>NZ_CP125984.1:1222500-2422500 GCF_050859005.1 Sporosarcina sp. UB5
CAGACTGCGGGTGATAAGATCCGTAGTCGAGAGGGAAACAGCCCAGACCGCCAGTTAAGGTCCCCAAGTATCTGTTAAGTGGAAAAGGATGTGGCGCTGCCCAGACAACCAGGATGTTGGCTTAGAAGCAGCCACCATTTAAAGAGTGCGTAATAGCTCACTGGTCGAGTGGCGCTGCGCCGAAAATGTACCGGGGCTAAACAGATCACCGAAACTGCGGATTGACACCTATGGTGTCAGTGGTAGGAGAGCGTTCCAAGGGCGTCGAAGCTAGACCGTAAGGACTGGTGGAGCGCTTGGAAGTGAGAATGCCGGTATGAGTAGCGAAAGAAGGGTGAGAATCCCTTCCACCGAATGCCTAAGGTTTCCTGAGGAAGGCTCGTCCGCTCAGGGTTAGTCGGGACCTAAGTCGAGGCCGAAAGGCGTAGACGATGGACAACAGGTTGATATTCCTGTACCACCTCCCCGCCGTTATCAGCAATGGGGGGACGCAGAAGGATAGGGTGAGCGCGCTGTTGGTTATGCGCGTCCAAGCAGTGAGGTGTGAAACGAGGCAAATCCCGTTTCTATAACATTGAGCTGTGATGGCGAGGGGAATTATCCCCGGAGTCCCTGATTTCACACTGCCAAGAAAAGCCTCTAGCGAGGCGGGAGGTGCCCGTACCGCAAACCGACACAGGTAGGCGAGGAGAGAATCCTAAGGTGATCGAGAGAACTCTCGTTAAGGAACTCGGCAAAATGACCCCGTAACTTCGGGAGAAGGGGTGCTCTGGTAGGGTGTTAAAGCCCGAGAGAGCCGCAGTGAATAGGCCCAGGCGACTGTTTAGCAAAAACACAGGTCTCTGCAAAACCGTAAGGTGACGTATAGGGGCTGACGCCTGCCCGGTGCTGGAAGGTTAAGAGGAGAGGTCAGCGCAAGCGAAGCTTCGAATTGAAGCCCCAGTAAACGGCGGCCGTAACTATAACGGTCCTAAGGTAGCGAAATTCCTTGTCGGGTAAGTTCCGACCCGCACGAAAGGCGTAACGATCTGGGCACTGTCTCAACGAGAGACTCGGTGAAATTATAATATGCGTGAAGATGCGCATTACCCGCGACAGGACGGAAAGACCCCGTGGAGCTTTACTGTAGCCTGATATTGAATTCCGGTGCAGCCTGTACAGGATAGGTAGGAGCCTTGGAATCCGGAGCGCCAGCTTCGGAGGAGGCAATGGTGGGATACTACCCTGGCTGTATTGGACTTCTAACCCTTGCCCGTGATCCGGGCAGGAGACAGTGTCAGGTGGGCAGTTTGACTGGGGCGGTCGCCTCCTAAAGTGTAACGGAGGCGCCCAAAGGTTCCCTCAGAATGGTTGGACATCATTCGTAGAGTGCAAAGGCATAAGGGAGCTTGACTGCGAGACCTACAAGTCGAGCAGGGTCGAAAGACGGGCTTAGTGATCCGGTGGTTCCGCATGGAAGGGCCATCGCTCAACGGATAAAAGCTACCCCGGGGATAACAGGCTTATCTCCCCCAAGAGTCCACATCGACGGGGAGGTTTGGCACCTCGATGTCGGCTCATCGCATCCTGGGGCTGTAGTCGGTCCCAAGGGTTGGGCTGTTCGCCCATTAAAGCGGTACGCGAGCTGGGTTCAGAACGTCGTGAGACAGTTCGGTCCCTATCCGTCGCGGGCGCAGGAAATTTGAGAGGAGCTGTCCTTAGTACGAGAGGACCGGGATGGACATACCGCTGGTGTACCAGTTGTCTTGCCAAAGGCATCGCTGGGTAGCTATGTATGGACGGGATAAATGCTGAAAGCATCTAAGCATGAAGCCCCCCTCAAGATGAGATTTCCCATTACATTTGTAAGTAAGATCCCTCAAAGAAGATGAGGTGGATAGGTCCGGGGTGGAAGCGTGGCGACACGTGCAGCTGACGGATACTAATCGATCGAGGACTTAACCTTATAAGTTAATTAAGTACGGTTGAACTTGGAGTTCAGCAACAATGTTGGTTTTATCCGGTTTTGAACGAACAAATTTCGTTCATACATAGTCTGGTGACGATGGCGAAGAGGTCACACCCGTTCCCATACCGAACACGGAAGTTAAGCTCTTCAGCGCCGATGGTAGTAGGGGGCTTCCCCCTGTGAGAGTAGGACGTCGCCGGGCCAAGGCCATTCCCTTTGGGGAGTGGTTTTTTTGTGTTTAAAAATCCGGAGGATTTATATCTTTGAAAAGTAATGGGTTTTTCTTTTCCGATAGAAGTTAAGCTCTTCAGCGGCGATGGTAGTAAGGCGGCGCAGCCGCTTTGCGTAATTTACGCCAACGGTGTAAATTACGCAGGGAATAGGCTTCCCCCTGTGAGAGTAGGACGTCGCCGGGCCAAGGCCATCCCCTGTGGGGGGTGGTTTTTTTGTGTTTAAAATTATTATTTCTATTAATGCTTAAAGTGTTAAAGGCATTTAGCGCGAGTTGGAATGTGAAAATAATGTAGAGAAACCGCGGTTATGCTGTCTTATTGCGCGGAAGGATATTAATATCCAAAATGCTACAACTTTCGCGCCCAATGCCTTTGACAAACTAAAATGAGCCCGCGTCCAAAGCAAGCCTCTCCGCGCCCAAAGTGATGCGTCCCGCGCCCAAAGCGAGCCTCTCCGCGCCCAAAGTGATGCGTTCTGCGTCCAAAGCGAGCCTCTCCGCGCCCAAAGTGATGCATTCCGCGTCCAAAGCGAGCCTCTCCGCGCCCAAAGTGATGCGTCCCGCGCCCAAAGCAAGCTGTTCCGCGCCCAAAGTGATGCGTTCCGCGTCCAAAGCAAGCCTCTCCGCGCCCAAAGTGATGCGTTCCGCGTCCAAAGCAAGCCTCTCCGCGCCCAAACCGATCCCTCCCCCGTCCAAAGCAAGCCACCTGGCATCCCAAAAATACCCCTCTTCACATCCAGTCCAGACATAAAACCTGTTAAATAATTTATACGTATTCAATTTCTTCTGGAAGAATAGGGTATATTGAAGGGAGGAGGTGGGAGAAGGTGATTTTAATCAATGTGGCGAATAGGTTTTTCAAGGAGCGCTTTTTCGATCAGGCGGCGCAGACTGCGTATTATTTACTGCTATCAATGTTTCCTTTTCTCATTTTCCTATTCTCCTTGCTCAGTTATTTGCCTGTAGATGAGGAGATGTTTTTAGCGTTCATTAAGCCGTTTGCGCCGAATGAGGCGTATGTAATTATTGAGCAGAATGTGCGGGCAATTATTTTTAAGGTGCAGGGGAAAGTGTTGTATACAAGCTTGGCAGTCGCTTTCTGGCTGTCATCTGTTGCGGTGCAATCGTTGGCACGCTCGTTGGATTTAGCGTATGGATACGTAAGACGGTATCCATTTTGGAAAGTGTTAATTCGGGACTTAGGTGTTACTTTATTATTCATGCTAATTCTTTCCTTGTCGTTGTTTCTCCCATTGGTGGAACGCGCGTTGCACGAAGTAGTGACCTATTATGATACGGTCGAGGATTGGCGTGGTTGGCAAACCGTGTGGCCGAAAGTGAAGTGGGGCCTTGGGACGTTGTTTTTATTCCTATTCTTCCTATTGTTTTACAAAGTTGTTCCGACAGGTAGAATGAAAGTGAAGGAAGTGTTGCCGGGTGCGCTATTTTCTGCAATCGGCTGGCAACTGTTCTCACTTTTCTTCGGAAGTTATGTGGCAAATGTCGATTATACAAGAATCTACGGACAGTTATCAGGCATTATCCTGCTAGTTCTATGGTTTTATTTAACTGCAGTCATCTTTATGGTTTCAGGGTTACTCAATGCAGAGTTACGGGCATTTTTAAAAGGAAAGGGAAGATAAATATGAAAATACTTGTGGTGGATGATGATCCAAATATATTGGAGCTTTTGAATATCCATTTATCCAAAGCAGGATATGAAGTGATCAAGGCGGCGAATGGTGCCCAAGCGCTTGAGAAGCTAAAGGAGCATTATCCCGACTTGGCTGTTGTCGATGTCATGATGCCTGGGATGGATGGATTTGAATTAACACAAAAGATACGCGCGGAAGCAGAAATCCCGGTTTTATTGCTAACTGCGAAAGGGGAGCTTGAAGATAAGGAGAAAGGCTTTTTGGCAGGCTCTGATGATTATGTTGTCAAACCGTTTGAGCCAAGGGAGCTTCTCTTTAGGATCAATGCCATTTTACGCAGATATGACAAAGCGATGGATCTGCTCATACAGGCAGGGGCGCTTACAATTAACCGGCAAAGCTATGAAGTGTCAATCGGGAAAAAAGTGTTGCTGTTGCCATTGAAGGAATTTGAACTACTGTCCGTTCTTGCCTCCAAGCCGAATCAAGTATTTGACCGAGATTTCCTAATTGAACGCGTTTGGGGCTTCGATTATGAAGGGGATGAACAGACGCTAAATGTTCATATTAAACGGCTTCGGGATAAGCTAGAAGGGCTACCGGAGGAGATTTACATAACGACAGTCCGAGGAGTTGGTTATAAGCTTGAGGTGTCCAATACATGAGATCCCTTTATGGAAAGTTCCTCTCCTTTACGACAGGTATTATGCTAACGAGTGTTGTCGTAGCGTTTCTTATAGTGAATACATATTATCACCACCAATTGAAAGGTCAAAATGACGCGAAAAACATGAATATCGCACGTACGATTGCCGAGTACATTGAGACGGAAGAGCCTGCCGATTTGGCGCATTATTTTAGCATGCAGGCAGCCTCTGGTTATAAATTATTCGTAGTTAATGAAGATCGGGAAGCAATTATGTATGGGACACCATTCCGTGTGGAGAATTTGAGGATCGCATCGGTGGATCAAGTGCTGGATGGTGAGCGGTACCATGGTATGCGGGACTTGAAGACGGAGACGTTCATGACCGGTTTTTTCTCGGACCAACTCGCGAACACGGTAGGCGTTCCATTTACCTATAATGGGCAATCCTATGCACTTTTCATGAGGCCGGATATTAAATTCTTGTTTACGGAAGTCCATTTCTTATTGGGCGGCATGGTCGTCGTCATGGCGGTCGTGAGTCTGTTGTCGATGTTAATTGTCGCGAAGAAATTGATTGAACCAATCACGAAGTTGACAGTTGCGGCGAAAAAGGTCGGTGACGAAAAGTTTACTGGATCCCTTCATATTAATCGGCGTGATGAAATTGGTCAGCTGGCGCAAAGTTTTCAGCAGATGACCGAGAAGTTGAGCGAAAATGACCGGGTGCGCAAAGAGTTCATTAGCGACGTTTCACACGACTTCCAATCTCCTTTGCTCAATATTAAAGGATATGCCAACTTGCTAATGAACAGCGAACTACCAGAACAGGAGAGACAAAGTTATGCGAAAGTTATTCAGTCTGAAACGGAACGACTTTCTTCATTGACAAAGCAATTATTGCTACTGACGTCACTTGACCAATTAGTGTCTCCCTTAAAGCAAACAAAATTCAGTTTGGATGAGCAAATAAAAGAAATCATCCGTAAACAAAGATGGCTTCTTGAGGAGAAGCAAATGTCACTTGTCATGGAACTGGACGAAGTGGAGATGATAGGAAATGCTGCGTTCCTTGAAAAAGTATGGGAAAATCTACTTTCCAATGCATTGAAATATACGGAGATGGGTGGCGAGATCGACATTCGCCTGACAGATCGAACGGATGAAGTGAAAATTATCTTCCGGGACACTGGCGCAGGAATTGCAGAAGAACATTTAAGCAGGCTGTTTGACCGTTTTTACCGTGTCGATCATTCAAGGACACGAGAAACTGAAGGAACGGGACTCGGGCTTTCCATCGTGCATCAAGTCGTGAAGCTCCACGGCGGCAATGTTGAGATCGATAGTGAGGAAGGGATTGGTACAACTTTTACTGTCACACTTCCAAAGTTGTAATCTGTTGTTAATGTTCCGTTCATGTTGGCCTTCTAAAATAGGGGTAACACTTACAAAATAGGAGGAATAACAACATGCAAGAGAATTGGAGTATACGTCTTATCCGTATTTCGGCGATTTTCGGGCTGATTGGAGCATTTTTAGGGTCTCATATGGCAGGGGCAGGATCGTATGCATTCAGACCGATCCACGCGCATATTTTAGTTGTCGGCTGGTTATCGGTTTTCGCTTGGGGCGTCTTCTACAAAATTTATAAAATCCGTGCAAAGAAGTTGATTACTGCACATAGTTGGACAGCAATTATCGGTTCTATCGGTTTAACAGCAGGCATGTGGTTCCAGTTTATGCAACCATTCGGTGTGAATGAAACGTTCTCACTCATCTTCTATATAGTAGGAGGAAGTGTCCTGCTCATAAGCTTTGTATTATTTGTATTGTTGACATTCCTAATCGAGAAAGAAGGTAGACGATAGTGGCGGAAGGACAGTTAAAAGGTAGACGTCTATGGTGGTTCTTCATATCGATTTGGCTGCTGGTCACAATTTTGCTTTCTGCATTTGCACCGGGCAGCAAGGAAAATCTCATTGCCAATAAAGACTCGGGCTTGCCATCTGATGCTCCGTCCATCGTCGCTGCACATGAATTGGAGAAGTATTTTCCGAATAACGGAGGCATCCCGCTATTTGCAGTGTTCCATAAGGTCGGCGAGCTGTCAGATGAAGAGATTCTAGGCTTCACGCAAGCTATTGAATCTTTGAAAGTGGATAAAGCGTTTGAAGAAGTGGATGTCATTCCTTTATCCAAATTACAGCCAGAGCAGCGCGCACCATTTTTATCGGAAAATAAAAAGACGTTTTTCATTCCGTTGACGTTACCGCAGAACCTCGAAGGAAAGGATCTGAACAAGTTAGTCCAGTCCATTAAGGAATATGTGGATGATCAAGTCGATCATACAGTTGAGTTATCATGGACGGGGCCGGCTGGAATTGCATCAGATGCAGTTGAGCTATTCAGTCAAGCGGATATCGTCCTGTTGTTGTCCACGGTCGGTCTAATCTTGGTTTTGCTCTTGGTCATTTACCGTTCGCCTCTATTGACGTTAATTCCTTTAGTAGGCGCAGGTATTGTTTACGCAGTTGTTGATCGGGTGGTCGGCTTTACAACTGCGCAAGGTTGGTTTGGCGTTGATAGCCAGGCGCTGTCGATTATGACGATTCTTTTATTTGCGGTCGTTACGGATTATTCATTGCTCATCTTCTCTCGTTATCGAGAGGAATTGAAAGTGCATGAGGATGCTAATTTGGCGATGAGGGAAACAATGCGCCACGTAAAAGAGCCTATTTTCTTCAGTGGCAGCACAATCGTGTTAGGCGTTGCGACATTGTTTTTTGCTCTGTATGAGCCGTACCGTAATTTTGCACCGGTTTTCGCAATTGCAGCAGGCGCAATGCTCATTGCAGGCTTGACGCTATTGCCGGCATTGTTTGCGGTAATTGGGAGAAAGGCATTTTGGCCTGTCATTCCGAAATATGGCGAAGCTACAGTCGAGAAAAAAACGATTTGGGGCAAGGTGGCGGCTATTGTTACGAAAAAGCCATGGCAATTCTTGACCCCAATATTGTTACTACTGGCGTTAGGTGCTTGGAATATGACGAATGTAAAAGAGTCATATGATTTAATCGCATCTTTTCCAGAAGACCTTTCATCAAGGGTCGGTTATGAGCGATTAGGGGAGGACTTTTCAAAAGGAAGCTTGGCACCGGGAACATTGCTCTTTGTTTCTGAAAATGAATTGGGCATGGAAGGATTGCGGGCAGCTATTGATCAAATTGAAGAGGATCCCGCCATTGCCAAAGTGACAACACAAGGCAATCCACTGAATGAAGACGGGAAAGCGGCAAAGTTCTCTGTCATATTTGAAGGAAATCCATATGATGAGGAAGCGTTCGATGCGGTCTTGAAACTGCGGGAAGATAGTGAAAAGATTTTGAAAGAGGCTGACTTATCAAATACAACGATGTACGTTTCTGGCGAGACGGCTATCAACGCCGATTTACGGGATATTAATGACCGGGATACGTGGACTGTCGTGATCTTAATGACGGCTTTGATTACAATCATGTTAGGCTTCCAAACGAGGTCAATCATCGCGCCGATTTACATGATTGGAAGCATCTTGCTGTCGTTTGCAGCTACCATCGGCTTGGCGTATTTCCTATTTGAAGTCTTCTTGAATCTAGATGGGATTGGCTACCGGATTCCGCTGTATGCATTTGTCTTCCTTGTCGCATTGGGCGTTGATTATTCCATTATGCTCATTGCACGAATCCGTGAAGAAATGAAAGAGATGCCTTTTGACGAAGCGGTGCGAAAAGGGGTAGAGCGTACTGGGGGAGTCATTAGTTCTGCAGGATTAATCTTAGCTGCAACATTCCTCGTACTTGCAACGATGCCGATTTATGAGTTAAAGCTATTCGGTTTTATTATGGCACTCGGCATTTTAATCGACACGTTCATCGTTCGACCATTGCTAATTCCAGCAATTTTAGTGCTGCTAGGCAAATGGAGTTTTTGGCCGAAAAAGATATGACTACCGATCGCTCCATAGCGATGAAAAAGGTACTTGCAAATGCTGCAAGTACCTTTTTATGTCGATATGACTTCTACTGGTCAATCAACGAATTTAATATTTTGTAACTTGTAGTGACCTGAATCATTGATCCAGTATCCTTCAATCTGATTGCTGACGCCTGTCAAATAAGCTTGGTGATGAATATATACCATCGGTGCTTCTTCAATTAACATTTCCTGTACTTTATCATATAAAGCTAGGCGTTTTTCTTCGTCAATTTCCTCACGGGCTTCATCCAATAATTTATCCATTTCCGCATTTTCATAGAATGTCCGGTTTCCTGGAGCTCCTTTATTGGCTGAATGGAATAGTTGCCTCAAGAAGTAATCGGCATCACCTACAGGGTTGGACAGGCCTAGGATGAACATATCATGTTCCCCATTAGCTGTCTTATCCAAATAAGCGCCCCATTCTACTACTTCAATTTCGACATCGATATTTGCCTGTTTGAGCTCTTGTTGAAGTAATACAGCTATATCGACTCGTTGCGGGTTGTCATTCGTCCAGATTGTAGTACTAAAGCCATCTCCGTAGCCGGCCTCTTCTAAAAGCTCAATCGCTTTCGCTGGATTGTATGAAAGAGGTTTCATGGAGTCGTTATAGCCATATACGCCAGGCGCAAGTGGGCCAACAGCGGGGATGCCAAATCCATCGTAAATTCCTTCTAGTATCTCTTCCTTATTCACGAGCATTGAAATAGCTTGTCTCACTTTTATATTATTAAAAGGCTCTTTATCCATATTAAATCCAATATATGAGAGCGACAAACCATTCGTGACATCTACTTCAGCTTTGCCGGATTCATTAATGCCGGCTACCTCATTCGGTTGTACTGGTTCAATAATATGTGCATACCCAGTTTCCAATTCGGCAATTCGGGTTCCACTTTCAGGTATAACTTTAAAGGTAACTTTGTCTAGAGACGCAGCTGTACCCCAATAGTTCTCATTTTTCGTTAGAACTATTTCCGTTCCAGGTACCCAAGAATCGAACTTGAAAAATCCAGTCCCGATTGGTCCTTCGGCAACGACAGTTCCCGGAAGTTTTCCGTCTTTCATTCCTGCGTAGTCAGCCTCAATCAGTTTCGGACTAATCATGGCACCTACCGGGTGGTTCAAGTGTGCAATCAACGGAGCAAATGGATATTCTGTTTCCATCCGTAGCGTATACTCTTCGATGACCTCTATGTTTGAAATGACTTCAAACAAGAAGGCACGCGGTGCTGCAACTTCAGGATCTAGAATGCGTTCAAAGTTCTTCTTTACAGCTTCAGCATTAAAATCCTCACCATCATGGAATTTAATGCCTTCTTGTAGTTTAAATTCCCATGTTGTATCATCGATAGCTTCCCAAGATTTTGCTAGATTTGGAACTAGATTACCGTCCTTATCTTTTTGAACTAGACCTTCTACTACGTTCGACAGAACTGCTGCTGTCGGTACATCTGTTGCAGTATGCGGATCAAGTGTAGCAGCATCAGACAGTACTGCCAATACTAGCTCTCCACCATCTTCCGCCAGATTCCCCTCAGTTTTATTTCCGCCAGCGCATGCTGACAACAGTAACACAATTATCATTAGGGAAAAAATGGATTTTAGTCTAGTGTTCATATAAATCTACCCCCTTTTTGGTTTTTTAGAACACCTATTACAATACTAACACAAATTAGTACAATTTGTTCGTGTAATCAGATAAAACAGTATTTACGCAAAATAATTTACGCAAAAGAATAAAATAAAAAACGTGAAATCGATGGCACGATTCACGTTTTTTGTCGAAGCTAGTTATGTCCTAGCCTATTTCACAGCAATTATTCGTTATTCTTCATACAGTTATTAGTTCTTTTTCAGGCAAAGTCTCGATATTGCCTTCTGCATCCGTTGAACTGCCTAACAAGTCGCAAGGACGTCCGACTTGGTCAATGACGCCATCTTTTATTTTCACGATCCTATCAGCCAGTACGTGTGCATCGTTTTGATTATGTGTAACGAATATTGCGGTTGTGTTTGCTTTCTTTAAAATTCGGCGAAGGTCTTCTCGTATTTTAACAAGAAGATCGGTGTCGAGATTGCTAAACGGTTCATCCAAAAGAATGAGTTTAGGTTGCGGTGCAATCGCACGTGCAAGAGCCACACGTTGTTGTTGACCACCGCTTAACTGATGTGGATAGCGTTTTTCATAATCTTCGAGTTCGACGAGTTCCAATACTTCATTTACCCGTTTCAGCTTATCTTTACGGCTCATTTTAGGGAGTCCGAATAACACGTTATCTTCAACAGTCATATGTGGGAAAAGCGCATAATCTTGAAATACCATACCAATCCCGCGCTTTTCGGGTTGGACAAATGTATGGCCGTCAAACATTACATGATCGCCTAATGTAAATGAACCACCATTCGGCATTTCAAGCCCGGCAATCAATCGAAGGATTGTACTTTTCCCACTTCCACTTCGTCCAAGTATAGAGATGATCTCACCTTTGTTAACCGTAAGTGTGAAAGCATCGACCGCATTAGCCGACGAATTCGGATAGGTGAAACTCATATTGCGAATATCGATAAACATATTATTCCGGCCCCTCTCCAAGCAGTTTGTTAAAAACGAATATTGCAATTGCACTTACACCGACTATGAGCAAGGAAGCTTGTGACGCTTCCATTATTTTTTCGTCACTTGCATATTGGAACGCCTTTGTTGCGAGTGTATCGTAGTTGAACGGTCGTAAAATGAGCGTCAACGGAATTTCTTTTAAAATATCGACAAAAGTGAGGATGAACCCGCTTAAAATCGCACCTTTCATCATCGGAATATCGATTTTAAAAAATGTACGCATACTGCTTGAGCCTAGCATACGTGAGGCATCACGAAAATCTGTACCAATTTTCGTATATCCCGACTCAATCGAATTGTACCCGATTGCGAAAAACCGTATGATGTATGCGCTAATGAGCATAAATAAGCTGACACTTAAAACGAGCGCAGAATCCAATCCTAAAAACTGATAGACAGGTGCTAGAAACTTGTCGATAGCAATAAACGTCGTAACGACAGCAACCGCAATAACCGCACCGGGAATAGAGTATCCAAGAATCGTTAATTTCGGTAATACTTTTCCGAATTTATGCTTTGTAATCCGGCTGAAATTTCCAATGATAAGGGAGAATAAGATGATTAGCATTGCGGCTGTTCCTGCAACAATAATCGAGTTCTTCGTGTACGTTAACACTTCCTCCATTGGAACTTTACCAAATGTGAGAATCACCCAGTCTATTAACTGAAGAACTGGAATAAGGAATGCAACAGTGAAAATGATGAGTGTATACGCTGTTGCCATCGCTGCCTTTTTTCCTGTTAATTTCACTAGAGGTAGCGGTCTAATTTTTGTTGATGCGAAACTGTATTTCTTTCCGCCACGGAGTGCCCACTCGATTACGAGAATGAATATGACAATGCCCATCAAGCAAGCTGCGAGCTTAATGGACGAGTCCAAGTCCCCTAGGCCAAACCACGTCTGAAAAATAGCAGTACTGAACGTTTGAATGCCGAAATACTTAACTACGCCATAGTCGTTTAACACTTCTAATATGACTAGGCTGACCCCACCAACGACTGACACACGTGAAATGGGAACGACAATTTTCAGGAAGATTTCCATAGGACCTTTCCCAAGTGTCCGCGCGCTTTCAATGAGGGAAGCGGCTTGATTGGATAAGAAAATTCTAGTAATCATATAAACATATGGGTATAGGAATAACGTATAAATGAAAATGGCACCAGGGACGTTCATTATATTGAAATAGTCTTGATTCACCGTCACGTCAAAATGATTTCTGAGTGTCTTCTGAATAACGCCCGTATAATTCAGGATACCGTGATACGTATATGCGCCAATGAATGGCGGTATCGACAAAGGTAAGATAAGTGACCATTTCATGAAATTACGCAGTGGGAAGTCGTATTGTGCAATGAGCCAAGCAAGGCTAAGGCCAATTGCGATTGTGAAGATGGCTGTGAAAAATACGAGTGTAAGCGAAGACTTAATATAGTTTAGAAGCATGAATTCGCGAATATGCCCCCAATTTTCACTTGCGGGTGTAAAAATACCTGTAACAATCGATAAATTCGGCACGAATAGTAATATAATAATGAGTACCGCACCAATCGACCAACCGTTCACGTTTGCAATTCGCCTGTTCATGACCAAACCCATCCTTTACCTTTTCCACAATAACCCCCTGCCGCAAAAGTGACAGGGGGCAAGCTATTATTTCCAACCTACTTCATTAAAGATCATAATTACTTTTGTATTATTTTCTCCAAGAACTGAGAGAGGAATTTCTTGTTCTTTAAATTCTCCCCAAGATTTTAGAAGTTCCGCCGGCTCAACATCCGGGTTTACTGGATATTCGTAGTTTGCTTCCGCAAATGTAAATTGTGCTTCTTCATCTGTAAGGAACTCAAGAAGTTTCAATGCGTTGTCCGCATTTTTTGAACCTTTCACGACTCCAGCTCCGCTAATGTTAACGTGCGTGCCAGTCGTTTCTTGGTTCGGGAAGAAAATGCCAAGTTGCTCTGCTACTTTAACTTCTTCCGGATCTTGAGAGTTTAGCATTTGTCCTAAGTAATACGTGTTCATAATTGCAACGTCACCAATGCCTGCAGCAATGGCCTTCGCTTGGTCACGGTCCCCGCCTTCCGGACTACGTGCCATATTGTTAACAATGCCTTGTGCCCATTCTTTCGCTTTCTCTTCACCGTCAATTTCGATGAAAGAAGCTAATAGCGATTGGTTATACACATTTTCGGATGAACGGATAAGCACCCGTCCTTTCCATACATCTTCTGTGAGCGCCTCGTATGTTGATAACTCTTCAGGCTTCACTTTATCTTTATTATATACGAATATACGAGCACGTTTCGTCAAACCTACCCACATATTATCAGAATCACGGAATTTCTCTGGTACTTGTTTCGATAATATGTCACTTGACACCGATTGAAGTAATCCTTGTTCTTTAGCACGGTACAATCTACCAACGTCTGCTGTTAAGAAAAGATCGGCTTTCGTAGCTGTTCCTTCACGTTTAATCCGCTCAATCAACTCATCCGCTTCACCTTTGATGACGTTTACTTTAATGCCTGTTTCGTCTTCAAATTTTTTGTACAGTTCATTATCGACGTCATAATGTCTGCTCGTATACAAATTCACTTCATTTTTTTCGTTATCCGTTGCATTGTTGTTTTGCTTGTTACTATTCCCACATGCCGCAAGAACGAGTAGCAAAGAGGCTAGCAGGAGCATTAAACTTTTCTTCATGTATTTTCTCTCCCGAGTGATGTATTTTGATTGATAACGATTCTCAATCTCATTATAAATATAAAGTTAGATTACACGAATGTCAACTTATTTTGTGTGAAAATTAATTAAGAAAAACACCCATTTGTGATGGTGGGTGCAATTAAAATTAACGAGACAGGTTTAAATGGAATGAGAATAAAGGGAACGAATGAATAATAGACTATAAAGTATATAAATAATTTTGGCATACCTGAAAAGTATTGAAGGGGGATAAAGAATGGGCAAGAGAAAATGGTTAATTTTATTAGCGCTAGTAGTATGTTTCAGCATGGTATTAGCGGCGTGTTCAGGTGGAAAGAACGCAGGGGAAGATCAATCGAAAGATCCTGCAAAAGAGCCGACAAAAGAGCCGGCAAAGGAGCCTGCAAAAGAGCCGGCAAAAGACGAAATGGCAATGGCGGTCGACCAAACATTGAATGTAAACATTCGTGAGGAGCCGCCCTCATTGCATCCGGGTTCCGCTACGGATACGACTTCAGGGGCAGTGTTAAACCAAGTTTTTGAAGGGTTAATGCGTGTGAACCAACAAGGTGAAGTAGAAAAAGCAATGGCGGAAGACTTTAAGGTGTCGGATGACGGACTGACATACACGTTTACGATTCGTAAAGATGCAAAATGGTCAAACGGTGATCCTGTTGTTGCGGGTGACTTTGAATATGCTTGGAAATGGGTATTGGATCCTGCAAATGTAGACACGGATTACGCGTATCAAATGTATATGATCAAGGGTGCAGAAGCTGCTAAGGAAAAAGGCGGCTCATTGGATGATGTTGGAATTACAGCTAAAGACGATCATACATTGGTTGTAGAGTTGGAACAGCCAACTGCGTATTTCTTGGATTTAACAGCATTCCATACATTCTTCCCTGTTAACGCTAAAGTGGTTGACGGAAAGAACGATTGGGCACAGGAAAAAACAGATAACTATGTGACTAACGGACCGTTCCTATTGGATTCTTGGAAACACAAAGACAAAATCGTTCTTAAGAAAAACCCAGAATATTGGGATGCAGACACAGTTAAATTGGAAACAATCAATATGTTCATGATCATGGACGAAAACACTGCAAAACAAATGTACGACAAAGACGAGTTGGATTGGCTTGGTTCACCAACAGACTCTATCCCGCTTGCTGCAATTCCACATTATAAATCTGAAGGCGAATTAAATATTTCAACGTTAGCAGGTGTATACTACTATGCTTTCAACGTTGAAGAAGAACCGTTTACGAATGTGAATATCCGGAAAGCATTTGCAATGGCGATCAACCGTAAAGGCATTGTAGAAAACATTACAAAAGGTGAGCAGCAGCCAGCAATGGCGCTAGTGCCACCATCGATTTTTGAGGAAAACGCAAAAGGGTATTTTGGGGATAATGATGCAGAGGAAGCAAAAAAATTATTGGCTAAAGGATTAGAAGAACTTGGCCTGAGCGAGTTGCCGACAGTTAAGCTTTCCTACAACACAAGCGAAGCCCATGCTGCCATCGCTCAAGCAGTTCAAGATATGTGGAAGAAAACTCTTGGAGTAAGTGTTGAGCTCCATAACGAAGAGTGGGGCGTGTACCTTGACTCCATGGGTGCAGGAAACTTCCAAGTTGGTCGTATGGGCTGGATAGCTGACTTCAACGATGCTATTAACTTCCTGGAGATCTTTGAAACAGTTGGCGGAAACAACTATACAAACTGGGAAAGTGCAGAGTACCAAGCATTACTTAAAAAATCTAGAACAGAACTAGACAAAGCTGCTCGTGAGAAAATTTTACGGGATGCCGAAGCAATTTTCATGGAAGAACTTCCATTGTCTCCTATCTACTTCTATACAAACGTATGGACAAACAAGGAAAAAGTGAAAAACGTTGAAGTATCACCACTTGGCGTCGTGCAATATAAGTGGGGCTATATTGCCGCTGAATAAGTTTTGAATGTAGATCTTTGAATAGGATTCATAGGGGGCGATTCATTTTCACCCCCTTTTGTGTCTTAAAAGAGATAGACTTCATAGATTACGGGGGTGTAATCATTTGGTTAACTATTTGCTGAAGAAGATTGGGTATATTATTGTTTCCCTTTTTTTTATTATAACAATTACTTTTGCGTTAATGAAACTAGCGCCTGGTGGACCTTTTACATCCGAACGCAAGACTTCACCTGCAATCGAAGAACAAATGAAGGCAGCCTACGGATTAAATGATCCAATCTACAAACAGTACTTCGATTACTTGATCAATGCCGCGACGTTTGATTTTGGCCCATCATTTAAATATGAGGGACAGCAAGTCACGGATATTATAAAAAGAAGCTTGCCGTATTCGTTAGTATTGGGGCTTGAAGCAATTTTTCTGGCGCTGGCATTTGGGGTCTTATTTGGCGTAATTGCAGCGTTTTATCATAATAAATCCGGGGATTATACCGTGATGGTCATAGCGATACTCGGAATTTCGGTTCCAAGTTTCGTATTGGCGACTATTTTACAATATATCTTCTCCATCCAATTATCCATGCTGCCGATCGCTAGGTTTGATTCTTTCGCACATACAATTTTACCGGCAGTCGCTCTAGCAACAACGCCGCTCGCTTTCATTGCACGATTAATGCGTTCAAGCATGCTGGAAGTTATGAATGCCGATTTTATTAAAACAGCAAAATCAAAAGGGTTATCAGGAGCTGTCGTCATTTATAAACACGCTTTAAGAAATGCCATATTACCGGTAGTTTCTTATTTGGGACCTCTAGTTGCCGGCATATTAACCGGGAGCTTCATTATCGAGAAGATATTTGCGATTCCTGGATTAGGAAATGAATTTGTGGTCAGTATTACAAATCGGGATTACACAGTAATTATGGGAACGACCGTTTTCTATAGTGTCCTCTTACTTTTTTCGATTTTGATCGTCGACTTTATTTATGGATTGGTTGATCCGCGGATAAAACTGTCGAGTAAGGGGGCAAAGGCTTAATGGTACAAGCACAAATAAAAGACTCTGATTTTGAACCATTGTTGGTGGACCAAGCGGCAGCTGAACAAATCGTCGGTGAAAGTACATCTTATTGGAAAGATGCTTGGCGACGTTTCAAAAAGAATAAACTAGCACTTTTTGGCGTTGGGGTCATTATTATTCTAACCATTATGGCATTTATTGGCGGACCTATTTCCGGGCATAGTTACGACGATACCGATTTGATAAATGGAAATCAGTCACCATCCGCAGAGCATTGGTTCGGTACAGACAACTTGGGCAGGGATGTTTTTGCACGAACTTGGTATGGAGCGAAGATTTCATTATTCATCGGTTTAATGGCGTCTCTGATTGATTTGGTCATCGGTGTAATTTGGGGGGCTGTTACCGGATTTTACGGCGGGAAACTCGATGAATATATGATGCGTATTGCTGATATCTTATATGGCGTCCCGTATCTATTAGTTGTCATACTTCTTATGGTTGTGATGCCGCCGGGACTCTGGACAATGATCATAGCGATGACAATCACTGGATGGATTAACATGGCCAGGATTGTGCGTGGACAAGTGATGCAGCTGAGGTCAGAAGAGTACGTATTGGCATCAAAGTCCCTAGGCGCGAGTAATTCCAGATTACTATTCCGACATTTAGTTCCGAATACAATTGGACCGATTTTAGTGACATTGACATTAACGATTCCAACAGCGATTTTCACAGAAGCTTTTCTAAGTTATTTAGGATTAGGTGTACCTGCACCCCGTGCGAGTTGGGGGACGATGGCATCAGACGCACTTTCGTCATTCCAATACTATCCTTACCAAATCTTTTTCCCAGCGTTTTTCATTTGCTTAACCATTCTTGCGTTTAATGTCGTTGGCGATGGACTAAGAGATGCGTTAGATCCGAAAGAGAGTAAATAAGGGGGTGCACGAACGTGAAAAAGATATTGGAGGTAAATGATTTATCGGTGTCATTTGAAACATACGGTGCAGACGTACAAGCCGTTCGTGGGGTTTCCTTCAGATTGAACGAAGGCGAAACATTGGCAATTGTAGGCGAGTCGGGCTCTGGAAAGAGTGTGACGGGGCTTTCCATTATGCGGATTGTATCCATGCCCCCAGGTAAATTTGTCGGCGGTTCGATTTTATTTAATGGTGAAGACCTGATGAAGAAGTCAGAAACGCAAATGCAGGAAATACGCGGTAAAAAAATAAGTATGATTTTCCAAGATCCGATGACCTCCCTTAACCCGACTATGACGATTGGAAATCAAATCTCTGAAAGTTTGATCAAACATCAAAAGATGTCGAAGAAAGAAGCACGTATGCGGGGGGTAGAATTATTAAGACTTGTCGGGATACCGAACCCTGAAATCCGTATTACGCAATACCCTCACCAATATTCTGGAGGCATGCGGCAACGTGCGATGATTGCAATTGCTTTGGCATGCAATCCGAATGTATTAATTGCGGATGAACCGACTACAGCACTGGACGTGACCATTCAAGCACAAATTTTAGAGCTTATGCGTGAGTTGCAAGAAAAAATAGGAACCGCCATCATTTTAATCACACATGACTTGGGGGTAGTGGCGAGTGTAGCGAGCAGGGTCGCGGTGATGTACGGCGGGAAGATTGTCGAAACAGGCAATGTTGATGAAATCTTTTACAACCCTAAGCATCCGTATACATGGGGACTGTTGGGATCTATGCCGAAATTGAATAGTAAGAAAGAAGAGTTACTGGCGATTCCCGGATCCCCACCGAATTTGGCAAATCCTCCGAAAGGCTGTCCTTTCGTGGCAAGATGTCCATATGCGATGAAAGTATGTAAAGGGCATATGCCTGAATACACGAGTTTGTCGGACACGCAGCAGACGGCCTGTTGGTTGTTAGATGAACGTGCTCCTAAAGTGGACATCCCGATAACTGCAGTCGTTGGAGGGAGAAAGGTCCATGGATAAACGTCAGAAGAAGCTGTTGGAAATTAAGAATTTGCAAAAGTATTTTCCGGTGGGGCGAAATACAATTCTAAAAGCGGTGGATGGAATCACCTTTGACATTTACGAAGGGGAAACATTTGGGTTAGTTGGTGAGTCCGGTTGTGGTAAATCAACTGCCGGCAGAACAATCATGGGACTGTATGAAGCGACTGGCGGAGAAGTACGCTTTTTAAATGAAAACGTACATGCCAAGAAATCCAAAAAAGAAATGAAAGAATTCAATCGAAATATGCAAATGATCTTTCAAGATCCTTACGCTTCATTAAATCCCAGAATGACGGTTAAAGACATTATAGCGGAAGGGCTGGATATCCATGGGTTAGTGAAAGGCAAAATGGGACGGATCGAGCGGGTGAATGAGCTGCTTGAAACGGTTGGGCTGAATAGCGATCACGGGAATAGATATCCACATGAATTCAGCGGTGGGCAACGGCAACGAATCGGGATTGCAAGAGCACTTGCCGTGAACCCTCAATTCATTGTAGCGGATGAACCGATTTCAGCATTGGATGTGTCTATACAGGCGCAAGTTGTCAACTTGTTGAAAAAGCTGCAGGTCGAGCGTGGGCTCACTTATTTGTTTATCGCACATGATTTATCCATGGTTAAGCACATTAGTGATCGTGTAGGTGTAATGTACTTAGGTGGCATGGCTGAAATTGCCTCGAGTGATGAGTTGTACGATAATCCGATGCATCCTTATACGCAAGCGTTATTAAGTTCGATTCCGATTTCGGATCCGGAAGTGGAGAGATCTCGTGAAAAAATGACAATCAAGGGAGATATACCGAGCCCGATGAATCCCCCTAGCGGTTGTCGGTTCAGGACAAGATGTCCATTTGCCAAGGATGTATGTGCGAAAGTAATTCCGGAATTTAAAGAGTATAAGACTGATCATTGGGTAGCGTGTCATATGTATAGTGATGAATATGGAGCGAATTTTGAAAGACCTGATTTCACGGTTGGAAGCAGGGTGTTTGAAAAGAGCATTTCATAAAATACGTAAGAAAATCCACTTGGGTCCCGAGGGCTCAAGTGGATGTTGTTATTTGAAATCCAATTGCAATTTCCTGTCTTTCAGCTCCAGCTTTGCATCGAACTTATTGCCGTTATTGGCTGTAAATCCTTTGATCATATTCGTTTTCCCTTTTGTGCAAAGGAGTTTTACTTGGGCAGGTGTCAGTTTTTTCTTTAAGAATATCCCCGGGAACGTTTGCTTACAGCCATTTTTATAATTACTGCATCCGTAAAATTCTTTGCGGGCAACGATCATTCCATTTTTACAAGTAGGGCATGGCGCAACCTCCACGGCTTGATACGAACCGCGCGATTTCGATTGCCGTGGCTGAACTTTCGATGCATCAATCGGCTTTGCTTCCAATTGCTGTGGGACTTCTTCCAACAGCTTCGCAATGAACTTTGCGATATTATTGAGAAAATGTTCTCCAGTTCCTTCGCCGTTTCCGATTTTCCGCAAATACGCTTCCCACTTTGCAGTCATTGACGGGCTTGCAAGAAGATTTCCCTCAATCGCTTGGCAAAGTACCCGTCCTTTAGCCGTAATTGAAACGATGTTTTTCGACACAGTAATGTATCCGTGCTTCTTAATCGTTTCGATAATGCCACTCCGTGTCGCTTCCGTTCCGAGTCCTTCGATTTCTTTCAAAATATCTGTTTCTTCCTTATCCTCGACAAGCTTTCCACATGTTTTCATCATCGCAATGAGTTGGCCTTCGGTATATGGTTTCGGGGGCTGTGTTTTTCCTTCTTTAATAGAGATATCGGATTGGACCATTTCTTGCATGCGGAGTGGCGGCAAGGCAGGGTCGTCCTTTTCATCCTTTGACCGTTGGAATAAAGCCTTCCACCCTAAATCCCTTTCCGTTTTACCAGTTGTGAAAAAGTGCAAGCCATTCACATCCGTCGTCACTTTCGTTTCAGTATATAAATAATCCGTATGGAACATTGCTAGCGTCGTCCGAACGACTTCTTCATATAGATTGCGCTCAAGCGGCGACAACCGGCCAAGTACAGCTTGTGTCGGTATTTTCTTCGTCGGGATAATGGCGTAGTGTTCCTGAACCTTTGAACTGTCGACATATCGTTTCTTCGGGGCGAGTGAAGCGACAGGGAAGGGATGGCCAATTAGTTGTTGGTAATCGCCGACTTGGTCTTTCAAGTACGCAAATTCGTTCGGCGTAATATGGCGAGCATCCGTCCGTGGATATGTGACGAGCTTCTTCTCATAGAGATTTTGCATCGTCTTCAGCACGTTCGCAGGACTTGTCTTCCACCTTCGATTCGCAGTCGCCTGCAACGTCGACAAAGAATGAAGTTGCGGTGGCGGCGTCCGTTTATCGGTATGGGTGACGGAACTGATAATGCCGGGCGAGTTCGGTTGAATTTGATGTTTCGCAAGGAGTGTTTGGATAATTTCCCGTTTCGGTTCTTTCGCTTTTGCCTTACCTTTATAAGTCCCGTTTTCTGCCTTGAACGTCGCTTCTACTTCGAAAAACGGTTCGGATACAAATGTCTCGATTTCCCGTTGACGTTGATAAATTAAATAAACTGTCGGGGATTGTACTCGTCCAATCGGGAACACTTCCTGAACGCCTTTCGCCTTCAAAAGGAGGGTGTATAACCGGGAACCGTTCATGCCGACAAGCCAATCACTAATTTGACGAGCTTTCGCTTCTTCGTACAACTGCAGATCCTTCCGATTGTCCCGCAAGTTCGCAAAGCCTTTTCGAACTTCATCCACTTCAAGCGAATTGATCCAAAGCCGCTTGATCGTCTGGTTGCGGGCGCCCGTTTGATAATAAATGCTATAGAAGATGTTCGATCCTTCACGGTCAACGTCACACGCATTAATGACCGTATCCGTCCCGCGAATGAGCTTCTTTACAATTTGAAACTGCTTAAACTTTCCCTTCGCGACTTGAAACTCGTATCGGTCGGGGAGAATTGGCAGACTGCCGAGCGTCCATCGTTTCCAAGCGGGGTTGTAAGCATGAGGTTCTTTTAATTCGACAAGATGACCGACACCCCATGTAATATAAGCACCTTGCGGGAAAATTTGACATGGGATGATTTCAAGGAAACCTTCATGCTTTCGTACTGAAAAAGCGTCTGCATACGCTTTTGCTTGGGAAGGTTTTTCGGCTAGGATGACAGGTTTCATTAGCGCACCTCTTTTCTATTACTAGTGAAACGTTTGTTCTTTTATTATCTCATAAATGCAGAGTGAATTCTATCTGATTGCTAGGGAAAGGGAAGTACGTGTATGGTGTTAACATAGATTAAAAACTGTTTTTGAAAAAAGGAGATAGTGTAATGACAGCTTCAAAGAAGACTCTAAGGATTTGTAGCAAAGGACATAACTACTATAAAAGTAGTGACTGCCCGACATGTCCGATTTGTGAGCAAGAACGCAAACCTGACAGTGGATTCCTATCCTCACTATCAGCACCTGCAAAACGAGCATTGGAAAACAACGGAATTACTTCTTTGCAACAGTTATCGATATTTAGTGAAAAAGAGATTTTAGAATTTCACGGTATGGGACCAGCTTCTGTACCCAAGCTCCGAGATGCTTTGAAGAAAAATGGGTTATCATTTAAAAAATCCGACTGAGTGTGTTAATGCTCAGTCGGATTTTGCGAAAAAAGAACTATTAAATTGGCTCTTTTAATGAGTATTATAAAGAGTTGTTTTTCATCTTTTCTTTAAGTAGTAGATCGAAAAGGTCCGACCAGTTCGCGATACGTGGAATAGCCAAATGCTGATTATAAGATTGGGTTTTTGCAAATACGTTTAGTTCGCAATCACTTAATGTTTCAAGAACGGCAGGCTTGTCATCGAAATAATAGTCGAGCTCCAACTCTTTTATAATGTGGACCTTGTCCTCATCATTCATGCCGTAAAAAAATCGATCTTTGTGGACGGGAAAACCTTGTTCAATCATCCATTCCATTGTACGCTCGCCATGTTCATTTGGCCTTGCGGTAATATAATAGATTTCATGTCCATCATTCTCCAGTTGTTGCAACGTTTCAACTGCATGAGGATAAGAAGGGCAAGCTGTATAATAAATTTCTTCTAAAGAACTATTCCACATCTTGCCGCCTTCTTCGGCTGTCATGCCAAAAAGCTCGTGGATTTCAACTTTGTCCAAAGCGTGAAAACGTTCGATATCTACACTTTGATTCAATTTTTGATTGTATAAATGAAAGGCGTGTTCTCGTAAATTAATTAACGTATCATCGATATCAAAACCAAATTTCATATTAATTACCCTCAGTTTGTGTAGTTATATATTTTGGATAGCCTGTGAACTTAAAGTCTTTTCCGATTTGAGTAATATGGAGATTCTCCAATTCCACAGCATCACGCATTAATTCAACACCTGTACCTTCAAGGAATGTCGGCGCTTGTGTACCTCCAACTAGCTTTGGCGCGATATAAATCTCCACTTTGTCGACGAGCTGCTTTTCAAGGAAGGCAGCGTGAATCGAACCTCCACCCTCAATTAAAACAGAAGAAACAAGTTTTTCACCGAGGATTCGAACGACATCAATTGGATCGACATGACGAATGCCCGAAGTGTGGAAAATCGTAATTCCTCGTTCTTCTAAAGCTTTCTTTGCATCTTGATTATACGTAGTTGCAGTGAAAATCCAAGTTTCAGCTTGCCCATCTGTCACGATTTTTGAATCGAGTGGGATGCGTAATGAGGAATCTAAAACAACGCGAATTGGATTCCTGCCATTCGGGATCCTTGTCGTCAATTCAGGATCATCCTCGATGACTGTATTCACACCGACTAAAATGGCCATGTTCTCATTTCTCAATACGTGTACATCGCGTCTAGCTTCGGCAGACGTAATCCATTTGCTGTCTGCTGTATGCGTAGCGATTTTTCCGTCCAATGTGCTTCCAGCTTTCATCGTCACGAAGGGCTTCTGTTCGACGATGAATTTGTTAAATACTTCATTCATCTGACGAGATTGCTCTTCCAAAACGCCGATGATAACTTCAATTCCTGCATCTTCTAAAATTTTAACGCCGTTTCCGGCAACGACCGGATTTGGGTCGAGTGTAGCGATGACGACTTTCTTAATTCCTGCTTCAACAATCGCTTTTGCGCACGGGCCAGTACGTCCATAATGAGAGCATGGCTCCAGGGTGACGTAAATCGTCCCCCCATTCGCCTGCTCGCCGGCCATTCGGATCGCATGGATTTCTGCATGCGGCTCGCCAGCTTTTAAATGCGTACCAATACCGACAATCCGGTTGTCATTTACAATGACTGAACCGACAAGTGGGTTTGGATCGGTTTGGCCCTTCATCGCTTGTGCATTTTGCAGCGCTAAACCCATATAAAATTCATGGTTAGTCATTTGGATGAGTCCCTTCTATACCTATATGTCCGGAGCGTTGAATCTTTGTTTGCAAATATTTTTCATTGAACTCGGATTTATCTCCCCATAAAGGCTCTCTCCCCGAAATCGGAAGGCCGGCATTTCGCATCGCTTTGACTTTCTTCGGGTTATTCGTCATCAATGTAACAGGCTTAGTGCGTAATGCTTTTAATACATGCATCGCATCTTCGTAATTTCTCGAATCATCGACAAAGCCAAGACTTTCATTTGCTTCAACTGTATCGTACCCATTCTCCTGAAGCACGTATGCCATTGCCTTGCTGAATAAACCAATTCCACGTCCTTCATGATTGGCCAAATAAAACAATGCCCCAGCTCCGTGATCTACAATATTTTGCATCGATTGCTTTAATTGAAAACCGCAATCGCATCTTTTGCTACCAAAGATATCGCCGGTATGACAAATCGAATGCATCCGAATTTGTGCTTCATCCGCATTTTCAAAATCACCATATACAAGTACACTCGATTGTTGGTGCTCTGCAAGATTTGCTGAAGATAGGCGATCGATAACCTCTTTGAAATCATCGGTCACTTCATATTGGTTTAGCCAGCAATACCATTGAAAAATAACTGTCTCTCCGTAAAGATTCACGGGCAGTTGAATGGGGCCGACCAAGTAGGTGGCGCCTTTATCTGTTTCGATCAATTGAATTTTATCCTTTAAAATATCAACAACTGTTGGTTTTAGTTTTGCTTGTACCATAAAATCATTCCTTTTATATAAATTAGTTAACTTAAAATCCGCTGCAAGCGATGCAGATGATTGAACTTGTAAGTGTTTATTATGCTGCTATCCATAGGCCGTAATTAGTTTCTTGACTATTAACAGTTACGATTATATACTAACTTACGTAAAGTAACAAGGTGGAATTAACATTATGCAAAAGAAAATATTAGCGCATAAAAGCTCGAGCTTTAGCACTGAAAAAGTAACGAAAGCCTAATTTCTCACTTGTATTTTAGAGAAATTAGGCTTTTCTTTATATGAGCGGAAAAGTCAGTTTACCTTCGACCAGTTCAAACGTTTCGATAAACCTTTCAAGTGTAGACGTTAAATGGGCATCTTTTCTTCTAATGAATATAGTGTTAATTTTACTATATTTTTCAGGTAAGTAATGACAGTGGACAAGACCTTTTTCTTCTAAATGAACTACAGCCGATTTTGGAACAAATGTAATTCCGAGACCCATCGTGACGCTTCCTAAAATGGTTTCTAACGTCCCGAACTCCATAACTTTCTGTGGTACGATGTTTTGATCTCTGTACCATTTTGCGAGTCTTGCCCGGTAGCCGCATCCTTCACGGAAGCATAGAATCGGTTCCTCAAGTAGCTGTTCGATTGATGTTTTCGTACTGTCTGACAGTAAGACAAGCTCTTCCTGAAAAACGTCGTGCGAAACAAGTTCGGGGTGTTGCTCGACTTCTGTCACGAAAGCACCATCCAAACGGTGATGTAATACATCGTTTTGGAGTTGTTCAGTAACACCTGTAAGAAGGGATAAGTCTACGTTCTTATACTTCTTAATATATGAAGAAATAATAACAGGTAATTTAATGACCGTTTCAACGGTTCCAATTTCAAGTTTGCCTGCGGGTTCCGTTTTACTTTGAACGACTTTTACCATTTCATTTGTTAGCGAAAGGATTTTCTCGGAATAGACAAGTAGTTTTTTTCCTTCAGGCGTTAGCGACATTCCTCGATTGTGACGGTTGAAAAGTGCTGTATTTAATTCATCCTCGATTTTTTTTATTCTCGAGGTGACATTGGATTGAACAAAATTTAATTCTTTTGCAGCTTCGGTAATCGTTCCTTTTTGTGCCACCATTTGAAAAATCTCTAAATCTTTGAACTCCATGTAATAACTCCTTTCAACTTGCTCTCTTTCTATGGTATCACTAATTGAGATGGTAAACATCAATAATGTTCATTTTGAGAGATATCGAACATGTGATTTAATAAAGTATGTAGAAGGTAGTTGAAGGAGACGGGGTTTTGTGAAAAATAATGTATTACTGGGTGCTATTTTATGTTTGATTTCCGCAGTGTCCTGGGGAGCGATGTTTCCAGTTGCGAATCATGCGTTTAACTACATAGACCCATTTTATTTTACGCTTTTTCGTTATGGCTCTGTAACGATCATTTTAGTTGTGTGGTTGTTATGGAAGGAAGGTAAACAAGCTTTTCGTTTTGAAGGGAAAGGTTGGTATCTTTGGTTTTTTGGAACGATGGCGTTTACAGTTTATAATTTGCTAATTTTCTGGGGACAAGACTTATTGGGCAATCCAGGTACAATGATCGCTTCTATTATGGAATCGTTAATGCCTATGATATCTATTCTGATTGCTTGGTTGTTCATAAGGCAACGGCCTCATGCATTTACGATGTTTTGCGTGTTCATTGGTTTTGTTGGTGCTTCGTTAGTTGTAACAAAAGGCGATTTGGGTGGCTTTTTGTCAGCGTCAAACGCTATTATTCCATCTTTATTAATATTTATCGCGGTTGTTGGATGGGTTGTGTACACAATGGGTGGAAGCAGGTTCAGTAACGATGGCTGGTCTGCCTTGCGTTATTCCACGCTAAGCTGTTTGCTCGGAACTGCTACTGCTGCTATTGTCGTTTTAGGCGTGACAATGACTGGCTATGTTGCTGTCCCTACAGCCGAAACGATTATCATTACGAGCCCACATATCGCTTTCATGGTAATCTTTCCGGGCGTCATTGCCTTAGTAGGTTGGAATTATGGCGTCAGTGTCATCACACCGTTAAATGGCTTATTATTTCTTAATTTCGTACCGGTTACAACGTTAGTCATTCAAGTTTGGCAAGGTGCAAGCATCACGGCCTATGATTATATAGGTACCATTTTCATTATCATGTCATTACTTTCAAATAATATTTATAGTAGATTGCAGCAGAAGAGATTGGAACCGAAAGAGAAATTCAAAGGAAGACTACAGGAAACATAAACATGACGAAAAACGACTTCACAAACGAAGTCGTTTTTTCCTGTAATTAATTCGACACATCTTGATGCAAGTTTGCTTGGCGGCAACTGACTGTATTAATGGGTGTATGATAAAATAAAAATAGTTTGACCTTTCAATATGAGAAAAAATAGGAGTGAAATAGCGTATGAAAAAGGGTTTGCTCGTAGTACTAGGTTTATTACTAAGTCTAGCGTTAGTAGCTTGTAATAAAGATAGTAGTGCGCTGACTGAAGAGGGAACAGAGGATATAAAAGAAAAAGTCCATTCGTATAGTGTTGGTACTTTTACTAATGATGTTAAGGCATCCATTACATCTCACGAACTAATTGTCACGGATAATGGGAAAAAGACTTCTTTTGACCTTCCTGAAGATGAGTTTTTCGTTTCAATTGCACCGTTTGTCAAAACTACACACGAATGTGCCATCCATAGTTTAACGGGATGCCAAGGGGAACTGGTTGAAAAAGACTTCAACGTATATATTCAAGATGAAGAAGGTAATGTTGTAGTGGATGAAACGATTACTTCTTTAGAAAATGGTTTTATTGACATATGGTTGCCGAGAGATCGGACATATCAAGTTAAAATTGAGTATGACGGTAAAACGGTGGAATCTGTAATCTCTACTTTTGAAGGCGACAATACGTGTATTACAACGATGCAGCTAACGTAATGAAAATGTGCCAGTCACTTAATCAATCGTAATAGTTCAAGCAAACATGTTTGTTTGAATGAACGCGATTGTTTCGATGACTGGCATTTTAATTTTAGTGGAGGCACTAGTTAAGATTATTTATTGTAAGTTGCTGTCGAAACGAGTTGCAGCAGTGGAGTCGGTTCTCCAACGCTAAATAATTGCAAGTCATGCATCGCTCTTGTGCATGCTGTATAGAAAATTCTCCGTAGGCTTTCGTCTCCATAAACATGCTCCGATGCGTCATAAATAATAACCGCGTCAAATTCAATGCCTTTTGCCAAATACGATGGAACGACAACAACTCCTTGCTCATACTCCATTGAACCAATTCGCAACAGTTTAATGTCATCGATGGTGGACAAGGCTTCATATGCACTTCTGCTTTCTTCTGCTGATTTGCATATTATTGCAATCGTATTGTATCCGGCACTTTTCAACTCGTCTACTTTTGAAGCGATGCAGCGGTGCAGCTCTTCATGATTAGCTACTTGCTTCAGCGCAGGTGGCTCACCATCACGATTAAAAGGAATGATTTGGTCGCCATTCGGTACTAGTTTTCGAGTGAATTCGATGATTGGTTTTGTCGATCGGTAGCTTCTTGCCATGTTGATCACTTCGGTTTCATCAGGTCCGAAAAGACTAGTAAGCATGTTGAAATCGACCGTTTCGCTTGCGTGGGCGAAGATTGCCTGATTAAAGTCGCCTAACACGGTCATCTTTGCCAATGGGAATAATCGTCTTAAAAACTCAAATTGAAATGGTGAATAATCTTGCGCCTCGTCAACGACGATATGTTTAATTGTACGATTCGCCTGAAAGCCTTTGATGAGTTCGTTCAATAGTAAATAGGGGGTAGCGTCCTCATAACGCAGTTGATTTTCATCTAACATATTGAGTGTTGCCCGACAGATAGCCGGCCACTCAGTCGGTGTGCCCCCATTCATCCATTGGTTAATGAATAGAGGGTCAGCAAAAAGTTGCTTATAAATTCCCTTCATATTAATGAACTCAAATGCCTGAACTTGTTTTCGTAACGGTCTTAATCGTTGTTGTACAATTAATTGGGCAAGCTCTTTATGGTCCATTTCATAATCGGCAGTCGATCCTCTTTTATGGCCACGCTTTTTCGCCAAGTACGCATGTGCTTTATGATATTCCTCGTCACTTAGTAGCTCGATTCTCTCCTGCACCCACGGTTCATACCACTCAATCTTTTGCGTTTCATTTATTTTCTTCAGTAGCCATTCCTTCAACTTTTCGAGTCGATTATGGAAGCGGAGTGTTGTGTCGGTACGATAAAATCTTTCCGTCATTTGCTCTGCAGTTACAATCGGCTTTCCTCTGAGCAATAAGTCTTTAAATAGCATTCCAGAAACCTCTAACGACTCCCTGTATGATTCAATCGCTTCAAAAAAGAGTGGGGATGCTTTGAAGCGAATGCCTTCAATCCTTGTTAGATAGGAAGGGGAATCCGTTTCAGTTAAGACATACTCCAATTGATCGTAAGGATTCTCAACTTTATAGTTCTTTCTTAACCGATGATTTAAGTATTCCTGAAAAGTCACTTGTTGCATATTCTCTTCACCAAGCTCAGGCAGTACATTAGACACGTAACTGTTGAACAATGTATTCGGTGAAAATAATATAATTTGCTCGGCATTCAGGCTATCTCGGTACTTGTAAAGTAAATAAGCGATTCGCTGGAGGGCGGCTGACGTTTTCCCACTGCCGGCTGGACCGTGGACGATGAGAAGTTTTCCCGAGTCGTGGCGGATAATCCGGTTTTGCTCCTGTTGAATCGTCGCTACGATACTATGCATATGCTTGTCGGTCCCTTTGCCTAACACAATCTGTAAAATCTCATCTCCGATTGTGAGGCTCGTATCGAACATCGATTGAAGGGCCCCGTTGCGAATTAAGTATTGCCACTTCTTCTCTAATTTCCCATGGATGGTACCACTAGGGGTTACGTATGAAGCATCTCCTGGCTGATAATCGTAGTAGACGCTTGAAATAGGAGCCCTCCAATCATAGATGAGGAAATCCTCGCCACTGTCATCGGTGAGCGTGGAAATTCCAATATATATTTGTTCTGTAGTTGTATCGCCATCTTCAATGAAATCAATTCGGCCAAAATAAGGAACTTCCTTCATTCGGCGTAACGTGGCCAACCTTTCGGACGCGTGTCTATGAGTGCTTTGACTGACAGATAGGGCTTGCGCTTCTTGTCTCAATCCGATGATTGTCTCCAAATAATCGTCAAACGTATCCACGTTGACCTTGACCTCATCCCAAAAATGCTTTCGAATTTGCACGACTTCATTCCGTTGCCGAGTCGTGTCTTCTTCCAAATTGCGAATCCGTCCAGTAATGACTTCCAAAACATTGTCCACTCGTTGTTGCTCCTGCTGAGAAATTGAATTCATGGCAAACACTCCTTTAAAAAAATGAGTAAAAGGGTTGACGAACGAATAGATTATGTCGTATAATTATAGTAGGGATAATCTATTCACTTTAATTATACGAAGCCTATCTTAATAAATTTACCATAAGAATTCACTTTGTTCAATGGTTGAACAATATATTTGTGTTATTTTGCACAATGATTCGCTAAAAAACAAAGCAAAACCCCGTTCTACATATAGTAGAGCGGGGTTTTGCGTTTAATTATTCCATCTCTCTTGCTTTCTGTGTATCTCTAATGTTTTTCTGAACTGTAATTGCTGCAAATATACTTAGAACAAAAGCCATGCCGTAAAATCCTTTTTCGCTTAAAGTGATACTCCCTGCATTATACAAACCGATGGCCATTAATGAGATCGATATAAGAAGCGCAAGCCAGCTTATGCCGTAATAAATATTCGTAACAGGAATTCCTTCATCTCTATCTCTTACCGCTTTTTGCAAAGAGACGGAAGAATAGAGTCCGAATATGAGAACGGCAAAGTAATATCCTTTTTCATTTAGGGCCATTGCTGCATTAAACAGTCCTATTAAATAAGCCGACGTTCCGATTAACAGTGCTGCCCATGTAGCCCCTTTGAACGCTGCAGTCGGTTCACCGTCTTTTCTTTCTACTTTGATCTTTACTTCATTTCGTTTATCCCTATCAAATACATCTTCAACATCATTGCTCATTGAAAATTCACCATCCTTTTAGATTTTTATATCCAATCTATTGTATTAATTCAGTAGTCCGATAATTACGAACTGACTAAAGCGTATTGACTTTTCGAACCACTCTCTGCTAAATTATATTGTAATAACAATAATCAATGACGAGAAACAGTACGAGAAGAATCCTGTTCTTTAGAGAGTCGACGCTTGGTGAAAGTCGATGGACAGATCTTATCCGAAAATCATCTCCGAGATGCAAAGCTGAAAAATAGTAAGCATTGCCGGATTTCCACCGTTATAAGGAACACGTATGATCGTACGTTGACTGAGCGCCGCATCTTTTCTTCTTTTTGGGGAACTTGCGGAATATGGGTGGTATCGCGAGTACAAACTCGTCCCTGTTTAGGGGACGAGTTTTTTTATTGCGAAAAATAGGGAAGAGTTGAATAAGTAGGAAAATCGTCAGGTCACAGATTAACAAGGAGGTTCAATAGTTATGAAAAATGTAGTTGTCGTTGTAGGTTCTTTGATTGTTGCATTTGCATTTAATTTCTTTCTCGTTCCTCATGGGATTTTAAGTAGTGGATTAAGTGGGATAGCTATTTTAATTGGGTTAATTACACCGTTTGATATTGGATTAATGAATCTCTTGCTTAATATACCTTTGCTCATATTAGGATACGTTAAACTTGGAAAATTGATTACGTATAATACACTAATTTGCGTTGTGTCACTTTCCATTTTCCTATATGTGTTGCCTGCAATTGCTGTGACGGACAATATTTTGTTGTCGACAATTTTTGGAGGGGTTATAGGGGGTATGGGTGTTGGTTTAATATTAAAGTACTCTGGCACTTCTGGAGGTTTGGATATTATTGCGATTATACTATCCCGAACGACGAATGTAAGTGTCGGACTACTTCTAACAGGCATGAATGGGGTCATCGTTCTTATTGCTGGTGCAGCTTTCAATTGGGAAATCGCCTTATACACGCTTTTGTCGATCTATCTGACAGGCAAAATGATCGACAGTATTCATACGGATCACATTAAATTAACGATGCAAATTGTCACTTCGAAAGGGGAGGCAATACGGGAAGAGTTATTAAAGTCGGTCTATCGGGGCATTACAATCACGGAAGGTTACGGTGGCTACACCCGAGAAAAGAAGCATATTTTAATGACGGTCGTTACACGTTACGAAGTGTTGCAAGTGAAAAAGATTGTCCGCGACATTGATAAGGAAGCGTTTATTAATATATTTGAGACTGTTGAAGTAGACGGTTCTTTTGCTAAAAACTAGGAGGGTTTACGATGAGTAGAAAAAATGTGTTGTTTTCAGGACTAATGCTATTTTCATTGTTTTTCGGGGCAGGCAATCTTATTTTTCCGCCCCTTCTCGGTTTAGAGTCAGGGGATAACTTTGGACCTGCGATTACCGGTTTTCTAATTACAGGCGTCCTGCTGCCGTTCATGGCAATTATGGCCATTTCTTTGTCTGAAAACGGCCTCGTCTCCATTGGTAGCCGAGTACATAAATTGTTTGGGCTTATTTTTGCAATTATTATCTACATGTCCATTGGTGCTTTTTATGGAATACCAAGAGCTTCAAACGTCGCTTATGAGTTAGGCGTCAAACAAATTATCGACGTCAATGGCTCGCTTGCGCTGTTCGTATTTTCTTTGCTATTTTTCGGAGTGACTTATTTCATCAGTTTAAATCCGACGAAAATTGTGGATCGTATCGGACAGTATTTAACGCCTATTTTATTGCTCGTTTTAGCTCTGCTCGTCGTCCGGGCATTTATTAAATTTGAAAATATCGCCTCACCCGCGGTAGGGAATTATGTAACAACTCCATTTGTTAAAGGATTCGTAGAAGGGTATTTTACGATGGATGCTGTGGCGGCGCTGGCTTTCGGGATTGTCGTTATTAATGCTTTAAAAGATAAAGGTGCGAAATCCAAGTCGGAGCTTGTGAAAGGGACATTGTGGGCGGGGGTCATCGCTGGCCTTGGGCTAGCTGTCGTTTATGTCTCCTTAGGATGGATTGGTAGAGTAATACCGAAGGAAAGTGATTTTGCCAACGGCGCGGAAATATTAACTGTCGCATCAGGTTTATTGTTCGCTAATGGTGGCGGTCTCCTGTTTGGTGTAATTGTAACGTTGGCATGTTTGACGACGTGTGTCGGCTTAATCAATGCTTGTGCAAGATTTTTTACTGAGATTTATCCGAAACTTCAATACCGTTCATATGTTGCTATTTTTGTATTAATTGGTTTAGTAGTGTCTAATTTAGGGTTGAGTGTCATTCTGAAATTAGCAGTGCCTTTGTTAGTTTTCATTTACCCAATTGCTATTGTGTTAGTTATTCTTTCTTTGTTCCAGCATTTTTTTGGTGGAGGGAAGATGATGTACCGGCTTTCAGTTTTCGTAACGTCAATATTTGCATTATACGGTGTATTGACAAATGTCGGTTTTAAGCTCGAAGTCTTGACCGGATGGCTAGGCGTCATCCCGTTCTTTGAACATGGGCTGGGCTGGATTTTGCCAGCGTTTGTTGTTGCATTGATAGGTTACGGTATGGATAAGTTTAGGGGGCAATTAGCGATAGAGTAAGTCACCTCTTTTAATTAGTAAGTGACATCAGTCGACTTAAGCTCTAAAATTAATTATTATTGAAGTGGAAAGCCTGAAATATTATTTACTTACAAACAAATACTAACAAGCGAGGGTATATACACATGAATAATTTTTTAACGGGCAAAAACTATATTATTATGGGCGTAGCAAACAAACGAAGCATCGCATGGGGCATCGCTAAAGCTCTACGTGGAGCGGGAGCGAATTTAATCTTCACATACCAAGGCGAACGTTTGAAAAAAGAAGTTGAGCGCTTAGTTCCTGAGTTGAACCAAGAAAATACATTACTCGTAGAATGTGATGTAACTAGCGATGAAAGCATTGAGAATGCATTTGGAACAATTGCAGAACAATACCCAGTCGTTGATGGTTTAGCGCACTGTATCGCTTTCGCGAAAACTGAAGAACTAACAGGAGCGTATTCGGACACAAGCCGTGACGGTTTCAAACTAGCGCAAGACATTAGCGCATTTTCTTTAGTTGCTGTTTCGAAGGCTGTTAAGCCACTTCTTAAAGAGGGCGGTTCAATTCTAACGCTTACGTACCTAGGTGGAGAGCGAGTTGTTAAAAACTACAACGTAATGGGTGTTGCAAAAGCTTCCCTCGAGGCGAGTGTGAAATACCTTGCTAACGACCTTGGCCAGTACAATATTCGTGTGAATTCGATTTCTGCTGGACCTATCCGTACGCTTGCTGCAAAAGGTATTGCAGGCTTTAACGAAAACCTCAAAGTGATCGAAGAGAAAGCGCCACTTAGAAGAACGACTAATCCGGAAGAGGTCGGTAAAGCGGCTATTTTCTTACTAAGTGACCTCGCGAGCGGCGTTACAGGTGAAAATCTACACGTTGACTCTGGATACCATATCATCGGATATTAATACGATTTGCAAAGGTGAAAACGCATGTTTATACATGCGTTTTTATTTTTTGCATTGAATAGGGGCTGTCACAGATATTCAGTTTTCACTGACTTTCTGGACAGCCCCCATTATCGTATAGAAAGATTATCGAATTGTTTTCAATGCTGTTGCCCAAGGGATCACTTGGTCGAGCATTTGATTCACCGAAGAAGCTTGTACTTCTGCTGGTTTGAAGTCTGTACCGTTTTCAAAGTCAGTAAATAGGGATAGTGCTGGGTGAACACGAACGTCTGCTACAGATAGTTCGCCTAAGATGCCGCGTAAATGTTCTGCTGCGCGAGCACCGCCTACTGAACCGTAAGATACGATACCAGCTGCTTTGTTGTTCCACTCTTCACGTAGGAAGTCTAAAGCGTTTTTAAGCGCTCCAGTAATGGAGTGGTTGTATTCTTGAACGATAAATACGAAGCCGTCTTGTTTAGCAATAATTTCTGACCATGCTGCTGCACCTGAAGCATCGCTTCCTGGCTCGCCGAGAAGTGGTAATTTGTAATCTGCGATATCAATTACAGTATATGTAGCGTCTCCGCGTTGATCTGCTAATTCTTTTACCCAAGCACCTACTTGAGGGCTCACACGTCCATCACGAGTTGATCCTAAAATAATACCGATATTTAAATTTGTCATTGTTTGTTCCTCCTGTTTGTTAGATCCAAATAGTTTGTCGAAAAGTCCCATCTTTAAATTTTCACCTCCTCATAAATATTCTTTTTCAAATGTCTTTGTACTGCGAGTCGTGTCGATTGGTCGTACAAGCCCTTCGATTTCTTCGCGCTTGTTCTCGAAAAATGGCGGTAATGATAGTTTTTCGCCAAGCGTTTCATACGGTTCATCCCCCATGAATCCAGGACCGTCCGTTGCTAATTCAAATAAAATTGAAGGCGTAATTCTCGTATACAAAGAGCCGAAGTAATATCGTTCTACATAGCCCGAGCTCGGAATTCGGAAGTCGCGCAAACGTTTTTGCCATTCTTCTATGTCCGTGCGATCATCGACACGGAACGCTGTATGATGGACAGTGCCGTAGCCTTGCTGCGCTTGTGGAAGAGTGGTGTTGTACTCAACAACTACTTGTGCACCGTTGCCCCCTTTACCCATTTCGAATAAATAGAATGAATCTTCTTGTGCAATTTCCTTCATTAAAAATACTTTTTCCAACATCTCTTTCACGTGATCGAAATAGGAAGTGCGAATATGGATTGGCCCGAGTCCTGTAATTGCGAACTCCAACGGAATCGGTCCTTTTTGCCATGGCGTTCCTGATTCAACCCCTTCATTGAACTCGTCAGAAATAAGCTCGTATTGCTGATCATCAAAGTCCACGAACGGCAAAATCTTTTTGCCGAATTGTTCCTGAATGCCTTTATGGTTCACATTGAATTTGTCAAAGCGCTTCACCCAATACGCTAGTGCGGCATCGCTCGGTACACGGAATGAAGTTTTGGATATTTCGTTTGTTCCATGGACCCCTTTTTGAATCCCAGGGAAATCGAAAAATGTCATATCTGTACCTGGATTGCCCGCATCATCAGCGAAGAACAGGTGATACGTTTGAATGTCATCTTGGTTCACTGTTTTCTTTACTAAGCGCAAACCTAATGTGTATGTGAAGAAATCATAGATCTTCTCTGCGCTGCTCGTAATGGCCGTAACGTGGTGAATACCTTTTAATTCGTTCATATGCGTTTTCCTCCCTTTAGTTATCTTGACTTCGAGATATATAAGTAAAAAATTTTGTTAGGTATCGTTATTTCGTTGGAATTAATTTATCTTTAATTCGAGATAATAATAACATGCCCATCATAAGACGTCAATAAATACGTATTGGTGTTACAAAAAATAATAAGTTCCACAGATTAATGAATAATAAAGGCTGTTTAGTCTAACATACGAGTGCGATTACAACTTTCTTTATATAACCTAAATGCATCCTAACCAGGGGGAGATCCGATTGGAAGAACTCAATCGAGAGCAATTAAAAATAGAAGGCGTCAACGATGATATTTTGCCGTCAAAGCCGGAGGAACGAAGCTGGAGTATCGGAAATTTTATGTCCGTTTGGATGGGAGCCGTACATAATATACCGAATTATATTGCTGTAGGCGGGCTTTTTGCTCTTGGGTTGTCTGTTGGACAAGTTTTCGCTGCAATTATGATTGCGTCCATTATGTTATCGGCTGTCATGGTGCTGAATGGTTCGGCTGGATCCAAATATGGGTTGCCTTTTGCTATGCTCATTCGTACATCTTTTGGAACGAAGGGTGCAATGGTTCCGGGGATAATAAGAGGGGTCATCGCCGCAATTATGTGGTTCGGATTTCAAACATATGCAGGAAGCCAAGCATTGTTTATTCTGATTGCGAAGCTTTGGCCTTCATTTTCAATGTTAGGTGGAAATTGGAGTCTTTTAGGATTATCGTTACCGGCGTTACTTTCATTTATCATATTTTGGCTGTTCAACGTCGTTTTAATTTATGGCGGAATGGATTTTCTCGGGAAGTTTACAAATATCCTTTCTCCAATTGTTTATGTTGTTTTTGGTGGAATGGCGATCTGGGCAATTAAATTGGCGGGAGGGATTAGTCCCATCTTAGCCTATACAAGTACAGGGACGAGTGGAAACCAAGTGGTTCTCTTCATAGCGGCAATTACTGCAATCATTGCTTCTTGGGCAGCGCCGATTGTCAATGTGTCCGATTTCACGAGATTGGCTAGCTCTACAAAGAATCAGGCGATTGGTCAAACAGTCGGTTTAGTTGTAACCTATTTATTGTTTGCTGTCGCAAGTATATCTATTATTGTAGGCTCTGAAATTGCCTTTGGAACGCCTATATGGAATGTGCTTGACGTCGTTGCTCGATTTGACAGCACGTTCGCAATTGCCGCATCGGTCCTAACCCTGTGCTTAACGACATTATCGGTGAATGTGACAGGTAATATCGTTCCTGCGGGTTACCAATTGGCATCGTTGTTTCCGAAGAAGCTGACGTTTAGATCGGGTGCAACAATTGCTGCTGTTATTGGTGTTCTCGTCATGCCTTGGAAGTTGATGGAAAACGCTACGAGTATCTTTACATTCCTGAATATTATTGGCGGTTTATTAGCACCAATCGCAGGCGTTATGCTCGCCCATTATTTCGTCGTTTCAAAAACAGAAATTGACTTGAGTGAATTGTATTCGAAGAACGGAAAATACAATTATACAAACGGTTTTAATGAAAATGCGCTCATAACAGTAGCTGTTGCAGGAGTGCTCAGTCTAATCGGTAATTTCGTCTCCTTCTTTAAACCGTTATATGAAATGTCGTGGTTTGTAGGAATTATTTCAGCGTTTATACTTTATAGTGTGCTGGAAATGCGCAGAAGATTAAAAGTGATAGAAAGTTAATTCTGGAGGAATGGAATATGGTTCATTATGATGTACTTATTAAAAATGGAACGATTGTTACGGCGGATTCAATTGTTCAAGGAGATATCGCCGTAAAGAACGGAAAAATTATGGAAGTTAGCAAGACGCTTGAGGCAACAGCGGATAAAGAAATTAACGCTGAAGGACTTCACATCCTTCCCGGCTTAATTGATACACATGTCCATTTTAACGAACCGGGAAGGACAGAATGGGAAGGGTTGGAGACAGGAAGCAGAAGCTTAGCTGCTGGCGGAGTGACATCGTTTTTTGACATGCCTCTGAATAGTACACCTCCGACAATTAATAAAGCGAATTTAGCGCTAAAGCGTTCAGCCGCAGAGGAAAAGTCTATTGTAAATCCTTATTTCTGGGGCGGGTTAGTACCTGAAAACGTAGACGATTTGAGGGAACTTCATGAAAATGGTGTCATCGGATTCAAAGCATTCATGTCACCGAGTGGAATTGATGATTTTCATAGCGTGGATGATGAAACAATTTATAAGGGAATGAAAGAGATTGCATCTTTAGGATCTTTGCTAGCCGTTCACGCTGAAAGTACAGTCATGTGTGAACAACTGGCGCAAGAAAATATAAGTCAAGGCAAAGTATCAGCGAGAGATTATGTTAATTCGCGACCAATCATTTCGGAAATTGAAGCGGTCCGAAGAATTCTTTCCTATGCAGAACTGACGGGCTGTAAACTCCATATCGTGCATGCAAGTAGCCGTCAAGTCGTGGAAGTGATCAATGATGCGAAACGAAGAGGTGTCGATATAACGGTTGAAACATGCCCGCACTACTTGTCATTGACAGTAAAAGATTTAGAAGAACAAGGGGCAATCGCTAAATGCGCCCCTCCGTTACGAGATCAGGAAGAAGTGGACGACTTATGGGCGGCAGTTGCAAACGGAGAAATTAACGTCATCGCCTCCGACCATTCCCCGGCACCCGCATCAATGAAAGTAGTAACCGATAATATATTTGATGGATGGGGAGGAATTTCCGGAGCGCAGTCCACGTTGAACATTCTGTTGACGGAAGGTCATTTTAAACGGAATCTCCCATTAGAAAAAATTGTCGAGTTAACTGCAACAAACCCGGCAAAATTATTTGGTCTAACAACGAAAGGGAAGATTGCAGTCGATTACGATGCAGATTTAACACTTGTCGATTTGAATGAAAGCTTTGAATTGAAGAAGGAAGATTTATTTTACCGTCATCAACATTCGCCTTACGTCGGGATGACGTTTAAAGGGAAAGTAAAGACGACAATTGTTGGCGGTAAAGTAGTGTTCGAGAATGGACAATTGCAATAGGTGATGTAACCGATTGAAGAGATGCAGAAAAGCGAATGACTTTTTTGCATCTCTTTTCTGTAATGAAAGATGAGTGTTAGTCAACAGATTGACAAATAGTACTAGTCGTTATACTATTATCTTGAATTCAAGATAATATATTTATGAGATAAAGTATTAAACATGAGGAGTGGAGCAGTGATGATGAAGAAAACGAAAGGAATCCATCACATATCAGCGATTGTAGGACACCCACAAGAAAATATAGATTTTTACGCCGGGGTGTTAGGTTTACGTCTAGTAAAACAGACCGTTAATTTTGATGATCCGGGTACGTATCACCTTTACTTTGGAGATGAACGAGGTACACCAGGAACGATTATTACATTCTTTCCGTGGGCAGGAGCTCGTCAAGGCGTCATAGGGGATGGTCAAGTAGGAGTTACTTCATATGTCATTCCAGAAGGTGCGCTTGCTTTTTGGAAAAATAGGTTAGAACGATTTGACATCCCTTTTACAATGTCACAACGTTTTGAGGAGGAAATCCTGGCATTTGACGATCCGCATGGTCTTCACCTTGAAATCGTGGAAAGAGCAGAAGGGGAAAAGAACTCCTGGGAGTTTGACGGAATTACTGCTGAAACAGCAATTAAAGGATTTGGTGGAGCAACGCTTTTATCCAAACAACCTAAGCAAACAACCGAGTTATTGGAAAACGTAATGGGGTTTAAAAAAGTTGGAGAAGAAGGGGATATCGTTCGATTCCGTTCATCTGGCGATATCGGGAACGTAATAGATGTAAAAATGACGACGACCGGGGATGGCCGAATGGGTGTCGGCACCGTTCACCATATTGCTTGGAGAGCTGACGATGATCAAGATCAGCTTGAATGGAAGAAACATGTTGAACAATTTGGATATGGGGTAACGCCGGTGCAAGATAGAAATTACTTTAACGCGATTTACTTCAGGGAGCATGGAGAAATTTTATTTGAAATTGCAACAGATCCTCCTGGGTTTGCCCATGATGAGTCACTTGAAACGATGGGAGAGCAGTTAATGTTGCCTGTTCAATACGAAAAATATAGAGAGCAACTAGAACGTAAATTGATACCGATCCAGGTGAGAGAACTTGATTGACTTGTGAATCGACCTTCCATCGGATTAAAACATTTCCGAAATGGGAATAAGTAGAACTGTGCTTGAAATTACTAAAGAAGCGGGTGCAAGTATGGGCTTTTTCGCGAGGTTATTCGGAAAATCAAAGGAGATGGAAAAAATGTCGAATATCAAATTAGCTATCATTTTTTATAGTATGGGCGGTACAAACTATCAATTAGCAAAATGGGCAGCAGAAGGAGCAAAAGAAGCAGGTGCTGACGTTAAAGTTTTGAAAGTACAAGAATTAGCTCCGCAATCAGCAATTGAAGGAAATGAAGCTTGGAAATCGACTGTCGAAGCAACAAAAGACGTTCCCGTAGCAACTTCAGATGATATTGAATGGGCAGATGCAGTCATTTTCAGCGTCCCGACCCGATTTGGAAATATGCCTTCGCAAATGAAGCAATTCCTTGATACTCAAGGCGGACTATGGGCGAGTGGAAAGACAGTGAATAAAGTAGTGAGTGCTATGACGTCTGCACAAAATCCCCATGGTGGCCAAGAAGCTACATTATTATCCTTATATACTTCTATGATGCATTGGGGTGCTATTATTGTACCTCCAGGTTACACCGATCCAGTTATCTTTGGAGCGGGCGGAAATCCTTACGGGACAAGTGTAACAGTCGGACAAGACGGTAAAATGATTGAAGACGTGCAAGCAGCAGTTAAACACCAAGCAAAACGGACAGTTACAGTAGCAGAATGGGTTAAAAAAGGAAATCAATAAGCGTATGTTGAGGGGTTGTCCAAGTCTGGACAACCCCGTTTTTTTTAGAGCTGTCCCGCGTCCAAAGTGAGGCGTTCCGCATCCAAAGTGAGGCGTTCCGCGTCCAAAGTGAGGCGTTCCGCGTCCAAAGTGAGGCGTTCCGCGTCCAAAGTGAGGCGTTCCGCGTCCAAAGTGAGGCGTTCCGCGTCCAAAGTGAGGCGTTCCGCGTCCAAAGTGAGGCGTTCCGCGTCCAAAGTGAGGCGTTCCGCGTCCAAAGCGAGGTGTTCCGCGTCCAAAGCGAGGTGTTCCGCGCTCAAAGTGAGGCGTTTCGCGCCCAAAGCGAGGCGTCCCGCGCTCAAAGTGAGGTGTCCCGCGCTCAAAGTAAGGTGTCCCGCGCTCAAAGTAAGGTGTCCCGCGCTCAAAGTAAGGTGTCCCGCGCTCAAAGCGAGGCGTCCCGCGCTCAAAGTGAGACGTCCCGCGTCCAAAGTGAGGCGTTCCGCGTCCAAAGTGAGGCGTTCCGCGTCCAAAGTGAGGCGTTCCGCGTCCAAAGTGAGGCGTTCCGCGCCCAAAGTAAGGTGTCCCGCGGGTGACGTACAATAGTCTGTGTAAACGTAAAAAAGATAGGGCATCCTCAAGGTTAATCACTACAAAAACCAAGGAGGATGCACTATCTATGTCTAGTATAATCGATAATCTGTTTTCTAATCAAATGGAGGAGTTAGTCAAGCAATTTGTCCAGGATAATCTTGAAACAATTATGAAAGAGGAAATGAAAAACTTCTTCGAAGTAGAACATCCTGAGCTTAAGAATAGTAAGAATGGATATTATTCGCGCATGCTCGATACAAGATACGGCCGTATAGAAGACTTGGCAGTCCCTAGAGATCGCGAGGGACATTTCCGCACCCAGCTTTTCGACCCTTACCAAAGGCGTGAAAGGTGGCTGGGTGAAACAATCATTACGATGTACCAGAACGGATTTAGCACTCGGGAAGTTGGACAATTTATCGAAAGGATTCTGGGGAACAACTACTCAGCTACAACGATCAGTAACATCACGGACGTGGTCATGGAAGATATTTTGGAATGGCAACAACGCTCACTTCACAATAGATATTCTGTGCTTTATTTGGACGGCACCTACCTAAAGCTCCGCCGGCAAGACGTTGCAAGCGAGGTTGTATATGTCATTGTTGGAGTCAGGGACGATGGTTATAGAGAAATCGTAGATTTCTTTGTGGGTGGAAATGAAAGTGCAGTAGGCTGGAAAAACATTTTGACCAGTCTCAAAAGCCGTGGGTTAGAAGAAGTATTGCTTGGTGTTTTCGATGGATTATCTGGTCTGGAACAGGCGTTTAAAGAGGTCTATCCACTGGCAGATGTGCAGCGCTGCGTGGTTCATAAAGTGAGAAATGTTATTTCTTCTGTTCGTAAGAAGGACAAGGAGCCCATTATGACAGACTTGAAGAAAGTTTATCGGGCACTTACTAAGGAAGACGCGCTTAGGTCCTTCGAAGACTTTAGAGAAAAGTGGAAGAAAGGGTATCCGAAAGTGGTCCAATCCTGGGAAGAGGATCTTGGTGTTTTACTTACATTCATGTCTTATCCCAAAGTTATTCAAAGCCAAATCTATACAACCAATATTATCGAAAGAACTATAAAGGAAATAAAAAAACGCACCAAGACTATGAACAGTTTGCCAAGTGAAAAAGCTGTCGAAAAAATAGTCTATTTAGTCGCGCAAGACTACAACGAAAAATGGGGTAAAAGGATGAGTTCTGAATTTGCTTCGGCTCATACTGCCTTAATGGAGATGTTTAGTGATCGGTATGGCAACGGTAATATTAATTAAAACTTTATAGGTTGATCTTAAGGATGCTTGTACGTAGACCGCAGATTTGACATGGAGCCTCTGCGGACATGTGAACAGGCCATGATACCAGCTATAGTAATTAGCTGGCCTCGCCTGCCAAGGCTAACATGTCCGCCCCTCCAAGTAAAATCTGCTTAACAGTCTGCGTTGTACTTACACATACTTCTTGACGGTACCGTCCCGCGCTCAAAGTAAGGTGTCCCGCGCTCAAAGCGAGGCGTCCCGCGCTCAAAGTGAGGTGTCCCGCGCTCAAAGTGAGACGTCCCGTGTCCAAAGCAAGGCCTCGCGCGTCCAAAGTGGCGATCCCGCCGATGCATACTCGACTTATTTCAATGCGTAATAAATAATTTATATACTTGATATACTTTTTATACTATCGTATACTGAAAATAATTGCTGGAGGTGATACTCATTAAAGTATGTCCCTATTTAGAATCGTGCTTTGAAATATTAGGAAGACGTTGGAATGGGCTTATCATTCATTATTTGTCGAATCGGAATGAGTTCACTGCCCACTTTTCCGAAATGAGGCGTGATTTGCCGGATATTACCCCTCGGTCGCTTTCATTAAAATTGACCGAACTCGCTGAGCATGGATTAGTCATAAAAAAAGTGACAGAAGGAACACCTGTCATCATTTCGTATCATCTGTCCGAAAAAGGACAACAACTCGCTATTGCTTTGGAACCAGTTCACGCTTGGGCGCAGCAACATATTGAACTTGATTTAGATAATCATACAAAAGAAAAGGGGAATGAAAATGAGCAAAAACAATAATATGGTATGTGATATGGAAACAGGGATTTGTGGTCCTGCCGGAGATGACACGGGGGCAATGGAATTCATCGATTTGTCAGCACCTGAAAAGTCCATTGACCTTTATTATGTAACCGATCCAATCTGTTCGCATTGCTGGGCGCTTGAACCGGTTCTTAGAAAGTTTGTCCATCAGTACGGTCATTACTTCAATATGCATACGCTAATGGGAGGATTGCTTGAAAAGTGGGATGGTTTCGCAGACGTTAGCAACGGAATTTCAGGGCCTTCTGATGTTGCCGGTCACTGGAGAGAAGTCGGCGAACATTCACGGATGCCGATTGACGGAACGGTTTGGTACGATAACCCGATTGCATCATCTTTCATTCCATCACGAGTATACAAAGTGGTCCAAGAAAAACATCCTGAGCTTGCGAACACATTTTTACGCCGTGCACGAGAAGAGCTATTTGCATTCAATAAAAACATTGCGCAAGACGATGTTCTAATCGATATTGTCAATCAAGTCGGGCTAGATGGAGAGGCGATTGTTTATCAATCTAAACTCCCGGAAGCTGACACTCAATTGCACGAAGACTTCCAACTCGTCCGTCAGTTAGGTGTTCGCGGCTTCCCGACAATCGTCATGATGAATGAAGAGAAGAAAGGTGTGCGGATCGTTGGTGCAAGAACGTTGGAAGACTATGCGAACGGACTGCAACGATTGCTAGAGGATGAAACAATAAAACCGAAGCAACTTTCAGGGTTAGAGCAATTGCTTCAAGAGGAAAAATTATTGTTCTCCCGCGAAATTGAAGAATTTTATTCGATTGATAAAAGCGAAGTAGAGGCATTTGCACAGCAACAATTGCCGCAGGATGCTTATACGGTTAATAGCCTGCTTGGTGAAAAGTACATTCGAGTGAAATAAATTTCAAACTTGCTCATAACAAATAGCCCACTTAAGCATCTCATCACCTAAGTGGGCTATTTTCTATCCTGTAAGGTTTTAACGTTATTTTTCAAGTGCCAACAACTGCTTTTTCATTTCCAAACCGCCTCGGAATCCAGTCAATTTGCCATTTTTCCCGATAACGCGATGGCACGGGACGGTGATCAGTAGAGGATTGGCTCCGATTGCAGCTCCAACTGCGCGCACCGATTTCGGATTTTGAATTCGTTCTGCAATATCGGAATAAGAAACGGTCTGTCCAAACGGTATTTCTAGTAGAGCTTTCCATACGGATTGTTGAAACGGTGTTCCACGCAGATCGAGCAGCATAGTAAACTCTTTCCGCTTTCCATCCAAGTAATCTACCATTTCAACTATATATGGTTGCATGACATTCCTATCTTCTAATAGACGATACATAGGAAGTCGTTTCTTCACCCATGTGACAAGTTCCTCGAATGGGGCGTCGTGCGGGCTCGCGTAACAAAGTCCTTCAGTTGTCGCTGCCAAATATATACTCCATTGCCCATGATTCAACAGCGTCCAGTAAACGGTGATTTGTTTGTTTTGTTCCATTTGAAACCTCCTCCTTCTAATTTCTTCTCGTCCAATATGTTGTTTTCTTTTCCTTGTAATTTTATATCAATTAGTTGTGTTTGACGAATCCTTCACGTTATCCTCATCTTTCGAGGTTATAATTTAAGGCATCGTATATAAAATCAATTTCAGCTCATAATAAAGGTGTATTGATTAGTTTATAATAATTATTAATTAACATTGACTATAATTTTATATATGTTATAATTAACGTAAGAGCTAGAGGAGGTTTTAACAAATGGAAAAATTACATTCAGCACTAAATGTTCAAATTGCAAACTGGAGTGTCTTGTACACGAAGTTACACCGTTATCATTGGTTTGTAAAAGGACCGCATTTCTTTACTCTTCATGAAAAATTTGAGGAACTATATAATGAATCAGCAAGCGTTGTCGATGAGGTAGCAGAAAGACTTCTTGCAATTGGTGGAACGCCTGTTGCGACGATGAAGGAATACTTAACCATTGCGACGTTAGAAGAGACAAAAGGCGAAAGCAATGCAGAAGAAATGGTTGCAAGCCTTGCGGATGATTACAAGCACCTGAAAAAAGAGCTAAAGGCATTGGCTGAACTATCAGAGCAGCACGGAGACGATGCAATTAATGATCTCGCTGTCGGTTTATTAGTAAAGCTCGACATTCATATTTGGATGCTCTCTGCTTATTTAGGAGAATAACGGAAACTTGAAAAAGCGTCAGTGATTCAATTCACTGACGCTTATTTTTGTTAACGATTGCTCTTCCGCAATAACGGTGATAAAATAGGGGTATAGGGTATATATGAGTCGGGGGTGATACGTATGTCAGAAACAAATAAGAAAACAGTCCAACCAAACAAGCAGCAACTATTGAATCGTTTAAAACGGATAGAGGGCCAAGTGAGAGGCGTTCATCAAATGATTGAGAACGACCGCTATTGTGTCGATATCCTCCATCAGATCAGTGCAATCCAATCGGCAATGAACAAGGTTTCCCTTGCCTTATTAGAAGATCATACGCATCACTGTGTCGTGAACGCGATTAAAGGGCAAGATGGCGAGGCGGCTATTCAAGAGTTGATGAGTGTTATGAAAACACTGACGAAATAATCTCTTTATTCTTGGCATACCTTCGAGGGGTATGGTATATTGAACATGACAATGAGCTAGGAGGTTCGTTTAACATGAAAGAAGTACTAAAGGTAGAAGGCATGTCTTGCGGACATTGCGTAAATACGATTGAAAAAAGCGTTGGTAGCTTATCCGGCGTTTCTGCAGTTGCAGTAGATTTAGGGAAAAAAGAAGTGTCGATTGAGTTTGAAAATGAATCGACATTACAGAAAGTAAAAGAAACGATTGAAGAGCAAGGCTTTGATCTTGCTTGATTGATTGAGTGTATGCCGCTAACACCATACGGGGGTATTAAGCGGTTGAAGTGATTATACTTTGTTGTATAATCCTTCTTTTTTAGAATAATAATACCCCCACCCAGTATAGGAGGGAGACAAGTGGCGACAATTGAAAAGACCTTGAAAATTGACGGGATGACATGCGCTGCATGTGCTAACCGGATTGAAAAGGGTTTATCCAAAATAGAAGGTGTCGAAAAGGCGAATGTGAATTTTGCACTCGAAAGATCCACAGTTTCTTTCGACCCGGAAGTGACAAATGTCGACGAGTTCAGAGCGAGAATCGAAAAGCTAGGCTTTCAAGTTATTCAAGATAAAGCAGAATTTGACGTGACGGGAATGACGTGTGCGGCATGTGCAGCAAGAATCGAAAGACGTATTAATAAAATGGAAGGCGTCTCAAACGCTACTGTCAATTTTGCGCTTGAAACGTTGACAGTCGACTATGATAGTGGGCAAACAGACCCTAATGAAATGAAGGCGAACGTAAAGAAAATGGGGTTTGAATTGATTGCCAAGTCAGACGGCAAGGAAAAAATGGACCATAAAGAGCAGGAAATTAACAAGCAGACACGGAAATTTATTTTTTCCGCAATCCTCACGTTGCCGTTATTATGGACGATGGTGGCACATTTTGAATTTCTTTCGTTCCTTTATTTGCCGGCATTTCTAATGAATCCATGGGTACAGTTAGTACTTGCGACACCTGTTCAATTTATTGTTGGGGCACAGTTCTATAAAGGTGCCTACTCATCATTAAGAAATAAAAGCGCTAATATGGATGTCCTTGTAGCTTTAGGAACGAGTGCAGCATATTTTTACAGCCTTTATTTATCGTTCGAATGGATGAACGCGGGCAGTGTCGGTGAAGCAGAGCTCTATTTTGAAGCTTCTGCTGTCATTATTACGCTCATCGTCCTAGGAAAGTTGTTCGAAGTACGAGCAAAAGGGAAGACGAGCGAGGCGATTCAGAAATTGCTCGGTCTGCAGGCGAAAACAGCGCGCGTATTAAAGGATGGCGTTGAGCAAGAAATTCCAATCGAAAACGTTGTAGCGGGTGATTTGATCCTCGTTAAACCGGGCGAAAAAATCCCAGTCGACGGAGAAATCCTAACCGGCCAATCGGCAGTTGATGAATCGATGATTACAGGTGAAAGTATCCCTGTCGATAAAGTTGTCGGAGACTCTGTCATTGGGGCAACGATTAATAAAAATGGTTCACTACAAATTAAAGCGACGAAAGTCGGAAAAGATAGCGCATTGTCGCAAATTGTCAAAGTCGTTGAAGAAGCACAAGGTTCTAAAGCGGAAATTCAGCGGCTGGCGGATAAAATTTCAGGCATATTCGTTCCGATTGTTGTCGGCATTGCCATTTTGACGTTTTTCATCTGGTATTTTGCCGTCACACCGGGCGACTTTAGGTCGTCGCTTATCCCGACCATTTCCATTCTTGTCATTGCATGTCCATGTGCGCTCGGCTTAGCGACGCCGACATCGATCATGGCAGGTTCCGGGAGAGCTGCAGAAATGGGCTTGTTGTTCAAAGGCGGCGAACATCTTGAAAATACCCGCTCCATCGACACAGTCGTGTTGGATAAAACGGGAACAGTGACGAAAGGCGAACCGGCATTGACGGATGTCATCGTCTCTGACGGCTTCGGCGAGCGAGATGTCTTGCAATTAGTAGCTTCTGCGGAAAACCAATCCGAGCATCCATTGGCGCAAGCGATTGTCAAAGGCGTCAAAGAAAAAGGGATTGAATTAATCGAGGTAGAAACGTTCAAAGCGCTTCCTGGTTACGGAATCGAAGCGAAAGTTGCTGGAAAGCAATTGCTTGCTGGTACTCGAAAACTAATGCGCAGCCGTGACGTTGCTCTTCATAACATTGAAACGACAATGGAGATGATGGAGAACGAAGGAAAAACGGCGATGCTCATTGCAATCGATGGAGAGCTTGCTGGCGTCGTGGCGGTTGCCGATACCGTGAAAGATACGTCCAAAGTGGCCATCCAACGAATGCAGGAGCTCGGTCTCGACGTCATTATGCTGACAGGCGATAATCGACATACTGCTGAAGCAATCGGACGGGAAGTCGGCTTGACGCATATTATTGCAGAAGTACTCCCTGAACAGAAAAGCGATGAAATTAAGAAGCTCCAAGCACAAGGGAAGAAAGTTGCAATGGTCGGCGACGGCATTAATGATGCACCGGCACTCGCTATGGCGGACATCGGAATGGCTGTCGGCACCGGCACGGATATTGCGATCGAAGCGGCTGACATTACGTTAATGCGTGGCGATCTGAACAGTGTTGCAGACGCATTCATTATGAGCCGAAAAACGATGCGCAACATTAAGCAAAACTTGTTTTTCGCCTTCTTCTACAATACGATCGGCATACCTGTTGCTGCATTCGGCCTGTTAGCCCCTTGGGTAGCGGGCGCGGCAATGGCATTTAGTTCGGTGTCGGTCGTTCTGAACGCACTTAGGCTTCAACGAGTGAAACTATAACTGGATTTTCGTAAAGAAAAAAAGCCCATCCATTAGCGTAACGGGTTCGGAACACGGGGAGAAAACATTAAATAGCATAGCAATTGGGGACTCAATTCGCATACGAATTGGTGTCCCTATTTTTGTTGTTATATCAACGTTTAGATGATTTATATAGACGAAATGGAACGGCAATTAGCGCAGGGATTAACAATAGCACATAAATTTATGTGCTTCTGCTAATTCACTTGTTAAAACACTTGCTAATTGGATATTGGAAGGAAAAATATAGAAGGAAGATGAGAAATCTATGTTAAAATATATTGAAGATTAAGAAATTATGTTCTTCAACTAACGGAGCAGGTTAGTTGAACAAGGATATAGAAATATAATGGTATAGAAACAACTAAGAGGTGGAATATGAAATTAGAAGATATTATTGGAAATTGTATTGATTCTGCAATTCTTTATGGGGTATCAGCATATGAAGTTGTAGTTAATCCTAGAAAAACAAATAAGCTATATGATAAACAGTACAAAAATTTCAAACTTCTCAAGAGGCACCCTAACGGTATAGAATCCTTATATCATTTGCTACAACACCCTAATATTTATGTAAGATATATATCAGCAATTCATCTACTTTCAGTTGATGAAAAAAAGGCAAAAGAAGTGATTATGACTGTTGCTACATTAAACAAGCGTTTGGATCCACACGATCTTTTCGAAGAGTGGGACAATGGAAATCTAAAGGAATATTATAGTTAAATTTAAATTCCTATTCAACTAACGGGTGCTTTAGTTCAATAAGGATAGTAGAATATTACGCTAAAAAGCACTCAGATTTCTGAGTGCTTTTACTTGTTTTCATATGGCTATTCCACTGTTGAAATATGTGCTAATTAACCTGTTATTTTCGTTGTTAATTGCACTTTTCTCCCCATCAACCGAACCTGTTACCATTAGCGGATGGGCTTTACTGTTTATTGTATAAGGCTTTTCACAGCTTTCGACATCGTCGCGCCGTCCGTTTTGCCGGCAAGGAGCGGTTTAGCGATTTTCATCGCGTCTCCCATATTCATTCCACTCGCAACTCCTGCCTCTGTCAGCAACGCCTTCACTTCTTCCTCGCTTAATTGCTTAGGCAGGAAGGATTTAAGTAGGACCAATTTCTTGTTTTCCTGTTCAATCAAATCCTCACGCTGCGCTTTTTCCGCGCCTTCTAACGCTTGGTTCGTCTGTTTGATTTCACGGTTTACAATCGCGACTTCCTCTTCTGCTGTCAAAGCGGAGCCTTTTTCTTTTTCAGCTGAATCAAGTGCGGATTTCAAAAGTGTCAGCACACCTTTCGAAAGGACGTCCTTCTCTTTCATTGCCTGCTTTAGTTGTTCAAACACAGTTGTTTTTAACATCGTTCAAATCGCCTCTTTTCATAGATCGAATGCATCCAACTCACTCGAATTTGTTTAATGATTATACGTGGAGGCGACTATGAAATGCAACTTACAGGAATTAGGGTCGGAAAAATCCGCTGAATCAAATTAGATTTTCTTCACAAACTCCGACTTCAATTGCATTGCGCCAAATCCAGGGATTTTGCAATCAATATCGTGATCGCCTTCGACCAGCTTAATGTTTTTCACCGTCGTCCCCATTTTGACAACGGAAGAGCTGCCTTTCACTTTCAAGTCTTTGATGACCGTAATCGTATCGCCGTCGTTTAGGACATTTCCATTTGCGTCTCTAACGACAGTCGCTTCAGCTTCCTCCTCTTGGGATTCTAATGTCCACTCGTGTGCACATTCAGGGCAAACGAACAGATTTCCGTCTTCATATGTGTATTCAGAATTACATTTCGGGCAGTTTGGTAAATTACTCATAACATGATTCCTCCATCCATTAATATCTTTCATAATAACAGAGAACAAAATTAATCCAAGTCACAAGAACAAAACAATCTGCATTTGTATAAATCTCAAGTATTTGCTATATTATAAGCAATATGGAATCGTAGAAGTGGCCAAGTAGATGAAAATTGTGAAACAGAAAGTATGGCGCAATACTGAGAGCCGTACCACCGCTTTTCATTGAACCCTACCACGGAGATGTCATGCAAAACATGACCGGGTCGTTTTCGTTATAAAACGTTTGAGGGTTTAGCATCGCTAGACCGAATAAAGGTGGTACCACGTCTATCCAGCGCAAAGACGTCCTTATTTTATAGGACAGCTTTGCGCTTTTTATTATGCATAGGGAGGAAATCAAGATGAGTAATCAGAAAAACGATTTTTCAAAATGGTATATTGACACAATTCAAAAGGCGGATTTAATGGATTATACACCTGTCCGCGGATGTATCGCATTCAAACCGGATGGCTTCGAAATTTGGGAGCATATCCAAGCTGAAATGGACAAGCGTTTCAAAGAGACCGGGCACCGGAATGCGTACTTCCCGATGTTGATTCCTGAGTCGTTCTTCCAAAAGGAGAAAGATCATATCGAAGGATTCTCCCCTGAACTTCCATTTGTGACGGAAGCTGCAGGCGAGCAATTAGAAGAGCGTCTAGCATTGCGCCCGACTTCCGAGACAATGATTGGCCACCTATATTCCGATTGGATTAAAAGCTATCGCGATCTTCCGGTGTTAATTAACCAATGGGCGAACGTTTTCCGTTGGGAGAAGAGAACATTGCCGTTCATTCGAACTTCTGAGTTTTTATGGCAAGAAGGGCATACGGCGCATGTCGATGAAGAAGAGGCACGCGAAGAGACGATGCAAATGTTGAACATTTATAAAGAAGTCGTAGAAGGACTATTAGCAATTCCGGTCTATGACGGACAAAAAACGCCATCTGAGCGTTTCGCGGGTGCGGTTGACACGTATTCCATCGAAGCGATGATGAAGGACGGGAAAGCGGTTCAAGCGGGTACGTCCCACTATTTAGGTACGAAGTTTGCGGAAGCATTCGACATTAAATATTTGACGAAAGAAAACCGTCATGAATTTGTCCATACGACATCATGGGGAACGTCAACACGTCTAATCGGTTCTGTCATCATGGTACACGGGGACGATCAAGGGCTTGTATTGCCACCACGTATCGCACCGACGCAAGTTGTGTTAATTCCGGTCGGTCCTTGGAAGAAGAACCCTACAATTATGGAAAAGCTGGATGAAGTATTTGCTGAATTGAAAGCGAAGGGCATCCGTGTACGTCTTGATGATTCTGATCAGTCTCCAGGCTACAAGTTCAACGAGTGGGAGCTAAAAGGTGTTCCAGTTCGTGTTGAACTAGGACCACGTGATTTGGAAAACAATCAGGCGCTAATGAAAGCACGTGATGAAGACGAGAAAGTCGCTGTCGATTTGGCAAATATCGTCGAAAGCATTGAGCAAGAATTGCAAACGATGCAAACGCGCCTCCTTGAAAAAGCGCGTGCATTCCGTGCGGAGCATTCCCACACGCATATCGACACGATTGAGGAACTGAAGAAGCATATCGCAGATTCAGCGGAAAAAGGAGAAATCCCTGGGTGGATCCTAGCTGGCTGGTGCGGCGATGACGCGTGTGAGGAGCATGTGAAGGATGAAACGATGTTCACGACACGTAACATTCCTTTCAATCCACCGGCTGAAAAGTCCACGTGCATCAATTGTGGAAAAGACGCGAAGCATACGGTTTGGTTTGCAAGAGCATATTAATTATATGAATGAATAAAGTCCGCCCTGGGGAATTCCTCGGGGCGGCTTTTTTGCATGGAATTCGCCATGAAAAACACTGGAAAAATGGAGAGTCGGTGGTAAAGTGCTCCGAGTCGGTGATAAACCCCGATGAGTCGGTGATAACACTCCTACGAAAAATCTCCTCCCGAACTCAGGAGGAGTCTCACATCAATCAATTCACAATCGCATTTTCCATCACATTCAACAATTCTTCAGCAGTCATCGTCCGTTCGCCTCCGCCTTGAACAAATGCGTCGTTTCCGCCACCTTTTCCGTTAAGATGTGGCAAAACTGCCGCGGTAACTAACTTCATGCTCGTCCCGACGGATGCGCCCCTCCCAGCGACAAACTGGAGGCGGCCTTCATTCTCAGCAACGAGTAGGGCTATGACCGAATCATCCTCTGCGACAATCATCCGTGCCAATTTTTGCAGCTCTTGCACCGTTCGATCCGTGAATGAAGCTCTTACAATGCTTCCATTCCTATTATCCAATAAGTTTTCTATCTCAAAAGACAGCAAATCTTCCTTGGCGATTTCCAATGATTTTTCCAATGCGTGATGCGAAGTTAATAGTCGCTCGATTGCACTACTAACACCATCTTCAGGAGCGCTTAGTAATTTGGAGGCAGCTGACAACTCTTCGTGTTTCCGGTGCAATTGCTGAAGAACCCGGCCGCCGCAAGCGAAGTGGACACGGACCTTCTGCTTTTGCTTTTCAGTAGAGATGATTTTTAGCAATCCAACTTGCCCGGTCGAGGATGGGTGCGTGCCTCCGCAGCCGTTGTAATCGAAATCCGGTATAATGACGAGCCGAATTTCATCCGTCACAGCCAATTGTTTACGCAATGAATACTCCGAAAGCTCGTCCTCCGTCACCCATTTCGTTTCAATCGGACGGTTTTCCAAAATGATATCGTTCGCAAGTTTTTCCGCAGCCGCCAATTGCTCCGCCGTCACGTCTTCCACATCCAAATCGATGGAAACAAGCCCTTTGCCTAAATGAAAGCTGACTGTTTGAAAATCGAAAAGCCGGACAAAGGCTGCCGTTAATATATGCTGCCCCGCATGCTGCTGCATATGGTCAAAGCGACGTTCCCAATCGATTGCACCTTCCACTTCCTTCTTAGAATGAAGTTCTTCATCAAGAAAATGGCGGATCTCACCATCCACGTCCTCCACATCGATCACCTGAACCCCTTCAATCGTTCCCGTATCATGCGGCTGCCCGCCACCAGTAGGGTAAAACGCTGTGTTGCTCAATACGACGTAGGGGCGCCCAGCAGAATCCGCCCCGTCACTAACAATCCGTGCTCTAAACGTCTTTTTATAAGCATTTTCGTAATAAATGCGGTCCTTTAACATAGCCCTGTCTCCTAGCATGAATAATTTATTAACAGTGTACAACAAATAGAAAAAGGCTTCCCACTTATTTCAGTGAGAAGCTCCGTTCATTTTTTTCACGAAAGGACAGAATCCTTTCGACTAACAGATCGTATTTATCTCTCCACAAAACTCTCATCGCCAACGTTAAGAACAATAGGAACCCTAGAAGAACGACTGAAACGATACTCGTAATTTTGAAAAACAGTAACTCTTTGAATCCACCAAGTCCCATCGAAATAATTATACTACTAACAAAAACGATGAAGCTAATTGGCAGCAGTTGTATGAAAATATCGTAGTTCCTTCTTTTGAAATACCCAATTGTGAAAGGTGTAATGAACGCAATTAACGTTATATATAATAAAACAATGAGCGTATCAAAAACGGTAATAATCATATCCATCCACAAAAACCTCCTTGCTATCTACTAGTGCAATTTATACCCTATATTCTTATAACATATGCATAAGAGTTGGAGAATCTACTTTTATACCTATATAAAAAAAGGGGGAGTATAGGCTCCCCCCTCTAACAAATCCGTTCATTCGATAATTTCAAAGCTCTGTAGCATATGATAAAACCTTGCGCCATGACCTTCCGCCGCTTCAAGGAAATACTTCTTAGTAATGACAAAGCTCCCATCTTTGCCGTTACTAATGACGTACACATCAATGACTTTTCCATCCCACGTCGATTCAGTCAAACCGTGCAACCAGAAACCTTCGACAGGTTCTGACACAGTTTCAATGTCCCGCAGATCCGGGAACTCGACCTTTAACTTTTCTTCGATTTCCTTCACAAGCGTTTCCGGCTTGTCGGTTGGATATTGCCTAATTTCCATACTCACTTCCGGATACTTCTCAGGAAGAGGCTCAATCGTCGTAATAATATCGGCGTCTTCTCCCTTGATCATTTTGTAGCGAGATTCATCCACGTAAATAATATACTCGGAATTTCTTCCTTCATTTAAGTGAACTTCTGTCGGCTCATCTTGTCCTTCAATGCTTTGGATAATTTCCTTTTCAGGGGCAAACATGTCCTTAATTCCTTTAATTAGCGCAAGCCCGGGCTCAGTCTGCAAGGTGAATGCAAGGACAAGTGCCGCCGCTGTAATGAGCAAAGCAGGCATCCATCGTTTTTTCCGTTTCACTACTGTCCGCCTCCCTTCGAATAATTCCTCGTTAATAGTATTCCAAATGTCGTCCTTCAGTTCACGCACGTCTACGTCGGTCTGTTGCTCAAGCTCTTTCTTAATTCGCTCGTCAAATTTGCTCATTAGGACATATCCTCCTCTCGATTAGGCTCCAGCTGCTCTTTCAATCGTTTTCTTCCTTTGAATAATCGCGACTTGACTGTGTTTTGATTCAACCCTAAGATCTCCGCAATCTCTTTTTCGGTAAACCCTTTAATATACTTTAAAATAAGGGGAATCCGGTGAGAGTCATCCAATGCTTGAATGACGTCGTAAAGCTCCGTCAACTGATCGAAAGATTCCTCTGCTAGGGAAAGATCGTTTTCAACCGATTCAATAGTTGAAAGAGGGGACTCTTTTTTCATTAAACGAAGACATTCATTTGTCAATATCCGATAAAACCAAGGGTCGAAAGGCAATGCTGGATTGAAGCTTCCGATTTGCCGGTAAACCCGGATGAACGTTTCCTGCACCGCATCTTTCGCCATTTCGCGGTTACGGGTAATTGCGCTCGCTGTCCGAATTGCTGGACCCGCATACGCTTCATAAAATTGCCGGAAAGCGGCTTGATTGCCCATCCGTATTTTCCGAACCCACTTTTCCTGCTGCACGCGGCACACTCCTTTCAGAACAACCGAATTTGTTGCTCTTACTATATATACCCTCAGTTTTGCCGAAAAGTTTTCGGGACAACAAAAAAACCACATCACTACTTCAAGTGATGTGGAACTTGCTCAAGTATTTTTCAAACGAAGTCGTCGGTTAGCAATGCTCGGCAACGTCATGCCGATTAAGATGATCACAATGCCGACAATTTGCATAACGGTCATATGCTCGTGTAATAAAATAACCGAAACCGTAACTGCGACGGGTAGCTCAATCGCGCTTAAAATCGACGCCATCGCTGTACCAACTTTCGGTATACCGATAGAGAAAAGCAGAATCGGTAGGATAATGCCAAACACCCCTAAAATCAGGCCATATATCCATAAACCGTCTAGCAATGTCCCGTCCCAGACAATTTCCGGCGCTTGGAAAAACGTGATGGCAATGGCACCGAAGAATGACATGAATAGAAGCCTTGTGAGCATGTCCATCCCTTCCACTTGTCGCTGATTGATCATGAGGAATGCAGAAAAAGTAACGGCCGAAGCCATCCCCCAAGCCCATCCTTGCCATGGAATGCCACTCAAATCGGCATCAATGACACCTGCTGCAAAAATTGTGCCTCCGAATAAAAACAGTAATGAAATGACTTCAATCCGTTTCGGAAGCCGCCTACGAGCGATGCAATCAAAAAGCATGCCAATCCACGTAAATTGGAAAAGCATGACGACAGCAAGGGAAGCAGGCATCAAGCTGACGGCTTTCCCGTAAACTGTTCCGGTAGTCGCTGTTAATAGACCAGCAAGTACAAGCGTAAAACCTCCGCCGAATTTCGGAAGTGTTCGATGGGTGAAAATATAAATGAGTAAGGCAAGTATAAAGCCAGTATAGTATTGGCTTGTCACTGCTTGGGCTGCTGTAAACCCATCCGCAATGGCCAATTTAATAATTGAAGAAAGAATTCCATAACTGCACGCCCCAAGTATGACGAACAGCGGATACATCCATGGTTTCATCTAACGTCCTCCAGTCCACGCAATAGTATAACACGGATAGGGGAAATCCGTACGGAGGCGCGTTCATGCGCTGTCGTCCCACGCTCAAAGTGCAGCGTTACGCGCTCAAAGTACAGCGTTTCGCGTCCAAAGTGAAGCGTTCCGCGCCCAAAGTGATGCATTTCGTGTCCAAAGTGAAGCGTTCCGCGCTCAAAGCGAGTCGTCCCGCGCTCAAAGTGCAGCGTCCCGCGCTCAAAGTGCAGCGTTCCGCGCTCAAAGCGAGTCGTCCCGCGCTCAAAGTGCAGCGTTCCGCGCTCAAAGCGAGTCGTCCCGCGCTCAAAGTACAGCGTTTCGCGTCCAAAGTGAAGCGTTCCGCGTCCAAAGTGATGCATCCCACGCTCAAAGCCATTGCCGTTAACTTTAATTTATACAAAAAACAGAATTTGTTATATACAATGTATAACAATGGTGTTATACTTAAACTATAACAAAGAGAAAGGTTGTGACGTTTATGTCTGAGCTTGCAAACATACCTTGGAATCTTATTTTTCCAGTACTTGTACTTCAATTTATCCTAATGATTGTCGCTTTAGTTGATGTCATCCGTCATCAACGGACGAACGGGCCATTCATCATGTGGATTTTCATCATATTACTTCTCGGCATCCTTGGCCCAATCGTATATTTCATCTTCGGGAGGAAGCAAGCATGACCCGATTGCTGGAAGTAACTAATTTAACAAAGGCTTATGGGAGCGACAAAGCCGCAGATTCAATTTCATTCGATTTGGCGGAAGGAACATCGACGGCATTAATCGGACCGAACGGGGCAGGGAAGACGACGACATTGTCCATGCTTGCCGGACTGATTACACCGACAAGCGGGTCCATTTTATTCCGAGGGGAGCCGAAGCCAGACATTCGGGCTTCTATCGGATATCTTCCCCAATATCCAAAATTCTTTCCTTGGCTGACAGCACTTGAGTTCACGGAAATGGCAGCCGTGTTGAGTGGTGTCGAAAAAAAGCAAGCGTTGACGGAAGCGAAAAAGACGCTTGAGTTCGTCGGCCTCGGGGACGCCATGAAGAAAAGGACGGGAACGTTTTCCGGTGGGATGAAGCAGCGACTCGGATTGGCACAAGCAATTGTCCACGGTCCAGAGCTGCTTTTGTTAGATGAGCCAGTATCAGCGCTCGACCCAGTCGGCAGACGGCAAGTGATGAATTTATTGAAGGAACTCCAACAGAAAACGACAATTTTATACTCAACCCATATTTTGAACGACGCCGAAGAGATGACTGACCAGCTACTATTTCTTCGAAAAGGCGTTCTTGTTGAAAACGGATCACTTGAGACGATCCGGGAAAAGTACGCCAACCCTCACATTCTCATCGAGTTTGAGTCGGTCGGAGAGGCTGAAAGGTTCTCCGCTATATCCCCTTGGGCGGTCACAATGGATAAGAAGCAAGTGTCCATCAATGCTGCCGAGGAAGGGATCGGAACGCCTGAAATTTTAGCGTTGCTGCATACAGAATCTCTCCATATTCGGAAGTTGGAGTTGCAAACTGCAAGCTTAGAAGAAATCTTCATGAAGGTGGTGGAGGAATGAGCAGCCTTAACGTTTTATTGCACAAGGAATGGCGTGAAAACGTCCGCACCTTTAAACTGTTTTGGATTCCGATTGTGTTTGTCATCTTTGGAGTGATCGAGCCAATTACGAACCATTTCCTCCCTGAAATTATGAAAAGTGTCGGGAACTTACCGGAAGGGGCAGAATTTACGTGGCCGGAATTCCGGGGGGAGGACATTTTCATTTCCTTAATAGGTCAATATCAATTAATCGGTATTCTAATTATCATCCTCGCTTTCATGGGATCCATCTCGGGTGAGCGGAAAACGGGAACGGCGACACTTTTATACGTACGACCTATGTCGTTTGGTCACTATTTCATTAGTAAATGGGTTGTCGTCAATGCGATTGTATTGGCAAGTGTATGGTTAGGTTTTATGGCGGCATGGTATTACATCCGCATTTTGTTTAATCCTGTGGCGGTTGGGGAAGTCTTTGCTTTTTTAGGCATATATAGTTTGTGGCTCGTTTTTGCTGTAACTGTTGTCCTTGCATTCAGTGCATGGTTATCAACGGGCGCCACTGCGGGGCTCTCCATCTTCATTTTGCTTATTTTTCAAGTCATTGATGGAGTCGTTGGAGCGTACTGGACGGTGACGCCGTGGAAATTGAGCACATATGCATCGAGTGCATTTGGTGCACCTGTAGATCAGTCGGCTTATTGGATGAGTATTGGACTAACGGTCATCCTTATCGTTTTGCTTGTCCTATTCGGTATGTATATGGCGAAAAGGAATGCTGCTAAAACATTAGTCTGACATGGCTATCGATATATACTGACATTTCCCGGGGAATTTCGACATGCGGCGACAGTAAAATGTAACAAAAAGTAGAGGGAAGGAGTGATAATTTTCCGCCTCTACTTTTTTGTCTATTTATATTTTTCCACGCTAGATGAGCTGCTTTTCGTATCATGATGATGCTTTTCTTCAAGTACTTCCAATCGTACATCCTCCAGTGGGATTGAATCGACAAATTGCATATCTTCGTGCATGTCATAAATGCTTTGCTTGTCGGTCGGCAAATTCTCTGGATTGTCCATGAAACGGCCATCAGCATCTTTCCGATCGTCTGAAGTGAATGGTTTCTTTTTATTCAATAAAAGCACTTCCTTTCTACTTGAAGCAGATAAAGAATTATTACTTTCCTTCATCATTAACAATCGTTAATTTATACAGTACATCATCCGACTCGGAAGGAGTTCCCCGTCCGTCGGTGTTGTTGGAAATGAAGTAAAGTGACTCGCCATCTGAATAGACGTCCCGTATACGGCCATAACCTTCAATCTTTCTGATCTCCATTGTTTCCGGATTGATTACTAAAATGGCTTCGCCTCTAAGCGCTGCGACATATAGTAGACCATTGTGAAATGTCATTCCGGACGGCGCCCACGTCTCATTGGCACCGGAAGTAAGCAACGGAGAAATCATGCCTTCTCTGCTCTCATTCCCTTCAATTACCGGCCACCCATAATTCCCGCCTTCGGCAATTATATTGATTTCGTCATTTGCGGATTGCCCGTGCTCCGAAGAATATAGTTCGCCGTCTGCATTCCAGGCGAGTCCTTGTGGATTCCGATGCCCTAAGCTGACAATACTGAAAGTACCATCCTCTTGTAGCTTTACAATTTTACCGTTGAATGAGTTAGGGTTTTGCGCACTTGCAGGCGTAGCCCCGTCCCCAATTGTTGCAAAAAGAGTTCCATCAGGGGATAGTGCAAGACGGCCGCCATGATGGACAGGCCCAGATTCAATATTATCCAAGAGGATATTTTTCTCACGCCATATTTCGCCATCGCGTTGTAGCATCACAATCCGATTGACCGGTTTTCCACTACGATTGTACGTATAGTAGGCATAGGCAAGCGAGGATTCATTAAAATCTCTATGAAGGACAAATCCAAGCAACCCCGCTTCCGCTGCAGATGATAAAGGCTCTGTTAACAACACCTCTTCACGGACCATCTGTCCATCCTCATCAATCCGTACAATTGCACCGTTCCGTTCCGATATGAAAAATTGTTCACCATCCAAATCAATCGACCAAGGGGACTCCAAATTTGTTGCAATACGAGTAACGGCGGGAATGCCACCGTCCCCAATGTCCGTCGGTGAACACCCCACTAGCCCAATCAAGAATAAAAAGAATACAAACCGCTTCATATGACACCCCTTCCATAGTTACTCCATTTCAACATAATATACCTTATTTACATGCAGTTTACTCAGTTTTCTGACAAGGTACTATATTTCGGTCGTCGCCTCGAAGTTTAATCGCATTAAAAATCGGCACCCAAAAAGGATGCCGATTCTCCGGTGAGAAAGATTTTTATGAACTAGTTGATCCATTTTTTGAGGTGAATGGCTCTGCGAGCGATTCGAATTGCTTCATCAGTTTACCTCGAGCTTTTTTATTCCTCATGAGAAATGCCGCTCCGATACCTAATGCTGCTATCGCCATTTTATTCATAAAAATGTCACCTTCCTCACTTTGGATTTTGGATCATAGTTAAGATTCCCTACTTCGTCAATTCTATCCGGATTTTTTACAAAATTGGCCTGAAAGTATGTATGGTTTTTTCTCAGAAGGGAACAGCTGAGACAGTCATTTTTACTTCGGAAAATAAATTACGCTTAAGCGTAAACATTTGTTACTTCACAGCATAATATAAATTACGACACAAAGTAAGGGGTGAAACTATGGAAAGGGAAAATCTTCGGTTAAACGTTTCATTGTTGAGGAGAAAGGTGCCGAATTTGACGAGTGCAGCTAAAGCAGTTGGTCTTCGGCCGGCGACAGTTTCAAATTTATGTACAGGAAAGATTTCAGTCGGTAAATCGGAAGTGAGGACACTTGTAGCACTTGCGGATTTAGCGGAATGCAGTTTGGATGAATTGATAATCCGGGGGGAGAAGATAGATATGATTGAAACGAAGATTAAAGTACTTGATTTATTTGCACCGTTGGCTAAAGGCGGGACGATCGGTTTAGTGGCACGAAAACAAATGGGTCAACTCGTAGTCCTAAGTGAATTATTCTACCGATTAAAGGGTGAAGGCTATACGACATTCCTGCTACTGCCTGAAGGAAATCACCCTGAGTTGGAAGATATACTGGAAAATGTGGATATTACAACGAAAACAATTGACGAAACGTATGAGAAAATGGCAGCTCTCGGTCTTGAAAAGGAAATTGCGTTTGCGGCAGACAAAAGTCATGTAGTAACTGGTGGGATTTACGAGTTGCAAGAGCGTTTGCAACAGATCGGAATGGATTCCGTCACGACCTTCCTCCTGGATTTAACGGGAGAGGCGGTAGATGAGGAGCTTCCGTACGGCCCACTTGAAACGCTCTGGCAGTTCGATGCTGATTTGTCGGCAAGATACCGATATCCTGCAGTTAACCCAATTGCCTCAACTTCATCCGTACTAGAAGGTTCACATTTGGATCAGAATCATTTTTTCATTCAGCAAAGAGCACAAAAGTTATTGCGCCGTTACCGGGAATTGCGTTCACTTGTTGCTGTAGGCGGAGAAGAAAAGCTGCCAGCTTCCGAAGTACAAACTTATAAACGTGGAGAACGTTTGGAAGCGTATTTGACCCAGCCGTTTTATGTGGCAGAACCGTACACTGGGCAAAAAGGTCAATCCGTAAGTCTTCAGGACACATTAAAAGATGTGCAAGCGATCTTGGACGGCTCATTTGATTCGCAAGGCGTTGAAAGTTTAAGCTATATCGGAAAATTATAAAGAAATTTGTGAAAGTAATAGTATTCACATAACATAAGAGTAAGGCTTTCAAGGAGTGACATTGTCGCTCCTTTTTTGCGAGGGGGAAAACAGATGATACTGTTATGTCGAAAAGTGGCGGAATGGATGGACGGTTATGATCGGCCTTGGGGGATTGCAGGTGGTTGGGCGATTGATCTCTTTGTTGGGAATGAAACGCGGGATCACTCGGACATTGAGATTGCCGTCCTTCGGGAAGACCAACATAGGATGAAAAATGTTCTAGCCGGTTGGTCCTTTCAAAAAGCGGTGAAGGGGGAGCTCGTTAAGTGGGAAACGGAGACGTTGGAGCTGCCAATCCATGAGTTGCACGGCATCCATAAAAAAAGCGGAGAGCGTTTGGAAGTGTTGATGAATGAAGTGGAAGATGGCCGTTGGATTTTTAGACGGGATCCGACAATCACTTTTCCAAGCTCAAAATTATTTTTAATCTCCGATGATGGCATTCCTTACTTGCATCCAGTGGTCGCCCTTCTATACAAAGCGAAAAATTCGCGAGAGAAAGATCATGCTGATTTTCATGCTGTGAAAGACTTACTCCGATATGATGATAAAATCTGGCTATGCGAAGCGCTTGAAATACACGTTCCTAGTCATCCGTGGATTTCTCAGTTGTAAATGAATAAAAGAAAGCCGGTTGCTTAGTTTAACGGGTTCGGTTGATGGGGAGAAAACAGTAAAAAACAGTGAAAATAACATCCCCATTAGCATATGTTTCAGCATTGAATTAGCATCACAAATAACAAATAAAAACGCTCAGATTTGAAGTGCACCCCAAAAGTTAGAGTCAAAAACTAACTTTTGGGGTGTTTTCTTATGGCTAAATATAGCGATGAATTTAAGGTTATGATTGTGCGTGAGTAGTTGACTGGACTATTTAGCTACAATACGCTGATAAAAAAATATGGTATGAAGTCAACTGGACAGCTTAGAGCGTGGGTGTCAGTGTACAAGAAATATGGTGTAGAAGGATTATTGAGAAAGAAGAATAATGAAGTTTATTCTGTTCAATTCAAGCTGGATGTACTAAGCTTTATGAAAAGGACAGGAGCTTCGCGGACAGAAACGGCACTTCACTTCGGCCTGACGAATCCACCGCTAATTTCTTCATGGAAAAAGAAGTTTCTCGAAGGCGGTGCGGAAGCCCTGGACAACCCGAAAGGACGGCCAGTGATGTCTGAAAAAGCGAAGAACGTCAAGAAGAAAGATCGGAAGCCAGCCCAACAGAATGAAATGACACGTGAACAGGAGTTGGAACGGGAAAATGAACTCCTCCGCTTGGAGGTGGAATACTTAAAAAAGTTGCGAGCTTTTCGGATGGATCCGGACGGCTATCTCGAAAAGCACAAGCAGCGCTATCATTCGAACTCAAAGAAGGGTTCCAACTGAAGGATGTACTTCAGATTGTCGGCATTCCCGATTCATCTTATCACTATCATATAAAACAAATGAAAAGGGAGAATCCTAACCAGGGGTTGGAGGAAACGATTCAATCCATTTTTGATGAGCACAACGAAAGTTATGGTTATCGCAGGATTCAACTAGAATTGAAGAATCGTGGCATCGTAGTGAATCACAAAAAGGTGCAACGTATTATGCGAAAGCTAGGATTGAAAGGCAATAAGTTCACCCGCAAATCACGTCGTTATAGCTCGTATAAGGGGAACGTTGGTACAGTGGTGAAAAATCGTATTCACCGCCGGTTCAAGACGACATTCCCATGTCAAAAACTGACGACAGATATCACGGAATTCAAGTGTTCGGATGGCCTAAAACTCTATCTTAGTCCAATAATGGACATGTATAATGGAGAGATTCTCTCGTATGGCATTAGTATGCGTCCAACGCTTGACTTTGTGATGAAACCCTTGGAGGAAGCCCTTGATATCGTAAAGAACGCAAAATACCGGACGACCATCCACTCGGATCAAGGCTGGCACTACCAGCATAGAAAATGGGTTGCGACCTTAAAAGAACACAGAGTGTTCCAGAGCATGTCCCGGAAAGGAAACTGTCTGGACAACGCCCCCATGGAGAATTTTTTTGGATTACTAAAGCAGGAAATGTATTATGGCGAACCACCGCGCACGTATGAGGAACTAAAAAGAGCTATCGTGGCTTACATAAATTATTACAACAACAAACGAATCAAACAGAAACTGGCTGGCATGAGTCCGGTTCAATACCGTCTTCACACCAGCCAACTAGCTGCGTAATATAAAACTCTAACTTTTAGGGGTCACATCAATTCTGAGCGTTTTTTAATGGAATATTTTACTGACTGAAGGTGCGTATTGGTCTGTTCCTTAATCTCGATCGATTATAGTTGACGGTATCTAATTTTCCATAACTCATTGGCGATATTTTTCTGAAAAACTTTGGAGCCACTCCTTATCAATTGGTCCATTGAGAACATTGTAATGCCCAATGCCAGCAATGTGAATACGATCTTTGTCAAATAAAACCATAATAATTTTATTTTTTGTGTGAATGTTCATCCGTAATACTGCTTCTTCCGAATAGACAATCCCTTTTGGACTTTTTATTTTTTTAATTTGATATTGGCTTAAAAACATTTTTAATTCATCTATTGCTTCTCTGTTAACTATTGTCCATTCATCGTCATCATTGTGAATCTCGATAGAAATAGCTTTAACATTCGTGAAGATTTCATCCAAGCTCTTTTCTTTATACTCGTTATATTTAAAAAGTAGAAACCCTATTGCAAGTACACCGACTATTAGATAAATTACGTTTTTTTTACTCATTATTTGTCCCCCTTTAGTTAAATTTCTCTAATGAACCGCTTTTAAAAACCACCCTGAACTCTACATACAGAACCTTCCAATTAATATTAACATAAAATCCCTTATTACCTTAAGGAAAATTAATTATATTCAAACTAATTAAACCGCCTTAGGTAGACAATATCTTTCAAGTCGAACATTTTATCCGTTAACCCTAATCGTTGAGCTGGCGTTTCTTTTGTTCCGTTTGAATTATAAGCGAAACAAAAGTTGTAATAAGTTCGCAGGATGGTGATAGCCATTTGAGCATATTTAGGATTGAAGTTCGAATAGATATAACTTTTCCCATCGCCTCGTGCGGTGGTTAAGGGTCTTTCTAATATGGACAACCTTCTCCGAATTTGTTGGATGAAAGTATTTGTTGCGTTGTCATTCACATTCATAATTAAGGAAGCAACATCTCTCGGATCAAGTGATGATAAGTTCGTTGTGCAATCAACAGAGCGTAACCCCCTGTCAATCGTGGCAAGAGGGTGCAGGATGGGATTGTTTGCATATTCTAAGTGTATCCCTGACGCAGTTGTGACCCTCTTGTGGAAGTGATGGTACGTAAAGAGTTCCTGCAATTGCAGAAACGCTAATTTCCTCAGTGAATTTGTTTCGATCCCTCTCATTACTCCCCAATGGTTCAAATCGATGCTCGCTTGAACAAATTCTTCACGGGCTTCTTTTCTTGTTTTCGTCTTATCTGTCTGACACAGGAAATGATGAGCATCGGCTAATCGAATTTCCTTCGAGAATACTCGATTGATGGAAGTCATAAGGGACATCCACTAACAAATCTTCTTTGGTAGCCAAACGCTTCAACTTAGCCAATCTTCTCATCACCTACTAAATCTTCAATTCCAAGCTGTTTAACAAGCCTTCTGTTATTTCTCTTTCTTTCAATCCAATCGATAAAGTCTTCGTCTTCTAAGAGGTTGAGTAGGAACAGGTTGACCACTTCGCTTTCACTATGCTCCGTATATTCTGCGTAGCTTTTTACGATACTTCTGGCACGCTCCGAGATGAGCCAATCTACCTTTTCCGCATTGTGGTTTTTGGGTGTTATGAACTTCATCCGTATCAATCTCCTGTCTAAAATTGGTTATACAATTAGTATAGCCAATTCGCAACCGTTTTAGCATACCAATTAGCAATACCACATAAATTTATGCGGTCTTGTTAATTCGGGTGTTAATTGGGGTACTAATTTGTCCGTGTAAAGCGTTTAAATGTTGATTTAACAACAAAAAAGGGGACACCAATTCATACGCGAATTGTGTCCCCAAATGCTGTGTGTTTTACTGTTTTCTCCCCGTCAACCGAACCCGTTATGCTTAGTTTGCAATCGGCTTTTTGCTGAAAAAGTAGACCATGCGTCCAAAGCGCGAGGTTCCGCGCCCAAAGCGGTAGGTTCCGCGCCAAAACAATGGATTCCCTGTCCATTAGTATGCACTTCCCTTTGAAAGCCATCCTAATCTTCGACCGAAACCCATTTCCTCGACCAATCTTCAATCTCTTTCATAATCGGCGTCAAAGACTTCCCTTTCTCCGTTAATGAATACTCGATGCGTACCGGCGTTTCTGGGTATACTTCACGGACGACGAAGCCGCGCTGTTCCAAGTCCTTCAACCGTTCCGTCAATGTTTTTCCGCTCACGCCCAATTTATCGGTCATTGTGCAGAAGCGCTGCGGACCTGACATGAGTTGATATAAAATTAACGCAGTCCATCGTTGGCTTAAGATGGAAACCGCCATTTCGAAGCGTGGACAGAGTTCGAATTCATTCATATTCCAAAATCCTTTCACGTAAAATCATTGTTTGTTGACAAATCATATTATAACATATAAAGTTAGTTACATAAAGTAAGTAACTTACCAGGAGGGAATAAAACATGAACTTTCATCAACCACCACATATATACACAGGGGAAGTCCTTTTAAAAGTGACTGACCTGGACAAATTGACAAGCTTCTATACGGAAATTATCGGGTTTCGGGTGTTAGAGAAGGCTGAAAATCGAGTCACTCTAACAGCGGATGGCAAAAATCCGTTGCTCGTATTAGAACAACCGGAACATATTCTTCCGAAAGAGCCGAGACGTACAGGGCTTTATCATTTCGCGCTTTTATTGCCGACGCGAGCAGATCTCGGAAAAGCAATTAAACATTTTTCAAACAACCAAATACCTCTAGGTGCATCAGATCACCTCGTGAGCGAAGCACTGTACTTATCTGATCCTGACGGAAACGGCATTGAAATCTACCGAGATCGGGAACCAGAATCTTGGAAATGGCAAAACGATTTCGTCGCGATGAGCTCGGACGCGCTTGACGCAAGGGCGATTGTTGAAGAAAGCGGAAATGATGAATGGAACGGACTCCCTACAGGAACAATTATGGGGCATGTTCATCTCCACGTCGCAAACCTTCCAGAGACGCAAACTTTCTATGAAGCGTTAGGGTTCAGAGTCGTCACTACTTATCCGCAAGCATTGTTCATGTCGACAGGAAATTATCATCATCACCTCGGCCTGAATACGTGGAACGGTGCAGGCGCGCCACGTCCGTCCGAAGAAAGTGCCGGACTTCAAGCGTATACACTGGTTTATCCTGACGAAGCAACATTGGCAACTGCAATCGAGAAAATTGAAGAGCTAGGTGCGACTGTGGAATCAAATGCAGGATATTCTGTTACAAAAGATCCTGCTGGGAACGGAATCATTTTACGTATTCACAAATAAAAACAAAAGTAATCAATTATAATGAAACTTCTTTCGACACTGCCCGTAATAAACCGTATACTTTAATTAACACTATTGTATATGGTAAAGGAAGTGGGAAATTGACAAAGAAGCTTTGGTTCCAAGTTGGTATAGGAATCCTGTTATCAATATTAATCATTAAATATTTCATGGAAATCAGCTTTATTTTCGCTCCGGTTGTCATCATTATTAAAGCAATCATTTTGCCTCTTTTACTCGGCGGCGTGCTTTATTACATGACGGAACCGATCCAGCGGTTTTTAGAAAACCGGAAATTTCCACGGTGGGCAAGTATTTTGACGATCCTCGCAGGACTCGCGGTCGTGCTATGGATCTTCGTCTCAATCATTGGTCCACCAATTACAAAACAGGTGAATAACCTTGTCGAAGACGCTCCAACTTTGGTGAAGGAATTTAATGTAGTGAAGGATAAGTTATTAGAACAGAAAAAAGACTTGCCGGAGCAGTTACAGAATTCTATAGACAGTGCTGCAAATTCGGCCCAGTCAATTGCAGTGAAGTTTGGAAAATGGGTCGTCCAATTTTTACAATCTTTCTTCCAAGCGATGTTTCTGCTCATATTAGTACCTTTCTTCTTCATTTTCATGCTGAAGGACCACGAGAAATTCGCTCCGATCATTTATAACCTATTCAGCGGTGAACGCCGTGAATGGATTAAAAAAACATTAAGTGACATCGACAATGTATTGCGCTCGTACATCCAAGGTCAGTTTTTAATCAGCGCCATACTTGCTTCACTCATATTAATTGGTTACTTGCTAATAGGGCTGAAATATTCGCTACTCTTGGCGATCTTCGCGCTATTTATGAACTTAGTGCCATTCATTGGTCCATGGATTGCCATTACACCGGCACTTATCATCGCCTATATACAAGATCCTAAACTTGTTATCTTCGTCGCGATCGTCACGCTTGTCGCCCAGCAAATCGACAGCAATCTCATCACGCCGAACGTCATGGGCAAATCGCTCGACATCCACCCGCTCACCGTCATTACAATCATCTTGGCGGCGGGGAACCTCGCCGGCTTCGTCGGCATCATCGTCGGCGTGCCAGTATACGCAGTCGGAAAAGTCATTGTACGGAATATTTATGACCAACGGCGAAAGATTAAGCACGCAGCGACGAAGAACGTGTAAGGGTTAAAAAATCAATCGGGACGTAATAGATATCAGAACAGCAAGGCGACCATATACGTTATGGTCGCTTTTTTATGATGTTGTGTAAGTTTGAAAGATTTAAAATGATATAATAAAAGAAAAAAGCTGGAGACTGGACGTGGGATCATGCAACATGACGGCTATACGTTGAGAAATCTTCAATTTTGGAAAATCGTGCTCGGCTTGGGGTTCGCTTCGGTTTTCATTTTTGCATCGATGTATGCAATGCAGCCGCTTCTTCCTTTATTCACAATAGAATTCGGGATATCGGTTTCGTATGCAAGTATGGCTATGTCAATGACGACGATTGGGCTTATTATCGGGCTTATCGTTCTCGGTTTCTTTTCCGATCGGAACGGACGGAATGTTTACATCTACATTTCGTTAATCGGCTCTGTCATTCCGTTTCTTCTTATTGCAAATACGGATTCATTCCTTTTCATCGTCATTCTTCGTTTCGTGCAAGGGTTTTCGCTCGCTGGTGTACCGGCTGCGGCGCTCGCTTACATTAGCGAGGAAATACATATTCGATTCATGAGTGTCGCGACAGCTCTTTACATATCTTTTAATGGTCTTGGGGGTATGATTGGTCGCTTCATGACGGGGTTTATTGCCGAACAGGCTTCGTGGCAAATGTCTTTATATATTCTTTCTATTTTTGGAACGACGCTATTCATCATCCTACTGTTGACGTTGCCGAAATCAAGGAATTTCGTGCCGACTGATACGACCTTTGCAAAAGATATCGAAGGGATTGTCTTTCATCTAAAAAACCCTTCCTTACTTATCGTCTTTGGATTAGGCATCGTCCTTCAATTATCATTTACTGGTGTATGGACATATTTACCGTTCCACTTAATTGCGCGGCCGTATTCACTATCGCTTGAAACCATTTCTTACTTATATTTGGCGTATGGATTCGGGGTCGTCGGGGCTCCTTTAGCAGGGTTGCTTGCAGGGAAGTTCGGTCTCCGGAATACGAGGTTTGTAGGAGTTATGTTAATCGTGTTAGGAATTGGTATGACAGCTATTTCATCTCTAACAATTATTATTATCGGCCTATGTATTCTCTGTTTAGGGTTTTTCACGGCCCATTCTTTGACGGCAGCATCCGTCAGTAAGGAAGCTTCCCACCATAAAGGTAGTGCTGCGAGCCTTTACCTCGTTTCCTATTACATCGGCGTAGCGATGGGAAGTACATTGCTGAGCCCGCTGTACGAAACGTTCGGTTGGGAAGGGCTCATTGCACTTACGGCGATTTTGCCGGTTGTATATGTAGGGATGATTCGTTTTCGTCGAGCGAAGAAGGCGTTGCAATTAAAAACAGGGCAGCCGTAAAAATGCGGCTTGCCCTGTTTCAGTTCATTCATTTAAACGTTTCTGGAATAGTTGTCAAATCGATTCCCCATAGCATAGGCAGCAAGAAGTAAATGGCTGCTGTCACAAGGAAAATTCCAATGATATTGAGTACGAATCCAGCTTTCGCCATGTCCGGAATACGTAAATAGCCGGAACCGAATACGACGGCGTTAGGCGGTGTTGCAACCGGCAACATGAATGCACAAGATGCAGCCACACCAGCAGCGATCATGAGTGCATACGGGTGGAAGCCTAATGCGACCGCAAGTGAAGCCATGATTGGGTACATCATAGAAGCGGTTGCCGTGTTGGACGTAATTTCCGTCAAGAAAATGACGAGTGTCGCGACGATAAGAATGACGACAAGTACATGTACGCCGCTCAATCCCGACAATTGTGATCCAATCCAAACAGACAATTCTGAGCTGACAAATCCGGCAGCGATTGCAAGTCCGCCTCCGAATAGCAACAGAATGCCCCACGGTAATTTGACAGCCGTGTTCCAATCGAGTAGATGGTCGCCTTTTTTGTTGACCGATGGGATGATGAATAAAATAATGGCAAACAACATGGCAATTACGCCATCACTTAACCCATTAATAAATTTGGATAGAAGGAACGTGCGAGTAATCCAAGAAAAAGCAGCCAATACAAAAATCGCGAAAACAATTTTCTCTTCTGTTGAAGCTCTTCCTAATTCCTTCTTTTCTCTATCAATAATGCCGCGTCCACCTGGTAACGTTTTGATTTTGGACGGGTACGCGAATTTCACGAGATAAATCCAAGTGATCAAAATGAAGCTCCAAGCAAGCGGTACACCGAACATCATCCATTTTGCAAAGGAAAGCTCGATGCCATACATTGTGTTAATTGCACCTGCAAGCAACGTATTCGGCGGTGTTCCAATTAACGTCGCGATTCCGCCTAAAGAAGCTGAATAAGCAATTCCGAGCATAAGCGCTTTACCGAATCCGAAATTCTCTTTCGACGTATCTACCGAAGGGTCATCCTTTAGTGCATCTGAAATTTGGTAGATGATTGCTAGTCCGATCGGAACCATCATCATAGCTGTCGCCGTATTTGAAATCCACATTGACAAGAAGCCAGTTGCAACCATGAAACCTAAAACGATACGGTCCATATTCGTACCGATTGCGGAAATGATTGTCAACGCAATCCGGCGATGCAAATTCCATTTTTCCATGGCGAGCGCAATCATGAAGCCCCCCATGAATAAAAAGACTGTTTCATCCCCATAAGCTGAAGCAGTCGTTTTCACTGCCATGCCGCCCGATAACGGAAACAGCACTAACGGCAATAGGGAAGTGACCGGAATCGGAATTGCTTCCGTAATCCACCACGTTGCAATCCACAACGTACTTGCCAAAATGGCAACACCTTCCGGAGAAAGACCTTCAGGCTTGAAAAACAATAGCGTAAGAAAGAATAATAGCGGTCCTAACACCAACCCGATTAGCTGTGCAGGCGAATAACTCCGCGGATCCCGGCCGCCTCCAGCATTTCCAACACCAATTTGCTGTCCGCCACCGCCTCCTGAAGCCATCTCAGCCGAGTTTGGACTAAAAAAGAACCGAAACAACCCCTTCACCTGATCGTGCATGTCCCACAATCGGTTCCATGTCGACGAAAACATTGTCGAATTCCCCCTTTGTTTAATTGTTGAAATCTTTGGTGCATTGGCATAATAACGAGTATACTATTAACTACTATGGGGGACAAGACCAAAAATGCTAGATTTGTCGAATGCTGTAGATATATAGATAAGTTGGTAGATGGATGGGGAGTTTAGCTTGCTATAGAGATTAATATGTCTAAGTTACTGAATGAAATTAGTATACACGACATCAACTTGTGGAATTTTTATACTTTTCATTGTGCATGTAGAATAGGTAATATGGTACATTGAATATATGGAAAAGTAAATAAATTGAAGGGGGTTAGTATGATGTCCAAAGTATTAGGGCTTGATATTGGCGTATCTTCTGTAGGATGGGGAATTTTGGACTCGGACAGTGGTGAAATTATTGATGCAGGAGTGCGCATATTTGAAGAAGCTACACGAAATGCGAATGAAGAAAGAAGGGGTTTTAGAAGCTCAAGAAGATTGAAAAGAAGAAGGACGCACAGACTTGAAAGGGCGAAGGAACTTTTAAAGGAAGCAGGCTTGCCCTTGAATGGGATTGGTGTAATAAATCCATATGAGGCAAGAAGAGATGCCATCTATGGGGAAGTATCAAAGGAAGAGCTGACAGCAGCTATTTATCATTTAGTAAAACGCCGTGGGGTTGTACTTGATGCACCAGACCAAGAAGACAAAAATGCAAGCGAACTATCAACAAAAGAACAGTTAATAAGAAACAAAAAATTATTAGATACAAAATACATTTGTGAAATTCAGTTGGAGAGGCTGAGTAATCCACACGAAAAAATGAGGAATCATGAAAATCGATTCAGGACAGCCGACTACTTAACTGAAGCAAGGGCGATTTTATCTAAACAGAAAGAGTTTCATATTGAGTTGACGGACAAGCTAATTGACGAGATATTACTTTTAATAGAGACGAGAAGGGAATACTTTGAAGGACCAGGGTCCAAAAAATCTCCCACCCCGTATGGCCAATATTATTTAGATAACCGTGGAAGACTTATCGAGACATCGATGATTAATAAGATGCGTGGGAAGTGTACGTATTTTCCGGAAGAACTAAGAATCCCTAAAATGTCATATACGGCTGATCTTTTTAATTTATTGAATGGAGATTTAAATAAACTTCAAATTGATGGAGAATATTTAACCTTTGAAGATAAAAAGTTCATCGTTGAAAATTTTGTTAATCAAGGTAAGAACATTACTCTACCACAAATATTAAAGTATAAGGGCGTTAGTACGGACGCTGTCGTTACTGGATATCGAATAGATATGAAGACTGATAGACCGATCTTTACAGATTTTAAGGGATACAAAGTTATATTGAAAATAGTAAAGGAAAAAAACTTGCCTACTAGCCTATTAAGTAATATAGAGGTATTGGATGAAATCGTAAATGTTTTAACAGCCGAAAAATCATATACTAGGCGTGCAGAGCAAATGGAAAATTTGTTAGTGATGTATGAACCTGATACAAGAGCCAAGATTATTGATGCTTTCAAGGAAACAACGGATTTTGTCGGCTATCATGCACTTTCTAGGAAAGCAATGAAGCTTATATTAAATGAATTATGGATGACAAATAAGAATCAAATGGAATTATTCAGTGAGTTGAAATTGGAAGAGAAGCGTTTGTCAAAGTTAACTGGAAGTAAAAACATTCAGTTTGATGATGATGCCATTTTAAGCACGGTTGCCAAAAGAGCCCACCGTGAAGCGATAAAGATTGTGAATGAGGCACGGAAAAAATATGGAGAATTTGCAACGATTGTTGTGGAGACAGCGAGAGAAAAGAATAGTGAAGAAAAAAGAAAGCAATATGTTGATTTTCAGCGAGAAGTAGGGAAGTTTGAAAAAAGAATGGCAGAGCTCCTCGGTGTAAAATCAATAGCGGAATTAAAGTTATCAAGTAAGCAACACTTGGCGATGAAGTTATGGGATTCGCAGGATGGGAAATGCTTGTACTCAGGCAAAGGGATTGTCCTCAATGATATTGTGGGAGATCCTACACTGTTTGAAATTGATCATATACTCCCAATTTCGTTGTCCTTTGATGACGGTCAGGCGAATAAAGTACTTTGCTATCGATCCGAAAATCAGAAGAAGGGACAACGGACCCCTTTTCAATATTTCTCGAGCGGAGAATCAAATCGATCGTTCGATCAATTCAAAGTTGATGTGTTGAATTTGCATAAGGGACGTAAAATATCAAGTAAAAAGAAGGATTATCTATTAGAACAAAGGGATCTTCAAAACAATGAAGAGTTGCAAAAGCAATTTATTAATCGGAATTTAGTAGATACTCAATATGCGATGAGAAGTTTCTCTATGACTTTGCGAACATTTTTCAACGTTAATGAAATTGAGACTACTGTATTGTCGATTCGAGGATCATTTACAGCGGCATTGCGCAGAAGGGCACGTATGAACAAAGACCGCGATGAAAGTCATGCTCACCATGCTATTGATGCGCTGATCGTTGCCGCAATCGGCAAATTGCCTGTGTTCGAGTTTTTCCGCGAGTTTAATATGGACGAGCAAGGCATCGTGTTTAATAGGGAGACGGGAGAAATTCAAGATGAAAAAGAGTTCTTTAACCATCAGACATTAATGTTTTTCCGCGGGATTATTAATTATGAACCTTATATTAAGTATTCGCATAAGGTTGATCGTAAAGGGAATCGAACCATGTCGAACCAAACGATCTATGGGACTAGGGTGAAGGATGGAGAGAAATATTACTTGGGGAAGTCAGGTAATATTTATCAGTTAGATAAAAGAGCCGTTGCCCCTCTTCTTAAGCGACTTGAAAAAAGCCCGGATAGTTTTTTAATTGCAGAACATAACCCAGAATTGTTCTCGTTAATTCAAAAAATCATTAAAGAATATCCTACAGCGGACAACCCTTTTAAAGCTTATTATGATGAGAATGGATATATTTTGAAGGATGGAAAAGTCCCGGTGAAAGTTCTGCGATATCGAGAACGTAAGCTAGGTGTTCATATGAATATCACAGATAAGTATCCAGAAGCCAAAAATGACGTGGTATTGCTAAGCATTAAAGGTGTGCGAGTCGATTTGTATAGAAATAAGGAAGGCAAGTATAAATATATTGGGGTTCCGTATCATTGGTTTAGGCAAGTTGGAAATCGTCTACTTTTAGACACGGAGATGTACGAAAGTGAAATGCAGCAAAGCTATAAAAAAATTGACGACTCGTATGAATTTCAGCTGAGCTTGTACCAAAATGACATTTTTTCGTTTGAAAAGGATGGACAATTTTATGAACGTATTTTCCGAGGAGATGGCATGCCAAGGGATAATAAGATTGAGGTTGATTTTGTTGAAAAAAGGAAGCAAGAACGAAAAGATGGGTTTCTTACACCATCCACTATTTCAAATGTAATAAAGTATAATGTTGATGTCTTAGGCAATCGACATAAAATACTAAAAGAAAACTTTAATATGTATTTACAAATGTAAAAATGTTTGGTATATTAAAGGTGCGATGAATGCATTCATCGTCCTATACCAAAAGCTGGGAGAACCTATCGAAACAAGGGTTTATCCCGAACTCAGCCCCACTTTATGTGGGGCTTTTCTAATTCTATGAATAAACTCTATCTTTTTAGTCAAAGATTAGAAAGAAGGAGGAGATTCTATGAGCTGGCGAATAATCTATATAGCGGAAGCCGAAGAAATGAAATTGTACTTGGATAATTTGAAAGTCATAAAGGATCAGCAAGAGATATTAATCCCTTTATCGGATATTCATACAATTGTTGTAGATAATGTCCGAACGGTTGTTTCAGGTAGGTTGATGAATAAGTTAACAGAATACCACATCTTGTTAATATTCTGTGATGAGTTGCACAATCCCAACTTGTTCTGCTTAGGTTTGTACAGTCATTACCGTGTATACGGTGTTTTAAGAAAACAACTTGAATGGGAAGACACGCTTCGCGAGGAGATGTGGGCTCGTATTCTCCAAATAAAAATTGATAATCAAAATTCGGTCTTAAAATATTTAAAGAAAGACCCGGAAGTCATTTCAAGAATGAATGCGCTTTCAAGAGGTGTTACATTTAACGACTTAACAAATCGAGAAGGAGTAGCAGCAAGTATTTATTTTAAAGAGTTGTTTGGTAATAATTTCACTAGAACTCGAAATGCAATTGATACGTATAATGCAGCGCTAAACTATGGTTATATTGTCTTACGCTCCTGTTTTGCTAGAACGATAGTATCGTACGGGTTGCATCCGGCGTACGGAATTGGCCACCGCAATCAGTTTAATGCATTTAATCTTGTAGATGACTGTATGGAGGTTTTTCGACCAGTTATTGACCTTTGGGTAGTGTTGGCTGTAGAAGAAGAGGATTTTTTGTCTAGGGAGACAAAGCAAAATTTAATAGGTCGTTTAAACGCGAAGATTCGTATCGGGGGACAGAATCAGACCGTATTAAACGCAATTGACCTTTACGTTCAATCATTTATAAAATCGATGAACGAAAAGGATTTATCAAAGCTTGTTTATCCGGAAAATGGCATCGCCATATAGAATTATGAGGCTACTATTGTTCTTTGATCTCCCGATGGTTACAAAGACTGAACGAAGAGTTTATACCAAGTTTAGAAAATATCTTATAAACAATGGATTCTCGATGGTTCAATTTTCGGTATATGCAAAAATATTTCCAAATAGAACAGCGTTATTTCAATATATCGAAGGACTGAAGCGAAACCTTCCTAATCAAGGTTCTATTCGTATAATGGCTGTAACTGAAAAACAATATGAGAAAATGCAAATTTTGGTTGGCGGTAAAACAATCCAAGAGGAAGTCATCACTCAAGAAACGTTGGTGATTCTATGATCTTATGGAATGTGAAAGCAGATGACAAAGAGTATAACTTGGAAATCGGTGATTGCACAATTTTATCTGGACATCATGTTCTTTGGTATGAAATTGTAAGGTTAATAGATGACTATTTTAATTCTCGTAGTTCCAGTGTACAGATTGAAGAAGACGCTGTACCACTTCAAAAAAAAGATTGGAACTGCTATTTTATACCGTTCGATGCCAGAATACAGATGGATAAGCTCACCGCCAAATCTCCTCTAAATGATGTGATTACTGAGTGTATCACTAGTTTAAGCAACTCTCCCGTTTTTCTAGAATTACTTGACGTTTGGAGAGAGCTGCAGGAAGAGGTGTTCTTTGTCAATGAATTGCTGAACAAATATAAAATTAAGGCAGAAGTAAATGATTTTCTTGAAAGTGATTTGAAGAGTTTCATCACGTTAGTTAGTACAATGCCGATTATGAGTCCTATAGAATTTAAGTTATTGCTGTTGCGTCTAATAGGAGAACAAGGATTGAATAAACGGACGTTAATAATTATTGAGTTGCCAGAAATATTTTCAGGTACTGAAGAATTACTTCAGCTACAAGAATATATTGATAAAATGATAAAAAGAGGAATCTCATTTTTAATCGTCACGAGTGTACTAAAGATCAAAGGAAGAAGGAATTACTGCTTGAATGGTCAAATAATTAATGAGGCGTCATTATTAATGGTTAAAAGAAATGTGATGGCCGAGGTTCCATATGGAGCAGAAGATGAGTATTTTGACATAGCTAAAAATGCAGTTTTACAAGCTGTGGATAACCATTCAAATAATATGGTCGATGAGGATATAATTAGTGGTTATGAACAGCCGATCCGTATTATTGCCTACCTCATGTTAAAAGCATTGAATATTAGACAAACCATTGATTTAAAGGGGTTTCCGCCGAATATTTCGAAGTTTATTAATCGTCGCTCAGTTTTTTAAACGCTTTGTGGTACAATGAAATGGGTGGTTTCGGTACTCTTTCAGTTTTTGGTATAGGAAAACAGTTGTCTAAAAATGCAACGGCCAACAACCGTTTCGGTACTCTTTCAGTTTTTGGTATAGGAAAACTCATCCTCAAAGTCGTTTACGCCAAAGAGAGTTTCGGTACTCTTTCAGTTTTTGGTATAGGAAAACACATATTCGGGGACACCCGCGTAGAGGGGGGTTTCGGTACTCTTTCAGTTTTTGGTATAGGAAAACGAGCTAGATGCTGCACCATCCCAGTTCGACGTTTCGGTACTCTTTCAGTTTTTGGTATAGGAAAACCGAAATTCCTTTGACAGATCGCGACCCTATGTTTCGGTACTCTTTCAGTTTTTGGTATAGGAAAACTCGAGCAGTTCGATTTCGTTTAAAAGGTCAGTTTCGGTACTCTTTCAGTTTTTGGTATAGGAAAACTCGTTCAATTAAATCCGCGTCATGTTCGGGGTTTCGGTACTCTTTCAGTTTTTGGTATAGGAAAACATTTCATTTACTCACCTCCTTTTCCGTATTGTTTCGGTACTCTTTCAGTTTTTGGTATAGGAAAACGATGACATTGTCTTTACTACCCCTTCCGACGTTTCGGTACTCTTTCAGTTTTTGGTATAGGAAAACTTTATTACGTTATCAACGAGCTCTTCCAAGGTTTCGGTACTCTTTCAGTTTTTGGTATAGGAAAACTGGTTTTATTGAAAGCATATAGCTTGTTTAGTTTCGGTACTCTTTCAGTTTTTGGTATAGGAAAACTCCGTAGTTATCTATGCAGTACCAACTAATGTTTCGGTACTCTTTCAGTTTTTGGTATAGGAAAACTATTAAGTATTTTTATCGTAGTGTCTCCAAGTTTCGGTACTCTTTCAGTTTTTGGTATAGGAAAACGCTCGCCGCCTACTTGCGTGGCTTGCGCGGTTTCGGTACTCTTTCAGTTTTTGGTATAGGAAAACCATCACCAAATGCTATCCCTTGCTCAAGCTGTTTCGGTACTCTTTCAGTTTTTGGTATAGGAAAACTGCTAGGCTTCAAAATGAATCCCCTGTTGCGTTTCGGTACTCTTTCAGTTTTTGGTATAGGAAAACAAAACAACCATTTTGTTTTCTTCGTATTCGGTTTCGGTACTCTTTCAGTTTTTGGTATAGGAAAACTAATCCCTTCGTCTGCTTCAACACTTGAATGTTTCGGTACTCTTTCAGTTTTTGGTATAGGAAAACCCATAGCTTTAGCGTTACTTTCCATTGCAGGTTTCGGTACTCTTTCAGTTTTTGGTATAGGAAAACCAAAGAGCTTCTTTCCTGCATCCGCACGATGTTTCGGTACTCTTTCAGTTTTTGGTATAGGAAAACAATGATGAGCAAATTCGGAGGGGGTACTAGGTTTCGGTACGCTTTCAGTTTTTGGTATAGGAAAACGAAATGGCTTTTTCGATTGATTCAGTAGGCGTTTCGGTACTCTTTCAGTTTTTGGTATAGGAAAACATCGCTGACTCACAGTAGCATTCCGGACATGTTTCGGTACTCTTTCAGTTTTTGGTATAGGAAAACTGGACACTGCCTATTTCCAGTTGAAACATAGTTTCGGTACTCTTTCAGTTTTTGGTATAGGAAAACGAAGTGGAGGTGTCGGAGTGAGCAGGGTGAGTTTCGGTACTCTTTCAGTTTTTGGTATAGGAAAACATATTGTTATCCCGGAACTATTCACGCCGTGTTTCGGTACTCTTTCAGTTTTTGGTATAGGAAAACCATGCGAGGCGCACTCCTTTCAGCGGCGTGGTTTCGGTACTCTTTCAGTTTTTGGTATAGGAAAACCAACGATTAACAACGCAAGACAGGCTGACAGTTTCGGTACTCTTTCAGTTTTTGGTATAGGAAAACCTAAATCGGGCAGCGTAATCTTTTCCGCACGTTTCGGTACTCTTTCAGTTTTTGGTATAGGAAAACACGTTGCTGTGGACGATAAACACGTTGTGCGTTTCGGTACTCTTTCAGTTTTTGGTATAGGAAAACGGACCGTTTAAATCCTAAGCCGCGCCAATGTTTCGGTACTCTTTCAGTTTTTGGTATAGGAAAACCGAAAGCAGACGGGGAGCAAGTCGAAAGGAGTTTCGGTACTCTTTTAGTTTCTGGTATAGGAAAACTACAGATTCGAAACGGTTGAAAGTCATTAAGTTTCGGTACTCTTTCAGTTTTTGGTATAGGAAAACTTATAGTGCCTGCAATCGTCATAGCGAACGGTTTCGGTACTCTTTCAGTTTTTGGTAGCTTCCCCTCTGTCCTCTAGATAGATTGGAGTGATCAAAAGAGATACTCTTATGGTCGTTCTTAATTTTTCACATTACCATTGATCTCTCCAATGATTTTTCAGATTATTTATTCTTGGCTTTTTAGTAGTTGTTATTTGTCTGTTAAAACGTCTATCACCAACTTGTATTCAACCAATCAAAATCCTTAATCTACAAAGGTTAGGGGCTGTTTTTTTGTCTGTTAATTCATTTGTTAAAAATCCATACATGGCAAGTCGATTGTTTGCACCCTTGAATTTTCGAATAGTAAATTACAAAAGGATATTGCGAAGTTACTACATGAAGAATCTGGTAGCGAAATTTAGGAGGTAATTGAAAATGAAAGCTGTCATTCAACATGAATTTGGTGGGGCGGACGTACTTTCCTATACAGACATTCCCATTCCCCATATAGGTGAAGGGGAGGTGTTAATAAAAGTTTCTTATACAAGTGTGAATTATGCCGACATTAAAACTCGCATAGGTACTAAAGGAAAAGGCAAGTTCCCTTTAATGCTTGGATTAGACGTAGCAGGAGTAGTTGAAGAAGTTGCTCCTAATTCTGCCTTTTCAAAGGGGGAGAGAGTCATAGCTTTTCCTAAAAACGGATCCTATGCGGAATATGTTGTTGCAAATGAGAGCCTTGTTTTTAAAATTCCGGATAACCTTTCATTTGAAACGGCCGCTTCAATGCCAACTGTCGCGATTTTATCTTACATCCTATTTTACGAAATAGGGCAGGTACAAAAAACGGATACAATTGTTATTCATAGTGCTGCAGGTGGAGTCGGTTCGATGCTTGTACAATTGGCAAAGTTAGCCGGTGTTCAACAAATTATTGGTACGGTAGGAAATATAAATAAAGAGGATTATGTTAGGAAATTAGGGGCTAATACTGTTTGTACGTATGCAAGTTTTACTGAGGAAGTGTTAAAACAGACAAATAATAAAGGTGCCAATGTTATTTTTGATTCGGTTGCTGGTGATGTTACGAGTAAAAGTTTAGAATGCTTGTCTTTGTATGGTACGCTTGTTCAATTTGGCAATAGTAGTGGGAAGGCTGGTACGTTTAAAACGAGCGATGTTCATAGTAGTTGTAGAAATGTTAAAGGTTTTAGCTTAGGTACTACACGAAAACATGCTCCTGAACGATTAGCACCCGTCGCGGAAAAAGTGCTAGAACTATTCGCTTCGAACAAAATTTCTATTCCCGTTGCTAAAATATTTCATTTGAAAGATGCGGCGGAAGCACATAAATTAATTGAAAGCCGTAACTATGAAGGGAAAGTGTTAATTAAAATATAATGAATTTATCACAATGCATCGAGCCACTCCATTCGAGAGAATAAAAGAAGTGAAAACCTATTACAGCGTTTTCACTTCGTTATCATTTTCAAAGTACAACTCCCAATGCAACCCACATCCCGGATTAAATCTTGCCCCGCAAGAAGGGCATCCATATCCGCTCTCCTTATATTGATTCACCGTCAACTCATTTTTACATGTTCCACAAAGCACCGCTTTCTCCCCAAACTTCTCTATCGGCCACACTTTATGATCACCACATCCCGATTCCTCGTGACAAGAAAAGCAAGGATAATACGTTTTACAGCAATAAAACTTGATTGCAATAATATCGAGGTCGGAATGGTAATGTGTACATCTCGTTTCTTCATCGATGACACTTCCTGAGATTTTAATTTCTTTCATCTTATCCTCCTTTGTTCTTTTAGCGGACAAAACCCGCATTGCATTAAACCGGGTACATCTTTGGACAAACAACATGTCGTTCGGACTGTCGTGTTGATCAATTCGGATGGCTCGTAACCTTGTAAGTATGTCGCAAGCAAAGAGCGGGGCGCAATTTGTTCCCACGTCTTGTCGTCTTTCAAAACATCGAGATCTTTCCGCGCATTTTCGCTAGTTCCAGGATTCTCGAGCAAAACATGATACTGCCATAATAAAAAGCCAAAAATATTCTCCCATAGCGTCAACGGTGAGATGGACACGATAGTTCGGATTTGACGGATGACTTTGTATGCGAACAGGAGCAAGTTTCGGATTGCGTCTTGCCGTTCGTTATCCTCTACGGTATGCCAGTCAGATGCATCGGCATATGTACTGACAGTCCGATTTCCGTATTCCTCAATTGCCCCAAATAAAAGACGATTTTCATTCCCATTCCAAATTTCATCGTAAACAGCTAAATTATAAAACTGTGTGTTCAAAAACATTCCAATCCGGCGCATAAAAAATGATGCAGCAACTGTTATGTTCGGGCTCCTGCTCACCGTTTGTACAGCAGTCAGACAAGCCTCTGTTTTCTGCTCATTCAATAGATCTTCGAGCGTAAACATGGGATGCCTGGGATTCCCGATGTAAACACTATAACTATTTAAATGCTTAATTTGATCAATAGATAAATTTTTCATAGCTTTATTATAAGTATAATCACACTTTTCAACAAGTTGAGCGAGCGCTCAGTCTGTAATATACTGAATAAAAACAACATCAGGGAAGTGTGACATATGACAAAACGTCTGAATCCTTCAGAGTTCATTGGGTTACTTGATAAAGATATGGATATTATCATTCCTTTGGCAAATAGCGAGCCACACGGTTTGTTGGATTTGCTGGAGGCGCATTATGAGAAATTGGATAACGTTAAAGTGCATCAACTGTTGGCACTGCGTGAACGTGATTATATAAACGGTAAAATGAAAGGCCATCTTTCACATGTTTCGTACTTTTTAAGCGGTGCGACGAGGAAAGCCTATTGGGCAGGCCATGTAGAATTAATTCCGAATGTATTTCAGGAAATGTATCCATTGTTGAAAAAAACGACAAAAAATCCGATCGTCATGGCAGCTGCTTCGCCGATGGACGAGCATGGCTACTTTTCGCTAGGGACGAATGCGGATTATGCAGCCGATTTTATCGGTGAAGTACCGTTTGTGTTAGAAGTGAATAAGCATATGCCACGCACGTTCGGGGCGAATCAAATCCATATTAGTCAAATCGCTGGTTTCATTGAGAATGATATGCCTTTAACGGAAGAAGTGTCGCCGGTTATTACGGAAAAGGATGAGAAAATCGCAGCGTATATTTCGGATGATATACAAGATGGCGATACGTTACAAATCGGCATTGGTGCTATACCGAATGCCGTCATGAAGATGCTCAAAGACCGCAGGCATTTAGGCATTCATACGGAGATGCTGACGGATGGCATTGTCGATCTAGTTGAAGCTGGTGCAGTGGACGGGATGAGAAAATCGACCCGTAAAGGAAAAATTGTTACGACGTTCGCTTTTGGTTCGCAACGATTGTATGATTTTCTTAACAACAACCCTTCTGTAGAGTTTCAGCCGGTACGTGTCGTCAATGATGCATACGAAATTGCAAAAGAGGATCATATGGTGTCGATTAATGCGACTACAGAAGTCGATTTATATGGGCAATGCGCATCCGAAACGGTGGCGGGACGTTATTACTCTTCAACTGGCGGGCAAGCCGATTTTGCAAAGGGAGTCCGACTATCTAAATACGGTAAAGGATATGTGTGCATGCATTCGACAGCGAAGAATGACACGATTTCGAGAATCAAATTGCACCTATCCCCAGGCTCTGTCGTAACGACGACGAAAAACTACGTAGATAACATCGTGACGGAGTACGGAATTGCTAGATTGCATGGCAAGTCGCTATCCGAGCGGGCAGAAGCGTTAATTAGCATCGCCCATCCGAAGTTCAGAGAAGAATTACGGCAGGAAGCTAAAGAATTTGGATTGATAAAGTAGGGGAGGAGCCGTATATTAACGGGTTCGGTTGACGGGGAGAAAACAATAAAAGTCACAGTGTTCGGGGACACAATTCGCATATGAATTAGTGTCCCTGTTTTTGTTGTTGCATCAACATTTAGTTGCTTAATATAGACGAACTGGCACCACAATGGGCACATAAATTTATGTGCCCTTGGTTAATTCCATTGTTAAAACACTTGCTATTACACGGCTCTTTTTTCTTGTTCAACTAAAGAAGCAGGCTAAAATTATATTTACTGAAGGTTTAATTCAAAAATTTAATAACGCTAAAAGTGAACAGACATAGGGAGTTCCATTTGTGTGATTTGTTTAGTAACTTGCCCTTTAAAAGTCTTCAAACCGTTACCGATTCGGATATATTGCGTCTAAGTAATAAAGAGAGGTGAAAATGATGTCTACCAAAGAGTGGTTTAATGATTATTTCGATACAATTTACAGTTACATCTTGTTACAGGTTGGAGACCGCCAGACTGCCGAAGATTTAACGCAAGAAACATTTATAAAAGTTGTTAAGAATGCACATAAGTTCAGAGGAGATTCTTCAGTACAAACATGGATCTTTAGGATTGCATATACGACAACGATGAGTTACTTCAGAAAGAAAAATCCTGTAACTTATTATTTCGATTTGAGCAGCCACTCAAATTCTCAACCATCAGCGGAAGAGACTGTTTTGCTTAATTTGCAAGAGAAACATTTTTACGAGGCGCTCTTTCGATTAAAGAAAAACTATCAGCAGGTTATTATATTAAGAAAAATTCAGGGATTATCTACGAAAGACGTATCTTCCATCTTATCTTGGTCAGAAGGAAAAGTAAAAATGAGTTTGTCGAGAGCGCTAACTGCATTTAAAAAAGAATTAGAAAAGGGAGGGATTACAAGTGAAACACTTATCCGATGATCGTATAACAAAAGAATTGGAGAATCTAAGTCAGAAGTTTAAACCATCACGCGCACAAAAAGAAAGGGCTCATCGTAATATCTTTCAAGAGAAGGGCTATAGAAAAAAGGTTAGGATCCAAACGTGGATACCGACTGTTGTTACCTTTATCCTTTTACTATCTATCATCTCTGGTGCCTTCTTTCTAATTAACGATAACGTTTTGCAAGGTAACAAAAATAACGTTACATCAGACTGGGACGGAGTTTTTTTTCAACAAACAAGCTTTAATAGTCCTACACATTACAGTCTCTATTTCTATGAAGGAACGCTTTTTATCTACGATACATTCAATGGTGCTACACTTGGTACTGATTTTACCGAAGAAGATTTTAAGAAGCATTATACAATTACTGATACGAAACTAATTCCTGGAGAGTATGAAAAATACAGTGTATTAAAGAGCAAGGATGCCTATACGATTAAAGTAAAAGGAGAGACAGAATTCACGTATACCTTAAACAAAGTTGCACCAAGAAAATATATAGGTGAAGACGGGATTAAATATTCAACTAGTTTATATTTGGATTAACTGACTCCAGAAAATTCAGCACTTCCCATAGGGTAGATTAGTTCAAATTAGGTAATAAACTACAGCAAAAAAACGCTCAGAAATGAGCGTTTTTAATTTAGGCATTAATTTTAAGTTGAAGTGTAGTTAGGCGGTGATAAATTCGTCACAGTCGGTGATAAACTTACTTGTTGCACTTTACATACCCCGTATGGTATATTGAATTTGCAAATCAAATACCAAAAGGGGTATACATGACGAAGGAGTGAACACCAATGGAATGGATTATTATACTAGCAATCGTCGCATTTTTCGCGTGGCGCATGATGCCGTCAAAAGGCGTAAAATCGATATCGACCGACGAATTAAAACCAATGTTAAAAGATAAAACGAAGCAATTTATCGACGTCCGCACACCAGCGGAATATAAAGGTCGACATATCCATGAATTTAAAAATGTCCCTTTGAATATATTGAAGTCTAAGTTAGACAAGCTTGATAAGAATAAAGAAATTGTCGTCATTTGCCAAAGTGGTATGCGCAGCTCACAAGCAGCGGGCATTCTGAAAAAGTCAGGCTTCACAAATGTTACTAACGTCAGAGGCGGAATGAGCGCATGGCGCGGATAAGTAAATAAATTCGAAAGCATCGGCTGTTGAAATCGCGGCCGGTGTTTTTTTGTGCTCAAAGCTTGCCGTCCGCGTCCAAAGCAAGCTCTCCCGCGTCCAAAGTCGCCGGCTCTGCGTCCAAAGCAAGCTCTCCCGCGTCCAAAGTCGCCAGCTCCGCGTCCAAAGCAAGCTCTCCCGCGTCCAAAGTCGCCCGCCCCGCGTCCAAAGTAAGCCGTCCCGCGCTCAAAGTCGCTGGCTCCACGCTCAAAGCCCGCCGTCCTGCGCTCAAAGTCGCTGGCTCCACGCTCAAAGCCAGCCGCCCCGCGCTCAAAGTCACTTGCTCCACGCTCAAAGTCCGCCGCCCCGCGCTCAAAGTCGTCGTCTCCACGCTCAAAGCCCGCCGCCCCACGCTCAAAGTCGACCATTCCGCGCTCAAAGCCGCCCCCCACACCCCTAGAAACCGTGCCCATTCGCTAAAAACCGCTCCATTTGCCCAACCAAACCCATAGGCGTACACATATTATTGTTATGAAGAGGTGGTGAACGTTGGAAAAAAATCAGGCGACTAGTGTACGTGATCCGTATGAGGTCGAACAGCGGGAATGGAAACAGAGACAATCGAAAGAACGGTATAAGCAACTATTGACAATCGCTTCGCCCATCTTCCTTTTACTGTTGTGGGAAGTGATGTCAAGGACGGGGATAATAGATATCCGGTTTTTCCCACCGCCATCCGCCATTTTAGGCACATTTGGAAAAATGATTGCGAGTGGGGTGATGGCCGACCATATCGGGGTTTCGTTGTACCGGATTTTTGCTGGGTTTCTAGCAGGTGTTATTCCTGGAGTAGTCATCGGTTTGCTTATGGGGCTTTATTCACCGATCCGGCATTTCGTTCAGCCAATCGTCATGGCGCTTATGCCGATCCCGACGCTTGCGTTGCTGCCGATTATCATCATTCTATTTGGAATTGGTGATTTGTCGAAAGTTGTAACGATTGCGGGTAGCGTATTTTTCCCGGTCGTTATTAATACAGCGGCTGGCGTTTTGAACATCGATCGAATTTATTTGGACGTTGCAAATAATTATGGCGCCGGTAAAATGCAGTTCTTTTTCAAAATTGCTTTACCTGGTGCATTACCGGTCATGTTGGAAGGGATTCAGATGGGGCAGGCAATTGCGTTGCTCACGATTGTTGCTGCGGAAATGATGGGGGCGACTTCAGGAATCGGGTATTTGATTTGGACGTCGTATAAAGCATTCCTACTAAAGGAAATGTACGTAGGACTCATCCTCATTTCATTTTTCGGCTATCTCTTTTCCTTGATGCTTCGCGGTCTTCAGAAAAAGTTGTTGCCTTGGAGGTGATTGGATGAGAAAGAAAGCGAAAATCGAAATTAGGAATTTGACGAAGGCGTTTTACAAAAAACAATCGAGCGTAACAGCTCTCGACGATATTTCCCTTTCAATCGGTGAAGGGGAATTTGTCTGCATTGTAGGCCCGAGCGGGTGTGGCAAAACGACGTTATTGCGCATACTCGCAGGGCTTGAACATCCGAGTGTCGGTGAATTTGAAATCCGTTCAGATCAGGAAGGGCGCCCTCTCCAATCGATGGTATTTCAGGAAAGGGGCGTGATTCCTTGGCTCACTGTAAAGGAGAATGTCTCCTTCGGATTGAAGATGCGAAAATTGCCGAAGGATGTCATTCAGGAGCGAACGGATTATTACTTACAAAAGACGGGACTTGACCGGTTTGCCCATCTTTATCCGAAAGAACTTTCAGGGGGGATGAAACAACGGGTAAGCATTGCACGTGCGTTCGCGAATGATCCGGAAATTCTGCTCATGGATGAACCGTTTGCAGCATTAGATGAACAGAATAAATTCATCCTACAAGAAGAATTGCTATCCATTTGGTCGGAAACGAGTAAAACTGTCATTTTCATTACACATAGTATCGATGAAGCGTTATTGCTAAGTGATCGGATTCTATTAATGAGTGCGCAACCCGGTAAGATCATCCAGCAAATTAGGATCGACACGCCGCGCCCAAGAACAATGGAGGATATTCGGAAAGATCCGAAGCTCGCGGAGCAGTTTGTCGATATTTGGAAGCATTTACAAGATGAAGTACAACGGTCAAGGAAAGAGAATAGATGAAATGGGGAGAAAAGGTGAAAGGGTTCAAATATGGTTGGATGATAATATTGGCTGCCATGCTCTTACTTGCTGGAGCATGTGCTAAAAAAGAGCCCGCTCCGCAAACGAAAGTGGATACACCGCCAGACAATTCAGTTGTGGAGTCGCCATCCGGTGATTTGTCGCCACTCGACAAACGGGTGAAGATATTGATCGCCGAAGACGGTGCGGCTTCTGGTGCGGGATTCTATATTGCGAAGGAAAAAGGGTATTTTGAAGACTATAATATCGAAGTCGATTTTGCGGATTTTGCTAATAGTGACGACATGCTGCCAGCGCTTGCTGCTGGTGAAGTCGACATTGCAGGCGGCGTATCGACCGCATCATTTTTCAATGCCATCGCTCAAGGGATTGACGTCCGAATTATTGCTGACAAAGGGCATAATATGCCGGGGAGATCGTACTTCTCGTTTGTCATCGGCAATCATATGGTTGATGAAATAAAAGACTACGCCGATATGCGCGGAAAAAAGATAGCTGTGTCTTCGAGAAACTCGATTGATGGATATATTTACGAGGAAATGTTAAAGCATGCGGGATTGACTGAGGAAGATGTCGAATATGTCCATATTGCGGATTTTGGTGCAATGCTTGGCGCGATTGACGCAGGAACAATTGACGTTGCGCTCAATATCGAACCGCTTATTGCACAAGGAATCGCCAACGGTTTCCACGTTCGTTTCGGGGATACGACTGATTATGCGCCTGAATCGCAAATCGCTATGGTTCTTGCTTCACCAAAATTCATGGGTGAGGAAGAGATTTCGCTCCGCTTCATGGCCGCTTATTTGAAGGGCGTGCGAGATTACAACGACGCGTTTTTTAAAGGGGTAGGTAAGGAAGAGATTGTCGATATTATGGTGAAGCATACAGCGTTGAAAGATCATAGCTTATGGGATAGAGTTTTCGTCACTGGGCTTGATCCGAACGGGAAAATGTTCGTCGATGATATTAAAAAGCAATACGATACGTATAAAGCAAACGGTGCTATTTTAGGCGATATTGATTTTGACAAAGCCGTAGATACGTCATTAGCAGAAAAAGCAGTGGAGATTATTGGGGTTTATGAATAAAAGGAAATAATATAAAAAGCTCAGAGTTAGTTCTGAGCTTTTTTTTATGTTCGACTCCATAATCGTGCCTGTTAGTTGAATAAATAATGTAGATAATCCCCATTAAAAAATAAAACAAAGTCACCAATTGCACCGATACAGAAAAATATAAAATAATAGCTGGCAACCGTAATATCTTTGTTGAAAAGCTCTTTGAGTGACTGAATAAACAATTTTTCAAAACCAAACCAACTTAAAATCCAACCTGTTAAAAGAAAACTTGCTATCATCATTTTTTAATTACACCCATCCTGAACCCGTTCCGATATAACGGGCATTTTTTTCTTCGCAACAGACGTCTGATAACTATGCAATCCCATACCGATCACAATCACCAAAATCCCTACGAGCGATAGCGGACCAGGCAAGGCGATATGTAAGATGAGCATTTCACCAATCATCGCGAAAATTAGCTCGGTCGATTGGGTCGCTTCCACCGCAGCAAGCTTGCCTTGGTCATGTTGGACAAGGTCGGTCGCCATAAAAAAGAGCGTAGTCGCAATGACGCCTGAACTGACCGCAACAATTAACGACTGTATTACTTGATTACTAGACGGCAAACCGACCGTCACCGTCGCGTAAACAGCAAATCCAATCCAAACCGGAATGGTCATCAACGTCATCGCAAGGACCCTCTGGAATGTATCAAGCCTTCCTTGCAATAAATCCATCATTTTCCGATTTCCTAACGGGTAAGCAAATGCCGCTACAATGACGGGAAGAATGCCCAGCAATAAAGTGCGTGTATCGACATTGTTCGCATTCGGAATTTGAATAAGGACGACACCAACCAAGATGATTAATGAAATGGCTAATGAAATCAACGGGATCCGTTGTCGAACCTTTCTTTCGCTATCCCCGGTCTTCACGACAATCAAGAAGAAGGGTGCCAATAAAACACCTGCCACAATCGTCAATTGCCATGTCCCAGCAAGCAGCCACCCAGGGCTATATGCGGCGGAAAAAGTGAGGGGCGCATAAAAGAGTACGAACGCAACGACGCTCCAAGTGAAAAAGGGTAGGGGATTCGCTGCCATTGCCTTGCCTGTATCACGTAGTCCTTTCCGATACGCCACGATGGCAATCAAAAAAGGGACCATGAAAAAATAACGGAGGGAGGCGCTCCATAACCAGCTGCCTCCCGAAATTTCCATTGATCTGTTCAAAACGAATGTCACCGCGAAAAATAATGATGACAGGACCCCAATCCAAATGGCTTTCACAGTGACCGCCTCCCCCTTATGCGCGTTGTTCGAAAAGCTTCACAGCCTCAATAATAACATTCGTCGCTTTTTCCATATTGTCGACGGAAATATATTCGTATTTACCATGGTAATTCTCGCCGCCCGTGAAAATATTCGGTGTCGGCATACCCATATAAGAAAGCTGCGATCCGTCCGTACCACCGCGCACCGGTACGATATCCGGCTCGATGTCGAGCGCTTTGAATGCGTCGGAAATAATATCGACAATTTCCATGACCGGCTCGATTTTTTCACCCATATTAAAATATTGGTCGTTGAGATCAAGCTCGACTGCATGGTCGCCGTGCTCTTTTTTCAATTGCGCAACCGTATCGACAAACAATTGCTTACGTGCTTCAAATGTCTCACGATCGAAGTACCGGATAATATAATGCAACTCGGTTTTCTCGACTGAACCACTCACGTCCATTAAGTGGATGAACCCTTCATAGCCATCTGTTTCTTGTGGAATTTCATTTGCGGGCATCGCTGCTTGGAATTCATTTGCAATTAAAATTGAGTTCACCATTTTATTTTTAGCGGATCCCGGGTGCACATTCGTACCGTGGAACATCACTTTCGCTCCTGCTGCATTGAAGCTTTCATATTGCAATTCGCCAAGCGGTCCGCCGTCCATCGTATACGCGTATTTTGCACCGAATGCCTCTACGTCGAATTTATGTGGTCCGCGGCCGATCTCTTCATCCGGCGTGAAGGCAACACGCAGTTTACCGTGTTTAATTTCAGGGTTTTGAATCAAATATTCCATCGCCGTCATAATTTCAGCAATCCCGGCTTTATTATCAGCACCTAGCAACGTCGTACCGTCCGTCGTAATGAGCGTGTGGCCGACATAATTTTTCAGTTCAGGGAATGTTTCAACGGACATGACCGTCTGCGCATTCAATTGAATGTCATTGCCGTCGTAATTGTCGACCCGTTGTGGATTAACGTTTTTGCCTGTGTAGTCCGTCGCCGTATCGACGTGCGCTAAAAAGCCGATTGTCGGTACGTCCTTATCCGTGTTGGCAGGGAGAGTGGCGAATAGATAGCCGTTTTCATCTAAAGAGATTTCTTCCATGCCAATTTCAGCAAGTTCTTTTTCAAGTACGTGCAACAAATCCCATTGTCCCGGTGTCGATGGGGTGGACGAGCTATTTGCATCCGATTGTGTATCGATTTTTGCATAGCGTGTCAGGCGTTCGATCAGTTTTTCTTTCATTCCAAATACCTCCAGTTAATGAAAAGCGTTCTTTCTCTTATCTTATCAGATTGTTTCGATTCACGGAATACTTGACGACACGGCTGCCGATGCTTGCAGCAATGAACACTTGAGCAGCATAATACGTCACCATGACAAAGGCGTCCCGAAAAGGGATTTCAACGACAAATCGGTCGATGGCGAGCACGGAATCTGAGAACATGAATAATAGGGCACCAGTGATGGCAAGTCTCAGTCCTGTCCGAATCGCCATCCATCCCATCGTCAAAATGACGGCAATATATGCAATGATTGCTACACCGAGAATCGACTCGCCGACAGCGAATTGTGAACCGGCAATCCATATGGCCATTGTGGCACCATAAAACACGAGCGGGATAGCCGCCCAAATCGGTACACGTTTTCGGCTAGCAGATGTAAAAGCGAAAATGTAAAATAGATGTCCAATGAAAAAGGTAATAAGACCGGCCATGAACCAATAAATAACCCCGTCCGCAATCATGCAGACGAATAATCCTGCAATGATGACTCTTTTATAATTCTGTGATACGAGTGGTGGCGTCATCGCAGCAAACATGATAATAAGCACCATCGGAATAAGCTTCATGAAAATCTTAAAGCCAATCGGATCAGGTGGAATGAAAAAAATATAAATGGCGCCCATTATAATGAAAGCTGTCAATACGATATTTCTCACTGCTTCAACAGCTCCTCTCTTTCTTTTCAATTCGATAAATGGGAGAGGATTTCCTTCTAATTGAGTGATATCAATAACTTTTTCCTTTGGAAGGATTTTATTTAATTTACAGAAGACAAACCGCGTATTACTCTTACAAGAGGAGGTGTACATATGAATGAAAAGAAAAGCATGTGGGTTGCAGGCATCGCCTTTACATTTTTTATTGCATTACTAGGATTTTTATTAGCGAAAGTACCCGGCTTCGATCATATCGGACAATTGGCAAGCGCTATTATTATTGCTGTGGCGTATCGGCAATTATTCGGATACCCGGAAGTGCTTCGTGAAGGAATCACTTTTTCATCGAAGAAGCTGCTTCGGCTAGCGATTATTTTATACGGTTTGAAATTAAACATTGATGTCGTTTTCCGCGATGGGTTGGGCTTGCTGGCGCGCGATGTTCTCGTCATTGCATTTGCCATCGGGCTGATGGTCCTCCTTGCCAAGTGGCTGAAGGCTGATAAAAGCATTTCCATGCTGCTTGGGGTAGGGACGGGGGTATGCGGAGCTGCAGCCATTGCGGCGGTTGCGCCGATCATCAAGGCGAAGGATGAAGATACTGCAATCGGCGTCGGCATCATCGCAATGCTCGGCACTGTGTTTGCAATCGGCTATACAGTATTGCGACCGATTGTGCCATTGCTCCCAATCGAGTACGGCATCTGGTCAGGCATGAGCCTTCACGAATTGGCCCATGTTGCAATTGCAGCGGCTCCTGCGGGTGAAGATGCACTCGCAATTGCACTGCTTGCGAAGCTCGGCAGGGTATTTTTATTAGTGCCGTTATGCTTTATCTTCATTTATTTCATGAAGCGCAAAAGCAAAGGCGGAGAAGAAGGGCAGAACAAAATCGAATTCCCTTGGTTCCTTGTCGGGTTCATTGCGATGAGTTTATTCGGAAGCTATGTGCTAGGCCGATCGATTCCGGTATCTGACAACGTAATGGCAGGAATCAGCACCGCGACGACGTGGCTATTGACGGCTGCAATGGTCGGACTCGGCTTGAACGTCAGCTTGAAAGACTTGCGTGAACGTGCGATGAGACCGTTGATTGCGGTGACTATCACATCAGTCTGCTTGTCTGTTTTAGTGTATTTTATACTATGAAATAAATGGCGTCTTTTTCTAGAATAGGAAAAGGCGCCTTTCATCTCTTTCATGCATAATTTAGATGAAAAGAGGGAAAGTATGGATAACGCTTACTATAGAAAGGTGATGAATAGGATGGGTGTACATCAATATTTTAAAAGCTTATCGGACTTAGAACAAATTATTCGTTGTCCAGGAAAATTCAAATATCAGCAGCATTCCGTCGCGAGTCATTCATTTAAGGTGACAAAAATTGCCCAATTTCTTGGAACGGTCGAAGAAATGTCTGGACAGAAAGTGGATTGGAGAACCTTATATGAAAAGGCATTGAACCATGACTATGCGGAACTTTTTACAGGGGATATAAAGACACCTGTAAAATATGCTTCGAAAGAGTTGAAACAACTATTCAGTGAAGTAGAGGAAGAAATGACAAGAAAGTTTGTAGAAAAGGAACTTCCATCTGAGTTTCAAGATATTTACTTGGAGCGATTTAAAGAAGGTAAAGATGAAACAGTAGAGGGGCGCATTTTATCTGTTGCTGATAAAATTGATTTGCTTTATGAAGCATTTGGCGAAATTCAAAAGGATAATCCTGAGCCGTTGTTTATAGAGATATACGAAGAAGCATTAAGGACGATACTGTTATTTCAAGATATGAACTGTGTAAAATACTTCCTAGAACATATTCTTACGGATATGCTCAGCGAACGTTTCACTGAACATGGAGAGTTAAAGGGCATTGCCATGCGGATAATTGAAGAATGTAAAAATTGATAGACATACATAAAACTGTGCTTAAACATAAGAAAAAGGGCACTCCTAGGTGGAAATGCCCTCTTTTTTATGAAATTAATCTACAGAATAGTTCTTATGGGAAACAACAGTAAGGTTGGATGCAGCGCCAATACGCTCGGCATCATCCTCCGAAATTTTAACGATGACCGAGTTCTCAAGGATCTTATGAATCGTCCCGTTCACTTCATGGTCGTTGCGAACGAATGAAATCTCCTCATCGATATAACGTGCTGCGACAAAATCAGAAACAGGTCTTTCTCTACGTGGGAAAGCCAATCGAATCACTCCTCCTTGTTCATTCTCATCATCATTCATAATGAAAAAGATTGCTTGGGCATGCCCTAAGCAATCGAATCATGATGGAAAACAACTAGTTGAAACCACTTTCTATTAAGTTGTCTACTAGTAGTATAGCACAAATTGTCTAACTTTGCAGAATCCTGAATCGACTGCAAGCAAATGCTTGACATTATACCTAGAGGGGTATACAATCAATTTAGAATTACTATAAAGGAGCTGAACGAATTGCAATATGATGATAAAGTCGTGAATCGCCTAAAAAGAATTGAAGGACAAATAAAAGGAATTTTACGGATGATCGAAGAAGGAAAAGAATGCAAAGAAGTCGTTACACAATTGTCTGCATCCCGTTCAGCGATCGACCGTACAATTGGCGTTATTGTCAGTTCAAATATTATTTCATGCATGCAGAATGTTGATGAAAATAACCCGATGTCTCAAGAGGAGATTGTAAAAGAAGCAGTAAATCTTTTAGTTAAGAGTCGTTAACAGTTGACTCTTTTCTTTTGTAAGTATATTATACCCCCAGGGGTAATGAAGAAGGGATGATAGAAATTGTCTGAAACGAAAAAAACGACGATTGTTCTGTTTAGTGGAGATTATGATAAAGCGATGGCCGCGTATATTATTGCAAATGGAGCCGCCGCTTATGACCATGAAGTGACGATCTTCCATACATTTTGGGGATTGAATGCACTTCGTAAAGAGACACATGTTCCAGTGAAAAAAGGATTCCTTGAAAAAACGTTCGGCAAAATGATGCCGCGCGGTGCTGATAAATTGGGCATTTCAAAAATGAATATGGCAGGAATGGGCCCTAAAATGATTAAGCATGTCATAAAAAAGCATAATGCAATGACGCTTCCTCAATTAATTGACTTAGCTCAAGAACAAGACATTAAACTTGTCGCATGTACGATGACGATGGATTTGTTAGGTCTTCATCAAGATGAATTACTCGATGACATTGATTATGCAGGAGTAGCTGCTTATTTAGCTGATGCGCAAGACGGCCACGTGAATTTATTTATCTAAAAAAGGAGGAATTGACATGAATGAAGTGACAGCGAAAGAAATTGAACAGAAATTATCCGCGGGGCAACCGTTGCATTTGATTGATGTCCGTGAGGTGGATGAGGTCACAGCAGGAAAAATCCCTGGTGCCATTCATATTCCACTTGGCTTGTTAGAGTTCCGTATGAACGAATTAACTAAAGGAACTGAGTACACGATGGTGTGCCGTTCGGGCGGCCGCAGCGGAATGGCGACGAAACTTTTGGATAGCTACGGATATAAAGCCGTAAATATGGCGGGTGGCATGTTGGATTGGGAAGGCCCGACTGAGTAATTTTTTGTGCATACAAATATACCCCTACGGGCATTAGGAGTGACGAAATGATAAAAGCGGATCTTATAGTGGACGCGAAAGGCTTGGCATGTCCAATGCCGATCGTCAAAACGAGAAAAGCGATGAAAGAGTTGGAACAAGGAAGTGTTATGGAAGTTCAGGCGACGGATAAAGGTTCTACAGCCGACCTAAAAGCTTGGGCGGAAAGTGCAGGCCATCAATATTTAGGAACAACTGAAAAAGAAGGAACGCTTACACATTACTTGAGGAAATCCGAAGGTGAGGAAAAAGAGGAATTGAGCTATCCTCATGTCGTTTCCAATGAGGAATTGGAATCCGTGCTCTCAAATCGTGCAGAAATTATCGTACTCGATGTACGTGAAGTTGCAGAATACGCTTTCGGTCATATACCGGGCTCACAATCTCTTCCCCTTGGGGACATTGACAATTCACTAGACAGTTTGGATAAAGAAGCATCCATTTACATTGTTTGTCGAACAGGGAACCGGAGCGATATGGCAGCGCAAAAACTAGCGGCTGCAGGATTCAAAGACGTGAAAAATGTCGTACCCGGCATGAGTGAATGGAACGGGCCTATTGAAAAGTCCGTTTAATAATAAATTTGAAACTAGACAGGAGGAAATTGAGAATGACAGTTACACGAATGACAGCTAGCGAAATCGCTAAAAAAGTAATTAAAAAAGAAAATCTCTTTATTTTAGATGTCCGCAATGAAGATGCGTTTGCAGATTGGAAAATAGAAGGGGAAAACGTTCAACATTTAAATATTCCTTATTTCGAACTATTAGATGGCGTGGAAGAAATTCTCGATCAAATCCCGACAAATCAAGACGTTGTTGTCGTCTGTGCGAAGGAAGGTTCTTCGATTTTTGTCGCAGAAATGCTCGCGGAAGCTGGACGTGAAGCGTACTACTTAGAAGGCGGCATGAAGGCGTGGAGTGAACATTTGGAGCCTGTGAAAGTAGGCGACTTGAAAGATGGTGGCGCGGTTTATCAATTCGTCCGAATCGGAAAAGGGTGCCTCTCTTACATGATTGTGTCGAACGGGGAAGCAGCGATTGTCGATGCAACGAGAATGACAGATGTCTTCATTGAATTCGCTAATCAATTGGACGTGAAGATTACAAATGTGCTCGATACACATTTGCACGCAGATCACATTTCCGGTGGACGTAAAATTGCAGAAGCGGTGAATGGAACGTATTGGTTGCCGCCGAAAGATGCAACGGAAGTCGTGTTCGCTTACGAACCATTAGAAGATGGTCGTGTCATACCAGTAGGCACGTCGAAAATTGATATTCAGGCACTTTATTCACCAGGCCATACAATTGGCTCAACGTCATTTATTGTCGACGACGCTTATTTATTGTCAGGAGACATTTTATTCGTCGATTCGATCGGGCGTCCGGATCTCGCAGGATTAGCAGAGGACTGGGTCGGCGATTTACGCGAAACATTGTATAGCCGTTACCGCGAACTGGCGGAGGATCTACTCGTTCTTCCTGCTCACTTCATGATTATGGAAGAGCTGAATGACGACGGAAGTGTATCTGAGAAGCTAGGAAAATTGTTTGCTGAAAACCACGGGTTGAACATCGAGGATGAACAGGAATTCCGTCAATTAGTGACAGGCAATTTGCCACCTCAGCCGAACGCGTACCAAGAAATCCGACAAACGAATATGGGTAAAATCACGCCTGACGAAGAAACGCAACGTGAAATGGAAATCGGACCGAATCGTTGTGCAGTAAGGTAATAAAGAATTTATTTAAAAGGAGAAGATGATAAATGAACGTGGCAAAAGTATTGGACGCAAAAGGGTTGGCATGCCCAATGCCAGTTGTACGCGCACGAAAAATGATGAAGGAAATGGGGACAGGAGAAATCCTGGAAATCCTAGCAACTGATAAAGGCTCAGTAGCCGATATGACAGCATGGGCAAAATCGAGCGGACATGAAATGGTCGACCAAAAAGAAGATGCAGGAGTCTTCATGTTTTGGATTAAAAAAGGTTGATTGTAGGGGAGGGGGTATCTGTGTAGGTGCCCTTTTCTTGATTATACGTCTAGCTCTGGTTGCCCCTCAGGAGGCGACCTGCGATTTTGAATAAAGGAGGTTGAAATTTATGGATATGGCATTTCTCATCACCATTTTCCTTATCGGGTTTGTTGGGTCATACATTTCCGGTATGGTCGGAATTGGCGGATCAATTATAAAATATCCGATGCTGCTATACATTCCGCCGTTGCTCGGACTTGCCGCATTTTCAGCACATGAAGTTTCCGGAATAAGCGCGATTCAAGTGTTTTTCGCAACGATTTCCGGTGTATGGGCGTACCGGAAAAGCGGCTATCTCAATAAAACGCTAATTATCTACATGGGTAGTGCAATTTTGGTCGGCAGCTTTATCGGGGGCTACGGCTCCAATTTAATTTCAGAAGGAAGCATTAACCTCGTATACGGAGTTCTCGCAACGATTGCGGCCATCATGATGTTCATTCCGAAAAAAGGGCTGGATGATATTCCAGCGGATCAAGTGAAATTCAATAAATGGCTCGCGGCTGTACTCGCGTTCATCGTCGGCGTCGCTGCAGGTATCGTTGGAGCAGCAGGGGCATTCATTTTAGTTCCGATTATGCTCGTCGTCTTGAAAATCCCGACAAGGATGACGATTGCGACGTCGCTCGCCATCACATTTATTTCTTCAATCGGCTCAACTGTCGGAAAAATTGTGACGGACCAAGTGCTTTACGGGCCAGCCGCTGTCATGATTGTAGCAAGTATCATCGCAGCACCACTAGGAGCAAAAGCGGGGCAGAAGATGAATACGAAAGTATTGCAAGGCATATTGGCGGTGTTGATATTAGGAACGGCTGTGAAGATTTGGATGGATTTTTGATTATAAATTTCATGACAATGAAAAAAACAGAAGCCTCATTCCGAGTGCTTCTGTTTTTTCTTGAATGACGCACGAATCCGTGGCTCGCTCCCTTTGCGGATTCGATTGAGGTTTTCAATATGCTTCCAAATTGCCATTAGAAATAGTAAGGCGGCGACGAGGATCGACCAAATGCCATCCATCCAGACCGCCATTGCTAAAAGGGTAATATAAAGCATGATAACGCCAAAAACAAGAATGTCCGATAGAAGTGCCACAACAATGAATAGGATGAACCCGGCAAGTCCGAATCGCCAATCGATAGCGAATAACACCCCGATTACAGTAGCGGTGCCTTTCCCTCCATGGAACTTCATATGGAATGGAAAGTTATGACCGAAAATGACAGCTGCTCCGACGATAAATAATAACAATGTGATGGATTCCGCAGGCAAACCGAAATGTCCGGCAATCAACCTGACAGCGATAACCGCGAACACCCCTTTGCCGATATCAATCAAGGCAACGAGCGCACCATACCGTTTCCCGAGAACAATCATTGCGTTCGACGCTCCGGCGTTTTTTACCCCAGTCTCTTTTAAATTAACCCCCGAAATCCAGCGTGCGACTGTCGATCCGTGCAGGCAACCGATTAAATAGCCTAAAATTATAATGCTTAATATCCATAATGTCATATGACTTCCTCCGTTTACACGTCTATGTCCAAAACAATTGACTCCGCGCTCAAAGCGAGTTGCTACGCGCCCAAAGAAAGCGGCCCCGCGCTCAAAGTAAGCAGCCCCGCGCTCAAAGTAAGCAGCTTCGCGCTCAAAACATCTGCTCCCGCGCTCAAAGTAAGCAGTTTCGCGCTCAAAACAAGCGGTTGCGCGTCCAAAGTAGTCGGTCTCGCGTCCAAAGAAGGCGCTCCTGCGCCCAAAGCTAGTGGCCGTGCGTCCAAAGCAAGCGATTCCGTGTCCAAATCTAGCAGCCTCGCGCCCAAAGCAGCCTCTCCCTCGTCCAAAGAAGTCACTCTCACGCCCAAAGAAAGCCTCCTCGCTCCAAGCCACCTGACTAGCTATTAAAATTATCGTAAAATAAACAACAAAGCGCAAGTTTCAGAAAAATTTACATTTAACCTCTTGACTTTCAAAATTGTACGTCCTATACTGTTCAACAAGATGAAAAACTGAATAACCAAACTCTTATCAAGAGCGGCGGAGGGACTAGGCCCTGCGATGCCCGGCAACCAGCAAGTGACGAACTTGCAAAGGTGCTACTTCCTACAGATTCGTGCAAACGGACTGAAAGATAAGAGGAGGAATAAGCGAAAGCGTAACCCTTCTCTTAGCGAAAGGGGTTATTTTTTTATTCCGAAAACCCCCAACGCCTCCGCATTGCCTTTTCATCTTAAAAAATCCACTGGAGGTAATGAACATGACAAACCAACAACTTCAACCTGAAACTCTTCTCTTACACGGAGGCCAAAAGCCGGATCCTGTTACGGGTTCGCGCGCTGTGCCAATCCACCGTACGACTGCATTTGTTTTCCGCGACACTGAACATGCCCAAAACTTATTCGCCTTGCAGGAAGCAGGCAATATTTACACTCGAATTACGAATCCGACCGTTTCTGTTTTTGAAGAAAGGGTTGCGCTATTAGAAGGCGGGACTGCTGCAGTTGCTTTATCTTCCGGAATGGCGGCAATTGCATTTTCAATCTTGAACATTGCAGGAGCAGGTGACGAGATCGTCGCTGCCGGTAATTTATACGGTGGTACGTATAATTTATTCGCCGTCACGCTTCCTCGCTACGGTATTAACGTAAAATTCGTGGACGCGGAGGACCCTGAAAATTTCCGTGCCGCGATTACAGACAAAACGAAAGCGATTTTTGCTGAAACAATCGGCAACCCGAGCCTTCAAGTGCTTGATATCGAAGCAGTTGCAAACATTGCTCATGAGAATGAAATTCCGTTCCTTATCGACAACACATTCGCATCCCCATACGGGTGTAATCCAATCGAATTTGGTGCAGACGTCGTCATTCATTCCGCAACGAAATGGATTGGCGGTCATGGAACGACAATCGGCGGTGTCATCGTCGACGCAGGGAAATTCGACTGGACGCGAGGTAAGTTCCCTGGCTTTACAGAGCCGGACGAAACGTATCATGGCTTGCGTTACGGCGTTGACACGGCGGCAGCAGCATTTGCGACGAAGCTCCGTGTCCAATTGCTACGCGATTTCGGGCCTTGCCTAGATCCGGACAGTGCGTTCAACTTCTTACAAGGGCTTGAGACACTTCATTTGCGTGTGACACGCCATAACGAAAATGCCGTTAAAGTAGCTGAGTTTTTACAATCGCATCCATCCGTTGAGTGGGTGACGTACACAGGATTGGAAAACCATTCGACGTACGAAAACGCCAAGAAGTATTTGAAAAACGGCTTCGGCTCCATTATCGTCTTCGGTATTAAAGGCGGCCGTGAAGCTGGACGCAAAGTAATCGACAATATTACGCTTTGGTCGCATGTGGCGAACGTCGGCGATGCAAAATCGCTTATCATTCACCCAGCTTCGACGACGCACCAACAATTGTCTGCGGAAGAATTGAAGCTAACGGGAACACCGGAGGAATTAATTCGCCTGTCTGTCGGCCTTGAGTCGACGGAAGACATTATTGCAGACCTCAAGCAGGCGATCGAAAAAGCTGTGCCTGTTGCGGTGGGTTAATTGGATTGACGTCTAGCTGCGGGCGCCAGATGCTCGGGTCATAAGTCAAAGCCACTGTGTGGCAAAAAACGCCACTTCGCGTCTTTGCCTTATGCCTGTCGCATCTATGCAGGCGCCCTCCGCTTTTGAAATAGGAGGTGATGGAATGCCGTCAATTAAAGCGGCCATACTCGGTTTTGGTACGGTCGGTGAAGGCGTGTACAGAATCCTGCAAGAGAAGCGGGAAGAAATTAAAAAGAGCACTGGATTCACAGTTGATGTCGTCTCCATCCTTGTGAAAGACAAGGCAAAGAACCGCATGCCAGTTACTGGCGCAAAATTTACCGATGACATTCAGGATGTATTGAATAACCCGGAAATCGACATCGTCTTTGAAGCGATTGTCGGGGAAGAACCTGCGTATACGTATTTGTCGGATGCAATCGAGAAAGGTTGCCACATCATCACTGCGAATAAAATGATGTTCGCAAAGCACGGACCTGCGTTATTGAAGCACGCGGAGTTCCGAAATGTGAAAGTCGGATTCGAAGCGACGACAGCTGGCGGTGTCCCGATTATCCGAACGGTGACTAATCTTCTCGCAGGAGACCGTGTCAAACGAATTCAAGGCATTTTAAATGGGACGTCAAATTTCATTTTGACGAAAATGCGCGAAGAAGGATCTTCATTCGAATTGGCGCTTAAGGATGCGCAGCAAAACGGTTACGCAGAAGCGGATCCTACGGATGACGTGAATGGCACGGACGCTTTTCGTAAGCTAATGATTTTGAGTTCACTCGCTTTCGGTCAACAGCCTGATTGGGAGGACGTACCTGTTGTCGGTATCGATCATCTTGAATCGAACGATCTACTCGATGCATCCAAAGACGATCTCCGTTATCGTCACGTGGCGGATATTTGGAAAGATGAGAAAGGGAAGCTTCAAGCGACTGTAGGGCCGGTGTTAATTGGCGACAGTCATCCGTTGTTCGGTATTGACGGTGTCGATAATGCAATTATTGTAAATACAGAGTACCTCGGATCGTTGACGTTGATTGGCCCGGGGGCGGGAATGTATCCAACCGGAAGCGCAATGGTTGCCGACTTGCTGCATATTATTCGCCAACACGAATTGAAACCAGTCATGGTGACAAATTAAAAAAGTGGAGGAGGAATTTTTATATTCCATCCTCCACTTTTTCTATTGTATTACCTGTTCTCTTTCGCATTTCTTTTTCTCGGCCGTTCACTCTTTGGCAGCTCGCTCTGCAATGCTTTAATTAATGAAATAATCATAAGTAACATGATGAACGAGAACGGTAGGGCGGCAATAATAATCGTGTTTTGTAACGCCGTCAATCCGTTTACGGACAACAAGATAATCGCAATGGTCGATTGAATGACTCCCCAAGTAATCTTAACGCTATTCGGCGGGGTCAATGATCCGTTTGTCGATTGCATGCCTAATACAAATGTCGCAGAGTCGGCAGATGTAATGAAGAACGATGCAATGAGTAGAACCGCGACGAGTGAAATAATGAACGATAAAGGCATCTCATGAAACATTTCAAAGATCGTCAATTCTGTGCTCGTCTTCGATAAATCTGCAATCCCTTCACGCTGAATATTAATAGCAGTCGCCCCGAAAGTTGAAAACCAAATAGCGCTCAGGATTGTTGGCGCTAACATAACAACGGCCATGAATTCCCGGATTGTCCTACCTTTTGATACCCGTGCGATGAACATGCTGACAAATGGTGCCCATGAAATCCACCAAGCCCAATAGAAAATTGTCCAGCCTTCAAGCCAGTCGCGATACGAATCATCCAATGGCGCTGTTCGGAAACTCATTGAAACGATATTGGCAAGATAGCCTCCGATGGAATCTGTGAAAATATCAAAAATAAGCAACGTTGGCCCTAAAATGAGGACGAAACCTAATAAGGCAAGCGCAAGAACGAGGTTTGTATTCGACAAATATTTAATCCCTTTGCCGAGTCCTGACCAAGCAGACATAACGAAAAGAACTGTTACGACTGCAATAATGATGAACTGTGAAGTAAATCCGATTTTGAAACCAAAAAGATAATTTAGTCCTGCGTTAATTTGAACAGCACCGAAGCCGAGAGAAGTGGCAACGCCAAACGCTGTTGCAAATACGGCAAGTACATCGACGAGAACGCCCCAAGGCCCTTCCATCTTTTTACCGAAAATCGGCTTCAATGTTGCTGAAATTAACCCTGGTTCTCCTTTACGGAATTGGAAATACGCAAGCGCAAGTCCGACAATCCCGTACATAGCCCAGACATGCAATCCCCAATGGAAAAACGAGAGTTGCATCGCTTCTTTGAATGCCTCGTCTGTATTCGCCTCCGTCGTTGCAGGACTGATGGCGTAGTGGGATAACGGTTCCGCAGCTCCGTAAAAGACTAAGCCGATTCCCATCCCGGCAGAGAAAAGCATGGCAATCCAAGTAATTGTAGAAAATGATGGACGGTCTGTATCTTGCCCTAAACGGATTTTGCCGTACGGGCTGAAAATGAAGAAAATGCTAAGTACAAGAAGAAAAGAAAGTAGAAGCATGTAATACCATCCGAATGAAGATGAAACGAAGGACTTAATGGATGTTGTAACGGCTTCAAAACTATCTGCCGCGGCCACTCCATATCCTACAGCCAATATAATTAGGCCGATTGTAAAATAAAATACACTTGATGTTTTTCGCATGTTTCCCCCTATGAATAATGGATTTTTGAAACGTTATAAACTATACCAAACATGTTTAGGGATAGCAAAGGAAGTGAAAATGTAAACACTTACACAAATTTCTCGTTTTATTTTTTCATTAACATGAATAAGGTGCATGCTAAAGGTGACCGTCAATAGTAAACAGAAATTACAGAATTGAAACTTGCGGTTAAGTTGAATAAAAAAATTGTGTCTTTCTACCTACGGTGCATCCTTATTTTTAGTTTACCCTCTCTTCAATTTTTTAATCCTCATCTTTAATATCCCGGTCGGGCGGAAGTGGTTCATTTAAATAATCTTCAATCTGCCTCTTTAACGTTTCAAGTTGGGTAAAATAGTTGCTAAATTGATGTTGATTAATAAAAAACTGTTCGCCGTCATGGACAGAACGAATACTTCCTTCCAGCACATACTTCCGGACTTGTTCGACGGGCATTCCTAAGTATTCTGCTGTTTCTTCGATCGTCATATACATGCAAAAAATCTCCTTTCATTAAAAAAAAGAGGCGATAATTCGCCTCTTTTCAGATGAGCTTCTCAAACTGAAGCCGTTTGTTTAATGCAACCATAACAGGGATGCCAATTAGCATGACGACAAATTCGCCGACAGCGACGAAGAGCCATGTCAGTAAGAAAGGCAACTCCAGAACGATATTCAATTCCCATGCAATGAGGAACATCGTGAACGTGAATACTAATGTATTGAAAAACATCCGACGGTACAGCCCTTTAATGAACTTCGCCGAAAAGATTGTAATCGAAAGAGCAAGTATGGATTGCCCAACTCCGAATACGAGGTCAATCGGTCCCAATTCAGAAAAAAGCAGATTGGCGACGAAGACACCTAATACGACACCGACGATATATTTTTTATTGAACACAACGAGATGATTGAACATCTCAGACAAGCGAAACTGGATGTTAGTGAACCCGAATGGGGCAATCAAAAACGTCACAGCAACATACAACGCAGCGATAATTCCGCTCGTTGCCATCGTTTTTACTTTCATATTCATTTCTCCTTAGTTTTTTATCGTGGGATGGTTACGAACCACGCGGCAAAAAGCCTGCCTTCTAGTGTATCATAGAGCTATTGGTCGTTCAATAGCCTTCCGGTTCTCATTCTGATCCAAGAGGAGTCATTTATTGCATCCAACAACTGAATAATTTGGAGAATTCACACACCGGCCTTCGATATCATGATATATTCAATATCGGGGGAGGGGATTTTATTGTCACAACGCATTGCATTCATAGTTGTCTTAGTTGGGGCGATGCTATGGGGAACGACCGGCACCGCACAAACATTTATGCCGCAAACGGTCCATCCATTGGCGGTCGGCGCTTCGAGGCTTGCGGTCGGCGGATTCACGTTGCTCGTCATCATGCTCATTCTTCGCAAAATCGATTTTCGAAGCTGGCCGTGGAAAGCGACGATTTTATCCGCACTAGCAATGGCGATCTTCCAATATTGCTTTTTCACGTCCATCCGTTTGACGGGAATTGCCATCGGAACTGTTGTCGCAATTGGAAGTGCACCAATGTTTTCCGGGCTCATCGAATGGCTATTTCTCAAAATACGTCCGTCGAGAATATGGTTAACTGCGACATCCCTTGCGATTATCGGATGTGTATTATTGTTTTCGAATAAAGAAGGGCTCGTCGTCAACCCGGTTGGCGTCATGCTATCTTTATTCGCCGGACTATTATTTGCCTTCTATACGTTATTCAATAAGGAAGTGTTAGAGAAAGCGGACGCGATTCCTTCAGTCGCCGTCATTTTCTCAGTGAGCGCAATTATGCTCATGCCATTTTTATTCATATTCGAAACAGAAGGACTGCTCACTCTTCCTGGCATATCGACAATGATCTATCTCGGCATCGCGACGACAAGTGTGGCGTATATATTATTTTCTACCGGTTTGCGGCATATACCGTCGTCATCCGCGGTCACACTTTCACTTGCTGAACCACTCACTGCCGCGATGTTAAGCGTGCTCGTCGTCGGGGAGCGGCTGGATCTGATTTCATGGTCGGGAATCGCGCTTTTATTAGGCGGAATCCTCGTTTTAACGTTTAGCGGACGAAAAGAAGAGGCTGCTGTAAGTTAGGGGGCAGCCTTAAGGTTTCATCCACGAATAAATCATTCCAATCACGCATAAACTTCCGCAAAAGTCCATAAATTATCCCAATCACGCATAACCCGCCGCAAATGCTCATAAATCTCTACACTCGCTCATAAATCCATAAAAGCACGCATAAACTCCTACAATCACGCATATAACGCAGCAAAGACGCATAACGATCTTACGCCGCCTTCATATTCACATAAACTTTCGTCGCAAAATACCCAAGAATAATAAGCAACGTAGCTAGTAAACCGCCTTCCAATCCGAACGCTCCGCCTGTCAGCCATTCATTCCCATTTTCCACCGAGAGAGTATATATCCCATGTGGAGTGAGTCCGCTCACCGCGAATCCGAAAACGTTCCCTTGAAAGTAATTCCACGTAATATGATAACCGATTGGTAGCCACAGGCTTTTCGTCGCGTCAAACATATAGGCGAATAAAATCCCTACCAATGCGATGTTAACTAGCCCTAACACGCTGACGTTCGGATTCATGCCGTGCGCTAAACTGAAAACGACAGCAGATACGACATAAATTAGCCATTTCGGGTTCCCGCGGCTTTCCATCGTCGACATGACATACCCTCTGAAAAAGATCTCCTCAGAAAAGCCGACGAGAATGAACATTACTAAAAATGATAATGAGTATACGGAAAACTCCGGCTTGGCGAGTGAGTTAAGCATCGTCACATTTCCGGTCGCCAATAAAATGAAGAAAATAACGGCAATCGACACTGCTCCGAGTAAGAGTCCGAAACTTAAATCTTTCAGCGAGCCCCGGAATCCCAACTCTTTCAACGTTCCTTTATTAACAAAACGCCATAATAAAATCGTGGCGAGCATTCCACCAACTGTCGCGCCACCTTGTGTCAAAACAAAAATCCATGGATGCCTGTCAAAAGCGGCAATAATATCCATATTAAAATTTCCATCTACAAACGGAAAATCAACAATCGCTAGCAAAATTCCTCCTGGCATCGAAAAAATTTGCTGGGCGATGAACATCGATACGAATGCTAAAAAAATCATCCATCCTGCACGCACTTGGTTTGCTTCATTCTTAAACATTAGTAACCCCCTATGTTTCATACTTTATGCTGAAGAGAAACTTCAAATGAACGTATTTACCCGAAGTTGCTCAGGGCTGACACGGCGAATGGCTCCGACTAAAAAGAAAAATACAATATCCATTCCTAGAACACCGATTGCTGAAGCTAGAGAAAGAATAAACACTCCGTTTTCAGATACATTCATAGAAAAGGAAAGAAGTGCGAAGGCAATAAGATGAATCGCTACGTAATATTTAAATGTATTTTCCGTTCTTTGCTGCAACGCTCGATCTCCAAAAGTTTTTGTAACATCCTTCAAAATTGTAAACAAGTAATAGCCCATAATCATCTTCACTACAAATAGCAAGCCGGCGTAAGTCGACCAGCTGAAGGACAGAGTTGTTTCCGAAAGGTTCACAAAGACGGAAGGAATTGAAATAAAGGCGCCGATCAATGCGACAATCTTCGCTTTTTGCGCTACAGGATACGCTTTAATGAGTTTGGAACATCCAGAGTAAATGAGGAAATAGCCGATAGGATCCGCTAACAGGTCGATGCCGAAATGGATTCGGAAAAAGATAAATATATAGCCCCAGTAGATTTGGCCCAATGCTTTATTCACCTGAATCCCTCCTTGTTTTCTCCTCGATAATCCTGTTAACGTCGGTCTGTGTTAAATAAGGATGTTGCCAATTGTATCCACCGTGGCTCGTGAAGGGTTCACCTGCCGCTGTCGTTCCCGATAGATAGATAAGGAAAGAAGAGGGCATTGAGGCGGCGGTTTGATCCAATTGCATTGCAACTGCGACATTTTCCCCTTCATCTAAATGGATGGGAAGCTCAATGCCATCCAATGTTTTATCTTTTTGATTATGATTGCCCGTAATGGATAGATGGAGCTCGTCTCCTAAGGCGTTGCGGAATGGGATAGAAATCTTTTGGATGGAAAGCGGTTCGGTTGCCCAAAAGGTGTGCGAACTCTTACCGTCATTACTTCCCCCACCCGATGATAGAGTGAGTGGAATCGGATTGTCCGATTCAATAGATCCGGAAGGACGAATGATGACTTCACCGATGGACACAGTAGAAGCTTTTCCGTCCGAATAGAATACTTGCATTTCATTGAATGAACGATCCTCATCTGAATCATTTAATTGTCTTAATTCGACTGTTAAACTTCTTAACTCTTGATGTCTAAAGGTATCAACCTTATGAGGACCGGCATCCGGATAAATAAAGGCTTGCTGCGGCAGACCTTCGATATCCCCTAGTACTATGTAATTGATGTAGGATTGATCATTTTTATTTGCCAAGTAATAAAATGTGACATCGCTATGATGGCCAATTACCGCTTCAATATAATGATCCAGAAAAATAGGCTCCTTCAGCTGTTTCGAATAGGCGTACAACGCATTGACTATCCAACTAATCGAAATGAGTCCAATCGCTACCCAAAAATAACGCTCTTTCATGCGTATCCCCCTTCCAACCTTTTCCTTTGTCTGTATATTGTCTCAAAACATGAGAGAGATTGCACCAATTATTTGGAAGAGGGAGTTTATCACCGCTTAGATCAGGGTTATCACCGTTCGCCCAAATACTAGGAGTTTTTTTAGCTGAAATCAAGCGCTTTTTTATTTTCGTTACCATTTATCGAGTGTGAAAAAAGTTTATCACCGACTTGACCGAGTTTATCACCGACTCTCGCCCCGTTATCACCGACTCTCATGGATTTATCATCGCCTCACTACAACTCGCCTCAATCCAATGGCAAAACCCTCTCAAATTTACTAAAGTCTCATCAACTTTGTTACCTTCCTACATACTAGGTATTCCAACAATTACCTATTTGGAATGATATGATGTATTTAATTTCATTGTTTTACTAAGCAAGCATTACTTTTTCAACTATTAATGAGTTAGAATCGTCTAATTATTAAAGGGTGTTGAAAGGGGGGATTGACAAGTGAAGGTAAATAATAAACAGACATTGGATGAAATTATGAAGACATATGGTACGAGCATACTTAAACTCTCCTATTCATACGTCAAAAACTATCAGGTTGCAGAGGAAATCACTCAGGAAGTTTTTCTTACTTGTTACATGAAATTAGGGGAATTTAAAGGTGACTCAACATTAAAGACTTGGTTATATCGAATAGCGATTAACAAGTGCAAAGACTATCTTAAAAGCTGGAGTTACAAATACACAATAGTAACCAATCAACTTGGTGTGTTTTCTAAAAAAGATGAAAGAAATGCACCTGAACGACTCGTGTTGTTAAGCGAAGGAAAAAAGCAATTAATAAACAGCGTTATGAATTTGCCAATCAAGTACAGAGAAATACTCTTTTTGTACTACTTCGAGGAACTAACCATTAGGGAAATCTCTACGCTGTTAGACGTAAATGAAAATACATTAAAATCAAGAATGATTAAGTCGAGAGAACTGTTAAAAAGTAAATTAGAAAAGGGTGATGCAAATGTTAGAAAAGCAATTAATGGGGCTGAAAGAGGATATGAATAACTCCATTTTTAAGAATTTGGCATTTGATCATAAACAGAGGAGTGTTGTATTAAATAAATTGGATAGAAAAAATAAGCATCCATTCAATATAAAAATTATCCTTTCATCATCTTTTTCGGTACTGATTTTTTGTGTATTACTCTTATCGACTATACAAATCAAGGACAAAAATTTAATTGGCCGCGACTCTGGTTCACAGTTTTTTCCGTTTGAATTAAATGAGCAATTAATTACGGATGCAAAGGAAGGTAGATTTAGTCCAGTCCCTTCAGTAACCTATGGGATGTCGCTAGTTGAAGTTAAAGAACTATTAGGCGAACCTAACATGATTGAAATGCCTAGTGAAATAGACACTGTATTTTCGTATGATGACTTCTATTTATTATTTATTGAAGACGAATTAAAGTTTATTTGTATTTCCGACTTCGGCAACATTAATAAAGAAGATTTGATAAGCTTTTTCGGGAGACCTGATTATGAAAATTATAATGAAGAGCTTGGTGTTGGAGTAGTCACTTTCTCAGTTGGAAGATGGAACTTTAATTTCTTTATTGATATTCAAGATAAAAGTACAATAAGAAGTTTACAATTTTCTAGAGATGTAATTCGTTATTAATTCAAAGGAATAATTAACAACATAATTGATTGGATCTATCACAATCTCCATGCACAGCCACAATCAAAGGAGGTACATTGTGACTGTGCATGGCAACCCAATCAACTTTTATTTCACCGAAGCATGTTTTCTCAGGTTTTCCAACTCCACCTCAATCTGCCCGACATCAATCCGGTCAAACAGTGGTTTGACATCAACCAAAGCTCTCCCCCCAATTTGAATTTCATTCCATTCAAACTTCCTCACTCCTAACATCCTCCCGACGTCCTCACTCGAAAACGGCAGGAAAGGGGAGAGGAGTTGCGCTAGATTGGCAATGATGTATACACATATCGCCATTGTCCGCGCACATGCCGCTTCATCATCTTTAATCTGTACCCAAGGCTTTTCATCATCGAAGTATTTATTAGCCCGGCGAATAAAATCAAAAATCATTTCGATCGCTTCCTTAGAATGTCCCGCCTCAATTCGCTCTCCGACTTTGGAATAAAGCCCCGAAACCGAGTCTTTTATTTCCAAACTAATCTCCGCATCCGGCACAATCCCACCGTACGATTTCTCAATAAACTTCAACGTCCGATTCACGAAATTTCCGTAAGCACCGAGAAGCTCGGAGTTATGGCTATAAATGAACTCGCGCCATGAAAAATCTGCATCTCGGTTTTCCGGAGCATTCGCCGTCAAAAAGTAGCGCACGGAATCTGGGTGATAGCGTTCAAGAATATCCGGCACCCAAACGGCCCAGTTTTGGCTCGTCGACAATTTCCGCTTCTCCAATGTCAAATATTCATTGGAAACGACATGGGTCGGTAATGCGTCCTCCTTGCCAATCCCCATCAAAATCGCTGGCCAAATAATTGTATGGAAAGGAATGTTGTCTTTGCCGTGCACATAGTAGGAAACTGTATCTTCATTCCAAAACTCCGCAAAATCGACACGGTTCAATACTGCCCACTCCTGACTCGCGGAATAATAGCCCGTCACCGCTTCGATCCACACATACACTTTCTTATCCTCATATCCTCTGACAGGAATGCCAACACCATTCGCCAAATCTCTTGAGGCTGCCCGGTCATGGAGGCCTTCTCGTATATAACGCTCAGATTGGTGAATTGCGTTTTCACGCCATCTCCCTTCAGCTTTCGCGCTCTCGACATAGTTATCAAGTTCATCTTGAAAAGCGCTTAATTTGAAATAAAAATGCTCCGTCTTCCGTACAGTAGGTTCATTCCCGCAAAGTTTGCACGTGCGCCCCGTCAAATCAAGCGGATCTAAGAGGGAACCGCAATTGTCGCATTGATCGCCTCGTGCACGGCTTCCGCAATGCGGACAAATCCCTTCGACAAAACGATCGGGAAGAAAGCGCTCATCAACGTCGCAATACGTCTGTTCTACTTCCTTTTTGAAAATAAAACCGCGGTCCAGTAGCGTTAGAAATACATTTCGAACAACTTGATGGTGAAACCTTCCATCTGTTCGTGTGTAAATATCATACGAGAATCCCAATTTTGAAAAACAAACGATAAACTCTGTATGATAACGGTCCGCAATTTCCTTCACAGACACTCCTTCCGCATTCGCGCGGATTGAAATAGGAGTCCCATTGCAATCGCTTCCCGAAGCATAAAGTACCTTCTCGCCTTTTAACCGGTAATACCTCGCCAAAATATCTCCCGGCAACAACGCCGCAATATGTCCAAGATGCAGCGACCCATTCGCATACGGCCATGCCCCTCCGATAAAAACACTCATGTAACTTCCTCCTCTGAATAAAATAAAAAACCCCGCCCCTATCGATAAAAACCGATAAGGACGGGGTCTATCACCCGTGGTACCACCTTACTTCACGACCAGCTCACGCTGAACGTCTCCAAAAGTACGCGCCAAAAAAAGCGTTATACTTTGACGTGGATAACGAGCGTCAAACCTCGGCGCATCCTACTAGTCAAAAGACGTTCAGTGCACAGCTCAAGGATCATGTTCAAAAGATTAGTCCGCTTCATTTCCACCGTCAGAAGCTCTCTATGCGACATCCTCTTTTTACTTTTCCCTCTCATTGCCTTTTCGTAAGATGTAATTGAAATGATTATAGTCGTTTGATTCGGAAAAATCAATAGTGTTTACGAATTGGTAGGCGGGCGCTGCTCGTTATTATCCTTTTTCTTGTTGTTTTTATTCTTCACATTGTTGTTCTTCCCGACTACATTCAAATCATCGGGGCTGATGTCAAAACCGTACCCGAATTCCTCGCGATCCAATGTGTTGCCTTTCTTGATCCTCTTATCTTTTGCCAAGTCAGTTCACCTCCCGTATATGCAAAGCTTGTTCAACTGGGAGATGATTATTCATTTAGTCATAATCCTCTTTCACCGACCCGACCGAGTTTATCACCGTTCACAAGCGGTTTATCACCGCTCGCAGCCTAGTTATCACCGTTCACAGAGACTTTATCACCGCTTAGCCAACGTTTATCACCACTCAGCACCAAATCTACACTTTTTTCCACCATCTTAAGAATTTCTTCATAATTCCCCTCATCGAATGTTAAGATTTACCCACTACAATTGGTATCATAGAGGAAAGTGAGGTGCGGATGATGGCGAAGTTCACAGTTCTCGTGGCGGATGATGATAAAGAGATCCGCGATGGGATCGAAATTTATTTGAAAAATGAAGGATACGACGTGTTGAAGGCGGCGGATGGGAGAGAGGCGCTTGATTTGATTCAAACGAATGAAGTCCATCTGCTCATCCTCGACATTATGATGCCGAATATGGATGGGATTACGGCGACGTTCAAAATTCGGGAGGAGCAAAACATTCCGATTATCATGCTCAGTGCGAAGGCGGAGGATACGGATAAGATCCATGGGTTGTCGGTCGGCGCGGATGATTATGTGACGAAGCCGTTCCACCCGCTTGAATTGATGGCGCGCGTGAAGTCGCAGCTACGACGATATGTTCAATTTGGAACGTATGAAGGTCAGAAAAAGATTGAAATTGACGGGTTAGCACTGGATGAAGATGCGAAAGAGTTATCGGTTGATGGGAAACCGGTGAAGTTGACGCCGATCGAATATAAGATTACGGAATTGCTCATGAAAAATGCGGGGCGTGTGTTTTCGATAAATGAAATTTACGAACGCGTGTGGAATGAAGAAGCGTATAATGCGGAAAATATTGTGGCGGTCCATATCCGTAAAATACGCGAGAAAATCGAAGCGGACCCAAAAAATCCGAGATATGTAAAGGTGGTGTGGGGCATTGGCTACAAAATCGAGAAGTGAGTGGGGGCCTCTTCTGTTCTCATTCGTTGCTATCGGAATTGCGGTTATTAGCATTGCCTATTGCTCGCCCCACATTATAGACGTCATCGAAAGTGGATGGGAACGGTCAACACGTGCCATCGCCTATTTCACACGCATTATTAGAGGGGGCACGGCATGATGAAAAATAAAGTTCTACTATTACTATGGGCTGCGCTTGTCACGATTGTGCTACTCGCCAGTCTTTCATTCGCAAGACAAGGGACGGGACTCATTGGAAAGGATTTTTCCGATTACCACGACTTCGCTTGGCGGCTTGATGAGTTTTACAGCACAATCGGTCCGACAGTACTCAACCCGATTGACGTGGAAGAGGCGAAGAATAATATTACCGTATCTGATAATGAAATCGAGGAACATCGGACGCGATACGGTACACTTCCGGACCAGATTTCCGATGTCCATGACCAATATGAGCAGAGGATAGCAGATGCGAAAGACGCTGGAAATGAATTATTGAAAAATACGTTGATCGAAGAACGAGATAGGAAACTTGCGGATATCCGAAAGAACTTCGAGAGCGATGATCACGTAGAGGCAAAAATACGTAAAGAAAAAGAGAAGGCTTTAGTTCAATATGTGAATGAAATGAAAGCGAACTCCTTTTCACTGCCGGTTGCCTATGAATTCACCGACGTTGAAACGGGGGAGACGTTTTCTTCTGGAAATGTTGCAGTGTCTTCGATTTATAAAAAGGAATTCAATGCCGCAAAAGGGTATTTCAAGGCGAATTCATTGCCGGGACGCTTTGACAACAATAATGGAATTTATTACCAAGAGGCAATTGCGGAATCCGGTGAAAGTATTAAAATAATCAATTCCGTAAAAACCTTCGAAGGCACTGTCATCGTACCGAAGGCGGCTATAGCAAAAGGTGGCGCATTCTATTCACAATACAAGGATTTCAATAAAGGCAAATTTGCGATGTACATCTTTTGGCTCTTTGGCATCGGAGCACTCGTTGCCTTAGTAACTGTCATGAAGTTTCAAAAGGAATGGGTGACGGGGATATCGATTGAAGATTGGTATGCTGACGTGAAAATCGATGTAAAAGCCGCTGCTTTTCTTATGTCAGCATTAATTTACTCCAGATATATCAAAAGCGAATCCTACGATCTGTTGAACTTTTTTACGGTCCAAGGAATGGACAGGTGGATTATTTGGCTGGGCACCTTCTTTGTTGGGGGCGTCGCTATGACCGCATTACTTGCATTCCAACTTGTAAATGGTGTGGAACGATGGAAGCGGGAAGGGGTGTTTGCAAAGGACGTAAAAAACAGTTACACACTCCAGTTTTTTAAAGCATGGCGTGAAATGTTCTTGAAAAAGTCGATAGGCGTTCAGTCATTCATCCTGCTTATTGGATTTTTCCTTGCAGGTATTGGATTTGTCGTCGGATTCATGGAACCGTCTCTCTTTGTCGTCTATTTTGCTTGCGTCCTATTCCTTGGTTTGCCAGCTCTCTATACTTTCGTCAGACGTTCTGCGTACTTGAACCGGATCATCATTGCTACAGAGCAAATGGCTTCGGGGCGTTTGAATGAAGATATTAAAATCAAAGGTCGCTCACCACTCGCGGAGCACGCGAAGAACTTGAACAATCTTCGAGAAGGCGTGCGGGCTTCCATGACCGAGCAAGCGAAAAGCGAGCGGTTGAAAACGGAATTGATCACAAATGTGAGTCATGATTTACGGACGCCATTGACATCGATCATTACGTACACCGATCTCCTAAAGGATGAAACGATTTCACCGGAGGAACGGGCGAAATATGTCGACATATTGGATAAAAAATCGCAACGGTTAAAGACGCTTATCGAGGATTTATTCGAAGTATCGAAAATGGCGAGTGGCAATCTTGAGCTGAATAAGCAGCGTGTCGATTTAACACAATTGCTCCAGCAAGCCCTTGCGGAACATGCCGAAGAAATCACTGAATCTGGTCTCGATTTCAGAACGACACTTCCGGATGACATGCTTATCGCGCAAGTGGACGGCCAAAGATGGTGGCGTGTGCTTGATAACCTGATCGTCAATGCCATCAAATATTCGCTCCCAGGCACCCGCGTGTACGTAACGCTTCGAAAAGTAGGGGAGTCCGCGGAATTCGTCGTGAAGAACATTACGAAATACGAGCTAGGTGAAAATATCGATGAGCTGTTCGAACGCTTCAAACGTGCCGATACATCGCGCCATACCGATGGCTCAGGACTTGGTTTAGCTATCGCACAATCCATCGTCGACATGCACGACGGGAATATGAAAATTGAGCTGGACGGTGATTTGTTCAAAGTAACTGTGACCGTGCCGACAAAATAAACAATCCGCATGCATCGCCGAGAAATTGGCGTGCATGCGGATTTTCTATGTTAATAAAAATAAAGAACATACACCCCAATAACTAATATCCCAAGATCCGCAAACATATGGACAATCCACGATGGCAGGATTGTACGGCATTTTTCATTCACAAGCTGAAAAATCAGGCCGCCTGCCCATAATCCACCGACAGCTAACAATAAAATCGGCAATGTAAACCATGGTAAGAAGATCGCGATATGGTAAATGGCGAAAAAGAATGGCGGCAAGATAAACCGCATTTTGGACTTGCCGAATAAAAAGGGAAGCATGCCTCGAAAAAAGAATTCCTCAATCACTGAGTTTCCAAATAATATATAAAGCGCGATGAACGGGAATACAGCACGTGTGATGCCGGATTGTAGCAAATCGTCTCGCAAGGAAGCGATGTCGATGTGCGGTTGCAATAAAAGAAATGCCCCGATGATGAGCGCCATGATCGAAATTCCTAAAATGAAGGCAAGTCGTATACTCTTTCGATCCGCATATCGGAAACGAATGAATGGGAATCTTGTAGCACGGAAAAGCATTAAAGGGATTACGAGAAACAGTATAACTTTCGCGACCGTTTTCACTCCGTATGAAACCCCAACCCTTTGCTCAATCCATAAAAGAACTAAAATGCTGACAATCGGAAAAAGAGCGCCGAACCATTTTTGCATATAAGTACCTCCGTCACTTCTATGTAATTTTGACGAAAAACAAAAGATGATGTTCCTTTTGTGAACTCCTTTTGAATAACTTTTGACAAAAACGTATATGTATCGCCATAAAAGGGGAAAGCTAAAAACTACCTGTCGCGAACCGCGGTCATTGCCGTGTATAATTTGAAAAAAGGAGGGATCCATATGACAATTCTTGATGGTAAATACCCGAACAAACAGGACTTGGAGCCGAAAATCTTTCATCCCGGAAAAGGGGTTGGACCGGCGCATGAACTCCCTTTAGCGGACCCTTCCGATTCAAACTATACATTTGAATTCCGCAAAAATGCACAGAATAAGACAGGCATGGATGAGCCATCCGCGTATAGTAAAAACAAGCCGCTTGTCGATGAACTCAAGATAGAAGAGAACTGAAAAATTGTTAGAAAAAGCGGACTCCTCAATGGATGTCCGCCTTTCATTTTAGTATGATAAAGAAAAGGGGGAATTGGACATGGAAACAATTGAACAATTGAAATTTGCAAGAATGTACACGATGGGCCGTCTATCACAGGCGAAGGAAAATGCATGGGACGAGCAACCAACCGGATTTAATAATACAATCCGTTGGAATGTCGGGCATATTTATTGTTCCTTAGAACAATTTGCAGCGAAGGTGTTGCCATCCTATGAGCCGCAACATACTGAATGGGATGCGTTTTTTGCAATGGGCACAAGCCCTGCGAAGTGGGAAGGTCAAGCTCCTTCGAATGAAGAATTGCTTACAGCTTTAAAAGAACAAATGCCGCGTGTTGTTGAAGCATTGGAAGGAAATCTCGACAAAGTTCTTCCTGAACCGATGAAAATTGGTGATATGCTAACGATGAAGACAGTCGATGCGGTCATTCAATTCGCTACATGGCATGAAGGATTGCACGCAGGCGTCATTCATGGACTAAATCGGGTAATTGGAGAATAAATAAAGATGAAAAACGCTTTGAAAGCTTGAAGAATAGCTGACAAAGCGTTTTTTTTTTATATTCCAAATTGATTCCGCAATAAATAAGCAGTCCATTTGCAATGGGGGTGGTGCCGGATGTTTTCCAATAACCCCTTTACGATTGCCGGATGCAACGCAGGCTCTAGTAGTTCTTGCCTCAATAGAATTAACGACTCTTTCTCAATCGAATCCTCCATATCCTCAATATTCTTCTCCACGATGTTAACGATTTGGTCCAATGAGTGTTCTTCATCCAAAGGCTGATCGATCATTTGAATTAATTCATCAGAAATAAAGGAAATCGTCATGTTGTTAGCAAGCAGATTCGTCTTTTCAACGAGGGATTGTGCAAGTAATTCCAAGTCAATCGGTAATTTATAGAGCAAAAATAATTCGGAATACGTATTCATGAAGCCCTTAATGCAGAACATTAAATCGTATTTTAAATAAATGACTTGATCACCGTATAATCGTTCAATCATCGTTAAAATTACTTTCTCGATAGCTTTGTTGTAATTATGGAGTTTCAAGAACAGTTCTTCATTAAATGAGTGCGCCGGTTCTTTCATAAGGATCTTCGTGAAATCAGAGTGTTTATGAAACGATTGGAATGTCGTGTAATAGAAATCATATAATAAACTCTCGCCATTTACTTCCTTGTTGACCACATAGTCAATGTCCGAAGTGAACTGTCTCATAAAGTGATCGATTAACGCGACGATTAATTCGTCTTTTGACTTGAACGATAAATAAAAGGCTCCTTTGGAAATGCCGCAGTGGTCAGTTATTTGTTGGACAGACGTCGCTTCAAATCCTTGCTTTGCAAAGAGCTCCAATGCTTTGTCCATAATAAGTTGTTTTTTCGTCATATATTGGATCACTCCTATGCTAATTCTTGACAATTGACTGATTGGTCATTAGTATAAAGAAATGAGTCAAAACTGTCAATTCGGGGGAAGGTGTAACAGTGAAAGGGTTAGTCAATTTTGTTCTAAAGAATAAATTAGCAGTATGGTTGCTCACTATTATTATAACGGTGTCAGGGGTTTATTCGGCAACTCAAATGAAAACAGAGACGCTGCCGGACATTTCGATTCCGTATTTACTAGTGATGGGTGTTTATCCCGGTGCAACTCCGGAACAAGTGATGGAGGAAGTCTCGATACCTATAGAGAGGGCGGTAGAGAATTTAGATCATGTGAAATCGGTCTACTCCAATTCGTATTCCAATATGTCGAGCATTCAAGTGGAGTATGATTACGGCATTAATATGGATGAAGCGAAGCGGGAATTGGCGTCCGCAATGGATTCCTTATCCTTGCCGGAAGACGCACAGAAACCTGTCATTACAGCAATTAGCATGAATATGATGCCGGTCGTTGCGTTAAGTGTGAGCAGTACGTCAGAAGATATCGTTGAATTGACGTCCACAGTCGAAGCTATTTTGCTGCCGAAAATCGAGAAAATTGATGGAGTTGCTTCCGCGACAATTTCGGGTCAGCATATTGAAGAAGTAGAGCTTACATACGACAAAGAGAAAATGGCTCAGCTTGGTTTACAGGAAGACACAGTTAAACAAATGATACAAGCGAGCAATATGGAAGTATCACTCGGACTTTATGAATTTGAAGAAGGCGAGCAGGCGGTCGCTGTTGACGGCAAGTTCATGACGATTGATGAGCTCAAAGGCATGCTCATCCCGGTTACGCCGTCAGAGGCGAATCCATTGCCATTTGTTAAACTTGGCGATATTGCGTCGATTGAAAAAATCGGCAAAGTGCAGTCCGTTTCACGTACGAACGGTGAAAATGCGATTGCTATCCAAATCGTTAAAGGACAGCGTGCGAACACGGTCGATGTTGTAAATGACGTGAAAAAGCTAATGAAAGATGAAGAAAAAGCGATTAACGGTCTTGTCGTTGAAGTATCTCTTGACCAAGGAGAACCGATTGAGAAATCCGTATCGACGATGGTCGAAAAAGCGCTTTTCGGTGGTTTGATTGCTGTACTGATCATTCTATTATTTTTACGTGATTTCAAATCAACAATTATATCGATCATTTCAATACCAGTTTCTATTTTCATGGCACTTATGATTCTTCATTGGATGGATATTACGCTTAATATTATGACGCTCGGTGCGATTACCGTTGCAATCGGTCGCGTCATCGATGACTCCATCGTCGTCGTGGAAAATATATATCGAAGACTTCATTTGAAAACGGAGAAATTATCCGGCCGCGCATTAATTCGTGAAGCGACGATCGAGATGTTCAAACCGATTATGTCATCGACGCTCGTCACTGTTGCGGTATTTGCGCCGCTTATCTTTGTAGGCGGTATGGTAGGGGAGCTGTTTTTGCCGTTCGCATTGACGATGTCGTTTGCGCTTGGTGCTTCATTGCTCGTTGCGATTACAATCGTGCCGGCATTATCCCATTTTTTATTCAAGAAAAAGCTGTACGGGGAAAAGTCGGAAAGCCAGCATAAAGAAGCAGGCAAAATGGCGAATTGGTACAAAGGCATTTTAAATTGGTCACTGAACCATAAAATCATTACATCGATTATTTCTGTCGTGTTATTGGCAGGTAGCTTAGCGCTTATGCCGCTAATCGGCTTCAGTTTCTTAGGCAGCGATGAAGAGAAAGTAATGTACATTACGTACACACCGGCGACAGGTGAGCTAATGGAGGATACATTGGCAAACGTTGAAGTCGTCGAAAAGGAAATGCTGAAACGCGATGATATTGATATCGTTCAAATATCCATTACGGACGGTGCAGATCCGATGACCGCAATGATGGGCGGCGGCTCGAATGGTGCGCTCATGTATCTCATCTTTGACCCGGATATGGAAGACTTCCAAGGAGCACGGGCTGAAGTTGAAGACTATGTATTCAATATCGGCCAGTCCGGAGAATGGAAGAGTCAAGATTTCGGTTCTATGGGAATGTCTTCGAATGAAATTAGCTACACGTTTTATAGTGAGAACTTAAGCAGCCTGAAGGAAGCAGTCCAACAGGTTGAAAAGGTCATGAGTGATACGAAAGGCATCGAGGACGTCTCTTCAAGTGCGCAAGATGCGTATGTTCAATACACATTGAAAGCGACGCAAGATGAGTTGCTGCAATATGGATTGACGACTGGGCAAATTATCATGATGCTTAATCCGATGAGGACGCAGGAAGTTGTTACGACAATCGGCAAAGACCGCGAAGAATTGAAAGTTGTCGTGAAGCAGGAAGAAGCCAAGCAACCGACATCAATCGATGCATTGCTCGAAAAAGAAATTCCGACAGCGTTAGGGACGACGATGAAGCTTTCCGACTTAGTGAAAGTCGAGGAAGGATCGACGTACAATACGCTAGCCCGAAGCAAAGGACAATATTACGCATCTGTTTCAGGTAAGCTCGTTGATGCCGACATTTCGAAAGCAACGTCCGAAGTCGATAAAGCAATTGCTGAATTGGATCTACCTAAAGGTGTGGCGGTCGATACGGCGGGTGTCGCAGCTGACATGGAAGAAGCATTTACGCAGCTCGGCATTGCGATGCTAGCAGCGATAGCGATTGTTTACTTCATCCTCGTCGTCACATTCCGTGAAGGGGTCGCACCGTTTGCGATTCTCTTCTCGCTGCCATTTGCAGTTATCGGTTCGTTCGTCGGCTTGCTTATCGCAGGCGAAACGATTTCCGTTCCGGTTATGATGGGTCTGTTAATGTTAATAGGTATTGTCGTTACGAATGCCATCGTACTCGTAGACCGCATTATCCGGATGGAACGTACTGGATTGAAAATGCGCGAAGCAGTGCTCGAAGCGGGTGCTACGCGTTTACGTCCGATCTTAATGACGGCGATTGCTACAATCGGTGCCCTCATTCCATTAGCGCTTGGCAATGGAGCAGGCGGCGGTTTGATTTCAAAAGGTCTCGGCATTACCGTTATCGGCGGTCTGATCAGTTCTACGTTGTTGACACTGATCGTTGTACCGATCGTGTATGAAATCTTGTCGAAAATGTTTAAGAAAAATCGTTTGGATTTGGAAGAGGATTAATTGAATCGTAAAAACTGCCCCATCCATCGGAATTCCGGTGGCGGGGCAGTTTTTTATTGCGTGAAGGTAGGGGAGATGCACGAGTTCCCGTTCTAGAGGGCTCGGCCTTTCTTTTGCCTTTTTACTATTCCGAAAGGAGAGATTATCTAGATTCTGATATTCAAAGGTATTTGGAAATAGAAAACGAGCTTACAGTCGTAAATACATTTCGAAAGACAAAGATTTAGTTGCAAATTATTTTTAATAGTGGGAAAATACATTTATGGTAAATTTCGATACGAGTTCCAAGTGATTCACCTACCTTTAATCTAAGGTTTTTAATCTTCAAATACATAAGTAGGGAGATTAAGCGGGGGGATTAACCATTTCAAACAAAAAAGAGGAGCGATAAAATGGAAAAAATACAAATTGTACATACCAGAGAACAACTAAAGACAATAAGCGATCCGTTGAGGGTCCAGATATTAGTATTGCTCATTGAAAAGGAATATACCGGGCAACAACTATCTGAAATTCTGGAAATCCCACGTTCAAAAGTTCATTATCACCTAAAGGCCTTAGAAAAGGTTAATTTTATAAACCTTATACGTGAAGAAGTAAAAGGTGGCACTGTTCAAAAGTTTTATAGAGCTGTTGCATTATCCTTCCTTCCAGGCGCAGAACTGTTCCCCTATGCGGATGAAATAAGTCAGGCTAATAGAATGGCGCTAATAAAAACAATGGATAGGGTTAAAGAAAGGGTAATTAATGCACCAAGTAAGGCATTTTTTGAAGATGATAAATATGGCACATCTATGATGCAAGCGGAGGTAAACCTAACTAAACAGCAATTTGAAAAGATATCTAATAAACTAAACGAAGTGTTTGATGAGCTTAATTTAATGGAAAAAGAAAATGAGTCTAATCCAAACACAAGAATGTATTATTTAGGCAGCTTTGGGTTTGAAATATCAAATGGTTTTTTCAGAGGAAAATAATTTTTTTGCACATACGGTCTACTTTTTTAACTCGGTCTATTTTTTTAACTCGGCTTGTTTTTTTGAACAGTGCTTCTAAAAATATATTCTAAAATTGGGATGGGGTAGAGTGTATGATTAAATTATTGTTTAAAAACCGAAATTTCTCAGTGCTTTTTTGGGGAAGAACCATTGCTAATGTCGGCGATAGTTTATATGCAATTGCTGCAATGTGGTTGGTATATGAATTAGGTGGGTCAACTTTTTATACTGGATTAGCAGGATTCTTAACTATGACTCCTCGCATATTGCAATTTTTAATTGGGCCTATAGTTGACAGGATTTCTTTAAAAAAAATATTGGTAGTTACGCAATCAATTCAATTCGTATTTGTCATAAGTATCCCCCTTTTATATTACATCGGAGTTTTAAATGTAATTTTATTACTAATAATAATGCCGATATTAACTCTTATAAATCAATTTATCTTCCCTGCTCAATCCGCTGCGTTGCCAAGAATAGTGGAAACTGATGATTTAGTCAGTGCAAATTCACTTTTTAGCTTTGCTAATTCGGGAGTCAATATCTTAGCAAATAGTACCGGTGGGGTATTAATTACAATTTTTGGGGCAATTAATATATATTTTTTAGATGCTTTTTTGTTTTTAATAACTATATTTATCTTTTTACTTTTAAATTATTCAGGACCATCGGAAGTAAAAGATAAATCAGAAGGTGGAACTTTTACGGGTCACACTAAGAGATATATCAATGACTTACTTGATGGATATAAATTTGTTCGTGGATCTATAATATCGAAATTTTTTTACGGCTCAATAGCCGCAAATTTTTCATTTGGAATAGCACTAGCTGTTCTTCCGGCATATTCAAGTTCTAGAGGCGGGGTTGAACTTTACGGAATTTTTATGGGCACATATTCCGCAGGCTTCTTGTGTGGGGTAATACTTTCTCCGTATTTAAAAAGGTTTAACTTCGGCAAAATGGTAATAACATCTTTCTTTATTAGTTCATTACTTTGGCTTTCTTCTGTTTTTGTCCCATCAAATGTAGTATCTATCATTATATTTGGGATGGCGTTAATCCCTCTCGGTGCAGCTGAAGTAACAATGGCTGCTGTCGGACAACGCATTATTCCTCAACAATATCTTGCTAGAACATTTTCTCTTATTGCAAGTATTTCGGCTTCTGCAATGCCATTGGGCTCATTATTTGGAGGTTATATAGGTACCGTCACCAATAGCAATTTAGCGTTTGCGATAGGGAGTCTTGGTATGTTGTTTGTATCATTAGCTTGGCTAATCATACCTCAGTTACGCAGGATACCAAAAATCAATGAAATTGATTCGAGGAAGTATTTTGCTAGACCGAATGACACTGCTTAATATGGGTACACGGCGGACCGGGTGGTCAATCTGTTATCGATTTTGACCCATTGTTTCAATATCTATGTAGTAATGGTATTGCAATTTTGGCAGTAAATCATCGAGGCAGTTCGGGGTACGGGAAGACATAATTCTTCGATGAAAAGTTCTCATTCACACACAAATAAAACGCCGCACACCCATTCCCGGGCATGCGGCCATCTTTATTCAACGAGATCATTCTTAAACGCATAAATCACAGCTTGTGTTCGATCCTGCACTTCGAGCTTCGACAACAAGTTGCTCACATGTGTTTTCACCGTCTTCAACGCGATGAACAAATCATCAGCAATTTCCTGGTTCGTTTTCCCTTTTGCTAATAAAAGAAGGATCTCCAACTCACGCTCTGTCAAATCGTCATGAAGCCGGTGGCCGTTGCCGGAGCGCATTTTCTGCATCATTTTCGACGTCACTTCTGGCTCCAACACAGTTTGGCCCTTCAACGTGTCGCGAATCGCTTCCGCAATCCGTTTCGCATTCGACGTTTTCAATATATAGCTAATGGCGCCGGCTTCAAGTGCTGGATACACTTTGTCGTCATCGAGGAAACTCGTGACGATGACGATTTTCGCTTCCGGCCATTGCTTAATAATCGCGGCAGTCGCCTCCGCGCCGTTCATTTCAGGCATAACCATATCCATTAAAATAATATCGGGTCGCAATGCGAGTGCCTTTTCGACGGCTTCTTTCCCGTTGACCGCTTCGTCGATCACTTCCATATCGGGCTGCGTCTGTAAATAAGCGGACACGCCAATTCGCACCATTTCATGATCATCCGCCAATAGAATCCGGATCATCTAGCTCATCCCCCTTTTTTGTCGGCAATTTTACTTCAACAATCGTGCCTTGCGAAGGGACCGATACGATTTTGCATGTGCCGCCGATTTCAATCGCCCGTTCCTTCACATTTTGCAAACCGTACGAACCGCCTTTGCCATCCGACTCCTCGAAACCAACTCCGTTATCTTGCACACGGAAAATAGCGAGGCCATCCCGTTCGACGAAAAGGACATCGACTTCCGTCGCTTGCGCATGCCGTAACGTATTCGACAATGTTTCTTGCGCAATGCGGAATAAATGGTCCTCCGCTCCTTTTGACAAAGACACTTCCTCCAATCGATAGCGGATATCGAACGACACTTTCTCTTTTAATTCGACTAACAGCTCTTCAAGACCTTCTGCGAGTGACTTATCATTCAGCGCGGCAGGACGTAAGTGAAGCAGCAAAGCGCGCATCTCAAGTTGCGCCTGCTGTACCATCCGCTCGACTTGCATTAGCGGTTTTTCCACCGCCTTTTCGTGCTCCTGCTCATTGATGGCAGACATGAGCATCGAAGCGGCAAACAGTTGCTGAGAAACGGAATCATGCAGTTCCCGGGCGAGCCGTTGCCGCTCCTGAACGATCCGTTCCTGTATCAATTTATCTTGTGCCTCTGCGCGTTCATCCGTAATCCGCTGCAAGCTTTTTCGTTGCGTCGTTAAAATATTGGACACGTCTTCAAGCGTTCTATCAATCTTCGGGGAAAATGATTTCGTGATTTTTACAATCTCTTCATTTTGAATCAATCCCGATAACTGTTGTTCAATCTCTTTCTCCTTCGACCGTCCGATACCGCCCATCCATCCTGCAATGCCTGTGCCAAGCGCGATGCAAGTAATAATAATCCAGGCGCCTAATGGTACATTCGCATACTGTATTGCGTAGAAGAAAATCCAGCTTTCATTTAATGGAACATCGACGAGAAAATAGAAGTACAATGCTGCAATTCCAATAAAGATGAACGATAGAAAGAGGCTGCGACCGAAAAAGTTCTTCATTTCCGCACCACCTCGATATCTCCAATCCACGTCGAAAGGGAGATAATTAGCTCTGCCCGATCTCCAATGTCCCCGTCGTAGCCGTCCTTATAATGAAGCGTCTCGTTGATCATCCGCTTCGGACTAATATCGAGGATCTTCGCCTCGCCGAACAATGTATTGTAATGGATGCGAACTGGAATTTCATAAGGTAAATCAATCTTAATTCGCCCGAATCCTTGTCGAATTGCAATGAAAGACGTCCCTTTCGGAAGGACTGTGTCAGTCACGTCTACATGGATGTCTCCGAAAAATCCTTGGATTTGTACGTCCTCCCATTCATATGAGGAGAAGGGGGAGGATTGAACGGAAAACCATTTATTTTTCCAAATGCCATTTGGCGTCTCTTTTTGAAACTCTTTCAGCGGGCGCATCATTTGCTCGGCAGGCATCCCTTTCCACAAGTGGATTAAAACATAAACGAACCCGAATAGTAGTAATGTGCGCAAGCTCCACAACGTCATTAACGCCATAATAATGAAAAATAGCCCTAAAAAAACCATCCACTTTGACCGTTTTTTGAACCCGAAATACGTAAATCCGGCACCTAGAAAGAGGAAGATGATATTGCCGTTCGATAGGAAAGTGGCCTCAATGAAAAAGAGCGCTAGAAACGCCACAATCCAAAATGTCATCTTATTCGTATCCATTTGTTTCATCGTAAATGCCCCTTTCTTGATGTCAGATGGAAGGGAAGGCGAACCTTCCCATTTATATGTTGTTGAATCGGTAAGTTCTCATTCAAAGCCGAAGAGTTCTCGTTTGCCGATGAAAAGTTCTCGTTCAATCCCGAAAAGTTCTCGTTTCTCGGCGAAAAGTTCTCGTTCATTCCCGAAGAGTTCTCGTTTCCCGCAGAAAAGTTCTCGTTCATCACCGAAAACTTCTCAATCAACTATAGTTTACACAATTTCCGTCTTCGGTGCGGTATTTTTTTCAAGCATTTCCAATCTGCGCTCCATCGAAGACACTTCATACTCGCGATTGATCTTGCCGCCGAGGTTTTCGATAAACGCATTCATCTCTTCGACGCTCGAAACTTGCTTGTCGCCATTTTCAGGAGAGATGAATTGATCCATACGGCGATGGGCGCGTGTAACGTTTTCTTTCCCCATCAATTGTAGCTGACGGACTTTCATATCTTTCACTTTATGCTTCATTTCCTCAAATTTCCGCTCCAGCGCAATTAATTCTTGTGCGGATTGCGTAATACTTGCTGCCAATTCATTTGCACGAGTTTCGTATGCGTGAATTTCATCCTCCGCAAATGCGACTAAATCTTCTTCACCTGTCGAGCGTGCAAGATCTGCTTGGCGACGACGTTTCTCAAGCATTGCTTCCGCTTCCGCGAACTCCTTTTCAAGAGCGACTTTTAATTTGCCTTGACGCTCCAACAGCTTTCCAACAGATTCCGTCTGCTTCTCTGCTTCCTTAATGTATTGATTCAACATCGCAATCGGATTTTTCGATTCCTTTTTATCGAGCATCGAATGCAAGTCCGCTTGCACCGTATACTTCAATCTGTTCCATAATGTGTTCATCGTAGTTTCCTCCTTATTTTGTCATTTCATCCCATTGGCGTTCGAAGTTGACGAACGGATCGTCGGAATACTTTGCGTCAATAACATTGTCGTTTGTGCGCTCATTCCACTTACGCCATACATAGTACACACCTAACAATGCGATGATACCGACGAATGCCGGTACATTTGCAACGGCTGTCACCAAACCGATGATCAACACGACTCCCCAAAACAGCTTCAGAAATGTGGAATCCGTCTTCCTGTAATAGTGGAACCCCGCAAAAGCGATCGCACCGGAAATCGCAAGCGCGAGAATGGACCCTAAGTTTGCAAGAACAACGATCGCCGCCACTATGCCGATTATCGCAAGACCAAATTTTTTCATATTGTTGTTCCTCCTTTCGTTGTATCTACATCTTACAATGCGAACCGTCTCGTCCAAACGGGCGTAAAGCGGATTTCCATCTACGACTTGAGACCGATTCGGAGCTAATTGACACTAAAAAATGGTATGGATTTTGGTAACGCTTTCATGTAAGCTATGATTATATGAACTATCAATGAATTCAGAGAATGAGGTGCCGATATGAAAGAAGTGGTTATCGTTGAAGGGGTACGGACCGCGGTCGCAAGACGAAAAGGTGGTTTTTCGAACTATCGACCGGACGAGCTCGCGGCAGTCGTCCTTGAGGAAGTAGTTGCACGAGCGGGAATCGATAAAGGCGATATAGAAGATGTCATTTTAGGCTGCGTCACGCAGTCGGGTGAACAAGGGGGCAATATTGCGCGCACAGCGGCTTTGATTGCAGGCTTTCCGGTTCACGTACCGGGCGTCACGATCGATCGCCAATGCGGCTCGAGCCAGCAAGCAGTCCACTTCGCTTCGCAAGCAATTGCATCGGGAGATATGGACATCGTCATTGCTGGCGGCGTCGAAAGTATGACGAGAGCACCGATGTTTTCCAATATGGGTGACGCCAAACCGAGCCCGAAGCTGATGGAGAAACACGAAATCATTAACCAAGGCCTATCCGCGGAGCGTATTGCCGCACAATGGGGGCTATCCCGTGAAGAACTCGACCGTTTCGCGCACGAAAGCCATCAGAGAGCAATACAGGCCATTGAAGAAGGGAAATTCGATGACGAAATCGTGCCGGTTGTTGTGAATCGCGTCGATGGTAAAGTGGAAACCGTCGCGAAAGATGAAGGCCCGCGTCCAGATTCCACGCTCGAAACGCTCGCTGGACTAAAAACAGTATTCGACGAAAACGGTGTCATTACGGCAGGGAACGCCAGTCAAATGAGTGATGGTGCATCCGCTGTTCTACTCGTGTCGAAGGAGAAGGCGGAGGAACTCGGAGTGAAGCCTCTCGCACGAATCGTCGCCCGTACAGTTATCGGCTCCGATCCGACGTTAATGCTAACTGGTCCGATTGAAGCGACGAGAAAGGTGCTACTGAAGGCAGGGCTTTCTATAGAAGATATGGACGTTTACGAAGTGAATGAAGCATTTGCTCCCGTGCCGCTCGCTTGGCTGAAGGAAACGGGCGCGGATCCTGAAAAGTTAAACCCGAACGGAGGAGCGATTGCGCTCGGACATCCGCTTGGTGCAACGGGTACGAAATTGCTCATATCGATGGTAAAAGAGCTGCACCGGACAGGCGGACGGTACGGACTACTCGCCATTTGTGAAGGAATGGGAATGGCGAACGCGACGATAATTGAAAGGCTCTAACGTTAGTTGAAAGTCGTTTAGTATACGAGCTTCAACAGTTAGAAGGGGTTTATTGACAGAGGGGGATGGACAGATGGAAATGCATGAAATTATAGCGATTGTTACCGGAGGGGCTTCCGGATTAGGGGAGGCGACGACGCGAAGAATTGTCGCGGAAGGCGGTAAAGTAGCTGTTTTCGATATGAATGAAGAACGGGGTCTCGCCTTAGTCGAAGAATTGGGGAAAGAACATGTTTTATTCCTGAAAACGGACGTGGCGAACGCAGAAAATGTCGAAGCGAACGTGGCAGAAGCTGTATCGGTATTCGGAAAAGTGAACGCCGTCGTCAATTGCGCAGGCATTGCAACACCCGGCAAAGTCGTGTCGAAAGGTGGCCCGATGTTGCTCGATCGCTTCGAGCAAGTGATTCGTGTCAATTTGACAGGAACGTTCAACGTCATCCGAGTGGCGGCTGCAGCGATGATGGGCAACGAGCCGAATGCGGAAGGGGAACGGGGCGTCATTGTAAATACCGCTTCTGTAGCAGCATTCGAAGGGCAAATCGGCCAGGCGGCGTACAGTGCATCGAAAGGTGGAGTCGTCGGAATGACATTGCCGATTGCCCGTGAGTTTGCAGGATTTGGCATTCGTGTCATGACGATTGCGCCAGGTCTTGTCGAAACACCGCTCTTCGCAGGACTTCCGGAGCCTGCGCGTAAGGGGCTTGAGGAGTTGACGTTATTTCCGAAACGGCTCGGTCGGCCGGAAGAATATGCGCGGCTCGTCGAAAGCATTTTCACGAATCCGCTATTGAACGGGGAGACGATTAGGCTCGACGGAGCAATCCGGATGCAGCCGAAATAAGGGGGTGAGGCGCATGGCGCGCTATCGTTTTGAAACAGATGAGCATGTCCTGTTTAGGGAGACGCTTCGGAAGTTCCTGTTGAAGGAAGCAGTTCCCCATTACGATCAATGGGAAAAGGATCGGCTAATTCCCGTCAGTTTTTGGCGAAAGCTCGGGGAAATGGGATTCCTTTGTCCGCAAGTGGAAGAACAGTCCGGCGGTCTTGGTCTTGATTTTAGTTACGGAGTCATCATCGGGGAGGAAATGGAGCGAGTCGGAGCAGGCTTAACAGGGGTTGGCCTCCATAATGATATCGTCGTTCCGTACATCGAATCGTACGGGACGGATGAGCAGAAGAAGCGTTGGTTGCCGGGGTGCATCACGGCCGATTTCATTACAGCAATTGCGATGACGGAGCCCGGAACCGGTTCGGATCTTGCAAATATCCGTACGACTGCCATCAAAGACGGCGATCACTATGTCGTGAACGGGCAAAAGACGTTTATTACAAATGGAACGAATGGGAATTTAGTTCTCGTCGTTGTAAAGACCGATCCGAAGGCGGAGCCGAAGCATCGGGGAATTAGCTTGCTCATAATTGAGGAGGGGACGCCTGGATTTACGAAAGGCCGGAAACTCGATAAAGTCGGTATGCACTCGCAAGATACCGCGGAGCTCTACTTTGAAGATTGCCGCGTGCCCGTCGGAAATCTGATCGGCGAGGAAGGAAAGGGCTTCACCTATCTAATGGAAAAGCTCCAGCAAGAAAGACTGCTCGTCGCGTTATCCGCGCAAACCGCTTCGGAAGATATGCTCGAGATGACACTCGATTACGTGAAATCTAGAGAGGCGTTCGGCAAGCCAATCGGTTCATTCCAAAATACGCAGTTCAAACTTGCGGAAATCGCGACAAAAGTAGAGCTCGGAAAAACGTTTCTTGAATCACTCATTGAAGATCATTTGGCCGGTAAAGATGTCGTGACGAAAGTGTCGATGGCGAAATATTGGATTACTGAAACGGCGCGCGAGATCTCCGGGGAATGCATGCAGCTGCATGGGGGGTACGGCTATATGGAAGAATACAAGATTGCGCGAAGGTATCGCGATATTCCAGTCGCATCGATTTACGCCGGGACGAACGAAATTATGAAGATGATCATCGCGAAGAATATGGGGCTATAGATAGAATAGCAGGAAACTAGTCCGCATATAATTGTGTGGGCATAAGCGACTGCTTGGGATGGGTTTACATGCTTCACAAAATAAAACAAAAGGGGATCGATTCAATTGATGCAAACACCATTATTACTATCATCATTCATTAAAAGAGCTGAGCAATTTTTTCCGAACAAACTAATCATATCCCGTACAGGGCCGGACACAATTCATCGCATTCCATACCGTGAATTTGCGAAACGGACGAGGAAGCTGTCGAATGCTTTGACGAAGCTTGGGATGAAGCACGGGACGAAAGTGGGGACGTTCGGCTGGAACCATCATCGCCATTTGGAAGCGTATTTTGGTGTGCCGAGTACAGGTGCTATTTTGCATATGGTAAACATCCGCTTGGCACCTGAGCATATTGCGTACGTCATTAACCATGCGGAAGATGAAATTTTGCTCGTCGATGATAATCTATTCCCGCATCTTGAGAAGCTCGCGCCGATGCTGAAGACGGTAAAACATTACGTCATTATGGGCGATAGCACGGAAGTCCCTGAAACGACACTTGAAAATGTCCATTCCTATGAGGCGTTACTAGCAGAGGCATCGGATCAGTATGATTATCCGGAAGACTTGGATGAAAATACACCTGCCGGAATGTGCTACACATCCGCAACGACGGGCAATCCGAAAGGGGTCGTCTACACGCATCGCGGTATCGTCCTTCATAGCTTTGCGCTTGGGTTGGCGGATGCGATGGGACTACGCGAAAGCGATGTCATCATGCCGATTGTACCGATGTTTCACGTAAACGCATGGGGGATGCCGTTTGCAGCGGTCTTTTACGGTTCGACGCAAGTGCTTCCGGGGCCAGGATTTAATCCGCAGCTCTTGCTCGATTTAATTGAACAGGAGAAAGTGACGCTGACAGCGGGCGTGCCAACGATATGGCTCGCGGTGTTGAAAGAGCAGGAGCAAAATCCACGTGATCTTTCCTCGGTCCGCGGCATCGTAAGTGGCGGCTCAGCATCTCCGAAAGGGTTAATCCGCGCGTTCGAAGAGAAGCTCGGCGTGCCGTTCTACGTCGGGTATGGGATGACGGAAACGTCGCCGCTTGTCAGTTTGTCGGTATACACGTCCGGTATGGAAGATTTACCGATGGACGAACGGATCGACATCCGTGCGTTGCAAGGGTTAATTATGCCAGGGCTTGAAGTGAAAGTTGTGAATGAAGACGGTGAAGTGCCGTGGGACGGCAAGACGATGGGCGAACTTGCGGTGCGTGGTCCTTGGATTGCAAGTGAATATTACAAGGACGACCGGACGGCAGAAGCGTTCAAGGACGGCTGGCTCTATACGGGCGACATCGCCGTTATGACGGAATTCGGTTATTTGAAACTGATGGATCGTACGAAAGATTTAATTAAGAGTGGCGGGGAATGGATTTCATCCGTCGACCTCGAGAACGCCTTAATGACACATGAAGCGGTGTTCGAGGCGGCGGTCATTGCCGTGCCGCATGAAAAATGGATGGAACGTCCGCTAGCCTGTGTTGTCTTGAAAGACGGGAAAGTGGCGGACGATGCGCTAAAAGCTGAGCTGCTCGACTATTTGGCAGGCCAATTCGCGAAGTTATGGGTTCCGGACGATGTCGTCTTCCTAGATGAAATCCCGAAAACGTCTGTCGGTAAATTCCTAAAAGCCGCTCTGCGCGAACAATTAAAAGGTCATGTGTTGGAAGTGTGAAATGGTGCCACCCGCTTGGTAGCGGGTGGTTTTTTCATGGCATTTGTTATGGGCGATTGCCTAATTTATGGCTGAGTGGTGATAAACCTCGTTCAAGCGGTGATAAACTCCTTCTGAACGGTGATAACCCTCGTCTAAGCGGTGATAACGCACTTATCCATTAACAATCAATCGTAAAAGGGGAATTTTCGTCTTGAATTGTAGTCAAACGGTGGTAAATGCGGGAGAATCGGTGGTAAACGTCTTCGAGTCGGTGGTAAAGTGCTCCAAGTTGGTGGTAAACGCCCGAGAGTCGGTGATAAACCATGCCAAGTCGATGATAACTCCCCCCAAGTCGGTAATAAACTTTTTTCGCACCCCACCGCATTAATTCCACCTGAAAAGGGAATAGCGTATAAGGAGCATATGTTATGGAAAGTGTAGAGGAATGTTCAATCACATAGGAGGTTTTAACATGCTGCACAAAATTCCGAAATCCGAGATGACAGCTTGTTCCCTTACCGTATACAAGGATGGCTTTGCGCTAGTGAAAGATACACGTTCCGTTCCGCTGTTTGAAGAAAACGATGCTGTCCATTTTGTTGGGGTGGCAAGTAAGTTGAAACCCGATTCCGTCATCGTTGAAGGAGTAGATGTGTCGGAGCTTGTCTATGCATATGATCTGACGGATGAAGTAAAGATTGTTGAAAAATATCTCGGCCGTCAGCTACTAATGAAGGATCCGTTTGCAAAACAGGATCGGTTGTTCAAGCTGTTGCGCGCGAACGGGCCGATTATTATGCAAGATGTCGAGACGAAAGAGATTGTCATTAATCCGAAGGGCGAGCTACGGTTCCCACAATTAGAAAACGAAACGCATGTGGAGCCAACGTTAATTTGGAAAGTTGAACAGCAACGGGGCAATGATGTATGTGTATCGTATTTGACTGGCGGAGTGACATGGCAAGCGGATTATGTCATTTCCATTCATGCTGACCGTTTCGATTTGTCTGGTTGGCTGACAATGAAGAACAATTCAGGTGTCTCCTATAATAATGCAAAACTTCGTCTCATCTCAGGGAAGCTGAGCAAGCCGGGTAATGAACAAGGAGCGAAAAGTGGAGAGCTGCCGAAGCGTGAAAAGAAGAAAACAGAACCGTTTTCTAATCTCCATACGTACAAATTCTCGCGTGCGATTGATCTTGAAGACCGTCAACAGAAGCAGTTTCGGCTCCTATCATCGACAAACTCAAAAGCGCGCATCATTTATGAAATTAATGAACAGACGCCGAATCCGGATATCTTTATCGAATTCGATAATACAAAAGAGAATGGTCTCGGTTTTCCATTGCCGGCGGGAGTTTTCAATATGTACCGGACGAACCCAGATGACGGTAGTGCCGAATTCATCGGCGAATACGCTATTAAGCATACGGAAGCGAATGAAACCGTCCGTTTGAAATCAGGAGAAGCTTGCGATATTAAAGTGAACGCGAAAAAATCGGGCAAGTTCAAAGAAGGTGGATACGAATACACCGAATACGAATATAGTATTTGCAATACGAAAGGAATTCCGGTCGAAGCGGTTATCCGCCAACAAGTTCCTGGCCATTTATGGACGGTAGATGAATCGACACATGAATGGCAGAAGAAGCGCGATAAGATCGTACTACCTATCCAAGTACCTGTTAATGTCGAGGAAAAAGTGAAGTTCACAATCCGTCACGATCGCTCTGCAAGAAGGACAATTGGATTCTAAATTACTTTTCAGTGCCGATTCAAATCATGTGGAAAAGCGCCCGTCGCCGGGGATAAAAACCGGTTGACGGGTATTTTCTTGTCCACATGTGGATAAAAAACATCGCTAACCACCTCATTTTTCAGAAATTATAAACATATAAACAATCTTACCCACAGTAATCGGTGCATAAGTCCATTTCACGTATACTTATCCACGGACCGCCAATTCATATTCTTCCTTTTTCAGGCGTACAATCCAAAGGACATGTTGAAACTTCTAATCGACTGCGGTCGTCTCATTAAGAAGGTGTATGAATGAAATTTTTACGACTAGGGAGAGTGGCATGGATAATTGGGTGACGGAATTTATAGGGGAGCACGGCTATTTTGGTGTGTGCTTTCTGCTATTAATTGAAAACATATTTCCGCCGATTCCATCTGAAATCATTTTGACCTTCAGTGGTTTCGCGACAGGTTTTACAACGATGACGAAAATGGGTGTCATCATCGCTGCGACAATCGGTTCGGTCGTCGGCGCGATGGTTCTATATAGTATTGGTATGCTCGTCGATGTGCCGAGGCTCGAGAGGTTTGTAGAGAAGCGAGGACGATGGCTGCGTTTATCGAAAAAAGATTTACGAAGGGCTGAAAGTTGGTTTGAGAAATACGGTCCGTGGACAGTATTTTTTTGCCGTCTCGTCCCACTCGTCCGTAGCCTAATCTCAGTACCGGCAGGGATGTCCCGTATGAACTTCCCTCTGTTTATATTATTGACAATTCTCGGGAGCTTCATTTGGAACACAATTCTTGTTACAATAGGGTTTGCAGTCGGTGAAAATTGGGAGTCAATCGTCCATTATATGGACGTCTATTCTATCATTGTATATGTATTATTAGCAATTAGCGGATTCGCGGTTTGTGTTGGATACATCCGGTTCCGCAGAAAGAGGGCTTAGTAAATGGATTTATTTGAATTAATTAAGGCGTTGATCCTCGGTTTTGTCGAAGGGATGACGGAGTTTGCCCCGGTCTCCTCAACAGGCCACCTCATTATCGTCGATGATATGTGGTTAAAGACAGAGGAGTTTCTCGGAAAGTATCCAGCGATTACATTTAAAATTGTCATTCAGTTAGGATCAATTTTGGCGGTTGTCGTCGTATTTTGGAAGAGGTTGTTTAGTTTATTAGGGCTGTATAAAATCGACGGCGTAAAGATGTCGAGTCGTTTTAATTTACTGCACGTTATCGTCGGTATGTTGCCGGCAGTAATTCTTGGATTTGCTTTCAAAGATGTAATTGATGATTATTTATTCGGCATTGAGACTGTTATTTTCGCGCTTGTCGCAGGAGCGATTCTCATGCTTGCTGCAGATAAATTCGGACCAAAAAGACCAAGAGTCCAAACGTTGGACCAAATTACATATCGGCAAGCATTCACTGTTGGACTTGTTCAATGTTTATCGTTATGGCCGGGCTTTTCACGTTCGGGTGCAACGATTTCAGGCGGCGTTTTGTTTGGCATGAATCATAGAACCGCAGCGGACTTCACGTTCATTATGGCGGTGCCGATTATGGCAGGGGCAAGTCTCGTATCCGTCTTGAAAAATTGGGAGTACATCTCGATGGATCATCTTTCGTTTTACATCGTTGGATTTGTGAGCGCGTTTATCTTCTCGCTCATTTCAATTCGCTTCTTCTTGAAGCTCATTTCGAAAATTAAGCTTGTGCCGTTTGCGTTATATAGAATTTTTCTAGCAATCGTCTTAGCGGCCATCGTATTTTTATAATTATGTTGACGACTCGTTTACGGGTCGTTTTTTTATTCTCCAAAACGGTCTTCTGCTACACTAAAGAAAAAATGGCGGTGAGGAATTTGAGTGAGCATATATTAATTGTTGAAGATGAAGAAGCGATTGCACGCGTTCTTCAATTAGAGCTTGAGTTTGAAGGTTATTCGGTCGGCGTTGCGCATTCGGGAACGGATGGCCTTATTAAGTATAGAGAACAGGAGTGGGATCTTGTGCTGTTGGATCTCATGCTACCTGGCATGAACGGATTAGATGTGCTGCGAAGAATACGAGCGGCGGAAGACGGCGCACCTGTTATTTTATTAACCGCGAAAAGCGATGTGGAAGATAAAGTGACAGGGCTTGACTTAGGAGCGAATGATTATGTTACGAAGCCGTTTGAAATTGATGAATTGCTTGCACGCATCAGGTGCGCCATACGTACATCCCAAAAGAAGGTCGCCGTGAAAGATGAATTTCTTCATGAGTTTGCGGGAATATCGATCCATGAGCAATCGCGAGAAGTGAAACGGAATGGCGAATCGATCGATTTGACGCCGAGGGAATATGATTTACTGCTTCATTTAATCCGCCATCCAAATCAAGTGCTCTCACGTGAACAGTTACTCGACGCGGTTTGGGGCTATGACTATTACGGCGACACGAATGTAGTTGATGTCTATATCCGATATGTCCGGAAGAAAATTGATCAACAGGGCGAACCTTCTCGTATTCAAACGGTTAGGGGTATCGGGTATGCGTTGAAGGAACCTGCCCATGAAACTTAAAAAGAAGATTCACGTCTATTCGACCTTGTTAATGTTCGTCCTTCTCGTGCTCGCGAATATTCTCATCTATTTCTTTTTCGGAAGAATGTCCTACAATACGGAATATGAGCAGCTGCTCGGTCGGGCAAAGGAGCTGACCGCGGCGTTGAGCCAATTAGAGACAGAAGTGGATGCGGACATTGTGTTGCGTGCATTCATTCCGGCGAATGGCGCCATCTCTATTATCGATAGCAGCAATAAGCCGCTACTTAATGTCCAATCATTGGCGGGGCTAGGGAAAGTCGAAGGCAAAATAAAATCGAGCGACCCGTATACAATAAATCGATATGACGGAAGAGAAGCGTTAACAATCTCAATGCCAATCATTTGGCCGACAGGTGAAGTCGTCACAATGAAAATGACGCAATTGCTGACAGATGTTGAGGAAAATATGCGTGCTCTGAAATATGTCCTCATCGGCGTTACGATTTTTGCGATGATCCCGATCACCCTTTCTAGTATGACGCTCGGCAGACTTGTCACTCAGCCGATCGAAAAGCTCATAATAGCGATGAATCGAAGTAGGCAATCCGGGACGTATGAAAAGATGACCGGCGTCGTAAATGGAAATGACGAGCTCGCGCAAATGGAGCGGACGTTCAATGAAATGATGGAGCAATTGGAACAGAACTATATGAAGCAGGAGCAATTCGTTTCAAACGCTTCCCATGAATTAAAAACGCCGTTAACCGTCATCGAGAGCTACTCCCGATTGCTGGCAAGGCGGGGATTTGAAAATCGGGACGTCGTCGATGAGGCGCTAAATGCAATTATTTCTGAAACAGGCAGAATGAAAGAGATGATTACGCAAATGCTTGACTTGGCGAAAAGCAGCGGCTCCGAAGTGTTCGAATTTAAGGAAGTCGATTTGACTCCTTTGTTGGAAGCGGTAGTGAAGCCGTTAAGGCAAGCGTATGATAGGGAAATTATTATCGAAGCGGATGGGCCGGCAATCGTTGAAACGGATGGGAAGTTTTTAAAACAACTATTATTCATTCTCCTCGACAATGCACGAAAATATAGCGATCGAGAAATTTTTACATCCATTAAAGATGAGCATGATGAAGTGGAAATTACCGTGAAGGATTATGGCAAAGGAATCCCGCAATCGGACTTGCCGCATATTTTCGACCGTTTTTACCGGGTGGAGTCGGACCGTAGCCGTAAAACTGGTGGAACAGGGTTGGGGCTATCAATTGCGAAGGAGATTGCTGACGGACTTGGTGCTACATTGACAATTGAAAGTGTTGTAGATATGGGAACTGTTATCCGGGTGATCATTCCGAAAAAAAGAACGGTTCTCAGTGAATTTTAATGATGAGGCAGTAAGATGGAGGAAAGGAGGGTTTTTGCATGAACATATGGAAAAAACCTTGGTTCATCCCAATTGTTTTGACGATCATTATTGTCGTCGCGGGGCAGCTCTACACGGCAGGAAAATTGACGAAGGCGGAAACATTGCCGAAACAGGAAGTTAGCTCTCAATTAGCGATGATTTACGATGGAGAAGTGAAGGATCTCATATTGGATGGATCTGTATATATAGCAACAGTTTCGAGAGCAGGGGCGGAATACGCCGTTGAAGTTGACGCGGGATCAGGCAAGGTCCTTTCTCTTATTCAAACGAAAGAAACTTCGGCATCCGATATCGTAATGGATACGGATAAAGGAGAAAAAGCGCCAACTGTTGAAACATTACCTGATGATTTGGATGAAGCGAAAAGCGACGTAACGGAAAAGCCGAAAATCGAAGCGGTAGAAAGTAAAACGACGAATAAGGTTGAAAATAAACCGGAAGTGCCGCAACAAAATGTAACTAAGACACCTATGCCTGAGCAACCGAAACAAGAAAGCAAGCCGGTCAAACAGGAAAAGCCGCAAAAAACGGTTCTCATTTCCGAACGGCAAGCAATAAAGATTGCGATGGCCCATTTGCCGGCCGGGAAGACAGGCGAAATCGATGATGTGGATTTTGTGAATTCGGCGAACGGCGGTTATTATTTAGTGCAAATCGATATCGATACAGATGATGATATGGACGAAGTGACGTATCAAATTCATGCGATTTCCGGCAAAGTAATGACGGTTACATGGGATGATTAACCTTTTCTCAGCAACGTAATTGATTCTCATCAAATTCTAATATTCCTCTCAAGGTCCTCTCATCTTCACGAGGTACTATGAAGATGTAAGAAAAAAAGGAGGAAAACAAACATGAAAAAATGGATGTTCATCCCTGCATTAGCAGGAGTCGTAGCTATCGGCGGTGTTGCATTGGCGGATGACTCGGTTCCGAGCACTGACAAACCGGCAGACAAACTAATTTCATTGCAAGCAGCAAAACAGATCGCTATTGAAAAAGTAAAAAACGGTGTTGTCACAGAAATTGAGTTAGATAAAGACGATGGCCGGTACCATTTCGACGTCGATTTGAAAGATGGAAAATATGAGTACGATCTAGAAGTGGACGCGTACACAGGTGCAATTATTAAGTTTGAAAAAGAACTGGAGAAGGACCGTAAACAAGCGGTTTCTCAATCTCAAAAACTGTTGACGAAAGAAGAAGCAATTGCCATTGCAAAAACGAAAGCAGCTGGCACAGTGAAAGAATTCGAGCTGGATTCAGATGATGGACGTAAAGAATACGATATCGAAATGAGAGATGGCGAATTCAAATACGAAATCGAGTTGGATGCAGTTACTGGTGAGTTTTTGAAATTTGAGAAAGAGCGTTACCGCAACGTTAAGACTGAAGTAAAGGCGCAACCGCAAACGGAAGTGAAAGTGCAAACTGAAAAAGTTGCAGCATCTACATTGAAAGTTGTTGAACCGGCAAAGGAACAACAGGTCGTGAAATCAGATGACAAGAAGTCAAACAAAAAGACGATGCTTACGAAAGAGCAAGTAATTGCGATTGCTAAGCAACATGCAAGCGGCGTCGTAACTGATTTTGAGCTAGATGATGATAATGTTTATGAAATTGAAATGGAAGACGGCGACATCGAATACGAGCTCGAAATTCATGCATACACTGGCAAAATTCTTTCATTTGAACGAGATGTCGATAACGACGACGATAACGACGATGATTAAGTAACTAAATAAATTCATCACTAAACATAAAAACCAAGCGGGCAGCTGCCATACTGCCCGCTTTTTTCTCGTCCATTAAACCTTATACACTTTCCCAACGACCGCCAATTCAGCGTCTCCTTCGAAAACTGCTGTTGCCGCGTCCAAAATATCCGACGGATCACCGTGCAAAGGTAAATGTGTTAAAACTAGCCTTTTCGCGCTTGCTAAGTTCGCAAGTTTCCCTGCTTCGCTACCTGCCATATGACCTGGTGCTTTGCCAAGATGCTCCTCGTACAAATTAGCCTCGCTAATTAAAAGATCCGTCCCGCTTGCAAATTGTACAAGTTTGTCATGCCATTCTGTGTCGGCGGTCAATGTGACGGACCGTCCATCGACTGTGAATTTCATTGCCAAACAATAGACGGGGTGCACCGTTTCGCAAAATGTTACTTCGAAAGGTCCAATGTGGATACGATCGGTTTCCTGAACAGCGACACCGATCGTTTGCTCTTTATATGATAGTTTGGCAAAATTGTCCTCATCCCGATCATGGCCGTAAATCGGCAGCGCCGGAGATGGTTTTCCCAGATAGTAGTTGATGAGCCTGCTATATTGCAAGCTGCCAATGTCTGCAATATGGTCTGCATGATAATGACTAATTACGACCGCATCCAACTTCTCTAACGGTACATAATTTTGCAATGAAGCGAGTACGCCGCTTCCGCAGTCGACGAGGCAATGAAACCCGTCATGTTCAATTAAAAAAGAGGAAGTGGCCCCATTCGCTTTCGGATAGCCACCCCAAATGCCAACTGGAATTACATTCATATGTATTGCGCCTCCCTATCAAATCTATTTGTTTGCATTTATACCTAGAGGGGTATAACATAATAGTGAAAATGAAAACTAAAGGAGAGATGAAAATGACGAATATAGCTACAGTGTACACGACAAACACATGCCCATACTGCACAATGATGAAAAATTATTTAGATGAACAAAATATCCAATACCGTGAAGTGAATGTGCAAGAGGACGAAGAAGCAGGTCGGAAGCTCGTACAAACGACGGGCCAAATGGGCGTTCCACAAACCGAACTGAACGGCAAATGGATTTTAGGCTTCGACACGGCAGCAGTGCAAGCAGCGTTAAAAGGATAATTAATTGAAAAAATTATTTTGTACATGTGCGAAAGATTCGATTGCGAAAATGGAACGAAGATTATTCCCTAAAATTTGCATCGGCCACGTAGCCCTTTTCCTCACTGGCGTATTTCTGGTCATCATGCAATTGTTGTATAACAACCCTATCGATTAACAAATCGATAGGGGGTTTTTTATTCCTCATCTCATCCTCTTTACAAGCAAGGCGATGTGAAATAGAACTGCGTCGCGAAAAAGGGTTGGATCTAGCGATGTCAGCTCCTTCACTTTTCGTAGCCGATACGTCAATGTATGGCGATGGATATCGAGAGCATTTGCCGTTTCTCCAATCGCTTGATCATGTTCGAAAAATGCTTCTAACGTTTCAATAAGTTGCTCATTTAATCCGTCAAGAATCCGCTTGGTAAAGCGCTCTTTTAATTGGGTTGGACGGCTTTTTAAGAGGGCGATGAGTTCGATGTCATCATAGTGATGAATCTGCTGATTCGAATGTCCATATTGAATGGCGTATTTAGCGGTTTCATACGAATGGGCAATGTTATCCAACTGTTCGACAGGTAACCCGACGCCAATTTGGACAGAAGCGTCCTTCTGGAATAAAGCAAGGATTTTCTGCAACGTCCGATCAAGTGCTGACGGTTTCGCGTCAGATAATACGATGAATACTTCATTCAACTGTGAGTGGCAAATGAGCACAGAGTTTCTCTCGAACAGTTTTTCCATCGATTCAATTAGTCGCTGTGGAGATGCAGGTAAATTTTTCGCATGCACGAGCATCGTCAAATAGGGGCCGGTCATATTGAACTTTAATAAGGCGAGCCGATCGATGACAATCGGTGAAAGTGGTCCTCCCTCAGTTAGCTCTTCATAAATGAGTCCCATCATCTTCTGTTTCCATTCGGTTTCCGATGTAATTAGTGTCTGACGGACCATCATCTCAGTCGTCATTTGTACGAGCGTCGCAATGTCTCTCAATTCTTCAGGTTCTCCGGTAATGCCAATGATGCCAACCAATCGGTCATTATAATAAATAGGCATGTTTACACCGTGCTTTGCACCGTGCCACTGTGCGGCATTGTCATCATTGATCCAAAGTGGTCGCTTTGTTTTCGCGACATGTGCTGCGCCTTCATGAATTCGATCAATACGCTCTTTTTCCCCGGAAGCTAAGATCATTCCATTTGTATCCATCACATTTAAATTTTTGTTCAATCGGACCATCGTCTGTTCTACGATTTCCTCTGCTAACTTTTTCGTAATCAAAAATCCAACCCCTCGTATAAAAAACATCTGTAATAGTACACGAAACTTCTACATTAAGTATAATGTATTTTTTTTCTCAACGCATATAATTTAAGTGCAAGCGCTTTAGTACATATGGAGGTGCTCTGTTTGAAAGTAATTTTAGCACCTGATTCGTTCAAAGGAAGTTTGACGGCCATCGAAGCGGCAGAGGCAATGGCTGCAGGTGTTCGGGACGTTAACCCGGACATTCAGACGGTTTTGTTGCCCGCAGCTGACGGTGGGGAAGGAACGATGAGGAGCTTAGTAGATGCGACAAAAGGAAAGTACGTGTCAGTGACTGTGGAAGACCCGTTAGGAAGACCGATTTGCGCGACATATGGCATTCTTGGTGACGGTGAAACATGCGCAATCGAAATTGCCGAAGCTTCAGGGCTTATGAAGCTGAAGGAAACTGAAAAAAATCCGTATATCGCTTCTTCATACGGCACTGGTGAATTGATCGTCCACGCCCTAGATAGTGGGTACCGGAAATTTATCATCGGTTTAGGAGGAAGCGCAACGAATGACGGAGGAGCGGGAATTCTCCAAGCGCTTGGCATGAGACTGTTGGATAAAGACGGGAATGACTTGCCGAAAGGTGGAGGCGGACTCCAGTATATTAGCTCGATAGACAGTGGAAAATGGGACAAGCGTATCTCGCAAAGTGAGTTTTTGATTGCGAGTGATGTGAAAAATCCATTTGTCGGTAGCGAAGGAGCATCAGCGATTTTCGGACCGCAGAAGGGGGCAAGTCCTAGTGACGTGGACGCTCTTGACCGGAATTTACGGAAATTCGCCGACGCGATTGAAAAAGAAACAGGAATTGCCCTTCATTCAAAGGAAGGTGCTGGTGCCGCTGGAGGAGCGGGTGGTGCGTTCCAGGCGTTTTTCAATGGTGAAATGCGGCAAGGAATTGATGTTGTGCTCGAGGCAATTGAGTTTGAGCAGCAGATGAAAGATGCAGATTTAATTATTACCGGTGAAGGGAAAACAGATGTACAGACGTTTTCCGGAAAAACGCCGTTTGGTATTGCGAAAGCGGCGCATCGAGAAGGCAAGCCTATCATTCTCATTTCAGGGGCTGTGGATGAAGAAAGTCGCGGTGCATTGGCGCCGCTGTTTACAGAAGTTCACGCGATTATGGATGAAGATGTGCCTGTGGAAGATGCGATTGCAAATGCTTTCGAACATTTGCGTAAGAAAACAAAAAAAGTGATGGAGTCCATACTAGAAAAAGAGGTGTAAGTAATGTTATTTGCAATGATTGCACTAAGTGTTGTTCTAATTGTCGTACTAACAGCGGTGTTCAAGGTCCATCCGTTTCTATCGTTATTGGCTGGAGCGTTTTTTGTCGGTATTACGTCCGGTATGCCACTGCTTACCGTCGTTGAAAATGTGAACGAAGGCTTCGGTGGGTTGATGAAAGGAATCGGCCTCGTCATCGTGGCGGGTACGATTATCGGTGTCATTTTAGAGAAATCGGGAGCTGCGTTTCGAATGGCGGAAGTTGTGTTACGCCTAATCGGAGAGAAGCGCCCTCAATTGGCTATGTCTTTAATCGGGTATATCGTATCGATTCCAGTTTTCTGTGATTCGGGCTTCATTATCTTATCAAGTTTGAAGAAAGCGTTGGCGAAGCGGGCAAAAGTTACGATTGCATCGATGGCTGTTGCGCTTTCGACAGGGCTTTATGCAACACACACATTAGTACCTCCGACACCAGGGCCGATTGCGGCAGCGGGTAATATTGGAGCGGAAGGATTTTTAGGCACGATTATTCTGATGGGGCTTCTCGTTGCCATTCCGGCGGTCATTGTTGGGTACTTATGGGCAGTAAGGGTCGGCTCGAAAATTACCGTACCTGAAGATGTGGAAGATACGAACTTTGACTACGATGAAATCGTTAAATCGTTTGGTGAAATGCCATCGACGTTCAAAGCGTTTCTCCCGATCGGCTTGCCAATCGTTTTAATTGGTGTTGGGTCCGTCGCGAAATTGACGATGGCGGAAAGCGGCTTTAGAAACTTCCTTCTGTTTTTAGGTTCTCCGACTGTCGCTTTACTACTCGGTGTTCTCGCGGCATTCCTGCTACTACCGAAATGGAATGAAGAGACATTAACGAAGTGGATCGGAGAAGGATTGAAAGAAGCGGCTCCGATTTTGCTTATTACAGGTGCTGGTGGTGCGTTCGGGAAAGTCATCTCGAATTCAGGTGTTGCTGATTTGATTAGTGAAATGAACTTCGATGCACTAGCGGGTGGGGCATTATTCTTGCTCATTCCGTTCTTCATTGCAGTTGCATTGAAAACGGCACAAGGCTCGTCGACGGCAGCGTTGGTCATTACATCGACACTCGTTGCACCATTGCTTCCGGCAATGGGGGTCGAAGGGGCAATTCCGCTCGCACTCGTCGTCATGGCAGTAGGTGCAGGCGCAATGACGGTCAGCCACGTGAACGACAGCTTCTTCTGGGTCGTCACTGAATTCAGTGGAATGAAAGTGACAGACGCTTACAAATCGCATACGATGGCTACGTTGTTGCAAGGTGTAACGACAATTATCGTCGCGATGATTGTTTGGATGGTTCTCGTGTAATAACTAATAGACATGCGCTGATTCCTTTCGGGGAATCAGCGTTTTTGTATGGGGAAATGGTCGAGTCGGTGATAACACATGCTCAAGCGGTGATAAACGATGCCTGAACGGTGATAACCCCCCTTTCAGCATACGCCGACCTTTTCCATGCATATAGTAAACTGTTCATAAAGTTGTCCAATTGTAAAAAATAATATACCAACTACTATAAAGGAGATGATGAACGAATGGGTGAAATGACGATAGATGTACGGGAGCTGCGCAATTGCTTTGGACGTTTTGCGACAGGGGTAACAGTAGTGACGTGTGCACATGAGCAAGGCAAGCATGGATTTACGGCGAATTCCTTCACGTCGGTTTCGCTTGATCCACCGCTTGTGCTCGTGTCGGTGGATCGACGGACGAGAGCGTTGCCGTATTTAAGAAACAATTCTTTCACGATCAATATTTTACGAGAGAATCAGCACGGTACAGCAATGCATTTTGCCGGCAGGCCTCAAACTCCCGCACCGTTTGAATGGGATGATTTGCGGATTCGCGGTTCACTTGCTCATATGGAATGCGAACCGTGGGCGGAATATGATGGTGGCGATCATGTGCTGTTTGTCGGCAAAGTCGTTCAATTTAATTATGGAGATGGGGAGCCGCTCGCTTTTTACGGCGGTAAGTTTATGAAAGTGGCACCTCAATAATGAAAAAACTGGTTTTCCGGAAAATTGTCGGGGAACCAGTTTTTCATTTACTTCGGCATTTTTCCTTTGAGACAAGCATACGTATAGGTGTAATGGGACAAGGAGGAGTGAATACATGCCAGTTGAACAGGAAAAGAAAACCGTATTGCCGTTGACAGGTAAGGAGTATTTAGAAAGTTTAAAGGACGGGCGGGAAATTTGGCTGCATGGCGAAAAGGTGAAAGATGTAACGACGCATCCTGCTTTCCGAAATGCCGCGAGGTCGATTGCACGACTGTACGACGCGCTACATGACGAGAAGACGAAGGACATTTTGACGGTCGAGACGGATACGGGCAATGGCGGCTTCACGCAGAAATATTTCCGTGTGGACAAGAGTGCGCAAGACTTGTTGGAATCTCGCGATGCGATTGCGCAATGGGCGCGCCTAACGTACGGCCAGATGGGGAGATCGCCGGATTATAAGGCGGCGTTTCTCGCGACGCTCGGTGCGGATCCGGATTACTACGGGAAGTATGCCGACAATGCACGACGATGGTACCAAGAGGCGCAGGAGCGGAATTGGTATTTCAACCATGCAATCATCAATCCGCCGGTGGACAGGCATAAGCCCCTAGATGCGGTAGCAGATATTTTCGTAAGGGCTGTCGGAGAGACGGAGCAAGGGGTAATTGTTAGCGGGGCGAAGATGGTCGCGACAGGATCTGCATTGACGAACTATAACTTTGTCGCCCATTATGGCGCTGCGCCGATTACGAAGGAGGAGTTTGCGCTCGTGTTCGTGGCGGCGATGGATACGCCGGGTGTGAAGCTCGTAAGCCGTGCGTCATATGAAATGAATGCCGCCGTTATGGGAAGCCCGTTCGACTATCCATTGAGCAGCCGTTTCGATGAAAACGACTCAGTCCTCATTTTCGACAACGCGCTCATCCCTTGGGAGAATATCATCATTTACAAAGACGTGGAAAAAGCGAACAGCTTCTTCGCGGATAGCGGTTTCTTGCATAGATTCACGTTCCACGGCGTGACGAGGCTCGCGGTCAAGCTTGACTTCGTTTCAGGTTTATTGCTGAAAGCCGTCAAAATGAACGGTTCTGACCAATTCCGCGGTGTTCAAGTAAATGTCGGCGAAGTGCTCGCTTGGAAAAACATGTTTTGGGCGCTGAGCGACGCAATGGCATTAAACCCGGATGAAGGGCGGAACGGGGCGAAGCTGCCAAATTTAAATTACGGGCTCGCATACCGGATGTTCATGTCCGAAGGGTGGCCGCGGGTGAAAGAAATTATCGAGAACGTCGTCGCGGGTAGCCTCATTGCACAGCCGTCCAGTTCAAGAGATTTCCAAAATCCAGAGCTACGTCCGCTGTTGGATAAACTATACCGCGGTTCATACGGCATAGGAGCAGAAGAAAAGATTAAACTCATCAAATTGTTATGGGATGCCATCGGAACGGAATACGGTGGCAGGCATGAACTGTATGAGCGCAATTATTCCGGCAACCACGAAAACATCCGACTTGAAAACTTGGTCGTCGCCAATATGAGCGGGCAGGCGGATCAGTTCGAGAAATTCGCTGAGGAATGCTTGAACGACTACGATTTGACCGGCTGGACAAACGACACGTGGGTCAATCCGGACGATGTGAGCTACTTTAAAAAATGACGCATCGACTATATAAAGTGGAGCTCGGTAGGCGCTATTTGCAAATTGCCGATTTTCCAGGAGAAAAAGGAACAATCATCGCGCTTCACGGGCTGACTGGGACGCATAAGAATATGCTTCATTACGCGGAAAGCTTACAGGGCGACTATCGATTCATCGCGTGTGATTTACGGGGAAGGGGCGGTAGTTCGGGGATGGATGACGCCCCCTCCATCTTCTCTCATGCGGAAGATGTGGCACAATTGATCGACGTTTTAGGAATAAAAGACACGATTTTACTCGGCCATTCAATGGGAGCCTATATCTCCGCAATCGTTGCAAGCGAATTGCCGTCGGTGAAAGGACTCGTATTACTGGACGGTGCCGCGCGGATGTCGGGACGCCAGCACGATATTGTTAGGCCGTCGCTCGGAAGGCTCCGGAAAACGTATGAATCGAAGCGAGCGTATGTCGAGGAGTTGCGGCAGCTCTACAAACGGCTCGGTATTAAATGGACCGATGCTGTTCAGGAAATTGTAGAGTATGAGATTCACGGAACGACTAGTGGATGGGTGCACAAATCTGCAACTGAAAATATTGAAGAGGACTTTGCCAGTTTTGACTTTTTCAACCCGATTGAAGTAATGGGGAAAATCGCTTGCGAAACATTGCTCATTCAAGCGAACGGAGAAATTGGGCCGTTTCCACCGTTCTTCACGGATGCCGATTACGAAGAGACGAAAAAGTATACATCGAAACTGACGACGTTCCATTCGGATTGCAATCATTACACGATGGTCTTTGAGAAACGGGAAGACATTTTGACTGAAATCCGGAAGTTCTTGGATGGGGTGATTTTAGATGAGTAATGGGTTGGCGTATTTCAAAGAAGTGTACGGCGCAGTTCCAGGATGGGTCGAGAAAATGCACGACTACCGGCCGGACGCACTTGATCATTACACAAGCCTGCGCAGCGCCATTATGGAGGATGGGCTTTTATCTCGCAAGGAAAAGGACCTTCTTCTCGTCGGAATCAATGCAGCGAGATGCTACGAGCGAAGCATGCTCTACCATACGAAAGGTGCCATCGACGGGGGCGCAACGATTCCGGAGTTGATTGAGTACTTGCTTGTCGCGAACCGGTATGGCGGGCTTAAGTCTATAAAAACTGGCATCCAATCAGTAAATTACGCACTATCCTTGAAAGGGTTGCCGAAGGGGCCTTATTTTTATAATCCTGAGATGAATGATGTTCTCCATTATTTCAGTTCCATCCTTGAGAAAGAGGATGCAACGTACGTATCGAACATATTGAAAGCGCCGGAGGAACTGTGGAATGACTTGCTGCTCGTAAGAGGAGTCGTCAGTGCGAAGATGAAATTGCTACTAATGGTCGGCATCCATAGTACTTGCCTTCAAGGAAAGGACGCGGGGAAATGGATGGAACGAGCGCGATCTGCTGAGGCGACTGAAGGCGAGCTTGCGGAAGTCGGTCTCATCTGCCTGTTAACCGCGGGCATACCAGCATGGTTCGAGGCGAGCGATTCGTTATTCGAAGGGGGCAGCTAACTTGGCCATCGTCTATGAACAGGTTGAAAATGCTCTTTCTGTAATAAAAAGCGGGCAGACGATTATGGTCGGCGGATTTGGTCTTATTGGCGCACCGCTCACATTGATTGAAGGTTTAACGGAGAAAGACGTCGATGGACTTACGATTATAAGCAATAATCTCGGTGAAGCGGGTGAAGGGCTTGGCGTACTGCTTCGTCAGAAGAAAATACGGAAAGCAATAGGCTCCTATTTTACGAGCAACCGGGAAGTCGGCGAAGCGTATCAGCGAGGGGAAATCGATTTACAACTGCTACCACAAGGGACGCTTGCGGAAGCGATGCGGGCAGGTGGCGCAGGAATTGGCGGCTTCTATACGAAGACAGGAGTCGGAACAGAGCTTGCGATAGGGAAAGAGGTACGGGAAATCGATGGGGAACCGTATGTATTCGAGCGGCCATTACGTGCAGATGTGGCGCTCATCCGCGCGCATAAGGCAGATACGCTCGGCAACCTTATCTACTATAAGACCGCCCGAAATTTCAACCCGGTTATGGCGACCGCTGCTGATTTCGTCATTGTCGAAGTGGATGAAATCGTGTCAGCAGGCGAGCTGTCTCCGGAGGAAATCGTCACGCCCCATCTATTCGTCGACAGGCTAATCGTTGCGAAGAAAATCCTGACGAAGGAAGGTGTTGTCCATCGGAAACAAAGTGCAAGAGTTAATTGCGAAGCGTGCTGCAAATGAACTGAAAGGACCTTCTGTCGTGAACTTAGGCATCGGCATTCCGACACTCGTCGCGAAGTATGTTGACGATGAACTCATCCACTTTCATACGGAAAACGGTTTGTTAGGCGTAACCGATGTAGAGGAAGAGGACCCAAACTTAGTGAACGCAGGGAAATTGCCGGTCGGCGAACGGGTCGGTGCTTCGTTTTTTAGCAGTGCAGAATCGTTCGGGATGATCCGCGGCGGGCATGTCGATGTTGCGATTCTCGGCGCACTTCAAATCGATGAAACCGGCTGCATCGCCAATTGGGCTATCCCCGGAAAAAACATTATTGGCGTCGGCGGCGCGATGGATTTGCTCGTAGGTGCCAAAAAAGTGATCGTGACGACTTCCCATTTGACGAAGGACGGCAATAGTAAGCTCATGAAAGCATGCACATTTCCGCTCACGTCAACTCGTAGCGTCGACATGATCATTACGGAATTGGCTGTATTTACGGTCGTGAATGGTCAGCTGGTTTTGACAGAACTCATGCCGGGCGCGACGATTGAACAAGTGCGAGAAAGTACGGAGGCCCATTTTGTCGAGGGGGGTGTTGGCTCATGAACATCCAAACGCTCGATGTCCTTATTGTCGATCTCCCGACGATCCGGCCGCATAAGCTTGCGATGCATACGATTGTTATGCAGACAATCGTCCTCGTACGTGTGACGGGCGATGATAGGCTCGAAGGTTGGGGAGAAGTGGCGACAATCGGGGGCGCTTCGTATTGTTCGGAAACTCCGGAAGCAATCAAAATGAATATCGAAAAGTATATAAAGCCACTTGTCATCGGACGGAATGCAGCTCATTTCGATGCGATTTCGCATACGGTCAATCAACACGTCGTTGGCAATATGTTTGGGAAGGCGGCGGTGGAAGCAGCGGTCGTCGAGCTTGCCGCGAAGGCGAAAGGGATTCCGGTTTTTGAATTATTTGGTGGGCAAATCCACGCTGCGTTGCCAGTCGCGTGGACGCTCGCAAGCGGGGACACACGGCGGGACATTGAAGAGGCGAAGGAAAGTTTACAAGCGAAACGACACAATATTTTCAAGTTGAAAATTGGCATGGGCGATCCGAAACGGAATGTCGACCACGTGCTAAAGATTAAGGAAGCTGTTGGGGATGCGGCGAGCGTCCGGGTCGATGTCAATCAAGCGTGGGACGAGACGACCGCGATGTATTGCATTGAAGCGTTGGAGGATGGCGGCGTCGATTTAATTGAACAGCCACTGCCCGTTTGGAATAAAGAAGGAATGATGCGCCTTGTGTCGAGATTCAAAGTTCCGATGATGGCGGATGAGTCGCTTGTTTCGTTGGAAGAAGCGTATCAAGTAGCGAAGCATCGTGCAGGGAATGTGTTTTCGATTAAGCCCGCGAATGTTGGTGGACTGACTGCTACGAAAAAAGTTGCGGCAATTGCGGAGGCTGCGGGCATTTCCTTATACGGCGGCACGATGATTGAGTCATCGTTAGGTACTGCGATTGCTGCGCAAGTTTATTCGACAATCCCTGACATGAAATATGGGACGGAGCTTTTCGGCCCGCTTTTATTCACAGACACAATTACGTCAAATGCGATTATATATGAAGATTTTCAGTTAACTGTCCCGAGCGGTCCTGGCTATGGTATGGAGATGGATGTGGAGAAGATTTTCCATTACGCAAGGGATTTATAATAAAAACAATGATTGAAAGGATGAAGAGATGAATCAAAAAGTAGTAGACGTTTACAATGGGCTAGTCGTTAAATTTAAGGAGTTAATCCGCGAGCATGAGCTGGATCATAATGATTACCAGGCGCTCGTCGATTGGGCGGACGAACTCGGCCGGTCAGGTGAAATTCCGCTTTTCATGGACGTGTTCTTCGAAACGCACGCCCTCCAAGAAATGTACAAAAACGTGGAAGGGACAGAGCCGACGATTTTGGGACCTTTCTATTTGAAGGATGCGGCTGAAATTGAAAATCCAGGCGTTATGCCAATGCGCGAAGACGAGAAAGGCGACGTGTTTTTCTTCAGTGGAACGGTCACTGACGTTGACGGCAACCCGTTAGCGAATACGAAAGTGGATATTTGGCAAGCGGATGCGAACGGTGAGTACTCCGGGTTTGCGGAAGGGATTCCAGCCGAAAACTTACGCGCGGTGCTGTTTACGGATGAAAATGGGAAGTTCGAAGTGCAAACAGTCATCCCTGGCGATTACTCGATTCCAACAGGCGGCCCGACAGGAAAATTCCTCGAGTGGATTGACTCGCATCCATTCCGACCGGCCCATCTCCACTTCCTATTCAAGCCACAAAACGGCGATCCGTTAATTTCGCAAGTATTTTTCGAGGGGAATCAATACTTGGACAACGATGTCGCAAATGGCGTCCGCGGTACGCTTGTTACGAAATTGGAGAAACGCGATGGGGCAGAAAAAGGGTTAGAGACCGACTACTACTCAGCCCATTTGGACTTCAAGCTGCGCTTACAGGATAAGCCTGTTTATAGTTAATAGATTGAATGGTGATGCACACAGCGGGGGTGGCTGTGTGCATTGTTTTATTGCTTGATTGGTGAAGGGCATTTGTCGCGAGGTTGTATGTTGGCAAGAAGTGAGTGTGGGTCCGCGGAAATATACTGTTTTCCAAAATGCGCAGTTGCCGCGCTAAATGCCTTTGTCAAACTAAGATTTGTCCTTGTGTTTGCGGGCTGAAAAGGTCGAACGGTGATAAATACTGTCTAAGCGGTGATAAACTTCCTCCGAGCGGTGATAAAGTGCCGCTAAGCGGTGATAAACTCTCTGCAAGCGGTGATAAACCCTTGTTGAGTGGTGATAACCGATTTCCATGCCCGCCCGAATTCCTCTTTACACGAGGTATTATCCGAAGTCGTGTCGAAGTAGATTAGTAACGAATGAAGAGGGGGGACTTGTATGAAATTTGTCATTCATTTCACGACAGGTAAAGCATGGAAAGAAGGGAAGCCGCATTGGGAGCAAGGGCTCGTTCCACATCGGGAGTATGTGAGGGAAGCTTTAGCGAAAGGAAATCTGATTGCGGGCGGGCCGTTCATGGATCATACAGGTGGATTGATCATTCTTGAAGTCGATAGCTTGGAAGAGGCGCAGCAGTTTGCTGATAATGACCCTGCGGTGATTGAGGAGAAATTTGAAGCGACCATCTATCCATGGGAGCCGTTGGAAGGGATTTTTAATCAATGATTAGCAGGAGGACTGAGGATGAATAAAAAAACAATCTCGGCAATCGGCTTCGTCGTTGTATTTCTTTTGGCTGCCTATCAACTTACGAAAGACCAAGGGCTTGAGAAGCTAGGTGCTGTACTGGATGACTATTCCAGTGTCGATAAAATACACATTTTAATAGAAGACAACCGAAAGATTGAAATTAATGACAACGATAAAGAAATGTTGGAAGCCTTCAAAGATAACCTGTTCCCACTCGTACTGATCGGTGACCGCCAAAAGAAAAAGCAGTATAAAACTCATCTCGGCGAAAAGGTGTATGACATCGATTTCTACGTCGGGAATAAAGTCGTTTTCACGGAATCAATCTATGAGCTGTCGGATGAATTCCAGGCAACTGCTGAAAATTCCTTCATGATCAGGGATAAGTATTATATAGCGAAATGGAATAAAAGCTTTATCAAATTGAAGATGGATGATCCTGATTCATTTACTGAGGTAATAGAATAAATTAATCAATCGGGAAGAAAGGGTGTGCCAACTGGAAAATCTACAAGCGGTTTTTATCGATCGTGATGGAACAATAGGTGGAACCGGACATTTTATTCATCCAAGAGATTTCACTCCCTATCCTTTTAGCAAAGAAGCTCTTAAGCTCCTGAAGGAACATGATATTAAGACGTTTGCCTGTACAAACCAGCACCGGATCAGCAAAGGACAGGCAAGCATCGAAGACTTTTACGATGAATTCATGGCATTTGGTTTTGATGATGCATTCATATGCCCACACGGCTCCTCGGAAGGATGCGAATGCCGTAAGCCGAGCCCCGGTTTACTTCGAGAAGCTGCGAAAAAACATGATCTAGATCTTTCGAAAACGGCTTTTATCGGCGATGTCGGGTCGACAGATATGTTGGCGGCTCATGCAGTTGGTGCAAAGAAAATTTTAGTTTTGACCGGGTGGGGCGCAGGTTCTTTAACTCATTACAGACATAAATGGGCTGACATAGAGCCGGATTATATCGCTGAGAACTTGTTGGATGCGGTGAAATGGCTTGTAAATAAGGGGATATGAAAACCGCCTAACAATGCATAGGCGGTTTAATAAAATCTAATTCGAACACATAAAAAAAAGACCCTATATATAGGGTCTTTTAAAAGCAATTATTAAGCTTTTTGAACGTTTGTAGCTTGTAGGCCACGTTGTCCTTGCTCAATTTCAAACGTTACGCTTTGACCTTCGTCTAAAGATTTGAAACCATCGCTTTGGATTGCTGAGAAATGTACGAATACGTCTTCTCCACCTTCACGCTCGATGAAACCAAAACCTTTTTCTGCATTAAACCACTTAACTGTACCTTGTTCCATAATTGTTGCCTCCTAGTGTGATATCCACACATATGATACTATCCTTGCTCAAATACCTTAGACGAAAAGCAAAATCCGTTCTCAATCTGAGAAAGAACAAAAATAATTCTTTTTAAGAATAACAGATGTTAGAGGAAAAAGCAAATAGTACGATTGTTATTTAGATAATAAATCTTAAGGGCTTTGCTTTCGAATAAAAAACGTTGGAGCATCATCCACATTTTCAAGCCAAATATGCTCTTGGCCATTCAACGTATTTTTCACCCATACATCACCCTTAGCTTGCCCAGCTGTCCTGCGAAACCAAGTAAGGTAAGGTCCGACAACTTGAAGGTTTTCGTCAAGTTCATTCTTCCCTGGAAATGTAATTTGTTTTTGCTCTCCTGTTCTTATGTTTATCGAGTAAAGTGAGGTGAACATAGTCGGGGCAGGTCCTTCTTTCCACTCCAAGTTCTCTAACGCACGCGCCACAATTACCAAATCCTTTGAGTACCATTCGAGATCAAGGTCTACAAATCCTTTAGGTGTGTATTCTTTTTGCTCTTTAAGTATCGGGATTTCGGCAATCGTCATTTTCTTGTTTTCAACAAAAAACCTTCCCTCACCGGATATATATGCTAGTTCATTGGCGGAAGGAGCCCACTTAAACCAGTCTTTAAATCCTAACATTTTCCCTACTGCTTGAAATTGTTTTCCTCGTGAAGATAAAACACTTAATGTATTACTGTCCATGGACCAAGAAGCGGTAGGAATCACTAAAAAGCTAACCCACTTCCCGTCAGAACTCCACTTAAAATAGTCAGCATCAACCCCAAACAAGTCAGGAATTTCAGTTTGAATCGTATAAAAAGGCTTCATTTTATCTTTATCAAGATTTGCATCTACCGGAATTCTAAAAAGCGGGATAGGACTCCATCCAGTAGGGAGTAAGTTGGACGATGAGGAAACAATAAATTCTTTACCGTTCGGAAACCATTCAAAGCCACTCACACCTAATGAGACATTTTCAAATCCATACGGTCGGCCATTTTTTATTTTTGTCACCTTTAATATACCGTGATCCGTGTAAGCTATCTGATTTTTATCCGGAGCCCACTTAAAGTCCGACGTGACGGAATTAACATAGTGCTGGTAACTTTCCTCTTCCTTTGTGTCGTAAATGAATAAATCCGATTTCTCCCCCTTTTCATCTCCATCAATATATCCAATGAAGCGACCGTCATAGGACCATTTCGGAGCATATACATACCGGTCGTTTGTAAGTTGTATTTCTTGACCATCCTTTTTGATCCATAACTGATGATCACGGATAAATGCAGCTGTTAATGGGGTTTCTGCACTTGCGATTGACGAAAAATGAAAACAGATGAGAGTGAGTAGTACGAAAATCCGCAAATTCACGTCAATCCCTCCTGAAAGATTTACATCTTAATTTGCCCAAGTACCTAACAGCTATCCTAATTCAACAATCAAAAAAGGCCCAGATCCTTGTTGTGGATATGCGCCATATTAAAGTATTTAGTTTTCACCAATAAACATCTCTATTTCATCAGATAAAATAGATGTATCCGATGGATGCCAATAATAGGTGACTCCATCAAACTCCATGTAATATTTGTAGGCAACTGGATCTTCTGTATAAAAAATCATTTCGTAATAAATTGGATCTACTCTTATTGTGCTAGGCCGGAAATTAGGATTTGCTTCACTATTTATTAATAGTTGAAGGAAGGCTTCGACTTCTTCATTCTTTGTTAATTTGGAAATCAACTCGTTTCCTTCTGGTAGATGAGCTTGGTAAATCTCAATTGCCTTCACTTCATCAATTGGCATATCTCTAAAATGCCATTGGTATTCAATATCATCTCGAGAATAGTATACTCGATATCCATTTGTGGAGTGAGAATCCTTAACAGCTATATAGTGTGGATGATCCTTAATCTGAAAAATCTCGGTTCCCTTCTCATGAAAAGCAGCGTCACCGTCTTTTATTTTATATCCTGTATTGGTTACGTTGTCTGCCACTTTAAATTTCACCGTACCAATCTTTTCTCCTACATATTGATCGTCGGCTAAAACCCCAGAATGGATTCCGTAGTAGTGTTTTCCATCCAACATAATAAAATCAACCCAATCAATAACACTTTGACCGTAAATAGGTGAACGACAACCCGTCAATAACAGCAAAGTAAGAACAAAGATAAACATTCTTGGTATCTTCATAAACACCGACCCCTTTATGCATTGGACAGGAATTCAGGGCGTTTGGTTACGTGCTAATTAGTTTTTCCTTTACTCCAAAACTGAAAAATAAAAAGTATTCCCGACTTCTGAAGTACACTCACTTAAATAATATCCAACTCCATTTTCAATATCTTGCGATTCTATGTTTGAACAAGATGTACTTTTTATTCCCTTGTCTGAACCAGCAAAGCCATCTAGTGTATTATCATAGGTGTATATGATTTTATTTCCGTCATAACTTAAATTGTAGAATATTGGAGCCCCTTCAATAGTGTATATGGTAATTTGAATTAGATCTTTAGTTCCAGACTTAACGTTTTTAAGAAAACTATCGAATTTGTGTAAGTTACTAATTTCTCCGTGAAAATTGACTATATCACCATTTTTTATTGCCTCCTCATAAGGATAAGGTGCTTTTGGATTTTCGGCTTCATTTTCCTTATTGATCTCACTTACTTGTTGACACCCAAGTAACATTACTAATAAAAGTAGTAATATCCAAAGTAAATTGGTTTTTTTCAAATATTTCACCTCGGTGCTTATATGTACGACTGGCGCCAATCCTTATTAGAAAATAGCGCACTATTGTAGGATTACTGTTTTAATTGCTCCAGTATAAATTCTAAATCCTCAGGATAGGTGTGTTTAATCGTTTTTATTTCAGATAAAGACTTCCAATCGGCTTCGGAAATAATTTTATCAGGATCATTGATTCCACTACTTTCTCCAATCTTTTCTATGCTAAAATAATATGTTTTAACCTGAATGCCTTTAATGGTTGTTTCTTTAACTCTTAATAGTTCAATGATTTTCACATCATAACCGGTTTCTTCTTTAACTTCTCTAACGCAACATTCCTCTGGACTTTCTCCTACTTCAATCCCACCAGAAGGTACTGCCCATCCCTCTGACCCGAAACTCTTAACCATTAATATTTCCTGTTGTTCATTGATACAAACTCCTGCTGAACCTGACCAGCTTTCCATTCGCATATTCCTGCACCCCATAAAAATATTTATCAAACTAAACTATCAGGACTGTTTGTTGAAAAACTCTGTAGGAGCATTTCACACAATAATTCAATTACCCTTTCTTACTACACTTAATAATCAACGTAGTCGGCATCATCTTCGCCTTCTCAAACGAGTACCACCGATTCGTATGTCTTTCCCGATCTTCATCCGTCAATGAAACATCTTCAATAACCTTCTCGATTACGAATCCACATTCAATTAATGTATTGATATATGTGCTCACTTTATACTGTTGCATGATCGCAGGCGCGTGCCAAGCTTCGTGATCATAAGCGCCTTCTTCGTGGTAGGATTTATTGAAATGAAGTTCTTCACCCACCAAGCTCGCCCGGCTATGCAATGGGTGCTCCCAGCTGAAAACGAAAATGCCGCCGGGTTTCAAATAGTCATGGATATTTGTAAGCGTTTGACGCAAATCGGTCGTCCAACCTAACGCATAAATGGAATAGACGATGTCGAAATATGCTTGAGGCAGCCCGGGGTTTTCCTCCATTGGCGATTCGAATAAATGAACAGGTGCTTTGCTGTCAATCAGCAACTCCTTCGCTGTTTCAATCTGTGTCTTGGAAAGGTCCACTCCCCACAACTCCATGGCACCCCGAGAATCCATATATTGCAATGAATGCCCACTTCCACATCCGATATCCAATACCTTCATGCCAGCCACATCGCCAAGTAACTTCAAATCCTCTTCCCGAGGCGCAAGCGGCCCGTATTCAGGCAACGGATTTCGTCCGAAAAACCGCGGCGCAACCTCATCCCAACTTTTTTTATTCAACACTAGTGATTTGTTTCCCATTTTCATCCCTCCATGGGAATATACATTCGACATTTGAGCGCTCATCTCCTGCATTTGAAATAAAGGGATTTGCCTTTGGTGAAGAGAATTCATTAATGGAATGGAAGCATTGATTACACGCATATAACCCTAACGTATGCATGTACTATTAAGAGAATGGACTTTCATTGATGGGGGCGACAGCGGGGGAATTAGCTTTTAGCTTGTTTCCTTATTTTATAATAAAGAAACCAAATAATAAAAATTGCCCATGACCCTGTAGAAATAGATAAATTGATATAAGGTCCGGGAATGTTTGTCAAAAGTAAAAGAAGCACCGCAAGAATGGTAGAAGGAAACATGATGATCGCCCATGCACGAACAACAGGATTCTTAAAGCTTAATTCAAATTCCATGTCCACCCTCCTCACTATAATTTTTTAATTATTATAACTATTAATAGCGCACTATACAAGTAAGCGTGGTGTATTGAAAAAGATTTCTTAAGAGAATTCAAGACGGAAATTAATAGAGGGAGAGGAATTGTTCAAGACGATTATTTCTTCAATCCTTGTTGTTTTAATTCTAAATAAAATATGAACAGGTGAGCGAAAATTGAAGATAGCATTTTTTGATAGGGATGGAACGATTATTGAAGACTATCCTGATGAGAAATGGAGTTTCATTACCCAACCTGAGTTCATTCCGGGGGCCATTGAAACATTGCAACAAGTTATGCAAAAAGGATACAAAATCATTATCATTACCAATCAATATTTAATTAATGAAGGCTATATTTCATTACAGCAATATGAAGAGATAAATAAAAAAATGATGGAAGAATTAACGAGACATAACGTAGAAATTTTAGATGTATTTTATTGTCCACATAGTCGGCAGGAAGGCTGCGATTGCTGTAAACCTCAAACGGGGTTGATTCAGCAGGCTATTGAAAAGTATCCTGCGATTAATTTAAATGAATCTTTCATAATAGGCGACTCGATTGTGGATATGGAATTAGCTATTCGAATGAATATCGTTGGCTACGGAATTAACGTCGAAGTTCCTGATGAGGGTAAAGATGTTTATAAAATCGGAAAGGTTATTGAAGTATTAGAGTATATAGATTGATATTTCTAGAATGGGAATGTTGAAAATGAAAATTTTTATTATGGGGATCGTCGCAAGTGGAAAAACGACATATGCAAAAGAATTGTCGAAGCAAATGAATGTACCTTTTGTTGAATTAGATGCCGTTGTGTATCATACCGTGGATGGCGTTCGAGTGAAGCGGACGCCCGATGAACAAGTGCAAGTCATTCACGAAATGGATGCTAAAGGAAGCTGGATTGCGGAAGGTGTATACCGCCCGTCCTATCATCTCCTTTTGGACTTGGCCGATATCGTCATTTGGTTGGATCCACCTTTATGGAAAAGGAAACTCCGGATTTTGAGCAGACATGTGAAGCAAGTGATTGGTGTGGAAGAATGTGCGTATAAACCGGATTTTCAAATGTTGCGGAGCATGTACAAATGGACGAAGCAGTTTGAAGAAAGACGGGAAGAGTTGGACGGTATTCTTCAACCTTACTTGGATAAATTGCTTATTGTGCGGAATGATCCAATGAGTAATCAGTTGCTATCTGAAGCTATTCGTGACGTATAAAGGCGACAAGGGTGTAAAAGATATTTGACACCTTTGTCGTCTTGTTTTATAGTGGGGGTGTAAAAGATGTTTTACATATTTCGGTTTTCGAAGGTGGTAACTGTATGCAAAATAGAATAAAGGAGTACCGAGAAAAGAAAGGTATTTCACAAGGGAAATTAGCGGACCTGTGCAATGTAAGCAGGCAAACTATTAATGCTATAGAAAATGATAAATATGACCCGAGTCTACAGTTAGCCTTTGACCTTGCGAAAAATTTAGGGGTTACAGTTGATTATTTATTTTTGAATGGGGGGGAGAGTAAATGAGTTCTCGAAAACTAGGTGGAATTATATTTGGCGCTGCTAGTTTAATTGTGATAGGCTATACGATTTATAAAATTATTATGGGAAAAGATGTTGGATTCAATGAAATTTCATCTATTGCGATCGTCTTGATGATGTTTTTGTCCGCCATTACTTGGGGAAACAAAGAAGATAAAGACGGAATATTAATAGATGAGGAACTTGGACAAAGAATTACAGAAAAAAGCTCGAAAATAAGTTATTTTATTCTAGTGTTCTTAATTTTGGTGGCCGTATTTGTCGATGAATTAATAAACGGTACAGTCAACATCTTTCTATTAGGGATATTAGGGTTATCGATGATTATTTTACCGTTAGTTGAATTTATGATGTCTAGAAAGTACCAGTGAGACAATATGAAGATATCTAAAACAAGCATATAAAGCCAAAAAAATAATTTAGTTTAAGCTGCAATAGTAGGGAGATAGAATTAAGAAAAGGAATGAGACAAGTGTATGACCAAAAACTTGTTTGAACAAAACTTGGAGAAATACGCTGATCCTGAAATGTACGATCATTTGTATGAAGGGTATCAGAAGGATTTAAGCGTCATATTAAAATGGGCGAGTCATGAACAGACGATACTTGAATTAGCTTGTGGGACAGGCAGACTGACGATTCCGATGGCGCAGCGTGGATTCAAAATGATTGGAGTAGACTTGCATGAAGGCATGTTGGCACGAGCGAGGGAAAAAGGCAGAAGAGATTGGGGTATCGATTGATTTTGTTCTGCAAGATTGTACAAAACTGAACTTGCCGGTGAGAAGATCGCTCGCTTTCATGACGGGCAATTCCTTTCAGCATTTTTTGGCGAATGAGGCGCAGGACGCTTTATTCCATTCCGTCCGAAAGCATTTGATGGATGGAGGAGTTTTCATTTTCGATACACGAAACCCAGTGTTGAAGGAGCTTTCTGCTGTTGATGAATATGAGGAGACGTATCTTGATAAGATTGGCAATGAGGTGATTGAAAGTCATCGTGATGTGTATAATCATCTGACTCAGATCTTGGATTGCCGGACGAATCGCCGTATTTATCGGGACGGTACGTTAATTGCGGAAGAACAAGATGGAATTTCTCTCCGTTATTCATTCCCACAGGAAATGGAACGATTAATAGCCGCAAATGGATTCGAAATTGTGCAAGTGTATGGCGATTGGGATGAGAATGAATTGCATGCGGAGAGTGTTTCGATGGTGTATGTGTGTAGGGTTAAAACGGTTTGAGTTATTACGTAGATCCCGGTAAGTGTTCATAAATCGCCAACATATTATTTTCTTACAAAAATTAAGCCGCTTGCTAGGCTTAACAAGCGGCTTGGATTAGCTTCTATTTAACCGTGATACTTATCCCTCTCCGTCTTTTCCCGCTGATTCGTCGTCATTGGCTCCTGTTTCGGCTTCAAGTTGCCGAGTTCGGCCAATTCCATTGAAATCTCTTCTTTTACTTCCCGCCGATTTCCTGGTGTCTTCGGATTGGAATATAAATTGCTATGCGCACCTTGTTTCATTATGAAAACCTCCCATATCATTTTGCATCTGCATTTTTAATATGGTCTAGTTTGCTCGTTTTAATGTGCTATATGGTTTTTTCTTTCAGCAATCCTCTTCAATTCATTCGCCCTGTCGGCAATAAAATTCTTCATATATCGTTCTAAAAACAGGCGGTCTGCAATTTTTCCAATGAAGCCAAGAGGGGATTTATACGAAAAGGTATCTTTCATAATCGTCCCCGTGTCGCTTTCAATGAATTCATGTGTGTGCGTGAAAGAGTGGAACGCACCTTTTACCATGACATCAGTAAAACTGTGAGGCCGATTCATCTCAATGATTTTCGCAGTTAATCTTTGTTTAATTCCAAAATGAACGGCTTCCCACGTGACGGTATCGCCGTTTTCCAATAGTCCAGTCATCACTCCAGCAATGGCTTTTTCCTTCGTTTTTGCCGTTGTTTCCGTGTGGACATCTACATTTCTAGCAAGGTCAAAACAGATGTGAATGGGTGCATTAATATGGATTTCATGTGTAATTGTTGGCATGGTTTCAACCTTTCAATACATAATATGTCTGCTCTTCAAATGTCTTATTAATTAGTTTGTCAATTGTAGACACCACCTAAATGTATGCAGTGTTATTTCTAAGGTAGTTCGGTATCAACGGACTTGGCAGTTTAGTGTATGAATGTATACGTTAAATTGACGAAGTATTTAAATTATATCGTAACTTATATTTGAGATAATAGTCTAATAAAGAGGGGGTGTTATGATGGAAAACTTTAAAAATATGATACGTATTTCGGTCATTGCTTTGTTGTTATCTTCTTGTAGTAACTCGATCACTTCTAATGGAGGCGGTCTTAGTTATTCAACTTCTTTTACAGGATGTCCTGACGCAGAAATTGAATGGGTGAATATGCTGATGATCAATGATATTAAATACAAGCATCATTTTTCGCACCCGGATGAAAACTTTCCTGTAACGATTGAAAAGGGTAGAGAGCTCGGAAAAGTGAATTATAAAATGGCTGGCAGTGCATGTAGTAATCACAAGGAGCAAAATGGTGATGCGACATATTTGGAGGAAGGAACAAGCATTTATGAAATCAAAGGATATCCAACTTCCTTAGTTGTTGTTGCCAATGATGTTGTATATGTAGCCGACAGGAATAAAAAGGCGAAAACGGTCGGAGAACTCTACCCTATGGATAAGTTGGTGAAGAATATCCATATTCAAAGTACCGAAGATGGAAAGAGATTGCATACATTTTCACCGTCATCTAAGGATAAGTTTTTAGCCGAATTTTATAAACTAGAACTGGAAGATGTACAGTCATTAATTGATGCAGGTAAGTTAGATGGTACTCGAATATTTTTGGAGATTGAACTGAATAATGGCGTTTTAATTAGGCAACTTTATTGGAGCGATACGAATACATTTCACAGTGGAGCAATTGGAAACGATGAAATAGAGGAAGTCATTCTCGATGAAGTATCCAATCTAGAGAATGAATACCAATAATAGTGTTTTCCTCATCTTGCAACAGGACTCGTCAGCCAATTGGATTCATTCTCAACTTTAGACTTCACTAGCATGATATCTTCCATTTAATGATCAGTTTGGGAGTGTGTGGGGGTATTTGGAATTTAATTGAATAGTAGTCTGTATTGTTAGATTTCTAGCATGATGCAATTTCTATCGGAACGCAAAAAGCGCACATAATTGTGCGCTTTTTGTATAGATTCTTGCCGACCGACACCATGTGAACAACTAAAAAATGGTCAAACGGTGATAAAGTGTGCCTAAGCGGTGATAAGTTAGTTCTGAGCGGTGATAAAGTGCCATTAAGCGGTGATAAACCTCCGCTGAACGGTGATAACCCCGTCCCAAGCGGTGATAAAGCTGCTCAGCTGCCACTTCGCCCGATCCATCTCAATGATTTTCGCGGAACATCAGCCGTCATTACTCGGAAAAGCAAAGGTTGACGCAGATTCACTGTTTTCTTCAAACCACTTTTCTGAAATGGTTTTGGTTTTGGTGAAGAAGCGAACATGGTCAGGCCCGAACATATGCCCCTCGCCGAATCTGGACCGTTTCCAGCCGGCAAAGTTATGATAACCGACAGGGATGGGAATGGGCACATTTACCCCGACCATGCCGACGTCGATTTCCGTTATGAACTTGCGAGCGGCGGCCCCGTTATTCGTATAAATGGTCACACCGTTGCCAAGCTCATGCGCATTGATTAGGTCGATTGCTTCCTCTAAAGAATCTACCCGGACGACATTGCGGGCAGGACCAAATACTTCTTGCTCGTAAATTTCCATGCCGGGTTTGACGTTGTCGAGTAGAGTAGGGCCAAGATAGAAGCCGTTGGAGTTTTTAGCGATGTCCGGGCTGCGGCCGTCGCATACGAGCGTAGCGCCTTCCTCCAGGCTGCGGTCGATAAAGCCGATGATTGCGTCCTTTGACTGCTTTGTAATAACAGGTCCGAAGTCAACATCTGCATCTGTATAGGGTCCTACTTTTAACTTCGCGATCTTTCCAGCTAGTACGTCTACTAGCTTATTTGCTGTTTCTTCGCCAACGGGCATGATTGTCGAAATGGCCATACAGCGTTGGGAAGCGGCCCCATAAGCCGCGCCTAAAAATGCGTTTGCGGCCTGCTCCAGATCTGCATCCGGCATGACAATCATATTGTTTTTACCGCCGCCTAATGCCGTAACGCGCTTGCCGTATTTTGAGCCGGTTTTGTAAATATACTCAGCGACTGGCGTCGATCCGACAAACGAAATGGCTTCAACAGCGGGGTTTTCCAATAGTTCGTTCACCGCATCCTTGTCGCCATTGATGACTGTCCAAACACCATCGGGCAACCCCGCTTCTTTCCACAGTTCCGAAAAATACAATGCGGAGCACGGTACACGCTCGGAAGGCTTTAAAATGACGGAATTGCCGACTGCGACCGCCATACTTGTCATGGCGAGCGGCACCATCACTGGAAAGTTGAATGGGGAAATCGCCGCAACGACGCCGAGTGGAACTTTTGCTGAATAAGCATTAATATCCCCGCCGACATTGACGGAGTACTCGCCTTTTAATAAGTGAGGGGCATTGATGGCTAAATCTACAGATTCCAGGCCACGTGTGATTTCACCCCTCGCATCCTCGACTGTTTTCCCGCTTTCGGTACAAATGATATCGATGAGCTCATCCATACGTGCGGTCATCAATTGACGGAACTTCATCACAATCTCAACGCGTTTGCCAACTGATAGAGCGCGCCATGCTGGAAAGGCTGCTTGAGCAGTTGCAATGGCGCCTTGCACTTCCTCTTTTGTTGCAATAGGGACATGTGCGATCACTGCACCTGTACTTGGATTGAAAACATTTGAGAAGTGACCACTTGTGCCAGCTACGATTTCACCATTAATAAAATGCCCAAGTTCTTTTACCTCTGTATTCGTCACCATTCATTCATTTCCCCCTTGTGGCAATAGTTCATGCAATGCACGTGTAAGTTTTTCAACGATCCAATCTTTTTCATCCAACGAAATAATTAGTGGTGGAGCGAGTGTTAGAATATTGTTGAAACCTGCAACTGTGACGCCATTTTTCCCGATGATCAACCCTTGTTCTTTACATAGAGAAATGACTTTGTTAACAGCAGTTACATCAAGTGGCGCTTTGCTGTTTTTGTCACTTACAAGCTCAATGCCGATTAGTAAGCCTTTCCCGCGGATATTGCCGACATTTGGATGATCCTGTAAGCGATCTTGCAGTTCTGCATGGAGAATTGCACCCATCTCTTCTGAGCGGGCAAATAAATTTTCACGTTCCATGATTTCGATATTTTTGAGGGCAACTGCACAGGCCGCTGGAGAACCGCCGAATGTGTTGACGTGTCGGAAAAAGTCGTACTCCTCACTTCCAATAAAAGCCTCATAGATTTCGCGGCGCACTGCTGTAGCAGATAGCGGCATATATGCGCTTGTTAAGCCTTTTGCCATTGTGACAATATCCGGCTGAATGCCATAGTTCTGGAAGCCAAATGCTTTGCCTGTACGTCCGAAGCCGCAAATGACTTCATCGACAATGAGCAATGCCCCATGCTTTTCACAAACGGCTTTTACCCCGCGCAAATAGTCCTCATGCGGCATAATCACGCCGCCACCCGTAATAATGGGTTCCAGAATAACGCCAGCAATCGTATCGGACATTTCCCACGTCATGACATTATCAATTGCTTGAACAGACGGTAAAGCAGCCGGCTCTGTAATATGATCTTCGTTTGCACGGTAGGCATCCGGCGGCGCAACATGAATGAAGCCGGTTGCTAACGGTTCGTATTTATATTTTCGTTGGGCTTGCCCTGTTGCCGCTAACGCCCCCATTGTACTGCCGTGGTAGGCCCTATAGCGGGAAATGAATTTTGTTCGATTGGTGTGACCTTTTTGTTGATGGTACTGACGTGCAATCTTGAAGGCGGTCTCATTCGCCTCTGAACCGCTGTTGGAATAAAAGACAACATAATCATCACCTAATAATTCGCTAATCTTTTCGCTTAGTTGAATGGCAGGGACATGCCCGACGGAAAGGGGGGTATAGGCATTTTCCAGTAATTGCTCGTAAGCGGCTTTGGCGAGTTCCTCTCGACCGTAGCCGACGTTCACACACCATAAACCGGACATGGCATCCAAGTAACGTTTCCCGTCAATATCCGTTATCCAAGCGCCTTCCGATTTCTGAATGATTGACGTAGCTTTCGGGTTGTAGGGCTTCATGGCATGCCATACATACTGCTCATCTTTTACTTGCCAATTTTGACTCGTTACGTTCGTCATGGAAATCATCACTCCTTCATTTATTCTATGCTTAATCCACTAATCAACTTCCTTAGAAAAACGTTATACACACAGCCCCTTATTATATAAATAACATCCCATAAATATGCGCTTGGCCATATTTTTTAAGTCTTATATCCGCTTACTCCGAATACACTAGCTTTATAGTTTTTATAAATGGTGGATAGTTCAATAACTATGAAAGAGAGGACTTGCATATGTATGCATGTAATAGGAACCGATTGCAGGCATTAGTTGAACGGTTCAGTCAGTTTGGTGCCACTCCTAATGGGGGAGTAACCCGTCTGTCCCTGTCAAAAGAGGATATTTTGGCAAGAGACTGCTTTAGTGAAATCTGTAAAGAGCTGGGCATGGATATCAAAACAGATGATATGGGGAATGTCTATGCGACGCTGCCGGGGAAGAGGGATTGCCCGCCAATCGTAATCGGATCGCATCTGGATTCTGTTGAAAAAGGGGGCAGATTTGATGGTGTGTTAGGTATTTTAACAGGAATAGAGGCGGTACGGACGTTAAAGGATAACGACATTGAGCTCGAGATTCCATTAATGCTTGTGAATTTTACGAATGAAGAAGGTGCGCGCTTCGATCCAGCGATGATGAGTTCCGGTGTCATTGCTTCCAAGTTTAGTAGAGAAAAAATGCTGGACTCTACCGACAATAACGGCATTACTTTTCAAGAAGCATTACAGGCGAGTGGTTATGAGGGGGAGCAAGAAAATCGTTTAACAGAAGCCCTTGCTTATATTGAGCTGCATATTGAACAAGGACCGGTGCTAGCTGCTAAGCAATGTGATATTGGAGTGGTCGAAGGCGTTTTAGGTATGGTGTGCTATGAAATTACCGTAACAGGTGAATCAAATCACGCAGGTACAACGCCAATGTCGATGCGCAAGGATCCGATGATTGTAGCGTCCCGTTTAATTTCGTCTTTGCACGAGCAGTTGGGCAAAATCGACGAAGAGCTTGTGTTCACATTTGGACGTATGCAAGTGACGCCCAATATCCATACAGTCATTCCGAACAAAGTAGTGTTTACCATCGATTCGCGTCATCAAAGTCCAGAGGTCATGCTTCAAGTGGAAAAGCTATTGACCGGAATAGCTGCAAAGGAAAACGGTTGCAGCATTCGACCGGTCAAGCTATGGGGACGAGAGACAGTATTCTTTGATGAAGCTATTTGCGATGAAGTGGAAAAATCGTGCGCTGACTTTGGTTATTCCTTTCATAGAATGTTCAGCGGGGCGGGACACGATGCCCAGTATATTGCGAGCATCATCCCTTCTGCCATGATTTTTGTGCCAAGCATCGATGGGAAAAGTCATTGCGAGGAAGAAGAAACGACATTTGAAGACTGTGCAAAGGGAGCGGATGTGTTATTGGAAACCGTGTTGGCACTGCAAACGAAGTTTAGTAGGGGCGATAGATACACACTAAACCAAAGATGAACGTAACTCGCTAAGGTAGCAACCTCCCATATTTGGAGGTGTAGAAAATTTACAGTTATTAATCGAAAGGTGAGGATAGTATGAAAAAAATGATTACAGGTGGACTCATCGCTACAGCTTCAGATTTGTATGAGGCAGATATCTTAATCGAAAACGGCAAGATTGTACAAATCGGCAAAAACTTATCAGCTGACGGAGCGGAAATTGTAGATGCAACAGGCAAATACGTGATGCCTGGCGGAATTGATCCGCATACGCATTTGGATATGCCGTTCAATAACACGGTAACAGATGATGATTGGAAGTCGGGTACAATTGCCGCTGCCTTCGGCGGGACAACGACCATTTTAGATTTCTGCTTATCTGCGGGTGAAGAAAAGCTTGCGACGGCTGTGGAAAAGTGGCATGAAAAAGCAAAAGGAAATTCAGCCATTGACTACGGCTTCCATTTAATGATTAGTGATTTAACGCCTGAAACAGAGGTCGAGTTGCCTTTATTGCTAGAGCGCGAAGGGATTACGTCTGTCAAAGTGTTCATGGCTTACGCGAAAGAATTCCAGGCATCGGATCGTACGCTGTTCAAGACCTTTAAAATCGCAAAAGATATAGGTGCTGTTGTGATGGTGCACTGTGAAAATGGTTCAGTCATTGATGAATTAGTAGAGGAGGCGAGGAAAGCCGGCCAGACAGCTCCGATTTATCACGCACTGACGCGTCCCGCGGAAGTAGAGGGCGAGGCGACGAAACGAGCCATTGAACTGGCGCATATCGCAGGCGCAAAACTTTATGTTGTCCATGTGACGTGTAAAGAAGCGCTAGATGAAATTATCGCAGCGCGTGAAAAAGGCTATGACGTGTATGGGGAAACATGCCCACCTTATTTGACGCTTGATCAGTCAGCGTTAGCACAGCCAGGCTTCGAAGGGGCTAAATATGTTTGGTCACCACCACTTCGTCCGAAATACCATCAAGAGCATTTGTGGAATGCGCTAAAAGCCAAGCAGCTGCAAACAATCGGCTCGGACCAATGTTCATTTAGCTATAACGGAAAGAAGCAATTAGGGATAAACGACTTTTCTAAAATTCCAAATGGCGGACCGTTTATCGAAGATCGCTTCAGCATTTTATACTCGGAAGGTGTGGCGAAAGGACGGATTTCCATCCAAGACTTCGTCGATATGATTTCGACTAATGCTGCAAAAATCTTCGGCTTATACCCGCAAAAAGGGACGATTGCTATTGGTTCTGACGCAGATATCGTAATTTTTGATCCTGATAAAAAACGAAAAATTTCTGCAGAAACCCACCATATGAATGTCGATTACAATCCATACGAAGGATGGGAAGTTACGGGGGAGCCTATCAGTGTTCTTGTACGTGGTGAATACGTCATTAAAAATAGACAATTTGTAGGCGCATTAGGTAGTGGCCGTTATATCAAGCGTGCCTTAAGGCAGGCGGCTGCTGAACGGATCAACGTCTAATTATCAATCCATTAGGGGGGAATGGTTTAATGAGTTCTCAACTCGCACGTAATTTTGTGGAAATGACGGGCAGGATGACGAAAAATGAAGCGATAGAGGAAGCTAATCGTTGTCTGTATTGTTACGACGCACCTTGCATTACAGCTTGCCCGACAAGTATTCAAGTTCCGAATTTCATCAAAAAAATTGCTTCCGGTAATATGAAAGGTTCAGCCATGACGATTATGGACGCCAATCCGATTGGTGCAAGCTGTGCGCGGGTATGTCCAACCGAGATATTATGTGAAGGGGCTTGTGTGCTGAATGCATCGACCAAACCTATTAAAATAGGACAATTGCAGCGTTACGCAACAGACTGGGCGATGGAAACAGACGTCGAGCTATTTAAAAAAGGTGAACCAAATGGAAAAAGGATCGCGATTGTCGGCTCTGGTCCGGCGGGCTTGTCGGCGGCGCGAGAGCTTAGTCGATTCGGTTATAATGTCACGATTTTCGAAGCGGAGGCAAAGGCGGGTGGCTTGAACACGTATGGCATCGTGTCTTTCAGATTGCCGAATGAAGTAGCGGATTGGGAAGTGGATCAAGTTGCAAAGCTTGGCGTGGACATTAAAACAAACACAAGAGTAGGCGTGGATATTTCTGCCGAGGAAATTTTAACGCAATATGACAGTGTTATTTTAGCGGTTGGGATGGGGTCCGTACCTAACCTTGGCATTGAAGGTGAGGAGCTGGAAGGCGTCCATGATGCCATTGAGTTTGTAAAGCGCACGAAAATGGGTGTACTGACAGAGGACTTAATCGGGAAACGTGTTGCGGTCATCGGTGCTGGCAACACAGCCATAGATGGGGCGACTTGTGCTGTACGGCTAGGTGCTGAGCAAGTTGACATTCTTTATAGAAGAACGGAAAAAGAGATGACTGCTTACCAATATGAATATGAATTTGCCAAGCAAGATGGCGTTGGATTCAAGTGGCTGACAGCGCCGAAGCGAATTATTGGTAATGAGGCAGGGAAAGTAGTGGGCCTTGAGTGCGTCAGGATGAAGCTTGGAGAAGCAGGAGCAGATGGCAGACAACGACCAGAAGAAATCAAGGGATCTGAGTTTATTATACAGGTGGACGCAGTCATCAAAGCCATTGGACAAACGCGTTTAGTCCCGCTCATTGAAGCGTTCGGATTGCAGCATACGAACGGAGTAGTAGACATTGATGAAAAGACTATGCAAACGTCGAATGACAAAGTGTTTGCCTGTGGAGATGTTGTCTTCGGCAACGGCCAAGGTGAAGCGATGGTCGTAACAGCTGCACAACAAGGAAAAGATGCTGCTTACATCATTCATGAGCGTTTAAGAAAACCGAGCGGGATCGCATAGGGGGGATAGTGCATGGCAGATTTACGAATTGACTTAGCAGGGATTAAATCACCGAATCCATTTTGGTTAGCATCAGCGCCACCGACCAATTCGGGCTATCAAGTGCAACGTGCATTTGAAGCGGGCTGGGGCGGCGCAGTGTGGAAAACGCTTGGCGAGCCGATTTTAAATGTTTCATCACGCTTTGCGGCTGTCAGCTTTAACGGACAAAGAGTAGCGGGCTTCAATAATATTGAGCTGATTACAGACCGTCCATTAGAAGTTAATCTGAATGAAATTCTTGAAACGAAAAAAAGGTTTCCCAATCATGCGATTATCGCTTCCTTAATGGTGGAGCCACAGCAGGAAAAGTGGCATGAGATTGTCAAAAAAGTAGAAGCTGTTGGAGTTGATGGACTAGAGCTGAATTTCGGTTGTCCGCATGGGATGGCGGAACGGGGAATGGGATCCGCCTCTGGTCAAGTCCCTGAATTGGTTGAAAAGCAGACATACTGGGTGAAGGAAGTTGCACGCACACCTGTTATCGTCAAGCTGACGCCGAACATAACGGATATTACGGTGACGGCGGAAGCGGCAGTGCGCGGCGGGGCAGATGCTGTAAGTATGATAAATACGATCAACAGCTTGGCAGGTGTCGATCTGGATACATGGAATACGGTGCCGCATGTTGGCGGGAAAGGGGCACATGGTGGATATTGCGGGCCGGCCGTCAAGCCGATTGCGCTAAATATGGTCGCGGAATGTGCGCGGAATCCCCTCGTCAATGTTCCTATATCAGGTATTGGCGGGATTTCAAACTGGCAGGATGCTGCAGAATACTTGCTGATGGGTGCAACAGGCGTACAAGTTTGTACAGCAGCGATGCACCACGGATTCAGCATTGTCGAAGATATGATAGATGGGTTGAATAATTATTTGGACGGAAAGGGCATTGCCAAGGTGACGGATTTGGTCGGTCAGTCTGTGCAGCGCTATTCTGACTGGGGTGACTTGGATCTGAACTACAATATTGTTGCCCAAATCAATAATGATGTCTGCATTAACTGTAATAAGTGCTATATCGCGTGTGAAGATACGTCACATCAATGCATTGACCTGTACACAGAGAGTGGCCGTCCAATGTTGAAAGTGCGTGAACAGGATTGTGTTGGCTGTAATTTATGCGCAATTGTATGCCCGGTAGACGGTGCGATTTCGATGATTGAAAGAAAATCTACGATTCCGCCGATGACCTGGAACGAACGTCAATCACTTATGAGCAAATTTACTCGATAAAAAGCAGCCCGGTTTTTGGTGCAAAGTGAAAAAGAAGAGAATTGGTTGTGCGTTAACTGGAAATCCACTAAAAGGAGAGACATGTATGGCGAATGGCGGAGATTATTTAAAATCCCCAGATTTACTTCCAGTGACACATCAAAAAAGAAGCGTTGGCACATTTGGTTTTGCGGTGATTTGGATAGGAATGGCGATCGTTTTAGCTGCCTTTGCAATTGGCGGCTCAGCTATTATGAGTTTGTCTTTGCCGATGGTAATTTTAGCGACTTTAGCCGGTTCTCTATTAATCGGCGTATTCATGACGTTAATCGGTGATATCGGCGTTGAGCACGGCTTGTCCTTCCCGGTGTATATGCGTGCCCCGTTCGGCACAATCGGCACACATATACCTTCGCTCGTCCGCGGAGTGACAGCAGCTTGTTGGTTCGGGCTTAACACCTATTTTGGCGCGTTGGCCATCAACGGGATTTTGAATTTATTATTCGACTTCAATAATTGGTTTTTATGTTTCCTGGTGTTTGCGGCATTACAGTTATACAACACATCACGCGGCATTAAAGCCATTGAGCGTTTTGCGGATTTTGCAGCGCCGGTTATTATTTTAATATCGTGCTGGATGTACATTACACTTGCCGATCAAGCAACGGTTCAAGGGAAAGATGTGTGGGCTTGGGTGGAATCTCCGACAACAGGGGTAGCGGCTTTTACAGCTTTCATGGTTGTGATGATGGCGAACATGGGGTTCTGGGCGACATTGGCAGCTGATATGCCGACACTTTCACGTTTCTTTAAAGCACCAAAAAATGAACGGAATTGGTTCAAGCGTAATAAAACGCAGTTAGTCGGCTCTTTGATTGTGATGCCGATTACGAATACATTTATCGTAACGATAGGGGCAGTAGCTTACATGGCAACGGCCTCTGCTGATCCGATAAATGCCTTGCAGCATAGTGCAAGTGGAATTATACTGGGGATTTTATTGCTAATGATCGTGTTGGCGCAATGGTCAACAAACACATCCGCAAACGTTATTCCCGCAGCAACGATTTTCTCGAACATCGGAGGACCGAAAGTGCCATTCTGGGCTGCTGTCATCATCGCGGGGATCGTCGGGGTTTTAGCACAGCCATGGAGTCTGTTTGGCGTGTTGGTCGATGCGCTATTAATTATTGGCGGTATTTTAACAGCAATTGTAGGAATTTTGTTTGCCGATTATTATTTAATTCGTAAACGTCGTGTGAACGTAAAAGATCTATACGAGTTAGACGGCCAATACAAGTATATGAACGGCTTTAACATGGCAGGGCTATTTGCTTGGATCATTGGTGGAGCAATAGCAAATATGTTCCCGACGTATTCTTCATTGGTTGGCTTTTTCGTTGGGGCGATTGTCTACTATGTGCTGGCAAAATATTGGTGGTTCAAAAAGTACCCGCAAGCTGAACTGGATAATCCGAGTGATGCGGAGTATTTAGGGATTACAGTTGGCCACGACTGGGACGATATCGTCGTGCAGGAGATGGAAGGAAAAGGTGTTAAATAGAAAAGCGGGGTGTTTGTATGTCGGATCATTTGTTAAGTTTGGATGAAATGAAACAAGTTGACGGCTATTTAGCCAGTGGCTTTAAGGTCCATTCTGTACGTGAAAACTTAAGTGGCACGTTCGTCGAGTTTAAACGGCAGGAAGAAGAAGTTTGTTTGCAGATTACGACTGCCGAAGCACGTAAATATTTTGCGGCAAAGCTCCTGGAACAAACGCTGTAGCAAGAAATTAATGGTTAAGACTCTATTCCAGTACGTTCTAGAATAGAGTCTTAATTATTCGGCCATATACACGTTTTCTGCTTCTCTCTTGGCAACACCGCGGTGAATCGGATCCCCGGATAATTGTTATTGAATTGCAGCCTTTACGAGCGCTAAATCCTCCACTAATAATCCATACAAATTAGGCCGGCGCCTGACGGCTAGAGGGTGGTAGGCGACGGTAGTCGGATATCCTTTTACTGCATGCCAACTGCCGCGCAACCCCTTTACTTCAACTTCAGCATTTTCGAAGAAGGATTGTACAGCGACATTTCCTAAACATAGGATAAGCTTTGGTTTTTGAAGTTTGAGCTGTTCATCCAAATGACGGTGCATGCAGATTTTTCGGGTGACATCTTTATCATATTTTTTGATTGGTCTTCTCTTTAAAATGTATGTAACGTAAATCTGGTTTTTATCCAAACCGACCTCATGCACGGCTTGCTGCAATGTCTGCCGCGTGCCGCACACCATTGGATTACCTTCACGATCTTCACGGGCACCTGGATTATCGAGAATCACCATGATTGGTGCCTTCGGATTTCCTTCTCCCCATACCATTCGTGTTCCTTGTTGATTAAGGCCGCATTCCTCGCAATTGAGCTCGCTTGCCGGTGTCGGATCCTCCGGCCAACTTTCTGGGCAAAATGGCGTCGTCATTTTCATCACTCTCCTAACAGAATAGAATGCCCTTTGCACAGTTAATCATGCATGGATTTGATTTCTTGATCAGAAGAGTTAGACTATAATGAAAGATGAGTAGAGTGTGTAAAGGGAGGGGAAATCATGCTACTGCAAGAGTTAGCTGTTGAGAAAATTGTCGCCAGTTTGAAGGGTGACCCGTACGTGAAGGCGATTTTTCTAAAAGGATCGATGGGTAGGGGAGAGCATGATGCGCATTCGGACGTTGATCTTTATTGCTTGGTGGACGAAGCAGACAAGAAGGAATTTCTCGCTAACCGGGTGGAGCATTTACGGGCGTATCGCGACATTATCTTAATGGAAGATATTTTTATTGTCGCTCCTCAAATTATCGCGGTGTTTGATAATATGTTGCATATTGATTTATTCACAGTAACAAAGGAAACGTTTGTCGGCGGCGACTATTTTAAGGTGCTCTATGATCCTAATCATTTGATGGATGAATTTAAGTAGTTGCAAGGGCTGGCGTTGACGGAGACAGAATATCGGGACAATGTCATGGACGTAGGGTGGTTTTTATTCCAATACTCGAAGTCGGCGGCTAGGGGAAATGACATTTGGTCCGTTCGGATGCTGACGAATGTCGTGCATCATTTAGGGAGGGTGCTTCTCTATCGATATGCACCAGAAAGGGCGAAGTTGGGGTTGAAAACGATTGAGCAGTCGTTGCCGGAGTCGGTCGTAGTGGAGTTAACGGAAATTCTGGAGTTCATTACGCCTGGAGAGCATGAGCAGGCGGTGGGGCGGATTGGACGTTTGTTGGAGCGGGAGTATGATTGGATTCGGTTGCAGTGGAGTGAAGAAAGTGAGCAGATGAGGTTCGTGCGGATGATGATTGATAGGTATGTAGGAGGTAATGAATGAGGTAATAGGTTGAGTCAGTTGCAATGTGTCTGAGTATTTAAATATTATATTAATAGCAATTATGATAGACTAATTGCAAGCGGAATACTAGAAGAGGAGTTGGGTAACATTCATCCATAAACAAAGAAGCGTTCCACTTATATTGGAAGGGCTGGAGGCGGTGATAAGGCGATTGCCGAGCCACCATGAAGCGATTCCTGCTTTGCGTTCGAAGCATGCAGCGGTACAAGCGGGATTTGGCGGTGAGCAGGAATTGGACAAAGTGTTTGAGAGCTATGCTTTTGGAATGAAGCATGGTGTTTTTCATGATTTATCGCTAGCATCTAGTACATATTTTCAAGTGGACACGCTTTTCATCACCCCATGGTACGCGGTTTTATTCGAGGTGAAAAACATTGCGGGCGAGCTAACGGTGACAGAAAATCCGCCGCAATTGATTCGCGTGTTAGATTCCGGACAGGTAAGCGGGTTCAAAAGCCCGATTGCCCAATTGGAAAGCAACTGTGAGCTATTTCGAGACTGGCTGTACAGCCGAAATGTTTCATTGCCAGTGTACGGCGCTGTCGTCCTTGCGTATATTAAGCAGCGCATCGAAGTTTTCGACACAAATATCCCTATTTTATTCCCAAGTGCGGTCCCCACATTCATCCGCAAACTGCCGACAACTTCCCCATTGTTGGACGACGAAGCTTTTGCCAACCTATTATCGCAGCTAGGCAGTTCCCATCGTCATTTTATTCCTTCTCCTATTTGTGAAACGTATTCGATTCGACGTAGCGACATACGTACGGGCGTGATTTGTCCGGGGTGTGGGTTTATTGGCATGGAGAAATATATGGGAGGGTGGCGCTGTCCGTCGTGCGGCGGGACAAGTCGTGATGCGCATAAACAGGCCATCCGTGACTGGTTCTTATTGTTTGGAGGTGGAATGAGGAATAAAGATTGTCGGGAGTTTCTGAAGGTTGATCGGCAGCAAACAGCTCATCGTCTATTGGCATCCATGGATTTAGAAGTGGAAGGGGCTAAACGAAACAGGTCATATACCATGAAATTTTTTATGGAAAGCAAAAAGCGCACATGATATTTTAACGGGTTCGGTACACGGGGAGAAAACATTAAATGACATAGCATTTGGGGACACAATTCGCATATGAATTGGTGTCCCTGTTTTTGTTGTTATATCAATGTTTAAGGTGTTTTCTTGAAAGAATTCGCACTATAATTGGTAAAAAATTTGCAACATGGCATAAATTTATGTGCCATTGCTAATTACCTTGTTAAAACACTTGTTAATTGGTTGGATAGCATGGTTACCGTAAAAATAATTAGTATGAAATAAATTAATAATTCAAAAGATAAAAGATGTTATGTGTTAAAATAGATTATAAGTAGATAAATTATTCAACAAACGGAGACAAATAGTGGAACATGTTATCGCAATAAACGGGAGGACGATTAAAAATGGAAACAATTGAATTGCCGAAAGTCCAATTAAGAGAATTAACCGTAGATGATGCTGAAGAGCGTTATCAATGGTGTTTAGATAAAGAAGTAACAAAACATCTAAATATGCCGGAGAAATATCCACCATTTAGCAGAGAAGAAACTCGAAATTGGATTAAATTGTGCATTGATAAAGCGAATGGATATGAACAGAAAGCAATTTTAACTGACTGGGGTAAACATATCGGATGGATTGACTTAAAGAACATTGATACATTAAATAAACACGCGGAATTAGGGATAGCCATAGGTGATAAAGAATATTGGGGCAAAGGTTATGGATTATCTGCGATGCAAGAAATGTTGGTGTGGGGTTTTAATGAATTATCACTTAATAAAATTTGGCTTAGAGTAGAAGTTGATAATGAAAAGGCAATTAAGTCTTATAGAAGAATGGGTTATGTTGAAGAAGGAATTTTAAGACAAGATCGATTAAGAAATGGGGAGTTTATCGATCGTTTAAGAATGAGTATTCTTAAACGTGAGTTCTTCAACCAAAGGGCACGATTGTAGAGCGAGTAATACGTAAATACGGTAAGTAAAAAACGCACAGACGTTATGTGCGTTTTTTATTTGCTTTTTCTACTGTTAATTGTTGTTTAAATCATACGTTAATTGGGTTACTAATTCAGTTGCGTTTATGCGTTTTCTCCCCATCAACCGAACCCGTTAATGATATTTGTGCGCTATTTTGATGGTTATATGCCGAGTCGGTGATAAAGTGCAGAGAGTCGGTGATAAACTCGTTCCAGTCGGTGATAACACCCCGAGAGTCGGTGATAAAGCCACTCGAGTCGGTGATAACTCTCGGGAAGATGGTGATAAAGAAAACCGCCTATGAAAAGGTGCTCTAGATCAGCGCAACCTGTTGAAAAATGCCGAGTCGGTGATAAAGTGTAGAGAGTCGGTGATAAACTCGTTCAAGTCGGTGATAACACCCCGAGAGTCGGTGATAAACCTACTCAAGTCGGTGATAACACCCCGAAAGTCGGTGACAACCTAGCGAGCCGCCACCTCAATCAACCCACTCTCCACCAAAAATTCCTCCGCGACCCTTTCAACCATCATGCCGTCATTGTCGACTTTGGCGTTCATTTTTTGCATCGCTTCTTCGTCGATCATGCCTTCGAGCTGCTTTAACACCTCTTCGATTTCAGGGTACTCCTTCAGTGTTTCTTTCCGTACGAGCGGGAGCGCGTGGTATGGAGGGAAGTAGGATTTGTCGTCTTCTAACACGCGCAAATCGAATTCCTGTAGCTGGCCATCTGTCGTGTAGGAATTGATGACGTCAACTTCACCGGCATTAATCGAGCGGTACATGATGCCGTGATCCATGCCGTTCACACCCTTGAACTTCAATCCGTATTCCTTCTGGAAGCCGGGCAAGCCGTCGGGGCGGTCGATGAATTCGAAGACCGCGCCCAATGTGAAATCTTCGGAATGGGCAGCGAAATCACTGAATGTGACGACGCCAAGTTCTTCCGCTTTTGATTCGTCTAGCGCAAGGGTGTACGTGTTGTTGAAGCCGAACGTGTTGAAAGCAACAATACCGTCTTCAACAACGAGGCGCCTTGTCTTTTCCAACGTCTCTTCGGCGTTCCCCGGCTCTTCGTGATAATAGTTAACGACAATCGTCCCCGTATAATCGGGAATGACGTCGATATTGCCGTTCAGCATCGCGTTCCATACGACGTTCGACCCGCCGAGGTTCTCTTTATAAATGACTTTAATATCTGTTTTATTCTCAATTAACTGCCCCATGACGTGGGACAAAATAATACTTTCCGTATTGTTCCGTGAGCCGAGCGTCAATGAATCTTCTTCAATGAAAATACAGCCCGCAAGCATGCTCGCGACAACTACAGCGAGCAGCAATGCAATGAATTTCTTCCTCATTCCGTCTTCAACCCTTTCGGCGTCGTCCATCGTTCAACCGAGCCGAAGAACAGTTCGAGAATGATCGCAAGCAATGCGGCAGGAATTGCGCCTAGCAAGATGAGCCCGTCAATTCCGCGTGTAATTCCGAGGAAAATGAAATCGCCAAGTCCGCCTGCGCCAATGAAAGCGGCAAGCGTAGCATTTCCGACGTTAATGACGGCGGCTGTCCTAATTCCGGCCATGATAACGGGAATCGCGAGTGGCAGCTCGACTTTAAAAAGAATTTGCGCGCTCGTCATGCCCATACCTTTAGCAGCTTCCCGCGTAGCCGGGTCGACGTCCATAATTCCTGCGTACGTGTTTCGGGCAATTGGCAGAAGCGAATAAAGGAAAAGTGCAGCAATCGCTGTTTTCACGCCGATGCCGAAAATCGGGATCATGAAGCCGAGCAACGCGAGGCTTGGAATCGTCTGCATGACGCCTGCGCCGCCGAGAACGAGTGTCGTTAGTTGTGGAACTCGGGTTACGAGAATTCCGAGTGAAACGCCAAGAACGATGGCGATTAACATCGAGAAGAACACGAGCTGGATATGGACGGATGTCGCCTCAAGAACTTCTCTCCAGCGCATTTGTGATTGTTCGGTCAACTGTTGCCAAATCGATAAATTATTCATATCGCAATCGCCACCGGTTCCGTCCACTGGCTGGACAAGGCGGATAACAATGAACCGCGTGTTACAAGGCCGACAACCTTGTTCGTTTCATCTACGATTGGAATTAGGCCAAACGGTGATTCATCCATCATAATGATGGCATCTTTTGCAGAAGCTGTGTCGTGTAAGAAGAATCGTCTGACCGGCTGCATAATTTCTTCGATCGTACGAATAGTATTCACACGCTTAATGACGTCGTAGGCAGACACGATACCTTGTAAAGCTTTTGATTCATCCACGATGATGAGATCTGTAATTTTCCTCTGACGGATTAGTGAAATCGCCTTTTCAGGAGAACTTTGAGGATGAGTCGTAACGACCGAATCGGACATAATGTCGAGCACCGGCATCAATTCAGGGTTTTGGATGATGCGATGCTTACCTATGAACTCCTCAACAAAACCGTGGGCAGGTTCATGAAGTAATTTTTCTGGAGTGTCCAACTGAAGGAGCTTGCCGTCTTTCATAATTGCAATACGGTCACCCATTTTGAGTGCTTCGTCCATGTCATGAGTAACAAAAACAATTGTCTTATTCAATTTTTTCTGTAATGAAATGAGTTCGCCCTGCAACTGCTCTCTCGTAATCGGATCTAACGCGCTAAACGGTTCGTCCATTAAAATGATTTCGGGATCAGATGCAAGTGCGCGAGCGATTCCGACACGCTGTTGTTGTCCGCCGGAAAGTTCTTTCGGATAACGGGTTGCGTAAACTGTAGGATCTAGCCCGACCATTTCTAGTAGTTCATAGACTCTTGCCTTGATTTTATCCGGCGCCCATCCGTTCAACTTGGGAACGATGGAAATGTTTTTTTCAATTGTATAGTGGGGGAATAAACCAATTTGCTGGATTACATAGCCGATACCCCTCCGCAGCTCGGAAGCGACATACGAGTTGTTATCCTTTCCGTTTATCGAAATCTTCCCGCCTGTATGCGGTTCCATTCGATTAATCATTTTCATCGTCGTTGACTTACCTGAACCACTCGGACCGATAAGAACGAGCAGCTCGCCTTTCGGAATCTCAAAGCTAATAGAATCAACAGCTTTGAACCCATCTTCATACACTTTACTTACGTTTTCAAACTTAAGCATGAAATCCTCCTATGTTTTTTTACAAAACTACTCGCCACTTGTTTTAGAATGAAAATATAAAACAACGGCTAAAAAAAAGAAGACATATATGCCACCTGAACGAGCAAGTGCCAATGTCTTGAATAATTAGTATAACATACTTTGTGGAGGGAAGTTTTGGAAGGTAGGAGTGCAATGTGTTACAGGACGAGGCGTGGAAGCCCCAGTTAGACCACTATTGTTAAAAGTTGGCGAAGCGGTGGTAAGCCATGCACAGTCGGTGATAACGAGCCGTGAGTCGGTGATAAACTCGTGCGAATCGGTGATAAAGTACTGAAAGTCGGTGACAATGGAAAATGGCTTTGAAAATGAGCCCTTTTACCTACTTAATTTGTTGGAATTTTGGCGAATTCAGTTGTTCTGACATTCGCAATTGTTGAAAACTGCCGAATCGGTAATAAAGTGCGCTTGAGCGGTGATAAACTTGTGTCGAGCGGTGATAACTTATCGATAAGCGGTGATAAACCGTCTCTGAACGGTGATAACCATTGATGGAGCGGTGATATCCTCGCCATCTCGATGATAAACTTTTCCAACCTATCCCGACAACATTATAATGAGTGTAGAAAGGGTGTGCATCGGATGGAGATGAATATTTTCATCGTGGAGGACGATCAAGCAATTTACAATTCACTCAAAGAAAGGCTTGGGCAGTGGTCGCTGCATGTTTCGGGTCCAGAAGATTTTCATGATGTGATGAAGTCTTTTATTCAAACAAAACCGCATCTTGTCATTTTGGACATTCAGCTTCCAGCGTATGATGGGTTCCATTGGTGCCGGGAAATCAGGGCGGTTTCGAAAGTACCGATCATCTTCCTCTCGTCGCGAGATCATCCGATGGATATGGTGATGGCAATGAATATGGGTGCGGATGATTATATTCAGAAGCCGTTCCATACAGATGTGCTGCTTGCGAAAATCCAGGCGACGCTCCGTCGTACATATGCGTATACAGAAGAGCCGGTGGACGTAATTGAATGGAATGGCGCGATGATTGATATGAAGCGCAGCGTGATCCGTGTCAAAGGCAATGAAGTGGAACTGACGAAAAACGAATTTTTCATATTGACGGTTCTTGTTCAGGCGAAAGACGAAATTGTGTCGCGCGACGAGTTAATTCGCAAGCTTTGGGATGATGAGCGATTTGTTAACGACAATACGTTGACGGTCAATGTGACGCGGCTGCGCCAAAAGCTTGCAGACATCGGACTTGGTGACGCGATTCTCACAAAAAAAGGAATGGGATATATGGCGGTCAGCCTGTAGGGGGGATTCGATGTTCATTGCATATTTGAAAGATATGAGAAGCTGGATATTCCTGTTTGCCGCGTCTCTCGCGGTGACTAATTTATTAATTTTAATTGATAAAGGGCTCGCAATGAAGCTAAGTTCCGTCGTTTACCTCAATCTGCTACTCACAGCAATTTTCATCACATTCCTCATTTGGCGCTATAAAAAAGAGACGCGATATATGAAGGGACTACTACTGTTAGCAGACGAACGTTTGCATGATTGGCAGGAAGGGCTGCCAGAACCGATTTTCTCCCGTGATGAAACGATGAATGAGCTGTTGCGGCTAGTTGCAAGTGATCATTTGAAGAAGCTTTCGGAAATAAATGCCGCAAACCTCATGGAAAGCGATACTACCGCGGCATGGGTGCATGAGGTGAAGGCGCCACTGACGTCGATGAAAATGTTGATCGATGCGAATCGGCAAGATCCCCTTATCCGAAAAATCGAGTCTGATTGGCTACGGGTCCATTTACTTATCGATCGGCAACTTTATATTTCACGCCTGCCGTCGCTTGAAACGGATTATGTATTGGAGAAAATTAAAGTGCAGCAGCTCATTACACCTGAAATCCGTGAACTGCGATCTTGGTGCATCGAGAAAAATATCGCAGTGGAAATCGAAGGCGAGGAGATGGAAGTGACGACGGACAGCAAATGGTGCCGATTCATTATTCGACAGTTATTGACGAACGCCGTGAAATACAGTCCGGATGGCGGCGTCATCAACATCCGAACTATCCAATCACCGGGAGGACATGTAGTTTTATCGATTAAAGACGAAGGTCCGGGAATCCCGTCTCACGATCTTCCCCGTGTTTTCGACAAAGGGTTCACCGGGAGCACAGGAAGGCTTCATAATGCGGCGACCGGAATCGGATTGTATCTTGCCGAACAAGTTGCATCGAAAATCGGGATTTCCTTGTCGATTGCGTCCGAGCTGAATAAAGGAACGACGATGATCATGACGTTTTCCACAGAAAATGAATTTGACGCAACCCGAACATGACAATAATGTCACATTGGCCAACCTGTTTGTCATCTGAATCGCACGACCAGAAAAAATCCGCCCGATACAATTAGGGGACAGCAAACAGGGAGGGGACAAGGATGGAACAATATAAAACGGTTTTACACGCACAAAATGTACGCAAATCGTTCGGGACGAGGGGCAATGTGCAAGAAGTATTGAAAGGAATCGACTTGCGAGTGATGGAAGGGGAATTCGTCGGAATTATGGGGGCGTCTGGTGCCGGGAAAACGACGCTTTTGAATGTCCTGGCGACGATTGACCGCACGACGGAGGGCTCGATTCTCATTGAAGGCACTGATATTTCGAAGATGAAGGACCGTGAACTATCCGCATTCAGGCGCGATAAATTAGGGTTCATCTTCCAAGATTACAATTTGCTCGACACGTTGACGGTGAAGGAGAATATCTTGCTCCCAGTATCGCTCGGCAAAATGAAAAAGCGAGTAGCAGAAGATCAATTCAACACGATTGCCGATATTTTAGGCATCAAAGAGTTGGCGGATAAATATCCACACGAAATTTCCGGAGGGCAAAAGCAGCGAACTTCAGCAGCGCGTGCGCTCATTAATAAGCCATCGATGGTATTCGCGGATGAACCGACGGGCGCGCTTGACTCGAAATCTGCATCTTCCTTGCTCGGAACACTGGAAGAAGTGAATAAACAGCGCGGCGTCACGATTATGATGGTGACACATGACCCTGTCGCATCGAGCTATTGTAGCCGAGTCGTCTTTCTGAAAGACGGTAATATTTACTCTGAACTGTATCGTGGTGATAAAACGAGACAAGCCTTCTTCCAGGAAATCCTGAACGTGCAAGGTATCCTCGGGGGTGACAGCGTTGACGCTCTTTGACCTCGTCATCCGTAGCATGCGGAAAAACATTAAGCATTATTATTTATACTTTTTCGCGCTCATTTTTAGCGTCGTCTTGTATTTCGTTTTTGCGACATTGCAGCATGACCCTGCGGTAGTTGCGCGATCAGGCGGCAGCATGGGGGCAGGGTTTAAAGCTGCAGGAATTTTATTGTTATTCATTGCAGGAATATTTGTCGTCTATGCTAACGCGATTTTCTTGAAAAGAAGGAGCCGTGAAATCGGGCTGTACCAATTAATTGGCCTGACGAAAGGTTCTGTTTCCCGTCTGTTAATTATCGAGAATACATTGTTGAGTACCGGAGCATTAGCTATCGGGATTGGCATCGGAATTCTCGTATCGCGCGTATTTTTATTATTGTTAATGAAGCTTATTGGATTTGACGGATTTATCGAAGTGACATTTTCGCCGGCGGCAGTCGTTCAGACAGTGATTGTATTCCTTGGGATTATTATTCTCACGTCTATTCAAATGGTCGTTGCGGTCTACCGTAACACATTGCTCGGATTATTCAATTCCGAGAAAACCGGTGAGCATCCGAAAAAGCCGAAAGCGTTCAGGTCAGCCTTTCTTGCGATTTTAGGGATAGCACTCATCGCGTTCGGTTACTGGTTATCCGGCCGGATGATCAATGCCTTGTTTTTCTTTAATATGCTTGCCGTTCTATTTACTACAATTCTCGGAACGTACCTCGTTTTCCGAGTAACGATTAGCTGGTTGTTTTACCAGATCCGGAGACGGAAACAAGGTCATCTTAGTTTGAGTAACAGTTTATCGCTCGCGCCGATTATGCATAAAATGAAGGCTAATGCAAATTCTTTAACGATCATTACGGTATTATCCGCAATGACGCTGACGATGTTAGCGGGTGTGTATTCTCTTTATTATTCGACGGAAAAAGAAGCTCGCCTTCTTTATCCATTCGATTTTTCATTTGATGATTTTTGGTATGAGGACGGACAAGGCGCTGCCGAGAAATTCGTCAGCGAACTGGATAAGCAACAGATTACGTATACGTTTTCTGCTATTGAAACACTTCAAGTGGACGGACAATTCGAAGAGGGAAGTGTGCCGGAATGGTCATACAAATTATTCAATGCAAACATTATAAGCGAAAAGCAATTACAGCAAGCGGGCTTGAACATTGAAATTCCTGAGTCCGATGGGGCGTATTTTTATGACGCGAACATGTACTGGCTATTAAAAACGATAGAAGTTCCATTGAACGTCAAGCTGACGAATGGTGAGGAAGAATTGGACATGAAAGTTGTGAAGGTAGGCGAAGGAAACGTCATGAATCCTTCGGGAGGAACACAACTTATTGTGAAGGACACGTTTTATCACGAATTAAAAGAACGTTTTTTGGACGATGAAAGCAGTGCTCGCATAGCAAACGTCTATACCATCAATGTGTTGGACCATAATGAGCTTGCCGAAGCTTCCGCAATTTTCATACGTATTAATAAAGAAGATAACCAGTTTGGATATGATTACTATTCCCGATTGGCTTCCGGGATGGAGAACAACGGTCTATTCATCTTTATTTCTGGCTTCTTAGGCCTCGTGTTCCTCATTTCGACAGGTAGTATTTTGTACTTTAAGCAAATGACGGAGGCTGAACAGGAGAAAAACAGCTACGCGACATTGCGCCAACTAGGTTTCACGGTGCAAGACATTATGCGCGGCATCGTCCGTAAGCAACTGTTCGTCTTCGGCGTACCGTTAGTAATTGGATTGGTGCACTCCATTTTTGCGATCAAGTCCGCGTCATTCATATTCATGTCCGATATTACATTGCCCGCATCTATCGCAATGGGTATCTACGCGCTCATTTATCTTGTTTTTGCATTCTTGACGGTCGGGTACTATCGGAAAACGGTGAAGGCCGCGCTATGAGCATTGGAAAAAGGTTTGGAATGGCCATTTCTCTCATTTGATTACATGTTTAGGTTTTAAGCAACCTTCTGTGGAGTATTTTAATTGGATAAATATGGTCAAACGGTGATAAAGTGCCGCTAAACGGTGATAAAGTCGTATCGAACGGTGATAACACTCGCATAAGCGGTGATAAACTGTTACTGAACGGTGATAACCGCACATTCTTAGGCAAAAGCTCAAATAAAACAATCGCTCCGCCATTAAGCAGAGCGATTGTTTTTGGTTTCACATTTCACATTTCCTCAAGCGCTTTCATTCCTAACAACCTTAACGATTCCGTCAAAACGATTGTGACGCTGCGGATGAGCGCCGATCGGTAAGGCAACTGGGCGTGATCTGCCAATACTTGCACATTTCCATAAAACGAATTGAATGCTTGGGCAAGGTCGACAGCATATTTCGCGATAATGGAAGGGTCGAGTTCTTCTGCTGCACGTTTGACGGCATGAGGGAATTGTTCGAGTAACTTAATTGTTTCCCATTCGTGGTCATTCACTTCGCTTACGCTGAATGAAGACACGTCACCAGCCTTACGCAAAATCGAGTGTGCCCGTGCGTTGGCATATTGGACGTACGGACCGGTTTCGCCTTCGACTTGCAGCATCGCTTCCAAGTTGAATTCGATATCATGTTTCCGGTGTTGCTTCAAATCGCTGAAAAGGATAGCGCCGACACCGACGGCTTCAGCAACTTCGGATTGATTGCCAAGCGTCGGATTTTTCTCCTCGATGTTTTTCTGTGCGAGATCGATCGCTTCTTTCAAAACTTCCTCGAGTAAGACGATTTTACCTTTACGCGTCGACATTTTCTTGCCACCTTGCAAGATAAGTCCGAACGGTACATGCACGATTGTCTTTTCCCATTCATGCCCCATTTTACCGAGCACTTGCTTCACTTGTGTAAAGTGGAGGCTTTGTTCATTCCCAACGACGTAAATGGATTTGACGAAATCATATTTGTTTTTGCGATCAATGGCGGCTGCTAAATCGCGTGTTGCATACAACGTCGCACCGTCCGATTTTTTAATTAAACATGGCGGCATATCTTCTTCTAGATCCACGACCATCGCGCCGTCAGACTCGACTAATAAGCCTTTATCCTCAAGCTCCTCCACGACAGGGTCCATTTTGTCGTTGTAATAAGCCTCGCCGTTGTACGAATCGAATCCTACCCCGAGCAGATCATAAATCCGTTGGAATTCCTTCAATGACTCGGTTTTGAACCATTCCCACAGGGCAAGTGCGTCGGAATTGCCGTCCTCAAGCGCTTTAAATGCCGCGCGTCCTTCATCGTCCAAGGTAGGATCCAGCTCTGCTTCTTCATGAAACTGGATGTACAGCTTCAGCAATGTCTCGATTGGCGCATTCCGGACCTCTTCTTCATTGCCCCATTTCCGGTAAGCAGTGAGCAGCTTCCCGAATTGCGTGCCCCAATCGCCGATGTAGTTGATTTTCACCGGCTGATAGCCATTCTTTTCGAGCAATAAAGCAATGGAATTCCCGATAACCGTGGAGCGCAGATGCCCCATGGAGAACGGCTTCGCGATATTAGGAGAGGACAAATCAATCGTCACGACACCGCCGTTTCCTTCATTCGATGAACCGTACGTGGTAGATTGCTCCAAAATTGTTTGAAGGAGAGCAATAGCAATGCTTTCACGGTTCACAAAAAGATTGACGTACCCATTCACCGCTTCGGCTTTACGAATTAATGGGTGCTTAACGGAAGATGCGATTTCTTCCGCAATAGCAACTGGAGATTTCCGTAACACTTTCGCGAACGGAAAACATGGCAATGCAAAATCGCCTAGCTTTGATTGCGCTGGGCGCTCCAACATATGCTCCTCCAATTGAACCGGGCTGACTGTCTGTAAAGCTTGCAAAATATCATTTTTCATTTACATGAACCCCTTTTTACGTAAAATAAAAAGCCTTCGATCTCAATAAATGAGACGAAAGCTTGTTCCGCGGTACCACTCAAATTGCCCCTATTAGTTTGGATAGAGGCCCCTTTCTCCTAACGGCGAGACACCGGCTTCTCCTACTTCATTCAGAAAAGCATCTCGGAAGTGCGCTTCATGAATCCACTCCGCCAGGCTCCCACCAACCCCGGCTCGCTGCAGAAGTGATGACCCATTACTCTCTTCGTCATCGATATTGTAGTTGAATGTATCAAAACGTTGCTCGGGTGTCAATGGGCTTTAAGCGTAACCTTTATTCAAAACGTCCGTCTAATTTGATGACTAGGAGGTTATGACATGAAACATAGTTTAATAATTTTATTGGGTGCGGTTATGTTATTGGGTGGATGCGGAACGTCAGAGATAGACGGGACACTGAAAAGTGGTTCTGTGGTAGCGAGTGAATGGGAGATGTTAAAACTAGTAAGTGACCGCGAAATCATTGCCGAGTTGAAACAAACTGCTAAAGAGACGCCTGCGAGGGATAAGGCAGTTGCAGCGCAAGCGGACTTCCCTGAGTTTGAGGGGCAGTCAAAAGAGCATGCTGAAGATATGGCAGTGCAAATGATTGAGGGACCTGCCGCAATGGAAGCAATGGAGAAGGTTTACGGCCCAAATGGCATATACAATGATGGAGTCATCTTTTTTGAAAATCAGTCAAACGGGGCAGAGCAATCCGGCATATGGATTGGGATAAAGAATCCGGATGAACGTGTTCAGCAATTGCTCGATCAGTTACAGCCGAAAGTAGACGCTGGTGAGATTTTGGCGGAACCAATCTACATATTCCGCAGCCCTCATACGGAAAAGGAACTGAATGATTTGCAGGAGGAAGTGGCCGCAGCATTGAAAGGGATGTACTCGAAAAAAGGTTCCTACGGGCTATACGTCAACACAATTACAGGCGATATAGAGATCACCCACGACTTCTTGAAAAAGGAGCAACAAGATGAGCTAAAACAATTATTCGTCGACCATACGATCAATTTTACACAAGATGGAAAACTGGTCGCAGAGCCTGGAGAGTCGAGCATTATTGAACCTAAGGAAACATTTACGGATAGTCCTGTGGATGATGGTGGATTCATCTTGTCCGCTGGGGAAGGGCAAATTTTTGTCGCAGGTGGAACGGAAGGTGCTACCTACTACAAGTTCCCAGAGGCAGACAAGCTGAAGGTTGGCCAACGTGTGAAAGTGGAAGCTTCTGGTGGCATTATGGAATCCTATCCGGCCCAAGGGACCGCGAAATTTGTTGAAGTTATGCCCAATTATAAGCCGGTAAATGCCGAGATTTCCGAGTCCGAGGCTGTAGCAAAAGTATTGGAAATGGACGATGCGAAATCAGAAATGGGCTTCGTTTTGATTGATGATGTTACTTATGATGAAAAAGAAATGAAGTGGATTTTCACAGTTTTGAAAAATGAAGGGGAAGCAACAGTGGAAGTTGAAGATCAGTAATTCGGTCAATGGGTTTTCAATGTAACCTTTAAACGAATATTCCGTCTAATTAAGTGGATGGGAGGTTTTGGAATGAAATATTGCGTATCAATTCTTTTGGGTGCTGCTTTGTTATTGGGAGGATGTGAAGATTCTGAAATGGGCGCATCTCCGCAAAACAGCTCTGTTGAAGACAGCGGATGGCCAATGTTGATAAAAGTGAGTGGACGCGAAATTATTGCCGAACTAAAGCAAACCGTTGAAGAGACGCCTAAGCGGGACGAGAGGGCCACTTTTGAAACGCCCCCTGGGGTTGAGGAGCCTTCGAAAGAAACGATGGAGGATTTGAATGTCAAAGCAATCGAAGGGCCAGCTGTCTTCGAGGCAGTGGAAAAGGTTTACGGCGAGGGTGGGATACATCATGAAGGCGTCATCTTCAACGAATATCAGACGAGTGGTGCTGAGCAATCCGCCGTTTGGGTCGGGATTAAGGAGCCAGATGAACGTGTTCAACAATTACTAGATCTATTGCAGCCAAAAGTGGATGCAGGCGAAATCCTAGCGGAAGCGATTTATATCTTCCGCAGTCCTCATACGGAAAAGGAACTTTACGACTTACAGGAGGAAGTTGCGCAAGCATTGAAAGGGATGCAAACGAAAGGGGGATCATTTGGTCTATACGCCAATGTTGTCACTGGCGATATTGAAATCACACATGATTTCTTGAGACCGGAGCAACAAGAGGAGCTGCGAAAGATGTTCGCCGACCATACGCTCAATTTCGAGCAAGATGGAAGGATGATTCCGGAGCCGGGGCAATCAAGAATCATTACTCCTGAACAAACATACACGGATACTCCGGTTACGGAAGGTGGATTTATTCTGTCTGCCGGCGAAGGGAGATTTTTTGTCGGAGGCGGTACTGAAGATGTCGTGTACTACAAATTTTCAGAAGCCGATAAGCTGAAAGTCGGCCAACGTGTGAAAGTGGAACGTTCCGGGCCGATTATGAAATCTTATCCTGGACAGGGGACTGCAAAGTTTGTAGAGATCTTGCCGGATTACAAGCCAGCGAATGCGAAGCTTTCCGAGTCGCAAGCTGTTGCGAAAGTATTGGAGATGGCGAGTGAGAAATTATCGAATGGCTTTTCTGTCATTGATGAAGTTTCCTTCGATGAGAAAGAAAAGAAGTGGATATTCAAGCTTTGGCCGGAAGACGGCGAAGGTGCGTTGGAAGTTAAGGATCAGTAATGAGGTAGGCAACCGTTCTTTTTATAGGAGCGGTTGCTTTTTTATTGGGGAATATTGGGCGAGTGGTGATAAAGCGTGCCTAAGTGGTGATAAACCTCGGTTGAGCGGTGATAACAGTCGTTTAAGTGGTGATAAACCCTTCGTGAGCGGTGATAAAGTGTGTCTAAGCGGTGATAAACGCCTAAAAGTCAGTGATAGTGTGTATTTATCTGAGGAACTTGGTCAAGTAGCAGCCCTATCATTATCCAAAGGTTGCAACAAGTTTACCAAAAAATACTTGGAGAGCTTTGAGTATTCCAATAGTGTTAGAAATCGGGGAGAAATGAATTGTTTTATTGAAAATTTCTTAGAAATAATCAAGGATGCCTTGAGAGAAATGCTTGAGGGATTAAGTGAGAAGCGAGAACTGTTAGCGATGGCGGTCGATAAAATAGAAAACGATTCTAATTTATTGGAATCGGGACGTAAAATATTTATGTTTGTATTGGCCCAAAACCACTTTTTCCATTTTAGTCAAGGTGTAACGGTTAGTGAGCTTTCAGATGTTATGCAATTATCAAAGTCGACTATCAGGAAGATTGCTAAAGAATTATTAGACTTATCGTTGATTGAGCAGAAAGGTATTAGACCGGCGATATACTCGATAAAACAAGAATACTTTGAAAATTAATCAAACTAGAGGACGACTACGATAACAGTTTTATACTGTGTCATTTGTTGTCCTCTTTTATATCTGTGTCAAAGTGGAAAGCTGTTTTAGCAAATGAGTAATAGTGGTCATAATGATGTCTTTGGGAGAAGGGAAGATACCGTCGCAATGAATTATAAATATCTTTCTACCTATTTACGATTCAACCACAACATGTTAGGGTAATAGTTGTACATAACATACAACATATAGTATCGAACGATGGAATGGTACCGTTATCGGTTTAAAAGGGAATCCGCAAATCGGAGCTGTCCCCGCAACTGTAAACGTAGACGACCGTCTCAAAACCACTGCAGCATGAGCTTGCGGGAAGGGGAGATGGAAGGAAGAAGCGTTAGCCAGTAGACCTGCCGTCCATCGTCAAGCAACACTTTCTTCGGGGGTTGAGAGGTGGAAGCGAGCGGGTATTTTGCTTTCATTTTTCAGGCGGAGTCCCGATCTGTTTCCTAATCAAAATCCATGAGCGATGACTCTACCGAAAAGGTGGAATCATCGCTTTTTTATTTATTAACAATAAGGAGATGGATTTGATGGCAACGATTTTTGAAGCAACAGGCGCAGCTAACATGATGGACAAGCTATTAGCTGAATTCGGGGCGGACAAACTGCAACCGCTTGTAACGGCGAGCGAACGTTGGAAGGAGCGTAATCCTCAGGCGACCGACGCCGATTGGTCGAAAGCGATGATTTTGGAGGCACTCAGCAATATTGACGAAGTATCCGCCTATTGGACATTCGTCGCTGCGCGGATTTATTTGCAGGAAGTTTATTCCCGTCAGGAAAGTGTAAGAGGGGCAAAAGCATATACGAATTTTGCTAATAATGTAGAGCTGCTCGTCAAGAAAGGCTTGTATACGTCTGTTTTGATTGAAAAATATTCACGTGAAGAGTTGGTTCAGCTCGGCGAATTTCTGGAGCCGGAAAGGGACGAGCTGTTCACATACATAGGATTGAAAACATTAGTAGATCGATACGTTGCGGTTGATTTTAATAAACAGCCTGTCGAATTGCCGCAAGAACGATGGCTCATTATTGCGATGACGCTTATGCAAAATGAAAAGGAGAACCGTCTTGAAAAAGTGGCGGAAGCGTACTGGGCGATGAGCAATCTGTATATGACTGTTGCGACACCAACGCTTGCGAACGCTGGGAAGCCGCACGGTCAGTTGTCGAGCTGCTTCATTGATACGGTCGACGATTCACTTCAAGGTATTTATGACAGCAATACCGATATTGCGAATCTATCGAAATATGGTGGCGGTATCGGTGTGTACATGGGCAAAGTCCGTTCGCGTGGTTCCTCCATCCGTGGTTTCAAAGGGGCTTCAAGCGGCGTCCTTCCGTGGATTAAACAACTGAACAATACAGCCGTTAGCGTCGATCAGCTCGGCCAACGCCAAGGGGCGATCGCCGTTTATCTCGACATATGGCATAAAGACATTTTCACATTCCTCGACCTGAAGCTGAACAACGGGGACGATCGCTTGCGTGCGCATGATATTTTCACGGGCGTCTGCTTGCCGGATCTTTTCATGGAGCAAGTCGAAGCACGTGGTGACTGGCATTTATTCGACCCGCATGAAGTGCGGACTGTAATGGGGTACTCATTAGAAGATTTTTATGATGAAACGAAAGGTGCCGGTTCGTTCCGTGAGAAGTATGAGGAATGTGTCAATCACCCTGAATTGACGAAGGAAACTGTGCCGGCGATTGAAATTATGAAGCGCGTCTTGCGGAGCCAGCTCGAAACGGGGACGCCGTTCATGTTTTATCGCGATGAAGTGAACCGGGCGAATCCGAATAAGCATGAGGGAATGGTCTATTCAAGTAACCTCTGTACAGAAATAATGCAAAATATGAGCCCGACCGAATTCGAATCCGTCACACTCGAAGACGATATCGTCGTCACCCGTTCAAAGCCTGGCGATTTTGTCGTATGCAATTTATCATCCGTCAATCTAGGACGCGCCGTTCCCGCGGACGTATTAGAACGTCTCATCACAATCCAAGTGCGCATGCTCGACAACGTCATTGATTTGAATAAAATACCGGTCGTCCAGGCGCAGCGGACGAATGCCCGATACCGCGGCATCGGGCTCGGGACGTTCGGTTGGCATCATTTGCTCGCACTGAAAAACATTCAATGGGAATCGGATGAGGCGGTCAATTATGCGGATGAACTGTATGAGAGAATTGCTTACTTAACGATCAAAGCTTCAATGGAATTGGCGACTGAAAAAGGGGCTTATCCTTTATTCGAAGGTTCGGATTGGCAAACCGGGCTGTATTTCGATCAGCGAAACTACGACTCGAAGGAATGGCGTGAGCTGCGCTTCGACGTTGCGACGAGCGGCATCCGGAATGGTTATTTAATGGCGGTTGCACCCAACAGTTCGACGTCTGTCATTGCGGGATCAACGGCTTCCATTGATCCAATTTTTAAACCGTTCTATCACGAGGAAAAGAAAGATTACAAGCTGCCGGTCATTGCGCCTGATCTCGACCATAACACATATGACGTGTACCGCCGCTCCGCGTATATTGTCGATCAGCGCTGGTCCATCAAGCAGAATGCCGCAAGACAGCGCCATATCGACCAGGCGATTTCATTCAATATTTACGTGCCGAACAACATCCGCGCTTCCGTCCTCCTCGACTTGCATATACAGGCGTGGAAATCGGGCATGAAAACGACGTATTACATGAGATCGACGGCGTCTGACATCGAGGAGTGCGAATGGTGTCATTCCTAATTGCCTATGCATCGTGGAGCGGAAATACGGAGGAAGTGGCGCAAATCGTAGAGGAGACGCTGCTGTCGGAAGGAATGGATGTGGCTGTGCATCGGATTGGAGTCGGTCCGATGCCGGATCCGCGCCGCTTCGATGTGATGATCATCGGTTCATTTACATGGGATAAGGGCGCTACACCTGATGAAGTGAGAGATTTCGTCGCGGATATTGGATATAAACCGGAAAATGTCTATGTTTTTGGGACAGGAGACACCCAGTTTGGAGGGGACGAGCTGTTCTGCCAAGCGGCCGTAAAGCTCGCTCGGTTTTATGAATCAACATATGAGCCTTTGAAAATCGAGCAAAGTCCTCGTGGCACGCAAGAGAAGAACGTCATTGAATGGTCGAAAGGAGTAGTTCAACATTGGCAACACTTACACGCGTTAAAGTGCTGAATCCGGCACAACCAAATAAATCGACAGCGATATTCGGTGGGGAAGCGAGCGGCATTCTGAACTGGAATGACCTTGCACATCCTCATTTCTACACATTGCGACAACGAATCCGTTCCCTTTTTTGGACGGCGAATGAAGTCGATATGACGCAAGACGTGAAGCAGTTCCCGAATTTATCGAAAGCCGAGCAGGAAGCGTTCCTCAAAATTATCGGACTGCTTGCGACGTTAGACGGACCGCAAACGGTCATTGCCATGAAAATCGCGGATTTCGCAACCGATCCTTCGGTGAAATCAATTATGGCAACAATCGCTGATCAGGAGAGCGAGCATAACCATAGCTATGCGTACGTACTGTCATCTGTAACAACGCTCGACAAGCAAATGGCTTCATTTGAAATGGGGCGTACCGACGAAGTGCTTATGAAGCGGAATGAACGGATTGTCGAGATTTATAATGAGTTTGCGGAAAACCCGACAATTGAAACGGTGTTAAAGGCGATGGTATATACGACGTTGCTTGAGGGGTTGTTCTTCTATAGCGGCTTTGCATTTTTCTATAACCTTGCGCGCCATCAGAAAATGGTCGGCACGTCGACGATGATTTCGTATATCAATCGGGACGAATTGCAGCACGGCAAAGCGATCAGCGACATTTTTCGCGCCGCACTCGCCGAAAACCCGGAGTACAATACCGAAGCTTTCACAGAATGGATTTACGATCAATTCCGCCATTCCGTCGAACAGGAAATTATTTGGAGCCGCTATGTGCTAGGGGAGATTGATGGAATCGATCTAGATGAAATGGCGGGCTACGTGAAATATCGGGCGAATAAAATGCTGCGTATGCTCGGCCTAAGCGAAATTTATCCGGAATTCACGGACAACCCAATGAAATGGATTCGCGCGTATGTCGACAACTTCGACGATACGAAAACGGATTTCTTTGAACAAACGTCACGGCAATACGTGAAAACGAGTGACTTGAATGGGTTTGATGATTTATAAAAAAAGAAAAGAACGCTAGCTATTATTCATAGCCACGCGTTCTTTTTTCATCAATGATTTCCCGTCAACCGTTCGCTCGTATTTTCAACCTTACCCTCGAGCCGCTTCTCAAATGTTTTCCTCCAGCTGTCCGACAACTCATTCACCTGCAAGAGAGTCTGAATTCCATCCACGTCATCTTTATCGTGATGCATAAGTCGATTTGCCTCTGATACAGGTATAGCTAAAGACGGCCGTGAAATATGGACCAACTCATCGGAAGGGGAGACGATGCCTTCCTTGAGCACACGGAAGTAATAGCCCGTATATCCTCTGTTCTGCACAATGACCGGCATGTCTTTGCGGTCATGGATGAGCGATAGCTTGAAGCAAGGCTGACGCGGCTGACTCACTTGGACAACAGCTTCTCCGATTTGGAATGAATCGCCAATGCATACGTCATCCTCTGTTAAACCTTGGAGTGTCAAATTCTCGCCGAATGCACTTGGACCTAGCGGCTTTCCTAGCTCTTTTTCCCAATACGGGTAATGCTCGTATGGATAAACACAAACAGCTTTATCCACACCTCCATGATTAACAAGATCACCTTGCCCGTCGCCGTCAAAATTCAATGTGGATAAAAAAATAGGTTCCGAAACCGGATTTTTATGAATGCCCGTCGTTACTTCCTTCTTCCCGAACTGCAAGTCTTGCGGTTTACCAACATTCAATGAACGAATTTCGATTTTCTGCACGTGCAATTCACCCCTTTACCAATAATATAGTTTATTTACTCAATTATGCAAAAAACATTTTGTAAGCAAAGATGACAATCGCCCCAACACAAATTCCGACAACAAACCTAAGCGCTTGCTTCATCTCAATCCACCATCCTTTTCCGGTAAAGGACAACCGTAACGAAAGTAGCGGCAATAACCCACCCTAAAATGATAGCTAGTTCCACAAGTACATCTGTGAAACCGGCTCCTGTTTCCACTTTTGACGCCAATTCAATTAATTGGATATTTGGCAAGTAAGTAGCCACTTTCAATATAGGGTATTTCTCCACAATATGTGTAAGGAAAGAACCGAATGAAAAGATGATGAATACTGGCATAACGATGACCGACGCTTCCATGACCGACTTAGAATAAAGACCTAGCAGCGTCCCTAATGCAATATAAAAGAATGACGATAAAACAACAGCTACTGCAATGACCGCGATATTTTCAGGCTTATATTCCGACAAGTATCCAGTGAAAAAGACGACGATCATCGTGAAAACGAACGTCAATATACTCTTTCCACCAAGAATTTCAGCCGTGGTTGCTGGAGAAAGCATAAGTCCGCGCAATGTGTTCTTCTCTTTTTCTTCAGCAATCAAACAACATTGGACAAATGACGCTACCATTGCAAATGCCATATTGATAAGCATGTAGTGAGATTCGAGTGAATCAACACCGATTCTACCGTAAAAAGCGCCTAAAATGATGGGTGTGAAAATTATTGAAGATACCGCGAAATTCCGTGAAAAATCTTTAAAGTCTTTCTGCAATATCGCGTTCACGCGCTTTAATGAAATCATCATGTCAACTTCCTCCCTGTCACTTGTACGAAAATATCTCCTAACGACGGCTCGTTCGAATGAATCGTTGCAACTTGATTCGTATTCATATATTCGAATAATTGATGTGCCCCTTCAGAGCCTGCTGGGAGAACGACTTTTTCCTCGTTCGTCAGTTCAACTGTAATTGTTGAATCGGAATACCTCTTCTTCAATCGATTGGGTGTATCCAGTAATTGAATTTTTCCTTTATTTAAAAATGCAATCCGATCGCATAATGTTTCTGCCTCTTGCATGTCATGAGTCGTCAAGAAAATCGTTGTACCTTTTGCGTTGAGAGCCCGTAACCCTTCGTGAATATGAAGTGAATTTGTCGGGTCAAGCGCGGACGTTGGCTCATCAAGGAAAAGTAATTCCGGCTCGTGAAGTAAAGCTCTCGCAAGTGTGACGCGCTGGCTCATTCCTTTAGATAAGGAAGACACTTTTTTTGATTTCTCTTCTTTCAAATTAACCGAATCGAGAACTTCGTCAATTTTTGAGTAGGGTACATCGTAAAGATCACAATAAAGTTTCAAATTATCATGGATGGATAACCTTCCATATAACCCGCTATTATCTGTAAGCACCCCGAATCGCCTACGATATTCCGATTTCTTCAGTTGTGAAACGGACTCTCCGAAAACTTTCGCTGTTCCGCTTGTAGGGTTTAATTGACCGGTCAAAATTTTAATCGTCGTTGTTTTTCCCGATCCACTTGGTCCAAGGAAACCAAAAATTTCCCCTTTCTTCACGTGGAAGTCGACACTCTCAAGTGCTGTTTGATTCCCGAAAACTTTTGCTAAACTGCTCACCTCAATAATATTTCCCATTTCCATCCTCCTCTATTTGAATTACGTGCATTTCGTACTCGCACCTTTAGAATAGGTGAAAATGAAGTATGCAGCATCATTTCCTGGATGAAAAGAGTCTGAAAGAGGATGAACAGAGCAAAATTACAGGTGAATGGATCGTAAAATGTAGTGGATTTTTCGTTGCAAACTATGAATGGAGTATTTCTCGGGCTCAATCGTCGCATTTTGTCAAAATATTTCCGAGGAAATACAACAATTTTCTACAAAGTTATAATCCGAGCATCTCTTTTAGCTCAACCATCTTCGTTTTCGATAAAGGAATTGTCGATTTCCCTGCATCATCCAAAACGAGGCTATAACTGTTCCGCGTCCAAGTGATGACCTCACGAACCTTCTGTAAATTCACGATGTACGATCGGTGGCAACGAAAGAAGCCGAACGGAAGTAGTCGCGTTTCCAATTCATTCAACGTGGAAACGGAAGGGAAGGATTCCCCCTTAATATGTAAAAAGGATTGTCCTTCATTGCTTTCAATATAATCAATTTCAGGTGGCTCGAATAAGACGATTTTATCATTGACTTTCGTAGGAATCTTTTCGAATCGAACAGGTGAGATGGACTCAGCGACGGAAGGAGAATCTTCTTTGTCCTTATGTAATTCTTCATCCCCCTTAATTTGGACAGCATGCAAACCGTTTTCATCTAAACGAAAGACTTGATCGGCAGCAGTGACTGCGCTTTCCATATTTCCTGTTAATATGAATGCGCTACAGCCATCTTGTTTCAGCTGCTCTATTACGGAAAGGAAAATCCTCTTTGATTCCAAATCAAGATTTTGGTCTGGTTCTTCGAAAATAATAATGGAAGGATTCTGTATTAATAAGCACGCCAGTTGAACACGTTTTCTTTCCGAATATGACAATTGCTTTATTTTTTCGTGACGTTTCTCGTTCAATTGAACAGTTTGAATGGCTTCCTCGATAGACATATTTGATGTATACAGCCGCTTCGTGAACTGGATCATTTCTTGTACGGACAATCGTTCATATAGACCGTCATGAAGAAAGTAGAAGCCGATTTTTGATTTGTTTTCTGAAATGCCGCTTTCCCCAATCCGAATTTCACCATTCGACAGCTTCGATTTTTCAAGCAATAGTTCAATGAGTTGCTCGCGGACATTCACACTTGAATAGACGGCAACGACATTTCCTAATTCGATTGACAAATCAAATGAAGGGAAGATGATCGAATCATGGATCCGCTTTTCCGCATTAATAAATTGAAGTGACACTCAACATCCCCCGTTTATTTCTATTTATTATAGGTAGTATACCAGTTATTAGAATTGTGAATGAACATTCATTTGAAAAAGTGCCGAGAGTTGGTAATAAATTCACCCTAGTCGGTGATAAACTCCCGTAATCCACTTTTTGAACAATTTATGACAACGTAATAACTGTGATTTGCATCACATCTTAAGCTTGTTCGCTCCTTTATGATAAGAATGACGGAAGGGAATAATCACTTCCGACTTACACATTTATAATAATTGGGAGGAATATAGCATGTCTTCACTTACACTTGACACTCAAGTTTCAGATATTGTTACAGCGTTGCCGCAAAGCGCGGATTTGTTCAGGAATCTTCGAATCGATTATTGCTGTGGAGGAAAGATTTCTTTGAAGGAGGCCGCAGAGCAACGGAATTTGAATGCTGAAGATGTGTTGAGCAGCATCCTTTCAATAGAAGAAAAAATGGAGAACCGTTCTAGCATGGAACCTTCCTCGTTCGGGGAGAAGACATTGATTGCTTACATCCAGGAGAAATACCATGAAGGCCTCCGTGAAGAGTTGCCGATGCTTGCGCCATACGTTACGAAGCTCGCACGCGTTCATGGCGAAAGTTTCCCGCAATTGCTGCGCGTTCAAGAGATTTTCAAAGCGTTACGCGAAGAATTGATTGACCATACTGAAGATGAAGATCAAAATGTTTTCCCACTTATTCTTGAGTTTATGAGCAACCCAACTCCTGAATTAAAAGAACAATTAAAACCTCACGTATCCGAGCTAGAAGAGGAGCATGACAATGCGGGACGCCTTCTTCATGAGCTAAGGGAAATTACGGATGATTTCACTCCTCCAGAAGGGGCTTGCGGAACGTATCGTCTCGTTTACGCACGACTTGAACAACTTGAAAAAGAGACGTTTGAACATGTGCATCTTGAAAATAACGTCTTGTTCGAGCGAATTGCAAAAGCGTTGTAATCAATTGTATACATGAAAAAAGCTGCCAGTTTGGCGGCTTTTTTTATTTGGGATAGACGAAGGATAATGTTCCGTCAGTAAATTCTGCAATTACTAGTCTAACAGGCTATACTAGAGAGGAAGAGTTTGACCACGGAGTTGCGTAAGGGAGTGTCGGGAGTTGGAAAATAGATATTCACGTCAGACGCTTTTTAAGCCGATTGGCGAGGAAGGGCAAGAACAATTGAAAAATGCGCACGTCGTCATTATCGGCTGCGGTGCTCTTGGATCCCCAATTTCCGAAACGTTGGTCAGAGCGGGAGTCGGAAAGTTGACGATTGCGGATCGGGATTACGTAGAAATGTCCAATTTGCAAAGGCAACAATTGTTCACTGAACAGGACGCGCTCGATGGGGTACCGAAAGTCGTCGCTGCCGAACGTAGGCTGAAAAAGATCCGGGCAGATGTTGAAATACGGACAGTGCTCGATCATGTGGATGGCCCGTTGCTAGAAGAGCTCGCGGCAGATGCCGATTTAATTATGGATGCGACGGATAATTTTGAAACGAGGCTCCTTATGAATGACGTCGCTTGGAAGAGAGAAATTCCTTGGATTCACGGCGCCTGCGTCGGTAGTTCGGGGACCGTCTTTCCATTTATCCCTGGAAGGTCGGCTTGTTTCCGCTGTTTGTTGCCGGTCCTTCCTTCGGTGAATGAAACATGTGATACAGCGGGCATCATTGCGCCTGCTGTTCAAATTGTCGCAGCGCGGCAGTCCGCGGAGGCGTTGAAGTGGCTGACAGGAAATGAGGACGCGATGATGACGAAACTTCTTCATTTTGATCTTTGGAATAACACTCAAGTAGAAGCGGGAATTTCGCGTATTCGGAACGTAAATTGCGAAACTTGTGGCGAAGCGCCTACATATCCTTCATTGAATCAACCGGAAGGAACGCATTATGCCGTCCTTTGCGGGAGGGAGACTGTGCAAATTGTACCGGATGGAGCGCGTCCTTTGTCTGTTGCAGATGGCGTGCAAGTGGCGGAGCGGTTAGGTACGGAATATCGGACGACGCCGTTTTTCGTGGAATTTCATGCGGAAGGGTATCGCTGTGTTTTATTCCAAAACGGGAGATTGCTCATTCACGGGTTGAAAGATATGAAACAAGGGCGGAAGTTGTACCATCAATTTTTTGGATAAATGAGGTGGGGAAATTGTCAAATCTTACAGAGAAGGAAAAGAGGAAATCGATTGCTATCGCCGTTTTAACGGTGAGCGATACGCGGGATAAAGATACGGATAAAAGTGGTGGGACGATTATCCGGATGGCGGAAGAGGCGGGCCATCATATTGCGGATTATCGGATCTGCTCCGATGAACGCGAGCAGATCACGCAGACAGTCGATCATTGGACCGGCAATTTGGCGGTCGAGGCGATCATCATTACGGGCGGTTCGGGAATCGGATACAGGGACATTACGATTGAAACCGTGACACCGTATTTTACGAAGAAGATTGATGGGTTCGGTGAGTTGTTCAGATTCTTAAGCTATACGGAAGACGTCGGCTCAAAAGCGTTATTGAGCCGAGCTGCCGCAGGATCGATTGACGAACAAGTTTTATTCGCATTGCCGGGCTCTTCGAAAGCGGTGGAGTTGGCGATGGAAAAACTGATCCTTCCGGAGCTGCATCATATCGTGCATGAATTGACGAAGCATCGGAAGTAACTTGTGGGTCGCGAGTTCTCATCGAGCGCAAAATAGTTCTCGTTCTCGAGGTGGGTGTTCTCGTTTAACGTGGAAGAGTTCTCGTTCCTGCAATGGGAGTTCTCGTTTAATATGAAATAGTTCTCGTTCCTGCGTAAAAAGTTCTCGTTCAGGGGCAAAGAGTTCTCGTTTAACGTCAAAGAGTTCTCATTCCCGCGTCAGGAGTTCTCGATAAACGTCAAATAGTTCTCGTTCCCGCGTGAAAAGTTCTCGTTCAGGGAAGAGTTCTCATTCCCGCGTCAGGAGTTCTCGATAAACGTCAAATAGTTCTCGTTCCCGCGTGAAAAGTTCTCGTTCAGGGAAGAGTTCTCATTCCCGCGTCAGAAGTTCTCGATAAACGTAGAAGAGTTCTCGTTCCCGCGTAAAAAGTTCTCGTTCAACGCAAAAGAGTTCTCATTCCGGCACAATCCGTTCAAAGTCACCATTTTTCCCGCCGGTCTTTTTCAGCAGCATCGTCGGGCCGATGATCATCTCTTTGCCTGCAGCTTTGCACATATCGTAAATGGTGAGGGCCGCGGCGGAGGCTGCCGTCAATGCTTCCATTTCGACGCCGGTGACGCCTTTCGTTTTCACTTCGGCTTCGATGAGCACTTCATAATGCTGCTCAGCTTCGTCGATCTTCCACTCGAAGCGAACGTCGACACCGGTAAGAGGGATCGGATGGCACATCGGAATAATGGAGGACGTGTTTTTTGCGGCCATAATTGCAGCGACTTGAGCGACGGCGAACACATCCCCTTTTTTATTCGTCCCTTCCGTAATTTGCGAGTGGATCGATTCATTCACAATGATCGATGAAGCGGCGATAGCGGTTCGCGTCGTCACCGCCTTGTCGGAAACGTCGACCATTTTGGCGCGTCCCTGTTCGTTAAAATGCGTCAATGTGGACATTCAATTCATTCCCTTCAAACGTAGTACATGTAGTATATCAGAAGATAGGAGAGGATTCGTAATGGTGAAAATGAGAAAACCGATTCCCGTCGCGGAGGCGGTTCAACTAGTAATGGAGCATGCTACGCCGATTGGGACGGAAATGGTTAGCCTTGAGGACGCGTATGGAAGAGTGTTAGCTGAACCGATTATCGCAAAGCACGATGTACCGCCTTTTGATCGATCGCCATACGACGGATTCGCGATACGGTCGCTCGATTCTGCAAATGCATCCGGCGACAACCGGATTTCTTTTTCAGTTATCGGGGAAATCGGCGCGGGTCATGTCGGAGAAAAGCCGATCGGTGAAAAGGAAGCATATCGGATCATGACAGGTGCACAAATTCCAGAAAACGCGGATGCGGTCGTCATGCTCGAGCAGACAGTTGAAACGGACGACGGCTTCACATTGCGAAAGCAGTTTGAATCAGGTGAAAATATTTCGTACAAAGGTGAGGATGCGAAAGAGGGCGAGTTGCTCATCGAAGCAGGCTCACTCATCCACCCGGGTACAGTCGCATTGCTTGCGACATTCGGCTATGCCGAAGTGAAGGTGGCGAAACGTCCTGTCGCCGGTATTTTATCAACAGGGACGGAATTGCTCGACGTAGCGGATGAGCTTGTTCCGGGCAAAATCCGGAATTCAAACGGTCCGATGATTCGCGCGCAATTGAAGCGGATGGGTATCGACTACAAATCGTACGGGATGGCGGCGGACGACTTGAATGCTTGTACAGCAATTGTTGAGAAGGCAATCGCGGAGACGGATCTCCTCATTACGACGGGAGGTGTATCGGTCGGCGATTATGATTATTTGCCGGCGATTTACGAACGACTTGGCGCGAAGGTTCTATTCAATAAAGTGGCGATGCGCCCCGGCAGTGTGACGACGGTCGCAGTGCTAGGAGATAAATACTTATTCGGCCTTTCTGGCAATCCTTCTGCTTGTTTCACAGGGTTCGAACTGTTTACGAGGCCAGTAATACTCAAAATGATGGGGGGAACAGCCCCTTATATGCCACATATGACCGCGACACTCGGCGAAGATTTTACGAAGCCGAATCCGTTCACGCGATTCATCCGTGCAACTTGGCATATGACCGTGGAAGGAGTCGTCGCGGTGCCTGCAGGATTCAATAAATCAAACGCGGTATCGTCAATCGCCCGAGGGAATTGCCTGATCGTCTTACCAAGTGGAACGAGAGGTTTCACCGAGGGGGATAAAGTCGATATTCTGTTGGTCGGCAGTGAACAAGGCGTCAGCGAGTGGACGTTATGAAGACATTGCACGTCGTCGGCTATAAAAATAGCGGGAAGACGACGTTGATTGTGAGATGGATTCATTTATTGAAAAAGCACGGTTTGTCGGTTGCGGTACTGAAGCATCATGGGCATGGCGGAAAACCGGATATAGGTGAAGCTTCGACCGACACGGCGCAGTTTTTAGCGAATGGTGCGGATGCAACGCTCGTAGCGGGTGGCGGTGCGGTTCAATTTATTTGGAATGAAGAGCCGGATTTCTCTAGACTCAAAGAAATGACTTCGATTGGCAATCCGGATGTGTTACTGATTGAAGGGTATAAAGACGAAATTGGCGACAAAGTTGTTCTTTTACGCAATGTGGAAGATTGGGAAACACTTCACGATTTGCAAGGTCGGCAGCTTGTCATTGGATGTCCAGAAATTACGGCAGATGGCCCCCATATTCATTCGCGGGAGTATAATGAGCAAATTGACGAATGGTTGTTGAAGTGGATTGGAAAGGGTGACCTTGTTGAAACAATATGAAATTGTGGAGTTACCGATAGACGTTCAAAAATATATGGATTATGTGCTTCATCCTTCGGCGGGCGCCGTTACGGTTTTCACCGGCAATGTGCGGGAGTGGACGCACGGCGTTAAGACGCTTTACCTCTCTTACGAAGCGTACGTCCCGATGGCGGAAAAGAAGATGGCGGAAATCGGCGCGGAAATGGAAGCGAAATGGCCGGGTGTACGCGTCGCGATGGCTCATCGAATCGGGGAGCTTCAAATTTCGGATATCGCTGTCGTCATCGCGGTCTCGTCGCCACATCGGAAAGCGGCTTACGAGGCGAATGAATATGCGATTGACCGCATTAAAGAAGTCGTGCCGATTTGGAAAAAGGAAATTTGGGAAGACGGGGAAGAGTGGATTGGTGCACAGAAGAAATATCCTTCAAAGGGGGCTGAACAGGCATGATTAAAGTGAACTATTTTGCGAGATTGCGTGAATTAACGGGAAAAGGTGAAGAGACACTTGACCGTAATTCGATGACAGTTGCTGAACTATTGGATTGGGCGGAGAAGACCTATCCGGGCTTCGGTGCGGACAATGTCCAAGTAGCGGTGAATGAAGAGTATGCATTGAAGGACGATGTCATTAAATCAGGTGATGTGTGTGCTTTCATTCCTCCAGTGAGTGGTGGCTAATGAAAACAGCGGGGATTGTTCTTGCTGGAGGGCTGTCGCGCCGATTTGGTTCCCCGAAGGCGTTTGCTGAATGGGAGGGACGACATTTCTACGAATGGTCGCTTAATGCAATGAAGCCGTTTTGCGAGAAAAGCATTGTTGTGACGCGTCCTGAATTGGTGGAACGTTTTCCTTGCGACTTGCATATAACGACTGATGTGAAGCCATTTGCGGGGCAAGGCCCGCTTGCAGGAATATTGTCGGGGATGGAAAAGCTGCAAGCCGAACGCTATATTATCTTGCCTTGTGATATGCCGTTCATGACCGCCGACGTCATCGGACGGCTGCTCGAATACCATAGCTCTGGTGTGACGTCTGTCGTTTTAGATGGAAACTATCATCCGCTCGTATCGATATGGGATTGCACTACGCTTCAGAATTTGCGCGAAGCGCTTGAAAGTGGAAACCGGCGGGTTATGGATGTTCAGGAGAAACTAGGAGTTAGGTGGGTTGACGGTGTATTGTTGGCAAATGATGCCCACCGGACATTTACGAACGCGAATACTCCAAACATCTTGTAAGGGAGTTGACGAATATGAATCCGATTGTAGATAAATTAAGCCGTCCAATCCGAGACTTGCGAATTTCAGTAACCGATCGCTGTAATTTCCGTTGCACGTATTGCATGCCGAAGGAAATTTTCGGTGATGATTATGTATTTTTACCGAGAAGTGAGCTGTTAACGTTTGAAGAAATGGAGCGGTTTGCCCGACTTTTTGCGTCTATCGGTGTGAAGAAGCTTCGGCTAACCGGCGGCGAGCCGCTTATGCGCAGAGACCTCCCGAATTTGATTGCAATGCTAACGAAAGTTGAAGGAATCGATGACATCGGACTAACGACGAACGGCGTGCTGCTCGGACAATATGCACAAAGGTTGTATGACGCGGGCCTCCGTCGATTGAACATTAGCCTTGACGCGATTAACGAAGAGCTTTTCGGAAAAATGAACGGGCGCGGCATTAAACCGGAGCTTATCCTAAAGAATATCGATCGTGCGAAGAACATCGGTTTTACGGTGAAAGTGAATATGGTCGTGCAAAAAGGTGTGAATGAAAGCGAGATTCTCCCGATGGCGGCGTATTTCAAAGACCGTGGCATTACACTGCGGTTCATCGAGTTTATGGACGTTGGCAATGACAATGGCTGGAGTTTTGAGAAGGTCGTGACGAAGAAGGAAATTTACGACATGTTGCGTGCAGAATATGAAATGGAGCCGGCCGAAGAGGACTACTACGGCGAAGTGGCGAAGCGGTACAGGTATGTGGACAACGGCGCGGAAGTCGGTTTCATTACGTCAGTTTCTGAATCGTTTTGTTCGACGTGCACGCGGGCGAGGCTGTCGTCGGACGGCAAGTTGTACACTTGTTTGTTTGCCTCAGAAGGCTTCGATTTAAGGGAATTAATTCGTAGCGGTATGTCTGATGAGGAGCTTTTGTCGGCAATAACGGGCGTGTGGGAACGACGCGCGGATCGTTATTCCGACGAACGGACGGAACAGACGGTGAAAAACCGGAAGAAAATTGATATGAGTTATATTGGTGGATGATGGATGGGTGCTTCGCTGGAGGGCGAAGCACTTTTTGTCGTTTTTCGTCTAGGTATTAAGTCATGAAATGGTGATAACTTTCAACATTCAATAGATAACTTACTGGATTCAATAGATAAACTTTACGATTCAATAGATAACTACCCGTATTCAATCGATATAATTTTGAACTCGATAGATAATAGAAAAATGAACAAACAGAATTATGCTAAAATAGATAAAAAGAGGAAATGGAGGGGTTGGGATGAAACCGAGTGTGTTTATTACAAGAAAGCTGCCGGATGAAATCATTGCGCCGCTTGAGGAGAAGTTCAATGTCCGGATGTGGGATTCAGAAGAGGTTGCGGTGACTAACGAAGTATTGCAAGAAGAAATTGCTCAAGTCGATGCACTATGGACGATGCTTTCGGATACAATCGACCGGGACATGCTCGAAAGCGCAACGAATTTAAAAGTGATTTCGAATATGGCGGTCGGTTTCAACAATATTGATACGGAAGCGGCGAAGGAGAAAGGTATCATCGTGACGAATACGCCAGATGTGTTGACGGAAACGACTGCAGACCTCGCATTCGGGCTTCTACTTGCGACTGCGCGTCGATTTAATTCGGCGGAGAAAGAGTTGCGACAAGGCGGCTGGCTCTCGTGGACGCCGATGGGTTTTACCGGAATGGACGTACACGGGACAACAATTGGCATTATTGGCATGGGGCGGATCGGCGAGGCAGTTGCGCGCAGGGCAAAAGGTTTCAACATGCATGTGCTTTATCATAACCGCAACCGAAAGCCTGAATCGGAAAAAGATTACGGCTTTGAATTCACCGAATTGGACGATCTATTAAAACGGGCCGACCATGTTGTCATTCTAGTGCCATTCACAGAAGAGACGAAAGGGATGATTGGCGAACGGGAGCTGTCGCTCATGAAGAAAACGGCAACCCTTATTAGTGTGTCACGCGGAGGCATCGTCGACGAAGTAGCCTTATATGACGCGTTGAAAAACGAAACGATTTACGCTGCTGGACTGGACGTTTTTGAAACGGAGCCAGTTCCTATCCATCATCCATTGCTCACGTTGCCGAATGTTACGGCGGTTCCTCATATCGGAAGCGCGAGCGTGCAGACGAGGCAGGCAATGATGGCGTTAAACGTTCAATCCATCATTGATTTATTGGAAGGAAAAGAACCAAAGAACCGCGTTAATTGAATAAAAACAATTAAGCAAGAAGGCCCCTCATTGCCAACCATCCGTTACATATATGCATTCCCGTCATAATCTTTTTGTAATGGTCATAAGTAGTTGTACCTGACAATAGATTGTACTAGCTAATAATAAGGGAAATACCTTCGTTTTGAGCTACTCGGAACGAAGTGCAAATAGAAACGGAATGGGGGAAAGGGAAATTGAGTGCAATTATTGTTGCAGTGGCAGGGATGATTGTTTTTGCGCTAGGTTATCGATTTTATTCAAAATTTGTCGCTGAAAAGATCTTCAGATTAGATCCGAATTATGTGACGCCAGCGCATCGGTACAAAGATGGGGTCGACTTTGTGCCGACGAATAAGCTTGTCCTATGGGGACATCATTTCACATCAGTCGCAGGCGCAGCGCCGATAGTGGGACCTGCAATTGCCGTCTATTGGGGCTGGTTGCCGGCTGTGCTATGGGTCGTTCTGGGAACTGTATTTGCTGCTGGCGTCCATGACTTCGGAACTTTGGTGTTATCCGTTCGCCATAAAGGCCAATCGGTTGGTACGTTAGCGAACCGCCTCATTGGACAACGGGCGAAAATTCTGTTTTTGTTCATTATCCTCATTTTAGTGTTGATGGTGAATGCGGTATTTGCTTGGGTCATCGCTAATTTGTTCATTAAATTTCCAGCAAGCGTTTTACCGGTTTTCATTCAAATTCCTCTGGCGATTTGGATTGGCACAGCCGTTTATAAACGGCAGAAAAAGTTACTTGTTCCTTCGCTCATCGCTTTGGCTGTTATGTATATTGCGGCAGTTGTCTCCAGTAAAGTGGACTTCTTGCAGATTGATCTTGTGAAGTACATGGGTGGAGCGGAAGGAGCCGGTCTGTTCGGACTTAGTGCTGTATCAACGGCCTTCTTCATTTGGATTGTCATTCTGATGGTGTATGTCTATTTCGCTTCCACACTGCCGGTTTGGCGACTGTTGCAGCCGCGTGATTTCATTAACTCTCATCAGTTAGTCGTCGGGCTTGGCATTCTCTATTTAGGATTACTATTTACGAATCCTACGATAACAGCCCCTATGACAAATGCCACATCAGATGTATCGTGGTTTCCTCTTTTATTCATAACGATTGCATGCGGGGCCATTTCAGGGTTCCATGGACTTGTTTCATCTGGTACTTCTTCCAAGCAGTTGAATAAAGAAACGGATGCGCGGTTCGTTGGCTATCTTGGTGCAGTTGGTGAAGGGATTTTAGCGCTCGTTTCCATCATTGCTGTCATCATCTTTTTCCCGAATAAAGATGCATTTCTCGCGACTTATAGCAGCTTTGGTGCGGCGAACGGATCGGGGCTTACAGTTTTTGTGCAAGGTGCGAGCAATTTGGCGACAGGCTTAGCTATTCCTGCAGATGTTGCAACGACAATCGTTTCCATCATTGTTATTAGCTTTGCGGCGACAACATTGGATACTTCGGTCCGGTTAATGCGATACATCATTGCGGAATTGGGTATGGAATACAACATGCCTAAGCTTTCAAAGAAACATGTGGCGACATCGGTTGCGGTATTATCAAGTGCCGCGCTTGTGCTTTTGCCGGAAGGACCGAATGGATTCGGATCGGGCGGATATTTGCTTTGGCCTTTGTTCGGAACCGCGAATCAATTGTTGGCAGGCATCAGTTTACTGCTGATCGCAGTTTGGCTCAAGCGACTTGGAAGGAATTATTTGGTGGCCGTCATTCCGATGATCTTCCTGCTATTCATGACACTGTTGGCGATGTTTAAGCAAGTAGTCTATGAATGGTCGTGGTTCGGGTCAAGCTCGAACTGGCTGCTCTTCATTTTTGGTGCAATCATTTTCGTCTTTGCGGTTTGGATCATATTGACGGCATTCTCCGCCTTGTCTGGCAAAAATGATTCAAAGTTGTCTACGGACGTCGAAGACTAAACGTTGGAGGGATTGAAATGATCGATTCCCTGAAAAAACTGGTCGACTATTATGTAGAAGTCATCAGTGTGCCTCACCGCCGGGAAATTGCAGCTGAGTTACGGGATGAGGAGGATCTCTTTTTCCTCCTCCTTTATTCCGAAATGATCGGCATTCCGAATCCGGCGTATTATTACACATTGGAACTCTATCCGCATATGATCGAAAAATTCCACGAATGGCATTTGCGCATGGGCATGGAGAAGTCTCCGATGCATGGCATCCGCTGTTGCTGAAATGAGGGAAAACGATGGACGTATTGACGAAACAAATCATTTTTGTTGGCGGAAAGGGCGGAGTGGGCAAATCGACAACAGCCGCGGCCATTGCACACCGCTTATCCGCATCAGGGAACCGCACACTTTTAGTATCAACGGATCCAGCCCATAATGTCGGTGACATATTTGGCAGACCGATCGGCGGCAAGCCGGTGGAGGTGGCGAATCGGTTAGTGGCACTGGAAATCGACCCACAGCTGGAGACGGAACGGTATATTGCGGGAGTGAAAGACAATATAAAAAGCGTCGTCCATTCCAGTATGATGGAGGAAGTGTATCGCCAATTGGATGCTGCACAAGCCTCTCCAGGTGCGGATGAAGCGGCCCTTTTTGATAAACTGGTCACGATTATTTTGGAGGAACGCGAACATTTCGACAAAATTGTGTTCGACACTGCGCCAACTGGCCATACAATCCGCTTACTGTCGCTTCCTGAACTGATGGGTGTGTGGATTCATGGCTTATTGGAAAAACGGAAAAAGGCGAATGTTAATTACTCGCGTCTGCTTAATGACGGAGAGCCGGTGGAAGATCCGATTTTTGAAGTGTTGGCGCATAGGCAACAACGCTTTGCCAGAGTCCGCGAACTATTAATGGACCAGCAGACTACAGGTTTTATTTTCGTTATGAACCCGGAGCGGCTGCCAATCTTGGAAACGGAAAAAGCGATTAAAATGTTGAACCGTCATTCACTCGAAGTGAAGTCGCTTGTCGTCAATAAGATGCTTCCCGCACATGTCGAAGGTGAGTTTTGGGAGGAACGGAAAGAACATGAGAATAAGTATGTTAAGATAATAGAGAAGACATTCAAGCAACAAGACATCCGTTATGTCCCTCTTTTTCAAAGAGATATTACGAGCTATCACGATTTGGCTCAGTTTAGTGAACAATTAGCGTAAGAATAGAAGGCAATCTTAGAGAGGAATGAAACCTAAGATTGCCTTTTGGTATAGCAAAATAAGGGGATTAATTAACCCTTCATGAACCCCGCAATCGCTTCATTCACTAGTTGTGCCCCGAGCTTCACCGTCCGTCCGCCCTCATCCAAAGCGGGATTCACTTCGCAAATGTCGAAAGAACGCGTTTTCGATTGCCCTGCGACTTTCCGGATGATGGCGCGTACGGTCGAAGGATCTAATCCGAACGGGGAAGGGGCGCTAACGCCGGGAGCGAACGCGGCGTTGACGACATCTGTACATAACGTGAGCATTACCGCGTCATGCTGCGCCATGAAATCATCCAACATTGCCATCAGCTTATCGATATGTCCAGGAATCATATCGTCTTCATGCACATATGTGACGCCAAGCAATTCCGCCCGATCGAACAGCTCCTGCGTGTTTCCATACCGCTGGATGCCTGCGACGAAATAGCGGGCATTCGAATCCTGCTCCAAAATCTGCCTGAACATCGTGCCGGAAGAAGGCTGCTCGTCGTACGGACGCAAATCGAAATGCGCATCAATATTAACGATGCCAAGTGTCGCATCCTTCCCGATCGATTCGCGGACGCCGAGGTAATGTCCGTATAACGTCTCATGGCCACCACCAAGAATGATTGGTGCCGCGCCTTTAGCAAGGATTGCCGTCACGGCTTCGCCCAACTGCTGTTGAGCGGACTCCAAGTCTTCGCCGTCACACGCAATATTGCCGACATCGTATAACTGGGCAGCTTCCGGGAATCGCCACGGAAGATTTGCAAGCCCACTGCGCAATGCATTCGGGGCTTCAGCAGCGCCTAAACGACCTTTATTCCGCCGGACGCCTTCCTCGCATTCGAACCCGATGATGGCGCATCCGCCCGAAACTTGCTTGATATCGGTTAGTTCAACAACTTGATGATAACGGAAACTTGTGCGGTCTTCCGTATCATCAAGTCGGCCTGTCCAAATAGATTCATTGACTTTATTCACGAAATCCATCCTTTCTGAAATGAAAGACTTCTTGCCATCAGTATAAAGCTAGATTGAAATAAATCAAATTCGGAAAAAGGTGATTGCATGAAAATACGACTGCTCATTAAAGATCCCCTTGAAGCGCATGGACTGAAATGGCTGCTTACGTCCCAATGGAACGACGTGGAAGTGGAATTTGCAGAGTGCGCGGACGCTTCAACGGATGCGTACCTCTACATTATCGACATGACCTACATTATGACAGCGGAATTCGAATTGCCGCCGCACGCCAACTGGCTCGGTATCTCCTCCGAAAGGACATTTCAAACGGTCTACAAAGCGCTCTCACTGAAAGCGGAAGATATCCTCTTCCGGCCATTCCAGCCCGAACGGCTCGTCAAACAAGTCCAGCAAATCCGCTTCCGCTGGCGGAATGAGAGGACACAACTGAAAAACCCCGTCCAACAGCGAGAGGCCATCGTCACATACGAAGATTTTCTCATCGGGGAGACAAAAGCGGAACATCCAGTTCTTTTTAGTTTAATCGCGCCATCGCAGTTGGACGAGCTCGACCATCTCGTCCGCGAACTCGAATTGCATCGTTTTCCGACCGCTTATACTATCTTTCCGTTTTCAAATTTTGTGCTCGCCGTCCATGAGCTGAAAGATGTACACGTCCTCCAAGAGGCGTATGCAATCTTTTTTGCCCAATGGAAACGTCAATCGGACGCCTTGCTGACAATTTATTTGCATACGGATGAAAATCGGTCGTACCGGGAGTTATATAAGAAAATGCGAAAGCTTCACGAGCGTATCTTTTATGACGGTTATGATATTTTGACGATTGAACAGGAAGATCTTCAATGGCGCGATATGGATCCATTTTTGACGCCGCTCGAACAGCGGCAATGGGTTGAAATGCTCGAGAAACGCCAAGTGACGGCGATCCGAGAGTGGATGGAACAAGATTTCCTCACACTCGAAGCGCCATTTCCGGATCCTGAAATGGTCCGCGTCCGGCTGACGAGCATTCTCGCGCAAATTCGCCGGTATATGACGGCAAAATCATTGAAATCGCAGGCGGTAGAGCACGCCTATCATGCACTGTTTGAAACGATCATCCGCGAGCCGGTCATGTACCATATCGTTCAATCTTTCATCGTGTTCATTGCAGAATTGGTTCAGTCTTCCGTCATTCAATCGCATCGAGAAGGCAGCTTGGTCGAAAAAGTGCAGGAACGAATTGCGGCAAATTATTGGGATGCTTCCTGGAGCTTGACGGCATGTGCGGAAGAGTTGAGGATTCATAAAAGTACGTTGAGCAGGAGATATGCAGCGGAAGCGGGCGAGTCTTTCAGCGTAGCATTGTTGAATATGCGAATCGGGGAAGCGAAACGTTTGTTAACGGAGACCGACATGCCTGTTGCAGAAGTGTCAAAGTCTGCCGGTTTCACGCATTCCACGTATTTTAGCAGGCGATTCAAAGAGGAGACAGGCATGACGCCTTATCAGTATCGGATGGGGTAGGGATTGATGCAAAGCAAAAGCAGTGAAGAAAGGATGTAGCTTTTCTTCACTGCTTTTCTCGTTAAAATTTCTTCCGGAAAAATGGTGTTTTTTTCAAAGCTAGGCAAAGCGGTATGGCAATTAGCAGCCCGACAACGTTTTGAATAATATCGCCCGGGATGGATGCCAGTGGAGCGACCCAGTTGTTAAACATGATCCCTTGCCCGATATAGTAAACCGCCAGCATAACTGGCATCGAGGCGACAGCCCCTAAGATGTTAAGTCTTAAATTATCTCCACGATGACCTTTCGACCAAGCGATCTTACCGACGATATAGCCTTGCAATGCGCGGGCGACGATTGTTGTCGGTGCCCAAATGAGCCAGCCGCCGAAAATATCGAATAAGCCCATTCCGATGGCTCCGGCCAACGCTCCCTTTTTCGGACCGAATAAAATAGAAATGATTAACAGCATAGCTGTTCCTAAATGGATCAATCCGCCTTGGCCAAACGGGAGTTTAATATTAATGAACATCGTTGAGACAAGAACCAGTGTTGCCAAAATAGCTGTGAGCACTAGATCGAATGTTTTTGCATGCGTTTTCGTATGGGTTTGACGTTGTGTAATTTGCATATGCGTTTCCTCTTCCTCGCTAATTAGGATTTTTCGAATAAATTTACTTTATCAAATGACTGACCATTGCAAAAGTATCAGTTCGGAACAAATAGTAGGGGTCAGATTAGTTTATAATGAAATGAAAAGTCATCGATTCTTGCCTCATCCTTCTTGTGGTACGATGTAAAATAAGCAAGTACTGAAGAGGTAGGTGGGAAGTGTAATGAAAAAAGTCGCGGTCATTCAAGATATGTCATCCTTCGGAAAATGCTCGCTCACAGCGGCAATTCCGGTATTGTCTGTTATGGGCGTACAAGCAGTTCCGTTGCCGACTGCCATTTTGACATCGCAAACAGAGTATCCGAGCTATTTTTGTGAGGATTTGACATCCAAGATGAATTATTTTACAGATGAGTGGAGTAAGTTGGGCGCTTCTTTTGACGGCATTCATACGGGTTTCGTGACAGGCAAAGAGCAGATCGAAAACATCTTTTCGTTTTTACATACGTTTTACAAGGAAGGGACAACGCTGCTTGTCGACCCGGTCATGGGCGATCGGGGAGAAATGTATGAAGCTTTGTCGGGTGAGCTAATTGATTATATGAAAGAACTAGTGAAGCGTGCGGATATCATTACGCCAAACGTAACGGAGTGCTGTTTGCTAACGGGACTGCCGTATAATAAGTTGCATAGCTATCAGTCTAACGAAGATTATTTATCCGCGATTGAGGAGGCGGGCCGGCAGCTGCAGTCAATGACCGGGGCGAAAGTCATTATTACCGGCTTGAATCCGCCGGCTATTTCTAAATCAAGACAAGTTGGCAATATGTATATCGATGCAAACAAATCGTTTAACAGTCTCCAAGAATATAATGGCATGAGCTATTCCGGAACGGGTGATTTATTTGCATCCGTCATCATGGGCGGCATGATGCGCGGCCATGAAGTTGCTGAGACGATGAAACTTGCGGAGAAATTTCTAACTGCTGCCATCGAAGCGACGGTGAAGGAGCAGATTCCTAGCGTGGCGGGCGTGAATTTCGAGTCGTTTTTGAGAATGTTACTAGAAGAATAAATGAAGCGGGCAATTTCTTGATTAATTCAAGAGAAGGCTCGCTTTTTATTAACAAACTCAATAAAGTGCATATAAAATCATCAGTATTGTCAATAAAGTATAGCAATGCAATTAATTCATAAACAATTGACTGAACTTTCCTTATAGAATGATAGTAACGAAAGGGAGGTCATCAGAAAATGAAAGCGGATACAGTGGAGAAAGTCGTTCAATATACAGGTACGGAATTGAATACGAAGGGATGGCAGCAGGAGGCGGCGCTTCGGATGCTTATGAACAATTTGCATCCCGATGTGGCGGAGCATCCTGAGAATCTTGTTGTTTATGGGGGAATCGGCAAGGCGGCGCGCAACTGGGAAAGCTTTGATGCAATCGTGCGTTCATTGAAAGAGCTTGAAAATGATGAGACGTTATTAATTCAGTCAGGTAAACCGGTTGCAATTTTTAAGTCGCATTCCGATGCGCCTCGCGTGTTGATTGCGAATTCGAATATCGTTCCGGCTTATGCAAATTGGGATACGTTCCATGAGCTCGACAAGAAGGGCTTAATGATGTACGGGCAAATGACGGCGGGCAGCTGGATTTATATCGGGTCGCAAGGAATCGTGCAAGGGACGTATGAAACGTTCGCGGAACTAGCGAAACAACATTTCGGAGATTCATTGAAAGGAACAATTACGTTGACGGCTGGGCTAGGCGGCATGGGCGGTGCGCAGCCATTGGCGGTCACAATGGCGGGCGGCGTCTGCATCGGTATCGAAGTCGATGAGACACGGATCGATCGCCGAATAGAAACACGTTATACGGATGTGAAGACGGATTCGCTTGATGAGGCGATTCGTCTAGCGGAAGAGGCGAAGGCGGAAGGGAAAGCGTTGTCAATTGGATTACTAGGTAATGCGGCCGACATTTTGCCTGAGATGATTGCACGTGGGTTCAACCCAGACGTATTGACGGACCAGACGTCAGCGCATGACCCGTTGAACGGCTATATTCCATCCGGCATGTCACTTGAGGAGGCGGCGGAGCTACGTGCTGCGGATCCGGATGAGTACGTAAAGCGGTCGAAAGCTTCGATGGCGAAGCATGTTTCGGCAATGATCGAGATGATGGATAAAGGCGCGATCACGTTCGACTACGGAAATAATATCCGTCAAGTAGCGAAAGATGAGGGTGTTGAGCGGGCATTTGATTTTCCTGGATTCGTTCCAGCTTATATCCGTCCGCAGTTTTGTGAAGGGAAAGGGCCTTTCCGCTGGGTGGCGCTTTCCGGTGACCCGGAAGATATCCGGAAGACGGACGAAGTTATCTTACGTGAATTTAGCTATAATACGCATCTTTGCAATTGGATTAGAATGGCGCAGGAGAAAATTCAGTTCCAAGGGCTTCCTTCCCGGATTTGCTGGTTAGGGTACGGCGAACGTGCGCGTTTCGGAAAAATTATCAATGATATGGTCGCAAGCGGCGAATTAAGTGCGCCAATCGTCATCGGACGTGACCACCTCGATTCTGGTTCCGTTGCTTCCCCGAACCGCGAAACGGAAGCGATGAAGGACGGCTCGGACGTCGTTTCGGATTGGCCGATATTAAACGCGATGATTAACGCGGTTGGCGGGGCGACGTGGGTGTCTGTCCATCATGGTGGCGGTGTCGGCATGGGGTATTCCCAGCACGCAGGAATGGTCATTCTCGCGGACGGAACGAAGGAGGCAGAAGCGCGACTAGAACGTGTGTTGACGACAGATCCAGGAATGGGTATCGCGCGCCACGTCGATGCGGGCTATGATTTGGCCATTCAGACCGCAAAGGAAAAAGGGGTTAACATTCCGATGATGGAAGGTGGAAATTCTTGAAACCAGTTTGGATCAAACATGCAGCACAACTAGCGACAATCGCAGGCAACAATGCGCCGCGTAAGCGCGAGGAAATGTCCGAACTAAGCATTATCGAAGACGGCAGTGTGTGGATTGAGGAAGGCGTCATCGCAGCAATTGGGACGACAGAGGAATTGGAGCGTCAGTATGGCGACCGGGCTTCCGAGGCGGATATTATCGACGCAACCGGACGTCTCGTCACACCGGGCCTTGTCGATCCGCATACGCATGTCGTTTATGGAGGCAGCCGCGAGCGCGAGTTTGAAATGCGGCTCGAAGGCGCGACGTATATGGAAATTATGAATGCGGGTGGCGGCATCCATGCGACAACGCGGATGACGCGTGAAGCGACGGAAGAAGAATTAATAGAGCAATCTTCTCGCAGGCTTGATTCGTTCCTAAAGCATGGCGTGACGACTGTCGAGGGGAAAAGCGGTTATGGGCTGGATCTTGAAACAGAGCTGAAACAGCTACGCGTCATGAAGCGGTTGAATGAAATCCATCCGATCGATCTCGTTCCGACGTTCATGGGGGCGCATGCCGTTCCACAACAATATAAAGGGAATGAAGATGAATATATTGATAGCATTATTAACGACATGCTGCCAGTTGTCGCGGAAGAGAAGCTCGCAGTTTTCAATGATGTGTTTTGCGAAGTAGGTGTATTCACACCAGAGCAGTCCGAGCGCATTTTAGAAGCAGGGAGAAAGCTCGGGTTAATTCCGAAAATCCATGCGGACGAAATTGAATCGTATGGTGGGGCGGAACTTGCGGCAAAAGTCGGCGCTATTTCAGCGGAGCATCTGCTGAAGGCATCCGACGAAGGCATTAAGCAAATGGCGGAAGCGGGCGTCATCGCTTGTTTATTGCCAGCAACCGCGTTGTTCCTGCGCGAGGAAGCAGCAAAGGGGCGTCAAATGGTCGATGAAGGGGTCGCTGTCGCCATTTCGACGGACTGCAATCCAGGCTCATCGCCGACGACTTCGATGCCGCTCGTCATGAACTTGGCGTGCATTTCGATGCGTTTGACGCCAGCTGAAGCGCTTGTCGCGGCGACAATGAATGCTGCTTGCGCAATTCGGATGGAAGACAAAGTCGGATCGCTCGAAGTAGGGAAGCAAGGGGATGTCGTCATGTGGAACATTTCGAACTACCAAGAGTTACAGTATTTATTCGGCGTAAATCATGTCGATAAAGTTTGGAAAAAGGGAGAACAGGTCGTAGGGTAACGCATAGCCGTGAATGAACAGATTGGTGTTTCATTCACGGCTTTCTTTAAAAGGTTACTTTACAGAATATTAAGGGGAGTGTGAAAGGTTTATGGAGCAAGTAGGGGAAAAAACACGGTCCAATCCAGGTATGTGGAAGTTTTTCGTTTTTAGTGCAATCGGGGCATTCATGTTTTTCGTTCCAGTCACGATCGGCGAAAAGAATTCGATCATGCTCGATCATATTGTTACATGGATACAAACGCATTTCGGAGGAGCTTTGCCATACGTTGCATTGCTCGTCATTCTTGCGGGGGCGGTTTATCCGTTCATTTCAGGCGTGTGGAAAAAATCAACGGTCGATATGGTCTTTTCGTTTTTTAAAGTAATCGGCTTAATTGTTGGCTTTATGCTTGTCTTTAATATCGGTCCTGCATGGCTTTTTGAGCCAAGTATGGGGCCATTCCTGTTGAATAAATTAGTCATCCCCGTAGGTTTATTAGTTCCAATCGGGGCAGTATTCCTTGCGTTATTAGTCGGATACGGCTTGCTGGAATTTGTAGGTGTCATGCTGCAACCGATTATGCGTCCAATTTGGAAGACACCTGGCAGGTCGGCGATTGATGCTGTCGCCTCTTTTGTTGGATCGTATTCGTTAGGGCTTTTAATTACGAACCGTGTGTATAAGGAGGGGAAATATTCGGCGAAGGAAGCGGCCATTATCGCGACAGGATTCTCGACGGTTTCTGCGACATTCATGGTCGTCGTTGCAAAGACGCTCGACTTGATGAGTATGTGGAACTTGTATTTCTGGACGACGTTAGTTGTCACATTTATTGTTACAGCAATCACTGTCCATCTATGGCCATTGCGTTCGATTAAAAACGAATACTATGAAGGCTCGACACCACAGCCAGAAGTGAAGCCGGACGGGAAGCGCGTCGCAGCCGCGTGGAATGAAGCAATGGAAACTGTCTCGAATGCGCCGACATTCACGAGAAATATTGTAGCTAACGTAAAGGATGGACTTTTAATGGCGATGGCGATTTTGCCTTCCATCTTGTCCATCGGTTTATTAGGGCTTGTGCTCGCTGAATTCACACCAATATTCGACTGGCTCGGCTACATCTTCTATCCGTTTACATGGGCATTGCAATTGCCAGAGCCGATGCTCGTCGCAAAAGCGAGTGCGCTCGGTATCGCAGAAATGTTCCTGCCAGCGTTGTTAGTTGTGGAATCTGCATTAGTCGTTAAGTTCGTCATCGGGGTCGTATCGGTTTCGTCGATCATTTTCTTCTCGGCGGTCGTTCCGTGTATCGTTTCGACGGAAATTCCGATTTCCATTCCGCAACTTGTCGCCATTTGGGTACAACGCGTCATCTTGACAATCATCATCGTGACGCCGATTGCGTATTTATTGCTATAGGTGAAGAACGAGAAAAAATTGAGGATAAACGAGAAGTCTTTGACGGAGAATGAGAACTTCCGTAACATAGCAAACAAAAACCGGAACGCCACGGCGTTCCGGTTTTACTCATTCATTTACCGCCAAGCATATTAAACAATCCGCCCGCGATGCTGCCTTCATCCTTAGATCCGCCAGGAGTTTGCGGTGCTGCTGCGAAGACGCGGCTTGCGAGTCTGGAGAACGGCAATGACTGGATCCATACTTTTCCTGGTCCTCTCAATGTCGCGAAGAACAATCCTTCGCCGCCGAACAATGCCGTCTTGACACCTTTTACCATTTCAATATTATAATCAACATCTTGCGTCATGGCGACGAGGCAACCCGTATCGACGCGCAATGTTTCACCCGGAGAAAGGGTCTTTTCAATAATCGTTCCGCCTGCATGCACGAACGCCATACCGTCTCCTTCAAGCTTTTGCATAATGAAGCCTTCGCCGCCGAAAAAGCCGGCGCCAATTTTTCTTTGGAATTCGATTCCGACAGACACGCCTTTTGCAGCTGCTAAAAACGCATCCTTCTGACAAATGATTTTGCCGTTATATTCGCTTAAATCCATCGGGATGATTTTTCCTGGATAGGGTGCTGCAAAGGAAGCATGCTTTTTCCCAGATCCAACGTTTGTGAACGTCGTCATGAATAAACTTTCTCCGGTTAACAGACGTTTTCCGGCTCCCATCAATTTACCCATGAATCCGCCTCCGGAATTGCCTGATCCGTCTCCGAAGATCGTCTCCATGTCGATGCCATCTTCCATCATCATTAAGGAACCTGCCTCTGCGACGACTGTTTCGCCCGGATCAAGTTCAACCTCTACAAATTGCATATCGTCTCCGTACAGTTTGAAATCGATTTCGTGATTGTTCATAAAAGGCCTCCTAAAAGTTTAGTTGCTGTTAATTGTACGGCGGGCATCTTCAAAAGTTTCATAAATTTGTTTTCGTAAAATCGATAAATTTCCATAGTAGGTATAGCACTTCATTCACGCTATCGGCGAGTTCCGTACGATTGCTTGCTTCGCGAAATGAACGTCCAACCGCTTCCAAGATGGATACTCTCGGATTTTCGGTTTGCAATTCCGCCAATAGAAAGTCTGTGTATTCTAGTCCAATCTCATTCTTTTCCTGTTCCAATTTTGTTTTTAGTGCAAGAAGATCATCCAAAATCTTTTCTTTCAGACCCATCAAGGGAATTTCCAAAGGCGTCATCATTTGTTTTTCAAGCAACACATCTTGCTGTTTAATCATATCGGACATAAGAGCATCCATTCTCCTAAACGTAAAGTGGACAAGTTTTTCAATGTCCAACTCTTTAGAAGAACCTGATGCCCAGAAATGTCGTAAATGTTGAATCATCCCGATTGTCATAACGGAACAATCGAAAGAGTGGGGGGCTGCTTCCTCGCCATAGACATCGACAAGGCGACCCGCAAGCCATTTCAACTCATTGACATGATACGTCTTAACGTAAGTCCTTAGTTCTTCATCATTGGAATGAAAAACAGCCTCATAAATTGGAAGTAAATTTAGTTCCCTGCTGACTTGCATTCGAACGAGGATTTGCGATGCTAAAATGTCTTTATCTTTTTTATCCCGACCGACGAGCAGTTCGCGTCTTCGGATGACCGACTCAATATGGGCGTCTTCTAATATGGCCATGAGGCATTCGTTTTTGGAAGTGAAATAATTGTAAAACGTTCCTTTGGAGATTTTCGCATCTTCCAAAATGTCTTGAACGGAAGTGGATGTAAATCCTTTATTAATAAATAGCTGTTTTGCAATTAACATAACGTGGCGTTTACGGTCATTCATCTAGATCACCCTAATTATTATTTTTGGACTGTGAGTATAAAAATATTTTAGCAGAATAAATATAGTAATAATAGCTTTCGACAATGTTTTTACGTCTGGAATATTATGTATTTGATTATTTTGGACTGACGGTATAAAATATGAAAATGTGAATACGTGAATGGAGGAATTCGAATGGATATGGATATAAAGAAGATGCACGAGAAGCCTCCGTACGGAATGATAGCGATTTTATTCTTCGGGGCGTTCGTCGCCATCTTGAACAATACATTATTAAATATTGCCTTGCCTTCCATCATGAATGAGTTTCAGGTGAAGCCGTCAGACGTTCAATGGCTCACAACCGGCTATATGCTCGTGAACGGTATCATGATTCCGGCAAGTGCTTTTTTTGTGCAGAAGTTTACAAACCGCAAACTCTTTTTGACGGCGATGACGTTATTTACAATCGGAACATTGGTTGCTATTTTTGCGCCGACCTTCGGATTGCTCGTCGCGTCGCGAATGATTCAGGCATCAGGTTCGGCCTTAATGATGCCGTTGCTCATGAACGTCATGCTCGTCGCCTTTCCGATTGAGAAAAGGGGATCGGCGATGGGAATGTTCGGGCTTGTCATGTTTACGGCGCCTGCAATCGGGCCGACGTTGTCAGGTTGGATTGTTGAGCATTATTCTTGGCGTACGCTGTTTGAAATTGTGTTGCCGTTTGCGATTTTGACGATTGTCTTTGCGCTTTGGAAGTTGAAAAATATTACGCCGAATTCTTCGGTAAAGCTCGACGTCTTTTCCCTCGCACTATCGAGTGTCGGTTTCGGCGGTCTGTTATATGGATTTAGCTCTGCGGGAGAAAAAGGATGGGGAGCTCCAGTCGTTTATGGAACGATCGCAATCGGAACGGTTGCACTCATCGTGTTCGTCATTCGCCAATTGCGGATGGAAGAACCGATGCTGGACTTTAAAATTTATAAATACCCAATGTTTGCTCTTGCATCCGTCATTTCAATTGTCATGTCGATAGCGATGTTTTCAGGGATGATTCTAACGCCACTTTACGTTCAGGAAGTGCGCGGTATTTCGCCATTTGAGGCGGGGATTTTGATGCTTCCAGGTGCTGTGCTTATGGGAATTATGTCGCCGATTACAGGTCGGCTGTTTGATAAATACGGGGCGCGGATTCTTGCGCTCATCGGACTTTCAATTACAGTCATTACGACATATTATTTGAGCAGACTTGAATTGCATACAGGGTATTATTATTTGATGGCACTTTACACGATCCGGCTATTCGGAATGTCGATGGTCATGATGCCGATTATGACAAACGGCTTGAACCAACTTCCGATGAAATCCAACCCGCACGGCACGGCGATGAACAATACATTGCAGCAAGTGTCTGGTGCGATTGGCTCTGCGATTTTGCTTACAATAATGACGAATCGTATGGAGAAATCAGGTGAATCCCTTTTCCAAGATGCAGTGGCTAGCGGGAAGATGCCGACGGATAAAGTCGAATTATCGACGATGCAACATGAAATCGGTTTGAAGGCGATGCTTGACGGTATTAATCACGCTTTCTTCATTGCAACGTTCATTGCTGTTGCTGCATGGATACTTACTTTATTCATTAAAAGAGTGCGCCCTCCTAAGCATGATGAAATGAAATTACCGGAAACGGATGATTCAATAGAAACGAAGACGGTGCAGGGATAGTCCCTTGCATCGTCTTTTGGTATAATTAAGAAGAAAGGTGTGAGCGGAATGATTGGAAGGAATGATCCGTGTCCGTGTGGAAGCGGTAAAAAATATAAGAGATGTTGTGCGGTGAAAACTGAGATATCAAATGAGCAGCTTGTTGAAGAGGAGCTGAATCGAATTATCTCTGGCTATTTTGAGAACGCAATTAGTCTACCCGCCGAATTTGCTGAGTATGACCGGTATGAAAGGCAATGGCGCACTGGTCTAGGCAGATACTTTAGCGGTAAGGACATTGAGAAGGTGACAGGGGAATACTATTTATTCATTGCACGGCGTGATTTATGGAGAAGGCGCATAATGAGAGAGTTGAACAGCGCAGTACGGTCAGATACACGTCGACTGTTGAAGCATTGGAACGATCCAATCATTTTGTTGGCAAAAGTGATAGGAATTTCCGAAGATACAGTGACGGTCGAGCAGATTTTGAATAAGGATACGTACATACTTCCGTCGTCCCCAGCTAATGCATTAATGGAAGGGGATGTTGTTTTCGGTGTCGCCTTGTATGATGATCGAAAACCTCCGACGAATGTCTACATGATTAACGGTTTATATCGCGTTGCTGATTCCAATGGTTCAGTACAGCGGAGAATCGTGGAATTGGCTGAATCGAGCGGTTTCACGAGCAGCTATGATTTCTATAATGTACATATGATGGATATCTATAAAATAATGTTGACGCGTGTACATGAACCTAGCTCCGAAGAGTCGGCCGCGCCAGATGTTGAAGAAATGATGACGGAGCCCCAGCGTGAAGTGCTAGAAATTGCATTGGACAAACTTGATGAATTTCAAGTCGAGGATTCAAAGAAAAATTTGTTGAAACTTGTCTTTGCAATGTTTTGTCTTAAGGAAGAACCGATTATTCGAAAACCTGAAGTTCTCGCGGCGTCCCTTTTTAAAGCGGCGCACGAAATTGGGGTGCTCGGGGATACTGAGTTTACACAAGCGGGCGTAGCGAAAATGTTTGGTGTATCCGTATCTGCAATGATGAGAAACGTCGAAGCGTTGGTGTCCTACGCTGCAGAAGCTATTAAAAGTGCTGTAGGGGAAAAGTAAATATAATTCAAAAGGGAAATCTTATACGGGCAATGCCCTGTATAGGATTTTCTTTTTTATTTAGAAGAAGGATTTTAGTAGTTTAATGTCGAAATAAATAGACTGTAAGCGGTTTCAATAAGTTCGTGTTGGAAAGGGGAAATGGAATCATGCAATTGAACAATTATATCGGAGGTTCTTGGCAAGATAGCGGGGGAGCGACATATACAGCGGTAACGAATCCGGCGAATGGGGAAGAGTTGGCGCAAGTACGTTTATCGACGAGTGAAGATGTGGATCTAGCTGTAAAGGCAGCGAAGGAAGCACAGAAAAAATGGGCACTCGTTCCTGCGCCGAAGCGGGCAGATTACTTATATGCAATCGGGAATCTGATGAGAGAACGCAAAGAGCATTTAGCTCAAGTGTTAACGAAGGAAATGGGGAAAGTCATTGAAGAAGGTCGCGGAGAAGTACAGGAAGGGATTGACATGGCTTTCTATATGGCTGGGGAAGGGCGTAGACTGTTCGGGGAAACAGTTCCTTCAGAGCTGCAAAATAAATTTGCGATGAGCGTTCGGGCACCAATCGGAGTTGTCGGTTTAATTACGCCGTGGAACTTCCCGGTGGCGATTGCGACGTGGAAGTCATTCCCGGCTATCGTTGCGGGGAACACATTCGTTTGGAAACCGGCTACTGAAACACCGATGATGGCGTATGAAATGGCAAAAATTTTCGAAGAGGTTGGACTTCCAGCTGGTGTCGCCAATATCGTGTTCGGCTCGGGGTCTGAAGTTGGTACCGCGATCATTGAGCATCCGGATGTCCGTGTTATTTCATTCACAGGTTCGACGGAAACAGGCCGTCATGTCGCTGAAACAGGTGGCCGTCATTTAAAGAAAGTTTCGCTTGAAATGGGCGGGAAAAATGCCGTTATCGTCATGGATGACGCGGATATCGACCTTGCAGTAGAGGGGATTCTTTGGAGTGCATTCGGAACGGCGGGTCAACGTTGCACCGCATGCAGCCGGGTCATCGTGCATAAAGATGTTAAGGAAGAGTTGGAAATAAAATTAGTAGAATCGATGAAGCAGCTGACGATTGGAAATGGATTGGACGAGTCTGTGAAAATTGGGCCGGTCATTAATGGAAAGGCGTTAGAGAAGATTCAAAGCTACGTGGAAATTGGAAAAGAGGAAGGCGCTAAGTTATTGGCGGGGGGGCGTGTGCTGACGGAAGGAGACTTTGCAAAAGGTCATTACTTCGAGCCGACGTTGTTTACGGATGTGAAATGGGATAGCCGATTGGCACAAGAGGAAATCTTCGGACCTGTCGTGTCACTCATTGAAGTGAGTAGCCTCGACGAAGCAATTGAAGTGAATAATAGCGTCATTTACGGCTTGTCTAGTTCTATCTTCTCGAAAGATGTGAACAAAGTATTCCGAGCGCAAAGGGATCTCGACACGGGAATCGTCTATGTGAACGCCGGAACGACGGGAGCGGAAATCCATCTTCCGTTCGGGGGAACGAAGGGAACAGGCAACGGGCATCGGGATTCCGGCGTCGCAGCACTTGACGTGTTTACGGAGTGGAAGAGCATTTACGTCGATTTCAGTGGAAAACTGCAGCGAGCTCAAATCGACACGGACTAATTTCGGAATAAAGGGGATGTTCGCATGAAGGTGGTTGTAGTAGGCGCAGGCTTAATGGGAAAAGAGGCAGTGCGCGATCTTGTGAAAAGTGATGGTGTGACAAAAGTATATTTGGCGGACTTGAATGTAAAGATGGCGGAGGAATTCGCTAAGCAACTCAAGTCCGATAAATTGGAAGTTCGCTTGTTAGATGCGACGAATGATGTAGAGTTGCGAGAAGTGATGGCGCTTGGGGAAGTCGTCATTAATGCATTGTTTTACACATTCAATGAAAAGGTTGCAAGGACTGCAGTGGATATCGGGGTTCATGCAATTGATCTCGGTGGACATATTGGCGGTGCGACTGACGCGGTATTGGGTCTTAAGGAAAAAGCGGAAGCGAAAGGGGTGACGATCATTCCGGACCTCGGAGTGGCTCCTGGAATGATCAACATTCTAACGGGCTACGGCGCGAGCAAGCTCAACAAAGTAGATAGCATCAAGCTTTACGTAGGTGGAATTCCCGTAAAACCGGAGCCTCCGCTTAATTACAACGTTGTCTTCTCGCTGGAAGGCGTTTTCGATCATTATACAGATCCGTCCCACGTTATCCGCAATGGGCAACTGCTTGAAGTCCCTTCATTATCCGAAGTAGAAGCAATTCACTTCGATGAATTTGGCGAGCTAGAGGCATTCCATACGTCCGGTGGTACGTCGACGTTGACGAAGACGTTCTCCAACGTGCAAACACTAGAATATAAGACGATTCGCTACAAAGGGCATGCTGAGAAGTTTCAATTGCTTGTCGACCTCGGGTTATTATCACGTGATAATGAAGTGACCGTCGGTGATAAGCGAGTGAAAGTTCGCGATGTAATGCGGGAACAGCTTTCTCCGCAATTAAGGCTCGGCGATAAATCAGACGCTGTTTTGCTTCGCGTTATCGTGAGCGGCGAAGCGCACGGGATACCGGCGACGTATGAATACAATATGGTGACAAAAAAGGATCTGTCGATAAATGAAACGGCGATGGCGAGGGCGACAGCGAATACAATTTCAATTGTTGCCCAAATGATCGGCAACGGTATGATTACGAAACGCGGTGTTCATCCGCCAGAAAATATCGTTCCGGGAGAACATTATATTGAAGAGATGAGAAAACGTGGTGTCGTCATTGAAGAGACGATAAGAACGCAAGAAGCACATGTGTAAATGATAAGGGGAAAGGGGTTGTGGGAATTGAATTTTAGTTTTACAGAGGAACAGCAAATGCTGCGCAAGACGGCGCGTCAATTTGTAGATGAAGAAATTATGCCGCATATTCAGCGGTGGGATGCAGAGGGCGGATTCGATCCGTCAATGTGGAAAAAGCTCGCGGATATGGGATTCATGGGTGTCTGTGTGCCTGAACAATATGGCGGCAGCGGGATGGATTATAACTCACTCGCCATCCTTTGCGAAGAGCTGGAACGTGGGGATACCGCATTCCGGACAGCGGTTTCCGTCCATATCGGCCTAAATTCAATGACGCTTATGCAATGGGGAACGGAAGAGCAAAAGCAAAAATATTTGGTGTCGCAAGCGAAGGGTGAAAAAATTGGCGCATTCGGACTGACGGAGCCAGGCGCCGGATCGGACGTCGCGGCGATGGCGACGACTGCTGTCCGCGACGGAGATGAGTACGTTATTAACGGGCAAAAAACGTGGATCTCTCTTTGTGATGTTGCAGACCATTTCCTCGTGTTCGCGTATACGGATAAGTCGAAGAAGCACCATGGCATAAGCGCATTCATCGTCGAACGGACAACGCCGGGCTTTTCATCGAAAGCGATTAAAGGGAAGTACGGAATCCGGGCCGGCAATACGGGGGAGTTGTTCTTTGAAGATATGCGCGTCCCAGCCGAAAACTTGTTAGGTGAGGAAGGTGAAGGGTTCAAAATTGCAATGTCCGCACTCGATAACGGACGCTTCACCGTCGCCGCAGGTGCAGTCGGATTAATTATGGGATGCATCGAGGAAAGCGTGAAATATTGTCACGAGCGCGAAACGTTCGGCAAGCCGATCGGCAAGCACCAGCTCGTCCAGCAAATGATCGCTAATATGGAAGCGGGCTACCAAATGAGCCGCCTTCTCGTTTACCGTGCAGGTGAATTGAAAAATAAAGGGCTGCGCAACACACGTGAAACGTCGTTAGCAAAATGGCAAGCATGCGATTTTGCAAATAAAGCGGCAGACGACGCCTTCCAAATCCACGGCGCGTACGGATATTCAGATGAATACCCGGTTGCACGCTTCTTGCGTAACTCGAAAGCGCCGGTCATTTACGAAGGTACACGTGAAATCCATACGATTATGCAGGCGGAGTATGTATTAGGCTATCGCGAAGATAAGAAATTGAGTCATATGCTTCCGGAATGGCCGTTTGACTAAATAGGATAAGACGCTATGCATAAAAAAACCGGACAATACCCGAATGAAACGTGTTGTCCGGTTTGCTCTATTTACTGCTGTGATTTCTCTTCCAATGCTTGTTTGTGACTTTCTTTAACTTCGCTTAAAACTGCTGCGTCGGTCAGTAAGTCTAGCCCAGTTTTGGCAAGAGCTTCAGCGCCGATCAGGAGGGCTTCCATGCCGCGATCGGATTTGGCTGCTTCGCGGAACGGAACGGTATGGCCGATCAAATCATCATCTCCAATTTTAATATATGGATGGGCAGTCGGCACTTCATAACTGATATTACCTGCATCTGTCGATCCAAGACCTGTTCTTCTTTCAGTATGGACGACTTCGCCGAGTGCTTCGAGGTGGCGTTTCACTACTTGGTCAAGTGCGTCTGTAATGACGAGATCTTTCACTTCATTTTGAAAGCGTTCGATCTTAACAGTAGCGCCAGTGGAAAGTGCAGCGCCTTCTGCGATATTCCGTATTTTTACAGCAATTTCTTCTGTCCGTCTCCAAGTGGACGCGCGAATGAAAAATCGTGCAGAGGCATATTCGGGAATAATGTTCGGTGCTTCGCCGCCATGTGTAATAATGCCGTGCACACGGACATCTTTCGGTAATTGCTGTCGCAATGCGTTAATGCCGTTGAATAGTAAAATGACTGCGTCAAGTGCGTTAATGCCATGCTCAGGAGCAGCTGAAGCATGGGCTGGCTTACCGTAAAAATGGAAGTCTAAAGGATCGACGGCTAATGAATTTGATGTTACGGCTGTTTTCCCAGAAGGATGGGCCATTAATGCAACGTCTACGTCTTTTAAATAGCCGTGGCGGACGAAACTTCCTTTTGCACTGCCGTTTGGACCGCCTTCCTCGGCAGGTGTTCCTAAGACGACTACTTTTCCGCCAGTAGAATCGAGTTCTTTGGAAAGTGCAATCGCAGCTGCGACACTTGTCGTTCCAATAATATTATGCCCGCAAGCATGCCCAATTCCTGGCAGGGCATCGTATTCTGCCAAATAAGCGATTGTTGGCCCCGGTTTCGAACTTGAGAATTGTGCGTAAAATGCGGTTTCGTGTCCTGCGACATTCGTTTCCACTTCGAACCCTTCATCGCGAAGTAATGTCGTTAATTGCTCACAGGCAAAATATTCTTCGTTTCCGATTTCAGGTTTTGCATGGATTGATAGGCTTGTTTCAACAAAACGTGCACGGTTTTCCACTAAAAATGAGTGGATTTGATTCGTTGTCGTCGTCATCTTAGTCTTCTCCTTTCAATTGTTCGAAAGTATTAAGTAGCTGCTCTTGCGGTATGTTCAGTAAAATCGAACCGCCTTTCGTTTCTTCCTCAATTGCTTTCTTCACTTGTTCAGACTGGTACAGCTCGACGATTTTTAAATACGTCTCGTTTTGTGCATCCTCCGCACGTGCTGCAAAGACATTCACATAAGGCAAGGCGTTTTCACTATCGCCATCTTCCAAATAGATTGGATCCTCAATAGGGTTGAACCCGGCTTGTCCGGCGATCCCGTTGTTAATAAGAGATGCTGCAACATCTTGCAGTACACGTGGCGTTTGCTGTGCAACCATAGGGATGATCTCCAAGTTTTTAGGGTTCTCTTCTATGGATGTCGTATCTCCGAAAAGTCCAGTGCCTTCTTTTAATTTAATGAGCCCTGCAGTTTCCAATAATCGTAAAGCGCGCCCCAAATTCGAAGGGTCATCAGGAACCGCGATTTTGTCGCCATCTTTAATGCCTGAAATGTCGTCAAGCTTATCTGAATAAATGCCGAGCGGAGCGATAACAGTTGAACCGATCGGTACGATGTCAAGTTTGTTCTCTTTAGCAAATTGGCTTAAAAATGCAATATGTTGAAAGGAGTTCAAATCGATGTCGCCATTGGCAAGTGCGTTGTTCGGTAACGTGTAGTCCGCAAATTCTTTCAGCTCGATTGTAATGCCTTCCTCTTTCGCCAACTCTTTCAGCACATTCCATTGTTCGCCATCCGATCCGGTAACACCGATTACTACAACATCATCGTTAGCGGATCCATCTTTTCCACAAGCAGCAAGAATGGAAATCAATAAAATTACTCCGAGTGTTTTGATAATATTTTTCATAGTAAATCCTCCAATTGTATATATTTTGTTGTTGTTAACATGTTTCAATGTAAATTCACTAAAGTTAACGGCGCATCACTTTCTTAGATAAGAAGTTTCCGATCCATTGCGCCAACTGCACAAGAATGATTAGAATAATGACCGTAACGAACATGACGGAACTGTCGAATCGTTGGTAACCATGCGTCATCGCAACGTGGCCCAATCCGCCTCCGCCAACTGTGCCTGCAACAGCTGAAAAGTCGATTAACCCGACCGTGACGAACGTCAATCCAAGGATGAGCGGTCCAAGCGCTTCAGGGATCAATACGGTAAAAATGATTTGGCGCGGACTTGCTCCCATTGCTTCAGCAGCTTCGATGACACCCGGATCGATACTGATCAAGTTGTTTTCGACGACCCTTGCGACGACAAACGATGCGGCAATCGTCATTGGGAAAATGGCAGCTGCCGTCCCAATCGTCGTTCCAATCACTTCGCGTGTAAGAGGCGAAAGCACGAACAGCAAAATTATGAAAGGAATCGGGCGAATAATATTAATAAAGAAATTTAGCAACGCTGAAATGAACCGATTTTCAAGTATATTTCCTTCTCTTGTCGTAAACAGAAGAACGCCTAATGCTATACCGATAATCGAACTAAACACCAAAGTCCCTAAAACCATCGTAATCGTTTCACCGGTCGCCTCCACAATGCGAATCCAAAACGTCTCCCAATTAACTTTCATTCGTATTCACCTCCTCAATGTCCACGATGCTTTTCAATTCATGAATGCAAGCGTTCACTGCATCATTTTTTCCTTCGAATGAAACGACAAGATTGCCAAAAAACTGTTGCTGCAATTCCCGGATAGAACCGTAAATGATATTAAAATCAATTTCATGCTTTCGAGTAACTGTTGATAAGATCGGGTCGCTTGCCCGTTCTCCTTTGAAAATGATGCGGTACAAAGTCGTTCCCCCTTTTGCGCGCCATTCATCAAGCAGGTGAGGGGAGGGCAAGCTTTGATCGGTGGCGGAGATGAATTCTTTTGTCGTTGCATGCTGAGGGTTAGTAAACGTTTCGAACACTGCGCCTTGTTCAATAACTTCCCCCGTCTCCATAACTGCGACACGGTTGCAAACAGATTGGATAACTTGCATTTCGTGAGTAATGAGCAGGATTGTAATCCCTAATTCCCGATTCACCTTTTGCAATAGATTCAAAATATCGCGCGTCGTGTTCGGGTCAAGTGCGGAAGTTGCTTCATCGCACAGCAGAATTTCCGGGTCTGTCGCAAGTGCGCGGGCAATGCCGACACGCTGTTTTTGCCCTCCTGATAATTGCTCGGGATAACTTTTTGCTTTATCCGCAAGACCTACGAATTGAAGGAGTTGCTTCACTTTTGCAGTCCGTTCTGCTTTAGGCACCTTCGATAGTTTCAAAGGGTATTCAACGTTTTGTTCCACAGTACGGGAAGAGAAGAGGTTGAAGTTTTGAAATACCATCCCTATTTTTCTGCGCACTTCCCGGAGTTGTTTCGGCTTCAGTTCGTGCAAGGGAGTTTTTTTGATAAGAATTTTCCCTTCAGTCGGACGTTCAAGGCCGTTGACAAGTCGAATCAATGTACTCTTTCCGGCGCCGCTGAATCCGATAATGCCGAAAATATCGCCTTCCTCAACGTCAAATGTCACCTTTTTTACTGCATCGACTTTCCTGTTTCCAACAACAAATGTTTTCGATACATTTTCGAATGTAATCATAAAATCCCCTCCAAATAAAAACGCCTTCTTTTCCCATATCTATAAGAAGATATGAAAAAAGAAGGCGTTTCTACTAAAATTGTAGAATATGAAAAAAGCTTCTCTCTTCTTATCTTCCAAACAGGAAACTGTTTGCAGGAATTGGCACGTAGTTTTTAAAAACCGTTGCCGAGATGTCATAGGGCCTGTCCCTCAATCTCTCTTGATAAGAAATTTTGTATGAAATTTTTAATTGCTTACAACTTTACCACGGTTGAAAATAAAGTCAACTAAGTTTGTTGAAATTACCGAAGATTAAATATAAATATAAATCAGACTTCATTTCTCGAAGGGAGATGAAGTACCGTTCTGCATAGCACGGTGATGGTTTCTATTCAGTTAAATATTTTGTACTTTAAAATAAAAGTCCTGCCTGTTAGTTGTAAAAGAGTGTGGTTGGTCTATAATTATTAACAAGTGTAATATATTGGTAATAGCGGGAGGGTGACATGTATAACTTAACAGCTACATTGGCGAAGATTATCTTTTTCTTCATTGCCAAAATCGAATTGAAGAATACAGAAAAACTACCTACGAGTGGGGGATATGTAGTCACTTGCGCACACCGAGGTTGGTTGGAAATTATTGCGCTTGGTATTTCATTGCCACGCCCAATCCACTTTATGGCGAAGAAGGAGCTTTTTAAAAGGAAAATAATTGCCTCTTTCTTATCGAGTATTAAAGCGTTCCCTGTTGACCGGGAAAACCCATCACCGAGTAGCATTAAAACGCCTGTAAAACTTCTTAAATCCGGAGAGGTTGTTGGAATATTTCCAAGTGGAACGAGGACGGCAGAGAACGCGCCGGTTAAGCGAGGAGCGATCACGATTGCTAGTTTGGCGAAAGTACCGATTGTTCCTGTTACATATGAAGGGCCGGCAAATCTAACAGATGTTTGGAAATACAGGAAAGCAACAATTACTATTGGCGATCCGTTCATTGTAGAAAAAGTGAGTAAAGATGAAATTAGCGCCTATACGGAGAAATTGGAACGTGAAATTCATGGACCGATAGCGATGAAATAGGAGCGCATTTATGCAAGGAACTTGTAACCTTTTCCATCTTTGAGAAGTCTACATGAATAAGGATGGTGATTGAAGTGAAAAAGAAAATTGCTACATCACTTATCGGAATGAGTTTACTAATGCCTTTAACGGGTTGCGGAACTAGTTCGAACGATGGGAATCTGCAAATCGCGGAAGGCGTCGAATTTGGCGCGCGAGATTATGAAAAGATTGTTGCTCCGAATAACGAGTTAGGCTTTAAATTATTAAAAGAAGTTGATGTGGACGACAATGGAAATCTGTTTATTTCCCCGACGAGTCTGCTAATGGCTCTGGCGATGGTGTATAACGGAGCAGATGGCGTGACGAAGGAAGAAATATCGAAAGCATTGCAAGTGCAAGGGATGGATGCGATGGATTTGAATAAAGCGAACGCCTCCCTCATGACAATGTTGAATAAAGATACTGACGCCATTCAGCTGCAAGTGGCTAATTCAATATGGTTGAATGAAGAATATAATTTCCAAGAGGAATTTGCCGTGCGATCGAAAGATTATTTCAATGCACAAATCGAAGAAATTGATATTAATAGCACCGATTCGCCGAAACGAATCAATGAGTGGGTGAAAAAGTCGACAAATGGCAAAATCGACAAAATGGTCGATGGTCCACTAGACGACGATCTTGTAGCAATGCTGCTGAACGCTATTTATTTCAAAGGTGATTGGCAATATCCCTTTGATAAGAAGAATACTGAAAATCGGGCGTTCCAATTGGCGGACGGAACCGAAACATTAGTGCCGTTCATGAAACTTGAAGAAAAGCTGTCATATATGGCCAACAGCGAACTTCAAGCGATCAACCTTCCGTATGCGAACAGTGAAATGAGCATGACAATCATCCTTCCAAATGAGCAGAAAAGCTTCAAGGAATTCCAAAATTCATTGTCAGCTGAAAAGTGGGCGGAACTCCATTCCGATTTCAAGAGCATGCGAGGAACGCTTCTACTTCCTAAGTTTAAAATGGAGTACGAAACGGAGCTGAATGGTGCACTAGAAACGCTTGGCATGGCAAGTGCATTTACTGACTTCGCCAACTTTAGCAAAATGGTTGAAGGTGACAAGTCGCTCTTTATTAGCAAAGTGAAGCAAAAAACATATATTGATGTGAATGAAGAAGGAACTGAAGCAGCTGCGGTCACTAGTGTGCAAATGGATACCGCTTCTGCACCCGTAGACGACCCATTTATCATGGAAGTAAACCGCCCGTTTTTCTTCGCAATTACAGATGATGAAACGGGAGTTGTATTGTTTATGGGCTTTGTCGCCACTCCGTGAATTATAGAAAAATTCAATTGTGAAAATGAATCAATCATGCTAAACTATTCTTACTACTATTCGGACGGAGGTGAGGAATGATGTTGGACACTGTGTATGCACGTGTAAGTCTATTGGAATATTTAGCCACTTCATGTGCGATTACTCATGAAATTGCGCTCAACGGGATACGTATGCCCATTTTTAGACAATTTCAGTAATCACACAGCTGTTTAGCACATCATTCCTTACAATATTTTTAGGGGGAAGACTGCTTAAACGCGGTCTTTTTTTGTGCTTTCCTTGCTGTGAAAACAGAATGAGAGGAAGCGGAAAATTATGATCTGTACAATACAACAAGTAAGCAAAATGTTAGGTGGCAACACCATTTTTGAAAATCTTTCATTGGAAATCAAAACAGGTGACAAGCTGGGCGTTGTTGGACGGAACGGAAGCGGGAAAACGACGTTATTTAAACTCATTGCGGCGGTTGAACAACCGGACGCTGGACGCATTCATTACAAAAAGGGATCGAGAATTGGTTATTTATCACAAATCCCTTCATTCGAACAGCCGATGACTGGCTATGACGTACTCCGCAGTGCGTTTGCGGAACTACGAGCCATTCAACAGCAACTATCCGAGATGGAAATGCAATTATCGAATCCGGATACAGAAGACATGGATCGCCTCCTTATCCAATACGGCCAATTACAAGATGAATTTGTCAGACGTGACGGGTACGCGATGGATTCGGAAATCGAAAAGATCATTAACGGTCTTCAATTACGAGCGTTCGTCGAGCAGGAATTCGGCCAGATGAGTGGTGGCGAACAGACGAAAATTATGTTAGGGAAACTTCTGCTCACCCAGCCCGACTTACTACTATTAGATGAACCGACGAACCATTTGGATTTATTCGCAGTCGAATGGCTAGAGGCGTATTTGTCGGAGTATGCGGGGACGGTCGTAATCATTTCACATGACCGCTATTTTCTCGATAATGTTGTCACAAGAATAGCGGACTTGGAAGATGGGGAGCTGCATTTGTATATCGGCAGTTACAGTTCATTTGTTCAAGAAAAGGAAGAACGGCTCCTGCGGGAGTTCCAGGACTATGAAGAGCAACAAAAGAAGATTAGGAAAATGAAAGAAGCGATTAAGCGGCTTCGAATATGGGCGAACGAAGCGAACCCGCCGAATGCGGGATTGCACAGGCAAGCGACGAATATGGAGCGCGCGCTGGAACGGATGGAGAAACTCAGAAAACCGCTTATCGACCCGCGAAAAATGGCGTTGTCATTTGAGGCGTCTCCGAGAAGCGGCAAAGAAGTCGTCATTTTGAAGGACGCCGTAAAATCTTTCGGTTCAAACGAATTATTGCGCGGTGCTAATCTTCAAGTGTATTGGAAAGATCGAGCGGCGATTGTCGGACGAAATGGGAGCGGTAAATCGACAGTCCTGAAAATGCTTCTCGGCGAGCTTACTTTGGACGATGGGGTATGCAAATTGGGAAGCAATGTGAAAGTCGGCTTTCTCTCGCAACATTTTACGATTGAAGATCCGAAAGCTCGCCTGCTTGACGTGTTCAGAAAAGAGGTTAGCGTCGAGGAAGGAGAAGCGAGGCATATTCTCGCGAAGTTCATGTTTTACGGACCAGACGTGTTTAAGCGTATCGGCGATTTGAGTGGCGGGGAACGTACGCGATTGCGGCTCGCCCAACTAATGCATCAAGACGTAAATTTGTTAGTGCTCGATGAACCGACGAACCATTTAGACATCGAATCACGCGAAGTGCTGGAAGACGCATTGGAGGATTTTTCGGGAACGATTCTCGCCGTTTCGCATGACCGGTATTTCTTGAATAAATTATTCACCCGCACGGCATGGCTCGAAGACGGTGTGATGACGATGTTCGAAGGCTCTTTCGATTGGGCGAGGCAGAAGTGGCACGAACTACAACAATTACAAGTGGTCGAAACACCTAAGAAAATACCCATCGACAAAAAGCCGAAACCGAATAAGGAAATAAGCGTGGAAGAAGAAATTGCAACGCTGGAACTCAGAATCGAACAATTGGAAAAGGCGATATCGACTGAAACCGATTGGGGCATATACGAATCGATGTCGGAAGAAATCAATGCGCTGAAAAACGAATTGGATTTTTATTATGAGCAATGGTTAATTCAAAATGAATGAAAACTATGCTTTGAAAAGATGAAGGGTATGAATAGTCCCCTTCATCTTTTTTATTCATTAATTAAAAATGACTATTAATACAAACAGATGCATTAACATTATTAACTTATAGATTAAAATAATTAATATTATGCTTGCTATTTCAAAATGATTGGGATATGATGGATTCAAATGAAAGGGGAAATCAGATAATTATGGCATATCCCGTTATTAGTCATTGTCCTGTATGTAGTGAAACGCTGAAAGTTACGAAGTTACATTGCACCCGTTGCCATACATCTATAGAAAATGAGTTTGAACTGTCCAAGTTGGCTGCGTTGTCGGGGGAACAGCTCCATTTTGTCGAAGTGTTTTTGGCGTGCAGAGGAAATATTAAAGAAGTTGAAAAGGAACTTGGAATTTCGTATCCGACTGTTCGAGGCAAACTGAACGAAGTTGTCAGTTCACTCGGGTATGAAATGAAGAAGAAGAGTGAGGTGGATGAAAAGAAAGTAGTCGCCATGTTGGAAAGAGGGGAAATCACTACGGAAGAAGCAATCCGGCTTTTAAAAGATGAATAGGGGGAGTTCATGTTGAAAACGGAAATTGAAAAAGTGTTAACAATGGTCCAAGAGGGGAAAGTTGACGCCGCGAAAGCATCTGAGCTAATCGGAGTATTGAAAGACAGGGAATCCGGGAGTGGACCGTCATCTAAATCGACTGCGTATGCTGATAAAACATTGAAAATCCGAGTCGTGTCGGCGGATAACGATAATGTTGCCGTCAATTTACCGATCAAGCTTATCAAAGTTTTGCTGAAGGCGGGCCATAACATTGCGGGAAACATTCCCCAGTCTGAGAAATACGTTAAAGACATTGATATCGATGTACTCATCGAAGCGATTGAAAATGAGCTCGACGGACAAATCGTTGACGTCAAGTCCGCAGACGGCGATACTGTTTCCGTGTTTATTGAATAAATGATGCGCGTCAAAGTGAAAACTGGTAAGGTACGATTATTTATCCCGATTCCTTATATGTTTCTGACATTCGGCATAATGATCCTATCTTCTGAGCGTCTTCAAAAAATTATTAACAAATGGATTGTGGAGCAATCTAAAGACAAGGAAAAAGCTTTTACAATGCCACCGCTAGATAAAAAGGAACTAAGAAGTATTGTAGCTGAGTTGAAAAGTCACAGGGGACTTGGACTGGTCAACGTCATAGCAAAAGACGGAACTGAAGTTATCGTGAAACTATGATAGCTTCTTTTTTTATTGTTGCAATCTAGTCTGCTTGGGTGTAATATAATGACTGTGTGACCGAAAGTGTATTTCGGTCAATAAAGCGGGGTGGAGAAATGGACCGTAGGCAAGAAATCTTGGAGGCGGCTGCCAAATCGTTTTCATTGTTCGGCTATAAAGCGACAACGATGGACCAGGTTGCTAAAATAGCGAATGTCGGAAAAGGGACAATCTATACGTTTTTCGCGAACAAAGAAGAGCTGTTTAACGCGATCGTTCTGAAAATGGTCGAAGAGATGCGGGTGGCATCTGATGCAGTAACGATAGAAGGGGCTTCCTTCGAACAAAACGCTCATGCGCGGCTTATGCAAATGTTGAAATTCCGGGAGACGCATCAATTGTATGCCAAATTAATTGATGAAGGAAAAGAACTGCGTACGCCGGCAGTAATTGAAGTGCTTGCAGAAATTGAAAATGAAATTGTCTCTTATATAAAAGTGAAAATCGAACGGGCAATCGATAAAGGTGAGCTGAAGCAGTGTGACAGTGAGCTTATCGCTTATCTTCTGTTCAAATCGTATATGGCGCTTGTCGTCGATTGGGGGAAAACCCATAAGAACGAAGAGTTGTCCGAAGAACGGATTGCGGGGTTATTAAGCAGCACCATTTTTACAAGTCTCTTAGCTTGAGACTCTTTTTTTATTCACAATTGACCGAATGAGGTTTTTGGTCAATCAGTACAAATGGAGGAATGAATGTATGAAAAAATCAATGATAACAGCGGAATGGAAGCAGCTTCTCCGTACAAGAAAAATGCTTGTGCCGATGATTGCGATCCTTTTCATTCCGGTATTATATGCGGGCATGTTTTTATGGGCGTTTTGGGATCCATACGCCAATATGAATGCATTACCTGTGGCAATTGTCAATTTGGATGAAGGTGCCGAATTGGATGGGAAACAGCTTGAGCTAGGGGATGAATTAGTCGACAAGCTGCTGGAAGGAAATAATTTTAATATCCAAGAAGTTTCCAAGGCGGACGCGGAGAAAGGCTTGAAAAATCAGGACTACTATATCGCGATTGAAATACCGGAGAATTTTTCGAAGCATGCCACGACGTTGCTTGATGAAAATCCGGAGAAGTTGACGATCGTGTATAAGCCGAATGAGGGCTTCAACTTCTTATCCGCTCAAATCGGGGAGACGGCGATGGATCGGATCCGTGCTGAAGTGAATGAGAAGGTCGCTTCGACGTATGCAGAGCAATTGTTTGATTCAATCACTGAGATGGGCAACGGATTTGGCGAGGCTGCGGATGGAGCAGGTGAATTGCATAATGGTGCAAGCGAGCTTGCGAAAGGCGCGGCAGATCTGAAAGTATATTTGGAAACGTTGGCGGCGAGCACAGTGACATTGAAAGATGGATCGGACCGTTTGGCGAAGGGGACTGCGGATGCTGCGAAAGGCGCAGTTGATTTGAATGAAGGAATTGGCGCACTTTCTATAGGTGTCGCGGATCTCCATAACGGAGCGGTTCAAGCAACTGAAGGTGCTGTGAATTTGAAAGATGGCATTGCCAGCTATACGGCTGGTGTTCAGCAGTTGAGAGATAGCTATGCTCAAATTGCGCAAAAGGAAACTGAGTTCGGTCAAGCGGTTGGGACAATGAATAAAAAATCGACTGCTTTGAACGGGGCTGCCCAAAAGCTTATGGAAGGCTCAAAAAATGTGAATGCAGGAATCAATGAGTTATCCGATAAATTAGCTCCGGTATTAGCTTCATTGCCGGAGGATCAACAGATTGGTTTGAAGGCTGCGTTGAGCCAGTTGCAACAAGGAAGCGCAGAACTTTCAGGCGGTATGACCGAACTTTCAGCGGGAACGGCTGCGCTTAGCGACGGTGCCACTCAATTGGACGGTGCGGCTAGTCAATTGCGTGATGGCCATGCTCAAGCATTTGCAGGACTTGATCAATTGAACGGGTCTTCCGCGAAGTTGATGGAGGGGGCTTCTGCTCTTGCGCAAGGAAACGGAGCATTGGTGTCCGGCCTTGACCAGCTTTCGGAAGGTGTTATGAAAGCGCAAAAAGGTTCATCGGATTTAGCGTCCGGATTGAATGAGTTGAATGCTGGCACAAGTACGTTGAATGAAGGAACCGGCACGCTCGCTTCGAAGTCGAAAGAACTTGCGGACGGTTCGGCGAAGTTGACGGACGGCATGAAAGCGTTGGATGAAGGAGCGCTTACGTTGCAGGAGAAGTTGGCTGAAGCGAATGCTACTGCGAGTGAAGTGAACCCGAACGAGAAAACGTATGAAATGGCGGCATCTCCTGTCGATGTGGAAAAAGAGAGCATCAATAAAGTGCCGAACTACGGTACAGGATTTGCGCCATACTTCATATCTCTCGGTTTGTTTGTCGGAGCTTTGTTAGTATCGATTGTCTTTCCGCTCGTCGAACCGGCGATTAAACCGACCGGCGCTTTCGGGTGGATGGCGAGCAAGGTGTCTGTCTTGGCGATTGTCGGACTTATCCAAGCCTTGGTCGCGGTCAGCATCATTAAATGGGGCCTTGGAATGGAGACGGTTAACTTGCCGTTGTTCATTTTAACAGCGATCATTACGAGCTACACTTTCATCGCGATTGTCCAAATGTTGGTGTCGCTATTTGGTGACCCGGGTCGGTTCATGGCGATTCTGATTTTGATTTTGCAATTAACGACAAGTGCAGGGACGTTCCCGTTGGAATTAATTCCTCAACCTCTTCAAGTGTTCAATACGTTGTTGCCGATGACGTATTCTGTCCAAGCATTTAAGGCGACGATTTCTACTGGTGACATGGCGCACTTATGGGTAAGTAACGGCGTGTTAGTCGGTTTCATGGTTGTGTGCTTGGCGATTACGTTTGGCTATTTTGCATTGGTTTTCAAGAAGCGGTATTCGAGAGATACTGTAGGGGCATGAGAAAAAGCTGAGTAAACGAGAACTTTTTCGGTGAGAACGAGAACTCCTTTGTCGCTAACGAGAACTTTTTCGGTGAGAATGAGAACTCTTGTGGCGTAAACGAGAACTTTCCCCGTGAGAACGAGAACTCCCGCGGCATTAACGAGAACTTATCCCGTAAGAACGAGAACTCCTGCCGCGCAAAAACAATTCCATATAAATAAAAAACATCCGGAGCGGCCACGTAGGCACTCCGGATGTACTTGTTTAATTAAAAGAAAAATAGACCAATACTTACGACGATACCACTCAACACTAAGACAAACACACAATAACCCATGATGTCTTTCGCGCGCAATCCTGCAATTGCGAGTGCAGGCAATGCCCAGAATGGCTGGATCATATTCGTCCATGCGTCGCCCCATGCGATTGCCATAGCGGTTTTCGAGTAGCTGACGCCAAGCGTTTGAGCTGCATCAAGCATGATAGGTGCTTGAACTGCCCATTGTCCGCCGCCTGACGGTACGAAGAAGTTAACGAGCCCAGCTGCATAGAATGTGAATAGCGGGAATGTCGCTTCTGTTGAGATGCTAACGAACCATTCGGACATAACACCCGCAAGGCCCGAAGCTACCATCATACCCATAATTCCTGCGTAAAACGGGAACTGAATAATAATTCCACCGGAAGTCCTCACTGCGTTTGCAACTGCCGCAAGGAAACGTTTTGGCGTTCCGTGGAAAATGATACCGAGAATAAAGAAAATCAAGTTGACGATGTTTAGATTCAAATCGAATCCTTTGCCAGCGAAGTGTTGCACAAGATAAACAACTCCCAATGCACCAATTAGCATTGACAGAACGACGCTGTTTTCAAGTCGTGCTGCAGGTGTTGTCGTGTCTTCTGCCTCTTCCACTTCGATTTTATCTTCCAATAGTTTCGGATCGACGGAAACCGTATCTTCCGGTTTTGGCATCATGAAACGGTTCAATATCGGTAAAGTTATGAACAGGATTGCGATAATGAACAAGTTATATGTTGAAAAAATAGTTTCGGACGTTGGAACGACACCCATGATGCCAGCAAATGGATGATTATCTGTCGCTATGGACAAAGGAATCGATCCGCCAAGCCCGCCATGCCAAATAATAAATCCAGAGTAAGCGCTTGCAATTAATAACCGGTAATCGACAGCGGGCACTTTTTTAGCGATTTCCTTCGCAAACAACGCACCAATAACGAGTCCAAATCCCCAGTTAATCCAACAAGCAATAAGTGATACGACCGTTACGAGAATAATCGCCGAACCAGGTGACTTCGCCAATCCTGCCAATGAACTTAATAATCTTTTGAAAAGTGGACTGCTAGCTAATACATGCCCCGCAACTAATACAATGACCATTTGCATCGTAAAGGCGAGAAGTCCCCAGAATCCATCTCCCCAATGGACGACCATGTCGAGCGGACCTGAATCCGTTAAGCCAAGTCCGAGCAAGTAGACGACTAATGTCAGAATGGCGACGAAAATGTACGGATCTGGCAAGTACCTTTCCATGATCGTATTCGACCATCTTGTAAGTAATTTCATTCCCTTTTACCCCCTATGATATTATACCTACTCTATAAGACTACCACACTTTAATTCATCTGCAATAATGTTTTTTCAAAATGTGAAACATTATTCTTTTTAAACAGTCTACTCTGTAAAGAAGTAGATAAGGAAAGGGTGATGAAATTGAGAAAAAAGAGTATATGGTTTGTTATCGCTATAATAACTATTACGGTCATTACGGGCGCCGTAATGTTCAATCAAAAGGGCGATGTTTCCGCCTATGAATCTATTGAATCAATTAATTCTGCGGCTGATTTAAAAGCGTATTTTGAGCGGGCCAAAAAAATGCAATCGGTAGCAGTGAACTATGACGCTGAAGTGACCGAAGAAAAGGCTTCCATGGATAGTGGGGAGTCATCGAATGCGGTTGGCGGAGGCGACCATTCATCGACAAATATTCAAGTGGAAGGTGTCGATGAATCGGATATGGTGAAAACGGACGGCGATTATGTGTACTCCATTTTCGGAGGCACAGCCGTGAAAATTGTCGATATCCGGAACCCTCAAAAGATGAGCGTCGCCGCTGAAATAAAACCTGATGATGACTATTACCCGTCGCAGCTGTTTTTACATGACGACTTATTAATCGTCCTTGGGGATAAAATGCAGCAAGGGCCGAATAAAAAAGTTTCCAATATGGATATTATGCCGATGAACAGCTTGACGACTGTTCGTCTATACAATATTGAGAAGCCTGAAAAGCCGGTGTTCATTCGCGAAGTAGGAGTAGAAGGCTATTTGAAAAGTGCGCGGAAAACAGATGGCATGCTTTACGTCGTGACAAATGTGTATCCGATGTACTGGGCACTGGAGGAAATTGGAGATGATGCGTTGCGTCCACGTGTCTTTGATTCAAATGAAAAAGAAAAGAACTTCATAGATTTCGGGGATATTACTATTTTGCCTGGGGCGATGGAACCTTCCTACACCGTTATCGCGGCGGTTGACTTGACGTCGCCAAAAACAACGCAGCTTGTGACGAAAGGATTTCTCGGAAGTAGCGATCAGATGTATATGACGAAGGATCATCTCTATTTGACGGCATTGAACTATGAAACGGGCACGAATTCCCGTGGAGCTGCTGAAATTATGATTTGGAATCCAGGAAAAGCAGATACTGAGATTTTTAAGTTCAAGTTGAATGGAACAGACGTTAAATTTCACCGCTCGTCAAAGTTAGGCGGCACGATTTTGAACCAATTTTCGATGGATGAATATAAAGGGAATCTTCGGGTCGTCATGACGGAAGGGAATATGTGGGACGAGAAAAATCCGTCCAAAAACCATCTGTATATTTTGAATGAAAACATGGAAATGACTGGTTCGGTGAAAGGCCTTGCGGAAGGCGAGCGTATCTATTCGGCACGGTTCATGGGGGATAAAGCCTATATGGTGACATTCAGGGAAACAGACCCGCTTTTCGTCATCGATGTGGCAGATCCAGCGAAGCCGAAAGTGTTAGGTGAATTAAAAATACCGGGCTTCTCGAATTATTTGCACCCATTGGATGAACATCATCTTATCGGTTTCGGATATGAAACGGTTGCGCGGAAAAACCCGTCAGGAGGCGAGCCGCTTATCATTACGAAAGGGATGAAACTTTCACTGTTCGACGTTACCGATTTCCATAACCCGAAAGAGAAATTTACGGAAATTATCGGTGGGCAAGGAACGTACTCACCTCTCCAATACGATCATAAAGCATTGTTCCAACATAAACAGAGAAATCTCTTCGGCTTCCCGGTGAGCATTTATGAAGAAGGGGCGAAGCAATTCGAAGTGAACTATAAAGGTTCAGGAGCGCTCGTCTATGAAATTACTTCGGAACGAGGAATTGTGCTGAAAGGTGATTTAGTGAACAAGAAAGCGCCCGGTCAACAATATGAAGACTGGGAGAAACAAGTTCAACGATTACTGTACAGTGGAGACAGCTTGTTCACGTTATCGATGGACGAAGTGAAAAGCTACACGCTCGACTCCTTCGTAGAAATCGGTACGTTAAAGATGAACTAAAGTAGGGGAGGGGGCGCATGCGCTCCCTCTATTTAGTTCGTTAAATCATGCAACAAAAAAATGGAGCCAGCAACAGTGGCTCCGTTTCTTATGAAATCTCGTCTCCGTTTACGGGACTTCCAATATAATAGCCTTGGACCGCATCAACGCCCATTTCCTTCAATGCTTCGAATTGCTCCTCAGTTTCAACACCTTCAGCGATGACATAAAGTCCCATCGATTTACTGAACAAAATCATTCCCTCAACGAGCTGCCTCGTTTTTGGCATCGTCAGCAAAGAATTAATGAATACTTTATCAATTTTCACTTTGGAAATTGGCAATTGCTGCATGTATCGGAAGGACGCATAACCAGTCCCGAAATCATCTAGGATGAAACGGATGCCGGTCTCTTCAAATGACTTCATTTGTTGGATGATTTCATGCTCTTGCTCGGCTTGGAAAGCGAATTTCTCCGTAATTTCCAACTCGATTTTGTCCGCCGGGCATTTCGTCTTTTTTAGGATTCCAGTCAATTTCTCCTTCATTTGCGACGAGTCGCCGAACTCTCGCACGGACGTATTGACGGAAATACGGATATCAGGTTGTTCGGCCGTCAGCTTCACTGCTAGGGAAGCTGCTTCTTCAAGAACATACGCCCCAATCGCATGAATTAAGCCGTTCTCCTCTGCAATCGGAATTAATTCATCCGGCTGGATATTCCCAATCTCTTCGTCCTCCCACCGGACAAGCGCTTCATACACGGAAGTCTTGCCGGTCGCAATATCCAACTGCGGTTGATAAACGACTTGCAAATTATTATGGTCTAGCGCTGTCAGCATTTTCTTATCGATAAGGGAACGGCGGTTCAACACTTTATGGGATTCAGCGGATAATGAGGAAATGCGTCCTCCGCCTTTCTCTGTAATCGCCTTCATTGCTGCCAATGCTGCTTTGTAAAGATGTGAAAAAGAATGTTGATCTTCCGGGAATCGTACAATTCCGCCACTTACGGATAACGGCAATGAGTGGTTTTCGACGTAAATCGGCTGTTCTTTCAAAAATTGAAGGAACCCTTGGACGAACCAATCCCCGAAGGACGTCAATACGACAAATTGGCTCGCACCGACTCTTGCAATCGGATCCCCTTGAAAATACCGTTTCAGTCGGTTCGTAAATTCATGAATTAAAACCGATTCCGAGTTATACGACTGGAGATCTTTCAGTGTATAATAGTGATCGATTGATATGTAGACGAACGAGAAATGCCGATTCTCTTCAATGTATTCATTGACCAACGTCTCTAATTTGTGACGACTCATGAGCCCAGTCTCGAAATCTATGAAGGCAATTTGCTCGAGTTTCTCCTTCATTTCTACTTCTTCCGTAATATCAAGCTCCAAAAACGTGCTGGATTCAAGGTTGTCCTCCGCATCAAGCTGAGGTATAGCCAACATACGGACATAGTAGAGTTCGCCATGTCGCGTCTGTTTTTCGACCTTTCCAAACCAAGATTTCCCGTTCGACAGACGTTTCCAAATTGCATGTGCCACCGTTTGGCTACGCTCATCATCAGGAAACATTTGCCAAAAGGATTTTCCGAGAATGCGTTTTGGTGTCCATTTGCTTGAAGTTAAGAAGTTTTGGTTCGTATAAGTGATCAACCCTTCACCATCCGTACGGGTCACCATTAAGAACTCCACGAGACTGTCCATAACAAGCGGCAGTTCGGTGCTATTCATGTGGTTTGCCGGTTTCATTTTTTTGTCCCCTTTCGGATGTCATATGTCTATTATTATATAGGAAGTTTAGTAAATTTACAGTACATCTTTTATGGCTGAATAAGCACATCTACATTTACAACAATAGGGAAAAGGTGGTGGAGTGATGTGAAGAGAGCGAAAGGGATTATAATGATCATTGCAGGCGCGATGCTATGGGGTGCGACGGGGCCGATGATGGAATGGATTCTCGATACAAGTAAAATGTCCGTCTCCTTCATGCTCATCATCCGGTTGCTACTTGCCGGGCTAGTACTTCTTCTAGTTTTGAAAATAAAAGGCGTGCCTATTACACGTCCGCTCCGCCATAAAGTATGGCTACGCCAACTATGCATTTTTGGCGTCATCGGTATGCTTGGCGTTCAATATACATTTGTGGGCTCCATCCATACGAGTAACGCGGTTATCGCGACGTTGTTTCAGTTTTTGGCACCTATTTATATCATTATCTTCGTTTCACTTAGACAAAAAGCATTTCCGCCTGCCGCTCAAATAATAGGAATGGCTGTAACGATGGGAGGCCTAATTCTCCTATTAACGAACGGGAAACTGTCCGGCTTCGCCTTAACGACGGAGGCGCTCTTCTTTGGACTAGCCGTCGGATTCACATTCGCATTTTACACGCTTTACCCAGTTAGACTCATGAACGAATGGGGAGTTCTCCTCTCTGTCGGATGGGGGATGCTTATCGGAGGATGTACACTCCTCATCGTAAATATATTGAACTTCGGGAAAGGAATTGGCGCGCTCACAAATATGAACGTGTCACTCATGTTATTGCTCGTCATCATTGTCGGGACGGCTGCATTCCTCCTATTCCTCGGCAGTATGAAATACATATCACCGGTTGAAACGAGTATTCTATCAAGTTTCGAACCGTTGACGGCAATGCTTATCTCCGTCCTTTGGTTTGGCAGCGTCCTCGGTCATTGGCAAATGGTAGGAGGGGCGATCATGCTCCTCGGCGTCACCGGTCTTTCAGTAGCAGGGAGCAAGAAGAAAGAAATAGAACGAATACCACCGGAATCCTAATGAGGGATTCTGGTTTTTTAAATAAATGAATGCGGTAGAGGGGTGTGATTGTACTTAAATGAGAACTTACGCGGAAAGAACGAGAACTTTTCATGCATTAACGAGAACTTTATTCAAAGTATTGAGAACTTATTGCGCTTAAATGAGAACTATTTCACAGGGAACGAGAAGTCTTTTGTAGTTAACGAGAACTCTTCATGCGTTAACGAGAACTCATGAGGAAAGAGCGAGAACTCATGAGGAAAGAGCGAGAACTCTTTCACCAAGAATGAGAAGTCTTTTGGAGTTAACGAGAACTTTTCATGCATTAACGAGAACTCATGCAGAAAGAACGAGAACTTTATTCAAAGAAACGAGAACTCGCAAAGCGTAAACGAGAACTTAATATGACTTCTCGGATGAAATAAAAAGCTTCCGCTGAATTAAACGAAGTAGCCCCGTAAAACAAGAGTAAAACTGTCTGAAATTCCGGACTACTCAATATACGCCCTATACAGAAATCATTGGTTGTGTCATAATGGTGACAACAAAAGTAATTCGTAATACGAAAGAGTTTTTGGGGGTCCGGTAAGATGAAAACAGTTTTTTCATATGCAAAGCCGTATAAATGGCCGATATTCATCGCTTTGCTCCTTATGTTTACGGAGCTGATGGTAGAGTTAATTCAGCCATTATTGATAAAAAAAATTATTGACGACGGCATATTGGCGAATGATGTCAGCGTCATTTGGACGTGGGGGAGCGTCATGATGGGCCTTGCGTTCGTCGCATTCTTCTCTGGCGTAATCAATTCCTTCTTCGCTGCCCACGCCGCTCAAAGCTTTGCGTTTGATTTGCGCCAAGCTCTATTCCGCCGCGTACAGTCATTTTCTATGGCGACCTTTTTACGATTTCCGACGGCGGGCTTAATCACACGGTTAACGAGTGACGTGACGATGGTGCAAAACGTCCTATTCATGTCACTTCGAATTATGATGCGTGCACCTTTGCTCGTCATCGGTAGCTTAATCATGGCGTTTCTCGTTAATGTGAAGTTGGCGCTTTACCTCGTTATCGGTGCGCCGGTTTTGCTCATCTTTCTTTTCGTTATGGCGAGAAAAGGGGTCGGCTACTTTTCAACGGTGCAACGAAGGCTCGACCGGGTGAACCGCGTCATCCAAGAAAACTTGCAGGCAGTTCGTCTAATTAAAGCGTATTTGCGCGGCATGTACGAAGCGAGCCGATTTTCGAAAGTTGCCGGGGCACTCCGAAAAGACACCGTTAAAGCGATGCGAATGATGGAACTTATTTTACCTGTCCTCCTGTTCGTCATGAACGTCAGCTTAATGGCGGTCCTTTGGTTTGGTGCTATCGAAATTGGCGATGGAAACGCACAAGTCGGGGAGCTCGTCGCAATCGTTAACTACGCGATGCGAATGACGGGTGCATTTTCGATGTTTGCGTTTATCATTAGCGCATTTTCTCGTGCGAAAGCATCTGCCGAACGGATGGAGGAAGTGCTGATTGCGGACGGGGATATAGAAAACCATGACATGGAAAGTTCAGGTATCGGCAATCTTGAAGGGGATCTTCGTTTCGAAAACGTCTCTTTCCATTATCCAGGGAAGGTAGAACCGATTTTAGACAACGTCACTTTCCACGTAACGCCAGGCGAAAAGCTCGCCATTATGGGGGCGACGGGATCTGGGAAGTCAACGCTTCTCAATTTAATTCCCCGCATGTTTGAGCCGACGGAAGGGAAAATTTACGTCGGCGGAATCGAAGTGAAAGAGTGGGCGCTGAAAGATTTGCGCGATACGATTGGCCTCGTTCCACAACAATCAATCCTATTCACGGGATCCATATTGGAAAACCTGTCATGGGGGGATAGCGATGCGGAACCTGATGAGCTAATTGAAGCAGCGATGAAGGCACAAATCCATGAATCCATTGATTTATTCCCGAAAAAGTACGGAACTCGAGTCGGACAGAAAGGGGTTAACTTGTCGGGCGGGCAAAAGCAACGGTTATCCATTGCGCGGGCGCTCGTTCGAAAACCTTCAATCCTCATCCTCGACGACAGCACGAGCGCGTTAGACGTTAAAACGGAAAATGCCTTATGGGAAGCGCTGAAAGAGGAAGCGGCAACGATGCTCGTCGTTACGCAAAAAGTGCAGACGGCGAAAGGTGCAGACCAAATCCTTCTATTGGATGAAGGAAAGGTCGTCGGCTATGGAAGCCACGCCGACCTTATGAAGCAATCGGCATTGTATCGGAAAATAGCCGAATCCCAATCGGAAGAGGAGGTAATTACCGATGTTGCGGATAATTCGTAAGCCGTTTGGATATGAACCAATTATTAAGAAAGAAAATATAAAAGGGCCAGGCAGAAAGAAAGTGGAGCGCGCGAACGATTGGAAATCGGTACTCCTTAGAATTTGGAAGCTCGTTGATGAACAAAGAGGGCTGCTTATCCTCGTGCTTGCCCTCGTACTCTTCAGCTCTGCGCTTGCACTACTTGGTCCATTTCTAATCGGGAAAATCATTGATACACATATTATTCCAATGGAATTCGAAGGGTTAGGCGGCAAAATTGGCATGCTAATCGCCATCTATGCATGCTTATCATTCGCCCTTTATTTCCAAAACTTCTGGATGGTCGGCATTGCGCAACAGACGATTTTCAGGCTACGGACGAGTTTGTTTACACATCTCCAGAAGCTCCCTGTCACGTTTTTTGACAAAAGACAACATGGCGAATTGATGAGCCGCGTGACGAATGACATCGAAAACGTAAGCCAGACGTTAAATTCGTCATTCATCCAAGTGTTCTCAAGTATTTTGACATTGTCGGGCACGCTCGCGGTCATGTTGTACTTGAGCCCAATCTTGACGTTACTCACAATGGTTATCGTCCCTGTCATGTTCATCGCCATTCGGTGGATTACTCGCCGGACGGGCTTGCTCTTTAAGGAGCAACAACAAGCTGTTGGACAATTGAATGGAATGATTGAAGAGACGATTTCAGGACAGCGGATTATAAAAGCGTTCTCGCAGGAAGAGCGTGTCATGGAAGAATTCGCGGAAAAGAGCGATCGTTTACGCCGGACAGGTTTCTGGGCGTTGACATACTCAGGATTCATTCCAAAAGTAATGAATATGTTGAATAACGCAGCGTTTGCTATCGTGGCAGGTATCGGTGGATTGCTTGCGCTAAAAGGAGACGGAATCGTCACGATTGGTACGATCGTCATCTTTTCCGAGTATGCGCGCCAATTTACGAGGCCGCTCAATGATCTATCCAACCAATTTAACACGGTACTCTCCGCAATTGCGGGAGCGGAACGCGTATTTGGAATTATGAATGAGCCAATCGAACAAGACGATGCGACCGGACATAAGGACACCGTGCTTGCAGGGGAAGTCGAGTTCAGAAATGTGTCGTTCGGCTATGCGGTCGACACAGACGGCTATACGGTCGAAGATATCTCATTCCACGTCAAGCCTGGTGAGACGGCGGCCTTTGTCGGAGCGACTGGGGCGGGGAAGACGACAATTATGCAGCTTCTTGCCCGCTTTTACGAGGCGGATGAAGGGCAAATTCTCATCGACGGAATTCCCATTAAAGAACTACCGCGTCAAACATTGCGGAGTCAAATGGCATTCGTCTTGCAAGATCCGTTTTTATTCGAAGCGACTGTTATGGAAAACATCCGGTACGGCAAGCTCGACGCTACCGACGAAGAAGTAATTGAGGCTGCGAAAAAGGCGAACGCCCATAGCTTCATTTCAAGGCTCGAAAACGGATACGACACCGTCCTAACAGCGGACGGCGGTGAAATTTCACAAGGACAGAAGCAATTGCTCTCTATCGCAAGGGCGCTCGTTGCGGACCCTGTGTTGCTATTGCTCGACGAGGCAACAAGTAGTATCGACACCGTCACCGAGCTTGAAATCCAGGAAGCACTTGACCGGCTCATGGAAGGAAGAACGAGCTTCGTCATCGCCCACAGGTTGAACACGGTTCGAAAAGCGGACACTGTCTACGTCATGGGACAAGGGAAGCTCATCGAATCTGGCAGCCAAGAGGAATTGATCGAACAACAAGGCGTTTACTTTACGATGTTGAAGGACTCCAAAATTTAAAAGCAGGCTGGGGAAATGGCCCCTCGCCTGCTTTTTCGTTGTACAATCACTTTCTATCTTCAATATTTAATATCGTTCCGTCATCAAAATCCACTTCCAAATCGAACTCTGTATACGCGTCGAGCGCAAACCATTCCATAATCCGGTCCATGACATCTTTATCCGTCATATCTTTCGTTAACATCATCTTCGTGAAAAACTCATCCAACTTATCAGAAGCTTCCTGCCCCCTCAAATTCAAGTTCGTCAACGTATTCACATATTTCGACTCATCCGGTCTATTCACTTCATACTCAACGTCAATTGCATTTTTGCCATCGACATCGATATCCAAATCGAACTCATTGAAACTGTACCCATTTCTCTGCGTGGCAGATCCGTTCGCGTTTGTATTGCTAGTCGTCGCATTCCCCTCATTTTGATTTTGATTACCCGCATTCTTATTTCCGTTCCCGCACGCACCCAAAACGAGCACTGCACAAAAAACGAGCATAATAATCTTCATATTGTTCCTCATCATCGCAAACCTCCTGTTGTAGTCTTCTATTTAATAATTTCCTTGAAGTGAGGAAATTAAACACAAATGCCCCATTTGTCGGAATCGCGTCATAGGGTGGGGGAGGGAGGAGAATGGAACGACCCGCATTCATTCATTTACATCCGTTGAAAAATGGTTGAATGGTGATAAACAGTGTCCGAGTGGTGATAACTGCAATCTAAGTGGTGATAACGAGTGACTGAGCGGTGATAAAGTGCCATTGACCGGTGATAACCGCTTTGGGGGCATTGTGAAACGGAGGAATTCATCCGAGTCGGTGATAAACTCGTCCAAGTCGGTGGTAAAGTGCCGAGAGTCGGTGATAACCACGTCCGAATCGGTGATAAAGTCTTGCAAGTCGGTGACAACCAATTTTCATGCACATAAAAAAACAACCGGCGCTTTCGCCGGTTGTTCCATTTATATATTTACCACTTCGCGCGGTGATCTTCCGCGCAGCCGAGCAGTTGCCGGATTCTGAGCGTCGAACCATCATGCAACTTAACGCGGCCGTTGAAATAGCCGACAAGTTGGTTCACATTCGTTTGAACGAGACGTGCATTAGTCCTCGCAATCCGTTCATAAAAAGGGGAAAATGTCAGGTCGACGTCGTCGGAAAACTTTGTCCCGATATGCCAAGGGTGCATGAAATTGTCCTTATCGTATGTAAAAATGACATCCTCATGAACCTTCGTCATGACGCCGTCCACAAATACAGCGTTTTCCGTCATGCCCGTGCCGTCCGTCCATTTTCCACCGAAATTCAGCCCGATTCGTCGACCGCCTAAACGTTGGGAAGCCATCGCCCAATTCCACTCTGCCTCGCGCGGCCAAACACCGCGTCCAAAATCCAAAACGGCAAAGCTATAATCAGGATTGAAGTTATATCTCTTGTTCCCAATCTTTACGAAGCCAGTCGTCGGCAATGTATGGTGCTTCGCTGTGAATTGGAACCGATCTCGGTTGCGCGGAATGACAACGTTCAACGAATCATCCCCGTCCGGATGCTTAATATGAAGATCAGCATGAAGCACTTCATTATCAAAATCGGGTATCGTAACGGATAGATGGGTTTCCCCTTGCATATGTACAAGTTGTACGGACATCCGCTCATTAACAAATTTCACGTTACCGAGCACGTCTTCCGGCATCTTTACTTTTCGTCCGACCGGCAGCACAACTTGTTTCTCATAAAAGCGCTGCGTCTCATAATCAAGCAAATAGACGAAGCAAACAGCCGCATAATCCAAATGGCTAATCGTCGCGGAAAACATAATGTCTTCGCCAAACACACACCAATAATTCCATTTCTTCTTCCGCATGAAATGGCCTTTTAAATTGCTTATAATGAAAGGACGGCGAGCAAATCCGATCGCTTCGGGATTGAGCATCCCTTTCTGATCGCACAGAAACACCGTATCCGTCAGTTCTTTTTCAGCATGCTGCAAGGAGATCTCCCCCAATCTATTGTCTTTTAAACACAACATGTTATAATCTATATTGTATCAGATATACGGGGCATTAGCTCAGCTGGGAGAGTGTCACGCTGGCAGTGTGAAGGTCACCGGTTCGAACCCGGTATGCTCCATCATCAGGAACCTCATCAAATTAACATTTGATGGGGTTTCTTTTTTTTATTTCAGTTTGGTTAAATTGCTTGTTTGATTGAAGGAAGGGGGATGAGAAAGTGGAAGGTCTTCACTTTATGATAAGAAATGAATACGGTAAACAATTGTATGAGATTTTGGACGGTATTATAGATTCCTCTTGGTATTGGTCTCTAGCACCGGAAGAAGCGTATTTTACAGGTTCGGGAAACTTAGATCAGCCATTATTTTTTGAAGCAGATAAAATTATGGACGGCCAAACATTTATAAACCATATTTCTAAAGAAGATTATTATTTAATATTCGCAGACATAACAGCTTTTCCTACTTTAGAAAGCGTTGTAAGTATTGAAAATGAAACGGATTTCATGAAAAGCTCCTGCAAACTCGGGCTTTCACTAAGTGATTCAGCATATATGATTGTATACTCACGAGAAAAACAAATTCTCCTGGAAGTCAAAGAACGAGCCGAAACTTTGGGGTATCAAAATATTAGATTCCTGAAAAAAGAAAAGGTAGTATCAGCTTTGTGGGGATGGAAGGATTTAATAAAAGAAAATGACCATTGGTATAGTAATAACAAGGGGCATAGTAATGAATAATAAGTATATGAACGGGGATGGTATCAGTTAACTTGTGATATCTTCTCCGTTCTTTTTTATTTGTAATTGACATGACACCATTTAGTGTCGTATTATAAGGACACCAAACAGTGTCCAATCCATATACAAGGAGGGGAGGATTTTGATTACTACTGATCAAGAGCGCGATGTTTTTATAGCCATTGCAGATCCTACAAGGCGAAAGTTAATACGTTTATTAGCAGGTTCAGAGGAGTTGGCGCTTTACGAATTAACTGCCCATTTTGAGATGGGGCGTACTGCTGTTTCTAAGCATTTAACGATTCTCAAAGAGGCTGACTTAGTAAGGAACCGTAAAATCGGCAGAGAAACAAGGTATCGTTTGAATGCAGCTCCCTTACAGGAAGTGAAAGATTGGCTAGCCTTTTACGAGGAATTTTGGACAGAAAGTGCGGCAAAACTAAAGAATATATTGGAGGAATAAATTATGGCGGAATTATCATTGGATTTTCAATTTAAGAGTCCTATCAATAAAGTATGGAATGCTTTAACGAATTCAGAAACGCTTGCGAAATGGGTAATGGAAAATAATTTCAAACCAATCGTCGGTTACAAATGTCAGTTTCGAAATGAGTCAATCGGTTTAGTTGTAGAGAGTGAAGTTTTGGTAGTGGACGAGCCTACTAAATTATCGTACACATGGGTTGGTGGACCAATTGATACGATTGTCACATGGACGTTAAAACAGGAGGGTGAAACAACCCACTTACATCTTGAACATACCGGATTTGAAGCAGACAATAAAGCTGCGTTCAATGGTGCGAAATATGGGTGGACAAGTATGGTCGACGAGTTGAACAAGCTGTTAGGTGAGATGTAAATGAGTTTTTTGAAAGATGCTATAGCGATATTCAAAAAGAGAGAATTAGTATTCATCGAAAGCTACAAGGAATCAGAAAATGTATATACCTTCCGATTTGAAAAAGAGAAGGATGTAACGTGGAAAGCGGGACAACATGGGTTGTTTACGATTACCCATAAGAAAATAAAAAACGGTATACGTCCAATTAGTGTGGCATCTGCTCCCGCTGAAAATGTTATTCAACTGACACTCGGCATTAGTGACAGCCCAAGTGAATTTAAGAAAGCGATGTTAGAATTAAAACAGGGCATGACAGTAAAAATGAGTGGGCCAGTGGGGTCGTTTTATTTAAAGGATGACAGTCCTATCGTCTTAATTGCAGGTGGCATTGGAATTACACCATTTCGATCGATATTGAAGCAGTTAGAGGCAGAAGGAAATGGAGCAGGAAAACAAATACATCTTCTTTATCTAGATAGTAAGAAGTCATTTGTATATAAAGATGAACTTGATGGAATTGCAAACAACACTTCAATAACTGTAAGCTATCTCGATTCAAGAGAAGACTTGCAGCAAGAAATCGATAAGTTATCCGGCATGTATCAAAACAATGGTAACTACTATATTGCAGGGCCGAAGTCGATGGTGGAATCTGTTTCCACTCAACTACAAAGCAATGCTATATCGAAGAAGAGTATTAAAAAAGATGTCTTTTATGGATACTGAGTTCGAAGAAACCTCGTCAGATCGAAAGTTGATGAGGTTTCTTTTTTCTTGCTCATTGGGTAGGGCACATAACGAACTATACATGAATATCTTATAGGCGAAGTCATTATATCGACGGAGGAATCATTATCGGATATTTTGTTAACGTAGAAACAGGTGTCAATCTATATGTTGAAGATTTGAACCCGGAAGGTAAAAAGGCAATTATTTTTATACATGGCTGGCCGTTGAGCCATAAACAGTTCGAATATCAGTTTGACGTGCTCCCATCAATGGGGTATCGCTGTATCGGCATAGACTGGAGAGGATTTGGCAATTCGGATAAACCTTTCGACGGCTATACATTAGATCGACTAGCTGATGATATCCGTGCTGTTGTTGGTGCGCTTCAACTGAAAAATTTTGCGCTTGTCGGTCATTCAACGGGTGGATCCATAGCGATTCGATATATGACTAGATATGGCGGTTACGGAGTATCCAAGCTAGTCCTCGTCGACGCGGCAGCTCCCACAGGCTTTACAGCAGAAACAGCTGACCGATACATTGCGCAAACGTTAAATGACCGCCCTAAAATGATGCAGGATGTAATAGACGGCTTTTTCTTTCAGTATATAACTCGCCAATTCTCGGATTGGTTCTTTCAAATGGGAATGCAGGCAGCAGGATGGTCAACCGCTGCGATCATAAAACTATTAAGAGAAGTAAATTTGTATGAAGACCTTCCAAAAATAGTTGACCCGACGTTAATTATTCACGGTATTCATGACAAAGTCATTCCATTTTCACAAGCTAAGGAACTAAATCAATTAATCCCAAACTCGAGGCTAGTCCCGTTTAACTATAGTGGCCATGGCGCTTTTTGGGAAGAGCGCGATAAGTTTAACCGGATTTTGACACAATTCGTTAGTTAGAAAAGGGAGGGCAAGTAGCTTACATACTTGTCCCTCCATTATTTTTGTCTTGAGATAAATGATTCTCTTCATTTCATCTATTTATTATTTTTAATAGAAGACAACCTAACAAAGTTTTCATCACGCTCGAGTATTCTTCTTCGAACTTCTTCGTCCCCAGAATACGTGAATATGCCATTACCCGTTTTTGTACCAAGATTTCCACTTTGAATTTTATCCTCAACAAATGAAGGGATTTTTTCCTCGTTGGAGAGAACAGGTGCTAAGTTTTCAACGACACTCTTCCATATATCAAGACCGCCAAAATCAGCTGTTTCTAATGGTCCGATGAACGCCCACCTGAATCCAGGACCTGCAGTAATCGCCAAGTCGATATCTTCAGCATCAGCAATACCATTATCCAATAAATAGAATGCTTCTCGTACTAATGCTGCTTGTAGACGATTGGCAATGAGACCTGGGATATCTTTTTTCAAAACAACGGGCTCCTTACCGATGTTTCTTAATACTTCTACTGTCCGATCTACAATCGTTTGAGAAGTTTCTGGTCCTTTTACAACTTCCACAAGTGGAACCAAATGTGCAGGATTGAAAAAGTGCGTAATGAGTAGTCGGTCTTTCTTTTCTACACCCTCGGATAGTTGCTGTATAGAAAACGTAGAAGTATTGGATGCGATAATCGTATCGTCATCTATGACTTCCTCTAACTGCTTGAATAGATCAAATTTTATAGGTAGATTTTCTGAAACTGCTTCAGTGACAAATCGTGTTCCGCTAACCGCTTCTTTTAAATCAGTAGTGGTAGAAATTCTTTTTAAGATACTCTCTTTCTCGGATGCTGCAATGGAGTTTTCTTGAATTAACATGTCCAAGTTATCTGTGATTCTAGTCATTGCCTTCTCTAAAAACTCGGATTTAATATCATACATATACACATCATAACCAGCTTGTGCATACAACTGGGCAATTCCGTGCCCCATCGTACCTGCACCTAAAACGGTAACTTTCTCTGTCATTCTCATAGCCCCCTAGAAATAATTAGATTTATTCTAACTATTATCTCAATTATGGAGCGGTATAGCTACCCTTGATGACTACTATGTTTGTCGCTAGCTAAGAACAATGCGAAATTAGCTATAAAGTAAAAAGCCACACCAAAGTAGTGTGACTTCAACATATTCTTATTCTTTACGGGGTTTCCCCTCCTGAGTGCTTTCAGCAATTGCGGAAGTTCCTTTCTTAAATTGATTATTAATAGTAGGTTTAGATGTTTTTACAGGGTCTCCATAGGCTGTCCAAGTATTGGGATCTGTCTTTTTCTCGCTATTACGTGTTTTCGTGTTCTTATCTTGAGTCATTTTTATAGCACCTCCAATATGAATTTCCAAACCTAAAGGAGCATGGATGACTTTATAATCCCCAACATTACGCTCACTATGCATATTGAAAGTGTTATGTGTTAGACAGTACGGACGTTGAAATGATAATGGCTACTCGTTCGCGCATGGCGGCTTACGCATTTTCATACGATGGAAATACGGGGGTGTTCATACAAATTGTATAACCGGCAAGCAGCAGTCCGGTATGCGGATCAATGGTGGAATGGCAGGAATCCTGCATATCCTTCATTCGATGTCGACTGTACAAGTTTTATTTCGCAATGTTTGCGCGCTGGCGGGGCACCGATGTACGGCTATCCGAATAGGGAACGGGGCTGGTGGCTGCAAGGGGGGACGTGGAGTTTCAGTTGGTCGGTTGCACATTCGATGCGTTGGTATTTGGCAGGTTCCAAGAGGGGATTGACGGCTCGACAAGTCGGGTCGCCTGAGGAGCTCGATCTCGGTGACGTCATATGCTATGACTTCCAAGGGGACGGACGGTTCGACCATACGACAATCGTTACAGCGAAGGACGGCGCGATGCCGCTCGTCAATGCGCATACGTACGACGCGTACCACCGAACGTGGGATTATAAAGATTCCTATGCATGGCGGGAAAATGCGAAGTATGTGTTCTTTAAAATTAATGATCATTTCACTTGAAACGAGAAAAGACGGAGCCAATGAGGCGGTCCGTCTTTTTGTGCTATTGTTCAATTAGATTTCGATGGAAACTGCAAGTGTCATAAGGTTAATACCACAATACCGCAAGTGTTCCTTCGCCCGCGTGAACGGCGAGGGTGGAACTAATATCACCAATAGCCACAGTAAGGCCAGGCACTTGAGCGAGGATCATCGATTTTAATTCCTCCGCTTGTTCTGGTACATTGCCTTGCATGATATAGATGTTACCTTTTCCTATCGAATGGCCTTCCACAACTTTATCGACTAAATATTGAAGGGCTTTCTTTTCAGAACGGACTTTTTCGATTGCTTCTAATTTCCCGTCGCTCGAAATTTGAATAATTGGCTTCACTTTCAATAAGCTACCGAGAAAGAATTGAACGCCGCTCATCCGACCGCCTTTGTACAGCTGATCCAATTGGCCAATTAAAATATAGTTCTTCAACGTCCTCGCCATTTTTTCAAGCTGTTCTTTTATTTCCGGAATGGATGCTCCTTCATCGTGCAATTCAATCCCTTTTTCAATTAATCCGGTAATTCCGTACGAAAGGGAGCGAGAGTCGATAAACGTAATCGGGAAGCCTGCAATTTCCGCACCCGCCATCGAGGAGGAGAGAGTTCCGCTCAGTTCACCGGATACATGGATGGCAATTGCTTGCTCATAGTCCTCTGCAATCCGTTTGAACTGCTCGGCGAACTCCCCGGCTGACGGCTGAGACGTTTTTGGAAACTCCGTCGCGTTTTTAATATTTTCGTACAACTGAGCAGGCGTCAAGTCGACACCATCAACAAATTGCTTTTCCCCGAAATGTATATTTAGCGGTATTGAGAAGAAATCGGGGTTGTTTTTTAATTCATCTGAAATAAAAGCAGTGCTGTCAGTTATCCATGCTATTGGCTTCTTTGTCATTGGGCAGTCATCCTTTTCTAAACTTTCACCTTTTTTATTACTATACTACAGAAAGTAATTTCATGAAATATAAATCAGTTGGAAGTTTGGGAGTGGTTGTTGAAAACACCAGGTTGTTCCACAGACTCTAGTATTTAATGTATAATAGTGGTCAGTATGTTATAAAGGGGAGTCATAGTTATGAATGAACAAGGACTTTCGGTAAGAGAAGCGATTATTAGCCGTCGCTCGGTTAAAAACTTTAACGGGCAGTCGGTCGATCTTGAAAATATATTGTCCGTTTTGGAAGATGCTAGATGGGCACCGAACCATGGTTTGCGTAATCCGTGGCGCTTCATCGTCGCGGCGGACGAGGAGTATGTGAAATTTCAGGACGTCTTAAAAGAATATGGCGTACCTAAGTGGAAAGAGTTGTCAGAAGAGGAACTGGAAAAGAAAATGAGGAATTTCCGCGCTCCTGGCGCTGTCGTTTTTGTTGTCGTTCAAGAGGACGTCCGTCAGAAGGAACGGCTTGAAGACTTTGCAGCGGCTAGCGCATTAATCCAAAATGCAATGCTTCTCGCATGGGACAAGGGGATTGGTACGTGCTGGAAAACTCCTCCATTCATCGATCATCCGAAATTCCGTGAAGAGCTCGGCGTGAAAACGGGCGAGCGAATCATCAGCATGTTGCAATTTGGCTACTATGATGACATTCCGAAAGGGCGCAAACGTACGCCACTTGAAGACATTGTCACGGTTTATGGAATGGGAGAAGAATAAGGAAAAAGAGCTGTCCGGAAAGTCAAAAATGACTCTCCGAGACAGCTCTTTTTTGTAATAAAGAAACCCCGCGCTCAAAGTCGGTCACTCCGCGCTCAAAGTAGGCGGTCCCGCGCTCAAAGTTGGTCACTCCCCGCTCAAAGCCGGTCGGTCCGCGCCCAAAGTCGGCGGTCCTGCGCTCAAAGTTGGTCACTCCGCGCTCAAAGCCGGCCGCTCCGCGCTCAAAGCGGGTCGGTCCGCGCTCAAAGCCGGTCGGTCCGCGCTCAAAGCGGGTCGGTCCGCGCTCAAAGCCGGTCGGTCCGCGCTCAAAGTGAAGCGTCTCGCGTCCAAAGTGAAGCGTTCCGCGTCCAAAGTGAAGCGTTCCGCGTCCAAAGTGAAGCGTTCCGCGTCCAAAGCGATTCGCCCCGCGCTCAAAGCGAGTCGCCCCGCGCTCAAAGCGAGTCGCCCCGCGCTCAAAGCAAGCCGCTCCGCGCTCAAAGCCGGTCGCTCCGCGCTCAAAGCCGGTCGCCCCGCGCTCAAAGCGGGTTGCCCCGCGCTCAAAGCAAGCCACCCCGCGCTCAAAGCGAGCCGCTCCGCGCCCAAAGCGCACCCCCACGCGCTCATAACTTATTTCTTCAATTCATCCTTCGAAAACTGTGCAAGTTCGTAATAATAATCGCCGATAACGCGCAAGCCTTTGTCGAAGTTCTCCAAATGGAAATGTTCGTTAGGAGCGTGGAAGTTTTCGCTCGACAGACCGAAGCCCATAAGGACGACTGGCAAATTCAAAATTTCATCGAACGCTGCCACAATCGGAATCGAACCACCCATACGCGTGAAAGCGGTCGGCACATTATATACGTTTTCGTACGATTTTCCTGCCGCTTGGATAGCTGGATGATCGAATGGCGTGATGAAAGGCTTTCCTTTATCGAACTCGCTCACCGTCACCGTAACGCCAGCAGGCTTATGCTTTTCGATATGCGCTTTCAATTTTTTCACGATGTCTTCTGGATCTTGGTCCGGGACGAGACGGCAAGTAATTTTCGCACCTGCTTCGGATGGCAATACAGTTTTAATTCCTTCTCCTGAGAAGCCTCCGAAGACGCCGTTCACTTCGAGAGTCGGGCGTGTCCACGTTCGCTCTAAATACGAATAGCCCTTTTCGCCGAATAACTCCCCAACGCCAATTTCCTGCTTCAGCGCTTCCTCATCAAAGTTAAGCGCTTCATAAGCTGCGCGCTCTTCATCCGCTAATGGACGCACGTCACTGTAGAAACCTTCGACCGCAATTGTCCCTTCCTTATCATGGAACGATGCAAGAATTTCTGAAATCGCATGGATCGGATTTTGCACACCGCCGCCGTAAATGCCTGAATGCAAATCGCCTTTTGCGCCTTTGACGTCAATTTGGATACCGGCAAGCCCTCGTAATCCGTAACAAATCGCTGGCTTACCAGGACCGTACATTCCTGTGTCGGAAATGACGATAACATCGGCGGCCAATTTTTCTTTATTCTCTTCGATATATTTCTCAAGATTCGGGCTGCCAACTTCTTCTTCACCTTCAATAATGAATTTAACGTTCACTGGCAAGCTTCCGTTTTCATTCATAAGTGCTTCGACCGCTTTAATATGCATGAACACTTGGCCTTTGTCATCGCTCGCTCCGCGTGCATACAATTTATTATCCCGCACATCCGGATCGAACGGGCCGCTTTCCCAAAGGTTTAACGGGTCTACAGGCTGGACGTCGTAATGGCCGTAAAACAGAATCGTCGGCTTTCCTTCCGCGTGAAGCCAGTCACCATAGACGACCGGATGTCCTTCTGTTTCGTCGATTGATAGGTTTTCAAGTCCCGCCTGGCGGAATGAATCCTTCAACCATTCAGCCGCTTTTTGCATGTCCGATTTATGCTCGGACAATGCGCTAATGCTCGGAATACGGAGAAAATCTTTCAATTGCTCCAAATGTTCTTCCCGTTTAGATGTGAAGTACGCATCGAGTTTTTCTAAATGACCCAAAATGAACCCCTCTTTTCAATTTAGTAAGTGAATAAAAATAGTATATCATGTCGATGGAATTCAAGTTATTTAGAGGGACGAATTTGCTGTGATTGTGTTATGATATGTAAAAGTTACTACGAGACGAGCTGTTGAAGTACAGAAACTCTGGGAGGAATCATTGTTGTTTATCGCACTAGGGTTCTTTTTACTTATGTCGTTCTTCCTATCGGGGAGTGAGACGGCACTTACCGCGGTTAACCGCATGAAAGTCCAGCTGCGTGCCGAGCAAGGCGATTCGAAGTCGATAAAGCTGAGAAATCTCATTGCGAAGCCGGACCGGATGATTACGGCCATTCTTATTGGAAATAATATTGCGAATATTATGATGCCTACAATTGTTACGATGATTGCGATTGATAGAGGTTTGAAAGTCGGGGTTATGACAGGAATTTTGACGGTTGTCCTCATCGTATTTGGGGAAGTATTACCGAAGACGATTGCAGCAACATTTGCCGATCGGCTCGCCTATGTCGTCGCGCCTACGATTTCGATACTCGTCATCCTATTAACACCGTTGACGATTCTACTCTCTTTATTCACAAACATCTTCATTCGAATTATTTCGAAAGGGGCTGTGACGGAAGCGACGTTGACGAAGGAAGAGCTCCGTTCGATGGTAGACATCGCATCGACGGAAGGGACATTTGAACAGGAGGAATCGCTCCGGTTAAAAGGTGTGCTCGATTTTCCGGATAAAGACGTCTCCGATGTTATGGAAACGCATCGTACTGATGTTATCGGACTGCCAATTGAATCGACATACGAAGAAGTGCGCGATACGATTCTCGAATACTTTTATACGCGCTATCCGATTTACGAGGAAAGCATCGACCGGATCGTCGGCGTTTTCTATTCGAAGTCGTTGATTGAGTGGTCGATGCATCCTGAAAAGAAGCTTGCTGATTTGATGGATAATGATCCTTTATTCGTTGTCCAAACTGCGAGCGTCGAAAAAGTGTTTAAACTAATGCTTGCGAATAAAAAACATATGGCGATTGTGCTCGATGAGTATGGCGGAACGCTTGGGATTGTTACGCAGGAGGATATTATCGAGGAGATGATTGGCCAGGACATCGAGGATGAAACTGACTTCGATGAGGAAGTGCTCGTCTATGAACAGAACGAGGATCTACTCATTTGTCATGGCCGACTTGAAATTGTCGATGCGATCGACCTGCTTGGCGTCGAATTGCCAACCGATCATGAAACAATTGGTGGTTTCGTTATGCAAGAGCTCGGACATGTACCCGATGAAGGGGAACGTTTTACATACGAAAACTTATACTTCGAAATCGAGGAAATGGATCGCAGCCGAATTGTGAAAATGAAAATTACGAAACGGCATGATTAGAAAACTGAACAAACATGACGACCACCCTGCATATGCTTGCGGGGTGTTTTTGTGCGTGAAGCTTACAACTTTGTAAGTTTAATGAAAGACAAAGCGATAGTTTGTAATGAAAGATTCATTGATAATGAAGTCAACAGTTACAAAACGGAGGAATAAGCGCATGAAAAACGACTTGACAGTGCTATATGACGAATATGGCCGATACATATATCACTTATGTTTAAAATTAACACGCAATAAAGAGGAAGCTGAGGACCTTATGCAAGACGTATGGGTAAAAGTTGTCCGTTATAGCGGGAAGATGGACAGCGTAGACCGCATGAAAGCATGGCTCACAACGATCTGCATGAACACATTCCGCGATCGTTACCGGAAAGATGTTAGAAGAAGCAAACACGTTATGCACCAACCTGAAACATTGGACGTTCCGATATTGGATTTGGTTCCAAGCGACCAACCGACGCCGGGTGAAATGATTGAACAAAACGATATTCAGCTTATCGTGCAACAGAAGATTGGCCAATTGGACGGCATTTACCGGACGACAATTGAATACTTCTACGTCTATCAATATTCGTTAATCGAAATCGCGGAATTAATGAAAGTATCGATTGGTACAGTGAAGTCCCGTCTATTCCGTGCGAAAAAATATTTGAAGGAATTAATGATTGAAGATACGACAGTAAGTGAATACGTCACTGCCTAATGAGATGCCTCTAGTTGAATAGGGGCATTTTTGATTGCAAAAAAAGGCTGTCTACGAGCGTAATTTCGTTCGTCGACAGCCTTTTCTTTTATTCATTCGGAAAGCTTTGCAAGCTGTTTATTCAAGTCGGCTAGTTTTTCTTCCATCGCGGCAAGCCGTTGCTCCGCTTTATGAACTGAATCCGCGTGTCCGGTTGACTCTAGCTTCTCAACGTCGCCTTGCAAGTTGATGTAGTCCATTTTCAATTCCGCGATTGCTGATTCAATCTGTCGTTTATTCATATCGAAAACCCCAATCGTTTACCTTTAGTGTAGCATATCCGACATCGCTTTTCCGCCCGCTCCGCGTTTCGGGTGTTCCAATAAATAACGGATCATCTCGATCACTTTGTCCTTCCCGTCCCCGAGACCGAGCGCGAGTTGACGTTCGATTGAGCGTTTTCGTAATGGTTCATGTAGCAACGGTTCCATAATTGCGTTTAATAGATTCGATTGTTTCACTTTTCGTCCGAGACCAAGATGGACGAAGCCGTGCTGTTCTTTCGGGAATGCAAGTCCCAGTTCGAAATCATTTTGAGAGAGTACGACGCACGGGATACCCATGACGGCAACTTCGTAAGGCATATAGCCTGAAGCGCATAAAACGACATCCGCTGTCGAGTAAATTTCCGGTACATTGTACGGTGGCTGCTGGACTAATGTGTTGCGTCTGCCGAGCGCCATCATTCGGAGCGTGCTAACGTCATGGGAATAGCGCTCTCCGACGAGGACAGTTACTTTCAATGGAATTTGCAGTTGAGAAACGTGTCGGAGTGCGCGGTATGTTAAGTTCCCTTCATCCTCTTCCCCAAATGAAATAACGAGATGTGGGAGGGGGCCTGGAGGGGGTTTTTGTAAACCAGATCTTTCAAAAGACCGCATTAATGGGTCGGCAATGAATAGCTGTCGATCAGTAATAACATGTTCTGCAGGCTCCTCGATCGTTTCCTGTATGAGGGTTTGGAAGACGAAGTCCGCGTGTTTTCCGCCATCGCCAAAATCATCGAAATGCAATAGGGAAGGGACGATTGTACGGATCTTTTCCACTTCCTCAGATAGCGTAGTGCCTGAATCGCGGATGAGAAGATCCGGACGGATGAGTGACAATGTCTGTATGAGATTGGCCTTTTTACCGATCGTAATTGATTTAAATCCTTCTGGAGGGGAAGGGGAGTTTTCGCCGACGATAAAGAGGACGTTCACTTCTTTTGCGATGTCCTGAGCGAGTGCGGATGCTCTCCTTGCAGGATAAGAACCTTTTCCATCCGATCTCGAAACGTAAAATGCAACAGTTTTCTTTTTTGAGTTTTCTATTGGAATCACCCTTTCTATTCCTGTGAATAAACTACTCTCCTTTTCACCCTATGTTTGAAAAAAAAGAGTTATGTGCAAATACGTGGAATGAAAAAGGAAATGTGATAAACTAACATTTATTCAGAAGGGAACGGGGGTATTTCCGTTGTTCGATTCTTTAATGTTCGACTTGATGCTCGTCATTTTAATCGGCATGCTTTCCCAATGGATTGCATGGAAATACCGGATGCCTGCAATCGTCGTCATGTCGGTTGCGGGGTTGCTCGTCGGACCGGTATTCGGATTAATTAATCCGCAAGAAAGTATGGGGGAACTGTTCGGACCGATTATTACTTTTGCTGTTGCTATTATCCTATTTGAAGGAAGCTTGAATTTGGACGTCAGGGAAATTAGGGGATTTAGCAAGCCGGTCGGAAGAATTGTTACGATTGGGGCATTCATCGCTTGGATTGCCGGCTCGTTGGCGGCGCATTATTTGGCGGGTCTATCGTGGGAAGTTGCATTCATTATTGGTGGGCTATTTATCGTGACGGGTCCTACCGTTATTTTGCCTTTATTGCGGCAAGCGAAGTTGAAGCCACGGCCCGCGGCAATTTTGAAATGGGAAGGAATTGTCGTCGATCCGTTCGGGGCGTTGCTCGCTGTATTTGCGTTTGAATTCATCAAGTTCATTAATGCAGAAGTGACGTTAAAGGCACTATTGCTCTTCTTCGCAGCGTCCGCGTTCGCTGTCCTTCTCGGGTGGGTTGCTGCACGATTCATCGGGAATGCGTTCGAAAAGGGAACGATTCCAGAGTTTCTGAAAGCGCCAATTCTTTTTGTCGTCGTACTGTTCACCTTTGTTTTTGCAGATGAAATTATGCATGAAACTGGTTTGTTAGCTGTGACTGCGATGGGAATGAAAATGGCTAATATGCGTTTGACTACGTTGAACGATGTGCGCCATTTCAAGGAGAACATTTCTGTCTTGCTCATTTCGGGCATATTTGTCATGCTAACCGCGTCACTTGATCCGAAAATATTAATAGAAATTTTCAATCCCGCAATTATGACGTATGTGGCGGCGATGCTTTTTGTCGTCCGACCGTTATCGATTTGGCTTTCCACGATTGGAACGGAGTTGAACGTTCGTGAAAAGCTACTCATTGGCTGGATTGCGCCGCGGGGAATCGTAGCGCTCACTGTGTCAGGATATTTTGCTACTATATTGCTCGAAAACGGTTATAAAGATGCGGAATTACTTACAGCGCTGACGTTTGCACTCGTCCTTTCGACGGTCGTGCTACATGGATTTTCAATCGGGTTTATTGCCAAAAAGTTGAACTTAACGACGACGGATGAATCAGGCGTCGCCATTATTGGTGGCACGCGATTTGCAGCTGCGATGGCACAGTCAATCAAGGATACGGGCAATGAAGTTCTGCTAATTGATCAGTCGTGGGCGGCGCTTGCGGATGCGAGAAGGCGTGGGTTAAATAGTTATGTAGGAGATATTTTGTCTGAGCAGATCGAATATCATATCGATTTAACACCTTACCGGTATATGTTGGCGATGACGAAAATGGATTTGTACAATGCGCATATTTGTGCGGATTTTACGCCGGATCTCGGACGCAATCATTTATTCCAAACGGCTTTCCACGTCGGAGAAGACGCTGAGGCATTTACGGTTACAGGTGGGCAGGCGTTGTTTTCGCCGTCCATCTCAATCTACAGCCTTGAAGAGCGAATGCATGCCGGGCACGTCATTCGAAAGACACTTATTACGAAACAATATAGCTATACACAATATTTGCGTGAGCGTGATGATAAGTCGATTTTGCTTTATATTCTCCGGGCTGACGGCTCGATTGAATTTTTCACGCCAAATGTTGAATTGCAGGCGGTCGTGGGGGATGCGGTCGTTGCGCTATCTTCGCCTGCGAAAACGATAGAACGTGTGAAGGAGCGGCTAGAAGAGGAGAAAGGCGACACAGAAATTCCGTATGAGAAATTAGAAGAACTGTTCGCAGAGGATTCCTTTGAAGGCAAGCGGGTCATTCCGGGAGAAGCTCCGAAGTCGAACAGTGACTCTAAATAAGTTTGTTTTAAGGCAATCGTACCAACCGTTATGGTACGATTGTCTTTGTAGAAAAAGCTTTTAGGAGGATGGACCAGTGAAAGTTTTGTTTGTGGACGGGACCATTATCGGCAGCAAAACGGGCGCCGTGCTCGATACGGTCGAACAGTATGTGAAAGAAGTAAACGGTGATTTCCAAATTGAACGGATGAAGATGGCGGATTATGACCACCAATTCGTCGATGGACGTCCGTCGGAACAATATAACGAGGACATGCAGGAAATGGTACGGAAGTTTGAAGAGGCGGATGCGTATATTATTGCGACGCCAATCTTCCAAGGTTCCATTCCAGGCGTGCTAAAAAATGCATTCGATATGTTGCATCCACATGCGATGCGCTACAAACCGGTATCGATCGTCGCGAATGGCGGTACATACCAGCATCATCTCGTTCCTGAAAATCAACTGAAGCCGATTTTAGATTACTTCCGTTGTCTCGTAACGCCGAATTTTGTCTATACCCATTCGGGACATTTCGATCAGGATAACCGCATCATCGATGAAGATGTACATAACCGTTTGCGCGAATTAGCAAGAGTTTTTGCAAAGTATTCAGAGATGAGCAAAGACCTTTCGAAAGATGTATTGGATTCAAATTAAACGTATGAGGGGCTGTCCAGAAAGTCACAAATTGACTTTCTGTGACAGCTTTTTTTGTGGATCGCGTCCAAAGCGAGGTGCTCCGCGTCCAAAGTGAGGCACCCCGCGTCCAAAGCGAGGTGCTCCGCGTCCAAAGTGAGGTGCCCCGCGTCCAAAGTGAGGCACCCCGCGCTCAAAGCTGGCCACCTCGCGCTCAAAGTTGACTGTGCCGCGCTCAAAGCCGGCTGTTCCACGCTCAAAGTCAACCGTCCCACGCTCAAAGCAAGCCATCCTGCGCTCAAAACTGGCCGCCTTGCGCTCAAAGCGATCCATCCCGCGCTCAAAGCAAGCCAATTTCGCCTGGCATGCAACAGAAGGCGTTCTCCTTTATAATAAAAGGAAGTAGAAAGGGGATTTTCTTATGTCCAAATCAGTAGTGTTGGCCGAAAAGCCATCTGTTGCGAGAGATATCGCGCGGGTGCTCGGCTGTAATAAAAAAGGAAACGGCTTTTTAGAAGGCCAAAAATATATCGTCACATGGGCGCTCGGGCATCTTGTGACACACGCCGATCCCGAAGGCTATGGCAATGAATTTAAGGAATGGAAACTTGAATACTTACCAATTATCCCTGAACCGTTCAAACTGACACCAATCCGTCAGACGACGAAGCAGTTCAATGCTGTGAAGGCGCAGCTTCGACGGTCTGATGTAAATGAAGTCATTATCGCGACAGACGCAGGGCGGGAAGGAGAACTCGTTGCTCGTTGGATATTGGAAATGGCGAAAAACCGCAAGCCTGTGAAACGGCTATGGATTTCGTCCGTTACTGATAAAGCGATCAAAGACGGGTTCAACAACTTGAAGGACGGCCGCCAATACGAAAACTTATTTGAAGCGGCAGTTGCGCGTGCAGAGGCGGACTGGGTCGTCGGCATTAATGCAACGCGCGCATTGACGGTGAAATACAATGCGCAATTATCGACGGGACGCGTCCAGACACCAACGCTCGCCATGATTGCGGAGCGTGAACGGCAAATCCGCGAATTCAAGCCGAGATCGTATTACGGCTTGCAGGCGTTGACCGAAACAGCGAGATTCACATGGTCCGATAAAGCAGGGCAAACGCAGTCGTTCAATAAGGACGCGATTGAAAAACTGTTAGCGAAACTTGACGGGGTTCATTCCGGAAAAGTGAAGGACGTGAAAACGACACCGAAGCAACAGCCCGCACCTCAATTATTCGATTTGACGGAATTGCAGAAGGAAGCACATCGACGTTGGTCGTGGTCTGCAAAAGAGACGTTATCAACGTTGCAAAATCTTTACGAGCGGCATAAAGCGGTAACGTATCCGCGGACTGATTCAAAGCATTTGACGTCCGATATGGCGGGGACGTTGAAGGAACGCATTAAAGCGGTCGACATCGGGCCGTACCGGAAATCGGTTAATGTGCTGCTGCGCTCGAATTCAGTGAAGCCGCAAAAAGGCGTCATTGACGATAAGCGCGTGTCCGATCACCATGCGATCATCCCGACGGAAGAGACGCCAATTTACCAAAACCTTTCTGATAAGGAACAGCGTTTATATGATTTGATCGTTAAGCGGTTCCTTGCCGTCTTCTTCGGTCCGTTCCGCTATGAGCAAGTGACGGCGGAGCTTGAAGTAGAAGGGGAAATCTTCAAGGCGAAAGGAAGAACAGTTACGGACGAAGGGTGGAAGGCGGTTTATTCCACGGATGAAGATGAGGAAGATACGGACAGGTTACCTTCATTCACGAAAGGTGCCGAAGTGAAAATCCGTGCTATCGTCATGACGGATGGGCAAACAAAACCGCCAGCACGTTTCAATGAAGGGACATTGCTTGCGGCGATGGAAAACCCTGCACAGTTCATGGCGGGCGAATCAAAAGATTTGATCAAGACGCTTGGCGACACAGGTGGCCTCGGTACAGTGGCAACCCGCGCTGACATTATTGAAAAATTGTTTAGTTCGTTCGTCATCGAGAAGAAAGGGAATGACATCTTCACGACGTCAAAAGGCAGACAGTTGCTTGAACTCGTTCCGGAAGATTTGAAATCCCCGGCACTGACGGCCGAATGGGAGCAAAGCTTAACGAAAATCGCGAACGGCAAAATGAAAAAAGAAGCATTTATGAAAGAGATGGTAGACTTCTCGAAGAAGACTGTCAAAGAAATTAAAACAGACGATAAAAAGTTTAAGCATGATAATGTGACAGGAAAGATGTGTCCGGATTGCGGAAAGCCGTTGCTTGAAGTGAATGGCAAACGCGGGAAGATGCACGTTTGCCAAGATAGGGAATGCGGCCATCGTCGCACCGTCTCCCAATTAACGAATGCGCGATGCCCGAACTGTAAGAAGAAGCTTGAATTGCGCGGAGATGGGGACGGAAGAATTTTCGTCTGCAAATGCGGTCACCGTGAAAAGCTGTCTGCGTTTGAAAAACGTCGTGCCAAGTCCGGCGGCAAGAAGGCGGATAAACGCGATGTGCAGAAGTACATGAAAAAACAAGAAGAGCCGGCGAACACGGCAATGGCGGATGCACTTAAAAAACTGTTTGAGAAATAATCGTAACAAAACATAAAGACTGTTCAAGAAAACTTTCATGACTGGATGGTGGAGGCAAATGGCGAAGCAGAAGAAATCCGCAAAAACGAACGCGGTACGGCTGTTGGAAAATGAACGAGTACCGTACGAGATAATGGAATATGGTATCCATGATGGACAGTTGGATGGCGTGTCGGTCGCTGAAAAGACGGGGCAAGCAGCGGCGTCTGTTTACAAAACTCTTGTAACAATCGCTGGACCTCGCGAGCTATTTGTCTTCATCGTCCCAGTTGCGGAAGAACTTGATTTGAAGAAAGCTGCGAAGGCAGTGAATGTAAAGAAGCTCGACATGCTCCCGTTGAAGGACTTGACGAAAGAGACAGGGTACGTCCGTGGCGGTTGCTCGGCAATTGGGATGAAGAAAAAATATCCAACAGTCATTGACGCATCCGCTAAACAGCTGGAAGAGATGATTGTTAGCGCGGGAAAGCCGGGATTACAGATGAAATTGTCTCCGGCGGATCTTGCTCGTGTAGCCGAAGCGTCCTTTAATGATATCATCAAAGGCTAATCGCATATATCATGCGCCCATAACGCATGCTACAATGGTAGAAATAGAGAACTAGCTATCCACAGGTGGAGTAGCATGGAAAGAAGAATGCATATGAGAAAGCTTTTTGTATGGAGATGGATATTTTTCCTTGTCGGCGTCATGATACTGTCGCTCGGAATTACAATGACGATTAAAGGGCATCGCCTCGGCGTTGGACCGTGGGACGTCCTGCATATCGGACTGACGAAAAACTTTGGATTGACGATTGGTACATGGAGCATCATCCTCGGTTTCCTCATCATCGGTGTCACTTCCGCTGTGCTGAAGCAATGGCCGAAGCTGGGTACTTGGCTGAACATGACGTTGCTCGGCGTTTTCATTGATTTATTCAACTGGATGCTGCCGGAATTCAATACGATGACGGGACAAGTAATCATCTTCACGCTAGGCATCATCGTCATGTCATACGGTGTCGGCATTTACGTCGCGCCGAATGTCGGTGCGGGACCGCGCGACAGCCTCATGCTCATCCTCGTCGATAAGCTCGGCATTAGCGTGAAAAAGGTGCGGACGATGATTGAAGTAATCGTCGCCGTCGCGGGCTGGCTACTTGGCGGACCCGTCGGTATCGGCACAGTTATCATCGCGCTGCTCATCGGCCAAATCGTCCACTACTCATTACCCCAATGCCGCAAACTGTTATTGAAAATTGCTGGTGAGGAAGATGAACAGGTTTTATTTATTAAGTGAAAAATTACAGTAATGGATGAGGTTTTATTGTTTGGAGAAACGTCCGCCTGAAGCGGAAATCAACAGTTACTAAAGAATTTAAGCACAGGCAGACAAGCCGTGCTTTTTTTTATTGTCTGGGCATATGGTAGAAGTGCAAGTAGTCAATTGGGAAAGGATGGTCATCATATACGGGACAATAACGGAATACATGGGGACAGCCTATACAGGGCTCGGGGTCGCGCACAAATACGATACATTGATTGCCACCGCTAACAAAACGATTTTTTTAAAAGCTCCGCCGACCAATGCACTATCTAACGTATTGAACGATGCGGCAGCACATTTCATCAAAAGGGGTTATGACGTGGACCGCTTCAACAATCCCGTCCACCCTGACAATACGGATGCCATATTTGTAAAAGACATCAAGCTATTTATTCTCCAAGCATCACACCCCGTACCACTCGAGCCAACTGAAATTGGCGGACGCCATCACGTCATTAGCTTCTATGATGCGTATGATGAGGAGAAACTTGAAAGCCGCGCGACTGAAATGGCCAGAATTGCAGAAGAATCAACCCTCGTATTTACAAAAATGATGCAAGCGATGTCAGAAGCAAAACGGATTCACGACGATTGGGAGCAAGTAAATATCGCAAGAATGATGTGGCACGAACATGAAAAACTTATCGAGTCACTAAAAGAAGAGCTTTTCGGCACAATGAAGTTGCATAAGCAATCGACCGTGTCGCATCGAATTGCTGGTTCTTTAGCGCCAGGGGGGTCTCGCGATTACATTCCATCGATTACGAACTGGACGAAGAGAAGGGTCCTTATGAAAGGATTGTCCGGAACGGGGAAATCGACGATATTAAAAACACTCGGCAAAGAAGCAGAGCGTAGGGGGATCGACGTGCAGTACGGCTGGTGCGGCCTTGATCCGACAAGTGTCGACATCTTAGTATTGCCGGAGCTGTCGATCAGTTTCTTCGACGCGACCCAGCCGCATGAATATGATCCGGAAAGTTCGGTGGATGAAGTACTCGACCTCGTCTCGATGTGTATGGAAGACGAAGAGGCGGAAGAGAAAATCCGTGAAATTAGCGGTCGGTACAAAGAGAAAATTATGGACGCGACGGGCTATATGCATGCGTATGCGCTCAGCGAAAACAGGCTGCGAGAAATCGTTGACCAGGCACTCATTCGAAAATCTTTCGAGGAAAAGGCTCGGCAACTTTCAAAATGGATTGACGTATAAGTCGGTTCCTTCTGCGTGTTTCGCCCGATTATGATAAAATAAGGGCATCAACCGTTTGAAAGGAAGATCATTTTGTCAAAAGTGCTCGATGCGTTTTTACAGGAAAATTTACAAGAACTGCGTGACCAAGGACTTTACAATGTCATTGACCCAGTGGAAGGTCCAAATGGTCCTATAATTAAAATCAATGGAAAAGAATTAATCAATCTTTCCTCAAATAACTATTTAGGGCTAGCGACGAACGAAGATTTGAAGAAATTAGCGGTCGCAGCGACGGAAAAATACGGCGTCGGTGCGGGAGCTGTTCGTACGATTAATGGAACGCTCGATATTCATATTGAACTTGAGAAGAAGCTTGCGGAGTTTAAAGGGACGGAAGCAGCAATCTCTTACCAATCCGGCTTCAACTGCAATATGGCTGCAATTTCTGCAGTCATGAATAAACAAGACGCTATTCTTTCGGATGAATTAAACCACGCGTCAATTATCGACGGATGCCGTCTATCCGGTGCGAAAATTATTCGTATTAAACACCAAGATATGGACGATTTGCGCGCGAAAGCAAAAGAAGCGAAAGAGTCCGGACAATACGGCAAGCTCATGTACATTACTGACGGCGTCTTTTCGATGGACGGCAACATCGCGAAGCTTCCAGAAATCGTTGAGATTGCAAAAGAATTCGATCTTATCACGTATGTCGACGATGCACACGGATCCGGCGTAACAGGATTAGGGAAAGGGACTGTGAAGCATTTCGGGCTTGAAAAAGAGATCGACTTCCAAATTGGCACATTGTCGAAAGCAATCGGTGTTGTCGGCGGGTATGTTGCCGGGAAGCAATCGCTAATTGACTGGCTAAAAGTGCGTTCTCGTCCGTTTTTATTCTCCACTGCTTTACCTGCAGGCGATGTTGCTGCGATTATGGGCGCACTCGACAAAATTATGGAGTCAACAGAGCTGCATGATAAGCTATGGGAGAACGGAAACTATTTAAAAGCAGGCTTGAAGCAACTAGGCTTCAACATCGGTGTTTCCGAAACACCAATTACGCCATGCATTATCGGCGATGAGAAATTGACGCAGCAATTCTCGAAACGTTTAATCGAAGAAGGCGTCTATGCGAAGTCAATCGTCTTCCCGACCGTTGCAAAGGGTACAGGGCGTGTGCGTAATATGCCGATCGCTTCTCATACGAAGGAAATGCTCGACGAAGCGCTCGCCATTTATGAAAAAGTAGGAAAAGAGCTAGGCGTAATTTCTTAATATGTAAAATGACTGTCGTGGCCGGCTTAAAGCCGATGCGGCAGTTTTTTGATTGTTAAGCGCGCGTTTGTCAACAGGCTGAAACCCCATCCTAAACGGATGGGGTTGTTTCATACCTCTTTAGTAGAAAAAGCTTCCTTCGCCATTCTATTCAACATATGATACACTACGTAGCGCTGCATACCGACTGCTTGCTTTGTCGCAAGCATCAATTCTTTTTGGAATGAATCTTGCTGTCCTTGCTTCAAAGCGATCATCGCTTTCAACGAGTGAACCATCCACGGAGTCCGCACCTTTGACAAAGACTCGGAAGACTTCTCCTTATTACCACTCATTGTATACCCGATTCCCGCATAATAATCGCGGTAAATGGTCGTTGTCATTGACTTCGACATTTCGATTAAGCTTCTCCAGTTTTTCCGGAACACTAGCAAATTGGCATTATACACATCTTGTACTTCCGCATGAGGATACGATTTTACGACTCTATTTAATGAATCAATAATCTCTTTATCCGTACCGTGCGCTAAAGCATATGCATAACTGAAAATCGGCTTACTCCGGTGATTCGCCAAATAGCGGTCAATTAATTTCAAACTTCTTGATTTGTAAATGATATAAAATGGATAGCCCATCGTTAGAATGAAAGTGAACAACGACACAATTGTGAAAACGAGCCATAGTTGCAAGCCGGATACAAATAGCGCAACTGCCAACAAGGCGCTGATCATCACAACTAAAAAGAAATTGGCATATTTACTGAACATCTGGCACCTCAACGTTTTTCTTTAGTATACCAGAAAAAATATAGGAAAAACTGATAAGAGAGGAATAGTTATTGTGTTTTACAGGAACACATAATATAATCTTTTATATTGATGTGGAAGAGTTTATTTAATTTACAAAAAACAATGTCCTTTCCATAAACACATTTGACCTTTAGGAGGTTTCAGGTTTGAAAAAAATCATGGTGACAGGTGCACTTGGCCAGATCGGTTCGGAACTGATCGTCAAGCTGCAAAAAGAATATGGCGAGGATAATGTGTTATCGACTGATATCCGTCAGCCCCAACAACCAGTTGCAGGACCATTCGAAGTCCTCGATGTGATGGATGGCCAAAAGATGCACGACATGGCGAAGGATTTCGGTGCAGACACAATTATGCATATGGCGGCGCTTCTTTCCGCCACAGCCGAAGCAAACCCACTATTTGCATGGAACCTTAACATGGGTGGCCTTATGAATGCGCTTGAAGTGGCGCGTGACCTTAATATGCAATTTTTCACACCGAGCTCGATCGGGGCGTTTGGTCCTTCGACACCGAAGACGAACACGCCGCAAGACACTTTGCAACGTCCAACGACGATGTATGGCGTGAATAAAGTGTCAGGTGAGCTATTATGCGACTATTATTATCATCGATTCGGTCTCGACACACGCGGTGTTCGCTTCCCAGGATTAATTTCCTACGTGGCGCAACCGGGCGGGGGAACGACCGATTATGCAGTAGATATTTATTATAAGGCGATTACGGAAGGGAAGTACGAGTCCTTCATCGCAGAAGGAACGTATATGGACATGATGTATATGCCGGACGCTTTGCAAGCAATCGTTGACTTAATGGAAGCGGATTCTGCGAAACTAATTCATCGCAACGCATTCAATGTAACGGCGATGAGCTTCGAGCCTAATGAAATCGGAGCATCGATCCGTAAACATATCCCGAATTTCGAAATGACGTATAATGTCGATCCGGTCCGCCAAGCAATCGCAGACAGCTGGCCAAATAGTATCGATCCGTCAGCAGCCGCCACGGAATGGGGCTTCAAGGCGACATATGATTTGGATGCAATGACAGCAGATATGCTTGAGAAATTGAAAATTAAATTAAACGCATAATATGAAAAAGCCGCTGCTCCAGTTTATGGAACAGCGGTTTTTAATCATTAAAAGAGTAAATGTGCAACGCCCGCAACGATTGGCAGAGCGATGAGTGTACGTAATAGGAAAATGACGATTAAGTCTAAAATGTTAATAGGAATTTTCGTTCCGAGAATTAACCCACCAACCTCGGACATGTAAATAAGTTGAACGACTGAAATCGTCGCGATCGTGAACAACGTAATTTGAGAAGTAATGACGCCATCCGCCAAAATAACTGGCAGGAACATGTCCGCGAAACCAACAACCATCGTCTGCGCAGCTTCAGCAGCTTCCGGAATGCCTAGCAAAGAAAGAATCGGCTCAAACGGCTTCCCTAAAAACGTAAAGATACCTGTATATTCGGCTAAAACGAGTGCGACCGTACCGAATGCCATAACGACCGGTGCAACACCAATCCACATATCGAGCACATTCCGCATGCCGTCTGTAAAGATCTTACCAACGGAACGGTTTTTATTAGCTGTATTCAACGCATTTTCTAGTCCATGGTTGAACACATTATAGCCTTCAGGTAACTTCTCTTCTTCGCCCGTAAATTCCCGACCGTCGATAAACTCGTTTTTCTTACCTCTAAGTGGATAAATGCGCGGCATAATAAGCGCTAAAATGACACCTGTTAATAGCACCGTTCCGTAAAACGGAAGGAAGTAGTTCGACATGCCGACCGTATCGATAATGACGAGTGAAAATGTAATGGAAACGACCGAAAACGTCGTTGCGATAATTGCTGCTTCCCTTTGTGTATAATGGCCTTCTTCATACTGTTTACTCGTCAATAGTACACCAATCGTACCATCGCCGATCCATGAAGCGAGCGCATCGATGGAAGAACGTCCAGGCAGTTTGAATAAAGGACGCATTACTTTTACCATCATCGTCCCGAAAAACTCCAACAAACCGAAGTTCAATAATAATGGTAATAAAAGACCTGCAAATAGGAAAATCGTGAATAAAAATGATACAAGGCCATCTGGCGCTAGAAGTAAGCCGCCTGTATTTTCATTCCAAACAGCTTCAGGTCCGATTTGGAATGTAACCATAATCGCGAAAACAGCTCCAAGTATACGAGTGACAACCCAGAACGGCGTCACTTTGAACAAGCTTTCCGCTAGAGAAGGTTTAGAACTTGAACGCGGGACGAATGCATATAGCAACGACCCGAGCGCCGCGATTATAATAATAATCATTGCAGCCATTGGCATGGCAGGTTCGAGCCAGCCCGATAGGATATCCGCAAATTTTGCAATTGGAACTTTCCATTCTTCACCGAATTTGAAAGGAATCATGAAAAGGCCGATGCCGAGTATGGATGGAATTAGAAAGTAGAGCCATGTGGATACTTGATGTTTCTTCAACTCTATCTTGCTCCTTTATGAATAAATTATGAAGTTCATTGTATATTCATACATACTAACGTATTTAAATCCGGTTGTAAATATGAAAGAAAGAAATCAATCTTTTCAGTATTCTGTTCTAGCTATGAAAATGCCCCGTTTATTGTTAACGGGGCATGGGCCGCTTTCTATTAGTCCCAACGGTATGTGTAAAATTTCTCTTCGTGGAGCCATTTCAATGCATCTGGGTCTTTCTCAGCTAATCTTTTTTCCATGTCTCGCATCATCCAGACGGTTTGCGAGGCGTGTGCGTTCAATGTGTTGAGCTTTTTTTGCGCCGCGCCTTCGACGTTGTGGATAATATCGGGAGCACCGATTGTTTCTACAGTATTATGTGCAAAAGCAATTGTATACAACGTCGGACGTTCGGATTCCTTCATCCTCTCGACGGCACCGACGACGGCGCGCCCTGTTGCGTCGTGGTCTGGGTGGACGGAGAGTCCCGGGTAGAACGTAATGACGAGGGACGGATTCGTATCGGTAATCAAATCGGTGACGAGCTGGATCATCTTTTCGTCATCTTCGAATTCAATTGTCTTATCGCGCAAGCCCATCAGTCTAAGATCGGTCAATCCCATGGCGGCTGCGGCGTTTTGTAATTCTTGCTTACGAATTTGCGGCAACGTTTCACGGTTTGCGAAAGGAGGGTTGCCGAGATTCCGTCCCATTTCGCCTAACGTTAGACAGGCGTACGTGACGGGGACCCCCATTTCGATATAGGTAGAAATTGTACCTGATACACCGAAAGCTTCGTCGTCCGGGTGCGGGAAAATGACGAGCACGTGGCGTTCTTTTTTAATCATCAAAAAGCCTCCTTCACAATCAAATAGCTTAATATGTAAATGGTGTTTCACTTATTTCGAGCGCGACTGCTAATTTTCCGTCCGGATCGAGCCCTGCCATGAGCAAACGGTCATGTTCATCGACCGTGTAGTGGGTAATCCCTTGTGCATAAATCCAGCCCGACGGAAGCTTCAAACCTACCCGATGCGGCGATTCGCCTGCCACTTTACCGAGTTCATAGTTAACGACGACATTGCGAATGAATGCGCCGGCGTTAAAAAATCCTTCCTTTAAATGAGCGGCGTACGCGCCATTCGTCGTTTCAAGATGGATGTAAACGTCTTTATTTGCATAGGAATTAAGCAATTCCTGTAACCGGTCCGGTTTCACGATATCCATGAAAAAATTCCTCCTTTATTACAAAATGGATATGTTCAGTATATAGAAAAGTGTAGTTGAATGCGATTGACGCGGCTTGAAATTTTGAAAGCGCATAGTTCAAAGGTCTTGAAATGACGATAACTATGTGAAATTGACCGATAAGTTCCGGGGAATGACCGATAACTCCTCCAAATTGATCGATAACCTTTATGAATTGACCGATAACTGCTAGGAAATGACCGATAACTTTTTACCTACACAAAAAAGTCCAGAAGAGAGCCGTCTCTTCTGGACTTATTAAAATCAAATCTCCGTAGCTGTAATATTCGGTTCACCTACACGGTTTTTTGCGCCGTGCATAACAGGACCGACGTATTCATTCAACTTCCAGCCGTTTGCGATTGCGGCGGTAACGAATTTCTTCGCTTCGATCACCGCTTCTTTCACGTTAAGGCCGTTCGCGAGATTCGCTGTAATCGCAGCTGCGAACGTGCAGCCTGCACCATGATTGTAATGCGTCGCTGTTTTGTCCGCTTCAAGTAACGTAAACGTCTTGCCGTCATAAAACAGATCGGCCGCTTTGTCATGTTGAAGCTGCTTGCCGCCTTTAATAACGACGTTGCGTGCACCTAACGAATGAATTTTTTCGGCTACCGCTTTCATCTGCTCAATCGTCGAAGGGGTTTTCATGCTCGCGAGTTGTCCAGCCTCGAACAAGTTTGGCGTGACAATTTCCGCCTTCGGAAGCAAATATTCCACCATTGCGTCGACAGTGCCCGGATTGAGCACTTCGTCTTCGCCTTTACATACCTTGACGGGATCGATGACGACGTGGTCGAGTCCGGATTGTGCAATAGCCTCGCCAGCAGTTTGAATCACTTCCTCTGTGCTAAGCATGCCTGTTTTAATGGCGTCGATACCTGTCGAAAGAGCTGTTTTAATTTGCGCTTTCAATACATCGATCGGAAGTGAATAGACGCCGTGGCTCCAATTGTTATCGGGATCCATTGTTACAACGACCGTCAAAGCGGTCATGCCGTATGTGCCGTGCTCCTGGAACGTTTTTAAGTCGGCTTGAATTCCTGCGCCGCCTGACGTATCGGATCCTGCGATTGTCAATGTCTTTTTCATAGTCATAGCTGGAATTCTCCTTCGTGTTGGATTGCATTCATACTTATATAGTAAACAAATCGACGAATAAATACAATAATCGCAATCGCGAGCCGCTTTGAAATGAAAGGCTACTTGCCATATGCGTATCTGTTGTCCGCTATGAAACTTTTAGATAGTCTAAACGTATAACTAGATGTTTACAACTGTCGAAGGAAGGTGAAAAGAGTATGGAAGATAAAAAGAAATTGCAGGAAATTGAAAAACTACTGAAAGAATTGAAGGCATCTAAATCTGAAAGTGCGGTCACCGTGGAAGAAGTAATCGGCAGAAAACGGAGATCTTGGCGTCCGCGCATGCCGTTTCGATTCCTTTTCATGTGGAAGCGATGGGCACTCCTACTCGCCGTGCTTCTCTTACTCGTCGTCATCTCTCTTCCGTTCGTCACCTTTCAATTTTTAAAACTAGGAAGTACGTTCACAGAACAGAAAGGTATGTTCCTTGAACAAATACAAGACTTGAATGAACTGGCAACGGCTGAAGCGTATACGAAAGTAATCATTGAACGACAAGACAACCAACTATTTGGACAAAGTATCGGAATGAACGTGCCGGGGACCAAGCGGCAACTGCTCGTCGTCATTCCTGGCTCTATAAAAGCGGGTGTCGATTTGTCCAAGCTTACTGAAAAAGATGTCGTTATAGATGTAAAGAATAAGACGGCAACGCTTATATTGCCGGCCGCGACGTTCCTCGGAGGAGCGGAAATTTATTTTGACGAAGTCGAAGTGTATTCCTATGAAGGTCTCTTCCGTCACAAAGCAGATATTGACGAGGCGTATGAGCTTGCCGCTGAAGCAAAAAATCTCATCGTTGAAGAAGCGACTGGCCAAGGAGTGTTGAAGACAGCTCAATTTAACGCCGAAAAAACGTTAAAGGAAATGTTTTCATTCGCAGGGTATGACGTGACGATAGAGTTCAAGGAGTGAGGTACGTGGAGAAAAAGAGATTTGGGAATGATTGGGATGAAGTGCTTGCGGAGCAATTTCAGCTACCATACTACTTGCAGCTTCGCGATTTCCTCAAAAAAGAATACGCAAGCAATACCGTGTATCCATCCGTGGAAGAGAAGTGGACAGCCTTCAAACTAACCCCGTTCAACGACGTGAAAGTAGTCGTGCTCGGACAAGATCCGTATCACGGGGCTGGACAAGCGCACGGCCTTAGCTTTTCGGTGAAGCCCGGTGTCAAAATTCCGCCGAGTTTACGAAATATGTTTAAAGAATTGCATGCTGATATCGGGTGCGCTATTCCAGAAACAGGGACATTGACGGGCTGGGCGAAGCAAGGCGTGCTCATGCTCAACACCGTCCTCACGGTGAGAGAAGGGGAGGCGCATTCCCACCGGAAGAAAGGATGGGAGTCGTTTACCGACGAAGTGATTCGTCGCTTGTCCGAGCGCGATGATCCGGTCGTCTTCATTCTTTGGGGGCGCCCGGCGCAAGAAAAAAAGAAGTTAATCGATCTAGAGAAAAACGCCGTCATTGAATCTGTCCATCCGAGTCCGCTTAGCGCAAGTCGCGGATTTTTCGGCAGTCGGCCATATTCCAAGGCGAATACGATTTTGGAATCGTGGAATAAAGTGCCGATAGACTGGTGCCGGACTATGGACGGGATGTAAGGGAAGAGGTGGTCGCATGGCTGTAAATTGTTTTCGATGTCAATACTTTTTCGTTACATGGGATCCGAAAAGCCCGCGTGGCTGTAAGGCATATAGTTTCAAAACACGTGAACTGCCGTCCGTTGTCGTACACAGATCATCCGGCATGGAATGCATGAAATACGTACCGAAGAAAGGGGATGCAAGACGATGATTTCAACCGAACGGATCATTGTAGAAATGCAACGCCAGCTCAATTACGCAAAAACGGCGAATGATGACCAAGCCGTCCGCGAGGCGTTAACAGCAATTCGAGCGCTCTGCCAAGTTGTACTCGTCAGCAATGATCAGAAAGACGAACCGATCATTACACCAAAAACGATGTCAATTGCTCATCAGCCGCAACTTCCTTCTTCAATAGAAGGCGTGCCGTTGGAGGAAGACGACGCGAATGGTAATTCGATCTTTGAATTCTAATTGTTAGCGTTTTGCCATTGTTCTGTCGCAAATGGACGGCAAAACTGTTTATTATGAAAGAGAGAGTAATAGACAAGTGGAAAGTAGGGAATTATATGCCATTTTTCATTATCGCAGGCGCCGTCAATGCAGCGCTTGCCGTTGCACTTGGCGCATTCGGCGCGCATGCACTAAAAGAGCGACTGTCCGAACGATACCTCGCTATTTGGGAAACGGCCGTTCAATACCAAATGTTCCATGCGATTGGGCTTATCGCGGTCGGCATCCTCATGAGCACATCGCTCTTCGGCCCGTCGACTAGTTTAACGTGGGCAGGCTACTTGCTGCTCGCCGGCATTATTATTTTTTCCGGCAGCCTTTACATCCTCAGCCTGTCCGGCATCGGTATTCTCGGCGCCATCACTCCAATCGGCGGCGTCGCGTTCATCGCGGGCTGGATCATGCTCATCATCGCAGCGGTGAATTTCGGAAAATAACATAGAAGAAAATAAAAAGTCTTCCGTTGCCTAAATAGGCAGTGGAAGACTTTTTACTTCTTTACATCGGTTGTTGATTAAAATAATTCAGTTCTTCGTTAAACTCCGCATAGTCGAAATAAATCATTGGCAATAAATACCGTTTTCCGGTTGCTGTGCTTAAAATAACGTGATCGCGGCCCGCCGCTTCTACCACGCCTGGGATCGCTAGCGTATTCTTTTCGGGTTCAATTGCATTTTCAAAGGAGAAATGGAACACACCCGGCTTGCCTCGGTTAAGACGGAGGATGTTTTCAATATACGACTCCTCCCGGAATGGAGGCCTTCCTCCTCCGGTGGGAATCTGTGGCGGCGTTGTAGGCATTTGCATTTGCTGCTGTTGAAAACCTGGGTACCAATAATATTGGACCATTTTTTTCATCCTTTCTGTTATCAATTACTTACACTTGCGGGAAATCCTGTTTAGCAGGGGAGCTTCTACCCGCATCAGTCTTGCTAAATAATTAACTTCACTATTTGTGGCTTCCATAACTGCCACGGTATAACCCCCTCGGTTTCACCATATGCTTTCCTGCTTTTATTAATGACAGAAAAATATGTATACTAGTAGGTGGGGGGGAGTCAAATGCATATCGAAAATAACATTCCGTCATTCTTGGACTTTTGGGAATCAACCGCACACCCAACAGTTGCCGATTTGGAAACGTATCTCAACGAGCATGAGAAAATCTATGAAAAGTATTTTCCGAATCATTGTCCGCGAACTGAAGAACGGCTAGTAGCAGCGCTCGAGAAATACGATGACAAAATGGCCGACATTCGTTCCATTTCTAATCATTTGCCCGCCATTATTCAGGAAATGGATGAGATTGTTGAACAGACATTCGGACTAGGATTGGACCTTTCATTCAGGCTGATCGTCGGCACGTTCGGCTCGAATGCATTCGTAACGAGGGATAATCGCCGCGAAATCTATTTTGCTGTTGAAAAGCTATCCGCGGAACGCGATCATTTGAAAGTAATTACAGCGCATGAAATCGGTCACGTCACACATTTTGCGCTTGCCGCGCGCAGTGGGATCGATTGGTCCACAGTCGATTGGGGGCATGGCTTGACGACGCTTTTCACAGAAGGAGCAGCTACGTATTTATCGAAACGAACAGTGCCAGGACTTCAGAAACCGGTCTATTTTACGTACGATGACGAAGGGGAACCGTGGGTGAAATGTTATGAGGACAACAAAGCCGAAGTGAAACGACGCTTTTTGGAAGATGCATTAGGGGAATGGGACATGGCGAAGGAACGAGAATGGTTCCGTCTATCTGGTGGATCCTATTTCGGGTATAACCGACTCGGCTACATTCTCGGAACCGACTACGTTGAGCAACTTGTCGAGCGAATTGGCGAGGATGCCGCGTTGACTTTTTGGAATGGGAATGAGTTGAAGGCAGATATTTTGGACTGGTTACGGGCATAAAAGATGAGTGCGCGTAAATCCATCCAGATACGCATAAATCGATATTTCCACGCATAAAACGTCAGAAATACGCATAAACCACTGCAAACGCGCATAAATCCCGCTAACCACGCATAAATCGGTATTTCCACGCATAAAACGCCGGAAATACGCATAATCCATTACAAACACGCATAAATTACACTTTACAATACAAAAAAGAGCCCCTACAAAGAGGCTCTTTCCATTATACCGTGAAAAATGACTTCCTCTTCTCTTCATCGAGCAACGTGCCGATGAAAAACGAACCGAAGACGCCATAACGCGCGCTCACTTCATCAAAACGCATCTCGTATACGAGCTTCTTAAACTGAAGAACATCATCCGAGAACAACGTTACGCCCCATTCGAAATCATCGAAACCGACGGAGCCGGAAATGATTTGTTTCACTTTGCCAGCATAACTGCGGCCGATCATACCGTGGCTGCGCATCAATTCCCTACGTTTGTCCATGCTGAGCATAAACCAGTTGTCTTCGCCATCACGCTTCTTATCCATCGGGTAGAAGCAAATGTATTGATTGCGCGGCAACTCAGGGTATAGACGCCCACGTACATATGGGTTTTGATATGGATCTTCATCCGACTCGCCCGCAAGATAGTTGGACAGTTCCACAACAGATACATATGAATACGCAGGAATCGTATAATCTGCAATCGTCAATTTATTAAACTCCGCTTCGAGCTCCTGCAATTCGTCAATCGTTGGACGCAACATCATAAGCATGAAATCCGCTTTTTGTCCGACGACTGTGTAAAACGCATGGCTACCCGTCTTTGCGTCATCCGCTTGCTGAAGTTTATCCAAAAAAGCCATGAATTCATCGATTGCTGCTTGGCGCTCCTCTTTTGAAATTAACTTCCACGCCGCCCAATCCATCGAGCGCAAATCATGTAACACATACCAACCATCGAGTGTAATTGCTGCTTCGTTCATATGTATTCTAACTCCTTTACGCGTAATCTCAATATACCTTCAGTGTAGCATAAACAATTCGATAGCAAAGCTTAAGAGTAGAGAAGTCATACAATTGACAAAAATGTATGACTGTTCCCTTACGTGGAACTGGTGTATGCTTATAACGGAAAAAAACGAAAGTCGAATAAATCACCAGGAGAATACGAAATGTCTAATTTACTACTTCCTCAATGGCGTTTCATTGACGAATCGATGAGCGTCAACAACCGTTCCGCCTTGGAATCGTTTGCGATGGACGATACGCTCTGCCACCTCGTCGGTCAACAAATGACAGTGCCGACCGTTCGAACGTGGGTGCACGATGAAACAGTCGTCCTCGGCATCCAGGATCATCGCTTGCCCCACATCGAAAAGGCGCTGCCGGTCCTACAGGAAGCCGGCTACAAAACGATTGTCCGGAATTCAGGCGGTCTCGCAGTCGTTTTAGATGAAGGCATCCTTAACATTTCCATCATCCTTTCCGAGCAGGAAGGGTCTATCGATATTCCGGAAGGGTACGAGGCGATGGTCGAATTCGTCCGCTTGCTGTTCCCGGAAGTTGCGGAACAAATCGAGGCGTATGAAATTGTCGGCTCCTATTGTCCAGGAACGTACGACTTGAGCATTGGCGGCAAGAAGTTCGCGGGAATTTCGCAACGGCGATTGCGTCAAGGCGTCGCGATCCAAGTGTACTTGTGCGTGGAAGGCAGCGGTGCCGAACGCGCTCGCCTCATTCGCGATTTATACGAAATCGGTTTGCAAGGTGAGGAGACGAAATTTGTTTATCCCGAAATCCGCCCGGAAGTGATGGCGTCACTGTCGGAGCTCATTGGCGAGCCACTCACGGTAAGTGATGTCGGAATTCGTGTTCAGTTGTTACTACGCGCGCTTTCAGAGGGGGACGTCCAGATGGGGAGTTTCACGCCGGAGGAGATCGAGCTTTATTCGTTTTATTTGAACCGTGTCGTCGAACGGAATGAAAAAATGCTTGCTCGCGGATAAAATGAAAAAACCGCCGAATCAGTGATTGATCGGCGGTTCTTTCGATACGAGATTTCCATTTCGCTCCATCGTGAAGACGGGAGCTGTACGCTCTGAGTCGTCTTCCAATGTGACGAGGCGGCGTGCTCGATTCATAATTTGGACGAACTGTTCATAGTCGTTTCGGAGAGTTTTATTCTCCTGTTGCAGTTTCTCAATCTCTTTTTCGAGCGTTGCGACTTTCTCGTTTGCCATTTTAGCAGTATGCTTCCATCTGAGTGATTCAGAGTCGCCTCCGCCCGTATGATGTAAACGGATTAAATACGCAATAACTGTATCAAGCGATAAAGCGGATAAAGGTACAGCCGCCTTTTCCTCCTGATCGCCCCCTTGCATAGGGTTATATAATTGCTGGCTGCGTCGTTTGAAGTCCGCGCCTAAAACGCGCATTGCCTGTTTCCGTTCTTTTTTCGCCTCTGCTAGTTCTTTCTCGTAATCGCGTCGGACGACTGCATTCCATCTGAAACCGCACGCGGCCGCGGTCCTGTTGAGCGCATCTCCGACTTCTTCAAATGCGCTTAGCTGTGTACTACCTTCCCGGACGTGCCGAAGCACCGTCTCGGCTAATAAAATATCATTTTCCTCAAGCCAAGCATCCTGTCTAACTTTCACCATCTCCTTGCCTCCTGCCATGTTCATAGTCTCTTTCTTACGGTCAGTGTGTACAGTGTTTAAGCCTTTTATTCATCCAAACTGGAACGTAGGTCAAAATATTTGCTTTCTTTTAATGAAAGCCTTCCTTTTTTCTTGCTCAGTTTTTGATATACTTAAGAAAATGCGTCGACGGAGGTGGATGAATAAGTGGACTATAAAAATGAAAAGCTTTTCGAAGAGAAAGTATTCAAGGATCCGGTTCACCGGTACATCCATGTGCGCGACAAAGTTATATGGGACGTTATCGGGACACGGGAATTCCAGCGACTTCGAAGAATCCGGCAACTCGGGACGACGTATCTCGTTTTTCACGGAGCAGAACATAGCCGCTTCCAACACTCGCTCGGCGTCTATGAAATTGTGAGGCGGATCATTGACGACGGCTTCAGCGGACGAACGGAATGGAATGATGAGGAACGATTGTTAACGCTATGCGCGGCGTTGTTACATGACCTCGGCCACGGTCCGTTTTCGCATGCGTTTGAAAAAGTGTTCACGCTTGACCACGAAAAGTTCACGCAAGCGATTTTGACAGGGGATACGGAAGTGAATGAAGTGCTCCGTCGTGTCTCACCAGATTTTCCGCAGCAAGTAGCGGACGTCATCGGCAAAACGTACCCGGACAAGCTCGTCGTCAGCCTCATTTCAAGCCAAATCGATGCCGACCGGATGGATTATTTGCAACGAGATGCGTATTATACCGGCGTTTCATACGGCCATTTTGACATGGAGCGGATTTTACGCGTCATGCGGCCGGCAGAAGAGCAAGTCGTCATTAAGTTTAGCGGAATGCACGCAGTGGAAGATTACATAATGAGCCGCTACCAAATGTATTGGCAAGTTTATTTCCACCCTGTTTCGCGAAGTGCGGAAGTTATTTTAATGAAAATCTTGCATCGCGCGAGACATTTATATACGAGCGGCTATCAGTTTACGTACGAGCCAGTCCATTTCAAAACGTTTTTCGATCGGACATTCGGCGTTGAGGAATACATATCGTTGGACGAGGGCGTGCTCATGACGTATTTCCAGTCGTGGCGCAAGGAAAAGGATGCCATCTTAGCAGACTTGTGCGACCGCTTCTTAAACCGTAGATTGTTCCAATATGCCGAGTTCGACCCAGCGACAGAGTATCGGAAAATTGGCGAGCTTGAAAGGTTGTTCAAGGAAGCGGGTCTCAATCCAGAATACTATCTCGTCACCGATTCATCGTCCGACTTGCCATATGATTTTTACCGACCGGGCGAAGAAAATGAGCGCGTGCCAATCTATTTACAAATGTCGAACGGCGAGCTAGGCGAGCTATCCCGTTCATCAGAAATCGTCGATGCCATATCAGGCAAACGGCGAACCGACCATAAAATATACTTTCCTGAAGATATTTTAGAATCCGATGGAAATCCGCTATATGAAAAGATTTTACGAATGTTGAGAGGTGAGTAGTTTGCTACGGGAGCATGCTAGAATTGTGCAATTCATTGCCATCGCGGGAGAAGCGCGCGGCCGAAAGAAATTGCAGAAGATGATTTATATCGCGCAAAAGATGGATTTCCCTTTTGCTGAAAAATACGAGTTGCATATGTACGGACCGTATTCGGAGGAATTGACGCTCCGTGTCGAGGAACTATGCGAAATGGGCTTTCTATCCGAAAGCTGCGTAGACAAAGGTTCCTACGTCCAATATAGTTACAACGTGACAGAAGAAGGCGGCCATTTCCTCGAAACAGCGGACGCGCCGCACGAAAAACTCGCGGACTGCATCGATATGCTGAATGGAAGAAGTTCAAGGTTTCTAGAGCTCGTATCGACATTGCTCTATTTCGATTACTTGCCGAAGGACGAGCAAATTGCAAAAGTCCATATCGTGAAAAACAAACTAAATTTCACCGACGACGAAATGGACGACGCGTTTGAGTTTATTGCGAAGCTGCAAACGAGTTCGGGCGTTGCATAATAATGGGAATCCCCTTTGACGAGGGGATTTTTTTGTTGGAATCGCGTCAAGGGGCTGGCCCGCGCTCAAAGCGGTGCCGTCCGCGCTCAAAGCCGGGTGTCGCGCGCTCAAAGCGGTGCCGTCCGCGCTCAAAGTCGAGTGCTCCGCGCTCAAAGCCGTGTCGCCCGCGCTCAAAGCGGTGTCGCCCGCGCTCAAAGTCGAGTGCCCCGCGCTCAAAGCGGTGCCGTCCACGCTCAAAGTCGAGTGCCCCGCGCTCAAAGCGGTGCCGTCCGCGTTCAAAGTCGAGAGCCCCGCGCTCAAAGCGGTGCCGTCCACGCTCAAAGCCATCCCCCAGCAACAAAAAACGATGCGAGAATCTCGCATCGCACAAATTAATCCTTATCACTCAAGCGCTTGCCGCCGGTTGCATAATGATTTCTCGACATTTCTTCAATAATAACAGACACGTTTTCAATAGGAGCGCCTGTCGTTTCAGCAACGACTTCTGATACTTTCTCGCATAAGTTACGCTTCTGCTCCTCCGTACGGCCTTCCAACATTTTCACAGTTACAATTGGCATACGAGTTCCCCCTTTCGCCTAAACTTAGGTATAGTGTATATAATAGCAGAGTGGGAGGGAGTAAAGAAATGACGAATGAACAGAAACCGAAACAAAAAATGGGATTTACCATCATAAAAGATGATCCGACCGATGGACATGGAGGATTCGGAATCGGATCATTGTCATTGGAAAACGTCTCGCCGGTCATCGTCGATATTGAAGCAGGGGAGGCGCGCATCGAAATTGGTGCGATGCATGCCCGCAGCGATACGGAACGCGGTATAAAATTTACGACAAACCGTGAAGACTCGGAAGGCGGAAAACCGTACTGGCTTGTCTGGGTGACAATCGATTTCAAGAAGGACGGTCCTTACTATGCAGGTGTTGCCGCGTGTGAAATGGTCGTGAACCGCGAAAAACGTAGAGGCTATAAAATTCTTGCAGATCATGTAAATAAAATGGATAAATCGATGAAGCGGAATATTATCGTTGACCATATGGATGACAAGTCAAAAAAGATTCTCGCAGATTTCCTTTCGACCCATAACAACGAAATGTGGATGCGCAGCGAACCGAAATTACACATTGGTTTAGGTGTAGATTCGACTGAATTATGAACAAACTGTGAAATGTTTCGAATTCGATGACATCTAAGGTTGAATGTCTGTGAGAAAGGAAGTACACTGAAATTACAGCTTGCGATTGTAAGCTAGGACAACCGGAACAGTGCGTCCCTGTCGATTGCTTGTTCAGTTAAACCCAAGCGATGACCTATCAATCGGCGGATTGCATTCGACGGTGAAAAAGCTTTGCCCTCCTGATTTACTTCAGAAGGGCAAAGCTTTTTTGATGTGCGAAGAAAGTGGGAAGTTCTCATTAACGCCCCAACACTTCTCATTCACACAGCGTTATTCAAAAAACGAAAACGGAAATAATTCAAATGTGCCGGAGTCATCATCTTCGCCGTTGCGCTGCTCGCGTAAGTTTTTGTCGGTGCAAAGCTTTTGCGGCATATCTCTTTCCTTCACGTACATGAGCCGCTGCTTCGGACATTCATTCACCGCGATGCCGCCGGTTTCGACGTCGACGATGACGCCATTGACGCCTTTTGGAGGAATGAACGGCTCAGGGGTTTTGCCTGCATGGACCGTCTCCATGAAGTCGATCCATATTTTCTTTGTTGCCGACTTGTCTTCTAAATCCTTCAATTGCTGGCCGACGTCATATCCGGTCCAAATTCCCGCCGTAAGCGACGGTGTATAGCCGATTAAATACTGGTCGGAAATGGTCGTGCCTGATTTTGCGGCGTATGGCCTTTTTTGTTTCGAACGCATCGATAGCCCTGTCGAAACGGAGTAATCGTTGAAAACCGGGTCGAACATTCCTGTCATTAAATGGGTGAGCACAAATGCGTCCTGCTCCGTCATGACTCGTTTCGTAACTTTCTTCGGTTGCTCGTACACTGTTTTCCCGTTCGAATCAGTAATCGACAAAATGGTCGTCGGCTGCACTTCCAACCCGCCGGACGAAATCCGGTTATACGCATTCGTCATTTCGAGCAACGTAACGGACGATGTACCTAAAGCGACTGCAGGAGACTCTTGGAACTCGACATCCAGCCCAAGCCGGTTCGCCATTTTATTGAACTTTTTATAGCCGATATCTTCAAGCGTCTTCACCGCGTAAATATTATCCGAAATGGCCATCGCCTGTGCGAGGGAAATCGGATGACCCGCAAACTTGCCGTTAATATTGTTCGGCGCATACGTCGAGCGGCCCTCGTCATACGTAAAAATTGTCCGTTCCGTTGACATGAACGTCAGCGGATTATAGCCATCTTCGAGCGCCGCCGCATACAAAATTGGCTTCATTGCCGATCCCGGCTGCCGTTTCGCCTGTGTGACTCTGTTGAAAGGACTTTCTTTGTAATCAAGCCCCCCGACGAGCGAAGTAATTGCTCCGGTTTCAGGCTCAATCGATATGAACCCGACTTGCAGGCCGCTATCCGGCATCCATTTTTTAACGTATTCCTCCGCCGTCTGCTGATGATGCGGATCGAGCGTCGTCCGGATTGTCCAGCCGCCTTCAGCAGGATAGCGTCCTTTTTTATTTAAAATCCGCTCGGCTTCCCGCCACACTTCATCTAAAAAGTATGGGGCGACCCGTTTCATATCTTTCCAGTCTTCGGTTTTCAGCGTCACAGCCACATCCGCCGCGCGCTGCCGTTGCACTTCAGTAATAAATCCTTGATCCTCCATGAGGGAAAGAATTAGCAATTGGCGGTCACGGGAACGCTCTGGATTATTCAGTGGCTCGTAATAGGACGGTCCTTTTGCAATCGCCGTAATAATTGCAGCCTCTTCGAGCGTTAATTCCTCTGCCGATTTTGCGAAATAAAACCTGCTCGCTGCCTCAACGCCATACATCCCATGCCCAAAATAAACCGTATTCAAATAGCCTTCCAAAATGACATCCTTATCGTAAAAAGTTTCCAATCGATACGCGTATAGCGCCTCTTTTATTTTCCGATTCCATGACTTTTCATGTGTCAAAAACAGATTCCGGGCATACTGCTGAGTAATGGAACTCGCACCTTCCGCCTTTCGCATCGTCTTCACGTCTTTTAAAATAGCACCGGCAATCCGTTTATAATCAAATCCATTATGCTCATAGAAATTACGGTCCTCCGTCGCGATGACCGCGTCAATGAGGAATGGCGAAACTTCATCCAAGCTCACCCAATAGCGACGCTCAGCGGAAAACTTATCGCCGATTTGCCGTCCGTTCTTATCGAGAAACACGCTCGCTTTCGGTACAATTAACGAAGGAGCCCCCGTAATTTGCGCATAAAGACGGAGACATAGAAACATAGTGAATAATGCCGTCACCGCTGTAACAGTTAGCAAAGCAATCCGTCGAATGACGTTATACCGTTTCTTTTTCTTTCGATAATCAGCTCGTCTCATACAATCCCTTCTCCCACCGTTCTTTCTAGTCAGTATGGAACAGCCGTCGAAAGATTAAACGACAATTCGGGGAAAAATATGGATTTGTCTTTTTCATTTCGCGATCTATTGGAAACGCGCGGGGAAAAACGATATAATGAATAGATATTTTGTACGTCAGGGGCGGTGCAACAGTGGAATCAAATAAGAAAGACCGAAACGTCGATGTCCGGCTCCAATCGACGATCCGGCACGTTGGTCAAGCTGCAGACAAACATGAGCTGGAAGCTTCGGGGACGTTAATTGAAAAAGCCGGAAAGACGTATTTGCAATTTGTGGAAGACTTGAACGGCGAACAAGTGCGGACGACGGTGAAATTGGAAAAAGGGGACGCATTGATCATGCGGAACGGGGCGGTTCAAATGCGCTTGCCATTTTCGCTCGGCGACATGCGACCGGGCACGTATGGAAATGGTCCCGCCACTTTCGATCTCCTCGTGAAAACGACGAAGCTAGAAGTCGGACCGGACAAATTCATCGCACATTACGAACTGCACGGTGAAGGCGGATTGCTAGGCGAACACGAACTGAACATTACATATACGGAGGGACAAAAATGAACGCAGTTGAAAAAATCCAACAGGAAATAAAAGATGCATTCCGCGAAGCGGTGCTCGCTACAGAAATGGCGGATGCATCCGTTATACCGGATATTATTCTTGAAACACCGAAAAACAAAGAAAACGGGGACTATGCAACGAATATTGCGATGCAATTGACGAAAATCGCGAAAAAGCCGCCGCGTGCAATCGCAGAAGCTATTCTCGAGAAATTAGACACATCGTCTACGTCCATCAAATCATTAGAAATCGCAGGACCAGGGTTCATTAACATTAAGCTGAAAAGCGATTACTTAGGCGAAGTCGTCAAAACGGTGCTTGCTCAAGGAGCAGATTACGGCCGTTCAACGTATGGCGAGAATCTAAAAGTTCAAGTCGAATTCGTCTCTGCCAATCCGACGGGCGACTTGCATTTAGGGCATGCGCGTGGTGCATCGATTGGGGATTCATTGTGCAATATCCTCGATTTTGCAGGATTCGACGTTTCACGGGAATATTATATAAATGACGCGGGCAATCAAGTAAATAATTTAGCCCTTTCAGTCGAGGCGCGATACTTCCAAGCATTAGGTCTTGAAAAAGAAATGCCGGAAGACGGCTACCATGGGCAGGACATTATTGATATCGGCGAGAAGCTTGCTGAGGAATTTGGTGACAAGTACGTCAATGTCCCTGAACAGGAGCGTCAGGAGTTTTTCAGGGAGTACGGCCTTGAATTTGAATTGGCGAAGCTGAAGAAGGACTTGGAAGATTTCCGCGTGCCGTTCGATAATTGGTTCTCGGAGACATCACTCTATACAGACGGGAAAATCGGCATCGCGCTCGACAAATTACGTGCGAACGGGCATGTATTTGAAGAGGACGGTGCGACGTGGTTCCGCTCGACGACGTTCGGGGATGATAAAGACCGCGTCCTCATTAAAAATGACGGTACGTACACATATTTGACGCCGGACATCGCGTACCATGAGGATAAATTGCGCCGCGGCTTCGACAAGCTCATTAACATTTGGGGAGCTGACCACCATGGCTATATTCCACGAATGAAAGCGGCAATCGAGGCGCTCGGCTACGACCGCGACACGCTTGAAGTGGAAGTTGCGCAAATGGTGCAGCTGTACAAAGACGGCGAGAAGTTCAAAATGAGTAAGCGGACCGGAAAAGCGGTTACGTTGCGCGAACTTGTTGAAGAGGTCGGCTTAGATGCCGTTCGTTATTTCTTTGCGATGCGCTCAGCGGATTCGCAAATGGACTTCGATTTAGATTTAGCGATTTCGCAGTCGAATGAAAACCCGGTATACTACGCGCAATATGCGCATGCCCGCATTTCTTCGATCCTTCGCCAAGCAGATGAAATGAATGTTGCCGCTTCGACGGATCATGTGAATTTATTGCAGACGGAAAAGGAATTATCATTGCTGAAAAAAATCGGCGACTTCCCGCGTGCGATTAGCGATGCAGCAAGACTTCGCTCGCCGCACCGAATTACAAACTATATTCAGGAATTAGCAGCAGAATTCCATAGCTTCTATAATGCAGAAAAAGTGCTCGATCCGGATCAACGCGACTTGTCGGAAGCACGCCTTGCATTAATTACAGCAACACGCACGACAATTGCAAACGCCTTGAAACTGATCGGTGTTGCAGCACCAGAAAGAATGTAAAATAACGCGCCCCTCCGCTTGAAGTATTCAGCGGCGGGGCGTTTTTTGATGTTGCGGGATTCGCAACACAATCAACAGCGCTCGAAACACAACCAACTTAAATCTCCTCGACAACTTCAAAATGTATAGTATAATTAATCACGAATCACAATTACATAACCAAACATGAAGGTGCCCCGCCGTCAACGCTGGGGTTAAAAGGGAAGCCGGTTCGATTCCGGCGCGGTCCCGCCACTGTAAGTGCTCGCAATCCGCAACATGCCACTGGAAAAATTTCCGGGAAGGCGCGGTACGCGATAAGCACAAGCCAGGAGACCTGCCTTCATGAGTCACCCGTACCCTACGAGGATAGGTTTGGTGGAAATCAGCGCATGTACATGAAATTCGGCAGCTGTATTTTTACTAAACACATTCCTCCGTTTACAAAACGGGGGATTTTTATTTGGAACAAATAGGAGGAAATCGGAATGAAGAAGATTTGGCAGCTTTGGCTAACAGCAATTTTAGCGACGTTCTTGCTCGCGGCATGCGGCACGGAAGATGCGAAGAAAGACGACACACCTACAACGGAAAACACACAGACTGACGAGCAATCAGCAAAAGCAGCATTCCCGCTTACGCTGACAGACGCGGTCGGCAATGATATTACAATCGAAAAAGCCCCTAAAACAATCGTTTCACTGATTCCGAGCAACACGGAAATCCTTTTCGCACTTGGTCTGAACGATGAAATTGTTGGCGTAAACGATTGGGATGACTATCCTGCAGAAGCGCTAGAAAAAGAGAAAATCGGTGGCATGGAATTCAATGTTGAAAAGATCATCTCCATGACTCCGGATATCGTTTTCGCACACGAGACGATAGCTGAAGAAGGACTTGAGCAGCTCCGTGGTGCTGGAGTTAACGTATTCGTCGTAAAAGATGCGGCGGATTTTGAACAAACATATGAGACAATCGAAACAATTGGTAAGGCAACAGGCAAAACGGCAGAAGCCGCTAAAATCGTCGAAGACATGAAGACGAAAGTCGAAGAGGTTCTTGCAAAAACGGCAACCGTTGAGAATAAAAAACGCGTATTCATCGAAACGTCAGACGTACCGGAAATTTACGCACCAGGTAAAAACACGTTCATGCAACAAATCCTTGACATGATTGGCGCTGAAAATATCGTGACGGAAGAAGGGTGGGCGATGATCAGCCCTGAAGAAATCGTCAGCCAGAACCCTGACGTCATCGTCGTCATGTACAGTTACGTGCCGAATATTGTTGAAAGTGTGAAAAACCGTGACGGCTTTAGTGACATTACAGCCGTCAAAGAAGATGCAGTCGTACAAGTCGACGAAAACTTGACGAGCCGTACTGGCCCGCGTCTTGCACTAGGTCTTGAGGAAGTGGCAAAAGCCATTTACCCAGAGGCTTTTGGTGAATAAAGCAACACTCGCCTACATCGTGTCCGCCGCCACACTTATCGTGGCGGTATGGCTCGGTGTTTCGATTGGAACCGTCAAAATTCCGATCAGCACGTTTTGGGATTCGTCGGATACGACCGCTTCAAATATCCTTTGGAAAATCCGGATGCCCCGTGTTGTACTTGCTGGGCTTGTCGGCGCAGCGCTCGCCATTTCAGGAGCCGCCTTCCAAGGATTGCTGAAAAATCCACTTGCAGATCCATACACACTCGGAGTGTCATCCGGCGCCTCGGTCGGTGCTGTCGTGACACTCTTTTTCGGTTTATCGGTTCCAATTTTAGGCACATATACATTACCCGTTTTTAGTATGACAGGAGCTGCTTTGACAATGTTCCTCGTCATCGGCTTCGCAAGGCTCGTCGACCGTTCAATGAAAATGGAGACGATCATCCTCACCGGCATCATCTTCGGTTCATTTCTCGGCTCTGTCCTATCGCTTATGATTGCACTTACCGGAGAAGAACTGCGACAAATTATCGGTTGGCTCCTCGGCAGCGTCTCTATGCGCGGCTGGACGTATATCGTTATGGTGCTGCCGTTCGTCATCATCGGTTCCTTCATTCTCTGGATGAACCGGAGGGAATTGAACGCCATGCTGTTCGGCGAGGAACGCGCCCATCATTTAGGCGTCAACGTCAAACGACGGAAATTCATGATCCTCATCGGCGGCTCCATCCTGACCGGATCGGCCGTTGCGGTATCCGGAACGATCGGCTTTGTCGGCCTCGTCGTCCCACATATGACGCGCCTCATGTGGGGCTCCGACCACCGGCACTTACTAACACTATCATTCATGAACGGAGCGTCATTGCTCATCATTTGCGACCTCATCGCCCGGACGATCATCTCGCCTTCAGAACTCCCGGTCGGCGTCATTACAGCGTTCATCGGCGCGCCGGTGTTCGCGTACATTTTCTACAGACAGAGAAGGAAAGGGGCCATGTAATATGCTGCAAGTCGACAATATAACCGGTGGCTATGGCAAAGAGCCGATCGTCAAAGACATTTCGTTTCATGTGAATAAAGGCGAAATCCTCGGCATCCTCGGCCCGAACGGTAGCGGGAAATCGACGCTACTGAAAATCATTTCGGGCATCTTGCCGGCTCAATCTGGAACTGTCCGGATCGACGGGGAGGATGCCGCGGTTTATTCCCAAAAACAGTTTGCGAAAAAAGTCGCCGTCCTTCCGCAGCTCCATGCGCACGCCTTCTCGCATACGGTGAAAGACACCGTCGCACTCGGCAGGTATCCACACCAGTCCGGACTCTTTTCATCATGGTCCGCTGAAGACGAACGGGCGGTGAACGAAGCGCTTGCCTACACGGGCGTCACTCGCTACAAAGATACGGCGATTGAACTGCTGTCAGGAGGCGAACAGCAACGGGTTTTCGTCGCCCAAGCACTCGCGCAAGTCGCGCCGATTCTCCTGCTCGACGAACCGACGAACCATCTCGACATCGCACACCAGCAGCAACTGCTAGATACAATTCGAAACCATGCAGTTGAAAAGGGCATAACGGTCATCTCCGTCTTCCATGACGTCAACCTGGCGTCCCTATACTGTGATCGGCTCCTCCTTATGGAAAAAGGGGAGATTGCGATGATCGGCGATCCGCAAAACGTCATTCGCGAAGCAACCATTGGCAATGTGTACAAGGCGCGTGTCAAAACGCAGCCACATCCCGAATTACCGAAGCCGCAAATGACGCTGCTCCCTCAAAAAATTGAGGAAAGCAACCCGTTTACGGTCAATAAAGAGCACTTCACCGTCACAGCGGAACGCGTTTCATTACAGGTCAACCAACCATTGAAAACCGTCTCTTCAGCTGTCGTGAACGCAGGTCTCGGCTGGTACCGCGCATTCGTCAACCGCCACGTCGATGAAAACTACAATTATGACGACGTCAAAGCGGAAATGTCCGCCTACCTCGAACAGCACGGTTACTCATTAACCGACACCGTCGGAATGATGACCGCCGTCACGACCGAGCACGCGGAAATCGATGAATACGAAGGCGATTTCGGCACCGTCCTTGTCATGGTGACAGCGGGCGTCGGCAATGCCGTTGACGTCTCGCAAGCTGTGACGCGAGAACAGCGCGTCGGCACGATCAACACTTGGGTCATCGTCAATGGCGAGCTGCCCGAAGAAGCCTTTATCCAAGCGATGATCACCGCAACCGAGGCGAAAACGAAAGCGCTCCAAACCGAGAATATCCTAGACCCGCTTACTGGAACGATCGCAACCGGCACATCGACCGACAGCCTCCTCATCGCAGCGACGCAAGAAGGGGAGCACTTGCCGTACGCAGGCCCGATCACCCCCCTCGGCAAACTGATCGGCCACGGCGTTTACGACTGCACCGTCCGCGCGATCCGTGCCTATAAAGAAGCGAAAGGCTGGACGTCGTAATGCAAGCCCATTTCATTGCAATCGCGATCGGGTTCGGCCTCGACCGCGCCATGGGGGATCCCCCGAACTGGCCGCATCCTGTCCGTTGGATCGGCACATGCATCTCGAAACTTACCGCGCTCTTGAACAAAGGGCGTGCCCGCGTACTGAAGGGCGCTGGAATGCTGGTCATCATTGTTTTCATCGTAACGGGGAGCGTCCTTGCGATCGTCTGGTCCGCTTACCAACTACATATCGTGGTCGGGATTGTCGTCGAAGCCGTTCTCATCGCCATCGGGCTCGCCCAGAAAAGCTTGCGGGACGCTGCGCTCGATGTGTATGAACCGCTAGCAGCTGGCAATCTCGAGGAAGCACGGAAAAAGCTCTCGTGGATTGTCGGCCGCGACACCGACAAACTGCAAGAACGGGGGATTGCCCGCGGCGCAATTGAAACGGTGTCGGAAAATACGGCCGACGGCATTACGTCGCCGTTGTTCTGGGCATTCCTCTTCGGGGCACCAGGTTTATGGATGTACAAAGCGGTCAACACGCTCGACTCGATGATCGGCTATAAAGATGACCGCTATCGTGAATTCGGCAAGTTTTCTGCGCGCGCCGACGATGTGTTGAATTTCATTCCCGCAAGGATTACGGGATTCCTCATCCTGCTCGTATCGCCGAATGAAGGGGGAATCCCTTTCCGAAAGAGGTTCATTGGCTGGAGCAAGGATGCAAGGAATCACCCGAGCCCGAACAGCGGATTTCTCGAAGCGGCAACCGCGTGGCAGCTCGGTGTCACATTAGGCGGCAAAAGTACATATAGGGGAACCGAATCCGTTCGACCGGAAATCGGACCTGGACTGCGGCCGTTGCTAGCAGCGGATATTAAATCGGCTATTGTCCAAATGCATATGGCCTCATTCGCCTTTTGGATGCTCATGACCGTCATTGGAGTGATTTTCTATGCAATTGCCTGAACACGGGGCGAATCCCCGGCACGTTTATGAAAAGCTCGGCATGACTCCGCCTTCGCGAATCCTCGATTTCAGCGAAAACTGCAATCCGTCGGGGCCTCCGCGGGCGGTCGTCGAGATGTGGCCGGAACTGATGACGCGATTATCCGCCTACCCGGACCCGTCCGGCGAGCCTTTCCTGTCGAAGGCGGCGGAGTATCATGGCGTTTCGAAAACTTCGGTGTTTGCAGGCAACGGTGCGGCGGAAATCTTGTCGTTCATTGCGGAGCGATACCGAGGGAAACGGGCGATCGTCGTGGACCCGACGTTTTCGGAATACGAAGCGACGTTGCGGGCGAAGGGAGTGGAGATTGACCGTATTATCGCTTCCAAGACGGACGGCTTCCACTTGCCGGTTGATGTTGTATTCGCTCGTCTTTCGGCGTCATCCGTAGTCTATCTTTGCACGCCAAACAATCCGACGGGGATCATGCCTGAGCGCGAGGATCTGCTGGCGATCATCCGTAAGGCTGGGGAGGTTGGCTGTGAAGTCGTACTCGACGAAGCGTTTATCGATTTCATTGATGAAAGCAAGTCTTTCATTCCTAAATTGAACGATTTTCCGCACGTCATCGTCGTCCGCTCGATGACGAAAATGTATGCGATCCCGGGCATCCGTCTCGGCTATGCAGTCGCGCATCCCGATGTCATTGCCTCATTGAAATCAACGGCGCCACATTGGAATGTAAACGGCATGGCAGCAACAATCGGGGCGGTTTGCCTCGGCGAGGAAGCGTACCGTGAGGCCGCGATTCGCCACGCCGCTGAAGAACGTGTGAAAATGTCGGCTTTTCTAAGACAATTTGGGTGCATAGTGACCGAATCGGAAGCAAATTTCCTTTCGTTCAAACCGCATGATGCCGGTAAGCTGTACACGAAAATGCTTGCGAAAGGAATAGTCCTCCGCCATTCGGAAAATTTCCGGGGGATGGACGGCGGCTGGCTCCGCATCGGTATGAAGAGTAGCGCGGAGATGGAAGAGTTGCGACGTGAGCTTGCGGATTGGTTCGCCGGCGAATCCGAAAGTGCTTTGCGGATAAATGAGAGGTAACGAGAATTTTTTGAGAGATAATGAGAACTCTTGGCGTGAGAACGAGAACTCTGTGAGAGGTAATGAGAACATTTCGGGGAAGAACGAGAACTCTTCGGCGATAAATGAGAACTCCTGACATGAGAACGAGAACTTTTCAATGGAGATTGAGAACTCTGCAGAGAAAAACGAGAACTTTTCGAGGATAAACGAGAACTCGACCTCCCATAACCGCGGGTGGTGTTGCCAAGTCCCTGCTAACACATATGGCGCCTAATGCAGTTAACAAACTAAGTGAAAAAATGAGCAGTTCCGGGGATTACGAGCTGTTTTCAAATGGAATGGTGGTCAACTAACATGGATGGAAAACTAACATTCATTAGCGGCGGCGTACGAAGCGGGAAAAGTGCATTTGCGGAAAAGTTGCTCGTTGACCGGGCTGCCGCCGCACAAGGAAGACTCGTCTACATCGCTTCCGGTCGCGCGCTCGATGAAGAAATGCGACAGCGAATTGAAAAGCATAAGCAAGACCGGGCGAATGAAAGCTGGACGACAATCGAGCAGCCGGTCGACCTTGCCGGAGCACTACCGTCCATCCGACAAAACGATTTCGTCCTATGGGACTGTCTGACGACGTGGCTCGCGAATGAACTATACAGAGAACAGAACGGTACATATTGCATTCACACAGAAGGATGTATGGAAAAGAAAGTGGTGCGCCTCATGGAAACAATCGCCGCAATCCGCGAAAAGGCCACCCATGTCGTCATCGTATCAAACGAAGTACTGGACGAACCTGCTTCACCATACGAAGAGACGCGGCAATATTGCGAGTGGATCGGCTTTTTGCACCAACGTCTCGTCGCATTCAGTGACGATGCAATCGAGATGGACTACGGGCAGCCGCTCTATTGGAAAAAAGAAGGGCAGGTGCTCGTGCGATGAAAGGAATCATGGTGATGGGAACGGCCTCCGATGTCGGTAAGACGATGATCTGCACCGCATTTTGCAGGCTGCTGTCAGACGAAGGGATGCGGGTTGCCCCATTCAAATCGCAAAACATGTCGCGATTTTCCGCAAGGACTGAAGACGGGAAAGAGATGAGCCGGGCGCAGTTTCTACAGGCGGAAGCGGCGCGAACGAAGCCGGTCATTGAAATGAACCCGATTTTGTTGAAGCCGATGGATAATCGAAAAGCCGACGTCCGATTTTTCGGAGAGACGTTCGAAGCGGTCGATGGGATGGAGTACCGAGAACAGTTTTTTGAACGCGGAATAAACGCAATCCGGACGACGCTCGATACGCTGTCGAAGTCATTCGATACGGTCGTTATCGAAGGGGCGGGGAGCCCTGCGGAAGTGAATTTGAACGATCGAGAAATTGTTAATATGCGTGTGGCGGATATGGCGGATGTGCCTGTCCTCCTCGTCGCGGACATCGACCGTGGCGGCGCTGTCGCTTCGATTGTCGGGACGCTTCAATTGCTCGCTCCGGAACATCGGGCACGCGTGAAGGGAATCATTATTAATAAATTTCACGGCGACGCCGCATTATTTCAAGAAGGCGTCGACTTTATCGAGTCGTACACAGGCATTCCCGTCGCGGGGGTCATTCCGCATATGATGAACCACGGAATCGAAGAGGAAGACGTCGACCGTCCGACGTCTGAGGCGCCAGCCGGAACAGATGTGTACGACGCTTGGGCGGCACATGTGAAAGCGCATATCGACTGGCCGTTCGTCTTATCGATCATCAATGGGCAGGTGGACTGACGTGAACGGATTACTACTCGCCATTCAATTTTTTACGTCTGTCCCGGTTCGAAAAGAGCTGCCGATGGAACGAAAAGACGTGACCGGAATGTATGTCGCGCTGCCGTTTGTCGGGGGGCTTATCGGGCTCGCGATGTTCGGCGTTGCGAAGCTGTTCACAGACGGAATCGGCACAGGCTCGCTGCTCGCAGCAGTTTTCGTCGTCGTTGCTGGCGTCGCGCTGACGGGCGGTCTACATATGGACGGCTTCGCGGACACGGGCGATGCGTTTTTTTCGTATCGCGACAAGGAAAAGCGGCTTGAAATACTAGACGATCCGCGTATCGGCGCGTTCGGGACGATGGCGCTCGTCTTGTTGATTGTCGTGAAAATTGCTTTGCTCGATGAATTGATTCATCGCAACGGCGAGCTGCTACCGTACTTCATAGCCGTCCCGTTTTTAGCAAGGATAGGGATGAACGTCTACTTTTCAACGACGCGCCTTGCGAAGGAAAAAGGAATTGCTCATTTCTTCAAAGGGAAACTGGCAACGGGGCCACTGATGGCGACGTCGGTCGGTATGGGACTTGCCGTTGCCGTAGCACTTGGCTTTGTCGTTCATTCCATCGTAGTGCCAATCGTGCTTGTCGTTGTTGTAAGTGGAGCCGTAATTGTATGTAGAAGCTGGTCGTTAAAACATTTCGGTGGCGTGTCAGGTGACTTATGCGGGGCGTTCATCGAAGGGACGGAGGCGTTGCTATGGCTAGCGATCATCATTTGTATTTGATTCGGCATTTGCCGACTGCTGGAAACCGCGAGAAAAAATATATTGGGTGGACGGATGAGCCGATTGAACCGGTGGCAGATGCGGAGCGATATCGATTCACGGAGGCGGATGGCCGGATTGTGTATGGGAGCGATCTTTTGAGGGCCAGGCAAAGTGCAGCGATTTTAATGCCTGAAGCGGAATTTGTAGCGGACGTGCGATTGCGCGAATGCCATTTCGGTGAATTTGAAGGGAAAACGTATGCGGAGCTTGAAATGGATAACGATTACCGGAATTGGATTCATGATCCGTATTCATTTGCACCACGTGGTGGGGAAAGTTTGGCGGACGTGGAGAAACGCGTCATGGAAGCGTTCGTTTCATTGCCGAATGGCGCCGTTGTCGTCACGCATGGTGGACCAATCCGTGTTGCGCTTACTCGATTTTCGCCGGAGCCGCGCGATTTTTGGTCATGGAAAATTCCACACGGGTCGATTTGGAAACTCGAATGGCGCAATTACGATGAACTGAAGGAGGGCGGTCGATGCGTGTCGTTATCGGAGGTGCCTATAATGGGAAAAGGGATTATTTGAAAAAGATGCTTGCGGATGTTCCTCACGAATGGGTGGATACTTCCTGCGGTAAGTTGGAAATTCCGGCCGGCGGCATCGTCGTCATTGACCGTATCGAGCATTGGCTCGCAAAGACGGAATTGCCTGAAGCGGAAGCAGTGGAGTTTATTTTGAAATCGATTAAAGGCAAAGACGTCATTTTCATCTTGACGGACATCGGACGCGGAATCGTGCCGATGGATGCGGACATGCGGGCATTGCGTGATGCATGCGGCAGGTTGTACCAGCGGTTAATCGCGCAGGCAGATGAAGTGACGAGAGTTTGGTATGGACTGGCACAAACATTGAAGAAAAGGGGAGAAATTAGATGAAAATTTATACGAAAACCGGAGACAAAGGGCAGACGAGTCTGATCGGAGGACGAGTCGACAAGGATAGTATCCGTATCGAAGCGTATGGGACGATGGATGAAGTGAATTCGTTCATCGGCAAGGCGATGACGGAGCTGGATAGTGAGAAGTTCGCGGATTTGCTTGTGGATCTCGAAGCAATTCAAAACGAATTGTTCGACGGCGGCGGGGATTTGGCGAATGTAATGAAAGAGCGCCATTATAAGCTTTCTGAGGAGCCAATCGAAGTGCTCGAGAAGCGGATTGACGACTTAATGGAAGAAGCGCCGCCGCTTGAGAAATTCATTTTACCAGGCGGGTCGCCTGCAGCTGCGACGTTGCATATTGCACGGACAGTTGCGCGCCGTGCGGAACGATTGACGGTGACGTTAATGAAAGCGGAGGATGATGTACCGGCTACAGTGCAAAAATATTTGAACCGTCTATCGGACTATCTTTTCGTCGCGGCACGCATCGTCAATGCGCGGCTCGGTGTTCCTGATAATGAATATGTCCGCAGTGCGAAAGTGTTCCGGACAGGTAAAAAGAAAGAGGATTGACGATGAAACTTCGGAAAATGACGCTAACTGCGTTGTTCGCGGCGCTTTGTGCGGTCGGCGGGTTTATTAAAATCCCGTCCGGCCTCGGCTCTTTAGCGCTCGATACCGTACCGGCGTTGCTTGCGGCATCATTTTTGCCGCCTATCCTCGTCGGAGCCGCATCGTTGACGGGACATCTTGCGTCCGCCTTGTACGCGGGTTTTCCGCTTGGGCCATTCCATATCCTGATCGCGATTGAAATGATGATTATCCTTTATGGGTTCGCGCGTCTCCATAACGCGGGCCGGCCTATTTTGAAATGGGTGTTTTTCATCGTCGCGAACGGGTTGCTTGCCCCGTTGCCCTTTTATTTCCTCGTGTCGCCCGCGTTTTTTGTCGGGGCGTTGCCTGCGATTTTAGTAGCTACGGTCGTGAATGCTGTAGTGGCGGCGGTCGTCATGCCGGCGCTCGCTAAAGCGGCTGGCGGCAAATTCGGAGTCGTCCGATGAGGAATGCGATTGCGCTTGGCGATGGGTTCGTCGTGACGACGGATAATTCTGGCGGCATCGGGGAAAAACCGCATGATGTTGTGGCGGTTTCGGACAAGGTGACAGCGTATTTTGCTGCCCGCGTCGCGTTGCTCGAACAATGGGCGGCGCATGCCGATCCAGTTTCCGTCCTCATTCATAATTTCAGCGGCGAGGAAAGTTGGGCGCGGTACGAGGCGGGCGTGAAGGACGTTTTTCGGGAATCAAACTTGGGATTGCCGGAAATTAGCGGCAGCTCGGAAACGAATATGCAGCTCATGCAATCAGCCGTCGCGGTCACGATGATTGGCAAACAGCGGCTTGTTGAGGAAGTCGACGAGCTCGAATGGTACGTCTACGGCACGCCGCTCGTCGGGAATGAAGTGCTCGAACGGCGAGGTGAAATCGCTTCTTTGCGGTTAATGAAGGAAGCGATGGACAGCGGGTTGATTCGGAAAATTTGGCCGGTTGGTTCGCAAGGCATTCTTGCGGAATATAGAAAACTAATAGGGAATCCGCACATCGAGATTGAAACCGACGTCGATATTCGAACATCGGCGGGTCCTTCTACATCCGTCCTCGTCGGAATTAACGCACATAACAGTAAAAGAGCCCACCAGTTGTTTGGTGGACCTCTTTATAAGATAAATGAAAACGATAGCTTCCGGAATGAACTATGACCGGGAGCTTTTTTCTATGCAACTCATGCGATCGCGTCCAAAGCGAGGCGTTCCGCGTCCAAAGTGATGCGTCCCGCGTCCAAAGCGAGGCATTCCGCGCCCAAAGCGAGGCATTCCGCGTCCAAAGTGAAGCGTCCCGCGCCCAAAGTACGCACTCCCGCGTCCAAAGCACACGCTTCTGCATTGCATTCATAATCTCACCACTTACCGACAATCCTAAATCCTCTAAAAAGTATCGCAAAATAAAAATATCCATTGACTGAATGCTCATTCATAACTTAAACTATTAAATAGAACATCGACACAATACTTATTATCTATTATGCTATTCATAACATTCCGATAGGGAAGGAGAGAATATGAGATGGATGTTTTATTACTCGTCAACTGGGTTCTGTTCCTGGTCGTTGTGGCTTATGCGCTTGCGCTGTTCACGTATTTGATTAGAACGCGGATCCAATTCATAAAGCTTGGACGGAAGGAAGAGTTCGACAGTAATGTATCCCGCCGTTTGAAGGAAGTTTGGGTGAATGTTTTTGGGCAGAAAAAGTTATTTAAGGATAAGAAAAGTGGAATTATCCACTTCATGTTCTTTTATGGTTTCTTGCTCGTCCAACTTGGAGCGATTGACCTCATTTGGAAAGGGCTGAAGCCTGGCTCGCATTTGCCGTTCGGACCGATTTATGGGGGATTCACGTTTTTCCAAGAACTCGTTGTTTTCATGATTTTAGTGGCGGTCGTTTGGGCGTTTCACCGTCGATACGTTGAAAAACTCGTCCGCTTGAAGCGCGGCTGGCAATCGGGGCTCGTCCTCATCTTCATCGGTTCGCTCATGCTGTCGACGCTTATTTCAAACGGCGCCAATATGATTTGGCGAGGGCATGAAACGACGTGGACGGAGCCAATGGCATCAGCAATTGCAACCGCTTTCAGTTTCATGAGTCCGACAGCGGCTGCGGTCGTTTTCTTCGTCGCCTGGTGGATTCACTTGCTCACGTTGCTCACATTCCTCGTTTACGTGCCGCAATCGAAGCATGCGCACTTAATTGCAGGGCCTGTCAACACGTACATGATGCGGTTTGATCGCCGGGGCAAGCTTGCGCCAATCGATTTCGAAGCGCTTGAAGAAGCTGAATCTGAAGATGATATGCCAGCGCTCGGAGTCGGCAAAATTACCGATTTTACGCAAAAGCAGATGATTGACTTTTACGCGTGCGTTGAATGTGGCCGCTGTACGAATATGTGTCCAGCGACCGGGACGGGCAAAATGCTCTCCCCGATGGATTTGATTACAAAACTGCGAGACAACTTAACGAATACAGGCGCACTCGTCACGAAGAAACAGCCATGGGTGCCGACATTCGCATTCGGAAACGTGAAAGGGAATCAAATTGCATTAGCTGCCGGATTGGAAGGCGCTACGCTTGATGATATTTACAATCCATCTTTAATTGGTGATGTCATTACGGAAGAGGAAATTTGGGCGTGCACGACTTGCCGGAACTGTGAAGACCAATGTCCGGTTATGAACGAGCACGTAGACAAAATTATTGATCTCCGCCGTTACCTCGTTATGACGGAAGGGAAGATGGACGCGGATGCGCAGCGTGCGATGACGAATATCGAACGTCAAGGAAATCCGTGGGGGATTAACCGGAAAGAGAAGGAAAACTGGCGAGATGCTCGTCCGGACCTTCATATTCCGACAGTAAAGGAAATGAAGAAGGCGGGCGAAGAGTTCGAATACCTCTTCTGGGTCGGCGCAATGGGTGCATTCGACAACCGTTCGCAAAAAATCGCACTATCATTCGCACATCTCATGAACGAAGCGGGCGTCAAATTCGCGATTCTCGGGAATAAAGAGAAGAATTCCGGCGACACGCCGCGCCGTTTAGGGAATGAGTTTTTATTCCAAGAGCTCGCGACGTCCAATATCGACGAATTCGAAAAAGCGGGTGTGAAGAAAATCGTCACAATCGACCCGCATGCATATAATATTTTTAAGAATGAATATCCGGATTTCGGCTTCGAGGCGGAAGTAATCCACCATACGGAAATGCTGTACGACCTTGTTAAACAAGGAAAGTTGAAGCCGGTTCATGCAATTAATGAAACGATTACGTTCCATGATTCATGCTACCTCGGCAGATACAATGACGTATACGATCCACCGCGTGAAATTCTAAAGACGATTCCAGGCGTTCAATTAGTTGAAATGAAGCGAAACCGCCAAGACGGCATGTGCTGTGGAGCGGGCGGCGGACTCATGTGGATGGAAGAGGATACGGGTCACCGCGTCAACGTTGCACGTACGGAACAGGCGATGGAAGTAAGTCCGGGCATCATTTCGTCCGGATGTCCTTACTGCTTAACGATGCTTTCGGACGGAACGAAAGCGATCGAAGTGGAAGACAAAGTCGGCACGTACGACATCGCGGAATTACTCGAGCGCTCCATTTTCGGAGAAGATTACGAGCCTGCAGTTGAAGATGAAAAAGAGCCGGTTAATGCTTGATTAGGTTATTGCTAGAGTTTGAGAAGAGAGTTATAATTAAGAAAATTGGAAGTGAATCTACTTCTACTTAAAACGGGGAGTCTTTGTACTCCCTTTTTTGCAAATTCACTACTGAGCGAGCGTTCGGTCGCTGCGCTTTACGAGGAAAATGAAAACGTTATCATGCTGAGATGGAGGAGAGGGAATGGGTAGAACAGTCATTTTGGACGGGGCACGGACTCCGTTTGGTAAGTTTGGCGGTGCTTTATCCACAAAAACAGCTAGTGATTTAGGTGGAGTCGCCATTAAGGAAGCATTGAAACGGTCGGCGGTGAAGGAAGAGGACGTCGATGAAGTAATCATCGGAACGGTGCTGCAGGCGGGGCAAGGGCAGATTCCTTCGAGGCAAGCGGCTGTAAAGGCCGGATTGCCGTGGTCCGTGAAAACCGAGACGGTGAATAAAGTATGCGCATCCGGCATGCGGAGTGTCACGCTTGCAGATCAGATTATCCGGCTCGGGGACGAAGAAGTGATCGTGGCGGGTGGTATGGAGTCAATGTCGAACGCGCCGTATTATTTGTCGAAAGGGCGTTTCGGATTGAAGATGGGCGATGCGCCATTAGTGGACGGCATGATTTATGACGGCTTGTCGTGTTCATTTTCACCAGACCGCGTCCATATGGGCACGTACGGGAACCGGACAGCTAGCGAGCTTTCATTAGCACGTGAAATGCAAGACGATTGGGCATTGAGGAGTCACGAGCGGGCGAATGCTGCGATTGAAGAAGGAAAATTTGCGGAAGAAATTGTCGCTGTTGAAATTCCGCAACGGAAAGGGGATCCGGTCGTCGTCGATACGGACGAAGCGCCGCGCCGTGACACATCGCTTGAATCACTCGCAAAATTACGGCCTGCATTCGGCAACGACGGCACAATTACGGCAGGCAATGCGCCGGGCGTCAATGACGGTGCGTGCGCGCTCGTCCTTATGAATGAAGAACGTGCGTTGAAGGAAGGAAAGCGCGTATTAGCGACGATCATCGGTCATGCTGAAGTCGCCATTGAGCCTGAAAATTTCCCGCAAACGCCGGGCTTGGTCATTAACGAGTTATTGAAGAAGACCGGTAAAGAGCTGAAGGACATTGATTTATTTGAAATAAACGAAGCGTTCGCGGCAGTCGCGCTCGCAAGCTCACAAATTGCAGGGCTCGATCCTGAAAAAGTGAACGTCAACGGCGGAGCGGTCGCACTCGGTCATCCGATCGGCGCAAGCGGGGCACGGATCATCCTGACGCTCGCTTACGAATTGAAACGGCGCGGTGGCGGCATTGGCATTGCGGCGATCTGTTCAGGTGGCGGTCAGGGCGATGCGATCATGATTGAAGTTGGGGAAGAATGATAGCCTGGTAGACGACTAGGAGAATTGGATTTATGCGTGATTCGCGGGAATTATGCGTGATTGTTGGGATTTATGCGCGGTTGCGGCCGTTTGTGCTTGAATGTGGCGATTTATGAGGGATTACCGTGATTTATGCGTATTTAAATGGTTTTATGCGTATTTGCGAGTGGAAATTTTGGTAGACGGAGGAACTTCATTATGGAACTCAAAAAAGTAATGGTCATCGGAGCAGGACAAATGGGTGGCGGCATCGCCCAAGTGTGTGCGCAAGCAGGCTTCGAAGTGAAATTGAATGATATTCAAGAGGAGTCGTACGAGAAAGGGCTTGCGGTTATTACGAAAAACTTGTCTCGGAACGTCGAAAAAGGTCGCATGACGGAAGATGAAAAAGCAGCAGTGCTCGGGCGCATTACGAAATCGCTTGACCTGCAAGACGCGCATAACGTCGACATCGTTATTGAGGCGGCTGTCGAAAATATGGACATTAAGAAATCAATCTTTGCGAAGCTTGATGGCATTGCGCCGGAGCATGCAATTTTAGCGACAAATACGTCATCTCTCTCGATTACGGAAATTGCGGCGGCGACGAACCGCCCGGAAAGCGTCATCGGCATGCATTTTATGAACCCAGTGCCTGTCATGAAGCTCGTAGAAATCATTCGCGGACTCGCAACGTCCGACGAAGTATATGAAGCGGTTGAGGACATGACTCGTAAACTAGCGAAGACGCCGGTCGAAGTGAATGACTTCCCGGGGTTCGTCGCAAACCGCGTCCTCATGCCGATGATCAACGAAGCGATTTTCACGTTGTATGAAGGTGTCGCCACGAAGGAAGCGATTGACGAAGTAATGAAGCTCGGCATGAACCACCCGATGGGACCGCTTCAATTGGCGGATTTCATCGGACTCGACACGTGTTTGTACATTATGGAAACGCTCCACGAAGGATTCGGTGACTCGAAATACCGCCCGTGCCCGTTGCTCCGGAAGTACGTTAATGCAGGGTGGCTCGGGAAAAAATCCGGCCGCGGCTTTTATGAATATTGATTTTTAAGCATGATTGGGCTAGTTCTTAGGTCATGAAATGGTGATAACTTTCCGTATTCAATAGATAATTCTCGTTATTCAATAGATAACTAAGAGGATTCAATAGATAACTATCCATATTCAATAGATAACTCCATGCATTTGATTAATATTCATTCCAGAACTAGCTTCCTTACAAAGGAATTTCATTTACAAAGGAGTTAATTCCAATGAAATTACAATTCACCGAAGAACAACAGATGATGCGCACGATGGTGCGGGACTTTGCAAAGTCAGTAATCGAGCCGTTCATTCCACGAATGGAAGCAGGGGAGTTTCCGCGCGACATCCTTGCGAAAATGGGCGAACTCGGTCTGATGGGCATTACTGTCCCCGAAAAATACGGCGGCTCCGATATGGATTTCACTTCCTACATTATCGCTATCCACGAGCTGTCGAAAGTGAGCGCGGTGATAGGCGTTATTCTTTCCGTTCATTCATCCGTCGTTACGAACCCGATTATGTATTTCGGGAATGAAGAGCAAAAGAAACGGTACTTGCCGAAAATGGCGTCGGGCGAATATTTGGGCGCCTTCTGCCTCACAGAGCCCGGCGCAGGGTCGGACGCTGGCTCATTGAAGACGAGGGCTGTGAATAAAGGTGATCATTACGTTCTGAACGGCTCGAAAGTGTTCATTACGAACGGCGGGGAGTCAGACGTGTACATCGTTTTCGCTTCGACCGATTCATCGAAAGGAACGTATGGCATTACGAGCTTCATCGTCGATAAAGATACACCGGGCCTCATCGTCGGTAAAGATGAAAAAAAGATGGGCCTTCACGGATCGCGAACCGTGCAACTCACTTTCGAAGATATGAAAGTACCCGCGGAAAATCGCCTCGGCGAAGAAGGAGAAGGCTTCAAAATCGCTATGGCGAACCTCGATGTCGGTCGCATTGGCATCGCTGCGCAAGCGCTCGGCATCGCTGAAGCAGCACTCGAATCGGCTACCGCCTATGCGAAGGAACGCAAACAATTCGGGAAACCGATCGTAGCGAACCAAGGCGTCGGCTTCAAGCTCGCAGACATGGCAACCGCCTCCGAAGCGGCAAAACTCCTCGTCTACCGAGCAGCCCAGCTATGCAAGGAAGGGAAACCTTGCGGAAAAGAAGCCTCCATGGCAAAACTATTCGCATCACAAACCGCAATGGACAACGCAATCGAAGCGGTTCAAATATTCGGCGGCTACGGCTACACCGAAGACTACCCAGTCGAACGCTACTTCCGCGACGCCAAAGTAACTCAAATCTACGAAGGCACAAGCGAAATCCAACGCATCGTCATCAACAAACACCTAACAAAGTGAGATGTGTGAATAATTGTTTGCGCCGCTGTGCGCGGCGCATTTATGACAATTCGATACTATGTATAAAAATGCGTTAGGTGATCATTGGAACGTTGGTACAACAACATTATGGTTTTTCATTTATGCAATTGTAGTTAATAAACAGAATTGTGTCTGACGCTGTGCACGGTGCACGGTACATTTATGACAATTCACTACTTTGTATAAAGATGTGTTAGGTAGCTAGCAGAACAGCGATACAACAACATTATGGTTTTACATTTATGCAATTGTAGTTAATAAACAGAATTGTGTCTGACGCTGTGTACGGTACATTTATGACAATTCACTACTATGTATAAAGATGTGTTAGATAGCTAGCAGAACAGCGGTACAACAACATTACGGTTTTTCATTTATACAATTGTAGTTAATAAACTGAATTGTATGGTGCACAGGCGCCGTACAGGGCAGCATACAGGATACTAAGGGGGAATTGACATGGATTTTAGATTATCGGAAGAGCATGAAATGATTCGGAAGATGGTGCGTGATTTTGCGGAGAAGGATGTTGCACCGACCGCTGCGGAGCGCGATGAAGAAGAGCGCTTTGATATGGATATTTGGCATAAGATGGCTGAGCTAGGGCTGACGGGGATTCCTTGGCCGGAAGAGTACGGCGGCATCGGTAGTGACTATCTTGCGTATTGTATCGCGGTTGAAGAGTTGTCACGGGTTTGCGCGTCGACTGGCGTAACATTATCGGCGCATACGTCGCTCGCGGGATGGCCGGTATACAAATTCGGTACGGAGGAGCAGAAACAGAAGTACCTTCGTCCGATGGCGGAAGGAACGAAAATTGGTGCGTACGGCTTGACTGAGCCGGGTTCCGGGTCAGATGCTGGCGGTATGCGCACGACTGCGAAGCTGGACGGAGACGATTACATTTTGAACGGCTCGAAGATTTTTATTACAAACGGCGGCATTGCCGATATTTACATCGTGTTCGCAGTAACCGATCCGGAATCGAAACATAAAGGAACGAGCGCTTTCATTATCGAGAAGGACTTCCCGGGCTTCTCGGTCGGGAAGAAGGAGAAGAAACTTGGTATCCGTTCATCTCCAACGACGGAAATCATGTTTGACAACTGTCGCGTACCGAAGGAGAATTTGCTAGGTGCGGAAGGCGAAGGATTTATTGTCGCAATGAAGACGTTGGACGGCGGTCGGAACGGAATCGCTGCGCAAGCGGTCGGTATCGCGCAAGGGGCGCTTGACGCGGCAGTTGAATATGCGAAAGAGCGCGTTCAATTCGGCAAGCCAATTGCGGCGAATCAAGGCGTCGGCTTCAAACTCGCGGATATGGCGACAGCGACGGAAGCTTCCCGATTGCTTACGTACCAAGCGGCATGGCTCGAATCAAATGACTTGCCGTATGGAAAAGCATCCGCGATGGCGAAACTAATGGCAGGGGATACGGCGATGAACGTAACGACGGAAGCAGTCCAAGTGTATGGCGGCTACGGCTATACGAAGGATTATCCGGTCGAGCGGTTCATGCGCGACGCAAAGATTACGCAAATTTACGAAGGAACGCAGGAAATCCAACGTCTCGTCATCTCCCGCATGCTAACAAAATAATCGGGGGTGCACTATGCAAGTGAAACGCGAAGTAAAATCATCTGTGAAAGATGAAAGTTTAATTGAAAAAAGGCGCGAGCAGATCATCGATGGAGCAGTCCAACTGTTCAAGGAAAAGGGATTCCACCGGGCGACGACGAGAGAAATCGCTAAAGCGGCGGGCTTCAGCATCGGTACGCTCTATGAATATATCCGGACGAAGGAAGACGTCCTCTACCTCGTCTGCGACAGTATTTACAATGAAGTGCAGAGCCGTCTGTCGACATTGATGGACCAGGAAGGAAATGTGGAAGGGCTCCGAATGGCAATCGATACGTATTTTCACCTAATTGACGACATGTCGGACGAATTCGTCGTCATGTACCAGGAATCGAAATCATTGCCGAAGGACGCACTCCAATACGTCCTGAAAAAAGAGATGGAAATGGTCGCGTTATTTAAGAACTTGCTGCGCGCATGCGTCCGTTCAGGTGAATTGCGCATCGGCGAGGACGCGATCGATATTGCAGCGCACCACATCGTCATCCAAGGCCAAATGTGGGCGTTCCGCAGGTGGGCATTACGCGACACCTACACAATCGATGAATTCATCCGCTATCAGACAGACCAACTGTTCAACGGAATCGTAGGGAATCAATAAATTGTGTTGGTGCCTGTGTAAGGTGCATTTATGACAATTCAATCCAGTGTATGAATACTCAACTATTAGAGTGGAATTGTTGATCTAATCAGCGTTTTGTCTTAGTTTTATACAATTGTAGTGAATAAACTGAATAGTGTCGGCGGCTGTGCGCGACACATTTATGACAATTCAACTAGATGTATGAAAATGCATAAACGGTTAATTGAAATGTCTAAACAACAACTTTTCCATATTCCATTTATGCAATTGTAGTTAATAAACTGAATAGTTTGCTGCACAGGCACCGCAGAAAATGGCACCGCAGAAATGGCACCGCAGAAAACGCAAAAGGAATGAAGGGGTGTGTGATGGATGGTTGCTGAAATTTATAAGCCGAGGCATCATGTTCGTTTTGTGACGGCGTCGAGCTTGTTTGACGGGCATGATGCGTCGATTAATATTATGCGCCGTATCCTCCAGGCGACGGGGGCGGAAGTGATTCATTTGGGGCATAACCGTTCCGTTGAGGAGGTTGTGAATGCGGCGATTCAGGAAGATGTGCAAGGGATTGCGATTTCGTCGTACCAGGGCGGGCATGTTGAATACTTTAAGTATATGTATGACCTTTTGCAGGAGAGAGGGGCGCCGCATATCCGGATTTACGGAGGTGGGGGCGGCGTCATTTTGCCGAAGGAAATCAAGGAATTGCATGACTACGGCATCGCGTGGATTTTTTCACCAGAGGATGGCCGCAAGATGGGGCTTCAAGGGATGATCAACCGGATGGTGGAGGAATGCGATTTCCTTACAATAGCGGATACGGAGATGGCGAAACTTGAAAAGGTGAGCACGGACAATCCTGAAGTGCTTGCCAGCCTCATTACGTACGCGGAAGAAATGTATGACAAGGAAAACCGTGACGCGATTAACCTAATCGAAAAAGCTAGGGAACTGTCGAAACACACGCCTGTCCTCGGAATTACCGGTACGGGGGGAGCGGGGAAGAGCTCGCTCACGGATGAACTGATCCGTCGTTTCTTGCGCGAATTACCGGATAAAAAAGTTGCAATTCTTTCAATCGACCCGACGAAGCAGAAGACGGGCGGCGCGCTGCTCGGTGACCGAATCCGCATGAACGCGATTTTCAATAAACGCGTATTCATGCGAAGCCTCGCGACACGCGGATCGCGGTCCGAATTATCGGGTGCTATTCAAGACGTGCTTGACGTTGTAAAGACAGCAGGCTTCGATCTGATTATCGTCGAGACGAGCGGAATCGGGCAAGGTGACGCTCAAATTACGGAAGTGTCCGACGTGTCGATGTATGTCATGACGAGCGAATTCGGTGCGCCTACGCAGCTTGAGAAAATTGATATGATCGACTTTGCAGATCTTATCGTCATTAATAAATTCGAGCGGAAAGGGTCCGAGGATGCGCTCAATCAAGTGCAAAAGCAGTACCAACGGAGCCATCTTCTGTTCGATCAGGATCACGACACGATGCCTGTTTACGGCACGATTGCGAGCCAATTTAACGATAAAGGGACGAACTCGCTATTCGCTGCGCTCGTTTCAAAGTTGAATGAAAAATGTGGCCTCAATTGGGAGACATCTTACTCAGAGTTCGTGAAGACGCAAAAGCAGAACGTCATTATCCCGGTCGATCGTACCCACTATTTACGTGAAATCGCGAGCACGATCCGCGACTACCATAAGAAATCCGCGCAGCAAGTCGATCTTGCACGCCGTTTATTCCAACTCGAAGGTGCGATTGAAGCTGTGAATGAACAATCGCCGGACAATGCGCTCGTCGCTTCGCTCGAGTCCCTAGCAAATGGCGTGCGTGAAGAGCTTTCTGCGGAATCAAAACGGATTCTGAACAACTGGGAAACTTTGAAAGAATCGTATGCAGGTGATGAATTTGTCACGAAAATCCGTGATAAAGAACTTCGTACACTACTCACGACGACAAGTTTGTCAGGGTTAAAGATTCCGAAAGTGTCGTTGCCGAAATTCAAGGACTACGGCGAAATTCTTCGTTGGGTGTACAAAGAGAATGTCCCGGGTTCATTCCCATACACGGCTGGAGTGTTCCCGTTCAAACGAGAAGGTGAAGACCCGAAACGTCAATTTGCGGGAGAGGGAACGCCAGAACGGACGAACCGTCGCTTCCATTACTTGTCGAAAGACGACGATGCGAAACGGCTGTCGACAGCGTTCGACTCCGTCACGTTATACGGTGAAGATCCTGACGAGCGCCCGGATATTTACGGGAAAGTCGGAGAATCTGGCGTTAGCATTTGTACGCTCGATGACATGAAAAAGCTGTATGATGGCTTTGATTTATGCGCGCCTTCGACATCTGTTTCGATGACGATCAACGGCCCCGCGCCGATCATCCTTGCGATGTTTATGAATACTGCAATCGACCAGCGAGTGAAGCGGAAAGAGGAAGAACTCGGCCGCATCCTTTCAGTCGAAGAATTTACGGAAGTCCGAAGCGCAACGCTGCAAGTCGTCCGCGGAACGGTGCAAGCGGATATATTAAAAGAAGACCAAGGGCAAAATACGTGCATTTTCTCGACAGAATTCGCGCTCCGCATGATGGGCGACATTCAGCAATATTTTATTGACGAAAAAGTGCGGAACTACTACTCTGTCTCGATTTCTGGCTACCATATTGCGGAAGCGGGGGCGAATCCGATTTCGCAGCTCGCGTTTACGCTCGCGAACGGCTTCACGTACGTCGAATATTATTTGAGCCGCGGCATGCATATCGACGACTTCGCGCCGAACTTATCGTTCTTCTTTTCGAACGGCCTCGATCCGGAATATACGGTTATCGGACGGGTTGCGCGTCGCATTTGGGCAGTCGCGATGCGCGAGAAATACGGCGCGAACGAACGGAGTCAGAAGCTGAAGTACCACGTACAAACGTCCGGCCGGAGCTTGCATGCGCAAGAAATCGACTTCAACGATATCCGGACGACGCTCCAAGCGCTCATGGCATTGCAAGACAACTGTAACTCGCTCCATACGAACGCGTACGACGAAGCGATTACGACGCCGACGGAAGAATCGGTGCGACGCGCGATGGCGATTCAAATGATCATTACGAAGGAACACGGTTTATCGAAAAATGAAAATCCGCTCCAAGGGTCGTTCATTATCGAGGAACTGACGGACCTCGTCGAAGAATCCGTCCTTCAAGAATTCGATCGGTTGAATGATCGTGGCGGCGTCCTCGGCTCGATGGAAACGCAATACCAGCGCGGCAAAATTCAAGAGGAATCGATGCTTTACGAAATGAAGAAGCACTCGGGCGAACTGCCGATTATCGGCGTCAACACGTACTTGAATCCGAATCCGCCTTCTGAAGAAGACATCGACAATATGGAAATTGCCCGTGCGACGAAGGAAGAAAAAGAGACGCAAATCGCGAACTTGCGTGCTTTCCAATCAAAGCATAGCGATGCATCAGCGGAAGCGTTGCAGAAATTGCAGCAAGTCGCAGTAACGGGTGGCAACATTTTCGCCGAACTAATGGAAACCGTTAAAGTCGCAAGCCTCGGCCAAATTACGAACGCATTATACGAAGTAGGTGGCCAATACCGCAGGAATATGTAATGAAATGAAAGGGAACGCTCCCACGAGGGCGTTCTTTTTTGAATGAATAGCTTTCTCGTAAAAACATTTCAAAATATTTACTGCGACAGTGGATTTTGCCTGTTCCTTCCACGTATAATAAAGAGAGCAAAGGGAAAGAGGTGAGCAGATGAAATTGTATCATCATGTATTAATTATCATTGTGATCATTATCCTCATCATTTCCTTGTACGGTGCAGGTTACGGCGCCATCCCTTTCTTGCTCGCCGCCCTATATCTCGGCTTCCTGAGCGTCAAAGAATTCCAACGCTTCAAGAAGAGTAGAAGATGGTAGCATAACAGGCACTTCATTGTATATAATGATAAGTATGCTTTTGCTCAGAGAAAGGACGTGCGTACGTTGAATTTACATGAATTAACGAAAGAAGAACTGTTAGAAGAGTCGTTTATCGATATCGCCTATGCCATATTGACAGACCGGCGTGAAGCATTAACGCTCGAACAACTATTGAATGAAATTCGTGAATTGACTGGGTTGAAGGAGAGAGATGTGAAGGACAGGCTCCTCCAATTCTACACAGATATGAATATCGATGGAAGATTCCTCGTCATCGATAATCGTTGGGGATTACGCGAATGGTATCCAGTCGATCAAATCGAAGAAGAAACGGCTCCTGTCGTTAAAGTCCGCAAGAAGAAAAAGAAAAAAGCGTATGACGATGACGACGAGGAAGAAGACGACGAAGAAGAAATCGATGAGGACGAGTTGTTCGACGAAGAATTCGATGAGCTCGATGAAGATGAAGATGAAGACGAGTTGGATGAAGAGGAAGAAGAAGAGGAAATCATTGAAATCGAAGAGGATTTAATCGATGACGATGAGGAACTTGAAATCGTTCCTGATGAAGACTTGGATATTGACGAAGACGAAGAAGAGGAAGACGAAGAAGAAGAGGACCTTCTTTAATAATTTCCCCTTGACTTCGGGCGTGTAACGATTTAGACTTCTATTTGGGCTCCTTGAAAAAGGACACATGAATCCGTGTATAAGCGCTCCTCTTGTAGATAGACTACAGTGGAGCGCTTTTTTGTATTTTATTCGACCGAACCCCTAACACAAAGGAGGAGCTATAGATGACAAAATATATATTTGTAACCGGCGGAGTCGTTTCATCTCTAGGAAAGGGAATCAATGCCGCTTCCCTTGGAAGATTGTTGAAACAAAGAGGACTCCAAGTAACGAACCAAAAATTCGATCCGTACATTAACCTTGACCCGCGTATGATGAGTCCGTACCAACACGGGGAAGTATTCGTCACGGAAGACGGTGCGGAAACTGACCTCGACATCGGCCACTATGAACGATTCATCGACATTAAATTGAACAAATACTCCAACGTCACAATGGGGAAAGTATACTCCTCCGTGTTGCGGAAAGAGCGCCGCGGCGAATACAAAGGGGCGACGGTCCAAGTTATTCCACATATTACGAATGAAATTAAGAGCCTCATCAAACGAGCGGGCCAAGAAACGAATGCAGACGTCGTCATTACCGAAATCGGTGGAAGCGTCGGTGACATCGAGTCACTACCGTACCTCGAAGCGATCCGTCAAATGAAGACAGACCTAGGTAAAGACGATGTAATGTACATCCATAACACGCTCATCCCGTATTTGCACGCTGCCGGTGAAATGAAAACAAAGCCGACACAACATAGCGTAAAAGAATTGCGCGGACTTGGCATCCAGCCAAATATGATCGTCGTTCGAAGCGAGTATCCAGTTCCACAAGAAATGAAAGACAAAATCGCTCTCTTCTGTAACATTAAACCGGAAGAAGTAATTGAAGCGCTTGACGCGGAAACATTGTACGAAGTGCCGATCCGTCTGCACGCGCAAAACATGGACAAAATTGTCGTCGACTTCCTTGGCTTAGAAACGAAAGAGCCAGATTTGACGGAAATTGAAGAACTTGTGAACCGCGTAAGAAATCTATCGAAAAAAGTGAAAATCGCCCTCGTCGGAAAATACGTCGAACTGCAAGATGCTTATATTTCTGCAGTAGAAGCGTTCCGCCACGCTGGGTATGAATTCGACACTGATATCGAAATTGACTGGATTAATTCCGAAGAAGTGACGAAGGAAAACGCTGCAGAAATCTTGCAAGGCGCAGACGGCATTTTCGTTCCGGGCGGCTTCGGTGACCGTGGCATCGACGGAAAAATGGAAGCAATTAGCTACGCACGTGAAAACGGCGTTCCGTTTTTCGGCGTCGGTCTTGGCATGCAACTTGCTGCAGTGGAATTCGCACGTGACGTTCTTGAAATAAAAGACGCACACTCAGCTGAATTCGATAGCGAAACGGAAAATGCGGTCATTGAAAACAACCGCGACTCCGAAGATTGCATCGATGAAGTGAGCGGCGATATGAGGCTCGGCGCTCACCCGTGCAAGCTAAAAGAAGGCACGAAAGCGCATGAAGCGTATAACGACGAATTAGTATACGAACGCCACCGCCACCGTTACGAATTTAACAACAAGTATCGCGAGCAATTCGAAAGCGCAGGTATGGTTGTAGCAGGGGAAAGCCCAGACGGCCATCTCGTGGAAATCATTGAGTTGAAGGACCACCCATTCTTCATCGGAACTCAATTCCATCCGGAGTTTGCTTCCCGTCCAACTCGCCCAACACCGCTCATCCGCGAATTCATTCGCGCAGCGCTTACACATCAAAACGCATAAACAAAAAAACAGAAACCATCGTACTAGGATGGTTTCTGTTTTTCTTTACGTCTAGACTCCGGGCGCCAGAAGCTCGGGTCATAAGTCAAAGCTGCTCTGTGGCAAAAAGCGCCACGACGCATCTTTGCCTTATGCCTGTCGCCTCTAGGCAGGCGCCCTTCGCTTTTGTTTAGTTAATCCTCATCTCTCACCATTTCGTCATACGCCATTTTAACCGCCTCATACAAAAAGAGCGCGACTAAAACGTGTGGCTGAACGATCCGGCTGCCGATGTCCTCGCCTGGCAAAATCCCTTTCACAACGCCGGTCGCCATATACGTATACGCCAAATCCGCTAACTCATTTTCCTCCGTTGCTTTCTCACCCGCCACAACTGCGAACGGAATAAACTGCTCCGCAAGCACCCGCGCTAACTGAAGCGCTCGTACGTCCGTCGCGGAACGAGAAAATAACCAAACCCTGTCCGCGGAATGAATCTCCATTCCTTCTTCATACAAGACAGCGCCTCGAAACGGCTCCGCACTATGCAACGCGTTCAATCCGACAGCTTCCATCTCATCGAATCCGGCGAAAATAACACGCCCTTCACCGATCGTCGCCTGCGCTAACAGCCGCGCCGTCTCCTCGACTGCCTCTTCATTATTCGAACCGGCACGCTGCAACAGCCCGCCGATTTGTGTCATCAATATTTTCATTTATACCACCTCGTTTTCCATTATATTTTCTCGCTGTACGAAAGCCAACTAATCGGCTGTAACGTCTTGGATTAAAACAATATTACAATAATGATTAAAAAAAGAAGGAGATTCCAGTTCCTATGTCAAACTGTATAACATATTGGGGGATTTACTAAATAAGGGGTGAGCCTTTTGAAGAGTTTGCTAATCGTCGACGATCAAGCCGGAATACGACTATTATTAAATGAAGTATTCACAAAAGAAGGGTTTGAGGCGAGGTTGGCTGCAAATGGCGCGGAAGCTCTGCAGTCGGTTAGAGAGAAAGAGCCGGATTGTATTTTACTAGATATGAAAATGCCAGGAATTAATGGCGTCGAAGTGTTAAAAAGACTAAAGAAAGACTGGCCTCATATTCCTGTCATAATGATGACGGCTTATGGGGAATTCGAACTTCCGATAGAGGCAATTGAAAACGGAGCAGAGAAATATTTCACGAAACCATTCAATATTTATGAAGTGCGCGACGCGGTTAACGATATTTTGCGTCGCCGAGAATAATAAAAAGAAATGATACAGCACCACAACCACACCAGACAGTAGTAAATACTGTCTGTTTTTGTTATGATGAAAGAGGTAAAAAACGATTCAAACAATAAATTCATCTCGACGATCCGGAGGAGGATTTTGCTATGGCACTTGTGTCAATGAAAGAAATGATGATCAAAGGCAAGAAAGAAGGATATGCAATCGGTCAGTTCAATTTGAACAACCTTGAATACACGCAGGCGATCCTGCAAGCGGCACAAGAAGAAAATTCGCCAGTCATACTCGGTGTTTCCGAAGGTGCGGCACGCTATATGGGCGGGTTTACGACAGTCGTCAACATGGTGAAAGGGCTACTTCATGATTACAACATCACCGTACCCGTAGCTATCCATCTGGACCACGGATCCAGTTTCGAAAAATGCAAAGAGGCAATCGACGCAGGCTTCACGTCAGTCATGATCGATGCATCTTCAAAACCTCTAGCAGAAAACATTGAAATTACGAAACAAGTTGTAGAATATGCCCATGCAAAAGGCGTTTCTGTTGAAGCCGAGCTTGGTGTAGTCGGCGGACAGGAAGACGATATCATCGCTGACGGTGTCATCTATGCCGATCCTGCAGAATGTAAGGAGCTCGTCGAAGCAACGAACATCGACTGCTTGGCGCCAGCCCTTGGATCCGTTCACGGACCTTACAAAGGCGAACCGAATTTAGGATTTAAGGAAATGGAAGAAATCTCAAGTCAATCGGACCTTCCACTCGTACTTCACGGCGGAACAGGCATCCCGACGAAAGATATTCAACGCGCCATTTCACTCGGAACAGCAAAAATTAACGTTAACACTGAAAACCAAATCGAAGGCACAAAAGCGGTCCGCGAAACACTAAACGCCGACCCGAACGTCTACGACCCACGCAAATACTTAGCACCGATGCGCGTTGCTATCAAAAAATCAGTCATCAGCAAAATGCGCGAATTCGGTAGCTCAAACAAAGCTTAACTTGTAATAAATTTTGACATACTAATAGGAGATGCATCGAAAAAACAGATGCATTCTCCTTCTTTTCCATTCACGAAGGAGGAACTGATCATATGAAATTTTTCATCGATACGGCAAACTTTGAAGAAATTAAAGAAGCACATAGCTGGGGAATCATCTCCGGTGTAACAACAAACCCATCACTCGTAGCAAAGGAAAACATTTCATTCCACGACAGACTACGCGAAATCACTGCACTCGTACCCGGTTCCGTTAGCGCGGAAGTTATCGCACTCGACGCAGAAGGAATGATTGAAGAAGGACGCGAACTTGCGAAAATCGCGCCAAACATCACTGTAAAACTTCCAATGACACCGGAAGGCTTGAAAGCTTGTTCTGTTTTCGCCCAAGAAGGCATTAAAACAAACGTAACCCTCATTTTCAGTGCAAACCAAGCATTGCTTGCAGCACGCGCTGGAGCCACATACGTTTCCCCGTTCCTCGGACGACTCGATGATATCGGTCAAGAAGGAATTCAATTAATTAGCACAATCGCGGACATTTTCACAATCCACGACATGGATACGCAAATCATCGCAGCATCCATCCGTAGTCCACAACATATTACAGATGCAGCACTCGCAGGAGCGCATATTGCGACGACGCCATTCAACGTACTGAAGCAATTATTCAACCATCCGTTAACCGACAAAGGCATCCAACAATTCCTCGACGATTGGGAAGCAAGAAAGAACAAGTGAAACGCCTAAAGGAGACTGAAATGGACGTTTATAAAATTAGAGGAGGAAAACCTCTACGCGGAACGATAAAAGTGAGCGGAGCGAAAAACAGTGCCGTCGCGTTAATACCAGCATCTATCTTAGCGGATTCACCGGTAACGATTGACGGGCTTCCGGAAATCTCGGACGTACTCACCTTAAAAGCGCTCCTTGAAGATATTGGCGGGAAAGTAGACTTTGATTCGGGCAAAATGACGATTGATCCTTCAGAAATGATTGCAATGCCACTTCCGAACGGCAACGTGAAAAAACTGAGAGCATCGTATTATATGATGGGTGCTATGCTCGGCCGATTCAAGCACGCTGCAATCGGGCTTCCAGGCGGCTGCCATTTGGGGCCTCGTCCAATCGACCAGCACATCAAAGGCTTCGAAGCATTAGGCGCAAAAGTAACGAACGAGCACGGCGCTATCTATTTGCGTGCAGATGAATTGCGCGGCGCTAAAATTTATTTGGACGTCGTTTCTGTCGGTGCGACGATTAATATTATGCTCGCGGCGGTCCGTGCCAAAGGGCGGACGATCATCGAAAATGCGGCAAAAGAGCCGGAAATTATCGATGTTGCCACGTTGCTTTCAAATATGGGCGCCAACATTAAAGGTGCGGGAACGAATGTCATCCGTATCGAAGGCGTTGAACGGTTGCATGGAACGAAGCATACGATCATTCCAGACAGGATTGAAGCAGGTACGTTCATGATTATGGCAGCTGCAATCGGAGATGGCATTACGATCGACAACGTCATCCCGTTCCACGTTGAAGCGTTAACCGCGAAATTACGTGAAATGGGCGTCAAAGTGGAAGAACGGGAAGAGCATATTTTCATCCCTAAATCCGAAAGTCTGCAGGCGGTCGATGTGAAAACACTCGTCTATCCGGGATTCCCGACCGATCTTCAACAGCCATTCTCCGTACTATTAACGCAGGCAAACGGCTCATCTGTTATTTCGGATACGATTTATTCTGCGCGGTTCAAGCAAATCGATGAACTAAGGCGGATGAATGCTGACGGGAAAGTGGAAGGGCAATCCGTCATTCTTTCGGGTCCAACTCCGCTTCAGGCGGCAGCTGTTAGTGCTTCTGACCTTCGGGCTGGAGCGGCACTCGTCATCGCCGGTCTACTTGCGGATGGCGAAACGGAAATCCAAGAAATCCACCATATCGAACGGGGCTACAGCTCTTTGATCGAGAAACTTCGCGGTATTGGAGCGGACATTCGTAAGGAATCCGTTCCTGAAAAAGCGATCGTCAGTGAATAAAATTGCTTATGCTATACTAGAAGTGAATGTACATCTAAAGAGAAAAGCGTTTATTGATTACGTATAATGAAATGCGCTAAACGGGAGGAACAATCATAATGGAACGCAGTTTATCGATGGAATTAGTACGTGTGACGGAAGCAGCAGCAGTATCAGCGGCCCGCTGGATGGGACGCGGTTTGAAAAACGAAGCAGATGATGCTGCTACGGAAGCGATGCGTACTGTGTTCGACACGATTCCGATGCAAGGGGTCGTCGTCATCGGCGAAGGTGAAATGGATGAAGCGCCGATGCTCTATATCGGCGAAGAGCTCGGAACGGGCGAAGGTCCAGAAGTAGATGTCGCCGTCGACCCGCTCGAAGGAACGAACATCGTCGCATCAGGCGGATGGAATGCACTTGCAGTCATTGCAATTGCGGATAAAGGAAACCTCCTTAACGCGCCTGACATGTACATGAATAAAATTGCGGTCGGACCTGAAGCGGTAGGCAAAATCGATATCGATGCGTCTATCGCGGATAACCTCCAAGCCGTCGCCAAAGCGAAAAACAAATCGATCGATGAAGTTGTCGCAACTGTTCTTAACCGTGAACGCCATTCAAAAATCATCGAAGAAATTAGAGCTGCCGGCGCGCGTATTAAGCTCATCAATGACGGAGATGTTGCGGGCGCTATTAATACAGCATTTGACAACACGGGCGTAGACATTTTGTTCGGACTCGGCGGAGCACCTGAAGGCGTTATCGCTGCAGTCGGACTAAAAAGCCTCGGCGGAGAAATCCAAGGTCGTCTCGTTCCTTCTAATGAAGAAGAGCGCCTCCGTTGCGAAAAAATGGGCATCGACGTCTCGAAAGTTCTCTACATGGACGACCTCGTCAAAGGCGACGACGCCATCTTTGCTGCAACAGGCGTAACAGACGGTGAATTGCTACGCGGTGTCCAATTCAAGGGAAGTTACTGTGAAACGCATTCAATCGTCATGCGCTCTAAATCAGGCACAATCCGTTTCGTAGAAGGACGCCACAGCATGAAGAAAAAACCATTGCTAGTTATGCAAGATTAATTAGTCTAAATGAAACATAGCAAGCCTCAACGCCCGGCTTTACGCCGGGCATCCTTCTATTAATTGATTCACCTACCTAAATGAAAAAACACCCAAACATACGAAAAACAAATAAAGAGTGGAGCTTACGATACTATGCCAATTTTAACAATTGCCAGCTTGGAAAATATGACCTTGAAAGAGTTATATGAGCTTGCAAGGGAATACAAAATCTCTTATTACAGCAAATTAACGAAAAAAGAGCTAATTTTCGCGATCCTAAAATCAAGGGCCGAACAAGAAGGCTTCTTCTTCATGGAAGGCGTACTCGAGATTATCCAATCGGAAGGATACGGATTCCTCCGTCCGATCAACTACTCACCAAGCTCGGAAGACATCTATATTTCTGCTTCTCAAATAAGAAGATTTGACTTGCGGAACGGGGACAAAGTAACAGGGAAAGTCCGTCCACCAAAAGAAAACGAACGCTATTACGGCCTTTTGCAAGTAGAAGCCGTTAACGGGGAAGACCCGGAAGTCGCGAGAGAGCGTGTTCACTTCCCAGCACTTACACCGCTTTATCCAGACCGCCACATTAAACTTGAAACGACACCACAAAAACTGTCGACTCGCATTATGGACCTCGTGTCGCCTGTCGGATTCGGGCAACGCGGACTCATCGTCGCTCCTCCGAAAGCAGGAAAGACGATGCTATTAAAAGAAATCGCCAATGCCATTACGACGAATCATCCCGAAGCGGAACTCATCGTCCTTCTCATCGACGAACGTCCTGAGGAAGTGACGGACATCGAACGTTCCGTCGATGCCGATGTCGTCAGCTCGACATTTGACGAAGTACCGGAAAACCACGTAAAAGTTGCTGAACTCGTCTTAGAACGTGCAATGCGACTCGTCGAACATAAACGCGACGTCGTCATTTTAATGGATTCCATTACGAGACTTGCGCGCGCGTATAACCTTGTCATCCCGCCAAGCGGCCGTACGCTTTCAGGTGGTATCGATCCGGCAGCATTCCACCGTCCGAAACGATTTTTCGGTGCTGCAAGGAACCTAGAAGAAGGCGGCAGCTTGACGATTCTTGCAACCGCACTAATCGACACAGGCTCACGTATGGACGAAGTCATTTACGAGGAATTCAAAGGGACCGGCAACATGGAGCTGCATCTTGACCGCAGCCTTGCAGAACGTCGTATTTTCCCAGCGCTCGACATTCGCCGCTCTGGAACGCGGAAAGAGGAACTGCTCATCCCGTCCGAACAGCTCGAAAAGCTCTGGGCAATCCGGAAGACATTCTCCGACGCACCAGATTTCGCAGAACGCTTCTTGAAAAAACTACGTCAATCGAAGTCGAACGAAGAATTTTTCGACAAGTTGAATGAAGAAATGAAAGCCCATCGTAATGGAAAAGGGCTGCTTTAATTGATAGAAAATAGTTGCGAACGCCGTCACGAAGAACGGCGTTTGCGAGCATGAATATGAAGAGACTGCCTGTAACGGAAATCAAAAGTGTGATACTGAAAATAAATAGTTGCGACGGACAAACAGATTTGTTATAATTTCTGAGTATGGTTTCGACCATCTGCTGCATATGCGGTTGACATATACGGACCGTGTAAGGCATCAGTCTTGTGCAACACCCTACAATAATACTCTGTTCCAGATGGTTCAGGGCGAGAGGAGAGAGACCGATGAGAGCAGGAATTCATCCTAACTACAAAGTAGCGACTGTTACTTGTTCATGTGGAAACACATTCGAAACAGGTTCTGTAAAAGAGGACATTCGCGTAGAAGTTTGTTCAGATTGCCATCCATTCTACACTGGACGCCAAAAATTTGCTGCAGCGGACGGCCGCGTCGACCGCTTCAACAAGAAATATGGCCTCAAAGAAGAAGGACAAGAATAAGAACCTTCCAACCCGCCAACATTGTTTGGCGGGTTTTCAATTTGGGAATAAACCATATAGAACTTCTTTTGAATAAAATCCTTTAATTTGTCAAAACCAATTTGGCGCGACGCATGAAGTGTTCTGCGCCAAAAGTGGTGAGTCCCGCGTCCAAAGCTCCATCCATAACATATTCCTCCCCGAAAGAAAAGACGTCATTTTCACCTCGATTTAATGTATGATAGATATTCCGACAACGAAAGAAGAACTTTTACATAGAGCAACAATTGAAAGGGGAACCAACATGTACGTAACAATGCAAGGCGGCTGGATAGAAGTAATTTGTGGCAGCATGTTTTCAGGGAAATCCGAGGAATTAATTCGCCGCGTACGACGCGCACAATTTGCCAAACAGAAAATCGCCGTGTTTAAGCCCGAAATCGATGACCGATATAGCGAAGAAGCAGTCGTCAGCCATAACGGAACGACGGTAATCGCGACGCCTATTGCCGACTCAACACAAATTGAACAATTCGTTAGAGACGACTACGACTTAATTGCAATCGACGAAGCGCAATTTTTCGATGAAGGCATTATCGACGTCGTCATGGAATTGGCAGATCGCGGATTCCGCGTCATTGTCGCAGGACTCGACCAGGATTTCCGCGGTGAACCATTCGGACCGATGCCACAACTGTTGGCCGTCGCAGAAAACGTCACAAAATTACAAGCCGTCTGCACTGTTTGCGGATCTCCCGCGAGCCGCACGCAACGGCTTATAAACGGACAACCCGCTGGCTATGACGATCCAATCATCCTCGTCGGTGCATCTGAAGCATACGAAGCAAGATGCCGCATGCACCACGAAGTTCCAAACGGAGTAACCGCGAACGTGGCAGCTAAATAACAGAGAAAAACAGCATGGACAAGCTCCATGCTGTTTTTTTACTGTCATTAAAACACACACTATCCACACCCCTCGAATACTATGGCTAATGGTAACCATTATAGGAAGGGAGATGGGTAGAAATGAAAAAATGGATTGTCGCCCTCGTTTTCATCGTTTCGATTGGACTGTTTGGCTGTCAGCAGCAATCGGTGATTGAAAAACATACAGATAGTACGGAAACACCTGCGCAATCAAAACCTACTGGAAAAACGGAAACACCAAAGCAAACAGAATCGACGAAGCAGCCGGTTGCCCAAACGAAAATCATCCCGTCACCGGCTCCAGTTATCAACATTATTGACCCGACAACCAATAAACTAATCCACACATTTACCCCAATCGATCTAGGCTATGAAATGGACATCGCGGCGTACATAGCGCAAATCGAACAATTTGCAAAAGAGCTCGCACGCGGAACCGACGGAAAAGCTGGATACGACCAACGGATGGTGCTCGACAGATTGGACGAAAATGGCAATCTCATCAAAGGCAACCCACTAATTCTGTTGCGAGAAAGCATATTAGTGGAGCGGATTATGGAAGCGTCTGTCGAAGGGGGTACTGTTGAACTGCCAATCGAAATAACCGAAAGTGGCTATAATCCCGAGGATATCCAGCACTTAGACGACGTTGTTGTCGCATCGTATACAACCTATTTCAACCCGACGGACACAAATCGGAATAAAAACATCGAACTTTCAGCGGAAGCCATCGACAAAATCATTGTCGGCAGTGGAGACCATTTCTCCTTCAATACCGTCGTCGGACCGCGAGACGAAGCGAACGGCTACCAGCCCGCCCCTGAAATCATTAACAAAAAACTTGTTATGGGGATCGGCGGGGGAATTTGTCAAACTTCCTCAACCTTATTTAACGCGGTCGACCAACTTCCCGTAAAATACATCGAACGGCACCATCATTCGATAGATATCGGCTACGTCCCGAAAGGAAGGGATGCAACTGTCTCCTACGGCGGCCTCGACTTCAGATTCCGAAACGCAACTGACGCCCCATTTCTCATTGAAGCCATTTACGGAAAAGACTTTCTAACGATTGAAATTAAAACCGCGGAGAAATACGTGGAATTTTTTAAATGAATAAGTTACATTCCGCCTTAAGGCAGGTGGCTCCGCGCTCAAAGTGGTGCTCCCGCTCAAAGCAGTGACTTCCTCGCTCAAAGTCACTGCTCCTGCGCTCAAAGCGGTGACTTCAGCGCTCAAAGCGGTAGCTCCCGCGCTCAAAGCAGATGGTTTCGCGCTCAAAGTTGCTGCCCTCGCGCTCAAAGCTGTCGCCCCCAAGCCCAAACCAAACCACTTCAAATTCTCAAAAAAATATTTTAAATGCGTTTTCGCCACCAAAAATGAAATTTAACCCGCAAATTAACGGCAAATTCAAATTTCCGCCAAAACGTGAAAATTTACGTCCTGATACAATGCTAGTGAGGTGATGAAAATGCTAATGAAAAAACGGAGCGAACCCTTATCCTTACTAGGCTTACAATCACTAATCAGCCGACTACCTAACGATCACAAACAATACACAATAGTCGAGGAAGATTTCAGAAGAAGACAGGCTGGATTCGGAGGCGAACTGAATTTTGACAAGCATATAAATGAATTTCGTCCAACATATCCATTCGCCTTACTCCATGATATTTGCCTCCAATACAATGGAATCTACTTTCAAATGGATTCAGTACTCATCTTGCCAAACAAAATTATCATCTTTGAAATTAAAAATCTTGGTGGAAAACTTACGGTGAAAGCAAACCCTACGCAATTCATTCAAGAACTCAACGAAGATAGAAAAATCCTTCAAAGTCCAATTACGGAGCTAGAGCGAAAAATAAACTTCATGAACAGATGGCTAAAGGAAAGAGGAATTGATATCCCTATTAAAGGAATAATTGGACTTGCCTACACGAACGAACTATACATTGAAAAAGAAACAAATGCTGAAATCTCATTCACACACGAAATTCCGATTAAACTGTATAACATCGTCATCGAACGTGAACTATTAAGTAGAAATACGATCAATAAAATAGCGCGCGATATGATACAAGCGCACCAAGAATACAACCCATTCCCTCTGACAGAGACATTGAACATAGCAAAAGAAGATATAATCCCAGGAGTTATTTGTCCAAAATGCAGACGCAATGGAATGAGATGGAGCGAGAAAAAATGGCGTTGTCCTGTCTGTTCTTACAGTGCTTTGGATTGTCATCTCTCCCTCCTCGACGATTGGTTCAATTTAATGGACACCAGCATTACCAACCGCCAATTTCGTTCGTTTTCAGGTATCCAAAATCATCATATTGCAAAAAGAATATTGAAGAAGGCGGGCCTCACTATGAAAGGAACTCGCAGGACTGCAATTTATATAAGGTAATTGTTCAAACGCTTTGTAGAAAAGCGTTTTTTTAATCGCGCCATAGATTATCATACGCTGCGCGCTCAAAGCGATTCCCCGCGCGCTCAAAGTCGCTCGTCCCGCGCTCAAAGCGATTCCCCGCGCGCTCAAAGTCGCTCGTCCCGCGCTCAAAGCGATTCCCCGCGCGCTCAAAGTCGCTCGTCCCGCGCTCAAAGCGATTCCCCGCGCGCTCAAAGTCGCTCGTCCCGCGCTCAAAGCGATTCCCCGCGCGCTCAAAGTCGCTCGTCCCGCGCTCAAAGCGATTCCCCGCGCGCTCAAAGTCGCTCGTCCCGCGCTCAAAGTGCGTCCCCGCGCGCTCAAAGTCGCCCGTCCTGCGCTCAAAGTGCGTCCCCGCGCGCTCAAAGCCGCCCGTCCCGCGCTCAAAGCGATTCCCCGCGCGCTCAAAGTCGCTCATCCCGCGCTCAAAGTGCGTCCCCGCGCGCTCAAAGTCGCCCGTCCCGCGCTCAAAGTGCGTCCCCGCGCGCTCAAAGTCGCTCATCCCGCGTCCAAAACCGGCTACCCCACGCCCAAAACCCCCGCCACCCAAAGAAAAAACTGTATTTCAGCGCCTAATTCCCGTACAATTAATATACAAAACAGACAGAGAACGAAGAGGTGCAATGACTATGTTTGATAGGCTTCAAGCCGTTGAAGATCGATATGAGCGATTGAATGAATTGCTGAGCGATCCGGATATTGTAAGTGATATGACGAAGCTGCGGACGTATTCGAAGGAGCAGTCCGATTTGCAAGATACGGTTGATGCGTATCGCGAATATAAAAGCGCGACGACGCAATACGACAATGCGAAAGAAATGCTGGAAGAGCCGCTTGACGATGACATGAAAGAACTCGTCAAAATGGAAATCGCGGAACTCGATGAACAGATTGAATCACTTGAAAAGAGACTAAAACTATTGCTCGTTCCGAAAGATCCGAATGACGACAAAAACGTTATTATGGAAATCCGCGGGGCGGCAGGCGGCGACGAGGCGGCGCTGTTCGCTGGTAACTTGTACAGAATGTATAGCCGATTCGCAGAAACGAACAATTGGAAAGTCGAAGTGATGGATTCCTCGCCGACCGAGCTCGGCGGCTTCAAAGAAATCATTTTCATGATCAACGGAAATGGCGCGTATTCGAAACTGAAATATGAAAACGGTGCGCATCGCGTTCAGCGTGTGCCGGAAACGGAATCAGGCGGCCGGATCCATACGTCGACTGCGACTGTCGCCGTATTGCCGGAAGCGGAGGAAGTCGAAATTGATATTCATGAAAAGGATATTCGTACCGACACATTCGCATCATCCGGACCGGGTGGACAATCCGTTAACACGACGATGTCCGCTGTCCGCCTAACGCATTTACCGACAGGAATCACTGTTTCGTGTCAGGATGAAAAATCGCAAATTAAAAACAAAGAGAAAGCGATGAAAGTTCTCCGCGCCCGCATTTACGACAAATTCATGCAAGAAGCGCAAGCGGAGTACGATGAAAAACGAAAATCCGCTGTCGGGACAGGTGACCGTTCCGAGCGAATTCGAACGTATAACTTCCCGCAAAACCGCGTGACGGACCACCGAATTGGACTCACAATCCAAAAGCTCGACCAGATCATCGAAGGGAAGCTCGACGAAGTGATCGACGCCCTCATCGTTGAGGACCAGGCGAGACGATTGGAAAGCTTGGATCAGCATGACTGAAAAAATCTATGAAGCGCTCAATAAAGCGAAATCACTTCTCGAGTCGAAAAACTTGGACGAACACGCGGCGCACCTACTTATGGAGCATGTCACACGAAAATCCGGAGCCACATTGCTAGCGGATTTACGTGAACCGCTCACGCCAGAACAACAAACCGCTTTCTGGAATAAAACCGAAGAGCTGCTAACAGGCAAGCCCGTTCAACATATTATTGGTACAGAACAGTTTTACGGACTGTCATTCGAAGTGAATGAACATGTGCTCATCCCGCGTCCTGAAACGGAGGAGCTCGTATTTGGCGTGCTTGAACGGAGCCGCAAGTTCCCTAAAAAATGCCGCGTGGCGGATATCGGTACAGGGAGCGGCGCGATCGCGATTTCCTTCAAAAAAGAACGCCCTGAAGCAGTTGTCACAGCAACGGATATTAGTGAATCTGCGCTCGACGTTGCGAAGCGGAATGCGAGGCGCAACGATGTCGACATCGATTTTAGGCTTGGCAATATGACGGAGCCAATCGACGGAGAAAAATGGGATGTCGTCTTGTCGAATCCACCGTATATCGCGATGGAAGAATCGAAAGAGATGTCGCCGACAGTACTCGATTTTGAGCCGCATAGCGCGTTGTTTGCGGACGATGATGGGCTTTTCTTCTATAAAAAGCTTGCGGAAAAATTGCCGCCGCTCATGAATAAACAATCGCTCATCGGTGTTGAAATCGGCTACCTGCAAGGTCACGCAGTGCGTGAACTATTTCAACAGGCGTTTCCAAATGCGCTGGTTTCCATCGTGCGAGATGTGAACGGCAAAGATCGAATGATATTTTGTGAGATTGATGAATAAAACCCCCTCCTCTTGGTGACAATGTGGTCAGGAGGGGATCGATATGTTGCAAGACTATGAAATTACTAATTTGAAACAAAATAATCGGATAGATCGTTTCATGGCTGTTGTCGAGTTCATTCTCGTGCTTTTCCTTATCCAGTCCGCGTTGCTACTATTTACAGGGCAAGTTGAACAGGAAGAGGAAATTAGATTCCGGATTTTGTCGCATTCGAATGCGCCTGCTGACCAAAAGGTAAAAGAAGAAATCCGGCTTGTTATTGAGCCGATGATCAATGAAGCAATTTCGCAAGCTGCTTCGAAATCAGAAATTGTGGATAACTTAAAAGCGATTGAATCGACCATTTTGCAAACGGCGCAATCGATGGCGGGCGGACAGGATGTTAGCTTCGACCGGACAGCGGCGTTGTTTCCACCGAAGCGATCCGGCTTCGTTATTACGCCGCAAGCGCCGTATGATGCATATATTTTGAAAATTGGCAGTGGGCGTGGTGACAATTGGTGGTGTTCTTTATTCCCAAGAGTCTGTTTTCCAGAAAAAAATGTGGATAAAGACGAGGAAGAAAAAGTTACTTTCTTCGTTTGGGAGTGGATAAAATCGTTGTTTGACTGAAGTTATCCACGTGAATTGTGGATAAGGTGTATAGATTGTGTATAAATGGGGGTTTAAAACCGTGCATACTGAAATTGTTTCAGTGGATAACGATATGGATAACTTTGTGAGTTATCAACAAGCTGTGGATATACTAAAAAGTGGAGGCGTTGTCGCGTTCCCGACCGAAACGGTGTACGGCCTCGGGGCGCTTGCGACGGATGCGAAAGCGGTGCAACGAATTTTCGAGGCGAAAGGCCGTCCGTCTGACAACCCACTTATCGTACATATTGGCAATAAAGAAGATGTAAGCAATTATGCGGTCGATGTGCCGGAAAATGCGGACAAGTTAATGAATGCATTTTGGCCGGGCCCGCTGACGCTCGTTTTTCATAAAAAGCCTGGTGTCATAGCGGAAAATGTCACGCCGGGCTTCGACACGGTCGGCATCCGGATGCCTGATCATCCAGTGGCGTTAAACTTATTGCGTGCACTTGGTGGTCCGCTTGCAGCACCGAGTGCGAATCGGAGTGGAAAGCCGAGTCCGACAGAAGCGACGCACGTATTGACGGATCTTGCAGGACGGATTCCGCTTATTGTCGACGGCGGAAAGACAGGTGTCGGTGTTGAATCGACCGTTCTCGACATGACGTCGAATCCTCCCGAAATTTTACGGCCAGGTGGCGTAACACGCGAAATGATTGAAGATATAATCGGTCCAGTTCGCGCTGAAATCGAAGGTGCCAATGAGGACGATGCGCCGCGTGCCCCGGGCATGAAATATATGCATTACGCCCCGGAGTCGCCGCTTTTCGTCATTGAGCCGGACGAAACAGTGATACAGGAAGCAGTCAGGCAGCTTCACTCTGAAGGGAAAAAGGTCGCGGTCATCGGTCCCGACGAATTTACCATTCCCGAGGCGGATTGGTACTTCGCTGTCGGTCCGCTTCATGACGACGAAGCGATGGCGGCACATTTATACGGCTCGATTCGGCAATGCGATTTGACGGATGCTGATCTCATCCTAGCTGTTGGGACGGAAGCGGAAGGAGTTGGCGCTGCTGTTATGAACCGACTCTTAAAAGCGGCGGACGGAAAACGATTTAACGGCTAAAGAAATGAATGAATTGTTGACGACTAATTGTCCACATTCAACATATGAATAAATGAATGACCTCCTAAACGTGCGCATAAGATGGATGGATGCGGAAGTTGGGAGGTCAATTTATTGTTTGAAATATTCGCTGCAAGCGTCACAACAATTGATGTCGTTGTTGTCTTATCGTTGCTCCAATTGCGGAAAGGTAGGCTTGTTCTTGCGCTGTGGATAACATTTTTGAATTTTGTACTGCCTTTCGCGGGTTTCGTCATGGGGGATTGGTCTGCTGAGCTCTTTTCGGTATGGAGCCATTTACTGTCAGGTGTGCTACTTGCGATGATCGGTATCCATATGCTTCTGCAAGACGATGACAACAGCTTATTGAAACGACAGCTCCATCCGGCGGTAATTGCGCTTGCTGTCAGTTTGGACACCTTTTCGGTCAGTGTCTCTTTTGGCATGCTCCAATTGAATAAACTACTGTTCATCTTCGCTGCGAGTTTTCTATCGTTTATTTTTTCCTGTCTCGCCCTATACTTCGGACGTTTTTTAAGTGTCCGAAACGGTAAGCTACTTCGCATCATTGCGGGAGTGGCTTTAGTAGTAATGGGGATATTGTCATGTTTTTGATGCAATTATCTGTTTCTTTATTCGCGGCTATCGGGTATGCTAAAGGTAGGTGATGATGAATGAATATTTATTTTATTTGTACAGGGAATACGTGCAGGAGTCCGATGGCGGAGGCGATTCTCCGTTCGAAAGAAATTGAAGGCGTAACAGTGCGGTCCGCAGGAGTGAGTGCAATCGATGGGTTGCCGATTTCCTCGAATGCACAAACGCTCATTAACGAGGCGGACATGCCGTATACACCAGTTTCCAATGCTGTTACGGCGGAAGAACTCGAATGGGCGGACCTCGTGTTGACGATGACGATGTCGCATAAGGCGTTTTTGCTACATTCTTTCCCAGAAGTGGAAACGAAGACATTTACATTGAAGGAATTCGTGTCACCTGGAGAGTTCGGAGACGTACTCGATCCGTATGGCGGCAGCTTGGCTACCTATCGGATGACGTTTACTGAGTTGGGTACGTTGATTGAGCAGTTGATGATGAAGTTGACGGAGGATGGGGCATGAGTAGGAAGAAATTTGGTTTACGGAAAAAATTGGTTTTCTTCGTTGTAGTGCTTGCAGTAATTACGTATTCGATAAGTGCATTGTTCATTAATTACGTTCGTCCGGAGTTTTTTCCGAACGTCCAACCATTTGTATTTGAAATTAGTACATATGTGTTAGGGATTTTATGGTCGGGTATATTGGCGGCCTTATTTAGTACAATTTTGACGAAGCCGTTGCAAAACTTGGAGAAGGCGGCAATTGAAGTGGCGGACGGGAAAATTGGCACGGATATCGAGCTGCCAAAGTCGTCTGACGAAATCCGTTCTGTCGCGGAAGCGTTCCAGCAGCTCGTCGTCAATTTGCGGACGATCGTCACGGAAATTGAGACGAATTTCGAGCGGACGGCGCAAACAGTCGACAAATTGTCAGGTGAGACGAGCAGTGCGGCGACACAAGCCGATGCGGTCGCTTCAACCATTATGGAGATCTCTTCAGGCGCAGAAGCTTCGGCTGTTGCCATTCAAGAAACAGCGGAAGCGATTGAAGATGTACGATCGCTTGCAGCGGAAGTGAGTAGACGTGCAGATGATTCGTCCGAACAGTCGAGGGAAATGCTAGAAGAGCTCGAGCGCACGACAGATGTGTTTAGGACGCTTGTGAAAGGGATTCGCGACATGTCGAATCAGAGCGAGCAGTCGCTAGGCACAATACGCGAACTGAATCACAATGCGCAGAAAATTGGCGAAATCGTTCAGCTCGTCGGCAGCATTGCGGGCCAGACGAATTTGCTAGCATTGAACGCGTCCATCGAAGCGGCGCGTGCCGGGGAGCATGGAAAAGGCTTCGCAGTCGTTGCTGAAGAAGTACGTGTTCTTGCAGATGAAAGTGCGAAAGCGGTGCATAGTATCGACGAACTTGTGAAGATGATTCAGGCTGATGTCTTGAAAGTTGTGCAAGAAATGGAGAGGCAAGTAAGTACTGCTGCGAACGAAGCGAACCGTGCTGACGCGACGAGCGGCAACGTCGAAGCGATGGCAGAAAAGGTGAACGATATGGCGAGTTCTGTCGTTAAAATTTCGGAACTTGTCGAACACCAACTGTCGAATATTGAAACGACTGCAAGACAATCGCAGGAAGTAGCGGCTATCGCGGAACAAACATCGGCAGGTGCACAAGAAGTACGCGCCGCAACGGAAGAGCAAGTAAAGTCGATTGAGCAGACAGATGAGATGGCAAACGAATTGAAGAAGCAATCCGAAGATTTGTATAAAGTTATCAGTCAATTTGATCGTTCGTGAATAGAACATTTCATAGAATATTTTAAATTTATTTCACAGCCCGAAATAGTCATTCCAGGGCTGTGTTTTTTTGTGGATCAGTGGTAAAATAATTTAGAGTAAATTAAGAAAAGAGGGGACGCAATGAAAATCGCAATCTCTTCGGATCATGGTGGCAATCGCTTGCGCCATGAAATTATGGACTTATTATCGGAACTCGGTTTGGACTATGAGGATTTCGGTCCGGACTCCGATGAATCGGTCGATTATCCGGATTACGCCAAACCAGTAGCAGACGGCGTCGCAAGTGGGAAGTTCGATCGGGGCATCCTCGTTTGCGGCACAGGGATCGGAATGTCGATCGCTGCGAATAAAGTGAAAGGAATTCGTTGTGCACTCGTTCATGACGTCTTCAGCGCGAAGGCGACGAGAGGGCATAACGATTCAAATATACTTGCCATGGGAGAGCGCGTCGTCGGACCAGGTCTCGCACGGGAAGTAGTGACAGCGTGGTTAGACACTTCATTTGAAGGTGGCCGTCACGAGCGACGTGTCGCCAAATTGTCAGAGCTCGAAAAATAAGTGAGGTGAGCAAGGCAATGGATGATGTATTGAAATTATGGAAGCTTCAACTTGAACAGTTGCTATCGGAAATGGCAGAGCAGACAACATTTACGCCAGGCACATTTTTCGTCGTCGGCTGCTCGACATCCGAAATTGCAGGCAAACGGATCGGGACAGGTGGCGCACTTGAAATCGCCGAAGCGCTCTTCGTACCGTTGCACGCATTCGCTAGTAAGCATGACATATTTTTAGCATTCCAAGGCTGCGAACATATTAACCGCGCCTTGACGATCGAGCGTAAAGCTGCAGAAAAAGCAGGTCTCGACACCGTATCCGTCATTCCAGCAGCAACTGCCGGCGGATCGATGTCGGCGTATGCGTTTGAACAGTTGGACGACGCGGTCATCGTCGAATCGATCCGTGCACATGCAGGAATCGACATCGGCCAGACGTTGATCGGCATGCACTTAAAGCCGGTCGCCGTTCCACTTCGTACGTCCATCGACAAAATCGGGGATGCAGTCGTAACGATCGCGACGACCCGGCCGAAACTAATCGGCGGTGAACGGGCGATTTACAAACGCCTATTGGAAGACTAACGGAACTTCACAACATGCACCTACAAACAGAAAACGAGAAAAGGGGAAATGGAATAATGGATTTAAGCAATGTGAAACGCGAAGATACAGCTGTATACGAAGCAATTATGGCGGAAAAGAACCGCCAAAACGCAAATATCGAACTAATTGCATCCGAAAACTTCGTGACAGAAGCAGTTATGGAAGCACAAGGATCTTATTTAACGAATAAATACGCTGAAGGCTATCCAGGCAAACGCTACTACGGTGGCTGTGAGCACGTCGACGTCGTTGAAAACATCGCGCGCGACCGTCTGAAAGAAATTTTCGGAGCAGGCTATGCAAACGTACAAGCTCACTCCGGAGCGCAAGCGAATATGGCTGTTTATTTCACAATTCTAGAGCCGGGCGACACTGTACTCGGCATGAACCTTTCCCACGGCGGGCACTTAACGCACGGTAGCCCAGTAAACTTCTCGGGTAAACTGTATAACTTTGTCGAATACGGCGTAAGCAAAGAGGACGAGCGTATCGATTACGAAGACGTCCGTCAAAAAGCACTTGAGCATAAGCCGAAATTGATCGTTGCGGGTGCAAGTGCATATCCACGTGCAATTGACTTCGCGAAATTCCGTGAAATTGCTGATGAAGTCGGTGCATATTTAATGGTAGATATGGCGCACATCGCAGGTCTTGTTGCAGTTGGCGAGCATATGAATCCAGTGCCACACGCGCACTTCGTTACATCGACGACGCATAAAACATTGCGCGGACCACGTGGCGGTCTAATCCTCGTGAACGAACAATTCGCTGAAGAATTCGGCCGCAAAATCGATAAGTCAATCTTCCCTGGCATCCAAGGCGGTCCGCTCATGCACGTCATCGCTGCAAAAGCGGTTGCATTCGGCGAAGCCCAAAAGCCTGAGTTTAAATCGCATATTCAGCAAGTAAAGAAAAATGCTGCTGCCCTTGCGGAATCTTTAATGGCTGAAGGTGTCGACATCGTATCAGGCGGAACGGACAACCACTTGTTGCTCGTCAATTTGAAATCGCTTGGCATCACAGGCAAGATCGCTGAACACGTCCTTGACGAAGTCGGCATCACTGTCAATAAAAATACAATTCCATTCGACACGGAAAGCCCATTCGTCACATCCGGCATCCGTATCGGAACACCAGCCGTCACAACACGCGGTTTCAAAGAAGAAGAGATGAAAGAAGTCGGTTCCATCATCGCTACTCTATTGAAAAACCACGAAGACGAAGCGACGAAAAAAGAAGTGGCTGAGCGCGTCAAAGCACTAACAGACCGTTTCCCACTTTATGCATAATAGATCCATCCCCGCTCTCTATTCGAGAGCGGGGATTTTTTATAATCCGTCACCGAATAACTCAAACAATTCAACATTAAAGAACATCTGTCACATTGTGCGTTCGGCGATGCAGGAATCGACACGTTTCTGTTATAATGTACAGGACATTCCGAAAAGGAGCGATAGTAATGGCGAAAGTACATGTATTCGACCACCCACTCATCCAGCATAAATTAACACATATCCGTGACGTAAACACGGGAACGAAGGAGTTTCGCGAGCTCGTCGACGAAGTAGCGACGTTAATGGCGTATGAAATTACACGCGATCTTCCGTTGGCAGAAGTAGAAGTGGAAACACCGGTCCGCGTAGCAAAGTCCAATGTATTGGCAGGTAAGAAACTAGGAATTGTACCGATCTTGCGTGCAGGCATCGGCATGGTCGATGGTATTTTGAATTTAATTCCAGCGGCGAAAGTCGGACATATCGGCTTGTTCCGTGATCCGGACACATTGCAACCTGTTGAGTATTTCGTAAAACTTCCATCTGACGTATCAGAACGTGAATTCATTCTCGTTGACCCGATGCTTGCAACAGGCGGAACAGCAGTAGAGGCAGTAAATTCATTGAAAAAACGTGGTGCGAAAAACATCCGCTTCATGTGCTTAATTGCAGCTCCTGAAGGCGTGAAAGTATTCACGGAAGCACATCCTGACGTTGATGTATACATCGCAGCGTTGGACGAAAAATTGAACGAACACGGCTATATCGTTCCAGGCCTCGGTGACGCAGGCGACCGTCTATTTGGCACAAAATAAGGACGGATGTAAAAAAAGAACGAAATAATGGGGAAGGCGTGAATGGATTGAAACGGAAATGGAAAGTGATGACGATATTCGGTACGCGGCCGGAAGCGATTAAAATGGCGCCGCTCGTACTCGAACTGCAAAAGCATCCGGAGGAGATCGAATCGATCGTCACGGTAACTGCGCAACATCGTCAAATGCTCGACCAAGTTTTGCATGCATTCAACATCACACCAACGTACGACTTAAACATTATGAAAGATCGTCAAACGCTCATCGACGTCGCAACTCGCGGATTAGAAGGGCTCGACAACATTATGAGAGAGGCACAGCCTGATATCGTGCTTGTCCATGGTGATACGTCGACGACATTCATCGGCAGCCTTGCCGCGTTTTACAATAAAATCGCGGTCGGCCACGTCGAGGCAGGACTCCGCACATGGGATAAATTCTCCCCGTATCCGGAGGAAATGAACCGCCAACTTACAGGCATCATTGCCGACCTTCATTTCTCGCCAACTGAAAAGTCCGCGGAGAATCTATTAAATGAAGGAAAACAAAAAGATCGGATTTATATTACCGGAAATACGGCGATTGACGCGCTCCAAACGACGGTACGGGAAGACTATCACCATCCGATTTTCGATCAAATCGGAGACGACCGACTTATCCTCCTTACCGCGCACCGACGTGAAAACTTAGGTGAGCCGATGCGCAACATGTTCCGTGCGATTAACCGGATCCTTGAAAAGCATCCGGACACACAAGTTATTTATCCGGTCCATATGAATCCGGCAGTGCGTGAAGTGGCAGATGAAATTCTTGGCGGTAACAAGCGAGTTCATTTAATCGAACCGCTCGAAGTCGTCGATTTCCATAACTTTGCTGCCCGCTCGCATATTATTTTAACCGATTCAGGTGGCATCCAAGAAGAAGCGCCGTCGCTCGGCAAACCAGTTATCGTCCTCCGCGACACGACTGAACGTCCGGAAGGGATCGAGGCAGGCACGCTGAAACTTGCCGGTACCGACGAAGACACGATTTTCAACTTGACAGACACGCTACTAAGTGACGAAGCGGAATATAGTGCGATGGCGAAAGCATCCAATCCATATGGAGACGGCCATGCATCTGAACGAATCGTTAGCGCGTTGAAAGAATACCTTTCTTCATTAAAGTGACGTAATGCTGTCTCATCAGTCCGTAATTGTATGTGCAACCCCTTGTCGCATTGGGGTTTTCCGCGAATGGAAAACCAGGGAAAATCCCAACTTGGCAAGCCGAAATCGCTCGGCATATAAATATGTCGATTATTTGACAACAAGCGGAGTTTGTGAAGAATTTCACGGGAATCAATTGACATCAAAATGCCCCTATTGTATGCTAGCAAAGGGTAATAACGATAGGGATTTTGCGTATGATAAATGCCTCGACAGTAAGCTTCTAGGCGTTCCTATCAACTTCATTGGACATCGTTCCACGAGAACCCCATGAGTGTGCTCGATGGCAACGCCTCCTGGTGGTCAGTTGCTTACGGCGATTCACTTACATTTATAGGTTCCGACCTTTTTCGGAGTCTCTATCCGTACAAGCCCTAGTAGGGAAGCGGCTTTAACCGTTTGGCACATCCTTTGTACGACACCCCCCTTTTCGAAATCGCCAGACCCGAAAAATACGAATCAGGAGAATCACCTATCATGCAGACATTGCGACACATTTTTAATAGGCAGAAGAAAATGCTCTTTTTTTTGCTCGCACTGTTTGTCATCGGATGGGCTTTTACTGAGTTCAAACAGGTTTTTGGTGGATTAATCTTAGGCTCCTTGTTCGGACTGTATAATTTCCATATTCTTGTCCGGAGAGCGGAAAGTTTTGAGCGGAAGATTTCGGGAGGGAAAGAAACAAAGTCAATCGGAGGAACCGCATTGCGATTCGGATCCGGCGTGGCTGCGGCGGCCATAGCGCTGTTGATGCCGGAAAAATTCGATCTGATCGCTACAGTGATCGGACTGATGATTCCATACGTTCTGTTATTCGTTGACAGAATTGTAGTCCACGTAAAGCATTACTAACTGACACGCATAAGGGAGGTGAACGAAACGTGAACCATGAAAATCCGGAACTCATACTATTCGGATTAAGCTTTAACCCGGCAAACATCCTAACACTTTTTGTCACATGTTTAATCGTTTTTCTCATTGCCGTTATTTCGACGCGCAATTTGCAAATTAAACCGACAGGCATGCAGAACTTCATGGAATGGGTCATGGATTTCGTTAAAGGAATTATTAAGAACAATATGGACTGGAAAACAGGTGGCCGTTTCCACGTACTCGGGATCACCTTGATCATGTTCGTTTTTGTTGCAAACGTGCTCGGGTTGCCGCTAGCGGTAGTTTGGGACGATAAGCTTTGGTGGAAATCGCCGACAGCAGATCCTGTCATTACGATGACACTCGCAGCAACGGTTATCACTTTGTCACACTATTACGGTGTGAAATTGCTCGGTGTAAAAGGATACTTCAAATCGTACCTTCAACCGATGCCGTTCTTGGCACCACTTAAAGTTATCGAAGAGTTTGCAAACACGTTGACACTCGGTCTACGTCTTTACGGTAACATTTTCGCAGGGGAGATCCTTATCGGACTTCTTGCATCACTTGGAGCGTCCAGTATTTTCGGATTAGCTGGAGCATTGCTTCCGGCACTTGCTTGGCAAGGATTCTCGGTCTTCATTGGAGCAATCCAAGCATTTATCTTCGTTATGTTAACGATGGTCTACATGGCACATAAAGTCCAAACAGACCATTAAACATATATTGCCCCTTTTTAGGGATAATAAAAAAACAATAAAAAACATGAAATTTTAGGAGGATATTACATTATGGTAGGTTCAGTAGGTCTTTTAGCAGCAGCAATCGCAGTTTCTCTTGGTGCATTTGGCGCGGCTATCGGTAACGGTATGATCGTTTCAAAAACAATTGAAGGAATTGCACGTCAACCAGAATCACGTAACGTTCTAACAACAACAATGTTCATCGGTGTTGCGTTAGTTGAGGCTCTTCCAATCATCGCAACAGTTATCGCGTTCATCGTAATGAACCGCTAATTAGTTAAGAAACTTGTATAAATGGCGAAGAGCGCGGCAAACTGCCCTTCGCCATTCATTTATGTAACAACTGACGTTTGAAATAGAAGTTTAAAGTTAAAAATTAAGAATGATGTTCATTCTATAGTATATCGAAAATTGACATGAGCTCTTGAAGGGAGTGAAACAATCGTGTTTGGAAATACCTTCATCCTATTGTCGGCAAACGGCGGAGGATTTTTGTCAGCATTGAATGGCAGATTGAACTTAGGCGATATTATCGTCACTGTACTATTCTTCACGGTTCTCATGGTTCTACTTAAAAAGTTCGCATGGGGCCCACTTATGGGCGTGATGGATCAACGTGCTCAATTAATTGCAAATGAAATCGAAGCAGCTGAAAAAAGCCGCTCTGAATCACAACAGCTATTAGAAGAGCAACGTTCTCTTTTAAAAGAAGCGCGTGATAACGCACAAGCGATTGTTGAAAATGCGCGTAAGCAAGGCGAAACACAACGTGAAGAGCTACTTACAGCAGCACGTGCAGAAGTGAACCGGATGAAAGAATCCGCTACACTTGAAATCGCGACAGAGAAAGAAAAAGCAGTTGCAGCTGTCCGCGAAGAATTCGTTTCACTTTCAATTTTGGCAGCATCCAAAGTACTTGGAAAAGAAATCTCCGAGGAAGACAACCGTGCTCTAATTGAAGAAACGATTGTGAAGGCAGGCGAAAGCCGATGAGTAATTCGGTCGTAGCAAAGCGCTATGCTACTGCATTATTCGAACTAGCTCAGCTACGCGGTCTTACCGGTCCAATTCAGGAAGAAATGAAAGAATTGACGAAGGTATTCCGTGATAATAAAGAACTTAGTGAACTATTTGGTTCTCCGAAGTTTACAGCAGCGAAGAAGAAGGAAATGATCGCGAATATTTTTAAAGGCGTCAATCCGCTCGTATTGAATACATTACATGTGCTATTAGATGCGAAGCGTATGGATGAAGCGCAAAATGTGTTCGAAGAATTCCACGCGCTTGCGAATAATGCTGCGGGAATCGAAGAAGCGAAAGTATACTCGACACGCCCATTAACGGAGCAAGAGTCGAATGCTATTTCAGCTACTTTTGCAAAAAAAGTTAACAAACAATCTTTACGTATTGAAAATATCATTGATCCAAGCCTAATCGGAGGCATTCGCCTTCAAATCGGCAATCAAATTTACGACAGCAGCTTGAGCTCTAGTCTCGACAAACTGCAACGTAAATTGATCGGATCCTAATTTGAAATTGAGGGGTGACATACATGAGCATCAAAGCTGAAGAAATCAGCACGCTGATAAAGCAGCAGATTGAAAACTATCAGTCTGAGATGGAAGTAAGCGAAGTCGGTACGGTTATCAAAATCGGTGACGGTATCGCTCTTGCTCATGGCCTCGACAACGTCATGGCCGGAGAACTTCTTGAGTTCTCTACAGGTGTCATGGGTATGGCTCAAAACTTGGAAGCGAACAACGTAGGTATCGTTATCCTCGGACCATACACAGATATCAAAGAAGGCGATGAAGTACGTCGAACTGGCCGTATTATGGAAGTTCCAGTCGGTGAGGAACTAATTGGACGCGTAGTAAATCCACTCGGTATGCCGGTAGATGGACTCGGTCCAATCGCAACGACGAAAACTCGTCCAATCGAAAGTCCTGCACAAGGCGTTATGGCGCGTAAATCCGTTCATGAGCCACTACAAACAGGCATTAAGGCGATCGATGCACTTGTACCGATCGGCCGTGGACAGCGTGAATTGATCATCGGTGACCGTCAAACTGGTAAAACAACTGTCGCAATCGATGCAATTCTAAACCAAGCTGACCAAGATATGATTTGTATTTATGTTGCAATCGGACAAAAGGAATCCACAGTTCGTGGGGTTGTTGAAACACTCCGTAAACACGGTGCGCTTGATTACACAATCGTTGTAACAGCATCTGCTTCTCAACCAGCTCCATTGCTATTCCTAGCACCATACACTGGTGTAACGATGGCTGAAGAATTCATGTTCCAAGGCAAGCACGTTCTTGTTGTTTACGATGACCTATCGAAACAAGCAGCTGCTTACCGTGAACTTTCACTACTACTTCGCCGTCCTCCAGGTCGTGAAGCTTACCCTGGTGACGTCTTCTACTTGCACTCCCGTCTACTCGAGCGTGCAGCGAAGTTGAACGATACATTAGGCGCAGGTTCAATTACTGCTCTTCCATTCGTTGAAACACAAGCTGGAGACATCTCTGCTTACATTCCAACGAACGTTATTTCCATCACTGATGGACAAATCTTCTTGCAATCGGATTTATTCTTCTCGGGTGTACGTCCAGCGATCAACGCCGGTCTTTCCGTATCCCGTGTTGGTGGTTCCGCGCAAATTAAAGCGATGAAAAAGGTTGCGGGTACACTCCGTCTTGACCTTGCAGCTTACCGTGAGCTTGAAGCGTTCGCAGCATTCGGTTCCGACCTTGACGCAGCGACGAAAGCGAAACTTGACCGTGGAGCGCGCACAGTTGAAGTATTGAAACAAGACTTGAACAAGCCGCTTAAAGTTGAGTACCAAGTTGTCATCCTTTATGCATTGACACGCGGACTTCTAGACGACGTAGCCGTGCAAGACGTTCTTCGCTTCGAAAGCGAATTAACGAGCTGGCTCGAATCGAACCACACTGAAGTTTATGATCATATCCGTACGACAAAAGACCTTCCGTCTGATGAAGTGATGAAAGATGCGATTAACGCATTCAAGAAGAACTTCGTATCATCCGAAGCGTAATTCGAAACGTATCTAAGGATTTTGATCTAATTAAACAATAAGGTGGTGAATTGCCAGTGGTATCATTACGCGATATAGAAAACCGTATTAAATCGACAAAGAAGACGAGTCAGATTACGAAAGCGATGCAAATGGTGTCGGCTTCCAAATTGAACCGTGCGGAGATGAATGCAAAAGCGTTCGTCCCTTACATGGAGAAAATTGAGGAAGTTGTCGGCGCAATCGCAAGCGCAAAAACCGACTCCGAGCACCCGATGCTCGTGAGCCGTCCAGTGAAGAAGACAGCTTATATTATCGTGTCTTCCGACCGCGGTCTCGTTGGTGGTTACAACGCGAACATCTTCCGTGCGGCTAGACGTGCAATTGAGCAACGTCACGCATCGAAAGACGACGTGAAAATCGTCGCTATCGGACGCAAAGGACTTGAGTTCTTCCAGCGTCTCGGATATGAAGTCGTTGAAAGCCTTGTCGGTGTATCCGACCACCCTTCTTTCGATGAAATAAAATCAATCGCGAATCGAGCTGTTGGCATGTTCACAGAAGGCGAATATGATGAAGTGTACTTGTACTACAGTCACTACATCTCCGCCATCTCCAGTGAAGTGACGGAAAGGAAATTGCTTCCGCTCACGGATCTTTCATCAGCGTCAGCAACGACTTCGTATGAATTTGAGCCTTCCGCGGAAGCGATTCTTGAAACGCTTCTACCGCAATACGCGGAAAGCCTCATCTACGGAGCGGTGCTTGATGGAAAAGCGAGCGAACATGCTTCCAGTATGACAGCGATGAAGACTGCTACAGATAATGCATCTGAATTGATCGATTCATTGACTCTTTCATTCAACCGTGCACGTCAAGCAGCAATTACGCAGGAGATTACAGAAATCGTCGGCGGAGTTGCCGCTCTCGAATAATCGCATATTTTGAACGGGAAAAGTAAGACAGGAGGGAAAATCATGAGTAACGGACAAATTCTTCAAGTTATGGGTCCGGTCGTTGACGTTAAATTCGAAAACGGTCAACTTCCAGCGATCTTTAACGCATTGAAGGTCCAAATTGAACGTCCGAACGCGGAAGCTGAAACGTTGACGCTTGAAGTCGCACTTCACCTCGGAGACGACTCAGTACGTACGATTGCGATGTCATCTACAGATGGCCTTAAACGTGGTGCTGCTGTTACAGATACAGGCTCAGCAATCTCAGTTCCAGTTGGGGAAGTGACACTTGGTCGCGTATTCAACGTACTTGGTGACGTAATTGACCTTGGTGAGGAGATTCCGTCTGCTGAAAGACGCGATCCGATTCACCGTGAAGCTCCAAAATTCGAAAACCTTTCAACTGAAGTTGAAATTCTTGAAACAGGTATTAAAGTTGTTGACTTGCTTGCACCATACATTAAAGGTGGTAAAATCGGCCTCTTCGGTGGTGCCGGTGTAGGTAAAACAGTTCTTATCCAAGAACTTATCAACAACATCGCTCAAGAACACGGCGGTATTTCTGTATTCGCAGGTGTTGGTGAGCGTACACGTGAAGGAAACGACTTGTTCCATGAAATGACAGACTCTGGCGTTATTACGAAAACGGCAATGGTATTCGGTCAAATGAACGAACCACCTGGCGCACGTATGCGTGTTGCTCTATCTGGTTTGACAATGGCAGAATACTTCCGTGACGAACAAGGCGCAGACGTTCTTCTGTTCATCGACAACATCTTCCGCTTCACACAAGCAGGTTCTGAAGTATCCGCACTTCTTGGCCGTATGCCATCTGCCGTTGGTTACCAACCAACACTTGCAACAGAGATGGGTCAGCTTCAAGAGCGTATCACTTCAACTAACGTAGGTTCTGTTACATCGATCCAAGCGATTTACGTACCAGCCGATGACTATACGGACCCGGCTCCGGCTACGACATTCGCTCACTTGGATGCAACAACAAACCTTGAGCGTAAACTATCTGAAATGGGTATCTACCCTGCGGTTGACCCACTTGCTTCTACTTCACGCGCACTAAGCCCTGAAATCGTTGGCGAAGAGCACTATGATGTAGCACGTCAAGTACAAACAACATTGCAACGTTACCGTGAACTTCAAGATATTATCGCGATCCTTGGTATGGATGAATTAAGTGAAGAAGACAAGCTAGTCGTAGGACGCGCACGTCGTATTCAATTCTTCCTATCACAAAACTTCCACGTTGCTGAGCAGTTCACAGGACAAAAAGGTTCTTACGTACCAGTTGCTGAAACTGTTAAAGGCTTCAAGGAAATTTTGGATGGTCGTTACGATCACCTTCCGGAAGATGCATTCCGCCTCGTCGGACGTATCGAAGAAGTTATCGAAAAAGCGAAAAGCATGGGCGTAGAGGTCTAATACAGGATCAGGAGGGAAACAAATGAAGACACTCAAAGTCAATATCGTCACTCCCGACGGACCTGTTAGCGAAACAGAAGCGAATATGGTAATTGCCACAACAGAAATTGGTGAAATCGGGATCCTTCCCGGCCATATCGCAATGGTTGCACCACTCCAAATTGGTGCCCTTCGCCTGAAAAAAGACAACTCGACTGTACATGTCGCCGTTCATGGCGGGTTCATCGAAGTTCGTCCGGATGTTGTCACCGTATTAGCACAACAAGCTGAATTGGCTTCCGACATCGACATCGCTCGCGCTGAACGTGCAGCGAAACGTGCGGAAGAAAAACTACAAGCCAAAGCAGACAAACTTGAAATGCAGTTGGCGGAGCTCGATCTAAGAAGAGCTATCAACCGACTCAATGTTTCAAAACAGAAATAATAGATGTGACTAATGGCGGGCAGAGGGAGTCTTTTCTTCTGCCCGCATTTTTTCTTATGTGGAAATTTTAGACAGAAGAGTTGAATTTTGTTAGGGGTTTGCGGTGGAATGAGAACTCTTAGCACATGAACGAGCTATATACCTTAAAGGAGGCATGACGAATGAATGACGTTTTTGCACATAACCCGATGCTTGCCATCGTCTCGCATATATTTTTCATCGGCCTGTCATTTTATGCGCTACAAGCAATCATGCCAGAAAAAATAATAAAAAAGCACCACGTTTTTCAAGCACAATTGCTCTATATTTTATTAAGTTTTGCGATCGGTTCGGCCGTATCAAATTTCTTTTTGGACATATCCTATTGGTCAGGAAGGATACCTACAATGTTTAACTAAGTTTTGGCGTATAAAAATCGGGTACATAACAAATAGGCGATTGACCTGCTCACAAACGCTTTTAAACCACAGGTTCCATGTCATCGCCGCGTCTACATACATACGAATGTGTACGGGGCGATGGCATGAAGTGAAAATCTTACTCCCGGCAATTCTTGGCAATTGCGTAAGACAATCGACAATCAAAGTCGAGGAAAGCACACAAATCGACAAATGTGTACATATTATAGACTATCTTCAGATAGACGGGAAAATAGCTCTGTGGTTACTTGTTTAATAATGTAGAGCGTTGTAGAATAGTATGTGTTTTTATGTTTAATTTATGATGAAAAAAATCAATGGAACTAATATGGCAATAGTATAAATTTTGAGTCGGAGGGGCTTTTTGTGGATAAAATAATTATTAACGGTGGACGCGTCCTAAATGGACACGTGCGTGTGGAAGGTGCCAAAAACGCGGTATTGCCGATTTTGGCAGCTGCATTGCTCGCGTCGGACGGTCCCAACATCATACGCGATGTACCGAATCTTTCGGATGTCTCCACGATCAATGAAGTAGTGAAAAGCCTGAACGCGAAGGTCGACTATGACCCAGCTAGAGGGCAAGTGATTATTGATTCAACTGAACAGCTTGCGAGCGAAGCTCATTTTGAATATGTTCGTAAAATGCGTGCGTCTATTTTGGTCATGGGACCATTACTCGCTCGCAACGGTTTCGCACGCGTAGCTTTACCTGGCGGATGCGCAATTGGCTCAAGGCCAATCGATCAGCACCTAAAAGGGTTCGAAGCGATGGGGGCAGAAATTACATTCGGACATGGACATGTTGAAGCGAAAGCCGAAAACGGTCTGACAGGCGCTAAAATCTATTTAGACTTCCCAAGCGTCGGCGCAACAGAAAACATTATGACAGCAGCAGCTCTCGCAAAAGGGACGACAATTATCGAAAACGCGGCGAAAGAGCCGGAAATTGTCGATTTAGCGAACTTCATTAATGAAATGGGCGGTAGAGTCATCGGTGCTGGTACGGATGCAATCCGGATTGAAGGCGTCGAAAAACTACACGGAACGATCCACCATATCATTCCAGACCGTATCGTAGCAGGTACATTCATGGTCGCAGCAGCGATTACAGGCGGCGACGTTACGATCGAAAACGCCGTTCCTGAACATAACGCAGCGTTAATTTCTAAGCTCGGCGAAATGGGCGTTGTCATTACTGAATTGGACGAAGGCTTGCGCATACAGGCGAAGCATCCGTTAAAAGCGGTCGATCTGAAAACGATGCCGCACCCAGGATTCCCGACAGACATGCAATCGCAAATGATGGCACTTATGCTAACGGCATCCGGAACAGGCGTGCTCACAGAAACGGTATTCGAAAACCGCTTCATGCACGTTGAAGAATTCCGCCGCATGAACGCCAATGTCAAAATTGAAGGACGTTCAGTGATCATCTCAGGACCATCCAATTTGCAAGGTGCTGAAGTCGCAGCGACAGATCTTCGCGCGGCAGCTGCACTCATTTTGGCAGGCCTCGTTGCGGAAGGCGTCACACGCGTCACAGAACTAGATCATTTGGACCGCGGCTATGTCGATTTCCATACGAAATTGAAAGCGCTCGGCGCAGACATCGAACGCGTTTCATCGGAAGAAACGAAAACAGAAACCGAAAAGCAACTCGTGTAACAGCACTTTTCATAACCTACAAAAACTGCTCCTCGTCATTACTGCGAGGGGCGGTTTTTTTTGAATGAAATGCGAGGCTTTATCATACAATCGAATATGGACAAACTACTAGCCGTATTATTCATCGTACTACTATTCTTCATTCCCATCCTCATGAAAACGACAGTCGAACCTGAGAAAACCGTGGCAATGGACGATCCGTGCGCAATCTATATAACTGTGGAAGGGGTGGACAAGCCTTTGCCACTTGAGGAGTACGTTATTGGAGTCGTCGCAGGCGAAATGCCAATCGACTTCCACGACGAAGCCTTAAGGGCACAAGCGATTGCAGCTCGGACATACGTACTACGGACGACAGACGGAGGCAAGAAGCCGATTGCTGCAACCGTCTCCGCCCAAGTACACAAAACCGTTCAGGAACGAAAAGAACGGTGGGGGAAAAAATTTAAGCAAAACGAGAAGAAGCTCCGTGAAATCGTCGCCACGACCGAAGGAGACACAATTGTATATGGGAATGAAATGATCACCGCAATGTTCTTTTCAACATCGAATGGAAAAACTGAAACAGCACAAAACTATAGCGGCAATCCAATACCTTACTTGCAAAGCGTGGAAAGCCCGGGTGAGGACTTAGTCGCGGCTGAAGTGGAAAGGCGCATCGACTTACCGATTGCGTTGTGGAATGAAGCACTCGGATCCGAATGGAAAGCCGATCGATTCAAAAGCCTCAAGCTCGTTCGCAATCAAACGGGTCGCGTGCAAAAAGCCGTATCAACAGACTTCGAAATGAGTGGACGAGAAATGCGGGAAGCACTCGGACTCGCCTCCACAGACTTTGACATCGCCTATGACGTTACGAATGAAATCGTCCTCATCACAACGAAAGGATACGGACACGGAGTCGGCATGAGCCAATACGGCGCCGAAGCCTTTGCCCAGAAAGGATGGACCGCCGAAAACATACTTACCTACTATTATTCCGGCACAACAATAAAAAAGTTTGAAATAGACGAATCGGAATGTTTAAAATAACCAACACTTGCAAACAATAGCAAGTGAGGTGATGACAATGCGAGAAGAAAAATCGAAATCTCCTTCTCAGAAGAATAAGAGTCAGAAGAAGAATAGATGGTTCTGGCCGGCCATCTATGCAGGGATCGCGATCGCCCTCGTCGGCATGATTTGGGGTTACAACGCTATAAAGGGCCCGAACGAAATTGCCGACGCAACAGATCCAAACGATCAGCCACTAGTCGAAACAAATGCTTCAACCGAAGTACTCAAATTCCCATTCAATGAGGAATATCTCGACAACGTAGCCATTATACAAGAGTACTATGATGCTGAAGCCGATGAAGAGTCACGTGAAAACGCACTACTCGTCTTTAACCAAATGTATGTTACAAACAAAGGAATCTCGATCTCGATGGATGGCCAACCATTCGAAGTCGTCGCAGCCCTTAGCGGAACAGTGACAGATGTCATTCTCGATGAATTCCAAGGCGGCAAAGTCAAAATCGAACATGCCAACGGAATGACAACATTTTACAGCTCCTTGACCGGCGTCCTCGTCAAAATAGGCGACGAAGTCATCCAAGGCCAATCACTCGGAACCGCCACAAGCAACGAATGGAATGCCAAAGCCGGTACACACCTGCATTTCGAAGTGCACAAAGACGGCAATCCAATCAACCCGCGCTCATTGTTAGGATTCTAACGAACAAAACCACTCTTTTCGTGAGAGTGGTTTTTTTATTGAGCGCGACCGCGGACGATTTTTGATACCTTGTTACTTCTGATCGCGCAAAGTGAAATGGATAATTACTGTTTTACGGAAATCTCTTTCTAACTAGTATTGAGGTGTAAAGCAGACCATTTAAATTGTCAAAAGCATTTGGCGCGAATTACTATCCGGCGTCCAAAGCGACGTGCTCCGCGTCCAAAGCGACGTGCTCCGCGTCCAAAGTATCGTGTCCCGCGTCCAAAACGCCGCCTCCCGCGTCCAAAAACTATCCGATAACACGCCTGTAAAAGAATAAACAAGCCACCTCTGTCGCGCGTTGACATAACTGGGCCGCACGCCGCATAAGATAAAGGAAGAAACGGAGCTGACAGAGAAAGGAAGAGGGCGTGCACGAGCAAATTCGGAGGCGATGCGTGCGCCTCGGCAAAATGTTGCTGGACACTGGACTTACCGTACGGGCGCTGGCGAAATCGACGGGCTATTCGAAAAGCACGGTTCATAAAGACTTAACGGAACGGCTGCCGAATGTAGACGCGGAGTTGTCTGAAGAAGTCGCCAAAATACTTGCCTATCATAAGTCTGTCAGACATTTAAGAGGCGGTGAAGCAACACGGATGAAATGGATGAATGAGAATAAGAAAGCCCGCAACACGTAACGAGAATAGACGGGGACAATCGACCATCCTTGCAGGAAGGCGGACACCCTGTCTTTTCACATGGAAAAAATTAAGTTGTTCAACCGATTCAATGATCCCATCTCCCCATTCCCCCCTGAAATGTCAAAAGGACTACGCATAAGACGACCGTCAACATCACCCCGAAAAGCTACACTATGAAACCCCAATCGACACAAATCCCCAATACATCTATTGTTCAATGAAAAAATGCGAAATAACTGTCAATAATTGTGTTCAATAAAGAGCCATTATGGTACAATCTATAGTTAGGAGAATAGACTGTTCGTACTGAAGTCGGAAGGGGAAACGGGATTGATGTTTGCAAAGGATATCGGAATCGACCTTGGGACTGCAAATGTGTTGATTCACGTAAAAGGGAAAGGCATCGTTCTGGACGAGCCAGCAGTCGTCGCAATCGACAAACATTCTAACAAAGTGTTGGCGGTTGGAGAAGAAGCGAGTAAAATGGTAGGAAGGACGCCAGGCAACATCATTGCCATTCGTCCGATGAGAGACGGCGTAATCGCCGATTTCGACGTGACGGAAATGATGCTGCGTCACTTCATTAATAAATTGAATGTCAAAGGGTTTCTATCGAAGCCGCGGATCCTCGTCTGCTGCCCGACGAACATTACGAATGTCGAGCAAAAGGCGATCCAAGATGCAGCAGAAAAATCCGGCGGCAAAAAAGTGTATCTTGAAGAAGAGCCAAAAGTCGCAGCAATCGGTGCCGGTATGGACATCTTCCAGCCGAGCGGGAATATGGTCATCGATATCGGTGGCGGCACGACGGACGTCGCAGTGCTGTCGATGGGCGATATCGTCACGTCCGAGTCGATTAAAGCGGCTGGTGACATGTTCGACAATGACATTATTCAATCAATTAAACGAAAATATAAATTGCTCATCGGAGAGCGGACTGCAGAGACGATTAAAAAAGAAATCGCAACTGTCTTTCCGGGTGGCCGTAAAGAGCAGATGGATATTCGTGGACGCGATATGGTTACAGGACTTCCGCGCACAATTACAATTGATTCTGAGGAAGTGCGAGAAGCGCTCAACGAATCGATTGGCATGATCATTCAATCTGCGAAAAACGTTTTAGAGAAAACGCCGCCAGAACTATCTGCGGACATTATTGATAGAGGTGTTTTCCTCACGGGTGGCGGCGCGTTATTGCACGGAATCGACCAGCTACTCGCCGAGGAATTGAAAGTACCTGTGTTCGTATCGGACAACCCACTCGGTTGCGTAGCTATTGGGACGGGCATCCTGCTTGAGAACATTAGATAAGGTGCCATTAACGTAGCACTTTATTTGAATAAAATAGATTTACCAAAATGAAAACTCTATAGAACGACGATACACTAACGAATTGATGAAAGGGGACGGATACGATGTTCCGAGGTTTTTACACTGTCGGCTCCGGCATGATTGCGCAACAGCGCAGGACGGAAATGCTTGCGAACAACATTGCGAACGCCAATACGCCAGGCTTTAAAGCTGAACAGTCAAGCATCCGTTCATTCCCGGAAATGTTCATGTCGAGCTTACACGCAAAACGCATTCCAACCGAAAAAGGCATTCAGCTGAACGGCCTTTCGCCGGTCGGAGAGTTGTCAACAGGCGTCTATATGCAAGAAACGATGCCGCTTTTCACGCAAGGAGCACTTCGTGAAACGGGCATGACGACGGACGTTGCGTTACTGGACGGCAACTTACCGGTCAACCCGGAAACTGGTGAACGTGGAGCCGTCTTCTTCCGACTTGAAAACGGAAACGGCAATGAGCTCTACACGAAAAACGGGAATTTCACAATCGACCCAGCTGGCTTCTTAACGAATCCGATGGGGTATTACGTTCTCAATACGAATGGGCAACGCATTCAACTGCAAAATGACGATTTCAGCATTTCGGACGCTGGCGACATTATGCAAGACGGAGTGGCGGTTGCGACGCTTGGTGTTTCATTCGCTGATCGGCCTGGCGCACTTTTTAAGCAAGGAAATGGCCTGTTTGCAAGCACAACAGGTAACTTGCCTGAAGCGCAAGGGGTTGCGGGAGTCGGGTATTCATTCCAACAAGGCTATTTGGAGAGTTCCAACGTCGACGCAGCGAAGGCAATGACGGACATGCTCGCCGCGTATCGCGCATTTGAAGCGAATCAAAAGATCCTTCAAGCATATGACCGGAGCATGGAAAAAGCTGTGAACGAAATTGGGCGTGTCAACGGATGACGCGTTTTGAAAGGGGCGTAAACGAATGATACGATCGATGACGACAGCAGTGAACACGATGAACCAATTGCAAACCCAATTCGACATCATCGGGAATAACCTTGCGAATTCCGCGACAACCGGGTATAAATCGAGTGACGCGAATTTTCATGAACTACTTTACCAACAATTTACGAACGATAAAGCCGATACGGCGCAGCGGCAATCACCGGCAGGCATCCGGTATGGTGTAGGTGCCGCGCTCGGCCCCGCGAAAATGAACTGGAAAGTTGGCTCATTACAATCGACCGGCCGCGAACTCGACTTCGCATTAACCGAACCGAAGCAATACTTCAACGTTATTATGCCCGGAGAAGGCGGAGAGCAAACGGTGTACACGCGTGCTGGGAATTTTTACGTATCCCCAGTTGAAGGCGGCAACTTGATGCTCGTTAACGAAGGCGGCTATCCAGTCGCGAACAGTGCGGGACAGCCGATTACGTTCGCTGATAACGTCAAAAGTTACAATATGCTTCCAGGCGGAGTGCTTGAAGTAACGCATAACGACGGAAACGTACAGCGAATCGAAATGGGTGTCACGACATTGGAACGTCCAAATTTAATGAAAAGCATTTCCGCAGGCCTATTAGCACTTCCTGAAAACGTAGCGGAACTTGGTGTCGCTATCGGGGACATCCTGACGGAAATGAACGGCGCAAATAGGAACCGCATCGGAATGGAAAATGGGAAGCTCGAAGCGTCCAACGTCAATTACGAAAAAGAAATGACAGACTTAATTAACGTCCAGCGTTCTTACCAATTTAACGCGCGAACGGTCACACTTGCCGATCAAATGTTAGGGTTAATTAATAACATTCGATAAGCCGCGCTAGGGAGAATCCGAAATGATAGATGACAAACAGAAACGTCCTCAATGGGAGCAAATGAAACAAAATAACACTACCGAGACGCCTACTATCGTGTCGCGTGTGAAACGTAACGAGCAAAAAAAGCAGAAATCCGTCAAAGAGGAAACGAGCGATAAGCGGCGCATTTGGGTCCAAGTTCGTCTGCTACCGATTTGGTTACGGATCGTGCTCGTCCTTCTGTTGCTCACAGGTGCCGCAATTTCCGGTGCTATCATCGGTTACGGTTACATTGGCGACGGTCAACCCGCCGATGCACTAAAAAAAGAGACGTGGACGCACATACTCGATATTATTAATGGGAAAGAGTCATAATGGCTCTTTCATTTCATTTTCATTTATAATTAAATACATAAATATTCAGGAGGACAAAGGAAATGCTAAATGCACAACAAATTCAGGAAATTATTCCTCATCGTTACCCCTTCCTTTTAGTTGATAAAATTACAGAACTTGAGGAAGGAAAACGGGTCGTTGGCCTGAAAAACGTTACAGTTAACGAAGACTTCTTCAATGGCCATTTTCCGGGCTACCCAGTTATGCCAGGCGTCCTCATCGTCGAAGCACTTGCCCAAGTAGGTGCCGTTGCTATTCTTCAAAAAGAAGAAAACCGTGGACGTCTCGCATTTTTTGCAGGTATCGACAACTGCCGGTTCAAACGTCAAGTCGTTCCTGGAGACCAATTGCGACTTGAAGTTGAGATTACACGTATGCGCGGTGCCATCGGAAAAGGAAAAGCAATCGCGTCTGTCGACGGCGAAATCGCTTGCGAAACAGAAATTACATTCGCACTAGGCCCAGTAGCAGAAACTTCAAATTAAATTGCGTGCGTGTGAATTGTCAGCTACAATGGAAAGTGCACTTTGTTCAGTAGCTAGGCTACAATAGACGCACGTTTACAGTGGGAGGTACCAACTAAATATGTACAATGATCTTTCTCCAAATATAAAGAGCAGCATTACACGCTCCATCACCCAAACGTTCGAGCAATATATGTCGGACATCGCATGGGACGAAGAACTGTACGACATCGAGGACTTCATCGATTCATGGCGCGAATACATCACGACGAAAGCACTGTGGTATGAAAGAATTTCGGACGACATGAAAGCAAATCCGAAATTTCACGAAGACCTCGCCCAGCGAATCAATGAAGTCATCCAGCGCATCATAAGCGAGCCGCCATCTGAAGAACAAATTGCCAACATCCAAATCATGCAGGAAAAACTCGACACACACTACTCATACGACTGCAAAGCCGAGGCGGTTTTTGTCGAATCACTGCTCAAAGATCGACTCAATAAAGAACAATAAATAGTATGGATAGTTCCCTCCTTTTTAGCCAACCTACGAGTATCATACGATTTGTATGATATGAGGCTTGTGGAAAGGAGGGAATTTTCATGTTCAAAAAAGCGATACCGTTCATACTCGTTTCCGGACTAGCACTAACGGCGTGTGCCGGAAACAATAACAACGACGGCGTCCCGAACAACAACGAAACGCCGATGGAGAACTTAGACGACGGTCTACGTGACACAACTCCACGTGTCAACAACGGCGCAGGACCGAACATGGATGGCATCGATAACGGAACCGATGGGAACAATGGTGCAAACGGCGGAATCATAAAAGATAACCGTAGCGACGGCATCCTAACAGATGACCCAAACGACACCACCAATCAGAACCGCAACGAGAACAATAACAACAACCGCTAACCGCAAGCCAAAAGAAAACCGCCACCCCCGGCGGTTTTTCTTTTGGCTTTTTGCGGTGCCTGTGCAAGATACAATTCAGTTTATTCGCTACAATTGTATATTGGTGAAGTGGGAAGTCGTTTATACGAAGGTTTGGGGTAAACTTTTATGCATATTTAGTCATCCCGGTGAATTGTCATAAATGTGTCGTGCACAGCCGCCGGCACAATTCAGTTTATTCACTACAATTGTATAGTGGTGAAGAGGGAAGTCATCTATATGAAGGTTTCAAATGACTCTCACTGTATATTCAATCATTTTAATGAATTGTCATAAATGTGTCTTGCACAGGCACCAACAAAAATCGCCAACAAAAAAAGCCGCCGTTATTGGCAGCTTTGCTCAAATTTCTTCCCGATCCTTCTTCAATCGCGGGCGTTCGCGCATATCCGACTCGAAACGCTTCAACAGCTCCTCGCCGCTCAGCCCTTCGGTAATTAATTCCTCCAATAAATGCTCCGCATACTGGGTGCGGGCGCGCTTCAACCGCCCTTTCAACAAAACCGAAATATTCTCCCCAATTTGTTGCACAGTATCGACTGCTACACGGAAACCGGCCGGCTCGTTTTCAGGATAGGATATGACGACACTCGCTTCTAATAACTTATCCGCCGCCTTCCACTCTTCAAACAGCTGCTCATACTTCCGATCAATAAAAAGTTCAAGAACCCACATCCGGTGGCTATTCTCCTGATTAATAATAATGCCGTCGATTAGCGGAAAGTCTTGGACTTTATCATCTATCAAAATACCGACAGAAAGCATCTTAAACGTCTTCACACGCCCACCCCGCTCACTTTTTGCATCAAGTATACCATATGTCAGAAAAAAACTTCAGAAACAGCCAAGCTCGAATTATCTCGAAAAAATGAAAACTTATAAACACGCAATAATACGCAGTTTCTTCATTTTACAACGAAAAAATCGACACGAAAACACTACCAAAATCAAATTTTCGCGATTTGCGCCAATTTTCGAACCGTTATATGATGAAGGCATCACCGAAAGAAAGGAGGGGAAATATGAACCAAGTTGCACTCGTAGGGCGCGTAACGAAGGATCCGATTTTAAGAAGGCTATCGGAAGGAAGGTTGCAAACGAGCTTCATTCTTGCCGTAAACCGCAAATTCAAAAACCAGCAAGGCGAAGTAGATGCCGACTTCATTCTTTGCACTGCCTGGGGAAAAACCGCGGAAAACACGGCGAAGCATTGCGGAAAAGGGTCCTTAATAGGTGTCGGCGGAAGAATCCAATCACGGACATACGAACGGGAAGATAAAAGCCGCGTCTTCGTCACCGAAGTAATCGGCGAAGAAATTCGATTCCTATCGACAAAACGGAGAGAAAACGACAATCTATACGGAGAGCCGCATGTCCATGTGCAACAAAGTGGCGGTGAGGAAAGGGAGAGCGAACAGGAAAAGGCCACCTCGAACTTCCACCTGCCACAGGACGAAAAAGATGGGCTGCCAATCTATTGATCATCAAAAATGATACATAGGGCAGCGAAAGTAAAGGGAAAAAGGGGGATAGAAGGAGAGCTCGGATACACAAACAAAAGTAAATAAGAGAAAACAATATCTAAGAGAGAAACGAGTAAAAGAGGAAAAAACAATTCGGATATGGAAGGGTGGGGATCCTCCCATATCCAATAGGGGGCATTGCCATCTCCTACAGGCAATGCTTGCTGCGAAGGCCCAATGATCATGGCCAACACAATGTGGCGGGGACCGCTCCCGCCGCATCCATACATTAGTATAAAGGAGGAAAGAGCTTGGAACAATACGAAAAACAGCTTATCCGCATGGAACTGCAAGTCGGACAACTCATCCGCATCGTCGCCGGCATGAACGAGCGGATCAACGAATTGGAGGAAAAAGAATTAGCAAGAAAAGTCGTTCCTATACATATTCGGCGCCCGGCAAAGCCGATGTAAACGAAAAACGAAAAAACCCCGATTCCCAAAAGGAAACCGAGGTCGCATCACGATCTTTCAAATGAAAGAAGATCATCCAATTCCGTATCAGATAACTCCGTAAGCCATTGACTCGACTGAATTAAATCTGCGGAAAGGGCAGCTTTCTCAACAAGCATTTTATCGATCTTCTCTTCAATCGTTCCGACCGTTACAAACTTATGAACATGCACGAACTTCGTCTGGCCAATCCGGTATGCCCGGTCCGTCGCCTGATTCTCAACAGCGGGATTCCACCAACGGTCCGCATGCAACACATGGTTCGCCGCCGTTAAATTCAAGCCTGTTCCACCCGCCTTCAACGACAAGATGAAAATCGGGAACTCACCAGCCTGGAACGCCTCGACTAAATGATCGCGCTGTCCCTTCGGCATGCTGCCCGACAAAAACGGCACATCGATATTATGCAACTCGCTCAAACAGTGGCGAATTAATTGGCCCATCCCGATGTACTGCGTGAAAATAAGACATTGCTCACCGTTCGAAGCAATATCCGCCGCCATCGACACGATTCGATTCAACTTCACCGAACGCGTAAGCATCTCATCTGCAGGCGCATGTGGCTCCTTTAAAAACAGCGCTGGATGATTACAAAGCTGCTTCAACCGGCTCAACATTTTCAAAATGAGCCCTTTACGCTCAAACCCGGTCAACGTCTCGAGCTTGAACTTCGTATCCTCGATGAAGCTTTCATAGAGCGCAGCCTGCTCCGTCGTTAACGGACAATACTCGTTCTGCTCAAGCTTCTTCGGCAAATTCAATTGCAAATCAGGATCGTTTTTCGTACGGCGTAACAAGAACGGACGAATTTTCGCCCGCAACTTACGTTTTTCAAGCTCTGAATCATCCCGTTCAATCGGAACGATATACTGCTCGGTGAATGTCCGGAAACTACCGAAATACCCTTTATGGATGAAATCAAAAATCGCCCATAGCTCCGACAACCGGTTCTCAATCGGCGTCCCTGTCAACGCAATTTGGTGGTCGCCATGCAATTTCCGAATTGCCCGAGACTGCTTCGTCTGCATGTTTTTAATATTTTGCGCCTCATCAAGCGTAATGCTCGCAAACACCGTACCGCCAAGCGTCTCATCGTCCTGCGTCGCCGTGCCGTACGTCGTCAAAATCACATCTGGCTTACGCTCTTTCAAAAGCGCATCGAACTCGTCTTCCCGCGCACGCGTCGGACCGTAATGCGTATGCACGTTAAGTGTCGGCGCAAACCGCTCCAGCTCCTTTTGCCAGTTGCCGAGCACACTCGTCGGGCAAATGATGAGCGAAGGGGAGTCCGTTTCTGGGCGCGCATGCACATTCAACAAATACGAAATGAGCTGAACCGTCTTCCCGAGCCCCATATCGTCCGCCAAACAAGCGCCGAAATGATTCTCACGCATGAAGACGAGCCAATTATACCCGTCGACTTGATACGGACGGAGCTCCGCCATAAGCCCTTCCGGAATACCCGCGTCAGGAAGACCGTGTTTATTCGACACCATCTCGACATAGTCGCGCAACGACTGCTGCATCGAAAACGCAAGTAGGGGATCATCTGCACTGTCATCGTCATCGACCGGAATAATCTCCTCGGGAATCTCTTGAAACAGCAAATCCTTTACCGTCCACTCGCCAGCATCCGCCTGCTCCATTAACTCGCGGATCCGCTTCAGCCAAAGTGGGTCGATATGGAACCACTCATCACCGGAACGGATATACTCACGATTCTCGTCGACCATCTTCCGAAACGAATCTTGATCGATCTCCTTCCCAGCGAGCGAAAAGTTCCAGTCGAACGAAAGGACTTCATCAAGACCTGCCGCAGACCGATACGACTGCACACTCGCACTCGTTCGGACGCGCATTTTCGACTCCGTCACCGACTTCAACCAAGCCGGCAAAATGACGGGATACCCGAACGACTGAAACACCGGCAAATCTTCCTGAATGAACATCCGTACTTCAGGATCCGACATCGTCATCGACAAAAATCGATTCGCAGGCTCAGCCTCAACCGAACGGAGGAACGACACCATCTCAGACTGCTTTTCCCGGATTTCATCGGCATACCCTTTCCACTTCGCAGGAAGCGCATCGCCGATTTCCGCATTCGCTTTACGAACAGCAGGCGTCCAATGCGCCCCGCGTTCACTAACGACGACCGTCTCTAGCAACCATTCTGATTCTGCCTCGTCATCCGGCTCCGTCAAACGGAAAGCGACTCGGACAGGCATCGTCGAAACCGAATCACCCGGCCAACCGTACTTGCGCAAATGCGGCAACAGCGCCGGCAACTGATCGAGCTGCATGGCCGAAGCATTGATTTTTTCGCGAATCGCATCATGCAAAATCATCGCAGAAAGGGCAGAAATCCCAATTTTCTCCTCGTCGAATCGGATCATCCCTGCGTTCAGTTCCGCATGCTGCCAGAAATCGGGTTCATTCCATAAACGCGCCGCTTCCCGTAACGCAGATAAATGTGCTTCATCAGTCGATGTCTGTCCATTGAACGTAGCGAATGGATGCGGCTCACCCGCAAACACTTGGAGGAACTCATCTGTATTCAAATGGACCGCCTTTTCATCGGTCATCGGCAACAAACCGTACAACGCCTTTTCATTCGTAAAGAATAGGAAAGAAGATAGCCTGTCCGGAGCAACCGCACGGCCGGACGAATCTGTCGCAGTAATTGCGTACCGTCCGTCTTCATCCCGATCAATCGCCAATTGGAAAAGGAGATGCAACGTATCCATTTTTGTCATAAATTCAAATTCCCCTTTTCCATTTCTTCCGACAAGGCGCGCAACCGTTTATGCTGTTCGCGAACCGTGTCGACATACCGGTTCCAAAATTCGACTTTGCCGCTCTTTTTCGCGCCTGCCTTCATATTTTTGAACAACCGAACGGCGCGTCGGTAACTATGCCGATTTTTCTCTTGGATGAACCGCATTGCGTACGTATGGAGCAGCGGCATGACGGAAGCAGGGTCATTCGCGAGAACGAACTTCAACGTATCAGGCTCGACCCCGTCATACGGAATGTTGAACCGGTGCATGAGCGCCGCCCATTCGGAGAACCGCTTCCGCTCAATTAGAAAATCGCCGAACGCGCTGACGCCATCTTCTCCATACATCATAAACAGCTCTTCACGCCGCTCTTCCGGAAATTCTGCCTCTTCAAGCAGTCCATCGATTTTCCGGATGAAATGATACCGGTCTGTTGAAAGCGTAATCCGTTCAAAAAACGTGCCAATATGCGGGTGAATCGTATTCATAATGACAGATAGTGCGTCAATATCTTCCATTTCAGCAGCAAGATCCGCTAACGGAAGCCAATGGCCGACAAGTTCGCCGCCCGCACGTTCCGCAATTTTCGCAAGCGTCTCTTGATCGCCCTTCGTCAAATTGAAATAAGCAGCAAAAAAAGCCGCGTCTACCGAGTCATCGTCAAGAAGATAAGCAAGCTCTTGCTCCTGCGCAACTTGGTCTTTGTACAGGAACTCCCACATGATCGCATAAATATCTAGACGGACTTCATATAGACCACCATTTCGCAAAACAAACTCGCGGACTTGCGATTTCAGTGCCGAATAAAATGCATCTGTCTCGAACAGTCTCGGTTTCTTCCCGAGCGCTTTTCCGATATCGCGCAATTTCCCGATCTGTTCATTGAGCCACATCTTCACTTGCCATTGACGGTACGTGAAATGTTTTGCCTCCTCGAGATGCTCGCGCGCAAACGACCAGCCTGCATCCAACAGATGCAACCGGTAAAACAGTTCGAATAGCGGCTTCCATTCCCATTCGAAAGGGGAGAGCGGAATCATTTTCTCATCCATTAATGAGCTTTCATGCATGAACACATTTGGATTCTCACCAGGTTCAATGTTCCGAAGTGGCTCCGTTAGCCTATACAATACGGCGTTCCAAGCTTCCGGTGTCCGTTCTGAAACAGTTAACGCCATTTGTTCCGCCTCTCTCCGTTGCCATCCATGCAGCCATTCCGTTAACGAATGGAACTGTGAATAAAGATGGAAGACGACGGCAATTTCGTGCGCGCACCATTCGACATCATCGCACGTACAATCTTTGAACGATACGGAAGGCGCAAGCTTCACCGTCTGCTCGCCTTCGTCAGCCACTGTCGCAACAAGGGTAGACACGCCTTGTAAAATACGAAAGTCAAGAAACGCACCTTTTCTGACTAACGAGACCGCCTTCCGGATCTGCACAGACTCCACTTGCACATCCGGACGGAACGAATGCTTGATCCGATCCATCCATTCATCTATTTCACGCTCATGTAAATACGAAAAACGTTCCACTGACATGTGCATCGGCTCACTCCCTAAACTAAAGCATTCCCTTTATTATAAGGCTTTTAAGCCGGAATCGTAAATGATATCATTTAATGTAAGGAAAACAACATACATAATTATCGATGGAGGGGGAATTAGATTGGAAACTTTAATATTACGCGTACCTAAACTTTATGAAAAACGTAATCTCATGCTAGAAGGACATGATTCGACAGATCATATTTTTGTAGATGACGAAAACGGCGGATTCATAGCTGCAGAATCATTCATATCGGAAGACGCTGAAGCGCTCGTCGCCAATTATCAATCCGATGAATTGATGATGTTTAAAAACGGCGAAAGTGATTTAATTAAACGAATGCTGAAAAGAAAAGTCATCATAGAGCCGGTCGAAACCCACTTCATGATGAGGCCCGAGAACAGGAAGAAATAGCATCATCGTAAACATCGTTGAATAGTATAGAAGACAATTCATTCACAAAATGTAGGGAACTGTGATAGAATGATAATAATCGGAATATTCAATGATGGAGGGGAAAACATGCTATCTGTTCAGCGTATGACGCCTTTTTTCACTAGCCAAGAAGACTTCCGTCTACGTCTCGTGTTTGCCTATCAATATTTCTCGATAATAAAAGGTGGTGAAGTGTACCAATTCGTGCCCTCTGAAGGAAAGGAAATCGTTGTTAACATGAAAAGCTTGCAAGTCGAAAACCTCGGTGAAGTGTTCGTCTTCCAACGAGGCAACCGATTTATCCGACTGCCGCTTTACCAGCTCCTTCTCATCTCGGATCTTCACCTACACCTGTCTTCGATCCTTGAAGGGACAATGAACTTGCAATTTGAACCACCTGAAGTCGTCATTCAGGAAGCGGAGGAGTTGATGAAAGAAATCGAATCCGACAATCGCTTACGTATGATCGACTACGCACTCGAAACAAATAACCGAAGCTTATTCGCTCAACTGACGGAAGGAATGCACTAAAATTGAAAAATGAATTATAAAAAACACTTATCGTCCACAAACGATGAGTGTTTTTATTGTCTTCAATTCGTTGAGAATCAACCCGTAAAAAAATGCAACACAATGACGAAAATAGTCGAACCGGTCAACCCGAACAAGAAATCTTGCAAAGTAAATCGATGATTGTCGTCGTGATTCATCAAAATCCGCTCCTATGTCGATTTCCCGGGAAATGGGGGAATAGATTTTGCAACTAGACTAGTCAAATTCCCCGATAAATATACATATAGAAACGAACAGTTTTACACCATTCCGAAGCCCAAATTCCGAATTCTGCTTCTAGACTTGTCCCTCTTTCAATATAGTGAAGAAATCGGAAAAGTTTTCGAGAGGAGACAGGGACAAACGGATGAAGAAATGGATTTGGATAAGTTGCATCGCAATCATTTGCATGTTTTTCGTAGGAATAGGAAAAGCCGAAGCGACAAACGAAAGAGGGAATCGATACATCGGTTTGCATGACCGCATATTGCCCCTCGACGACATCCGCGTTATCGACGGTGACACAAAAGTGCCACTCAAAGACATTGCGCAATACCTCTACTTACCCGTCGAAACGAAAGACGGAAAGACAATCATCCGTAAACGAGGGAAAGAGATCGTCTTCGATCATTTAACGAGTATGACAACGTTAGACGGCGTGGACCAGCCATGGTCACCACTCGCCTCAATTGACGGTCAAATCTTCATTAGCGTGAAATATATTGCTCGCGAAACCGGGTTCCAATTCGAATATTTTCAAAGTTACCATACGATCCGCATTTATCGAGATGAATTCAATCATATAAGTCATGAAGCGTTTGAGGAAGTTATTAAATCACATGCCCAAAAGCAAACACCGGCATCGACATCGAAAAAAGCAACTGTCTACTTAACGTTCGACGACGGTCCGAATCAATTCACATTACACAATCTCGCTACACTTGAAAAATATAACGTACCCGCCACATTCTTTTTTCTTGGCAATCAAATGAAACAAAACGAATCCATCGTAAAAACGGTCTCAAAAAGCGGCCATTACATCGGCTCCCACAGCATGACCCATAACAAAGCATACGTCTACGGATCGACCGAATCATTCATTGCCGAAATGGCTGGCGGCGCTCAAATCATTGAGCAATTAACAGGGAACTCACCGAAACTCGTCCGCGTCCCATACGGCAGCAAGCCGCTCGTCACACCAAGCATGCAAAAAAGCCTCATCGCACACGGCTATAAACTGTGGGACTGGAACGTCGACTCGAACGATTGGCGTTATACGGACAAACAAGCAGACCAAATCGTAAAAAACGTCCAAGACGGCGTCATGAAAGCAATAAAATCCGGCGACACCGACATCATCATCCTGCTGCACGACCGCAGCCAAACTACAATCGCTCTTCCAAAAATTATCGAATGGCTACAAAAAGAAGGCTACACCTTCAAAACATACGAGCCCGACAACCACATCATCCAGAACTTCCTTCGTGACCCACTTCTTTAAATGAAACCCATAATTGGTCAAAAGCATTCAGCGCGACAAATAGACATTGACAATCACGCATCTCCGCGAAACACACATAAATCCCAAAACTCACGCATAACCGCCACCAGAAACGCATAAATCCCAAAACTCACGCATAACCGCCACCAGAAACGCATAAATCCCAAAACTCACGCATAACCGCTCCCAGAAACGCATAAATCCTAAAACTCGCGCATAACCGCCATCAGAAACGCATAAATCCCAAAACTCACGCATAACCACCACCAGAAACGCATAAATCCCAAAACACGCGCATAACCACCGCCAGAACCGCATAAATCCCAAAACTCACGCATAACCACCGCCAGAACCGCATAAATCCCAAAACTCGCGCATAACCACCACCAGAACCGCATAAATCTCAAAACTCACGCATAACCACCACCAGAAACGCATAAATCTCAAAACTCGCGCATAACCGCCATCAGAAACGCATAAATCCCAAAACTTGCGCATAACCCGCAACATCATCTAAGGACTTCCATACTAAATTCTCAACTTAAGAAGCGTAGACATAAAATCATGGCTCTAAAATTACCTATAAACCTTCCGAACTAGCACATACAGATCCTACGAACGAATTTCAGAGATTGTCGACATTTGTTATACGAATCTCTATTTTCAAACAAGTCTCTCTATGTTATTGTGAAAATGGTAACAATCTACCAAACTACTAAAGGGGGAAAAGCTATTTTGAGAAACCATCACTTCACTAAACTGTTCAGCACACTTCTCGCAATCATCCTCGTGCTCTCCATGCTCACGCCATTATCGGCATCCGCCAACACGGATTCCACCGGCGCGGCAACAGCATCGGAAACTGCTGAACAAACCGGGAAAACGTTAAAAGCATTCAAAGAGCAACATCAAAACGAAAGCACGATGCAGCAAAAAGCAGCGATCGCCGAACAGCTCAAGCTACTCGGGGGCGAAGCAAAACTGCATGAAGAACTACAAAACGTCAAAGGGAACGAACAAGTCCCCGTCATCATCCACTTCTCAGAAAAATCAGTAGGACTCCAAAAAGGAATCCAAAAACTACGAGGAAAATCATTCTCCAACTTAGAAGCGCAACGAGCGAAACAAAAAGTGCGCAACCAACAAGCAGCCGCCAAAAAAGAAATGCTCAACAAAGGCATTCACTTCAACGAAGGCTTCACATTTGACACCGTACTTAACGGAATGTCCGCAACCGTCAAAGCCGACGACCTACCAAAACTTCTCGAAATAAACGGCGTCACACTCGTTGAACCAGACACAATCGTCTACGCACTCGACAACGAAAAAGCGAATGCCTCATCGAAACCGAACGGCCTGAAAAAGCCAGCTCCATCTGAATCAAAACTCGAACAAAAAGCTAAAGGTGGACAAGTCGGCCCTGCCATGGACACGAGCATCGGCTTCCTCGGAATCGAACCACTCTGGGCAGCAGGCTATGAAGGACAAGGCATCAAAGTCGCCGTCCTCGACACAGGCATCGACGCCGACCACCCAGACTTCAAAGGCATCTACAAAGGTGGCAGAAACTTCGTCCCGCACACTGGCAACGACTATGCCCGCACACGTGCTGACGACGACGCTTCCGAAACATCACCGCTAGACCGCCCATCAAACCGTCCTGAATTCGACTCATCCGGAAGGGCATTCTACACATCCCACGGCACACACGTCGCGGGCACAATCGCAGCAGTCGGCAACAACGAATACGGCATTAAAGGAATTGCACCGAAAGTCGACCTTTACGCATACCGCGTCCTCGGCGCGTACGGCAGTGGATCCACATCCGGCATCATCGCAGCAATCGACTACGCAGTCCAGCAAGAAATGGACGTTATCAACTTATCACTCGGCGGAGGCTCCAACACCGAAACAGACGCTAGCTCATTCGCCATTAACAACGCCATGCTCGCAGGCACAATTTCAGTCGTCGCAACCGGCAACTCCGGACCGGGTCGCGGAACGATGGGCACACCATCAACAGCTCGTCTCGGCATCGCCGTCGGGAACACGACAAATCCGGAAGCGCACTACTTCGGCGACGTCAACATTAACGCCGGCAACTACAACCTATCAAAAACACTAAACCTAATGGGCACAACATACGGCGCAAACCTCGCCAATCAACTTGACGGCGAATACAGTATCGTCGCAGTCCCTGGAATTGGGGCAGCGTCAGACTACGAAGGACTAGACGTTAATGACAAAGTCGCACTCGTTTCACGTGGCGAAATCCCATTCGTCGATAAAATCGCAGCCGCAAAAGACAACGGCGCAGTCGCCATCATCGTTCACAACTTCGCTGGCGGAACGGGTGCACCAGGCCCATCCGGCACATTCCTTGGCGACGCATTCGAATTCATCCCAACATTCGACATGTCCCAAACAGACGGCGACGCAATCCGTGCAGCACTCGCACAAGCGGAAGGCACAATCTCATTCGGAAACTTCGACTACACAATGACAGCAGGCGACGAAGTGAACAACTCCAGCTCACGCGGACCGTCCACGCCAAACTTCGACATTAAACCTGACGTCACCGCACCAGGAACGAACATTATGTCGACAATCCCGATGTACAAAGCGGACTTCCCGGACGCCACCTACGAACAAGCCTACACGCGCAAAACAGGAACGTCCATGGCCACACCACATATTGCAGGAATCGCGGCGCTCGTAAAACAAGCGAATCCGACGTGGGACGCCTTTGACGTAAAAGTCGCCTTGTCCAACACAGCGAAGATCCTTGACACGAGCAAGTACGACGTATTCGCGCAAGGAGCCGGCCGCGTACAAGCGTATCAAGCAGCGTTTCCTGAAATACTAGCGTACGCACTCGACACCGCAAACAATGACGGGGAAACGGTTAACAACAAAAAAGGAACCGTCACATTCGGACCACAAGATTTATCGAACGATATTTCAGTCACAAAGCAAATTCTCGTGAAAGACATGAACGGCAACGGCGGCACATACAACGCCACAGTCGAAGTGACGAAAGGTTTTGCAGACGCAACTGTCACGATCGACAAACCAACATTCACATTATCCGACGATGAGCTGCTCAACGTCACATTGACGGCTTCCCAAAATGTGAACACAAAAGCCGGCGATGAAATCCTCGGATACATCCACATTAAAGGTGGTAGCACGACCGCTTCATTACCGTTTGCAGCAGACTTCTCGCCGAAAGGTTCGGCGGCACCAATTACAAATTACAGGCTGACAGAAACGGATCTGTCGTTCAATGGTGATGGCATTAAAGATATAGGGCGACTTGAGTTTATATTGAACACGAATGTAGCGACAAACTACATTGAGCTTTGGGACATCATGAATCCAGATGGTGGTTATTATGGAGACGGCTATATTGGTTATTTGCATGCTGGTTCTTCATTGGGGGCGGGAAGCTATTACCTAGATATTGACGGTGAGTACGTTCCTTGGGGTGGAGCTGGATGGACAGCGATTCCTGATGGTTTATACACTGTTGACTTCACTGGATTTAACCTTGGAGCTGGGCCTGCTATCGTCGAAGCTTGGGACGGACCACTTTTCGTGAAGAGTTCACCTGCTACAATCGAGTCGGAAGAAGAGCATGTAGCAGAACATTCCACATACGAATTTTCTGGCCAAGTAGTTGATAAATATATCGAGTGGCAAGAAGAGCTGTTCCTATACGGCCTCGGCTACAACTTAAATACGAAACTAGCAACGACATTTGAAGCGCAGGATGAGGATGGTAACATTGTATCAAGCGGGCGTGTGAACCTTAAACAAGACGGTTCATTTACTTTCGAATTAACTAATCTTGCTTATGGAGTAAACACAGTTACAATTTTCGTGAACGACGCGGCTGGCAATAAAGCTGAAACATCCTTTGTCGTTACACGTGAGGGAGAAGCCGAAGAAGATACTGTTGATTACACGGTAAATAAAATTAATATATCTCTTCAAGTTGGGGAAGCTGAATATTTAACTGTTACCAAAACGACAACAAAATCAGACGGAACGACGGAAGAGCAAGACGTAACAGCTGACGCAACATTCACGTCTGCAGATGAAGCAATCGTAACAGTTGAAAACGGAAACGTCACAGCGGTAGGTGCAGGAGAAACAATAATCACTGTCACGTACGAAGACTTTACGGCAACAGTGTCTGTTACAGTCACGGCTGTCGAAGAACCAGACACAATCACATTTACGGTCAATAAAGATGAAGTAGCCCTAAACGTTGGCGAAGCGGACCAATTGATCGTCACAAAAACAACGACAAAAGCGGACGGAACCCATACGGAGGAAGACGTCACAGCGACATCGACTTTCACATCCGCAGATGAAAACGTAGCAACCGTCACGAACGGTACGATTAGAGCATTTGGCGCGGGCACAACAGCAATCACTGTCACAAACGGCGACTTCTCAGCGACAGTATCCGTCAAAGTGACAGCACTCGAAGAGCCAGATAACGGCTACGTCGTCACGGAAGAAGCGGTTGCACAATCAGGAAAAACGATTGAATTCGACTTAACTACTATGGAAAATGAAGTCGATATCCAAATTAACGCTTCCGTCCTCAATGCAATCGTAAGTTCAAAGAAAGACGTTAACATCCAAAAAGACGGCGCAGTCTTCTCGCTTCATAAAAACATCTTCAAAAACTTGAACGGAGACATTACAATTTCCGTCGAGAAAACTGATGCATCCGCAATAATCAACGCCGTTTCCGACATCTACACAATCACATTCTGGAACGGCATCGGTGAATCAAAACAACAACTGACAAAACTTGGCCATAAACTCGACATCGTCATGTCAGTCAATACAAACAGCAAAAAAGTCCGAGTTGTCGACGCGAACACTTTTGCAGAAGTTGATAAAAACGCGAACGTCAAAAACAGCACAGTCAACTTCACAACAAATACAGGCGGCAGCTTCGTAGCCATTGAATAATCCAAAACGAGCCTTTCCGATTGTCGGAAAGGCTCGTTTCAAATTTTAAACCCCTAATTTGTAAAAAGCTTTTAGCGCGACCGGGGAAGGGGCTTCCATAGGTGATCGCCCACGTCCATTCGAATCGCAACACAACCAACCGAGTTCGCAACACAATCAACGTCATCCGCAACACAATCAGCCGGGTTTGCAACACAATCAATGTCTCCTGCAACACAACGAACGCGCATAGTAGCAAGCATAATACAAAAAAACAGCCTTTCCGAATCCCGGAAAGGCTGTTTCTTATACTGATTCTACCTGCTCGCTCGCCGTCTCTTCCACTTCCTCAGGCTTCGCGCGATAAACGAAGAAAGCTAAAACAACCGCAACGATGGACATCGCAAAAGCAATAAAATACACAAGTTCAATGCCCGCTACCATCCCAAGATTGATCGTCGCCACGTCAGTAGGAGTGGCCGAGCCTTCCAAAAACTTCAGCTGTCTTGCATTCAAAATGCTGATGAAAACAGAAATGCCAATCGCTCCGCCGATCGGCTGCAACGTTGACATGACCGCCGTTCCGTGCGGATACAACCGCTTCGGCAACTGGTTCAATCCATTCGTCTGCGCAGGCATCATAATTGCCGATACCGACACCATAATTAATATATACCCGACGACAACGACCCAAATCGGCGTATCAATCGTAAGTCTGCTCATCATGAACATCGTTCCGCTCAGCACAATCGTCGCTGGAATCATTAGGACACGCGGCCCGAACTTATCAAATAGATGCCCCATGAACGGCGACATCGCTCCGTTCAAAATACTTCCCGGCAACAGAACCAATCCTGCAGTCGCCGCAGTCAACGCCAACGGACCTTGCATATAAATCGGCAAAATGATTTCCGATGCAAACATCGCCATGATGATAATCAAAAACAGGAAGACCGCATGCGTATACATCCCATAACGGAACACCCGCAAATCCATGATCGGCTCGTCCAACTTTAATTGCCGCAGCACGAAGAAGACAACGCCGATGACACCGACAACAATCGCGATCAGCACATTTGCGCTTGCAAATCCTTCCGCACTTTGCCCGACGGAACTAAATCCGTAAACGATTCCGCCGAAACCAATCGTCGAAAATACTAACGAAATAAAGTCAATTTTAGGCTTCGTCACTTCAGATACATTAATTAAAAACTTCGAAGCAAACGCTATCGAGAACAAAGCAAACGGAATGACAACGATAAATAAATAACGCCATCCGAGATACTCAACAATCACGCCCGAAAGCGTCGGCCCGATCGCCGGCGCAAACATAATAACAAGCCCAACCAATCCCATCACTTTCCCACGGCGCTCCGGCGGAAAAATCAATAAGAAAACGTTAAAAATGATAGGCATTAACAAACCAGTTCCAATCGCTTGAATTAATCGTCCGACAAGCAAAATCGGAAATGCTGGCGCGGATGCACTAACAATCGAACCGATCGTGAAAACCGTCATCGTTCCGATAAACAACTGCCGCGTCGTGAACCATTGCAACAGCAACGCCGAAATCGGAATAACAATCGCCATCACAAGCATAAAGCCTGTCGCCATCCATTGGACAGTCGGCAATGAAATCGAAAATTCATCCATAAGCGTAATCAGCGCGATATTCAATAATGTTTCATTTAAAATCGCAAAAAAAGCACCGATAATGAGTGAAAGCATAATTGGCATAACCTTTACATTCGGATCATCCGCCAAAAACTCATATTTTTTCGGCTCAACCGTTTCTTGCATATAAAAACTCCTCTCGTCCACAAATATTGTGGCTATCTTACGTGAAAATAATCGGAAAGGAGTTATATTAGCATGCCGGCAACCACTTTGCAACGCTTCTTTGGATAACTATATTTTGTTTATATAAATAATCAAACCAATCGTTCCTACAATGACAATAATCGCGAATAAAGTTCCTGCGACGGAACCTATAAATTCTAATCCGAACGGCAGAAGAAGAGTCAATAGACCAATGATTAAAAGAAACAATCCGACTGACTTCGCTAATTTCTCTTTATCTCCCTTAAAAGACTCTTCGTTATAACCTGCTATCAATGAAAACTCCCTCTTCTTCCAAATTAAATAACTAAACAAGAAACAAAGTATACTAACAAAGAGACAAGTAATAAGTGCTCCCCAGAACATATAAAACACCTCCGATTTTCATACGCATCAACGAACGAAAAGTTTCAGTTGCACGCCTTAATTTGTCAAAACCATTCAGCGCGATCAAAAACTCCAGTCAACCGATTTTTCCCCCACGCCCATCCCCAAATCACGCATAAATTCCCGCAACCGCTCATAACTCCCACGAAAAGCGCATAAACGCAAATACTCACGCATAACTTCGCCAATCCGCGCATAAACTCCCCAAACGACGCATAACCGTCAAAACTCACGCATATCCCAAAAAAACTCCGCATAATCTCCCACATCCACGCATAAACTCTACCAATCAACCACTCCCAAACTAGCAAAATCCATTTTTAAACGCCGAAATCGACTCAAAATCTAATTTTAAACCCCGAAAACGGCCCAAAACGCGAACTTCATCCAAACTATTCCATTCGCGCGCCTTGCAAGCTAAACTAATCATGAGGTGATAAAAAATTGATCTATAAAAAACGAACAATGCCTAACGAACTAAAGGGACTCCTATCCTTAGACAAACGCCTGCCGAACAACCATATAAAAAAGCCCGAAGTGAAAAAAAATCTCCTAATCTGCCAAGCGGGTTACAACGGCGAACTCGAATTAGACGCACATATTAACGAATTCAAGCCGAACTACCGGCACGCCATACTCCACGACCTCTATTTACAGCAAGACGGCGCCTATTTCCAAATCGACTCGCTGCTCATCACACCGTCATCAATCACCATCATCGAAGTGAAAAATTACAAAGACAAAACGGTTATCAAAGCGAACCCAACCCAATTCATCCGAGTGTTCCAAAACGGCGACCGCAAACCGATGCGCAATCCGTATACTGAAATCGACCTTAAAATCCATCTATTAAAAAGCTGGCTCGGCACGCGCGGCATCCAAATCCCGATTGACGGCCTCCTCACATTCACACACACGAATGAACTGGCCATCAAACACCCGTCGCCAGAAATAAAAACGATTTTCACATACGAAGCGCCCGCCCATTTCCGATCACTGCCTGTGAATGAACATATACTCGACGGACACGCCATCCACAACTTAGCAAACACGATGATCGAACACCATAAAGACTACAACCCATTCCCGCTCGCCGACCGATACGACATCAACCCTTCGGACATCTTACCCGGCGTCATCTGCTCAAACTGCGACCGACCTGGAATGAAGTGGGGTAGGGAAAAATGGAACTGCCCATCATGCGGTCACACTAGCAAAACCGAACACCACCAAACCGTCCAAGACTGGTTCATGTTAATCAAACCCAAAATGACAAACAGCGACTTCCGCTACTTTACCCAGCTCAACAATCGCAACGTCGCCCGCGGCCTCCTCGCCAAATCCGGATTGCAACTCATCGGCGAACGAAAGGCAGCCCATTATGTACTAATGAAAGAAGGTAAATCCCCTACTCCTGTTGAATAAAACAATACAACTTGAAAAGGGGCCCACAAACTATGAACATCACACTCGAAAAAGTAAACCAAAATAATATACGCGCCTGCGTCAAACTCGAAGTAGCCGAGTCCCAAAAAGAATTCGTCGCGAAAAACGTCAACACAATCGCCTGGGCGTACGTCGATCCAAATTTCACACCATACGCCATCCTTGACGGAGAAACCGTCATCGGCCTGCTCGCCATCGAAGACATACCCGAAAACGAGGACTACGACCGCTACTGGATCCCGCGCTTCATGATCGGTGAACAATTCCAAGGAAAAGGCTATGGCAAACTAGCAATGAAATCAGCCATCAAACTGCTCGCGGCCAAGCCTGACTGCCAAAGAATCCGCCTATCCGTCTGGCCCGAAAATCCAGGTGCCATCGAATTCTATCAAAAAATCGGCTTCATCCTAACCAACGAACTCCTCGAAGACGAGCTCGTTATGGACTACTACATCGAGCAACCCTAAAACGCTCCACCCCGGAGCGTTTTTCAATCAAACCTATTAATTTGTCAATACCATTTAGCGCGATCGCAATCCTTTATACAATAGAAGAAACCCCGCGCCCCTCCCGAAACACGCATAAACTCTCCCAAACGCGCATAAACGCCCACAAAAGTCCATAAACTCCTCCAAACCCGCATAAATCGACATTCTCACGCATAAATCCACCGTCTCACGCATAAATCGCAAAACTCACGCATAACCACCCGCGCCCCTAAAAATCCCCCTCCCAATTCCAAGAAAATCCTGTATAATCAACCTCAAGAACACTAAACGAAAGGAGCACCCAAAATGCCCGCCAACAAACAAGAAACGCACGCCTACAAACCCGACCCGCGTTTCAAAATCGCACACAAAGAAGCGCTCATCGGCATCGCACTCGCCATTTTCAACTTCATCTGGTGGTACGGCTTCGCCTACGGACTCGGATCCCGCCCACCTGAAGAATATACATACATCCTCGGCCTGCCTGACTGGTTCTTCTACAGCTGCGTCGTCGGCTTCATCCTAATGTCCGTCATCGTCATCATCATCACAAAATTCGTACTAAAAGAAGTCCCACTTGACGCGGACCCGTACGCCGAAACAAAGGAGGAATCTCAAACGCCATGAACATCCAAGTCATTATCCCGCTCGTCATCTTCCTCGTCGCGATCTTCGCCATCGGCTTCATCGCATCGAAACAAATGAGCTCAACCGGCGGATTCCTCCAAGAATACTTCCTCGGAGGACGCGAACTCGGCGGCTTCGTCCTCGCGATGACAATGGTCGCCACATACGGCAGCGCATCGAGCTTCCTCGGAGGACCCGGAACCGCTTATACAGTCGGCTTCGGCTGGATTCTACTCGCCATGACCCAAGTCGTCACCGGATATTTCGTCCTGCTCATCTTAGGAAAAAAATTCGCGATCCTCGGACGCAAATACAACGCCGTCACGATGATCGACTTCCTGAAAGCGCGCTACAATAGCCCGGCCGTCGCAATTCTATCAGCCATCGCCATCATCATCTTTTTATTCTCCGCCATGACCGCGCAATGGGTCGGCGGGGGACGGCTCATCGAATCGCTCACCGGGCTCCAGTACACATCGGCGCTCTTCATCTTCGCGATTTCCGTCCTCGTCTACGTGACGATCGGCGGATTCCGCGCAGTCGCACTAACCGACGCTGTTCAAGGAGCAATTATGGTCGTCGGCACACTCATCTTGCTCATCGGTGTCATCATCGCGGGCGGGGGTGTCCCAGCAATTATGCAAGACTTATTGAATGAAAACCCGAGACTCGTCACCCCATTCGGAGCAGACGGAAAGCTCACAGCTGCCTACGTATCGTCCTTCTGGATACTCGTCGGCGTCGGCGTCGTCGGACTCCCGCAAATGGCCGTCCGCGCCATGAGCTATAAAAGCTCTCGCGCGATGCACCGGGCACTCGTCATCGGCACGATTGTCACTGGCTTCATCATGCTCAACATGCACTTAATCGGCGTCTTCGCCCGACCCGTCATGCCAGGGATAGACGTAGGGGACAAAGTCATACCGTTAATCGCGCTCGAAGTATTGCCCCCGTGGCTAGCAGGCATCGTCCTCGCCGCACCAATGGCGGCAATCATGTCGACCGTCGACTCACTATTGCTGCTCGTCAGCTCAGCGATCGTCAAAGACGTCTACCTAAACTTCATCAAACCGGAAGCGAGCGAAAAACGGGTCAAGCAAATTAGCTTCGGCGTCACCGGCATACTAGGAATCATCGTCTTCCTACTCGCCCTACAACCGCCCGACCTGCTCATCTTCCTAAACCTATTCGCCTTCGGAGGACTCGAAGCCGCCTTCATCTGGCCAATCGTCCTCGGGCTATACTGGAAATACGGCAACAAATACGGCGCGATTCTCAGCATGATCACCGGCATCGCAAGCTACATCGCAATCCACTTCTACAACGCGTCTTACGGCAACCTACTCGGCGTCCACACAGTGACAATCCCCGTCGTCCTGTCCCTAGTCGCCTACATCATCGGCTCCCTCGCCATCCAGCGAAAAGCCTTTAGGTTTTAAAATGAAAAGCGGACTCCCACAACCGAGAGTCCGCTTTTCCCATCCCAAAAACGCATAAACTAGTAAACTCACGCATAAATCCACGCATAACCGCCGCCAAACACGCATAAACTCTAAAATCCACGCATAAATCCCGCCAGATACCCATAAACTCAGAAACTCACGCATAAATTTCAACAATCACGCATAACCGCTCCCAAACGCGCATAAATCCCAATACCTGCGCATAACGCTTCTAATCGAACACTTTTATTTGTCAATACGATCTATTGTGGAAAGGGGAAGGAAGTCCCATAGAACCACTCGCGATTATAGAAAGTGAAATCCGATTATACGTATGTTATAATTTACATATACTAAAAAAGACTGAGCGTCGCACAACGCCCAGTCAATACAGCTGACATCCGCAAGAAATGCGGTTGGCCAGTTGAGGTAAAATGAAGTAACCCCATCACACTAGCCGATAGCGGAGGGGGTTACTTTTTTCTATTGGTACATAACGCAATACATGCAATCAAAGCTGTTACCCATAATGCATGCAAAATACCGATTTGAATCAGTATGTTCATTGCTTCATATGTCACCATTCTAACACCCCCTTTCCAAGGGAGTGCCAACCGCCCATCCGCGTATGCAACTGCATCTTCTATTCTATCATTTCGCCTGAATAAAAGCGAACTTACATTCTGTTCTATTCAAGAAATGAAATGCTGACTTTATTAAGTCAATCCGTCTTCAATCAACTCCTTAAATTGTCAAAACCTTTTAGCGCGAACAGGGAATTTCAGTCTCTCAAGATACCCGCGATTATAATGTAATCATTAAGGAAACCCCTGGGCTTTGCCCAGACCCAGCAGGGGGATGATCCCCCTGCACCCACATCAAAAAACTCCCCCATCCCCCTCACTTTTTGAGGGGGCACCCTCGCCGGTAGGCAGGAACAAACGGTGTTTGTTCCAAGCCAAGAGGGTCTTGGTGAATCTAGTTTGTCAATGTCTTTCCGCTCCTTATGCTCACTCGGGGGAAACCGCCCTCGCTCCGCTACCGCAGATAGACATTGACAAACACGCATAAACTCCAAAATCCGCGCATAACTCCTGCTAGAAACGCATAAACTCCAAAATCCGCGCATAACTCCTGCCAGAAACGCATAAACTCCAAAATCCACGCATAACTCCCCCCAGAAACGCATAAACTCCAAAATCCACGCATAAATCCCGCCAGAAACTCATAAACTCAACTTCTCACGCATAAATCCCACCAATCACGCATAATCCCAAAAACTTACGCATAACCGCCCCATATGCTAAACTTGACTCTATCGACCAAAAGAAAGAAGGCCATCACCATGTGGAAAATCTACACACTACTCACCACTGTCATGCTCCTATGGGGACTCAACCTCCCCATGCTCAAATACCTGCTCATACATATGGACCCCGTCACAATGACAGCACTCCGCGTCCTCACAGCAGGCATCACCGTATTCGCCATACTCGGGGCCTTCAAACTCCTACGCCTCCCAACGAAAAAAGAATGGACATACATCATCGGCGGAGCCGCACTCAACGTCGTCCTCCACCACTACTTCCTCAACATGGGCCTCTTCCGCACAACCGGCACAAACGCAAGCCTTATCCTCGGAACCGGCCCTGTCTTAACAGCCATATGCACAGCCGTAATCCTGCGCAACTACCCATCCAAAATCCAATGGATCGGCGCAGCAGTAGGCTTCATCGGCATTAGCTCCGTCGTCCTCGCAGGCGGCGACTCACTATCCGGCCTCAAACTCGGAGACGCATTCATCTTCTTCTCCATCCTTGCACAAGTCCTTTCGTTTTTGATAATCGCTAAGGTAGCAAGGACACTTGACCCAAGGCTACTCACCGCGTACATGCTAACGGTAGGAAGTCTCATCCTGTTCGTCATTAGCTTCATCCAAGAGCCCGGCGAACTAATCAAATTCACAACCGTCCCACCGAGCTTCTGGATCGTATTTGCAGCAAGCGCAATCTTCGGAACAGCCGTCGGACACATGCTCTACAACTACTCAGTCGGACAAGTCGGCCCCGCCAAAGCCGCCATCTTCATTAACCTGAATACACTCTTCTCCCTGGCAGGCTCAGCCCTCTTCCTCGGAGAAATCATCACCGGCCGCCACCTAATCGGCTTTATATTAATCATCATTGGCGTCATCCTAGGCTCCGGCGCAGCCGAAGACCTATGGAAAAAACGTAAAACGAAACCCGAGCCGTCGTAAAGACGACTCACTTAAATTGTCAAAACCAGTTAGCGCGAACAGGGGAGGGGAGTCACAACAACTCCCCACTCCATTCACTCACGTCATTGCCAACGAACAAGCTCAGCCTATATAATGCAAAGTATAGAGTCTAACTGTAGTAGAAGGAGGTCAGTACATGGAAGTCTTTGCAGAATTTCTAGCGAAAATCGATAACCCAGACAATCGAGCACGCACGGAAGACGTCTTAACGTGGGTTTCGGAGAAATACCCACAATTGGTACCAGTCATTAAGTGGAATCAGCCGATGTTCACCGATCACGACACATATATCATCGGTTTCAGCGTATCCAAACAACATTTAGCCGTCTCTCCCGAACAAGCTGGCATCAACCACTTCTCCGAGCAAATCGTACAAGCTGGCTACAAGCACACCAAAATGCTAGCCCAATTCCCATGGAATCGCCCATTCGATTACGAATTACTTGAGAAAATGATCGACTATAACATCGCCGACAAAGCAGGCTGTACAAGCTTCTGGCGATAGAAAAAAGCTTACCTTCGAAGTAAGCTTTTTTCTTACTCATACATCCACCTTCAGCACAACCCCTAATTTGTCAAAACCATTCAGCGCGAACAGGGAAGAGAACCCCATCCATTAACTTCCCGCGCCAACCAAAAACGCATAAACTCTCCCATTCACGCATAAACCCCATTTTTCACGCATAACTTCACACATTCACGCATAAACCTAAATACTCACGCATAAATCCTGTTTCCCACGCATAACCGCTCCCAACTACGCATAAATGCTCAAAATGACGCATAACACCATCATTCCCCTCCACACTCTATTGAAAAACATTATAATCATAGAAAAGGAGGCAACGAACCTATGAAACTCAAATTCGCAACCGCACTACTAACAACCGCGCTAATACTAACGCCTGCAACCAAACCGGCTGAAGCCGCAACATTCACAGACGTCCCGACAACTCACTGGGCTTACTATGCAATCGACGCCATCTCAAACGAAGGCATCATTAACGGCTACCCGGACGGCACATACAAACTGAACCAACCTGTCACGCGTGCTCAAGCTGCTAAAATTGTCGCACTCGCAACAAAGACGAAGCCGACACAAAACTTTACGCCAGACTACAAAGACGTCACTCCCGCTCATGGCGCGTACGACCATATCCGCGCACTTACCGAACGCGGCATTTTCAACAACAGCGAAGCGTTCAACCCGAACGCATCACTCACACGTGGGCAAATGGCTAAAATGATTACACTCGCGTACGACATCATCGTCGACGACAACGACCTGATCACATTCAGTGACGTCCGTAAAATTAACGGCTACTATAGCTACATTACAACGATAGCCGAACTCGGCATCACAACGACCGAACAAGGCGGCGAGTTCAAGCCGAACGACCCCGTCTCACGCGCACATATGGCGGCATTCATCCATCGCGCTATCGAGTTCGACAATAAACGAAAAACCGGCGAAATTTACTACGACTACACCGAACAAAAATACGTCGAAAAAGAGTACTCCATCCCTGAGCCACCACCAAGCCAAATGGACGACGCACAAGCAGCACTAACAATCAATCTAGTAAACAACGAACGCCGACAACAAAATCTAGCAACACTTACTGAAGATAAATCACTCTCAGCGATCGCCCAAGCAAAAGCGGAAGACATGGCGAACAACAACTATTTCGCCCACAACTCGCCAACATACGGCACTGTCGGCGACATGCTCGATCACTTCAACTACAACTGGACAGCCTACGGCGAAAACATTGCCAAAGGCTACACAACAGCCGAAACCGTCGTTCAAGGGTGGATGGAATCACCCGGCCACCGCGCTAACATCCTCCAGTCCCGATTTACGAACATCGGCACCGGCTATGCCACTGACGAAAACGGAATCGTCCACTGGGTCCACCTCTTCTCTGCAAAATAAGCATAGAAACAAAAAGACTATGAGCGCACAACTCATAGTCTTTTTGCCGATTAAAAAAATACACTTTGTTCTATTATTTTCATTTCATAAAAATACCCTTTACGACGCATTAATTCATCAAATGTACCTGACTCAACAATCTGTCCTTGATCCATCACGATTATTTGATCCATCATCTCTAACCCCGTCAGGCGATGACTAATTAATACGACCGTATCCTCCTTCGCCTCCGTAAATAGATGCTCATAAACGCTAGCTTCAGTCACTGCATCGAGCGACGAAGTCGGTTCATCCAATAACCAAAGGGACGCATTTTTCAACATTGCCCTCGCGAACGCAAGTCGTTGCTTTTCTCCGCCCGATAAATTATTACCTTTCTCAAGCACCGGATCATCTAATGAAAAATGCTCTAAATCCACCTTCTCCAAAGCCTTTTCCATTTCAACATCACTCAAATCGTCTCGTGCAATTTCCAAATTACTCCGAACCGTTCCATAGAAAAAATGATTCGATTGGAGAACAACATTAGTCTGCTTCCAAATACTTTCCTTCATTAAAGATTGAACCGGTGCATGATCCAACAAAACGTCCCCATCATCTACGTCATAAAGACGTAACATCATTTGCAAAACTGTAGATTTACCTGACCCACTCGGGCCAACAATTGCCGTTTTAGATCCCGGTTGTAAGTGGAATGAAATATCCTTCAGCGCAGGACGTCCTTCACCTGGAAACGTAAATGTCACGTTTCTTAACTCGACTTCGGGAGCAGCCTGTGGGTGAAACTCCTGTTTAGGTGTCTGCGCCATAACAGGTTCACTCCTCACAACTGAAACAAGCCTTGATGACGCTTGCTTGCTATCCTGAAAATGACTTGGGAATACTGCCATCGGTGTCGTCTTTTCAAAAAGCGTTAACGAAATCATGACGAGCATTGCGATAAACGGGCCATCCAACTTCCCAGCATCTACTAAATACGCACCTGTACCTAAAACGAAAACCGTTACGAGGAAGGAGACGAATGTATTCGCGCCTTCACTGAACAATCGATGGACACTTTCACGCTCCTGTTCCTTTACATAAACATCCGACGCCTCTAGCAACGCCTTCTCCTGATCCTTTACTCGCTGATAAATCTTCAAATCCCGAAAACCGTATAGAAATTCAGTAACGACTGTCGATAGTTCCCCGCGAACCGCCCTCACTTTTCGGTCCACTTTACGTTGGCGGTACGCAAAAAATGCTGGAACGAGGAGAGTCGTCCACAACAGCCCTACAAATAAAATCAATGCAATCTCAATTGAAAAGAACGTCGTAAAATAAATCGTACTAATAAAAATGAACAACAGAACGACAGGCGGATAAAAAACACGCAAGAAAAAGTTCTGTAATGTTTCAACGTCACCAACAATCCTCGCAAGCAAATCCCCACTCCGATACTTCCCAAAAATCGATGGAGCCAATGGTTCTAGTTTTTCGTAAAACGAAACACGTAAATTACTAAGCATCGTAAACGTTCCGCGGTGGGAAAAATACCGTTCCCCATATCGGCTTAAGGCGGAAATAATCCCCAACATCTTCACCGATGCGACAAGCACCATCAACGTATAGAGCGGTGGTTTAAGTGCGGACTTTGAAATTAAGTACCCACTAGCAGAAAATAAGCCGATCGCAGTAATACCTGCAAGAAATCCAAATACAATCGACAGCACGATATCTTTCTTTTCCTTAAGCAATACGTGAATGATCATTCGCAAATCCTTCATTTACACCGCCCCTCCTTGCTGAATGGAAACCATATTCCGATAAGCTTCAACGGATTCAAGTAATTCATTATGCGTCCCAACTGCTCGGAGTTCTCCATCATCAAGAAACAGAATTTTATCTGCATGTTTAATCGTATGCAGTCGATGGGCAACCGTAATGACAGTTGACTCCTTCGCCAGTTCCCGAATGGAAGCTTGCAAAATACGCTCGGTTTGCAAATCCAATCCCGTCGTCGGCTCGTCAAACAAAATAATAGAAGGCCGTTTTAAAAATGCCCGCGCAATCGCAACCCGCTGCTTTTCCCCGCCAGAAAGTCCGCGACCCGCTTCGCCAATCGGCGTATCATACCCTTTCTCGAGCGACTCCACTAACTCAGCAATCCCAGCTTTCTCACCAGCCAATTCAATATGTTCACGCGTTGCATCTTTCCGTCCACCAATCGCAATGTTCTCAGCAATCGTCCCGGAAAATAAATACGGGTCTTGCGAAATATAACTTAGCTGATTAAACCAATCGTCCTCCCGATAACGAGCGCGAGATTTTCCATTAACAATTACCTCGCCTTCAGAAATAGAAACGAGTCCCGCGATCATATGCAAAAGTGTCGATTTTCCCGACCCTGTTTTCCCGACAATCGCAACTTGCTCATACGGACGGATTGTTGTAGACAAATTCCGCAACGTAAACGCATCTTCCCCGTAACTAAAACTCGCAGAAACGAGCTCAATCTCTGGCGGTCTGTCATTCCCTAAACGCTCTTCCCCGAACGTAACCGGTTCAGCAATTTCCGCAAGTTCACTTTCTAATTTGTTCGCCGCCCCCATACTCTCGCGCCCACTATGAAACGCACTACCAAGCTCTTTCAATTTCGCAAAAAACTCGGGAGCTAAAATGAGCATTAAAAAACCCGTAAAAAACGAAATATGATGATAAACAATCATTCGTATCGCAACTTCCAACGCGATGAGCCCCATACTTAACATCGAAATAAATTCAAGTACGAACGAATTCAAAAACGCCGTTTTCAGCACGACCATCGTCGCCTCACGAAAATTGAGACTGCTTTTCTCGATCGCTTCCTTCTGTTCAGCCGAACGACCAAATAGTTTGAGCGTCGTTAACCCTTGCAACGTATCCAAAAACTTTCCCGAAAACGCAGCCATTTTATCCAACTGTTCCTCAGCTTTCGCATTCGTCTTCTTGCCAATAATCACCATGAAGATCGGAATAAACGGCGCCGTCACCAAAATAATAATCCCAGTCGTCGCATGCTCTATAAAAATCACAACGAGAATCATAAGAGGAATGACAATCGACTGAATCACCTGGGGAACATACTTACTAAAATAACTATCAATCCCATCAACCGTATCGAGCATCACACTCACTTTTTCACCGGATTGTCCTTCTAGCGAAGCTTGCATCGGATTCGTCGAGAACTTACCTAACAACGCTTCCCGATAACGACCTTTCGCCGTCGTCGCCATCTTCACCCCACTTCGACCACTCACATACGTAAACGCAGTCCGCGCAAATAGCGCGATTACGAGCCATAGCAAATAGGGGAGAACTTCAGCAAACGTACTCCCTTTCAAAAATACACGGTCGACAATCGTCACAAATAAGTAGCCTTGAGCAATAATCGCGATTCCAGACAAAACCGCCGAAACAATAATAACCGCAAGCCTTCCTCGCTGCTCCCGGACCAACTCCTTAAGCCGAACCATCGATAAACGACCTCCAAATGAAAAAAACTATTATGTGAATTGTTTCACAATAAGTATAGAGGATACGCACTTCGTAAGTACACTAATTACCGCGTATGTAACACGATTGTCACTTTCACCCCCTCTTTATCGGTCAATCGCGCCTCACCAGCCCCTATTTAATTGAAAACCTCCGCATCCATCCCCATAAACCCCTAAAAACGCATAAACTCCAAAATCAACGCATAAACTCCAAAACAGACGCATAAACTCCTCTAACCGCGCATAACCGCATACAAAAGTCCATAACATCTACTAAACACGCATAAATCTCAAAACTCACGCATAAAGCGCAAACTGCACAAATCTATAAAACTATTCTTTCTCATCCATGTCTTTATTCCCCCAAAGTGGGTATAATAACCATAACAACTACCCCCGAGAAAGGAGTCGCCGGCATGAAAAAAATCCATTCCATTTTACTTGCATTCATAACGATCATCTTACTCGCGCCATACGCATCCGCACAAACAACACTATCCGCTGATGTTGAAGCCGCACGCGTCGACGACATTAAATTTTTCGTCGAACACTTCTACTATGGCGACATCCCAAAAAACCTTCATGCCATGGCGACCATCGACGAAATCATCAACGCGCTCGACGAATACTCGCGCTACATGACACCTGACGAATACGCCAACTACGTTGCAGCAGTCGGTGCCGACGATATCGCCTTCCATGACCCAGCGGAACCGACCGTCACATCGGCCATGCTCTACGGCAACATCGGCTACATCCGCATCACTACCTTCTCAGCGAACATGGATAAGGCCGTCACGAAACATTACACGAACTTGAAAAAGCAAGGCGCTGACAAACTCATTATCGACCTTCGCTACAACGGTGGCGGCTACGTCGAAAGCGCCGAACAACTCCTCGGCCACTTCGAAGGCGTAAAAACTGCCTACGAAATGAAAACGAGAGAAGGCATTACAACCGTAAAACCCGTACCATCCAAACTAAAATTCCCGAAACAAACATACGTACTCGTCAACCGCTACTCCGCATCCGCATCTGAAATTGTGGCGGCATCCCTTCAAGACCAAAACGCTGCAATTATCGTCGGCAATCAGACGAAAGGGAAGGGGACGATCCAATCATTCTTCGAATTCGAAGACGGCTCAGCACTGAAACTGACGATCGGCGAATTCACAGGACCGAAAAGAGCCAAAATCCATCGCAAAGGAATCGCACCAACAATTACATGCGCACACGACGAAGAACTTTCTATTATCCATGCGCGCCTAGTAAAAGAATCATTGGCACACCAAAACTACAAACAAATCGACAACTTGCAAAACGTCCCGACGAATAAAACATTTCACGTCCATTTCACACAACAAATGAACCTTACCGGCGCAAACGCGTCCAATAAAGTAGAGCTCGTAAAAGTAGGAGGCGTCGCAGTTCCGATCTCAATCAAACCGAACGGCACAAACCAACTCGACATCACGCCAACTAAGCATATGCAAAAAGGCGGCCAATACGTTCTCGTCATTCACCCAGGCTTCGCAAACGACGCCGGGCGAACAACAAAACAAGGCATATACACGCCCATCACCGTAAAATGAACAAAAAAGATTTACCGGCCCTGCTATCAATATGTACAGCAGAAGTGGATATGCTATAATCAACAGATGTCAATATGATGAATTGTAGATATGTTTATTCTATTTTAAGGTTCTGTTGCTTGGAGTGTAGACACGAGACTCCAGCGGGAATAGCATGAGCCTTGAGACCCCGCAAGGAGCACGCTTTTCGCGACTGAGGAGGCTCAAGCCATGCCCGCGGAAAGCGAGTGTCGGAACGGAAAGCAACAGCCTGTTGAAAGTATCTTTATATAAAGCACCCCCATTCAGAAAGGAACATTACTCATGAACAACAAAATTTGCATCGTCGGCCTCGGCTACATCGGCCTTCCGACAGCCGTCATGTTCGCGAACAGCGGCGTAAAAGTACACGGTGTCGACATTAACGAAAAAGCAGTCAACATGATCGCCAACAAACAACTACATATAGAAGAAACAGGACTCCAAGAACGACTCGACCAAGCAATCGACAGCGGAAACTTCACCGTCTCCACAACTCCTGTCGAAGCAGACGTCTACATCGTCGCCGTCCCGTCACCAATCAACCCAGACAACACGGCTAACTTAGAATATATCCGTCGAGCGACAGCATCGATCGTGCCATACGTAAAACCTGGCGCACTCGTCATCCTAGAATCGACCGTCCCACCAAAAACAGTCGAAAACGTTATGCTGCCAGAACTGCGCAAAACGGACCTAACAATCGGCGAAAACCTCTTCGTCTCACACTCGCCTGAACGCGTCATCCCAGGTAAGATTTTCGAAGAACTCGTCAACAACGACCGCATCGTCGGTGGCGTCACACCTGAATGCGCTGAAAAAACAAAAGCGCTCTACAAAACATTCGTCCAAGGTGAAATCCACCTAACGGACGCAACGACTGCGGAACTCGTCAAAGTAATGGAAAACACATACCGCGACGTTAACATCGCATTTGCAAACGAACTCGCGAAAATCGCAGAAACAATCGGCGTAGACATTTGGGAAGCAATCCGCTTCGCGAACTTCCACCCGCGCGTCAACATTCATATGCCGGGTCCAGGAGTAGGCGGCCACTGCATCGCAGTCGATCCATGGTTCCTCGTCGAACTAAACCCGGAAAACGCGGAAATCATACACAAAGCACGTCTTACAAATGACGGTATGCCGAAATTCGTTGCTCAAAAAGCACAAAGCATGCTCGACATGAAAGGCATCACAGATGGCAAAGTCGCGATCCTCGGCCTCGCATTTAAAGGCGATGTCGACGACTTGCGCGAAAGCCCATCCATTACTGTGATTGAAGCACTGCAAGAACTCGGCATCGAAGTGAAATCATTCGACCCGCACATTAAAACAGTGCAACATACGACACAACAACTAACATTAGAAGACGCAACAAGAGACGCTGACCTAATCATCTTGACGACGGATCATACCGACTTCAAACAACTCAGCCCGAACACACTCACAACAAAAGAGCCAAAACCTTTCGTCCTCGACACGAAAAACTCACTCGACCGAAACAAATGGGAACAAGCCGGATTCCACTACTTCAAACTCGGCGACGGCTCACCCGTAGGAGTTATGAATTAAATGAAAGAAACGAAAGAAACGATACTCGGCGTCGACGTCAACACGGAAAACTACGACGAACTCATCCCGAAGCTTTTCCACAACATCGACGCCAAAAAGAAATCGCTCATCGTAGCCATCAACCCTGAAAAACTAATGAAAGCGAAAGACGATCCAGCGCTGAAAGCCTTACTCAACCGGGCTGAATTCCAAATCCCGGACGGCATTGGGGTCATCATCGCGTCCAAGTTTCAAAAAGGCAACATAACATCCCGCGTAACCGGTGTAGACATGATGGACCGAATTGTGAGGGAAGCCGCAAGAACCGGCAAGTCCATCTTCCTCTACGGCGCAAAACCGGGCGTCGCAGAGGCAGCTGCCGATAAACTAATCACCACCTATCCCGACCTCCAAGTCGCCGGCACACAAGACGGCTACGAAAAGGACACGTCGAAAGTGATTAGCAAAATCAACGCCGCGAAACCGGATATCTTGTTTGTCGCAATGGGCTCGCCAAAACAAGAACTATGGATTGAAGAGCACCGCGATAACTTGCACCCGATCCTCTACCAAGGAGTTGGCGGCTCATTCGACGTCCTCGCGGGCAATATTAAACGCGCACCTACGGCATTTCAAAAGGTTGGGGCAGAATGGCTCTACCGGTTATTACTGGAACCAAGTCGAATAAAACGGCAAATGAATCTACCAAAATTCCTTTTCGAAATAATTCGTCGAAAATAAAGAATGATACTTGTAATCTAGTAATACTGATGATAGAATACGTAAGTGTAAGGATAATTTCCTCTGTAGCATATATTAGATAAAGCCACGCAGGACGAAAACGGTTGGTTGACCGCACAAAAGGACTTGAACAGCTCCCATCTGTTCAAGTCTTTTTGTATTTAATGAAAAACATTAGCGCCCGAAGCTAGACGAAGAATAGCAGAAAACAAAACCATATTAGTAGAAAAGTCTTCTCTAGTATAACTCTATTATATTTATAAAAATAATAGATTCCATACATTGTTAGTAATAGATTTATAACAGTTTGATATAAGGAACAAACAAATACCTATTAAAAAACTTTCCTATTAAAGGTTCTATTTAAATCTTAGATGGAATAGATTCTTGAGAAGTCGATAAACAGGACAACCAACCGCTTTCCCAAAATATTTTTCTTCTATTTAATGTTCTATTTCATTCGCGATTGCAATAGACTCCAATGGGACAACCAAAAACAGTAAGATAATTAGGATGATTTTAGACTTTCGTGGAAATATGATAGAAACGCTTGATATATATTTAAAATACGATAGAATAATAGGAGCAGTGAAAAATTACGTAGTATTTCCTACTAGTAATCTAGTAAAATACCTATAAGTAATTGACATCCCTGCTATTAGTATCTATACTTTATTGTGTAATGGCTTCTACTTCCATTTTGCCGTGGGTAGATGACAAAATTTTATTTCTTAATAAGAGGAGGAAATTATTCAATGGCTAACCAACCAACGAAGTATCGCAAGTTTGTAGTTGGCGCTGCATCAGCTGCATTAGTAGCATCTGCAGTAGCACCAGTAGCAAGCGCGGCAACATTCTCAGACACAAAAGGTAACACACATGAAGCAGCAATCAACGCTCTAGTTGAAGCTGGCATCATCAAAGGGTACGAAGACGGTACTTTCCAACCGAACAAAACGTTGACTCGTTCTGACGTTGTTAAAATGATGGGTAAATGGCTTGTATCTCTAGGCTATGAAGTTCCTGAAGATTACAAGACTGTACAGCGTTTCGACGACCTACCATTGACTGCGAACGACGAGCTACTACAATATGCTGCGTTGACATATGACGCAGGCGTATTCAAAGGCAACAACGGAAACCTTGAAGCTGCTGGTAACATCACTCGTGAGAACATGGCAATCGTACTTGTTCGCGCGTTCGATGCTATTAACGAAACAGATCTAGTTGCATTCGTTAAAGAGCAAGACTTCACAGGTAAAGTAACGGACAAAGCTGCAGCGAAAGCTGAAGCACGTGACTACATCGACGTTCTTGACTACTTCGGTCTTACATCTGTAGCTAAATTCGACCCTAAAGCAACAACAACTCGTGGCCAGTTCGCTACATTCCTATACAGAACTTCTGAAACAGAAGCTCCAGCGGAAGTAGTAACAACTGCTACTGAAGTTAAATCGGTAAGTGCGACTAACCTTAAAGAGGTTGTAGTTGAGTTTGACGGTACTGTTGATGAAGATACAGCAACTGACAAAGCTAACTACACATTAAAATCTGGTAAAGCAATTAAATTTGTTACTTTATCTGAAGATGAAAAAACTGTTGTTTTAACATTAGAAGATGGAGTAACACTTAACAACAACAGAACTGAAGCACTTAGCGTTTCTAACGTAAAAGCTGGTGAAAGCACAGTTTCTGGTACAAACATTGAATTCAGAGTGTTTGATAATGCAATCCCTGAAGTAACAGGTGTTAAGTCACTTGGAACAAAAGCGGTTAAAGTTACATTCTCTGAGCCTGTTACAAATGTAAAACAATCTAATTTCACATTAGATGGTAAATCATTTTACGGTAAAGTAAATGTAGTTGGAAATGAAGTAATCTTAACTCCATATAGTACAACTGCTTTAGCTGTAGGAGACCATTCATTACAAGTATCTAAAGTTGAAGATTTTGCTAACTTTACATCACTTACATCAACTCATGATTTCACAGTAGCAGAAGATAATGACGCACCTACTATTGCTGAAGCATCTGCAACTTTAGAAACACTAACATTAACTTTCTCTGAAGATGTAGATACTGATACAATTTCTGCTTCTAAAGTATACTGGAAATCAGGAGATGCTAAAAAAGCAGCTTACGATTACGATGTTTTAGCTGGAAATAAAGTTAGATACTACTTCAAAGAGGACAACACACTTCCAACAGGATCTGTAGCAGTTTATGTTGAAGGAGTAAAAGACTACTCTGGTAACGAAATTGCTAAGGATACTAAAGTTGTTGTAACACCAGAAATTGATCAAACTCGTCCAGAAGTTAAAAAGGTTGAAGTTGCAAATTCTAAAACAGTGGAAGTAACATTCTCTAAAGCATTAGAGTCTGATTCCGCTCAAAATAAAAACAACTACACTGTCTTAAATAAAGATGGAAAAGTTATCAGTGTTCAAGACGCTGTACTATCAGCTGATAAGAAAACTGTTACTGTAACTCTTTACACTGCATTATCGACTGGTAAAAATACTTTAACTGTTAAAAACGTTAAAGATAACACTAAACTTCAAAACACAATGTTAGATTATAGTGCAGACTTAACTGTAGCAGATACAACTGCTCCTAAAATTGATTCTGCAGTATGGAATAATGATGATAGAAGAGTAGTTGTTAAATTTAATGAAAAAATGGATGTTGAATCATTAACGAACTACTCCAACTACCATGTGAAAGTAAATGGAAGCTACCGTGCGTTAACTTCTTCAATTGCTGATATTGAAGTGATTCAAGATGGCACAGCTGTAGCAATTACATTCGTTGAAAAAATTGGTAATACTACAGTAGAATTCAAAGCTGGTTCAGTTGAAGAGCTACAATTATTGGCTGTAAAAGATGTTACAGGAAATCTTTTAAGTGAGTTTACAGCAAATAGTGGTAATAAAATTGACTTAACTTCTTCGGTATCATTCGGACTTGGTCAGTATGATAAGTTTGGTACAACAGTATACAATGCAGCTTTAGTAGATCGTAAAACTGTTGAAATTAAATTCAACTTCCCTGTTAATGCTGTTGAAACTAATGCAATTACAGTTGCTTCTGGCTCTAATGTAATTGATGCAATTGAAGTTAATGGTACATCTACTGTAAAAGTTAAATTTAAAAATAACTTTGCAACAGATGCTTCAGATGTAAATCTATCAGTAGACTTCACAAAACTTGTAACATTGGCAGGAGCTAAAGCAACTGGTTCTGCAACTATTGCTAAAGGTCAAGGTTCAAATGCAGGTAAATTATTAGATGAAGTAGCTCCTACAGTTAACACAACTGAAAAATATGCTGTAGATTCAGCTACTAAGAAAATTACAGTTCCATTTACTGAAGCTCTTTCATTAAATGGTGCATCTGATGTATTAGCTGCACAAGACTTTAAAGTAACAAGAGTAACTGACAACAAAGTATTAAAACCAGGTATTGATTATAAAGTTGGTCTAGCAAACTCTGACAAAGATGTAGAAATCACATTGACAGATTCAGATACAACGATTACTGGTTCATTGTATCTTGTAGAAGTTGTTTCTGGTGCTAAATACATCTCAGACACTTCTGATGCTAAGAACTTTATTTCTTCTACATCTGCACGTGAAACTGCAGCTAAGATTGACCAAGCAGCTCCAGTAATTCTTTCAGCTCGTTATATTGATGTAGATAACGATGATACTGTAAATACTGGTGATAAAGTTGAAATTACATTTAGCGAAAACTTGAAATTTGCTACTGGTAAAGATGAAGATGATATTATCGCTGATCTTGTACTATCAGCTGGTACTTCATTCGGTACTACAGCAACAGCTGTGCTTTCTGGTAATAAAGTAACTATTACACTTGATGGTACTGGTGTTGCAATAGGGTCTTCACCAACTGTTGATGTAGCTGGATCTCCTGCTGCTCTTACTGATATTATTGGAAATCTTATTGAATCAACAGGAACTCCGGTTGAAATTGAATAAGATTGTGTATTGAGTGCTAGGCACCGACACAATTCAGAGTACTTCTGAATAAAAGGCTCCGTGGAGAGAAATCTCTACGGGGCTTTTCTTTTGTGTGATCGCATGGGCTATAGGTTGTCCTGTCCCCTTCAAAAAGTCCATCCAGACAGAAATCACTGAGATTTCTCCGGATGGCTTTTCTTATTTTGTATGCGAACCTCACTTCTGTATCTTTAGTTTTGTTTGTGAAAAAGTGAATGCAAAAAAAAGAAAGGCATGCCAAATAAGCCTTTCTTGAAGGTGTTTTTAAAATTGATCAGTCTTGTTGTTATACGACCTTTTTATATGTGTGATAGAGTCCATTTAATATGGGTGTTGCATCCAATTTTGTCCTCCCTGCGGTTGTCGGAAACTGAATTGGGGAAGGAGTCGGCGTCTTGCCGTTGATTCCCCGATGTGGCCGTTCAGTATTGTAATAGTTGATGTAATCCCGGAGTAGCGAAAGAAGGTGCCGCTCATTTAGTAGGATAACGTGGTCTAGCAATTCCCTTTTGATTGTTCCAATGACCCTTTCCGCATAAGGATTCTGCCACGGCGAGCGATAGGCCGTCTTCTTTGAAGCAATTCCCGATAATTTTATGAATGACTGAAACGCCTTGGATCAGAAGATCGTATCATTGTCATGTAGCAGATACTTGGGTACTTTTCCGAAAGGCGTTGCGTTTCGAAATTGCTGTATTGTCCATTGGGCTGTAGGGTTTTCGGTGACAGCGAAGTAGACGATTTGACGGGTTTGATGGTGGATGATAACCAAACCATACAGAATCTGAAACTTATATGTTGGAATGGTGAAAAAATCGGTTGCCCATAGTTCATGATGATGGTTGTTCAGAAAGGTCTCCCAAGATTGGATCTGTCGATCAGAAGGCGGCTTTCTGGTAACAGGTAGATATTTTGCGATGGTGTTTGAAGCACATCTTGAAAGCCGTACGATGCCAACGGATGACAGTCTCCGGCCTGACGATTAGCAGTACTTCTCTCCAATTGGTCATGTTTTTCGAGAGAAGAACCCAAAGCTGCCGGAATGCAGGAGTTGGCCTTGGTTTTGTCAACTTTTCTTTTTCATATCGTTGGACATATAAAGTCAATTGACTCCTTTGAGCGATAAGGGCGACGTGCAAAGCACATCGCCCTAACATTGACTTAGATTTTAATTCCTCGTAACAATTGCCCCTAATGTCCGACTCGTTTTTCCTAATTCACCAATATAATTCGACTTCATTTCAAGTTCTATCGTATACTTCCCATACGTTAGAGTCTTTTTGGCGTTATCATGAGAAAGAGCAAATTCGTGGAGAGTTTGTGCAAGCTCTTCAGGCGCTGCTTGTACTCCGAATTCTGTAATCGTATTACTTACTAGAAGTACCGATGATAGATGTCTCGGTGTGCCATTATATATACTTAGTTCATCACCTGATGCAACAATATCAATTCTTGGTAGAAAGTCCATCCCTTCTTCATGAACGTTCGAACGTGCTTGGTATCCCTTTCCATCGTCTCTATCTACGAATGTATATTCACTTGCGAGATAAAGGCCTTCAATGACTTCACGAAATGCTTCTCCACGTAATTCGTGTTGCCCTAATTCGTTCGTCATTGTTGTAAATCGAAGTCGATCCATCTTTTGAAAAAATGCGCTTACGTGGGAACGCTTCAAGCCGTCGCTTCCACCAAAGTCGACATATTTATCTGGACTGACACCTTTACCCGATGTGATGCTGTTCGTATACATCCAGTCGATTACATCTCTATCCATTCCGTTTAGTCCACGTGAAGCGAAAAGCGCTTTTGCTAACGTAAGTCGAGTCACCGATTTGTTTCTTGCGGATTTGTCACTGTGCCCCGGTAAAATCACACCATTATTTTTAAGATATGTATAGTGTGTCTCTTGCCACTTCGCTTTCTCTACTCCATCTTCAATATCCGGATTGTAAAAACGGCTCATTACTGCAGCTAATTGTGATTCTGTTAAAATATTATTTGGTCTAAATGTTCCGTCAGAATAACCTCCAACAATGCCTCTTTCAGCAGCCCACTCGACACTTTCAAAAGGCCAGTCCGTTTCTTTCACGTCAGTAAATGTCGCGCTTGTAGCATGACTATTTACTTGGAACATCATTAAAGCAAGTACAAACGCACCAACAGTTGTAAATACCTTTTTCACATAAATGCCCCCTTATTAATAATATTCTAATCTTTTAACTATTATAGTATAACACGATAGATTGCCTGGAGATTTCTGCAATTGATTCCCACCAAATTCCACACTCTTTCTTTAATTTACTATATAATAGAAATTAGTGAAACATTTTAAAAGGAGGAACTTTAATCATGAATAGAAAAGGTAAATTGCTAGCGAGTGCGCTTGCGGCGACGTTAGCTTCGACCGCTGTTGTGCCTGCTGTGTCTGCTGCGAGTTTTACAGATATGAAGGGGAATACGCATGAAGAGGCTGTTTTGGCGCTTGTGAAGGCGAAGGTCATTAATGGGTATCCGGATGGGACGTTTAAGCCGAATAGGACATTGACACGTTCGGATGTGGTGAAGTTGATTGGGAAGTATTTAGTGGCGGAAGGGTATTCTGTGCCTGCTGATTACAAAACGAAAAGCCGATTTACGGATGTGACGATGAAGGATTCTGGGGATGAGTTACTCAAGTATGCGGCGATGATAAAGGATTATGGCATTTTAGGTGGGAGCAACGGGAGGCTACTTGCGAAGGAAGATATGACGCGAGAAGATATGGCAATCGCGCTCGTACGTCTCATCGATTTAGTGGAAGATATTGATGTTGCCACGTATGTAGCGGGACAAAAGTTCACGGGTGATGTGACGGACTTACATGCGGCGAAAACTTCAGCCCGCCCATACATTTTAGTGTTAGATTATTTCGATATTACAAATCCAACTTTAGATAAATTCAATCCGAAAAGCACGACGACGAGAGGTCAGTTTGCGACATTCCTTTACCGTATAACGAATCAAAACATAGGGGACATTGTTGCGCCAAAGGTGGATCTGGCCGAATTCAAAGCAACGGGTGCAAATACGTTCACGGTGACATTCAACCAAGCAGTAGATTGGAAGAATGCCAAGTACTCGGTGAAAAAGAGCAATTCCGATGTCGCGATTTCGAGTGTTGAAATAGCGAAAGATAAAAAATCTGCCAAGCTCGTCATGTCATCCAAACTGACGGAAGGAAATTACACGATTTCTGTATCAGGTATTGCTGGTAAAACATTCACAAAAACGACGAGGGTAGCGAATGAAAAAGCGACCTCGATTGATTTTTTGAATGACTATGCGGTTCCGAGTGCTGCGGGAGATAAAGTACGAGTAGGGTATAAAGTTGTTAATCAATACGGCGAAGATATTACGGCGGCTGTTCCGAATGTCGTTGCAAGTTCAAACGTAACCGGTACGGGTAGTAGCACGACCGTGAAGTACACAGAAGGAATTGTGGAAATTACTAAGGCGACGAGGGATTCGACCTTCAAACAAGGTGATAAGATTTCCGTCTCAATCACTGACCGTGCAACTGGCATTACAAGCTCGAAAGTTGTCACGGTTGCGAGCAAATCGAAAGTATCCGAAGTGGAAATTACAGGACTTTACAATGATGTCAATCGGTCTGCTGCGCTGAATGTCGATGCGAATTATGAAGATTTTCATTTAGTGCTAAAAGCGAAAGATCAATACGGCTTAGAAGTACCGGCGCAAGAAATCGCTGGTGATGTAATCGTCTCCGTATCGAATACATCCATAATCGATGTGAATCGCAGTGTAACCTCGCCGATTTTCACGCAACTGACGATTGACGGTAAGAGACAAACGGTGCTCGAGTTAAAAGAGCCGAGGAATAAAAGACATGGGAAAGCGACCATTTCAATTAAATCAAGAACGACGGGGAAAACGGCAACGTACGAAGTGATCGTTGCTGAAGGTGTGAAAGCAGATACGATTACACTCGGGACGCCGCAATTAGCTGTTGCCGGTGAAAAAACAGAAGTTCCTTTCCTTGTGTACGGCACGGACGGAAGGGAAATTACGAATGCGGCTATATTGAACCATGCGAATGGTGTGAAAGTGATTACGAATGATCGATATGTCAAAACGGTCATTGAAAACGACCCATTAACAGGCAGAGCGAAATTGTTCATCACTGACTCCTCAAACTCGTCGACGGACCGCCAAGTACTAGTTACAGCAACGACAGCGAATAACAAAGTGACAACAATGTACGTAACGATGAGAGCGAAGGCGGAAGCGAGCAGGATCGTTGCGACGAAAGGCATCGGAACGAATGTCGTCGTCGGAGGCACTATTACTCTATCAAAAGAAACACTTGTCGTGAATGATCAATATGGCCGTGACTTTGCATTAACGAATTCCAACTTGGCGACGGCTGTAAATTCAACGAACAGGGATAAATATGTAATCGAAGTCGAAACAATTGATGACAAAGTGGCGCTTTCTTCGAATAAATATATCACTGCGAACAATTCCGTCACGGTTACGGGCGTAAAGAGAGGATCGGATACTGTTCTGCTTACATTGCAGCAAATTGATTCAAAGGGCGTTGCTAGAAATGTTGACTCGCGCGCATATGAATTGAATGTGAACGTCACGGACAAATCGAACATCGTTCATTATGAGTTGAAACATATTGATGTCATATACGATAATCCAGCAATTACGTCTTCGAACAATTACGCAAGGGAAATTATCGTCTACGGCATTACGACAGACGGGCAAAGAGTTGTAGTTCCGGCATCCGAATATACCGTCATCACAGGGCATGACGATTTAGTGTACAACGCATCGACGGGGACTATTTACGTCCGTGGCAATAAAGACATTGTCGATAAAAATGATGAGTACATTTCAGTAAAAGTGATTGTGAATGCGGACCGCCAACCTGTAACGCTTGACCAAACTGTCGTCGTTACAAAAGCGGAGCCTTATGCAAATACGATTGAGCTGCAGTCTGCGAATGGATATACAGTTCAAGGCGAAATCTTGCATATTCCAGGAACGACAGCAAATGTGAACATCTCTTCAACGAACTTAAAAGCTGTGTTGAAAATTACGGACCAATACGGTGAGGATATTTCTAGTTCGGCGTCCAATCGTATCATCCTGACAGCAACAAATCTTGTGAACTCGAATAATGACAGCACAGTTCCGGAAGTCACAGGTAACGGAACGAACACGTTAACATTTACAGGCGTCCAACGCGGCGATTCCTTTTTCTTAACGTATATTGTCGACAATAAGGCGTTGACGACCCAAGTAGCCGTCGGGCAATAAAGATGAGCACTTATCCTTTTTGAGGGTAAGTGCTTTTTAGTTTAAAAAACTCTTTCGAGTGCCGATAATAGGGAGGAATACATATTAGTAGAGGTGAATGAAATGAAGAAGAAGTACCCATTTGTTGCCAGTCTATTCATTGCGATAGCTGTACTGTTTTCGGTTCATACCGGGGTAGCTGTTGCTTCGACCGAGCTTGCAGGAGAAACGGATAGAGTTATCGTAAAACTAGTAGATGAGCATGGCGTTGAAAAAGTCGAAAGCATACTACTCGCAGACGTTAAGAAATTTGAAGAAGGACGCCTTGTGGATACAACTTCTCCATTATATCTTGCACAACATATAGAAGTGTTGCAGCCTGATTTCGTCCGGACAATCGCGTTGGAAGAGCCGACGAGCATTAAAACGCCATCGTGGGGGACAGAGCGGGTTGGCGTTACAAACTTGAAAAACTCCCTCGTGGCGGCGAAAGGAACTGTCATTGTCGCGACAATCGATACGGGCGTTGATTACAACCATCCGTTTCTGAAAGGTCGAATTGTAGATGGATATGACTTCGTTGACAATGATTCGGATCCGATGGACGTGCATTTTCACGGAACGCATGTAGCGGGAATCATTGCAGAGACGACCCCAGTAAATGTGAAAATTATGCCAATACGTGTGCTGAATGAAGAGGGGCAGGGCTATGACTCTGACGTCGCAAAGGGGATCCGTTATGCGGTTGACCATGGCGCACATATCGTCAATATGAGCTTTGCCGGTGAAGGGTACTCGCAATACTTGGCCGATGCAATTGCATATGCGCTTTCGAAAAATGTGGTCGTAGTCGTTGCAGCAGGCAATGAAAGCGCAAATACTGCTAACTATTTCCCTGCATCCGAGCAAAAAGTGATCGTCGTTTCGGCGACAGACAAAGATGACAGAGTCGCAAGCTTCAGCAATACTGGTTCTACAATCGATGTATCTGCTCCCGGCGTACATATCGTCTCCACTGTACCGGGTGGGCAGTTCAAAAGTCTGAGCGGCACATCGATGGCAGCCCCGCATGTAAGTGGCATTGCTGCGATGCTGAAACTGGAATCGCCAATTAGATCACGTCAAGGGATTGAACGGTTACTAAAGAGATATGTTGATGACAGAGGTCCAGCCGGATGGGATTCGCAATACGGGGAAGGCATTGTCAATATCGCTTCAAAAGGCGTGAATAACGTATCGACGGTCAAAGACGACACCGAGAATGCACCGGTTTCCTCATCCGAATTCATCGCATTACCTGAACATAAGGACGTTCCGTTGAATAAAAAATGGACGATTGAATTCAATCGACTGCTTACTGAGCGGGATACGATTGATGTGAAAATTTATATGGATGGTGAAAAGATTCCGATTAATGTAACACCGATAGCTGGGAAAAAGGAGATTATCGTCACGGCGGAACAACTGTATCGTCCGAATACGGCGTATCGTCTTGTGATTTTGTCGGGGAAGAAGAATAAATATGAGATGCGGTTTGTGACGGGGGATCAGTAACTAGATGGAAAATCGTTGCCTCGCTCGTAACTCGGCCGCTGCGCTCGTAAAATCTATTGCACGCTCATAAATCAGCTGCTGCGCTCGTAAAATCGATTGCACGCTCGTAAATCAGCCGCAGCGCTCGTAAAAATCGATTGCGCGCTCATAAATCAGCTGCCTACGTTCGTAAAAATGATAGCACGCTCGTATTTCATCAAGGGCTCAATTAATCTATTATCTTATATAGTTATTTTCAGCATGACAAGGATTTATTCCTGTCATGCTTTTTGCATTTATTTAGCTCAATAAAATTTGTCATAGCCGACTCTACTACGACTACATACAGTAGAATAGTGCCATTTTCGGTTCTCCCAGAAAGGGTTCAGCCTAGAAATGACATACAAGCCACGAACTACGATGGCAGAGGGGGAGGTTTATTGAAGAAGAAACAGTTTCATAAGATATTCAGCACAATCATAGCATTTGCCATGGTCTTTGCGCCGATGACGATGTCTGCAAGCGACAGTCCTAACGTATTCAAGCAGAATGGAACGACTGAAAGCGTCATGCAGGCAAAAGCGGTAGTTGCTCAACAACAAAATATAGATACGAACATTTCAATCCTCGAAATCGAGAGGATTTGGAATATAGGCTTCGATTTCTCAGATGAAACGTCATATGAACCGGTTTCGCATTATCAATTAACAGAGACGGATCTATCTTTCAATGGCGATGGCGTGAAGGATATGGGTCGACTCGAGTTTTCGTTGAATGCAAATGTCGCAACAAACTATATCGAGCTTTGGGATATCATGAATCCTGATAGTGGTCTCTATGGAGATGGCTCTATCGGCTACTTACATTTTGGGGATTCATTACCTGCGGGTAGCTATTACGTTGAGATTGACGGGGAGTATGCACCGTGGGGGAGTTCGGACGTAGAGCAAATTCCTGATGGCATTTACACGGTTGATTTCACGGCACTCAATCTTGAAGAAGGGCCTGACGTGCTTGAATATTGGGGTGGGCCATTATTCGTCAAAAGTGTACCTGCTGTAATCCAAGCGGAAGAGACGCATGTTGTTGCAGACTCGACTTACGAATTATCCGGCCAAGTTGTTGATATGTATATCGAGTGGCAACAGGAGCTAGCTAAATACGGACTCGGCTACGATTTGAATACGAAACTGGCAACAACATTCGAAGCGAAAGATGCTGCGGGTAACGTCGTATCAAGCGGACCTATAAACTTGGCGCAAGACGGTTCGTTCACTGTCGAAGTGACTGGTCTTGAATACGGCGATAACACAGTCACAATTTTTGTAAGCGACGCCGCTGGAAATGAAGCGGAAGCAACTTTTAACGTCCATTACGAAGCACCTAAACTAGTTCTCGGACTATTCGTCTCACCTGAAAATCTATCATTATTGGTAGGGGAAAGTAAACAATTACAAGTTTCCGCATCTGAAATAAATGAAGATGAGAATAACCCAGTTGAAGGTAACGAGGCTAAAATAAAAATTATTGACGTAACAGAAGTAGCAGCTTACACAGGTTATGATGAAAAAAATATTACTGTCGATAAAGGCAACGTAACTGCAAAAGCAGCCGGCACAACAACAATTACAATCTCATACGGCGACCACGAACCAATTACAGTAAACGTCACTGTTAAAAATCCAGTACAAGAAGACCCTGGAAACAGCGGTGGCGGAGGTGGCGGATACATTCCATCAACGCCATCAACTCCAGCACCAACATCTCCACCACCGCAAACATCTCCACCACCGGATCCAGTTAAACCAGATTCAACTAATCCTGATCCGGTTAAACCTGTAACATTTACGGATGTGTCAAATCACTGGGCGGAGCTCTACATTCAAAAAGCCCTCCAAATGGGAATCTTCAAAGGATACCAAGAGGGTACATTCAAGCCAAATCATGAGTTGACACGTGCGCAAGCCGTCTCCCTCATTGTCCGCACGCTGGGCTTGGAAACGGATGAAGCGGCACCTTTCGATGACATCGACAAGTACGATGAAGAAACACAAGCAGAAATAGCAGCCGCCTATAAATACGGGATCATCAAAGGAAATAATGGTAGCTTCAATCCTGCAGATAAAGTGACACGTGCACAAATCGCATTGATGATTGCGCGTGCATACGAATACAAAATAGGCGAAACATACAAACGAACAGCAACTGCACCGTTCTCCGATTATGGCAACTATAACGAGGAAGCCATACATGCAATTTCGATGCTATATGAGTTGGACATTATCAGCGGTTACGAAGGCAAATTTATGCCGCAAAATCCGACAACACGTGCCCAAGCAGCGAAGATGTTTGTCAATTTTGCAGAGCTTCTACAATAATAAGTGCGTCCTGGTCGTATATTACTAGATACGACCAGGCTTTTTACGTAGAATACGTGTAGTATTGAAGTGAATATAGGTGTAAAGAAACAGTTATAGATCAATTAAGAACCCGTTTACGAAATAAAATGGTAATAGTATCTAATTATATGGTAAAATAGATTCTGATTGATAATTTAAATAAAATTATATGGGAGGTTTGGAATTGAAAAAGTACAAAAAAACGTACCAGAAATTGTTCAGGGCGACATTGGCAACGACAGTAGCGACTGGGGCGCTCGTTGCGGCAGTGCCAGCTTATACGAATGCGGCAGAAGTGTCATTCTCTGACGTAAAAGAAACGCATCATTTTTACGAAAGTGTAATGAGTTTAACAGCTAGAGGCGTTATTAACGGCTATGAGGACGGTACATATCGGCCAGGTGAAAATATTAGCCGAGCACATGCTGCCAAAATCATGGCACTTGCATTGAACTTAGACACGGAAAATGTCAAAGATCCTGGATTTAAAGACGTGAAAAAGGACTATCCGTATTACGGTCATATCGCGGCACTTGTCGAAGCTGGAATTATTAAGGGGTATGAAGATGGCACATTTAGACCGAATGGCAATTTGACGCGCGCTCATATCGCTCAAATGCTCGTACTAGGCTTTGAGTTTGAGGAAGAGACGCTTTCAAATCTACCATTTACGGATGTGAACGATAAACAATGGTTTGCTAACCACATCCAAACATTGTATTCCAACGAAATTACGACAGGGACAAGCACTACTACTTTCTCCCCGAACGCATTCGTGACACGTGGACAAGTTGCTTCGTTCATCTATCGAAGCGAGTTGGCACAGACAAAAGGCGTTGAAGTGATCGGATTCGCGGATGACAAACTGGAATTAGCGGACGGCACGTACAGCGTACATGCTGATTTGCAGGACATTTTCAATGAAGCGAATTTGCCAGCTCTTAAAGGCGCGCTCGTCAAAGTTAACGTTGAAAATGACACAATTGTAGGCGTTACTTCCATTGAACTAAAGGCGAACGGTACGGCTTCCAACGCTGTTACGCTTGACGGGAACGGATCTACACTTAATGGAAATGTCATCGTGAATGGCGACTATGTTGCTTTGAAAAACATCACGGTGAAAGGCAATTTGGAAATCGGCGCACAAGTTGCAAACAGCTTTACTGCTGACAAAGTAACGGTAACAGGAAAAACGATCATTTCCGACAAAGCAGCATCTGCAGCTGTATTCACAATCGCAGCAGTCGCAAAATCACCAACAATCGTCTTCAACAACTCGACAATGGGTACTGTAGAAGTAACTAAAAAAGGTGCAACAATTGAAGCAAAAGGAACGACGAAAGTTCAAGAAATCGTCCTTTCTTCTAACGTCACGTTGAAAGCGGATACTGGCATCACAATTCCAAAAGTATCCGTAAAAACAGGAGCTTCTCAAGTAACACTTGATGCAAACGTAGGAAGCCTTAACGTTAACTCTGCAGGTAACTTGACTCTTGCAGGAACAGGGGACATTAAAGAAGTAAAAGTAGAATCCCAAAGAGACGTTGCCTTCGAAACAAAAGGAAAAATCGAGAAGTTGACAGTTAATTTGAAGGATACTAAAGTGTCGTTGGGTACGAATACTAGAGTTGTAGATATTGCCCTACCTGCAGGAACTTCTGCTGGAGATATCATTCAAAACTTCGACAAAGTAAAAGAAAACATCGAGAAAATTGGCGGGAAAGCAAACCCTGACGCTAAACCAGCAGCACCGGCAGCTGGTGGAGGAGGTGGCGGTGGTGGTGGCGGTGCCGTTGGTGATAGCGATGGAACGCCGCAGTTAACTGGAACTGAAGTGTTAAATAACCGCGTTAACAACGAATTTAATAAACAAGCTATCAATGGTAAAGTAAAAGTACAAGATGTAACAGTAATACTCACAGGCACTACATTTGAAGTTGAGATCCCAAGTGACTCCCTCTCAACCTATCCGACGTTTAAAACTGCTGCCGGTTCAATTTTTACTGCTTTTAACGGCGCGAAAGTAACTAAAGTTAATACAATAGATATTACAGATGCACATAATGCGCTTGGATTCGGCGATATATTTGATAAAATTTTAGGCTACTTAGGTGTTGACGAGTTCTACGAGATTAAAGGCCTGAAGAATTCAACTGTTCCTGTTAATGTCAAAGGGGAAGTTGACGGCAAGGAATTTAATGTCACGTACACGTTTGAATTTAAATAATTAATACTGAAAGCCTCGCCATATTATAAGTATATGTGGCGAGGTTTTTTCGTAGGCGCTCGTAAATTTGGTATTGCGCTCATAAATCCTCGTTCCATCCATCCCAATCGACAACATTCACCATCTTTCGCTACCTTACTCTACCGATTAATGTTAAAATGCTAGTATCATAGTAGGGCGGGTGTCTGTATGAAGAAAAAATGGAAAATTACGATTGCTGTTGTGTTGGCGCTCGTTTTGGGTGCAGGTGCTTATGTGGCGTACATATTGAAGTTTAAGGAATACGATGTGGCGGATGACGAAGTAGCAGAGATTGTTGCGAATCCGTATGAGATTGAGCTACCGGATGGATCGAAGCTTGTCGTCGGTGAGGATGGGACGGTTTCCGGTTTAAATGAGGACGTTACGGCGGAAGATGAAGAAGAAACGGGTCAAGCTACTTCTGCTGGCAATGCGACAGCGGGTGCGACTCCTCCGAAATCTAACGCTAACGAGACGTCTGGGAATCAAAACAAGCAACCTGTGAGTAAAACAGAAACAGGTAAAAAAGTGACTGTCGCTGAGGTAAAAGGGAAGTATGTTCCTGTCTTCAGAGAGCTTGAAGGGCAAGCGGACGAGAAGATTAATGCATTAATCGGCCGGGCGAAAAAAGAGTACAACGACAAAAAAGCGAATGGCGAGAGCATCGACTTCGGCTATTTTTACAACAAATATATGGGTGCTGCGACAAACTTGGAAGCAAACACCGATGCAGCATTTTACAGTGTGATGAAGGCAGTGGAAACTGAATTAGAGGCGAACGGTTATAATAAATCATACGCTCAAAGCTTCATCGATGAATATGAGGCAACGAAAAAAACGCGTCGCGATGGCATTTTGAAGAAAGCGGTCGGCAGGAATTAAACATAAACATACGAAAACCGCGTGAGTCCCAATTTGTGGACTTGCGCGGTTTTTCATCTTTTCCTGCGTTTTGCAAGCCAAAGCTGCGTGAGCCGGAATACGATTAAAAATGTAAATGCCCCAGACATGTCTAATAGAACGTCTTTTGAAGAAGGTGTCCGTCCGCCGGTGAGCGACTGATGGTATTCATCTCCGATTGCGAGGGCTAGTGTGATAACGAGTGTGGCAAGCAGACGAAAGCGAATCTTCGGCAGGACGATATATACCGCAATCGCTAGCAATCCGAAAATGAAGAAATGGGCTGCCTTTCGAAGTAGAAACTCGACGAAATGGTAATATCCTCGTTCCTCAACCGAAATTATTTTTCCCCAATATGGAATTTGCAGCTTCGCCAGTTGGCTTTCTAATGGTTTGCTCGGAAGCCATTCTTGCAAGTTAGGTATGATAGATTGCTGCTCGTACGTTTGACCTGATGAAAAGAATAGCACACCAATAATGATTAGTAGAAATAGGAATTTTCTCATGCTGTGACCGTATCATAAATGGTGGATCGCTGTCCAGAATGCTTACTGCTTTGTTTGTTAAAGGCACTTAGCGCGACAGGGCATTTCTTTAAACTAGATTTATCCGCGCACGTAAATCGAGATTGCATGCACGCAGGCGGTAGTTATATTATAAAATTTCTCACTTGCGCTAAATGCTTTTGACAATTTAAAGATCTGCTTATATGCGAGGATGCCATACCGTTGACATACCCACTCCCCCGCAAAAAGTCCTATTCCCCCTTAATAGCAAAATATCCTCAAATTACGAGAATATTTTCTACATAATGTGGTATAATGTGACATGTTCAGATAGATTGCTATAAAGGGGATACACCATATGGAAGAAACAATCAGTCTTCAGGACCTGTTTAAAACACTGAAGAAGAGGGCTATCCTCATTTTGCTGACGATGCTACTGGCGGTCACCGTCGCCGGGGTCATCAGTTTCCTAGTATTGACGCCAATCTACCAAGCATCGACACAAATCCTCGTCAATCAGCAGAAGGTAGAGCAAAACCAATTCAACACGCAAGACATCCAAGCGAACCTCCAGCTGATCAATACATACAACGTCATCATTAAAAGCCCGGCGATTCTTACAAAAGTAATTGAAAACCTAGACCTTAACACAACGCCGGCGCAATTGACGGGCAAAATTACGGTGAACAGCGCACAAAACTCACAAGTCGTTAACGTGAGCGTGCAACATCCGGAACCGTTCATGGCAGTCGACATCGCCAACACAACGGCAGAAGTATTCCAAGAAGAAATCCAGCACCTCATGAATGTCGACAACGTCAACATCCTTTCGCCAGCAGTGCTTGCGGAAGATCCGAAGCCGATTAAACCCGACCCATACCTTAACATGGCAATCGCGGCGGTCGTCGGACTCATGCTTGGCGTCGGAATCGCATTCTTGCTCGAATACTTGGATACGACGGTGAAAACAGAGCAAGACATCGAGGAACTACTAAACTTACCAATATTAGGCCTCGTCAGCCCAATATCAGATCAGGACATGCCGAACGGGCATGAATCACTACAACGGCGAAGAAGGAAGAGGTGACGACGATGCTGAAAAGAAAACGGAAACAGCCGTTGCAAAGCGTTGCGCGTAAGCTCGTGACAAACGTCAATCCGAAATCCATCGTTTCGGAGCAATTCCGCACAGTCCGGACAAACATAAACTTCTCAACGCCCGACAAGGAATTGAAAACGTTGCTGTTCACCTCCTCCTCTCCTGGAGAAGGGAAATCGACAAGCGCTGCAAACGTCGCAATCGTCTTCGCGCAAGAAGGGAAAAAAGTGCTACTCGTCGACGCTGATATGCGGAAACCGACAATGCACTACACATTCAACACGACGAACACAACCGGACTATCCAACTTGCTGACGAAACAATGGTCACTTGAAGAAGTAACGAAACTTACGAAAATCGACGGCTTGCATTTAATTACATGCGGCCCGATTCCGCCGAATCCAGCGGAACTCATCGGCTCAAAATCAATGGACTCACTCATTGACGAGCTAGCATCGCAATACGACCTCGTCATTTTCGATGCACCACCGCTACTATCGGTTACAGACGCCCAACTCTTGTCGAATAAATGCGACGGCACAATTCTTGTCATCAATTCCGGTGTCACAGAAAAAGAAAGTGCTATGAAGGCAAAAGAAGCGCTTCTATCCGCAAAAGCGAATATTTTAGGGACTCTCATGAACAATTTCGTGCTTGAGAAAGACCATTATTACTATCAATATTACGGAACTGGAGAGTGAAGGGGCTTGAACCGCCCTTTTGCTCTCTTTCTATATAAAGGAGCACGAATACAATGATTGATATGCACACACACCTCCTGTTCGGCGTTGACGACGGGCCCGAAACAATCGAAGAGACTCTTGCGTTAATCAACAAAGCACAAGAAGAAGGCATTACCGACATGATCGCGACGTCGCACGCCTTCCATCCGCAATACGACGTACACCATAGCGAAGTAATGAGCCAAACAACATTACTAAAAGACGTCATGAAAGAAGCAGGACTTGACGTGAACATCCATCCAGGCCAAGAAATCCGACTGACGGAAGACATCATCGACAAATTGGACAACAACGAACTACTCACACTCGCCAATTCCAACTACCTTCTATTGGAATTGCCGTCACATACGATACCCGCCTATACGGTGAACGTCATCCAAGCATTGCTCGAACGGGACATAACTCCCATCATCGCGCATCCAGAACGGAACCGCGCCATCGCCGAAAAACCTGAGCGACTCGAACGGCTCGTCCGCCACGGCGCAACTTCACAAATTACGGCAGGTAGCGTATCCGGCCATTTCGGCAAAAACCGACAAAAGCTAGCGCTCCAGCTCATCGAAGCAAATCTCGTTCATACATACGGCTCAGACGTCCACAACTTGAAAACGAGGCCATTCCATTTCAATAAAGGACTCGATCTGCTCGAAAAAAAGAAATTCTATTCAAACGCAGATCTACTACTCGCAAACAACGAACGCATCTTGCAGAATGAACCTCTATTCCTGTTAGAACCGGAATGGGTGAAACCAAAAAAACTGTTCGGCTTTATCGGGTAATAGGTACAACGACTTAATTTATCAATAAATCACATTTTTCAGCGATTAATAAAGAATTATCGAAAACAACATACAAGCAATAGGACAAAGGGGTTGGAAGTGCTCGCAAAGTCTACATATCGACAGAAAAATAGTCAAAAAGGGCATAGTTCAACAAGAAGACTAGAATCCTTCAATAGAAGATGATACTATTAGACTACAATCATTCCTGCGTATTGGAAGAGTTATAGTTCAGATTTACAATGAACAATGGAGGGGTCTCGTGAATGACAATGAAAAAGCGTATGACAATGCTTTTCCTCTTGGATTCAATCATCGTTTTACTATCGATCTTTCTAGGCTATTTTATTTTGCGCCCCGACATCGTCATCTTTAAAGACGAAATTGTCCTTATGAGCGCAATGACAATCCAAATTGCACACCATCTATTCGCCTGGCGCTACGGACTGTACCGGAAAGTATGGTCGTACGCATCCATCGGTGAATTGAAAGCTATCTTTAAAGCAGTGACACTAACAATCGCAGTCGTCGTCGTTGCGCAGCTCGTCCTCACGAAAGACGTCAATGCACGAGCGCTTTTCCTTACGTGGATGCTCCACATTCTTTTGATTGGGGGATCGCGGCTCAGCTGGCGTTTAACACGAGATTCGTTCCGCAAAACGGATGAAAATGGGATGACCCGCACAATGATTATCGGCGCCGGACAAGCCGGAACGATGGTAGCGCGGCAACTGCAAAATAATCCGGAATCAGGGATGAAGCCCGTCCTCTTCCTCGACGACGATCGAGCGAAAAAGGGGCTTGAACTGTACGGCATTAAAATCGTTGGCGGGATAAACAATCTTGAAGAAAAAGTGAAAGACAATCATATCGAAAAAATCGTCATCGCGATTCCGTCGATGGCAAAGCAAGACATGACCGAACTGATGAAAAGGTGCGTCGCAACTGGTATTCGTACGCAAATGATCCCGCGCATCGAAGATTTGATGACGGGGAAAGTATCTGTGAAAGATATGCGCGACGTAAAAATAGAAGATCTCCTTGGCCGCGACGAAGTCCAGCTCGATATGAAAGCGATCAAAGAGAAACTAACAAATAAAACAATTCTCGTAACCGGTGCAGGTGGCTCCATTGGCTCAGAAATTTGCCGACAAGTGGCGGCATTTAAGCCGAAAAGCCTCATCCTGCTCGGACACGGCGAAAGTTCCATCTACAACATTGACATGGAACTACGCCAAAAAGTTTCATCCGACATCGAAATCATTCCGATCATCGCAGACGTCCAAGACCGCGACCGGATCTTTGACATAGTGGCGGAATACAAACCGGACGTTATCTACCATGCAGCAGCACATAAACACGTTCCGCTCATGGAAGCGAACCCGATGGAAGCCGTTAAAAATAACATATTCGGAACGAAAAACGTCGCAGAAGCTGCAGACACATTTGCGGTCCCGCACTTCGTCCTCGTCTCAACGGACAAAGCGGTGAACCCACCGAACGTCATGGGCGCGACGAAGCGTTTTGCTGAAATGGTAGTTCAAAATCTTGCGAAAAACAGCAAAACAAAATTTGCTGCTGTCCGGTTCGGAAACGTCCTCGGCTCTCGAGGTAGCGTCGTCCCACTCTTTAAAAAGCAAATTGCTAAAGGTGGTCCAGTTACGGTGACCGATCCAGAAATGACGCGCTACTTCATGACAATTCCGGAAGCATCAAGACTCGTCATTCAAGCAGGTACGCTTGCTAGAGGTGGCGAAGTGTTCGTTCTAGATATGGGCGAACCGGTGAAGATTGTAGATCTCGCGAAAAACTTAATCCGACTGTCAGGATATCGAGAAGATGAAATTGAAATTAAGTACTCGGGCATCAGGCCTGGGGAGAAGTTGTTTGAAGAGTTGTTGAATGAAAGTGAAATACAGAGTGAGTATGTGTATCCGAAGATTTATGTCGGAAAGGCGATGCCGATTACAAGTACGGAACAAAATTATATTTTAGACAAGCTAGTAGATATGGACATTCATGAACTAAGAACTACTTTAATTGCGCTTGCGAACGGGAAGTACGTCAATAGGGAAAAGACGAAGGTAGCAACTGCATTGGCATCCGGTCATAGTTTGAGCAGGGAAACGATTTCGGGGGTGACAGGTTGACGCATATTACATTCGATTATACGAAAGCTGTCCGTCATTTCGGGAACTTCCAAGTTTCTTTCCTGGAACAAACTGTGTCGTCCATCCATGAGCAAATGCATAACGAAGCAAGCAATCATAAGCATTATTTAGGATGGGTCGACTTCCCTGAATCATATGACCGAGCGGAATTTAGTCGTATCCAAAAGGTAGCCGATCGCATTAAGAAGACGAGTGACGTCCTCCTCGTTATTGGAATTGGCGGTTCCTACTTAGGGGCACGCGCTGCAATCGAAATGCTGAACCATAGCTTTTATAATCTATTGCCGAAAGAGAAGCGAAATGCGCCGCAAGTTATTTTTGTTGGTCATAACTTAAGTTCGACGTATATGACACACGTCATCGACCTGCTCGAAGGGAAAGATTTCTCTATTAACGTCATTTCCAAATCTGGAACGACGACGGAGCCGGCCATTGCTTTTCGCATCTTCCGCAAACTGTTAGAAGAAAAATACGGTGAAGAGGAAGCAAGCAAGCGGGTCTTCGCGACGACGGACGAAAGAAAAGGTGCGTTAAAGCAACTTGCAACTAAAAAAGGATACGAATCATTCACCATTCCGGATGACATCGGAGGCCGGTATTCTGTTTTAACAGCTGTCGGCCTATTACCAATGGCAGTGAGCGGCATTGACATCGAAGAAATCATGACAGGCGCTTTGAAAGCGCAATATGAATTGAACGAACCAAATCTAGCAAACAATCACGCCTACCAATACGCCGTTATCCGTAACATCCTGTTCCAAAAAGGGATGGCAATTGAAATGTTCGTTACGTATGAACCAGGTATGCATTATCTCGCTGAATGGTGGAAGCAACTTTTCGGTGAAAGTGAAGGGAAAGACCGGAGAGGAATTTTCCCGGCTTCCGCCAACTTCTCAACGGACTTGCATTCGTTTGGCCAGTATATCCAAGAAGGGCAACGTAATCTATTCGAAACGATTGTGAAAGTAAACAATCCAATCGATGACATACTGATTGAATACGACGAAGATAATGTCGACGGATTGAACTATCTCGTAGGCAAAACAGTAGATGACGTAAACAGCAAAGCATTCGAAGGAGCACTTGATGCACACATAGAAGGTGAAGTTCCGGGGCTAGTATTCGAAATCCCTGCAATGGATGCTTACACATTCGGCTACCTCGTCTACTTTTTCGAAAAAGCATGTGCCATGAGCGCCTACCTATTCGGCGTCAACCCATTCGACCAACCTGGTGTCGAGCTGTACAAAACAAACATGTTCAAACTCCTAAACAAACCAGGATACGAAACAGAAAAAATCGGTGCCAGAAACTAGCGGTGCTTTCCAGTGGTGCCAGGTCACAGACACAATTTGCGCCCTTCAAATTGTGACTGTGCCTGGCATCCACGGTATATACAGGAATAAAAAACACCAGAAAGGACCCACCAACATGCAATGGAAACAAAACCTAAACCACTGGCTACACCACCTGCCAGAAAACGATCCATTAAAAATCGAATTAGAAAACTATCAATCAGACGATAAGCTGATGGAAGATTGCTTCTATAAAGAATTGGAGTTCGGAACTGGCGGCATGCGTGGCATTATGGGTCCAGGGACGAACCGCATTAACCTATACACAGTGCGAAAGGCTGCATACGGCCTTTCCCAATATATAAAGGACCAAGGACAAGAAGCGATGGCACGCGGTGTTGCCATTTCTTACGATACAAGACATTTATCGAAGGAATTTGCACTCGAAGTCGCAAAGACAGTAGGCGCTGAAGGAATTCAAGTGTATGTATTTGATAAGTACCGTCCAACGCCACTTCTTTCATTTGCTGTTCGGCATTTAAACACGTACGCAGGTGTCATGATTACGGCGAGCCACAATCCACCGGAATATAACGGATTGAAAATGTACGGGGAAGACGGTGCACAACTGCCACCAGATGCGGCGGATGTCATCATAGACTATATGAACGAAGTGAAAACGGAACTACTCATTGAAGTGGCCGAAGTGAAGCAATTGGAGAAGGACAGACTTCTCACGTATATCGGGAAGAACGAAGATATCGCATATATCCACTCATTGGATTCTATAAAGCTCAATGACAGTGCAAACAATAAAGACCTATCCATTGTGTTCACGGCACTGCACGGGACAGCAACGGAAACGGTACAAGAAGCCTTTTTAGCATTCGGCTTTACGAAAGTCAAATATGTGTACGAGCAATGTGGACCTGATCCAAACTTCACAACTGTCAAATCGCCAAATCCGGAAGAGGCAGACGCATTTACATTGGCCATCCAGTATGGAAAAGGAAATAATGCAGATATCATACTAGCGACTGATCCCGATGCCGATCGGTTAGGCGTAGCAGTGAAGGACGAAAAAGGAGAATACGTTCTCCTGACGGGCAACCAAATTGGTTCTATCATAATTCACTATTTGCTTGAACAGAAATTAGAAGCGGGCACGTTACCGAAAAACGGTGTCGTCATGAAAACAATCGTCACAACAGAATTAGCCCGAGCGATTACGGGGACGTATGGGCTAGAAACAATGGACACGCTCACTGGATTTAAATTCATCGCGGAAAAAATCCAGGAGTTTGAACAGACACAAGACCATACTTTCCTATTCGGCTTTGAAGAAAGCTATGGTTTCCTTATTGATGGTTTTGTCAGGGATAAAGATGCCGTGCAAGCAGCTGTATTTATTGCAGAGGCGGCTGCCTATTATAAAGCACAAGGAAAATCGCTGTTTGACGTTCTGAACGATCTCTTTGAGGAGTTTGGCTATTATATAGAAGAAACTCATTCAATTACGCTCGAAGGGAAAGACGGAGCAGAACAGATTGAAAGAATTATGGAGAGCTTTTGGAGTAATCCACCATTACATATAGGTGGAATTCAAGTTGTGGAAATAGAAGATTATATGACGAGCATAGCAACTGAACTTCCTTCAGGAATGAAAAGCCCAATCGACTTGCCGAAAGCAAACGTATTGAAATACAAGTTAGAAGACGATTCATGGATCTGTATAAGACCATCCGGCACCGAGCCAAAGATTAAATTTTACTTCGGTGTAAAAGGCAAAACGGCAGAAATAGCCAGAAATAAACTAAGGAAACTTAAGAAGTTATTATTACAAGGCGTGCACGTTTGAGGAGGTCAAAACCCAGTGGTGCCAGGCCACAGACACAATTTATGCCCTTCAAATTGTGACTGTGCCTGGCTCCACGGTATAAGGAGGAAGTAAACATGAATAAAAAAGTACGGAAAGCGATTATCCCAGCAGCGGGACTCGGAACAAGGTTCCTCCCGGCTACAAAGGCAATGCCGAAAGAGATGTTGCCAATCGTTGATAAACCGACGATTCAATACATTGTTGAAGAGGCAATTGCATCGGGGATCGAAGATATCATTATCGTAACTGGTAAGGGCAAACGTGCGATTGAAGACCATTTCGATAATAACTTCGAACTGGAAGATAATCTGATGCAAAAAGAAAAATACGATATTTTGGAGAAGGTGCGACAGTCCTCCGATGTCGATATCCATTATATCCGCCAAAAAGAACCGAAAGGGCTTGGACATGCTGTTTGGTGTGCAAGGAAGTTTATCGGTAACGAGCCGTTTGCTGTGTTGCTAGGTGATGATATTGTAACTGCGGACACGCCTGGTTTAAAGCAGCTAATTAATCAGTATGATGAGACACATGCTTCGGTCATTGGAGTGCAAACTGTGCCAGATGAAGAAACGAGTCGGTATGGAATTATTGAACCTTCGGTCCAAGTGGGGAGAAGGTATCAAGTTGAGAATTTTGTGGAGAAACCGGCATTAGGGACGGCACCTTCTAATCTTGCGATTATGGGGAGATACGTGCTCACTCCTGAGATCTTCAAGTACTTAGGAGAACATGAGACTGGAGCGGGTGGAGAGATTCAGTTGACGGATGCGATTCAGAAGTTGAATCAAGTGCAGCGTGTGTTTGCGTATGACTTTGAAGGTAAGCGGTTTGATGTTGGGGAGAAGTTAGGGTTTATTACTACTACGATTGAGTTTGCATTGGAGAATGAAGAGATTCGGGAGCAGTTGATGGAGTATATGGCTGGCAAAGTGGGAGAGATGCGGGTCAAGCATTGATGGTTTTTTGATTTGGTGGTTGGACCTTCGGTCTTGGGTTCGTTAAAAGCTTTCTGTTTGAGTTGGTTGAACCTTCGGTTCGGGTTTTGATGCTTTTAGGTGATGCCTCCTGACCTTTATCAATGGAGGCACTCGGCTATGCTGTGGGTGGTACATGATTGTGCCACCTTAGATGCGTTTTGTCATCGGGAGTGTGGTGTGAGGTTGGATGCCTCGTTTTATATTATTTTGGTGGGTTAGCAGTTGATTAGAAATTAATTATTCTTATTAAGTCCTAATCTACTAAAGAACAAATTATTAGGAGTGTAGCTGGATGTATATGAAAGTAAAAAGATTGATAGATATCATTCTTTCTTTAATAGGGCTTATTGTCTTATCACCCATTTTTTTGATTCTAATTATTGCAATCAAGATAGATTCAAAAGGGCCGGTTTTGTTTAAGCAAAAGCGTGTAGGAATTAATAAGACACATTTTAACATTTTAAAATTCCGTACCATGAGAATAGATACACCGAAGGACACTCCAACTCACTTATTAAGTAATCCAGAACAGTATATCACAAAGATGGGGAAGTTCTTAAGAAAAACTTCACTTGATGAACTTCCGCAGATTTGGAATATTTTTGTGGGACAAATGAGTATTATTGGGCCAAGACCAGCACTATGGAATCAGTATGATTTGATTGCTGAACGGGAAAAGTATGGTGCTAATGATGTACCACCTGGATTAACTGGTTGGGCACAGATTAACGGACGGGATGAACTTCCTATTGAGATAAAGGCAAAGTTAGATGGAGAGTACGTTGAGAGAATTAGTCTATGGATGGATATAAAATGTTTCTTTTGGACAATCGTAAGTGTAGTGAAGAGTGACGGGGTTGTTGAAGGTGGAACCGGAGTTAATAAGGAAGTTGCGAGTACTAAGGAGACAGAAACTTCATGAAAGTAAATAGAGTAATAGAGGTGTTGAAATGCTTTTAGTCACCGGAATCACTGGTCATACGGGGAAATACTTTTTACAAGAACTTATTAATAATAAATATGAAGGCTCTATTCGCTGTGTGGTTAGGGAAACATCTAATACTTCTCTTTTGGATAACAGCGGCTTAAATATAGAAAAGGTTGTAGGAGATTTAGATGATTCAGATTTTATCGATAGAGTGATGAATGGTGTAGATACGGTAATGCACATCTATAATATACATCATTCACCAATGATCGTTGAATCTGCTATTAAAAATAAATTGAAAAGGGCTATATTAGTACACACCACAGGGATATATTCGGAGTTCAAGTATGCCTCAGAGGGATATAAGAAAATAGAACAAAAGATTAGAGAACTAAAAAGCGATACTAAATGTATGACAAAAATTACAATTTTAAGACCTTCTATGATATATGGAGATCTTTGTGATAGAAATATGAGTAAGTTTATTAAGTTGATAGATAAACTAAGGATCATACCAGTTATCAACGGTGGAAATAGTTTAATTCAACCAGTGAATGCCAGAGATTTAGGGAAGGCATATTTTACTGTATTAATATCTCCAGCAGAGTCTGATGGAGAAGCCTATGACCTATCTGGTGAAAGGCCAATTAGAATGATAGATGCTTTCAAGTTAATAAGCAAAGAACTTAATAAAAAAACAGTCTTCATTAGCGTACCATTAGGTTTAGGTGTACTGTTGGCAAGGGTTATTAAAACTCTGACGCTAGGAAGAATCGATTATATAGAACGGGTTCAGAGAATGGGAGAAGACAGAAGCTATTCCCACGATAAGGCAACTAGTGACTTCGGTTATAATCCTATGACTTTTGAAAAAGGAATACAAATAGAAGTGCAAGAGTACCTAGTGACAAATAGAAATTAGCTAATATGAGTAGGAGCTTTGATATGAAAATTGCTGTACTTTCAAGCCATACATCATCATTGTTTTGGTTTCGTATGGATATGATGAAAGACTTCATAGAAAATGGTCATACCGTTATTGCATTAGGCTCTGAGCCTGAAGCGGAATGGAAGAAAAAGTTTCAAGAATACAATATTGATTATAGGCAGCTATATGTTGAACGAAATGGTGTGAATCCACTTAAAGATTTAAAAACCTTATGGTCTCTTTATACATTCATGAAAGTGGAAAGACCTGACAAAGTGTTCGCATACCAAGCTAAAACGGTTGTCTATGGAAGTTTAGCTGCAAAGTTAAATGGTATTTCTGAAGTATACCCTTTAATAGCTGGACTTGGTTCGATATTTAGGGGAGAAGGTTTTAAAAACAAGGTAGTAAAAACAATAATGAGAATAGAATACTGGGCTGCTTGCAAATGTAGCAAGAAAGTATTCTTTCAAAATCAAGATGATAAAAATGAGTTTATTAAAAATGGTTTAATAAAAGAGAATAAGACAGTAATAATTAATGGTTCGGGAGTTGATCTTGAAAAATTCAGACCAACGCAATTTCCAGAAGAACCGGCATTTCTTTATATTGGTAGACTTATTAAAGATAAAGGAATAATGGAATATTTAGAAGCCTGTAGAGAAGTTAAAGATAAACACCCTAAGGTTCGTTGTTTACTAGTAGGGCCTTTTGATAGTAATCCCTCTGCTCTAAAACCAGAAGAACTAAATCCATATATAGAAAATAGTATTATTGAATATTTTGGGGAGCAGAGTGATGTAAGACCATTTATCTCTCAATGTAGCACATATGTATTACCGTCTTATCATGAAGGTACGCCTAAAACTGTTCTAGAAGCCATGGCAATGGGTAGATCAATAATAACAAGTGATGCTCCTGGTTGTAGAGAGACAGTTATTGAAGGATTAAATGGATATTTAGTGGAGGTCAAGGATATCAAAGGGTTAACAAGTAAGATGGAATACTTGATATCTAATCGTGAAATATGCAAAAACATGGGGCATGAAAGCGAGAAGATTGCTAAAGAAAAATATGATGTCAAGGTTGTTAACCAAACCATTATCCGGACAATGGGTTTATAACAAAGGAGAATTCTATATGAACTTATATGAGAAGATTGTTAATAGAGAAGAGAAAATTTCATTAGTAGGACTTGGCTATGTAGGTATGCCAATCGCTGTTGCTTTTGCAAAGAAGGCTGATGTGATTGGCTTTGATGTAAATAAACAAAAAATTGAACTTTATAAGAACGGCATAGATCCTACAAAAGAAGTGGGAAATGAAGTAATCAAGAATACAACAGTTGAGTTTACATCAGATGAAGCGAGTCTTAGGGAAGCTAGATTTCATATTGTAGCCGTGCCTACGCCAGTAAAAGATGACCATACACCTGACTTAACACCGATTGAATCAGCATGTCGCACATTAGGTAGAAATTTGACAAAAGGATCGATAGTTGTATTTGAGTCTACAGTTTATCCCGGTGTAACTGAGGATATCTGTGTTCCAATTTTAGAGAAAGAATCAGGATTAAAATGTGGTGTGGATTTTAAGGTTGGATATTCACCAGAAAGAATTAACCCTGGTGATAAAGTTTATAGACTTGAGACTATTGTTAAAGTTGTATCGGGACAAGATGAAGAAACTTTAGATACTGTTGCAAGAGTATTTGAATTAGTCGTTGAAGCCGGTGTGCATAAAGCAACTAGTATTAAAGTTGCTGAGGCAGCAAAGGTCATAGAGAATTCACAACGTGATATTAATATTGCTTTTATGAATGAACTTTCTATTATATTTAATAAAATGGGAATTGATACAAAGGCGGTACTTGAAGCAGCAGGGACAAAGTGGAACTTCCTGAATTTTTCTCCAGGACTAGTAGGAGGTCACTGTATCGGGGTTGATCCATACTACCTAACATACAAAGCAGCGCAAATAGGTTATCATTCCCAAATTATTCTTTCAGGAAGAAAAATAAATGATGACATGGGCAAATATGTCGCTGAAAGTACAGTGAAGAAAATGATTAAAGCTAATAAACAAATAAATGGTGCGAAAGTGGCTATATTTGGTGTTACGTTCAAAGAGAACTGTCCCGATGTCAGAAATACAAAAGTAGTCGACGTAATAAAAGAATTAGAAGAGTACGGAGTAGACGTTAAAGTTGTAGATCCTCAAGCAGACAAAGAAGATTTATGGCGTGAATATAGAATAAATCTTTGTGAAATAGAAGATATAAAAGAAATGGATGCAGTAATCTTTGCAGTTCCACACGATGAATTTAGATCTATTCAATTGGAAGATGTGAAAGCGATGTTTGGAACTTCAGGATATGTATATTCAGAAGTAATGAGTGAAGTGGCTGCAACATCTGAGTTTGGCATAAATATTGATAGAAAAGATCGTGTATTGATAGACCTTAAAGGAATGTTTAACAGACAAAAAGCAGAGGATACTGGGTTTGTATACTGGAGGTTATAATCGTGGGTTATAAAAATATAAAGTTTCCAGAGGACAGTAAATTCTTAGTTACCGGATCAGCGGGCTTTATTGGTTCTAATCTAGTAGAAGCAATACTTAAATTAGGCTATAAAGTTAGAGGGCTTGATAACTTTTCAACTGGTAAAAAAGAAAATGTGGAAGAATTTTTAGATAATCCTGATTACGAATTTATAGAGGGAGATATTCGTGATCTTGAAACATGTATGAAAGCTTGTGAAGGAATCGACTTTGTTTTAAATCAAGCTGCATGGGGGAGTGTTCCAAGAAGTATTGAGATGCCTTTGTTTTATGAAGAGGTAAACATAAAAGGTACACTAAATATGATGGAAGCAGCAAGGCAAACAGGTGTTAAGAAATTTGTCTATGCTTCTAGTTCTTCAGTGTATGGCGATGAGCCAAATCTTCCTAAAAAAGAGGGAAGAGAGGGCAATGTATTATCACCTTATGCACTTACCAAAAAAGTAGATGAAGAGTATGGAAAACTCTATACAAAATTGTATGGACTTGATACTTATGGGATGCGTTATTTTAATGTGTTTGGTAGAAGACAAGATCCTAATGGTGCTTATGCAGCAGTAATTCCAAAATTCATTAAACAGTTACTTAATGATGAGCAACCAACTATTAATGGCGATGGAAAGCAGAGTAGAGATTTTACTTACATCGAGAATGTAATTGAGGCAAATTTGAAAGCTTGCAATGCATCCCATGAAGCAGCAGGTCATGCCTATAATATTGCTTATGGTGGCAGGGAGTTTTTAATTGATATCTATACCCATTTGTTAAATGCATTAGAAAAAGATATTCAGCCGGTATTTGGACCTGATCGTAAGGGAGATATTAAACATAGTAATGCCGATATAAGTAAAGCAAAAGAATTACTGGACTATGACCCGGATTGGAGCTTCGAAAGGGGTATTGAAGCTGCTATTGAATGGTACAAAAAACATTTAAGATAGAATGATATTTACCTTGTTATTCAGATCACTAAGAAGAAAATGGCTTATATATTATTAGTGACTTAAATATATGAAAATGGTGGGGAAAATGAAAAAAAAGATTTTATTTGTAGCGCCTAATCTCCATCATGGTGGGGCAGAGGCGGTCTTAATAAAAATCCTTAATAATATAAATTTAGACTTGTTCGATGTTAAACTTGTTTTAGTAAAAAAAGAAGGCGGGCATTTATCAAAGCTAAAAGAAGAAATAAACATAATCGACTTAGATTGCAAAAGTGCAATCTTTTCAATCCCAAAGCTAAAACGAGTGATAGAACTTGAAAAACCAGATATTGTTTTTTCAATAATTGGTCATATTAATCTAATCTTATCAAGTCTTAAGTTATTATTTTTTAAAAAGGTCACTTTTATTGGAAGAGAGAATATTGTTTATAGTGAATGGTTATTTAAAAATATGTCACAAAAAAAGCGGGTTTTATCATTTGCTTATAAAGCTCTTCTAAGAAAGTTAGATTATGTAATAGTGCAATCAAAATACATGGCTAAACAAGTTCAAGATTATTTCAAGGTTAACAGTAATAATGTCGTAGTTTTAAATAACCCAATAGAGCACAGCAAAATCGAATTATTAGGCACCGAAAGTATTTCAGAGGATTTATGGAGAAATGATAAAGTTAATTTAATTGCGGTAGGTAGAATTGAAAAGGTTAAAAATTATTCATTAATGGTAGACATAATGGAAAAACTTCCCCAGAATTTTCACTTAAACATATTGGGCGATGGTAATGAAAGAGGCAATTTAGAGGGATATATTACAAATAAAGGTTTAGATGACCGTGTAACTATCCACGGTTTTGTTGGAAATCCCTATAAATATATGAAGCAATCATTTGCGCTTCTTTTAACATCAACTAGGGAGTCTTTTCCAAACGTTGTAATTGAGGCGAATGCATGTGGTACTTACGTGTTTTCTTTTAATATGCCTGGGGGAATTTCAGAAATCATTAAAAATAATTTAAATGGCGATTTAATACCTGAAGGAAATATAGACGATTTTGTTGGTAAAATACTTGAAAAATATGAAAGTGGTTATGATTCACAAGCAATAATTAAAGATAATAAAAAATACTCGATAGATGATTATATGGATGGCGTTTATAAGCTATTTGAATAAGAATTGTTCAAGTTGTTGGAGGGATAGTCTTTTGAAAATCTTATTTGTTGCACCGAGGTTTCATACAAATCAATATCCAATAGTAGAAACTTTGATAAATCATAAACATGAGGTAAGCTTTTTTGCACAGTATATTGGCGCTAGTGAAGATCATAGTTTAGTGGAGCCTAAGGTTTTTGGCTATAATTTGCTATTTAAATTTATTAATATATTAAAGAAAAATCTGCAAAGAAATGGTCAAGATCAATATAAATTTGAGCGTAACTATGGTTTCCCTTCAATTATAAAATATTATAAAGCAATAAAAAAGTTTTCCCCGGACATTGTTATCGTTAGGGATAGAACACTTTTTAGCTTATTGACCTTTTCAATATGTAAATCATTAAAGATTAACACAATTCTTTATCAACAAGTTCCAAAGTATAGTTCTAATAAAACCGAAGGGACTAATACAATGTATGATAAATTTAGAAAAACAATATATAAAAGTGTTGTACCAAAAACAATGGTAACACCAATAAACGGGAAAAGTGAAAATAATAGATTTACTTCAAAAAGTATCTATTATTTGCCTTTCATAATGAAAGTAGATAGAAGGGTTAAACAAAAGAGCTTTTTTCGAAATAACCAAATTAATATACTGTCTATTGGTAAGTTTATTCCACGGAAACGCCATATGCTTCTTATTAAAGTCATAGAAGAATTAAAAGAATTGTACAATATTAAATTAACTATTATTGGTGAGGTATCTACAGATTCCCATAAATCCGAATACAAAAAGGCCGTACAATATATTGATGAAAATAATTTGAATGAAATTGTAGAGATAAAGACTAATTTGGAATACACGGATGTACAAAATGAATATTTGTTAAATGATTTGTTCATTTTGCCTTCGATAAACGAACAATTAGGAGTATCAATACTTGAGGCTATGGCAAATAAGTTGCCTGTAATTTGCAGTGATTCCGCAGGAGCAAAAGATTACATTGACCAAGGTTCTAATGGTTATGTATTTAAAAGTGATGACTCAAATGACTTAAAAGATAAAATTATAAGTATAATTGGTGAAAAGAGTATTCTGAAGAAAATGGGTGAAAATAGCTTGGAATTAGTAGAAACAAGATATAGCCCTGAAAGGTACCATAGTGATTTGATGGAGTTAATCGACAAAGAATTCAATATTTCTATGCTGAATAAGGATATTTTAAAAAACGGGTGATTGTTATAAAATGGCTAAATGATAAATTTAAAAGTACATTTTTGAAAAATGTAATGATGATTACTGGAGGAACAGCTTTTGCTCAGGTTATTGGAATAGTATTACTACCGGTAATTACTAGATTATATACTCCTGAACAATATGGAGTTATTTCTGTCTACGCTGCAATTTTACCTTTATTAAACATATTAGGATCTATGAATTATGAAAAGGGAATTCCGATAGCTGAGAGTGAAGAAAAGGCAATAAACGTACTGTCGCTAAGTATTATTACATTAATTTTCTTTAATAGTTTAATAACCTTGTTGTTAACTTTTTGGGGAGAGGGATTTCTGACCTTCCTTAATGGCAATGTTCTTATTGATTTTAAACTTTTCATTCCACTTGGTGTGTTTTTTATGGGTCTATATAGTATTTTTACTCAGTGGGCATATAGAAAGAAGAACTTTAAAGATTTAACTAAAACCAAATTTTCTCAGGCAATATCACAAAATATGATCACGATTATATTTGGGATTTTAGGAAAGGGGCCAATTGGTCTTCTTTTAGGAAAAATTTCTGGGCAAAGTGCTGGAATTATTACTTTATCCTCCCCTTTGTTTAAAAGGGAAAGAAGTTTACTTAGTAAAGTGAAAGTTAAAGACATACTATGGGCAGCAAAAAGATACAGAAGCTTCCCTATCTTTACAACCCCAAGAAGGTTCTTGGGCGATATAACTATTTCACTTCCTGTAATAATGATAACTTCTTTATATGGTACGCAAGCTGTTGGTTTATTTGGCTTAGCTAATAGTGTGATACAGCTTCCAATGAATTTAATAGGAACGTCTGTTAGTAATGTTTATTATGCGGAAAGTGCATCACTTAGTAGAAGGGATCCCAGGAGAATTCAGGAGTTATCAAGAAAACTGTTGAGAAATTTGGTTCTAATCGGAGCAATCCCTCTTACCATATTAATTTTTTTAGGCCCTTTATTATTTTCCTTATTCTTTGGCAGTGCTTGGCATCAGGCGGGGGTCTACGCTAGTTTACTCTCTGTTGTAGTTTTTTTTAGATTTATTTTTAAGCCGATAAGTAATATATTTGATATTTATGAAAAACAAAAAACTGCCTTATTACTTAATGTGTTTAGTTTGTTATTAGTATTAGCTGTCTTTGGAATATCAAGTTACTTATCATTAAAATCGTACATGGCAGTAGGATTGTATAGTATAGCTATGTCTCTTGTATACTTTATTCAATATATATTAGCACAAAGAATATTAAACGAGGAAATAAAATCCTTCGAAAAATCCCATACCTAAATAGAACTTTGGTAACTTAAGGGCATAAATCCCCTTGAATAGAAGTTATAATTTATCAATATTGCTTTTCTATCTTTGATCCCAGTATTTTTTATTAGGAAATCAATAAGAGTAGATTTTAAGGTTAGCTTTTGGAACAAAGCATTTTGAATAAGGAGCCCTTTATGAATAGTCCGTTAACATTACAAGATAAGATTGTATACCTTATAGCACCAATTAGTGTTTTGTTTCTAATTGTCATGAGGGTGCTAGACATGGGTACAACTTTGATTAATATACTTTACATGTCAACTATTGCCGTCCTTATGGCACCATTAGTATTAAGACTTAATAAAATAAATAGATACGTGCTAAGCAATGCGAAAATAGGAATATATTTTATCTTTATAATATGGCTATTTACAGTTGTGCTTATAACTAATAAGTTTGACATTTATACGCTAATAAGACTTATCGTTTTTATAATATATTTTATTTTATATTTAGTGTTTTTATTCAACTTCAGCTCTAGTTACAGTCATATTACTTTAGCTTTTAAAATGATACTTTACTCAATCCTTGCATATTTACTGATTGCAAATTTATTGAATAGAGGGTTTGTATTCACTCTTTATGAAATAATGTATGTAAGATATGATGGTCTTGGAAATCCAAATTCGCACGGAATTATATCAGCAATAGGGGTTATGTTATCAATTCCATTCATTACGATGGCAAAGTCGAGAAAACAATTTATTATTTATTTATTAGTATTATCATATACAACAATTAACCTAATAATGACTGGTTCAAGGTCAGCGTTACTTATAACTTTAGTGTTTTCTCTTGTTTATTTCAATCTGATTTCTAAAATATACAAAGGGTTATTTTTATCCAAGGTGTTTAAATTGTTTTTTCTAATTTCTTCAGGATTGTTAATATATATTGCATTAAGTAGAGGAATTGGTCTACTGGCTCAAAGTTTTAAATTCACGGAGTTTAGTATACAAGGAAGACTAAATCCGTTAATAACAGGGCTGAATATTATTAGAGAGAATAGTTTTGTGCCATATGGTTTAGGTAGAGGAGCCCTAAGTGATTTGGGTATTGGTAGGGACTTAGTAGGTACCAGTAAAATAGGTAATCCATTGGATAATTCATTTATCCTAATAGCGATAGAAACGGGTATTTTAGGTCTTGGTTTACTATTGGCATTTGTCGCTCAAATATTCAATAAATTCTTTCAGGGATTTAATGCTTTGAGAAGAAAAGCATTATTTGTGGAAAACGATAAAGCGTTTAATACTAATTTTTATGTAACTAGCTTTTCAATTATGATTAGCCTTCTCTTACATGCTTTCTTTGAGGCAAATTTGTTTTCCGGTATTGATATTGTTACATTATTATTTTTAATTTGTTGTGCGAATATTGTTGTAACCAATGGCTTAATTTATAAGTTCCTGAAAAGTATTGTTTGATGGACAGCATATATTTTGAAATTTAATTTGTTCATCAATGATTATGATTTTACTTTGAACCTGGGTTACTCCATGATTCTGAACTTTTATAAGATAAAAGATTGGAAAGCAACCGTGGATTATTCGGGGGTATTTCTAAGATCTTTGCACTTGTGTGACTAAATTGATTAAATGACTAAGGTTATGTTGGTATCATGGCAGGTTAAAAATAGATAATTGGGAGATGTAAAATAGTATATGAAAATTACAATTGCAGGAACGGGTTATGTAGGGTTATCAAATGCAATATTGCTAGCCCAGCATAATGAAGTTATTGCCCTTGATATTATACAAGAAAAGGTAGATATGATTAACAATAAAAGATCTCCGATTATGGATAATGAGATTGAAGAATATTTAGCAACAAAAGAATTAAACCTAATTGCAACAACCGATAATTATAAAGCATTCAAAGATGCGGAGTATGTCATCATCTCTACGCCAACGAATTATGATCCAGAAAAGAACTACTTTAATACCAGAACTGTTGAGGCGGTTATTGCTAATGTATTATCCATTAATCCAGAAGCGGTAATGGTAATTAAATCTACAGTCCCAGTTGGATATACGGAAAAAATAAAAGAGAAATTTGAAACAGATAATATTATTTTCTCACCTGAGTTTTTAAGGGAAGGAAAGGCTCTATATGATAACTTGTACCCATCGCGAATTATAGTTGGTGAACAGTCAGATAGAGCTAAAGTATTTGCTGACTTATTAGCTCAAGGAGCAATTAAAGAAGATATTCCAGTTTTGTTTACAAATTCAACAGAGGCGGAAGCCATAAAGCTATTTGCTAACACTTACCTTGCGATGAGAGTCGCATTTTTTAATGAGCTCGATTCTTATGCGGAAGTAAGGGGATTAGAAAGTAAGCAAATAATTGATGGAGTGGGTTTGGATCCACGAATCGGTAATCACTATAATAATCCATCTTTTGGTTATGGTGGTTACTGCCTACCTAAAGACACAAAACAGCTATTAGCCAATTATGAGGATGTTCCAAATAATATAATGACAGCTATTGTTGATGCAAATAGAACTAGAAAAGATCATGTTGCTGAAATGATTATTAAGGAGAATCCTAGAATTGTTGGTATTTACAGGCTTACTATGAAAATGGACTCTGATAACTTTAGACAATCGGCTATTCAAGGCGTCATGAAGCGAATTAAAGCTAAAGGTATAGAAGTTGTTGTATATGAACCTGCACTTCATGACAAGACTTTCTTTAATTCCAGAGTAATTAATGACTTTGATGAGTTTAAGAGAGTATCAGATGTTATTGTTGCAAATCGGTTGTCTGATGATTTACGTGATGTAGGGGACAAGGTGTACACAAGGGATTTGTTTAGTAGAGATTAGGGGTGGTTTTGTGCCGGATTTTAAGGACCTCGGAAATTTAAAATTTAATAAAGAAATTTTTAATAAGGTACAACCTGTCGATACAATGAGTGGTGCGGTGAATAGAATTAAGAGGCAACAGGAAGATACCCTTCGAATCCTTCAAGAAAGTAAAATTGCAGAAGAGAAAGAAAAACTACGTCGGCATAATGAGCTAGTATCAGCTATTAATAATGCTGCCGAAAATGGAGCAACTATTGTTATCGATTTTGGTGCCAGGCACCCATTTAATTCGAAATGTTCATTTATCTCAGGTGCTAAGTTACCAAGTAAATTGAAATATTCATTGTCTATGGCTCTGTGGAGAGGATATTTACGGTGCTATTTTGTATATGCGGGTAGACTAATTTTCGGTGCCATTCGGTGCCAGGCACCCATTTAATCCGAAATATTCATTTATCTTAGGTGCTAAGTTACCAAGTAAATTGAAATATTCATTGTCTATGGCTCTGTGGAGAGGATCGTTATGATCCTATTTTGTATATGCGGGTAGACTTGCTGGGATGCGGTTGATTACGGCCGATGATTGTCACACGTGCCATGATTTTAACCACTTTCCGCCAAATTTTCGTGCCAGGCACCAAATTCCGGGTACCAGGTTCTCATTGAATTCGGAATTGTTCCAGAACCTGGTACCTTTTTGATTGAACTGGTCTGCTGAACCTTGACCATGCTCCGACAGAATCCTCTTCAAACGGCTGCATCGTATAAAGTACAGTTGGAATACCGTCGATTTCAGAATAGCACTCTCTAATGATGCCTAGTTTAATAAGCTTCCTTATAGCGCAATGAATGGTGGATAGACATCTTCCGGTAGACTTAAGCAGTTCATACGTCAGATTGGCAGCCCCGTGCCAAGCCGTGTAGAAACGGATCAAATCCAATATATTGCGATCATCCTTCGTCAGAACAGCCTTGTGGCGATTTGTGTGCTTGATAGAGGCTTGAAACATCTCTCCTGCATCTGCGAACTTGAAGTGTTCCTTAAAACATTGTTGTGCCATTGGTAATTCCCCCTTTACCTTCTATATAGACAGGAGAGGTCAAAAAGGATACGTTGTAAGGAAAATAAAATTCCGGGTACCAGGTTCTCATTGAATTCTAAATTGATTTAGAACCTGATACTCTTCATAGTATAGCTGGTAGAAGTTTATGTTTTAAAAATCAAAGTGTAGAAAATCATTCCTATCATATTTGTGATCAATTATCATATTTATTATTCTATTTGAAGTATCCTCCAACAAAGGAATCATTTTCGAAGTTTCATCGATTGCTTCAAGTGTTGTATCTTCTCCACCATGCACAATTTGACTCCTTTTTTCATGCATAGAATCTATCCACTTTTCCGGCAAGCCCCAATTATCTATGTCCCCAAAGTTTTCTATAAAACATTGATAAACCTGGTTTTTAACCCCAGATTTTGTTCGCTCTGTTGGAGTATGATAACAACTACCTATTATTTCTATCACATTCCAATAAGAAAAAAATTGATCGAATGTATTATTTGATAACTTGCCCTTTGAGTACCATCCAATGGCTCTTAATAATTTGGGTTCATCGCTTTCAAATACCCTAGCCATTTTAAAAGCAGTGATGATATCCGATTTCTCCAATATTCTTCTACTTCTAAAACTTCTTGTCATACTAAATCGACCTTCATTTGTTTATGGCACGATAGAAATGTAGAAAACGGCAGCTAATCTATGTATATAAAAAAAGGCCACTTGCCAACATCCAAAAAAATACATACACTCCTGTTGGGCAATAAGTTCACGGGAGGTATATAGGAGATGTTAGCAATGGCTGAAATTAATTATATCAGATATGAGACCAACTCAAAAGGACGCACTTATTCTTCAGTGGCCAAACAAATGGGAAGAGACTGGAGAACTGTTAGGAAATATGCCGAGATGGAGGACTTCAATCTCGAAAAGCCGGTGAGACAAAAGAGAAAAGCACCTGTCATGGATCCGGTTAAGCCAATCATTGACGAATGGCTATTGGAAGATGCGAAAAAGAAGAAAAAATTCCGTCGGACGGCACAGCGCATCTTTGACCTGTTGGTGGAGATTCATAAGTTTGAGGGGTCGGACCGTTCGGTCCGTGATTATGTAGCGAGACGAAAAAAGGAACTAATGCAAGAGAATGAGGAGGCAGCATTACCACTAGAGGCGAAACCAGGAACGGCACAAGTTGACTTCGGGGAAGCTCCATTCCTATATAAGGGAGAAGAGGTGATCCGGCATTATCTAGCTCTCTCATTTCCCTACAGCAACGCCTTTCTATTCCAAGTGTTCCCTGCGGAGAATCGAGAGTGCTTCCTACAGGGGCTGGCGGATATGTTCGATTCCCTTGGTGCCGTTCCACATACCATTCGCTTTGATAACCTTGCACCAGCAGTGAAAAAGGTCCTGCCGAATGGGGAAAGAGAACTGACTGAGGAGTTTGAGCGTTTCGTAGCCCATTACGGGTTTCGTTATGAATTCTGTAATCCGGACAGTGGAAATGAGAAGGGGCATGTCGAATCTATGGTCAAATACATACGCAACAACTATCTGTTGCCTGCCATCCCTTATGATGATTTGTCAACCTTGAATGAGCAGGCGATTGCCTGGAGTATGACAGATAGAAACCGTCCACATTACGAGAAGGAATTGCCGATTGCCGAACTCCATTTGGCAGACCGGGAACAATTTCTTCAGTTGCCAGGCAAGGCATTTGAGTGTGTCAGGTATGTGCATGCGAAGGCAGACAAGTACGGCTTTATCCGAATTGATAAGAAGCAGTACTCAACATCCCCACGTATTGCGGGACAAGCCGTGACAGCCAAGGTCTCTTTTGACACTGTGACCATCCTTAACGACGGGAATGAAGTCCTTGTCTCCCACCCGAGAATCTATGGATCGGAAAAGAAAGCAATGAATTGGCAACCTTACCTGACATTGATGGCCAAACGGCCAACAGCGTTGAAATACAGTTCCTTTTACGATCAACTGCCTGAAGATTGGAAACTCTACTTCGAGGAATGTACGGTAGAGGAAAAGAAGAATGCCTTGGGGCTATTATCAGTAATTTTGAAAGGACAGGACTTTGATCTTCCGACGAAAGCTTTGAAGATGGCTTCAGAACACGGTCATCCATCAGCAGAATCAATTAAGCATGTCTACTATCAATTGATGAATGGACGTGGCATACGGGAAACGCTTCCGCTATCCAGGCTAACCAAAAAGGTTCCGGTCACTGGGGAGACAACGAGGGGTTTAACCCACTATGACCAGCTCATGAGATTGTCTGGAGGTGGACAAACATGAGAGTTCTAATAGAGGAGCACGCAAAGCGCTTGAAACTGAGTTGGATCCGCGAAAACTTTCATGAAGTGAAGGCAGCATCTAACGAAGAGTATCTATTGAAACTGTTCGAAAGGGAAATTCAACAGCGGGAAGAACGGAAATTAAATCTATTGATTTCCCAATCTTCGTTGCCGGACATATCTGGCAGACATTTTGATTGGGATGGTATCCACATGAATGGCGATATCTCAAAGGAAGACATAATAAAGGGACATTTTATTGAGAGAAAAGAGAATTTGATTCTATACGGAGGGGTTGGCGTGGGAAAAACACTTCTGGCCTCCCTAACGGGATGGAATGCCATCCGGGAAAATCAGAAAAAAGTTCGTTTTTATACCGTTGCCCGGCTTGTAAATCAACTGTTGGAAGCTAATGACAAAGGGACGCTTGGAAAGCTCTATAAGCAGATTGAAAGTTTGGATCTTCTGATTTTAGATGAACTCGGCTATGTTCCGCTGCATAAGCAAGGAGCGGAGCTCCTATTCCAAGTCATTAATCTGTGTTACGAAAGGCGAAGTGTAGTGGTGACGACAAACCTTCAATTTGGGCAATGGAATCACGTCTTTGGGGATCCAATCCTGACTGAGGCTTTCATCGACCGTTTAATTCATTACTCACATTTAATTGTCTTTAACCGCGAAAGCTTTCGCCATAAAGAATCCCTTATGAATCGCTAAAAAGGAATGTTGGCAAGTAGCTACATTTTTAACTGCCAAACTATGCATTTCCTACTTGCCAAATACACCTTCATTTTTACGCAATTGGATAGGTATATCATTAGTTAATGATAAAACATCCCTCATTCTTCCGAAGTAAACATTAGCAACAGTTTCGGCGATATCTATGTTTTCTGCATAAGCGGTAATAGTGGCTTTAAAGCCAAATGATGTTTTTTCTAAACTTATATCGCTGTAAAATTGGTGGAATCAAAACCTTTTTCTTGCTTGAAACTCATATTACTTTTAATTGATAAAGGGCCAATCACATCGAAATCAATTTCCCATACTTTTCTATCCATAAAAATTTTCTCCTTTACATTAAGTTTTCCTTTTAATCTAACGACAAATCAGTGGTTGTCAAAGATAATTGTCACATTTAGCACAATTTTACGCGCAGGACTCTCATTGAATTTGAAACTCAATCTGAAAGAAGATGCCTAAGACCTGTTGTTGCGAATATTGAAATAACAATCTTGAAGAATGTGGGCTAAATCATTTTTCCGGAGTTTCTTCAAATGCAAAGAACTTTAAAAATCGTTTACCGAAATTAGTTATTGGAGTATCTTGTTTAGTTATATCGTCTTCATCGCCATCTTTACTATATGCTATTGTTTTTATCAAACCTAAGCGCTCTAATTTATTTGTTTGGTATGAATTAATTGATTGCTTTTCTTTGTTTGCGTCTGAACGCCTGTTTATGGCACGATAGAAATGTAGAAAACGGCAGCTAATCTATGTATATAAAAAAAGGCCACTTGCCAACATCCAAAAAAATACATACACTCCTGTTGGGCAATAAGTTCACGGGAGGTATATAGGAGATGTTAGCAATGGCTGAAATTAATTATATCAGATATGAGACCAACTCAAAAGGACGCACTTATTCTTCAGTGGCCAAACAAATGGGAAGAGACTGGAGAACTGTTAGGAAATATGCCGAGATGGAGGACTTCAATCTCGAAAAGCCGGTGAGACAAAAGAGAAAAGCACCTGTCATGGATCCGGTTAAGCCAATCATTGACGAATGGCTATTGGAAGATGCGAAAAAGAAGAAAAAATTCCGTCGGACGGCACAGCGCATCTTTGACCTGTTGGTGGAGATTCATAAGTTTGAGGGGTCGGACCGTTCGGTCCGTGATTATGTAGCGAGACGAAAAAAGGAACTAATGCAAGAGAATGAGGAGGCAGCATTACCACTAGAGGCGAAACCAGGAACGGCACAAGTTGACTTCGGGGAAGCTCCATTCCTATATAAGGGAGAAGAGGTGATCCGGCATTATCTAGCTCTCTCATTTCCCTACAGCAACGCCTTTCTATTCCAAGTGTTCCCTGCGGAGAATCGAGAGTGCTTCCTACAGGGGCTGGCGGATATGTTCGATTCCCTTGGTGCCGTTCCACATACCATTCGCTTTGATAACCTTGCACCAGCAGTGAAAAAGGTCCTGCCGAATGGGGAAAGAGAACTGACTGAGGAGTTTGAGCGTTTCGTAGCCCATTACGGGTTTCGTTATGAATTCTGTAATCCGGACAGTGGAAATGAGAAGGGGCATGTCGAATCTATGGTCAAATACATACGCAACAACTATCTGTTGCCTGCCATCCCTTATGATGATTTGTCAACCTTGAATGAGCAGGCGATTGCCTGGAGTATGACAGATAGAAACCGTCCACATTACGAGAAGGAATTGCCGATTGCCGAACTCCATTTGGCAGACCGGGAACAATTTCTTCAGTTGCCAGGCAAGGCATTTGAGTGTGTCAGGTATGTGCATGCGAAGGCAGACAAGTACGGCTTTATCCGAATTGATAAGAAGCAGTACTCAACATCCCCACGTATTGCGGGACAAGCCGTGACAGCCAAGGTCTCTTTTGACACTGTGACCATCCTTAACGACGGGAATGAAGTCCTTGTCTCCCACCCGAGAATCTATGGATCGGAAAAGAAAGCAATGAATTGGCAACCTTACCTGACATTGATGGCCAAACGGCCAACAGCGTTGAAATACAGTTCCTTTTACGATCAACTGCCTGAAGATTGGAAACTCTACTTCGAGGAATGTACGGTAGAGGAAAAGAAGAATGCCTTGGGGCTATTATCAGTAATTTTGAAAGGACAGGACTTTGATCTTCCGACGAAAGCTTTGAAGATGGCTTCAGAACACGGTCATCCATCAGCAGAATCAATTAAGCATGTCTACTATCAATTGATGAATGGACGTGGCATACGGGAAACGCTTCCGCTATCCAGGCTAACCAAAAAGGTTCCGGTCACTGGGGAGACAACGAGGGGTTTAACCCACTATGACCAGCTCATGAGATTGTCTGGAGGTGGACAAACATGAGAGTTCTAATAGAGGAGCACGCAAAGCGCTTGAAACTGAGTTGGATCCGCGAAAACTTTCATGAAGTGAAGGCAGCATCTAACGAAGAGTATCTATTGAAACTGTTCGAAAGGGAAATTCAACAGCGGGAAGAACGGAAATTAAATCTATTGATTTCCCAATCTTCGTTGCCGGACATATCTGGCAGACATTTTGATTGGGATGGTATCCACATGAATGGCGATATCTCAAAGGAAGACATAATAAAGGGACATTTTATTGAGAGAAAAGAGAATTTGATTCTATACGGAGGGGTTGGCGTGGGAAAAACACTTCTGGCCTCCCTAACGGGATGGAATGCCATCCGGGAAAATCAGAAAAAAGTTCGTTTTTATACCGTTGCCCGGCTTGTAAATCAACTGTTGGAAGCTAATGACAAAGGGACGCTTGGAAAGCTCTATAAGCAGATTGAAAGTTTGGATCTTCTGATTTTAGATGAACTCGGCTATGTTCCGCTGCATAAGCAAGGAGCGGAGCTCCTATTCCAAGTCATTAATCTGTGTTACGAAAGGCGAAGTGTAGTGGTGACGACAAACCTTCAATTTGGGCAATGGAATCACGTCTTTGGGGATCCAATCCTGACTGAGGCTTTCATCGACCGTTTAATTCATTACTCACATTTAATTGTCTTTAACCGCGAAAGCTTTCGCCATAAAGAATCCCTTATGAATCGCTAAAAAGGAATGTTGGCAAGTAGCTACATTTTTAACTGCCAAACTATGCATTTCCTACTTGCCAAATACAGAACGCCTTTCTTCATCAGTTGGCCATTCAAGATTGATTCTTAATTCTGTGGTGTTTCTCATTTCATATGGCATATAATTTTCAACAAATAACCTTATGTCACTATATCTTAATTCAGATAAAACATCGTAATAATGATAAATTTTTTCAATTTCATTTAAGTCATCATCAATTAAATGTTCAAATCCATCAATGATAACTTTTGCTTTGACATCCTCATCCTCTTCCATCAACTTTTTAACTATTAATGGAAACACTTCTGATTTGTAAAAAACTTCATTTTCGCTTGTTTCTACTTTTCTTTTAATTATTAATAATTGTTGCTCATTTGCTTTCATCCGTTTTTCAAGTTTCTTTATTTGATACGATTTATACAAATTCCCGATTACTGGTGCTGAACCTAAAGCAACGTCAATTGAGTTATCAATAATTGTTCCTTCGGCAACACCCATCATATCTTTTATATACTCAACTGGTTCCAAATTTCTCATCTCCTAATTATTTGTTTTATTTAATTATTGTAGCTTGCTTTCATCGTTGTAGCTTATATATCAATCAATTTCGGGTACAGGCACCCGTGCAATTCAGAATAATCATTGGAGGATGACTCCGTGGAGAGGAATCTCCTCAGGGCTATTTTAATATGCGGGTAGAACTTGGTAGGCATGATTGATTTTCGGTGCCAGGCAGAGCGACCGAGTATAGGTTGCAACACATAGTGGGTGGGATTTCCACCGGGTAAGGATTAGCCATCCTCCCGTAGCGAGTCTTGGAGGATGGGGGGGATAGGGGGCATATGCCGAGTTATTTCTCGAAATGTTCTATATTTCCTCCCCGAATATAATTCCAAGTATCCATTCTGGTAACATGATCCACTTCGATCGGCTGTAGGTTACTCATTCAGCAACTCTTCATTCAAATAAATAAAGCACCTCGGTCGAGATGCTTCTAATATAATAGCCAGGTATCCAATCCCTGAGTTCTTTGAGGGCATTAATTGCTTTGGCAGATAAAGTATTTTCTTTTAGTAATTCAATGCCGCCTCCAAGGAACATTCCATTAAGAATGTTCTCATTGCGCTATCAATTGCTTCTTTTTCATTATGGGAATCCCCTATTGATATTGGATGTGGGAGACCTTCGTAATGCACGGCAGCTCTATGTTTTCCATTAAGAACATCGATTTGACGACCACTATTTCAAAATCATGATTATACTTACTGATTTTTCGTTTCACAACAAACCTTCTCTCTTATAAAATACGCTTGTAATATTTATCTGATTCGGAACCTATCAGCCAACTCCTTGGCATGTCCTAGTATATAGCACAATTTGTCTGATCCTGAAAGAGCTTCATATTCAGCAAGAAGGGACTTTATTGCCTCTTCTAAGCCATGCTTTTCCCGTATCGACAGGAGCACGCTTTTTACGCTATCGAACAACACGTCTGCAGCCACCTCTGTATCCAAATGCTTTGGATGAATATCTTTCAATATTTCTTCCGTGTTCAAGCCTTGATAGCTCAAGTAACGTTCTGACAAATCAAAGAAACTCACTTGTTGATCTTCCGTCAAATTCCCCTTAGGCATATGTTTTTCGATATCAAAGCATTCAGCGATTAAATAGGTGAGGTCCAGTAATCGAAATTTATCAAAAGCCCTTTTTGGAGAAGTTTGAATTCGGATTTCTTGCTGCACTCCTGCTTTAGTTGTCCTTACAAGAAAGCCTACAACCGGGACCTCTTGTGAAATATAAACCTGATCTTCTCCTTTTTTGATTAACCAATAGGAAGACGGATCGCTTTCAAAGATAAGGCCCTCCCCTTGAAATATAATTTTATTGACTTCGAAACTTTCATCAATCTCCCTGATTAACTTCATATGCTGTGTAATCACTATAACCATTCCCTCCCTTTTTTTTGACATACTTTCATACTTCGACAGAAGGCGACGAAATTCCTTCAATAAGTAGCGGTAATGACAAACTAACAAAAAAGAAGTTTAAGTTTTAAAAGCATGTTCGTTCCGAGCATGCTTTTATATATATATTTAGAGATACAAACAGTCGTTATGCGGCGTAGAAGAAACGAAGGATTTCCTCCTTCAGTATCTAATATGACAATTGAGGTGAGAAAATATGAGGAATATATATTTTTTAATTAAATCTGGAGCTTATGCAGTACTATGTATATTTATTTGGACAGATTTTCAATTAGGCTCTTTGCTAATAGAAAATGTAGACAGCGACAGTTTTAATAAGTCAAAAGTTCGTATTTCCAATAAATGGAGTTTGGTATTAGGCGCCGACGCAATTCAGAATACTTCCAGTTGCGAGCTCCGTAGAGAGGAATCTCTACGGGGCTATTCAGTAGCTTACGAAAAGTAAATTAATATTTTAAAGCACTTTTTCCCGCCTAAATCAAATTTCTCAGCTGTTTTAGGCTCAAAATGCAGTTATCTCGGTTTCTGGAAAATTTACACCGATTCGCCTATGATATATGGTATTTGAAAAGTTGATTACGGCCACCCTATCTTACTACTCGTGACATCTTTTTTACCACTCAACGCTAAAGAATTTACCACAGAGTGTGTAGTGCAAAATAGAAGTACAGAGTTTTGAAAAGAATAAGTACATAACGTTGCAACTCTAGTTTCAAAAAGGCTTGCCAGCCGATGACTTGGGTCGTCTCCATAGAAATGATTTCACTTCTTAAATTTCGGTGCCAGGTATCAAAAAGATTCAGAGTGTTTTTTGATTGACGACTCCTTGAAAAGGAATCTCCCTGTGGGGCTATTTTTTTATCTGCTGTTGTCTGGTTCAATCAGCAACTTGTGAAAACGGCAAATAAAAGTTTTAGAGCTATCCTAATCAAATTCGATTTTTACTGTGTTTTATGCCCAAAACGCGTTATCTCGGCCTCGAAAAAATCCGCCTCTTATATATGGTATTTGAAAAGTAAAGGGGTGGGTGGGAATCTTAAATGTGATGAGTGTTGGTCTGGTTGTATTTCAGTAACTATGCAATCACTCGGATAACTAGTTCTTTAATAACTGTGAGAAGCAAGTTTAAGAATACTCTGCTCATAAGTTGAGTATATTGGTTTTGAAGTAAAATTTAAGGAGTGTTGAAAAAATGAATGTAAGAAGTTACGATCCATTTGCTTTGATAAAAGATGGTAATCTGCCAAAAAGTGAAATTGTAGCTTTTTATTTACTCTATTATTTATACCATCAGCACAAAAGATTTGGTAACGGGTTTACAACTAATTATGCATATGAGTTGTTAGCCGATATTTTTAATCTATCTGAAGAACAGTTAAATTATAAAATGAATGACGGCAGAAATCATTGGAAAAATAGAGTTCAGTATGCTAAAAGAGATTTGAAAAATAAAAAATTAGTTACTGAAAAAGATACAGGTTATTGGATTATTGAAGAAAAAGGTATTGAATTGATGAGTCTGATTTGTTTGAAATGAGTTGACCTAAATCGGATAAGGGGATGAAGGGACCAAAGTATTCTGCCCCCGGTTAAAGCCGTGATTGTCATGTTGGCGCCGAGCCCGCTTAAAGTTAGGTGCCAGGAGGATCTACAAGGTCTTCTGTATGTCAGTGCATACATACACCGAAACCCAATCGAAACGAAGCAGCCGATGGTCGAAGCAATGGAACACTATCCGTATTCCTCATACCGTTTTTATTATTACAACCAGAAGTCACCGTATCCGTTTTTGAAGATGCACCTGCTACCTTCTTTATTGCCGGTGGATAGGGAGCGAACTGCGCGGGAATATGCGAAGTTTTGTATGAAGAATGATTGAGTGCTAGGTAACAGCTTAAATGATGCCGTCAAGCGCACAAAACGGAAACGGAAGGCTTTGCAGAGAATTCCTGCAAGGCCTTCCGTTTTATTTTTATTTACTATGATATTTGCTAAGGCGCATACCTGGTACTTTAAACGATTTATGCAGGACTATTATGAAAGCGTCATTAATAAAGGACTAGCGTTGAAGCAAATCATGGACTATGAAGGCATTACAAATTAAACACTCCATGTAAAGTTGCAACAGCCCTATCTAAACTAGATGCTTTTAATTTGGACTAAACAGTGGTCAGTTTTTATGTCATTTCAATCTATCCAATTTTGCATCTGCCAACAATACTGCATGTAGCATCGTATTCGCAGCCTTCTCAATATCCGAAGGAAGGCTAAGTTCTTCAGGGCAGTGACTTTTGCCACCGATACTTTTTACGAAAATCATAGCTGCTTTTGTAATATCTGCTAAGTGTGTGGCATCATGACCCGCCATACTAGCAAAGGTAGTATGTGGGATGTTTAATGACTCAGCTGCATTTTGTAATAGCCCAACAATTTCTTGATTAAAGGTACATTCTTGTTGATCTAAAATATTTTCAGTTAAGATTGCTACCTTCCGTTCTTTTTGAATTCTCTTAAATTCATCATGTATTTTTGTTTTAATTATTTCTCGTTCTTGTTTACTTGCTGATCGTATTTCCAAAATGAATTCAACCTTGCCAGGTATGATATTTGCTGCATTGGGATAGAGATCCAGCTTTCCGATTGTGGCTACCGCATCAGTACCAAATTGGCTCGTAATTCTCTCAACAGCAAGCACCAATTCACTTGCGGCGACTAATGCATCTGCCCGATCACCCATCATCGTTGTTCCCGAATGATTTGCTTCACCAATGACTTGCACTTGATCGCGGTAAATCCCCACTATTCGATCAACTATACCGATGGAAATATTTTGATTCTCCAATCGTTTTCCTTGTTCTATATGCAATTCAATATAGGCTGCAATATCATTTCTTTTAATCTCAGAAAGATTATCTAAATTCCCACCAGCTTTTTTAACGACATCGGACAATTGATTTCCTTTTGAATCTGTTGCGTTTACCAATTGGCAATACGATAATTTTTCCGTTAATGCTCGACTACCCATAGTGGATATATTGAAATCATTTGGCTCTTCTGCGGTAAATGAAACAATTTCTAAATGATGATTTAATGAAACGTTATTCTCTTGGAGAGTTTGAACGATTTCTTTTGCGACAAGGACACCGAGTGCACCATCAAATTTCCCACCATTCGGAACAGTGTCTAAATGTGAGCCAATTACGATGGTGGATGCATTTTTGTTTTTACTTGGAAGCGTAGCCCAAATATTTGAGATTGCGTCAATCTTTATATCTAAGCCCATCTGTTCCAATTGATTGATAAAAATATTTCTTACTTTATAATCTTCCTCAGAGAAACTTGGTCGAGTAATCCCTTCATTCGGCACTTGCCCGTATTGCGCATAGTATTCTATTTCCTCCATTAGACGATCTATGTTTATGTTAATGGAATAGTTTTCTATCATGAAAGGTACTCCATGTTAATTTCGACACCTAACCCAGGTTCATTTGATACACTTATTTTTCCGTCTTTAACTAATTCTCTAGTAGTAACGGTCGTGATATCATGTGTGTGCAAGTAGGCACCGCATATAAAATCATTGTGTTTACTTATAACAGGTGTGCTAGCTGCTACTTGCATACTAGCGGCAATTCCGATACCAAGTTCTAAGTTACTGCCAATTGCACAGCTAATTCCTGCAGATTCAGCAATTGCGGCGATTTTCTTTGATTGATGAATTCCACCAACTTTACAAGTTTTTAAGTTAATGATATCCGCGCAACCATAGTTAATGGCAAATAATGCATCCTCTAGACTGAATATCGTTTCATCAATCATAATAGGTGTTTCAACGGCTTTCCGAATTGATCTTAAGCCAATTAAATCTGATTTTTTTACGGGTTGCTCAACAGATTCAAGTTCGCCAGTAGTTTCTAGTTCTCTAATAACGTGAATTGCATCAGTCACATTATATCCCTGGTTTGCATCCAAACGGATTTTCACGTCTCTTTTAGAATCGTCAATCGCTTTACGAATAAGCTTAACTAATTCAATATCTCTTTTTGGTTGATTTCCGACTTTTACTTTAATAACTGAAAAACCATCTTCGATTTTTTGAAACGCCTCGTCATAAGCACTTTGATTGTCCTTGATTCCAACAACATAAGCTAAAGGAATTTCTTCTCTGTATTTTCCACCGACCAATTCATAGACAGGCTGCTTTAAAGTCTTACCCCATGCATCATGAACAGCGATATCTATTGCGGATTTTGCTGCGCTTTGACCATAAATTGCCGTATTCATTCGTTCGTGAATTATACTTAGCTGGTTGACTGTTTGTCCCACAACTGCCGGTGATAAATATAAGTCATTAATCAATTTAATTGTTTCTGCGGTTTCACCCATAAAAGCAGGGGAGGGAGAGGCTTCACCGTACCCTCGAATCCCGTCTTCTGTAATGACTTCAACGATGGCGTGTTTTCTCGTGTTTGCTGCATAGAGGGAAATCTTCCATTCATTTTCAAGAGGTACTTCTACTATATATGTGTTTATTTTTACGATTTTACTTAACACTGTCGAAACATCTCCTTAAATAAGTTGATATAATTTCCTAGGTCTGCCTTGCTGGTATGGTTTTTCTTCGCCGATTACCTCGATGATATTCGTATCAAGTAGTTTACGGATCATCCGTTCTGCACTTCGCTTCGTCAATTTATAATAATCTGCTAAAACCTCAGCGGAAAAAGCTGCATTTCCTCGTAGTTGGTAAAAATCAATAAACTTAATTGCTGCCTCATTACTTAACTTAGCAATTTCAGTTAACTGACGGAATAATTCGGATTGTTCTAAGCCCTTATTGTTCCCTAGAGGACCAATGACTTTTCTATCTTTATTTACGATATAGCAACTACTATTATTAGAGAGCTTCCCTTGCTTTAAAGCTAATTTTGCATTTTGCTCTGCTTCATTCGCTGTTAGACCAAGACCGAAACCAATATTTATAGAAACATTCAACTCGTTTTCTATATCACGTACAAGAGGGAAGTCTTGAAAATGATTTGTCGCATAATCAAGGATTCCCCTTGTACCAAAGATAACGAAATGATTGTAGCCATTATTAATAACAGAGGCGTAAACATTATGACTAAAAACCAATAATAATTGGTGTAGACGTAATATAAGTTCCTGACCGAAAAAGTCTCCTTTTTCCTCAACGATGCATTCGAAGTTTTTAATCCTCAGAAATCCAACAACAATTTGGGAGCTTTTACTAATCTTTAGTTCGCCTTTTACTCTTGCTTCTTCAATCGCTCTTTCTAAGTTTCTGTTTGGTATTTTCATTCGATAGCATGAAATTCCTTTTTTCGTTAAGCTTTTTTCTACTTCACCAATTGTGGTTAATACGTAGTCAATTTTTTTCTCTTTCCATAAATTTGAATGGAAATCAACGATGCTTTTAATATCAAGACGATGCTTGTCTTTTCCATAACCATACGTATATATTTCTTCGTTATTGATATCTAATTCATTAATTACTTCAACGACATGATGGTCATTCATAATATCGATGGATAAACGATTGATGTCTCTGCCTAGCTCATTTTTTAGTCTGAAAAATGAGGTGGTGACCATGAATTCATCATAAGAAACGTAAATGGCTGGTATGTTTATTTGTTTCCATTCCTCCTGTGCGTATAGAAATGGAAGGGGGCCAGTAAATAGATATACATCACACATTTTTGCATCATATACTAATTCCTTGCATTCTTGAGGATTTTGATAAATGAAAGGAATTATTTCTATTTCATCCCTTTGGTGAGCATATTTTTCTATGCGCTCGATTGACGAAGCAAGGCCAAACACCGCTATTTTCACACTCAACTTGAACAACTCCAATTGTCATTACATATAATTAATAATTTCTTTTCCAATTTCCGCCAACTTCTTTTTCCCTGAAAAATTATCTGTCCAGCCATTTGATAAAACAGCGACATAAACGGTTTTATCATTTTTTTTGATGAGACTTATGTCGTGCTCGAATCCCGGTAACTCACCTGTCTTATTATAAAAAGATACACCGGAATCTGAGTAATTATAGCCGGGTAGTTTTTGGTTAAATTGTTGCTTGGACAAGATGCTAAGCATTTCCTGTCTACTCTCGTTATTAATGATTTTGTTAGGTTCACCAACTAATTTTAAATACTGTAGCATATCAAAGGCTGTCGTTGAATTTTCAAAACCGTTTGCAATAGCTTCAGTGTCCATAAAATTTCGCTCGATTTTAGTATTTTGGCAATTCAGTATTACTGATAGTTGATTGACTCTATCCATACCTACTGTTTTTAAAGCGATGTTGGATGCGGTGTTATCTGACACAATCATCATTAACTCTAGTAAATTACGGTAACTGTAAACATTAGATTCTGTCATATAATATATGACACCAGTTCCCGCTACTTTCTTCTGATTTTCAATATGAATAGCCTTATTGAGATCAAGTTTCTTTTCCTCAGCTAATCTGAAGGATTCAATTAATATGGGAAGCTTGATGACGCTTGCTGCTTTCATTTTTAAATGCTCGTTAATTAGGATATCCCCTTCATTTGAACTGAATGCTAGGGAGATTTGTCCTGAACTCTCATTTACAATGTCTTGCAGCTTATTTTTCAGATTCTTTAGTTCCATCTTTCTCTCTCCTGACATTGCTCATTAGATAAATACGAGAGGCTATAAGAATTTACATTATTAAGCTTCTTAAAATGACGAAGGTTATGGCAACGGCAGTAACGATAAGCCCGAAGAATACCAGATTTTTTAAATCCTTAGAACGAGCAATCCCCATCGCGCCCAATGTATCCCCAATCGGATATAAAAACTCAGTCATCTGTGAACCAACAAGTAGGACGAGCACCCAGATGCTTAGTGGGATAGCTGCATCTACGTATAAAGATCCGAACATTTCATTAAGAACTAAAACTTGTGCAACAGCAGCACCTGGAACGCCGGCAATACCTGTAATTGTTGTTAGTGCGATGAGTGTTACATCGCCACCTTTTTCAATAAAAGGCATAAGCATATTCTTCAACGATTCAAATCCGCCCAATTCCTGGATGTAGAAAATAAAGGGCGTGAACAACACAAATTGAAAGAACAGCCAAATAAGTGGCTTAGCACCTTCGAAAAATGTTTCTGCAATGTCATTTGGCGATAGTCTACCGGCTAATCCAGTAATAATTGCTGTCAATATAATTACGACAAGAGCAAATGTTGCTCCACCTTTAATAATTACACCGTAAATAATTAACCCGATTAAAGATAAGAGAAAGGCCCAAGTTGCTTGATTTACAACTCTTGAATTAAGAGGGCGCCCATTGTCTTCTGTATAACTTGCTACATCATCCTCTGTATAGGGATAAAGTCGAGCCGTTTTTGGATTAGTGAATTTCACGTAAAAATACGTAATGATCCACATAATGACGGATATAGGTAAGCCAGCATATAACACGACTTGAAAATAAGAAAGCCCTGTAACCTGCATCAAAGTGACCATTGGAGGCGTAAACGGTCCTAGAAATAATCCGGTAACACCAGCGCCCTGAAAAATTACGGCAACTGAACTAGAAGATAGTCCTGCTCTAGCAACGGTAGGGATGATTACAGGCGCTACTACAGCATTGGCACCAGCAAGGGTCCCAAGAGATCCCGAAAGGAAGGTGGATGAAGCCATCGTTCCAATTATTGCTTTGCTAGGACTATTAATCCCAATTTTATTCATGACGAATTCTACAACCTTTTGAGCTACCATCGTTTTTTCCGCAATCTTTCCGAGCCCAGCTCCGGCCATAATAATTAAGCCTACATACGCAAGAAACGATCCTAATCCTTCTTGAGTCGTACGAGCTACTTCCACCATGCTTGCTCCCGTCATGATAGCGCCTACAATTGTAGCTAGCAAAATCGCGACAACTGGATTCCACTTCCTGAAAACTAAAACAACAAAAACAATTAACGGAACTAACCCCCAAATCGTTGGCTCTGAAAACATACAATCCCCCCTAGAATGAATGTGCTTAAATTTTTTCTGATTAACATGATTAACGAACTTAATAACGACGACGTCTTTAATTATTGTAAAGACTTTTTAGAACATTGTCAATAGACTTTTTGCTAGGGGGAGTATCCGTTTTCAGAAAATCCACTTCAATATATGATAATTAAAAAGTAAAGGGCCGGATGGGCATCGCAAATGTGATGAGTGTGGGCTTGGAGGGGAGGAAAGGACATAAGGTTGTTGTTGAAGCGACTGTCCGTGATGATAATGAAGCTTGTATCGTCATCGGGCTATCGGATGCTTCAATTAAAAAGTACAATGAAAGGATTGTGAGTTGCCTACATGCGTTAAAAATTTTAAAAATTTTCGTGCCAGGCACCCGCGCAATTAAAAGATGGCGAGGTGGTATATTCCGGAGGAGCAGTATTTATTGGATTCGGAATTGATTCTTTATTCATTTTTCATCAAATTATACTGTAGTTATTGATATAATAATCTGATAGCGTTTCAAAATAATGGTATTCTAATTAATTATTTAATAAAATGAATTGCGAGGGTGATGAAAATGTTAAAGGACAAATTGAATATTTTACAAGAACAAATGGCGATTAAATTAAAACAGATACATATTGAACATAAACATCGTGGTAATAGAGGCGATAATTCCGAATCAATTTTAAGAGAGTTTATCAGGGAATTTTTACCTCCTTCAAATAGGGTTGGTCATGGAGAAATAATTGATACTAAAGGAAATATTTCGAATGAATCCGATGTCGTTATACTTAATGAACATCATCCTTATTTAAATGAGTTATCAAAGCCAAGCTTATTTTTTATAGAGGGTGTTTCTGCTGTTGGAGAAGTTAAGAGTAATTTAGGAAGTGCAGATATAGAGACGACCTTGAAGAAATGTCAACGTTTTAAAAATATGCACATAAAAATGCAAAAGGATGCAACCGTAGTTGGTAACATGTCAGACATTAAAAGATTTGTAGATAAAAGACCTTTTTTTCTATTCGCTTTCAAATCACAACTGACATTAGAAACTATTTATAAAAAGGTTATAGCATTCAATGAAGAAAACAAGATAGATATTGAACAACAAATAGACGGAATCTATATTTTAGACAGAGGTACTATTACTAATTATGGTGATGGGCAGGGTCAGCTTAGATTTAAATATAGAGAACCAAGTTTAACAGGTGAATTCGCAACTGGATATGTACCAGTACTAAAAGAGCAAGACCCTAATGTTTTATTTAACTTATTGGCTTTTTTAAGCACATCAATGCCCCGATTATCCTTACCTAATCCTATAATAACAGACTATTTATTTACTGATGATTAATTCCTGAAAAGATGGGAAATTGGAAAAGAACGAGGAGGAAATCCTTTCCAAGGCGTTTGATTGCTTGTTCAGCGTTCATCGTGATCTCTGAATTGTTGTGCTGCAACATTGACCGACTTTAATCAAATTACGCATGTTCATCTTTTCAATCGTTTTCGCCAAACTTTATTATTGGCGACGAGAGTTATTACACACCAAGAAATAGCGAGGAAGCACTTTAAATCAGAAAAGGAGGTGACGCACATGACAGAAGAATACCTACGAATATGTGAAGATTGTGGTACTCCTTACTTTACTGCCGGAGAACAAGCTTTCTATGAAAGTAAAAATCTCACATTGCCGAAACGCTGTAAGAAGTGTCGCACTGCAAGGAAACAAGAGTGGGAACAAGAACAAAAAGCAAAGAAACTGATAGAACAAGCTGGGTCTTTCAAACAAGCATTAAACGCTTCACATTTCAAGAGCGTAAGTATCGGTCGCATGCCAACAGGTGATCCATCAGTAACACTTAACGTCATAGGTAATGGCTTTGATCTGATGCATGGTGTAAAATCCAGCTATTACAATTTCAGAGATTCGCTTGGGAAGAACAATTCATTGCGTTTTGCTCTTGAAACCTATCTGAATGTTGAAGATGTGTGGGCTGATTTTGAGGATGCTTTAGCACATATCAACAGTGGAGCTATGTTTGAGGTTATTGATATGTGGCTTGGCGCCTTCGATGCTTATAACCCGGATGCACAGGCGGCAGATTTTTTTGTGGCTGTTGACGCAGCGACTGGACCTTCGCAAACGATAACTAATGATTTGCCTCGGAGATTTCGTATGTGGGTAGAGTCATTGAAATTACCTGATATGACCTACAGACCGCTTAATGGAGTCATCCGTAATTCCAATACGCTTAACTTTAACTATACGGAATTTATAGAAGAGTTGTATGGCGTGGAAAAAGAGAATGTTTGCTATATTCATGGTTGCAGACGAAAAGAGAAATATCACCCGAAGGATAAGTTGATACTTGGCCATGTTCCTGGTGCAGGTGACGATGATTTAGTTGGTGATTACAAATTGCCAAAGTATAAAAACAGTCGGAAACGCGAGAGGGGAGAAGCGGCGATTGATACGGCATCACGGAACCTTTCTTGGTACGATGAAGAAACCACAAAGAACTGCAAGGAAATAATAAAGAACAATAAAGAATTCTTTGACGGCTTGTCGGATGTGAGCAGAATAATCATTGTTGGCCATTCACTTTCTCCTGTGGACTGGGATTATTTTAAAAAGATAATCAATGTAAACAAAAATAAGAAGAACATTGAATGGTTTATTAGCTGCCATAGTGCCCGCAATATAGAAAGTATTAAGATGTTTGCAGATGCAATGGGTATAAAGGTGGGTCAGATTACATTGTTTATTACTTAATGCACAATCTGCTAGTGATGAAAAGATACTGGCGTTTATAGATAAAGATGTAAAAGAGTTTCGGGTACCAGATTCTCATTGAATTCGAATTAATTTTCGTGAAAGCAGAGCGACCTAGCTTAGGTGGAGTCGTTGACCTTGGCACGTCGGACATTGATATGTTGTAGCCCAAGAGCGTATAGGACCTCATCAAGTAGTCCTGAATCGAATTCCGAGTACCAGGTTCTCATTGAATTCGGAATTGTTTCAGAACCTGGTACCCTTTTAATTTAGCATAAACTGCGTATTGTCGGCAATGTACATTTGCAATGCGAAATTTGGGGCAACCAGGAATAATACCGAAACATTGTTTTTCTGTGCGGCTCCCTGGCAAACAAAGCAGAGGATAGTAAGTGAATGATGCCACGTTGAATATGGAAAACAGGGGAGGTTTATTGCTATTGAAAAGATTGATAATGGACGACGAGACTATTAGAAGTATGGTGGAAGAAAAAGTTGTTGAAAGAAGAATAGAGCTAGCCAAGGAAGGCATATCAGAAAGCGAAATTGACAGTAGGGTAGAAATATTATTAGAAAAAGTCTATAGGGCCTTGCAATCGTTTAATGATGATTTTAAATCTTTTATTCTTGATACCGAAGCTGATGACGAACTCCAGCTGGTTTTACGTGGACATTTATATATATAGCGTGAATTAACCGAAATGATTAGACTGTCTTTGGTACATCCAGATGAGATACTTAACCATCGATTTATGTATATGAATAAGGTAAATCTGGCAATTTCACTAGGTATTCTAAAAAAGGAAGATAAACCTGTCTTTCAAAAGATAAATAGCCTGCGAAATAATTATGCACATAATCTTGATTTTAACTGTGAGGAAAAACATTACACTGAAATCTATGATGCATTTGTTGGTGAATTGAAAACCTTAGGCGAAAGATATATACACTTTGAAGATAAAGACTTATTAAATAAGTTCAGAACTTTAATTGGTGTTGTTTGGATTTATATCAGGAGAGAGCATGCTATTTTGCCCGGGGAAATTGAAATTAATAGCCAAAGAACTAGAATTGGCGAATTGTATTTAGAACAACAGCACTTAAATGAGGAATTATTGAAATTCGGAATCTAGAAAAGTAAACGTTAATTTATAATGATAATTCATTGCGAAGGTTTTTTATATGGAAGTATTTTTTTAGTATTATTCATTATCAAAAGATACTCGGGCTACCCGATGAGGAAGTTAGTTTTAAGCGAAGCATTACCAGCATAGTACTGTAGGTTATTAATTTCATGTACCAGGTTCTCATTGAATTCGGAATTGTTCCTGAACCTGGTACCTTTTTAATTTCATTCGTCCTACTCATCCGCCAAATCCTTCATTTCGATCTTTACCTGAAAGCCTTCAAATGCCTGCAAAAGACGGCCGACTTCTTTCCATGTATATGGTTTGCCGTCTATAATGACGAGCGGTTCTTCGCTGTTGGTTTCACTATAGGACAGCACGCCTTTCAAGTGGTCGCCTTTGACAGTGATGTACGGCTCGCCGCTTGGAAACTCTCCATTTTCGAGATATGTCTTCGACAGCCCCCGTTTGGTCTTTTCTTTGAGTTGGTCGAACAGTGTAAGTTGATCGGCAACTAACTCTCCATCGACTGCAAATTCATAGCCGTGCTCCCATCGTTCGCGGGCTGTCAGCAAAATTGCCGTACCTAAGACCCGCCGTTCAACTTCAAAAATACGTTGAACACCATTTTCATCGTCCGCAGAAAATGTTTTGGGCAGCTTGGGGAGGTCCACGCCGAACTCTTCTGCCATCGCAGCATTACAGCATTCCATACAAAGCGACTGCCAACTGAACTGTACGCGCACCGGGGCGATTCCACAAATTGTACATTCCGTCCAAATCACTCCGTTTTTATCATCATCTTATCACAAAGTCAAACTAAACCATTTATATTGTTAAAGGCATTTGGCGCGAGAGGGTGCTACTTGGTGGTAGGGGTTTGCCGCGCTCGTAAATCTGTTTTCGCGCTCGTAAATTCGTTCCAACGCTCGTATAATCGGCCCTGCGCTCGTAAATCCGTAATGACGCTCGTAAGCTTGACCGTTCGCTCGTATATCCGTTTTGGCGCTCGTAAAACTGTTCCCGCGCTCATAAATTCGCTTTTGCACTCGCTGCTATCTAGTAGGGCGTAGTGTTCTGTGCTGCAAGAGTACTTAAGAGTTCTCTGTGTCTTCGGCTGGGGAGGATTGTGAACTGTGTTGGTGCCTAGCACCAAGATTAAGGGATATGCATAAGTGACGTTATAAATGGAAAAGAGCTATCGCGAATGCACTCGATAGCTCTTTTGATTTGTTGTCTATGCTTATCGCAACTTAACGAGTTCACTTTTTCAGCTGCGTTTAAAAACAGGCCGATGTAGTCAATGACACGTTGAGGATTAAAGTGATCCTCTATATTGTATGAGTATTGAGCTGTTACATTGCCTTCAAATTCATAGAATTTAACGTATCTGAGTTTTTGGTTAACCTCATTGAGCAGGCTGTGAAGTTCTGCTTTTTTTTGCTGGGTTGTTGATTTGAGTGAGCTATTCCGGGTACCAGGTTCTCATTGAATTCGGAATTGTTTCAGAACCTGGTACCTTGTTAAGAAGCGAATGAAACAGAATATCTAAAATAATTTATTTTGTGCGAAAACGGTATTTACAAGCTCTGAAACTCATGGTAGAATACGGAAATAGGGTTATCAGGTCATCTGATGACTTGTCTTGTGCTATAGACACAGGGTGGAATTGTAAGCGCTTTACTTGTAGAGGGGAAAATAATTATTTAAGGGGAGAAAAACAATGTCAAAGGTGAATGTGAGGGTGTTAGCTGCTAGTTTAATAGGCAGTGCGATCGAGTGGTTTGATTATTTTTTGTATGGGACAGTTGCTGCTTTAGTTTTTAATAAGGTGTATTTCGTGAGTGAGGACCCAGTCATGGGATTAATTCTCGCTTATACTTCCTTTTCCATTGCTTTTTTCTTACGACCTCTCGGCGGGGTTCTATTTAGTCATATTGGGGACCGTTTAGGCCGGAAAAAGACGTTAGTCATGACGTTAAGTATTATGGGCTTGGCCACTTTTGCCATGGGGTTGCTGCCTACATATCAAGTAATCGGAATTTGGGCGCCAATTTTTCTAACTTGTTTACGTTTTTTACAAGGACTAGCACTTGGCGGGGAATGGGGCGGTGCTCTATTGTTAGCGGTTGAATATGCACCTAAGAACAAAAAAGGGTTATTTGGAAGTGTTCCGCAAATGGGGATTTCCATTGGCTTGATTTTAGGATCGCTGGCTATGTCCGTGATGACCCTTTTACCAGAAGATCAGTTCATGTCATGGGGATGGCGTGTACCATTCTTATTAAGTGCTTTACTAGTTGTGTTTGGCTTATGGATTCGGAAAGGGATTAATGAAACACCTGAATTCTTAAAAGCTCAAGAAGCAGGTGAAATATCAAGGCTTCCGATTGCAGATACATTACGTTTCCATTGGAGAGCAGTGTTAATTGCAATGGGTGCGAAAGTAGTTGAAACGGCTCCATTTTATATCTACGGAACATTTATTGTTTCGTACGCAACATCGCATTTAGCATTTACTCGAACGGAAGCTTTGAATGCTGTTGTAATTGGCTCAGTAGTTGCTACGATTATTATTCCGATTATTGGAAATCTGTCCGATCGAATTGGTAGAAAGAGAATATATTTATTCGGTATCGTGGCGACTGTTTTATACGCATTCCCATACTTCTGGATGCTGCAACAAGGTTCTGTAGTTTTACTAACATTGGCCACGGTTATAGGTCTTGGACTTATTTGGGGATCTCTCAATGGTGTCCAAGGAACGATGATGTCGGAGTTCTTCCCTGCAAAAATCCGTAGCACCGGTATTTCATTAGGTTATCAGCTCGGTGCGGCAGTTGCAGGAGGAACCGCTCCGCTTGTAGCGACAGCATTATTGGCTACTTTTAATAATTCATACGTTCCGGTTGCTCTTTATATGATGTTTGCTGCATTAATTAGTTTAATTGCCATTGCATGCGTAAAAAGTAACAGTCAAACAAAGAAGAAGCAAACGTATTCCAAACTTGAAGAAGTTAATGGGTAAGTAAGTTGAAAATCTATCTTTTCTAATGTGAAATCAGCGGGGGCCACACCTCGCTGATTACACGTTTCAAAACGTATCAGAAGCGTGAAGATATAATGATAGAGGAGAACCAACAATTTCGTATTAGGAGACTAACAAAATGGAATACAAAAGAATAAAAAAGAAAAAAATTTATGAAGAAGTAGCCGATTCTCTAATCGAGATGATTAAAAATAAACAATTAAACCCTGGAGATAAATTAGATTCTGTTGAAAAGCTAGCAAATCATTTTGGTGTTGGTAGATCTGCTATTAGGGAAGCACTTAGTGGACTTCGTTCTATGGGGTTACTGGAGATGAAACAGGGAGAAGGTACTTTTGTTAATGCTTTTGATCCAACAAGATTCACGTTACCTGTTACAACAGCCTTTCTAATGAAGAAAGATGATGTGAAAGAGCTGTATGAACTTCGGATAATCTTAGAGGTCGGAACAGCCAGCCTTGCAGCTAAAGTTTATAAAGAGGAAGATCTAATACCGATAGAAAAAGCATTAATCGTAATGAAAAATGCAGAAGGTAATGAGGAACTAGCAGCTAGTGCAGATACAGATTTTCATATGGCGATTGCAAGTGCAACCCATAATCAGTTACTCATCAACCTAATGAGTAGTGTGTCCGATCTTCTTACTGAAGCCATTCGTGAAACAAGGAAAGTCTTGTTATTTTCGCGAGGGCAATCTGAAAACTTATATCTGGAACATGAGCAGATTTTTAACGCTTTGAAAAATAGAGATTCAAAACTTGCGGGGCAGTATATGCAACAGCACTTAGAAGAAGTGTATCAAGATCTACTTACATATATGGAGAAATGGTGAGAAATACATATCAGAAGAGGTGAGCAGTTTGAAAGTATCCTTATTTATAACATGTTTAAGTGATATGTTTTTTACTGATGTTGGAAAAAATACAGTTGAAATCTTAGAACGAGCTGGATGTGTAGTGGATTTTCCTGAGTCCCAGATTTGTTGCGGTCAACCAGCTTTTAATAGTGGTTTTCTAAAAGAATCAAAACAATCTATGAAACAGATGATGAAAAGCTTCAGAGATTCTGAATATGTCGTAGGACCCTCTGGATCATGTATCGGAATGTTAAAAGAATATCCTAAAATATTTGCGGGAGATAAAGAGTGGGAAGAGACTGCAAAGGATCTTGCCAATAAATCCTATGAAATAACCCAATTTCTTGTGGACGTTCTTGGCATCACAGATGTTGGTTCTACATTTAAAGGAAGAGTGACCTATCATCCATCATGCCATATGACAAGAATTCTTGGTGTTAAGGATCAGCCCATTAAACTTTTGCAAAATGTTAAGGGAGTCGAATTAATTGAACTTCCTCTTGCAGAAGATTGTTGTGGTTTTGGTGGGACATTCGCGGTTAAAAACTCCGACATATCAAGTGAAATGGTAAAGGAAAAATCACGGCATGTTTCTGAGACAGGTGCTGACTATTTGATTGGCGGTGATATGGGCTGTCTCATGAATATAGGTGGGAGAATGCGTAGAGAAGGCAAACAAGTTAAGGTTGTCCATATTACGGAAATATTAAATACTCACTAAGAGCTGGAGGGGTTTACATGAGTGTTAAAATTGGCGAGGTTCCGTATAAAGACCGTGTCCAAAATGGTATTGAAAATGAATTCATGCGTAAAGCCGTTTCGTCCGCACAAGGGAGATTAAAAGCTGGGAGATTAACAAGAGCAGAAGAACTAGGAAACTGGGAGGACTGGCGTCAATTAGGAGAAGAAATTCGAGCACATACAATAGAGAATCTAGATTTCTATCTACAGCAATTGAGTGATGAGGTTGCGAAAAAAGGAGGAAATGTCTATTTCGCGGAGACAGCTGAAGAAGCGAACCAATATATTCAAAATGTCATCAAACAGAAGAACGCAAAAAAAGTAGTGAAAGCAAAGTCCATGGTGACGGAAGAAATTGGTTTGAATGAAGCGATTCAAGAATTAGGGGTGGAGGTAGTCGAGTCAGATCTTGGTGAATGGATCTTGCAATTGGATGGGGAAGCCCCTTCTCATATTGTTGCACCTGCTCTACATAAAAACAGAGAGCAAATCCGTGAAACGTTCGCCCGAAAAAAAGGGTATGATCAATCCGATGATCCGGAAGAGCTTGCTGCTTTCGCTAGACAGGAACTGCGAAATGACTTCTTAGCTGCGGATGTTGGAATTACAGGATGTAACTTTGCTATAGCAGAATCAGGAGAAATTACGTTAGTAACGAATGAAGGAAATGGAGAGATGGTAACTGTTCTTCCAGATACTGTAATTACTGTGATGGGAATGGAACGGATCGTCCCGACATGGGAGGAGATGGAAGTTCTTGTCGGATTGTTAACGAGGTCAGCTGTTGGACAAAAGCTAACTAGTTATATCACAGCTTATGGAGGGACGCGTTTAGAGGATGAAGTAGATGGACCGGATGATTATCATCTTGTCATTGTGGATAATGGGCGTTCGAAGATTTTAGGAACAGAATTTCAGGCAGCTCTCCATTGTATACGCTGTGCTGCCTGTATAAATGTTTGTCCAGTTTACCGACATATTGGCGGTCATGCGTACAATTCTATCTATCCTGGACCAATTGGTGCGGTTATCACGCCGTTATTGGATGGATATGATGATCATATAGAGCTTCCTTATGCATCAACTCTATGTGGTGCGTGCACAGAAGCGTGTCCTGTCAAAATTCCGTTACATGAAATGCTTGTCCGCCACCGACAAATTATCGTGGAAAAGGAAAACAAAGCACCAATGTCAGAGAAAATCTTAATGAATGGTTTTGTTAAATGGTCATCAAGTCCTGCGGCTTATAAAATTAGTGCAAAATTAGCGAGGCCGGCCTTAGTCCCGTGGATTAAAGAAGATGACATGATTGAAAATGGACCAGGACCTTTAAAAGGATGGACGGATATACGTGATTTTCCTGCCCCTAGCAAAAAGTCATTTCGCACTTGGTTTAAAGAAAGAGGGTGAATCGTCATGAGTATCTATAATAGGGATTCATTTTTAACTAATTTAGCAGGCAGACTTAACAGGCCTCGTCGAACCGAGGGGGTAGTTCGACCAACTTGGAGTGTTTACCCTCAATATGAAGTATTGAAGGAAGCAACAAAGGATGAATTGGTAGCCGTTTTAGAAGAACAGTGTACAGCTATCCATACCGAGTTTATTCAAACAGATCAGCAAAATTTGCCTAAAGTTCTTGAAGAAGCGATACGTAAATATGATGGTAAGTCGGTTATTGTATCCAATGATCCACGGAATGAGAAATATGGATTAAACCGTATGTATAATGAGTTAGAGGGAAATGTAGAAGTTCATATTTGGGATTACAAACGAGGAAAAGAAAACCAAAAAATTGCAGAACAGGCTGATGTGGGCATTACATTCAGTGATATTACATTAGCAGAATCAGCTACAGTGACACTATTTCATAATAAAAACAATGGTCGTTCTATTAGTTTATTACCCAAAACGTATATAGCCATTATTCCAAAAAGCACGCTTGTTCCGCGCATGACGCAGGCAGCTAAACAAATTCATGAGGCCACACAAAAGGGTGAGCATGTTGCTTCTTATGTAAGTTTTATCTCCGGGCCAAGCAATAGCGCTGATATTGAAATGAATCTAATTGTCGGTGTTCATGGGCCGATAAAAGCAACTTACATTTTAGTTGATTGACATGGTAAGTAGGTCAATGTGTTGGATTCCCACTTCTTTAAAGTTAAATTAGATAAAAAGAGCGATTTTTTGTTTCCACTTTGCTCGCCACGCCATCTAAATTCGTATCGCCGTATCTATTTGCAATATATGTATAAGTGACGTTATAAATGAAAAAGAGCTATCGCGAATGCACTCGATAGCTCTTTTGATTTGTTGTCTATGCTTATCGCAACTTAACGAGTTCAGGATAAACTTTTTCAGCTGCGTTTAAAAACAGGCCGATGTAGTCAATGACACGTTGAGGATTAAAGTGGTCCTCTATATTGTATGAGTATTGAGCTGTTACATTGCCTTCGAATTCATAGAATTTAACGTATCTGAGTTTTTGGTTAACCTCATTGAGCAGGGTGTGAAGTTCTGCTTTTTTTGCTGGGTTGTTAATTTGAGCTATGTTAAAGATGTTAATGTCGACGACGGATTCGTTGTTTGTGAAAATAATTGCAACTAATACGTTATTTCCATAATCGAGTGTTTGTTGAACTCGAAAGTACACGCCTTCCTCATCTTTAGTTTGTTCCATGAAAATGTCTTTTTCCTCTAATTTCTTTGAAAAAATCTCAGAATTAATCATGTAAAAATATTCCTCCTAATTGATATGTACATATAGTACTTTTGTAATTTTAGCATGGTTTAGTGTAAATAACGAAGGAGAACTCGGATTTTGGTGCCAGGAACCGATACAACGATCGATTTGATTATTCATCTAGGTCTGCAAACCTTGGCATGGCCGACAAGGCACCTAATTTAGTTGCACAAAGTGCTCCGAGTTTATTGCCAAATGATATATAGTCTATCCACTCTTCATTGGTTTTTGGCATCCCTTTTATATGAATTTGCCGCAGTATCCCCGCAATAAATGCATCACCTGCCCCCGTCGTATCGACTGGCTTAATTTGTTCAACGCCTACATGTGTCACGTGTCCATCAAGGACAGCAAAAGTTCCTTGTGCGCCGACAGTAATCAATACTACAGGTATGTGATAAGACGTCAGTTTTGCTATTCCCGCTTCAAGTGTTTCTGTTTCAGTTAGGAAATATAATTCTTCATCTGTTAGTTTTAATATGTCAGTTTCACTGAAGAAAGACATAATCGTATCACGGCAAAAAGTTTCATTTTTCCAGCGAAGTGGACGGATATTTGCATCAAACGATAGAGGTACACCCGACGCCTTTGCCATTCGGACTGCTTCCCTCGTTGTGCTTAAAGCGGTTGGATGAAACATCGTACCCGAACCAATATGCAATACGGAGGCATTTTGAAATGCATCGGATTGTAAATCTGCAGATTCTACTTGGATATCAGGTGTCTCGTTCATATACGAATGAAAAATCCGCTCATGATCTTTCGTCAAATGTATAGATACACCGCATACTCGTTTGGCATTCTCCAGTTTAGCGAACGATAAGTCGACGCCTTCTTGACGCAGTTCATTCCAGACGAATTGTGAAGTCGCATCGTCTCCTATTACTGTAATGAATGCTGAAGGCGCACCCAGTCTAGAAACACCCGCCGCTACATTCACCGTTGCACCACCAAGGAATTTATTGAATGTCGTGTTTGTATGGTCTTTAGCTATATAATCGACAAAGACATCACCATAAATTAAGACATGTTTTTTCTTAGAAACAATCATTACTGTACTCCCCATCATTTCATTTTTTCAATCGTAGCATTCATTATACGTGGAATGCTGACCTTTTAACATAGTGTTTAGTGCCACAGGGATTCGGACAATTGCAATTTGCATGGGTGCGCGCTCGTAAATCTGCACCAGCGCTCGTAAATTGGTGTGCGCGCTCGTAAATTTGTTCCAACGCTCGTATAATCGGCCACGCGCTCGTATCCTTACTCTCCACGCTCATAAGACAATAAAAACAGTCGTAATTACGTGGGTGCCAGGTACTTTAGGTCGTGCTTGGACAATAATATTCCCTAATCGGTACATCAAACAGCATAAATATATCTTTGAAATACGTCTCATCGATTAACTTGTCCAACACACCTTTGAAATACCCCGGTAAATTGCGGATTGCTTTCTTCTTCGTTGCCATGACAGTGATCATAAGCGCTCGATAGGCAAGGTCTTCGAATACATGCTTGTCGTTTTCATAGATTTCGTATTTCAACATACGGCTAGAAGTAGCCCTGTGAATTCCGTAAAATTCACGGGCTAATTTTGTGTCACCAATTGTTCCGGCAAGCAGTTCTTTCATTCGACTGAACAGGCTTGTGGATAACTTTTGCGATTCCACTGGAGACGTGTAGTTAAGATCTTTATGTTTTAATAGAGATTTAGAAAGAGGAGCTTCGTCTGTTGAAAGTTGCTCGTTTCCTTTGTCCTCATGCGGTTTGTTGTCATCATCCCGGTCGTTCATTTTCCCCTGGTCATCGAAAGGTAAAATGATGTAGATGTTGGCGCCTAGCCCGCTCATGACTGGGCGGATGTAGTGGACTTTTTCAATGATCTCTAGTTTGACAAGTTTTCGGATGGCGCGACGGACAGTTACGTTTGATTTCCCTGTTGCTTTCTCAATTGTCACGTGCTTCAAATGTGCTGCCCCATACTTAACCGAGTAGCGGCGAATGACGTCCAATACTTGGCGATCTGATTTCGTCAATTCATCCCAATGAAGTAGAAGATGCTGTTCTGCTGCTGCGTCCATTTCTGCAGTTGTGTTAAAGCGAGCGTAGTTTGCTAGATAATGTGTCATTTCGATATCCCCCTTTACCCTTTATATAGATGGGAGAGGTCAAAAGGGATACTCTTGTTAGAAATTAATTTAAACAATAAACAACCACCTGTCCCACGAAACGTGAAAAGGTGGTTGTTTTTAATGTCAAAGGCATTTGGCGCGAGAGGATGCTACTTGGTAGTAGGGGCTTGCCGCGCTCATAAAATTGCTTTCGCGCTCGTATATTTGGCCGCACGCTCGTAAATCCGTTTTCGCGCTCGTAAAATCGTACACACGCTCGTAAATCCGCTACTGAGCTCGTAAAACTGTCCCCGAGTGTTTAGTACCAGGTACCAGAACAATTCAGAATTGCTCGGGTACCTTGTACTAAAGGATAAATTCGGGATTGTTCCAGAACCCGGTACTTTCTTGAATTGGTTGAATTGTTAAGAATTTTTATTGCACAGGTACCTTTACAAAAGTTAAGGAGGTATAAACTTTGGGTGCCCACTTAGTTTGACGATACTTTCCTTTGATATTGAAAATAGATTGCCATCCTCTTATAGATTTCATGAAAACCAAATGGTAAAATATTCATAGTTAATATTAAATTAATGGTAGGTAAGATGTCACTTGCCTTAGAATCAAGGAATATAAAAGCAGTTGGTATTCAATCGGAGGGGGAAGGGTAATGTCGAAAAGTTTCATACGTTCACTCGCAATTGCAGCAGTATTTACGGGGGGGGCCATGGCGGTAGATTCGGTTCAAAAACCAATTGTAGTTCAGGCAAGTACTACACAAATCGGCGGGCATACATACTCAGCGGAAGTAGTCGAAGCCTTAAACGAGATCAACCGCATCCGAAAGGCAACGGGGGTGCAGCCATACAAAATCGACCCTCGCTTATCCAATGCTGCTGACTTGCATGCGAAGTATTTAGTGACACATTTACAAACTACATCGCACTATCAGACAGAGGGGAAATCGGGCTTTACTGGAAGGAGATTTATGGACCGGGCTAAAGCAGCAGGGTATACCATCAACTCAGGTTCAGAAGCAGTGGCCTACTACGGAATGTTTATGAATCCCAAGAAGTCGATTATAGATTTTGTGGAGGCAATATTTCATCGAGACACAATTTTAGGTTCTTCTTACGATACGGTAGGCATTGGGGTACATGGGCGCGCTATAGTTATTCTTGTAGATAACTCTGATAATAATGACGGGGAAGCATACATGTACCCGTACGATGGTCAAAAAGACGCGCCTACACTATTTGATGTAAATGAAGATCCCGATCCGCTGGCGAAATACGGAGTGAAAAAATCGGGTTATATGCCTTCATTCACGCCTGATGTAGCTTTACATTGGTTCAGTGAAAACATTATGACTCTAAAAGATAGTAAGGGGAATAATGTCGTATTGCATAATAAGAATAATGTGGCAGACACGAGCGGAAATACAATGTTCATCGTACCTAAAGACGAGTTAAAAAAAGGTGAAACGTATACTGTGCATGTTACCTATTACGATATTTACGAAGATGAGCACACTCACTCATGGTCATTTACAACAGAAAAAGCAGCTGTACCAACGCCACCAACGACACCAGTCCCATCAACTCCAGCACCACCATCAGCAGCTGAGTTAGATCGATACTCTAAGAAATTCGCTGACTTCAATCCTAACGCATGGTGGGCGGGGGACATGATTTGGGCGGTAGAACGGGGGTATATTTCAGGGTACGGGAAAGCGCTGAATCCGAAAACGAAGAAATACGAGGAATATTTAAGACCAGGAAATCAGTTAACCGAAGCACATTTTTTAATGATATTATTCCGTTATATGATTCCTTACGAATACGAATCTATGAAAGCAACATCAAATTGGGCATACAACGTCCCTTACAAACTCGCCGAGCGACATGATCTTCCGACGTTGGGGAGTGAATCCTCAGCAGCTAAGAAGAAACAAGCAACTCAAGGAATTACACGTGGGAGATTGGCACAGATCTTAGTCTCATTGCATAAGAGGGAACGGGTTTCAGAGGCTGCGGCAATCAAATTCTTGATCGAAAATAAAATAACATCTGCGAAAACGGTTCAAGAATACAACGCAAACCAAATTTTGACACGCGCACAAGTATCAGCATTTCTTCAACGCCATGCAGAATTCGTCGCATCCCAACAAATGAGATACTAAAAAATTGTAAAGGTACCTGTGCACGGTTGAATTCAGTATATTCACTACAATTGCATAAATATAGATTTACAGAGTTATAAAATCAAGTTTTATTTCGTAACTCTGTATTTTTATTCAAATTGGTTAAATTGTCGTGAATGTTTCTTGCACAGGCACCTCAAAACTAGGGATGTATGCCAAGTGCTCAAACGATTCCGTAAGATTGCAGGTATAGAAGCCGAAATGCTTTTGTTGGATGAATTGAAAATGACATACCATAGACGCTCAGCCTTTATGGATGAATTAAGCAAGTTTTAACTTCGTGGATGTCTGTCCATACAAACCTCCCTCAAATGTCTAATCACGAACCAAGGGAATACTGAAAGGGGCTATACTTCAGAAATAGATTAATGAACGTTGCGAGGCTAACGTAAGAAATATTGAATACTATCACTCCAGATACCCTGCGAAGTAACCGTATTGTTTTATCCTGGCTACTTGGTGGGGGATTTTTGTTTTCATAGATAGCTGATTTTGAGTTTAGGGTACCAGGTCTACATTGAATTCAGGACTGCCTCAGAACCTATGATTTCGGGTACTTATTGAATTAAGAATTGTTTTAGGCGCTGGTACCCTGAACTAATGTTTAAAAGTAATTATTAGTGTACAATATAGATGTACTCAAATATAATAGAATACAGCCAAAGTGATTGATTTAAAGGCATTTGATTATGTAAAGGAGTGAGGAATATGACTTATACCTTTTCGGAAGAGCATTTCGTGAGAGTAAATGGAAAATTAATCTTTTCACCGAAGTTACAGCCCTATGATTATGAAATTCTTGAATTAGTGATGGAGGCCGAACGTAATATTGGAGCGCTTGCGAGACTTGGTTTGAAAAATCATCCACTAAAACCCACAATCCTACGCAATTCCATGGTCAGAACCGCTCACTTTACTACAAAGATTGAACAAAATATCCTTGAGTATAAAGAAGTCGAGAAACTTTATGCTAACTATAAAACTGAGAAGTTAACAATATACGAGAAATACAAATTGGAAGTCAGGAATGTCTTCGAAGCTTATGATTACTTATATAAGCTGCATCCACAAAGTGACTTTTCCAGTATGGATGAACAAGTATTATTGAACATTCACGAACTTTTAATGAAAGACTTGACTGGGCATCCAAAAGGGTACCGCTTGATTCCGGTTTCACTTCGAGATGGAGATGGAGAAGTCAGTTATATGCCGCCGTCACATATAGAAGTTCCGGAATTAATGGGCGCTTTCTTTAAATGGCTATATTCCAGTGTGACTGGTCGTACTAATCCCTATGATGATTCAATTGATCCTTCCCTTAAGATGCATCCATTATTAATATCAGGAATTACCCATCATCTAATTGGATACATCCATCCCTTCCCTGATGGAAATGGAAGGACTGCACGAGCTTTTTCAACCTTAGTTGCTCTTATCCACCCTGATTTAAGCACAATTAAAGACGCTTTTAGTGTTGAAGAGTTCTTTGATAAGCGGATTAGCGAGTATTACGATACATTGATGAGTGCAACGCAGGGGAATCTGAAACCATTTATGATATTTTATTTGGAGTGTATCAATGCTTCGCTTATGAAAGTGTTGAAGGAGCTGCAACGATTTGACAGAATTAAGCATGTGAATGAGTTGCTGGGCAAAGGACACGCAAGGACAATGTTTGAAATCATCACGAGAATGGATGAAGGCGAAGAATTCCATCGTCAGGTTTTTGATGATATGTTAAATGCTTCGGCCTCTAGCATTGCAAAAAATCTTTCTAGGTTAAGGGAATTACAAGTCATCCAACCAGGTGAAGCACGAGGAACGTATATTGTTACTATTATTGAATAGGGTTAATGTTCCGTGCCAGGCAGGCATGCAATTAAGCCGATAGTTGTCGTGCATGTGATCTGGGTTCGTGGAGTAAGCAAACAAAAAACAGAAGGGTGTGATTAACGGGTTCGGTTGATGGGGAGAAAACGCTAAAACGCACATCAACTTATATCCTAATCAGCATACGATTCGTACCACAATTAACAGCATAAAAAGCAAGTGAAAACGCACAGAATTAAACTGTGCGTTTTTACTTGCCGTATTCTGTTTTGGTGACTTGTTCCATAATCGCGCCCATTTAATAGAACAGTGATCTTGTATTATTAATCAACTAATTCAACAGAAAGAGTATTAATTTGTGCAGGGTTAGATTCCATAATAGTGCCGTCATATCCTACCTTTATCTCATCACCGACTGAAAATGTTTGATCACTATTCACGGATAGGTCAACAAATACATTGCCTTTTCCCCCGCCTAATTCGGCGTAAACGAGAGCTGTGTTACCATTAATATCTTCGATTTTTCCTGTAAAATAGGAGCTTACTGTTTCAATTTTAGAAGACTCTTCATCATTTTGATTAACTAAATTAGAACACCCAGAAATAATTAATAAAACAATGATTGCAAATGCTTTAAATGTCTTTTTCACCCACATTATACCTCCATTCATATGCGAATTGCGTCCCCAATTGGTATGCTATTTACTATTTTCTCCCCATGTTCCGAACCGGTTAGGGTGTGATACCCCTCTGTTTTATTAGTTCTAAGTTGTGTAGATTTTTTGAAGCAATGTTGGTAGCCGTTTGGTGCGTAGTCAATTCTGTCTCCTGCCACTAAGAAATCAGGTGTTAATTTAAGGTATCCATTTGTTGCGAGTGTATCATACACAAGCCATTCCAACTTGTTAATATTATATGGAATACCACCACTAAATTTAATAGAAATCTACGTTTTTAGTACCTTACTTTTTGAGATGCTACAAACTGCTCATGACGTTGTAGAAACGCTGATACTTGTGCTCGAGTCAAGATTTGGTTTGCATTGTATTCTTGTACTGTTTTTGCTGATGTTATCTTATTCTTAATTAAGAAGTTAATTGCTGCTGCTTCAGATACTGGCTTACCCTCATGCATAGATACTAAGATTTGTGCTAATTTACCACGTCTGATGCCTTGCGTTGCTAGTTTTTGCTTAGTTGTAGATGATTCGTTTGCTAGAGCGCTCGTAAAGTTGTGTGTACGCTCATAAATTCGCTCCAGCGCTCGTAAAGTGGTGTGCGCGCTCGTAAATTTGTTCCGACGCTCGTAAATCTGCTCTAGCGCTCGTAAAATGAGGTTTGCGCTCGTAAATCCGCTCCAACGCTCGTATAATCGGCCACGCGCTCGTATCCTCACTCCCACGCTCATAAGACAATAAAAATAGTTTGTAATTACGTGGGTGCCAGGTACTTTAGGTCGTGCTTGGACAATAATATTCCCTAACCGGCACATCAAACAGCATAAATATATCCTTGAAATACGTCTCGTCGATTAACTTGTTCAACACCCCTTTGAAGTACCCCGGTAAATTGTGAATTGCTTTCTTCTTCGTTGCCATGACAGTGATCATAAGCGCTCGATAGGCAAGATCTTCAAAAACATGCTTGTCGTCTTGATAGATTTCGTATTTCAACATGCGGCTAGAAGCAGCCCTGTGAATTCCGTAAAATTCACGAGCTAATTTAGTGTCACCAATTGTTCCGGCAAGCAGTTCTTTCATTCGACTGAACAGACTTGTGGATAACTTTTGCGATTCCACTGGAGACGTGTAGTTAAGATCTTTAGATTTTATAGATTTAGAAAGAAGAGCTTCGTCTTCAGATTTCTTGTCTTTTTCCTTGATATTATGCGGTTTGTTGTCATCATCCCGGTCGTTCATTTTCCCCTGGTCATCGAAAGGTAAAATGATGTAGATGTTGGCGCCTAGCCCGCTCATGACTGGGCGGATGTAGTGGACTTTTTCGATGATGTCCAGTTTTACGAGTTTTCGGATGGCGCGACGGACAGTTACGTTTGATTTCCCCGTTGCTTCTTCAATTGTCACGTGCTTCAAATGTGCTGCCCCATATTTAACTGAATAGCGGCGAATGACGTCCAATACTTGGCGATCAGATTTCGTCAATTCATCCCAATGAAGTAGAAGATGCTGTTCTGCTGCTGCGTCCATTTCCGCAGTTGTGTTGAAGCGAGCGTAGTTTGCTAGATAATGTGTCATTTTGATTTCCCCCTTTACTCTCTATATAGATGGGAGAGGTCAAAAGGGATACTGTTGTTACAAATAAATTTATAAAAACAATGAACAACCACCTGTTCCACGGAAAAAACGTGAGAAAAGGTGGTTGTTTTTCATTTATTCATCTAGTTGCTAGTCGTATTGCTGCCTTCGCGGATCTCGCTACATTCCGAAGTTAGGTGACCCGGCTTTGTAGTTACGTTTCGATTGTTGGCAATGGCTGAGCAGGGTATGTAATTTCGACTTCTGTCGCATGACAGTGTAGTGTGATACCGGGACAGTGATGTATGTTTTGTTGTTGAACGTAATTTTAGTTTGTTTTTTCCCGACCTTTTCAGCTTCGAAAAAATGGCTGAAGATAAAGATGCATTCTGGCTTTTCGGACGAAATTGTCGGGAATACACCGACATCATCCGAAATGAGGAACGGCGGCTTTTTATAATAGTTTAGCAGTTTCTTCGCAGCTTCCTTACGCCCTTCCATTGAAGAATAATGGCGTAAGCACGCCTCCTTGAGTAACTCGATCGGACTTGTTTTGGAATAGTACGTTCCATGCGTCGTAATAATTTTGGACAAGTACTCACCGGAAAAGACAGGTTTTAGTGCCAATGTCCGAAAATCAAGCAATAAACTATCATCTCTCATACTTAATCCTCCTTATTATATGGGTAATATACTAGACATAGATATATTACCATATAACTAGTAAAAAGATAATGGAAAATACATATTTATTTTAAAATTGGCTTAACTAACTAAACGTTTTGCCTAGACGGATATAAAGTTTGGTGAACCAAACGTCATGAATGCTCATTGGAACTCTGTTTTTATTCCTCCTAAAATGTAAGTACCCGGGAATAAAAAGAATCGTGCACGATCGGAAAGGTCAACTTAGTGTTGAATTTTGAAGACGTGTTAGCTCAATATGAACCAATGATTTCTGCATGTATCCGACAACTGAATATTTATCGTCAACACGAGCATTTCAGACAAACGGGGCGAGTCGCCCTTTGGCAAGCGTGGCAACGGTTTGACGAGGAGAAGGGGGATTTCGCGCCATATGCATACCGTTACATCCGAGGTGCAATGATGGATGAATTGAAAAAGGAAGGACGGTTTGAAGACCGTTATATGCCGGCCGAAGATGATATGCTGACATTTTGGATCGACCAAGTAGAGGTAGAAGAGGAGGAGGAGTGGAACGGCTGCTTATATGAAGCGGTTAGACAATTGACAGAAGACGAATTTAAACTGCTCCAATGGCTATTCGTTGATCGATATACTCAAGCTGAATGTGCGAAAAGATTCGGCATTAGTGTGCCGGGCGTGAAGAAACGAAGGGAACGGTTGTTGAAGAAATTACGGGAGGGGATGGAGGGGAGCGGGGGGCAAATGATTAAATAGTAAGCGGGAAAACAGGTACTTGTGGATGATCATAAGTACCTGTTTCTTTTTCATATGCTATGCGCTCGTAAATCCATCCTAGCGCTCGTAAACTGGGCCCTGCTTTGTTCAAAATAAGCTGTTGCTAGTCTTTTATCTGAGTAATTTCAGATGAAGGACTTTTTTATTTTGTTTTTAGCACTTGAGATAACGCTTATGTTGACTGATAATTAAGTCAATGGGGAGATGGAAAAGGGGTGAGACGGTGTTAGCTAATAGTGAGATGGATTTATATAAAGCGAATAAGCTGTTGGAGATTAATAAGATATTGACGCAGTCATTGCGACTGGACGAAATTTTGCATAGTGTCATACAGGCGGCTTGTGAATTAGTGGATGTGGCGGATGTGATTATCATCTATTTGTATGACAATGAGACGAAAACACTTCGTTTCGCGAAAGGTGAAGGCGTTGACGATGCAGCGTTTGTACATGTCGCATTTGCTGAAGGGGAGTCAATTACAGGAAAAATCTTTTTGCAGCAACAGTCGAAGCTGTTTACATCCCGCGACGAGATAGAAGAATACATGAACAATATGTCTGATAACAATGTTCGGTACTATTCCGAAGGCGTTCAACAAAGAGATGTGAGAAGCACGTTCTGTGTGCCAATCCTTTACGAGGACAGGTGCTTAGGTGTAGTGGTTGTCAATAACTATCGAGAAGATAGTATTTTCACAGCTGAAGACATGAACGTCATTGAAGTTGTAGCAGGGCAAAGTGCGATTGCGATTGAAAACGCAAGAGTGCATGAGCATTTGCAACAGAAAAACGCGTTACTGGAGAAATCGATTTCGATTCATAATACGTTCTATCAACTGAATATTGAAGGCCGCGGGGTTGATGCAATTCTTTCATTGCTAACTCGGATGATTGGCATTTCCGTTCGCTACTATAGCCCCCTTGAAGTAACGGATGATACACATTTGTTTCCGATTCGAAGGGGTGTTGATACATTAGGTTTTCTCTCCCTGACACAGCCTTTTGAGATATTCAGTGAAATGGACAAAATTACAATCGAACAAGCAAGTTTGTCAATTGCACTCGAACTTATTAAAGAAATTGCATTGTACGAAAAGGAAATATATTTTAGAGAGCAAGTTTTCAATCGTTTAATGGAAGGGTTATCTGGAAGGGAGTTGGAAGCAGCCCTTCAGTATGTGAACTGGCGAACGGATACGCATGTTCAATGTATTATTATTGAAGGTAATCAAAAACCATTGTGGGAAGTGGAAGAGTTAATTGGAAAAGAAAAGTTTGTGAAGTCTGTTGAGCAAAAACTTCAATCAGAGCACTTTTCTCCGCTAATTTTTGCACGCGCCTTTCAACTTATTATTATCGTACCGACCATTTCTAGGCATTTGGTACAAGAGTTGTACGCAAGCATTCGACAGATGTGGCCAGGAGATCCCGATTTTATTTTAGGAATCGGTAGAGAAACGTCTATACAGGAGTTGTCGATTTCATATAAGGAAGCGATGCAATCTGTCGGATATGCAAGGAGATATGATGTGTCTATTGTGGAATATTCGATGCTCGGTATTGAACGATTGTTGTATGAAGTTGACGAGGAGTTACTGGAGCGTTTCATGAATGATAAGTTACGCCAGCTTAAAACGGCAGATTCGACGTTAATACACACATTAAATGTATTCATCCAATGTAATAGTAGCCAAAAACAGACTGCTAAGGTCTTGCATGTGCATCCAAATACACTTTACTACCGGTTAAGAAAAGCAGAAGAATTACTCGGAATCGAATTTGATAACGGCAAAGATTGGATTGACTTTGTTATTGCATTCAAGATTTATATGGAACTCAACGAAAATTACTAGAAATCTTTGTGGCGACTCATATATAACTAATTCCTAATATAATTTATCATAATAGGTAGATATTTTTGAATGGGGTGTATATATGGGTACTACTTACTATAATTATATTAATGGAGAATGGGTGCCTTCGAATACGAACGAAACGTATGTAAGCCTGAATCCTGCGAATCAAGATGTATTAGGGTATTTCCAAAAGTCGAATGAAGCTGATGTAGAGCGAGCGATTCAAGCTGCAGAAGATGCCTTCCCAAGTTGGGCGAATACTGCTGCACCGACTCGCGGAGACGTGTTGTTTAACCTCATACAGTTACTGGAAGATCAGCGCGAAGAACTGGCTACAATTATTACGAAAGAAGTCGGGAAGTCGTTCAGAGAAGCAAAAGGAGAAGTACGGAAAACGATTGAAGCGATGAAACAATTCAGTGGAGAAGCAACTCGGATGACGGGAGAAACGGTTCCGTCGCATGATCCGGGGATTTTTGCATATACAGTCCGTGAACCGCTTGGCGTAGTTAGCGTCATTGCTCCGTACAATTTCCCTCTTGGAATCGGCATTTGGAAGATTGCGCCTGCAATTGTCGCGGGGAATACAGTCATTTTTAAACCTGCGAGCAATACGTCTTTAATTAGTATCAAGATTATGGAACTGTTCGAACAAGCTGGTGTTCCCGCAGGTGTTATTAATATGGTGACAGGTCCGGGTGGAGTCATCGGAAATGCAATTGGCAGTCATGAAAAGATTAAAGCAGTATCGTTTACGGGATCTACAGAAGTTGGACTTGCGCTTGGTAAAGCCGTGAGTGAACGTGGTGCTAAAATGCAGGCGGAAATGGGCGGTAAGAACGCGTCCATTGTACTGGAAGATGCAGATCTCGATGAAACTGTGGAAAACTTGGTCATCAGTGGATTTTTGGACAATGGACAGCGTTGTACAGGCACGAGTCGTCTAATCGTGCTCCGTTCAATTGCGGAAGAGTTGACGAAGAAACTCGTTACAAGGGCTCGGAAATTAAAGATTGGCGATGGATTTACGGAAAACGTAGATAACGGACCTGTCGTTGATGAAGGACAGCTGAAGACATATTTACACTATGTGAAAACGGCGATCGACGAAGGTGCAATCCTTGAATGTGGTGGCGAGCGATTGATGGAAGATGGATTGGACGCAGGGTATTTTGTTGCTCCGACGTTGTTTAGTGGTGTGACACGAGGGATGACGATTTTCAGAGAAGAGATTTTTGGGCCAGTGATGGCGATGAGTGTTGTAGATACGTATGAAGAAGCACTGGAGCTTGCGAACGATAGTGAATTTGGGTTGTCATCGACAATTTATACAAATGATTTGAAGAAAGCTTTTCACTTCATCCGTCATATTGAATCGGGTGTAACCCATGTAAATATTCCATCCAACTATTTTGAGAATCAGTATCCGTTCGGTGGGAAGAAAGCATCTAGTATTGGACCTCGTGAGCAAGGTTCGACGACATTGGATTTCTGGACGGACTATAAAACGGTTTATATTAGACCGTAATACGGGAGTGGTTCATTAGTAGGGAACGACTGGAGGGAATGTTGTGAAGACGATAGGTGTTATTGGATGCGGTCTGATGGGATATGGGATTGCAACGAATTTACTCCGCAAAGGATATGAAGTAACGGTATACGATACGAATCCGGAAGCAGTTGAACGAGTCGTGACAAAAGGTGGAATTGGAGCTGTTACGGTTCCGGAGCTTGCTAAGTCGAGTGACGTAATTGTGTTGTCTTTGCCTACGACGGAATTAGTGGAAAGTGTCCTGTTGGATGAGCGTGAAGGAGCTTTGCGCTTTATGAAACCTGGAAGTGCTGTGCTCGATATGAGTACGAATGACGTTGAGAAGACGAGAAAGCTTGAAGAAGCTGCGAGTGCTGCGGGTATATCGTATTTTGATTGTCCGGTGAGTGGTGGGCCTGATGGTGCACGTTCAGGTACTCTTACGATTATGGTCGGAGGTTCAGACAAGGCCTTTCAACAAGTGTCTTCTGTGCTTCAAGCTATAGGGAGTCATGTTGAATATATGGGGCCGAGTGGAGCTGGGCAAATCGTCAAGTTGTGCAACAACATGGTTGTTGGAGGAATCATATCGTTGTTAGGGGAAGCATTACTAACTGGAGAAAAGGCAGGTATTTCGAAAGAGAAGTTAGGGGAACTCTTTCAAAAGGGCTCTGCACAAACAAAAGTGATGGATGTGTTCGGACCTTCAATTATTCATGAAGCATATGACGTTGTTACGTTTTCTCTTGCCAACATGTTGAAGGATCTTTCGCTGTATCGGAACTTGGCAAATGAAGTCGGGGTACCCACTTCAATTAGTGATGCACCGCTTGAGTTATTCAAACGTGCAAATGTACTAGGTAGTGGAAGTCGGGATTCAACAGCGGTAGCGGAATTACTTGAGCATGAGGCACAAGCTTGATTTATTGCAGGGAGTGGACGTGAAAAAAGGGGGAGATATGAATGGTGGAAAATGAAAATTCACTTGCGGGCATTTGGAAGGATTGGCGGTTGCATGCGATTGTACTCGGTATTGTAATTATTACAGAACTGATTGGTACATTTAGAATCCCGGTTGGTCCTGGAGTAATTTTATTATTGCCGATGTTATATGCACTTGTAATTGGTTTGGTGCTTTATTTCACACCAGTCGTTAAAGAGAAGCAATCTAAAAATGCCGAACCGATTATTGTGTTAGGGGTTTCGTTGTTACTAGCGAAAATCGGGGTCATAATTGGGCCGGCTTTACCTGAAGTAATTGAAGCAGGGCCTGCATTATTATTACAGGAACTCGGAAATTTAGGGACAATCTTACTTGCATTACCGGTAGCAATTTGGCTAGGGCTTAAGCGTGAAGCCGTTGGAATGACACACTCAATTGGCCGTGAACCGAACGTTGGACTCATCATGGACAAGTTTGGTATTAACTCTCCTGAAGGACGGGGAGTGATGGCGATGTATATTTTTGGGACAGTGTTTGGGGCGGTGTTTCTCGGTCTCATAGCTGGTTTACTCGCTACATTAACTCCACTAAGTCCGCTTTCGTTCGCAATGGCTTCAGGAGTAGGAAGTGGAAGTATGATGGCGGCAGCGAGTGGTTCACTGGTCGCTGCATTTCCAGAACTCGAATCCCAAATTGTCGCATTTGCAGGGGCAAGTAACTTACTTTCACTCTCTACAGGTTTGTGGGTAAGTATTTTTATAGGGCTTCCGTTAACAGAAAAAATCTATGCTCGAATGACTCGCAATAAGGAGGGATACTGATGCTGAAAAACGTACAAGAGTGGGTATTGTTGCTTGGGATTTTTGGTATCACCGCCCTTATTGGCAACTGGGCAGGTTATGATATTCTGCCTCTCAAAGCTATACCTGGAATGATTACACTCGTTGTCATCTGTTTGGCAGGGTTTATCCTAAAAGAGCTAATTCCTATAAACTTCCCGAGTATCGCGTATATTTCTATTATCGGAGTCATCGTTTCAATGCCTTGGATTCCGGGATCTGAAAAAGTTGTCCAGTGGACTTCTGAAGTTCAACTGCTTGCGCTAGCAACTCCGATACTCGCCTATGCAGGAATCGCAATTGGACGTTCTTGGACTGATTTTGTGAAACTCGGTTGGAAAACAATCATTGTTGCAACTCTCGTTATGCTTGGGACATTTCTAGGGTCTGCAGTTATTGCAGAGATTATTTTGCGATTCCAGGGGATTATTTGATTGTTAATTTTGGTGCCAGGCAACGGTGCAATTTGGAATATTTCTTAGGTGAAAGCTCTGTGGAGAGGGATCTCTGCGGGGCTTTTTTGTGGTTAGTGATGTGGTTTTGTTTAGTTATTGTACGGGCTCGTTAAGTGATCCCCAAGCTCGTAAATCCGGTCCCAACGCTCATAAATTCGTTCGCCCATTTGCTGCTATTTACTATTGGAGGACTTTTCACTTAGAAAAAGCATTCTAATGAGATCTTTTTCAAATTAAACCATTTAAAATGTGAAAGGCATTTGGCGCGAGAGGGGGATTCTTGGTATTTAAGATTTGCTGCGCTTATAGAATTGGTTCGCAACACAATGAAACTAAAATCACACCACAAGCAAAATGGCTTACAACACAAACTCACTAGTCATTCAGTAACATAAAACCTTTCTACCGGCTTATGAAATTTGGCGCTCCAGTGGGGCGTCCGCCGGTGAGCGACTGGTGTTCTTCATTTTGTTTTCCAGTCGCCCCTGATGAGAAAAAGCCCTGCTCTCCTGAGCCTTTGTCTCGGGGCCATTGTGAATTGTGTTGGTGCCTGGCAGCAAACACCACCTTAGCTCAGGAGGAATCTTATCCAGAAATAACTGAATACGAAGTGGGCACTAAAGGGGACGTTATTCTAGACAGCTCTTTAGGATCAATATGGACTCTATCCGCTATTTTTGGTATGAACAAGCTTATTTATCACGGAAACTCTGTAGACGAAGAAAGTACCGACAAATTTGGGCGTTAATACTGTTTAATTATAAACTTCCAGACTAGGGATTTTAGATCATCTAAGATCCCAGTCTCATAAAATAAGGGGATTTCTATGAAAACAAATATTCAAAAAATAGTACTTGTTTTTCTGTTAATATTTTCGATATTTCATGCCTCCATAACAATTGCATATAACTTACCAATTACACCGTTAAAGGAGAAATTCAATAGGGGAATTAATATATATATGAACCCTTTATTTTCACAAACATGGCAATTGTTTGCTCCTAATCCCGCTAATGCTAATCAAGCAATAGAAGTAAAATTAACGTACGGAAACGGTCAAGAAACTAAATGGATTAGCTTCAGTGACATGATTCATGATAAATCTCAAGCAAGTTTTTTTTCTTATTATCAATTTTATTCAGCGGCCCTTATTCAAATGAATAATGATGTTTTACAAGCATCCCAAGATTTATTAAACTCGCTTAGTGAAGAGAGGAAAAAGACACTAACAGAGGAGATCAGAAATACTTCTGACGTTATTCAGAGAAGTTACCTCGAAGATCTTATTCCAAAAGAAGAAGTGAAAAACTTTCTTGTCGAAAATCCATCGGTTAACTCACTACTAGGTTTAATATATCATCACTTAGAAAAAGGATATTTTTCAAAAATTACTGATATGCAAATCAGGATTTCTACAGAACATTTCCCCGAGTACGGTAAGGAAGGGGAATCACTGTACTATTTCTTCTACCTCCCTAAAGTGAAACTCGATCAATTAATTAAGGAGGATACAATGAATGGTAAAACTATTTAATAACGTGTTTGAAAAAACTTCAAGTTCACAGAAACACCTGATAGGATTAAGCATTTTACGCATAGCTATTGGTATACAATTATTGTGGCAATTGTTGCTTTCCTATCGCGTTAGAGACACTTTATGGACAACAAGTTTTCTGAATCCAGATGTTACATTTTTGTATATTTTTTTATACTTTGATATATTCTATTATTCGGGAATTATTCTGATGTTAATATATACACTAGGTTTTAGTTCAATAATTTTTAATGTTATCACATACTTTTACGTTTTCATCCTTTATAAAGCAAGCCCATTTTTAGGTGATGGCGGGTCTAACATATTAGTAATTGTTCTAGCATATATGATTTTCACAAATAATACAGCGTACTTTTCTATAAGCAACAAAAAATCATCTAGCAACGGAATTGCAATAATAGCACATAATATTTTTCTCTTGTTGATACTATTCCAAACTTGTGTTTTATATTTTTTTTGCTGGATTTTTCAAACTACAAGGTGATATGTGGATTCACGGAACAGCCCTATACTACATTTTAAATCTTAATGCATTTAGGATGCAACCAACAAATTTTATATCCGATTTTATAACTTCATCACCGTTTTTATTGACTTTAGGAGCATTCTCAGCAATTTTCACGCAGTTCCTTTTTCCTTTTTTAGTATTTAATAAATATACTAGATATCTAGTTATAATCGGTTCGGTTTGTTTCCATCTCAGTATCGCCTTATTGATGGGATTAGTGCAGTTTGGTTTGATAATGATCGCACTTGATTTGGTTTTCTTGAGTGATAGAGAATATAAAAAGGCAAAGGCTTTTATCTATTCACTCGGAAGATACGATTGTCATTAGTAAAGGAATTAAGAGAATAGTTGAACCTTGATTAAAGGACAACCAAGGACATTGCGGAAATTCATGTTGAAGGACAAAAACTATGTACGTATTTGTACAAGAGAATATGATATCTTCGTTTATACAGAATCACTTAATAAACGACTTTTTTTTATGGACGTACTATAGAGATTGTACATAGGTTTGTGTCTTTGTAACCGTCAAGTAGTTTTGAACACTTTTTGCTTAAAATAATATCTGTCGATGTTTGATCCTATGACTGTTTCCATCCAAGTGGAGAACCTCTGACCGATGGAGGAGGCAATCTAAGATCGTCGTAGTGATTCCCTGGTCTCCGAGTAACTCCCCACATTTCTTAGGGCTTTTATTGGATGTCAGTATAATCGAGCTTCGTTCATAAAGATGATTGACGAGATGAAAAAACAGGTTGGCCTCGTTTTGATCCATCGCCATATACATCGGGTCATCAATGATGACCAGGTCGGCATCTCTAATATTTTTCATCTGTAGTTGCGATTTACGAAGGTATTCCTCGGTTTTAGAAGCGGGATCAGCTCTCCCGTTGAAATGAATATGACACGATAACCTTTTAGTATCGCCTCCAATCCCACCCCAATCGCAATATGTGTTTTGCCTACGCCCGACGGGCCTAGAAATATTAGGTTGAACGATTCCTCCAGTCACGAGAGCCCACGCAGCTGACGCAGCTGTCGTTCACTGATTGATGGCTGTTCTTTCAGGGCAAATTCCCCTAGGGTTTTCTTGTAAGGGAATTTTGCCATTTTCAAATGCCTATCTATCATCTTCTCTTCTCTTCGCGTCGCGTCGCGTCGTCATTCCTCATAAGTGAGTAGTTCCCTAAGGATTTCCTGGTAGGTCCATGAATTCGACTCCGCCTTTATCAGAAACGCCGGAAGCTTTTTAGACGTTTCCGTCATCCTAAGCCATTGGAACTGCCCTTGTAAACCTTCCTGATCCTCCAATACATCAGTTACCTATATGTTTCTAGTATAACTGGTAGGAGGGTAGTAGCGGAAAGTGTTCTGTTCTATCAAGCAAAAACTGTCCATTTTAGTTTAGCAGCTACACTTAGATATCAATGTACAAAGATTCTTGTCCTTTTATAGGAAATCTTTGATAAACTTTTTACAATCTCAAACAAAGTATAAGGATTCTGGTAGACTACATACAATCGCTCTCATTAAATGCCAAAAATAAAGCTCACCTAGTCAGGCGAGCTTTGTTAGACGCTTACTTATATCGCTGTAAATATCACTCATAGACGTGTTCATTTATTAAAATTCTAAGATTGTTTGTTCGAATTGTTGTTTATACCATCAATAATTCATTCAAACTAGTCCATTCGAATTTTAGGTTAGAGAACTTATCTGTTTCCATACATCATTATTACTTTCACGTGACGGCTCTGGTTCTTCATTGTTAACCAATAAATAATTCGGATTATCGTGGGCAAAGTTTACATCAACCACTCCAGATGATGAAAAGAACGTTATGCCTATGGACAAAATTGTAAATAAGATCACTTTTTTCATTATTCATCCCCCAAAAATTCTTCCGTATTTGTTTTTGCTAGTTCTTTACTTGCACACTTATAATAATGAGCTGCTAATTTGTATTTCCTGTTGTCATAATGGTGAATTGCTAGGAACTTTAAATAGGTAGCTTTTTCATAAAAAAGGTTTCTTTTTTCTAAAAAAGGCAGTACTTTTTTTGTGATTAATTCTTCAAAACCATTTTCAATTCCATTAATCAAATTACTATACACCTTAAATTCATACACATAGATCGAGTCCTCAATACTTAGATGTTCAGATAAACTTAATCCTTTTTCTAGCCACTTTTTAGCATTATCTATATCCTCCTTCTCAAAGTATTCTTTCATTAAGCTGGATACCGGAATGATTTTTCTAGCAATAGGAAAATTATTTCGTTTGTTGTAACTAGTTAGATAATACTCGATTGCCTTTTCCGTATTTCCCATTATAGAATAAACCTTTCCGATATTCTGTTTGGCCATAGCAGAAATGTTTTGATTTTCAATTTCATTACCGATTTTATCCACTAATTGATAATTTTCCATTGCTTGATTCAATTCCCCAGCCCGTTGATAAGATATACCAAGTAATATATGACACTCCGCACAACGCTTTAAATTATAGTTATTTTGATAGAAATGAAGTGCGGAGTTTGCATATTTCAATGAAATATACGTTAGTCTTAACTTAGATGCGGTTAAAGCAATCATGTAAAAAAGGTCGTATTTTTCCTTTTCAGAAACGTCTGTTATATGCTGTTCTGCCCTCTTATATGAATCCATTGATTTGTTATACGACAACCGGGAAAAATGATAGTTGCCGCAAAACTTCATGAAATAGTAGTTTTCTTCCTCTTTAAAGTTCTCTTGATGTTTATGAAGGGAATCAAATTGTGTCGTTGCCTTTTGTTTGTCTTGGATGAGGATGAAATAACGTAGTTTATGGAGTTCAACCATATTGAACAATGGAGTACTAGCAATGTTGTGAAGGTCTTTAATAATCTCATTATAAAGTTTTGTGGACTCTTCTTTCTCACCACGAAATAAATGTTGAAACCATGTATCGCATAAAGTAAATAGCTTGTCCCATTCTGTTGAATATAGATTTATATTCAATCTTTTACTCAGTAGCAATACAATTTCTTTTGGTGGTTCTACTTTTCCATTCTCGATTTTGGAAAGATAAGACTCTGAAATTATCCCTTTGGCCAATTTTGATTGTGTCATAGCTGATTTGATTCTAAAGTATTTTATTTTCTTCCCTAAGTTCTCCTCCATAACTCACACTCCCATGACTATGCATCCCTAGCATATATTCTAAAAATAACAATTCAAGTTTTTTTCATTCATGCCAACTCACTAACTAAATACTAGTTTAGGTGTAGAAAGTTTCTTTCAAATACATCTATTCTGTAAACTAGTTATTGTTTATTCTCAGTGAGTTTCCTAGATCGAGTAAACAATATTCTGTATATTATGTTAGCATTAGCTTAAGAAAAAAGAAAGGAGGTAATAACATGAAAAGGAAAATTATGTTACTCATAGGTGCACTCATGCTTCTTTGCGCACCTGTAATGGCTTCTTCAAGTGCGTCCGCTGAATATAAAACCGTAAGCCAACAGGATGAAGCAATCATTGCTAAAGACGAACTTGAGATCCAAAACTATCCGTTCGTTGCTAGTCTTGTCGCGGGATATGTTTTTGGTAAAGCAGTGGATTATGTGCTAGTGAATGGAATGCACGATGGTTATACTGGACCATTGCATTTATGTGTATCACTTCCACCGGAGTATGATCAATTGAAGGTTGAAGAAGCATTCAGAAGATAATTAGAAATTACAGACACGCTTTTACATATTTTATTCTATCTTGTAAAAGCGTGTATGGGGTGGGTGACATTTTGAAAAATAAATTATTTGTAATATGGTATCTGTTCCTCAGTATTGCGCTTCTAATACATTTTTCTATAACTATTCTGTATAATTCGCCTGTTAACCCGATTACCTATAAATATTACCCTGCTATTCAGTCCTATATGCAACCATTATTTAATCAAAACTGGAAATTATTTGCGCCGGATCCGGTATCTAATAATCATAAATTATTGGTAAAAGGATATTATAAAGGGGAAAATGGAAAAGAAAATGAAACACAGTGGATAGATGTGACTGAACTGTTGGTTACAGAATTACACAAAAATAGACTAACTCCATTAAGGCTTGCTGTAGCTCAAATAACTACTAGCACGATTGAAACTGTAAATAAATATGCAACAGATCAAATGAAGGCTGAAGCTTCTGTTACGGAAGATAACACTCAAAAGGGAATTAGCGATAATGATAGACCGAGCTATGAAGAGTTGATTAACCATGCTATTAATGGAGATGGAGCATATCCAAGAGAGCTAATTGTTTTAAGAGGAGCGTCTTCAAATGCTCTTTATAAAACATTTGGTAGACATTTTGATGAAATAATAATAAGAATAAACATTGAGAGGTTTCCTGACTACTACGATTATATAATGGAAGAGGATGTGGAAATAGAGACTATATATATACAAATACCGAAAATACCTTATAAAGAGATTTCTGAATTATAATACAATTTAAACGGAGACAAAAAAATGATTACTAAATTTAATAAAGTAAATGACTTCTTTGGAAGTGAACGGCATCTTATTGCTGCCAGTATTGCTAGAATAGGTCTGGGTTCAATAATATCTTTATATTATTTACTTCATATATTTCAAAGATATTATTATTGGGGACCAAACGGGATATACCCATTTGATGATTTCAAGGACGCTACTTATGGTTATTCATTTTCTTTGTATCAACTATCCGATTCTCTTGTTTATTTTGACTTTCTTTTTTTTACAGGAGCAATCATTGCTTTGTTATACACAGTAGGATTTAAAACAAGGTACATTGGGATATTAAACTATATTTTTATTTGGTCGTTATATGAAAGAAATCCATTTGTACTTGACGGTGGTAATAATATACTGATAATATGTTTGTTCTTTTTGCTTTTCGCAAATGTTGGTGCACATTTCGCTATATCTAAAAACAAAAAAAGTAGTAACAGGTTCCTAGCTACATTGCATAACCTAGCCATAACATCTTGTATTATACAGGTAGCTATACTCTATTTTTTCTCTGGAATGTTTAAAGCTCAGGGTGAGATGTGGTACAACGGGGTTTCTTTATACTATATATTGCAAGTTAGTGAATATACCTTACCTAGTATTGCTGAGTTGATTTATAGTAACCCTATATTACTTACATTAGGATCACTCTCAGCAATAATAATACAAATAGCTTTCCCATTTTTAATTATTTTTAAATCGACAAGGTGGATTATAGTTTCCATAATGGTGATGTTTCACTTAGGTATAATTATAGTTATGGGTCTCTTTGCATTTGGTTTTACCATGATTATCTTGGACCTTCTTGTATTTAATGACGATCACTATCGACAATTTTATTATAGAATAAAAAGTTTATTAGTAAGACATAAAACTGACAAAAAAAATATTGTTGAAAATGCCTCTTGATTAAGCAGTATTATTTATTGTCAGTGGATTCAAAGCATTTTTACAGGAAGCGTTTCATAAGATAAAATATATACAGATTATTACCGGGAGGTATTATATGAATATTTTTCTTTTCGTACTCTTCGCTGCTCTCACTGTTTTCTTCTTTTTGAGGTTTTTGAAAGTTGTTGATAAAGAGACCGGAGTGGATAGGCCGTTATTTTTGGTTGCAACATTAGGATTCTTGGTGTGGACAATTCAATACTTAATTAAAATAGTAAATTGAATATTAACTACTTTACAAAGAACCGATGTAAATATTGATGACTTTATAGTTAATGTTCCATTTGGAATGAGGTGGGTATTGTAATGAAGCCCATAGTGGTATTCTATGATGGCTGGTGTTCATTCTGTAGAAGAAGTATTAATAGTTTAAGTAAATTAGATTATTTCAGCCGAATACAATTTATGTCTTTTAGAGAAAGTGAAATTATCGATCAATATCAACTAGATATTAATAAGCTAGAAAAACGAATGGGCTCCATAAAAATGTCAAATAATAAACTAGAAGAGGGAATATACAGTATTAATAGGATATGTAAAAACATCCCTCTTTTATGGATTTTTGTTCCCTTAATTAGCTTTGCTTCTTTTATTGGTTTGGGACATAAAGCTTATGATTGGATCGCGAATAGAAGAATAATTATGCCGACCGGCGGATGTAACGGGGGCAGTTGTCAAGTCCCAGTAAACAGTGAAAAAAGCAGAGGTAGTAACAGATAATGTGAGACTATATACGGCTGAATAATTTGGGTAATGGTAGGGGGGAGTAGGGGGACTTGCTATGGGAGTAGGATAGGAGGTGAATGCTACAAGGAAAGTTAGTGGTAGTAGAAGATCAACCAAGTGAGTTATTTTAATACGAAGAAGATAAGTACTAATAAAAGCCGACATGAGGAGAAAGATATATGAAAAAACGGTTAATATATTCCGGAATAGCGTTAACTTTATTGTTCGGGGGCGCTTCACTAAATTCAGCTTCAGCTAAATCTGCTCATAACAAAATCCGTTTGCCATTCGTATAATTGAACCACACGTTCGTAAATTCTGTCTGCCGCCTGTAAACTTGTCCCCACGCTCGGACAGTGTTTGGGGCGGTTTTTCTCGATCTCATATCCGGATTACTAGCTACATTAAGTCCACTAAGCCCGCTATCGTTTGCAATGGCATAGGGAGTTGGAAGCTGAAGTATTACTGCCCTTATTGGCAATCGGGCAGGCTATAACATTCTGCCTCTTAAAGCTGTACCTGGAATGATTACGCTCGTTGTCATCTGTTTGGCAGGGTTTATCCTAAAAGAGCTAATTCCTATAAACTTCCCGAGTATCGCGTATATTTCTATTATCGGAGTAATCGTTTCAATGCCATGGTTTCCTGGATCTGAAAAAGTTGTACAGTGGACGAGACGACCGAAGTTCAGTTGCTTGCGCTAGCAACACCGATACTCGCCTATGCAGGAATCGCAATTGGACGTTCTTGGACTGATTTTGTGAAACTCGGTTCGAAAACAATCATTGTTGCAACGCTTGTTATGCTTGGAACATTTTTAGGATCTGCAGTTATTGCCGAGATTGTTTTACGATTTCAGGGGATTATTTGATTTCAAATTTGGTTGCCAATTTGAATTGTTTCTTAGCTGAAAGCTCTGTGGAGAGGGATCTCTGAGGGGCTTTTTTGTTGTTATAGAAGCGCTAGTAAATACAGCCCCACACTCATAAAATCGCTCTCCCACTTGCTACTATTAATATTGGGGTTACTTTTCACTTAGAAATAGCATTCTAGAGATTCTATTTAAACAAAAATATGGATTAGCATTTTAATAGATTATTGTAATAGGACAAATTACATAATGAATATCTATTAATAAAAATGAAATGGGGGGCAACATGACTAAACAAATGAAGGAAGTTAAACTGTCCCAAATCGAGTTAGAAACAAGTTTTCGAAATAAGGAAAAGGATTTGAGCTTGGAACTAGATATTAATAGAAATGGTTTAAAAACACCGCTTGTTGTTGAAGAAAAGAGCGCAGATAAATATGTACTAGTAGATGGGTACCGTCGCTATTATGCCTTGGACTTTTTAGGAAAAGAAGTTGCCGAGTGTATAATTGAACCATTTACTTCTGAAGAGGAACGAATTATTAAGCGATTGGGAAAAGAATTACACACTAAGAGAAGGACTGCATATCAGTTGGAAAAAATGATAAACAGACTATTAGAAAATGAAGCTTATGATGCTAAATTGATTGCAAGCCTTTGTAATGTTTCAACAGAGACCATAGCTAAATATATACGTGGCTCCGATGTTAATCCTGAATGGCTAAGAAGAGGCGAAAAAGCGAATGTAGGAAGACATGCATTCACTGATATTCACAATTTAGATGTTAACGATGATACAAAAGACCATATTGTCGATAGATATATAGGTAAAGAGATTAACAAATCAGTAGTTGATGTAATAAAAAAGTCTACTAAAGAAAAGGCGTTTACGAATTTACCTGAAGAGAAAACGAAAGAGTGTATTGATGAGATAATTGAAAAGAAGTCGCAAGAATATGATGCAATCAGAGAGGTTGTCCACAAAAACAGTTTGGAAGCAAAATACAATAAATACAGTCATACGTTCATGCATAATGTAAATTTAAGGTCATTAACAAAAATCGAAAAGATCCTCGGTAATAACAACTATATAAATTTCTTATCTAATGAGCAGAGAATGGAGCTGAATAATTTGGCTCGAAAAATACTACTTAGATTAAATCCTCCAATTACATGGCTGAATTTCCCTAATGATGTACAATTTTATGAAAAACATGCAGAAAAGAATGTTAAAAACTTGAGAAACAAAGTATTTCGCCCGTCGCGAAAGAAGTATGTTATTAATAGGAAAATGTAGCTCATCACCCTAAAACGGTGATGGGTATTTTTTTAAATTTACAAACTCCTCTGTAAGGACTGCATTGTTAAAAATACTATAGTAAAAAGCTAATAAGTTATTTAGGAAATGATTTTAACTTGGTATGCAATGTTATTGTTGTATCCGATATTATTTTAATCTCTTATCAATGCTTACTCCGATTGTTGATGATTACTTTGACTGCTTCTTACAATTCACTATTAATCAAGGGTCGGGATTAATTTTCATGAAAGAGCGCTCAAATGAACATGTGAAATGCTATTATGGAATTAGATAATTTGAAAAACAAAAAAACATTTTATTAGGAAAGAAGGGGCAAAGATGAAATGGACGGTATTAGGTTTCGGGAAACACGAAGGTAAAACTCTACCACAAGTTATATTTACTGACCCTGATTGGTTTTATTGGGCCTACGAGAATGATATATTGAAAGGGAAAATCCCGCAGAGTGAATTACAGGATGTATACAAGAAATCCCGTAATATAAAGATACCTCTAAAAGAACATCATGCAGAGTTTGTCTTTGATGGTATCCGAGGAAATTTTGTAGATCTGAAATTGGTCCCAATTGATAGACCAAGACATGTAGGGTCGAGCAAAACCCTGAGGTTGGACAGGATAGACATGGCTCTAACCCGGTACGCAAAAGAATATGACAAACTAGGATACAATTTACTAATTCCCATTCTGAAAGAGATTTTGTTTGGGAACAGCAAAGTTCGAATTACAAAAAAGAGAGCTGAGAATTTCTTTGGTAATTCAATCAATTTTCACGTTAGGAAGGATTTATAATAAAACATTTGTGGACCTTCAATCTGGAGAGATTCTATGGTGTTCGGTGCCTTGTGTTTAATATAAACTAACTACACATATTAATATACCCCCACGAAGATTTCTCTCCATGGAGCCATTGCTAAGAAAAACTTTGTATTTCATGGATGCCTTTATTTTACAATGGATACTAATGAGCTCTGGTTATTCTGAAGCATTTGATGTTGCTGTTTACCGCTTATTCTAATTACGACCACCCGAACTTGCCGCTCGTGACATCTAGCCAAAGAACTTACCGTAGATTACCACTGTGTTTACCAACGAATAAGAAGGGTTTTATATTCTCTCTATTGAAATATATTGATAGTGAGGGGAGACGGTATTAATGTTTGCATCGATTTTTCAACTTTCAGGAGCAATTCTTTTAGGTTATTTGATCGCTTTCCGAAAAAAGAAACAAGTTATAATTAGTAGTTCCACTTCTATCTTCATTGAGGGTGAAAAACCTAGAATTGCTGAAGATAAGTGGGTTGAGACTTATGGTTATAGATTCGGTTTCTTGTATCTTTTGATTGGTTATATTCTACCGGTATTTGAAAGGAAATTTATGATTACTGTTGCTGAAGAATTGTTTTTAATTATTCTCCTTGTCTCAATTCTCTTAATAGCGGGGATTGGATTTAGTTCTATCTTAGGGAAAAGAGCGTTTGATAAAATGACTCCGCAAGACTTTTATGAAGGTTCTCCACCAGGAGCAGTGATGTTTTCTGTAGTGGATGAAAAAGATAATTCTATTGGTAAATGAACGTCTAGCTATTTTTTATTTATCGAAAAAGGGTGGGTTTTACTGTACAAGACACATGATGATACTGTTTTGTATCTAATTATATTGAACGAAGCATCAATAATTAAAAGAAGTACATCCCGATTAGTTGAAATGTGCTATTTTGCCTTGGAAAGAAGCCGAACTACTCAATTTATCGACTTTATATGTGTGTTAATCCAATCCAAGCTCTTTAAAAATGCGAAAATTGAAATGTGAATCAATGCATAAGTGTAGGATGGATTTTGCTTAGAATTGACAAGGATCGAGTAATAGGCGAATAAGCAAACTATAGGTTTGTATTCGGTGAAAGCTCTCCTGAAGATGTCTTCTTCGGATTATAAGTTGAAAATTGCGGACTGTCTTTGAGATTATTTGAATGCTCCTGTTGTGTTTTTTTCGTCGATGTTGAGTTGTTTCGAAACGTCGCTCGACGTCTCTGCATAATTTGAAACAAGTCCTCATATTAATATAGAGACAAGCTTATTAGGAGTGAGGGAATATGGAAATGACAGAAGTACTAGTAGAAATAAAAGACTTTCGTGAAAAACTTTTGAATTTGGATATTACCCATGCTGACTTTTATTCGTTTAGCAATAAATTAACAGAAGATGAGCTGTATGATTTTTTAACAAATATTGAGCTGTTGTCTAACTCAGATATAATTAATAACGAATTACTAACATCAATCCAAGAATTAGCCGAAAATCAAGATTTAAGAAAAGTAATAGCATTTAAGAGACTTGACGTGTCTGATCTTACAATTGATGAATCTCATCCAGACAATGGGGACGTTGAAGAGTTAATTGATCGCAAATCGGAATATCAGTATGATATTCTAAGAGAACAAGCATCATCAGCCATTGAACAATTAAATATTGTGTTAGAGCAATTGCTTTTTGTTGAAAAATAAGATATTAGATAATCCCTACCTGCGACAGGTAGGGATTATTTGTAATTTGCTCAAAATCCATTATCAAAGTCCCCACCCGTATTCCATGGTAGATCATGTGAAAAGGGGGGCGTCCGCCGGTGAGCGACTAGTATTCCTTACTATGCTCTCCAGTTGCCCCTGATTAGACGTGCAACAATCATTCATTAGATGATTATCGGTAAAGCACTGTATGTGGCGATTGCCTAAAATCCGGAATTGAAGCTGAAAGTGGCATGATTGTAGGTAGGGGACGTTCCCGTGCTCGTAAATTTGTTCGCACGCTCGTAAATTCACTCCTACGCTCGAAAAGTTGACCACGAGCTCGTAAATCCGTTTTAGCGCTCGTAAACTTGTCCCCACGCTCGTATCCCAGCTTTCCACGGATGTCGGTACTTGAAGTTGTGGATGAAAAGTTAATTGATTTGAAATAGAAGAAAAGAGCCGCTTTTATGTACGTCGAGCGGCTCTTTTGGAGTATGGAGAAAGTCTTAGAATGCATGTCTCCTATAGGCTATTCCTTATCGGATCCGTTTTTTCCTTCTGCAATTATTAAATTCGCCAATCCATTTTCTTCGAATTCCCTTTCGTATTGCTCTTCGATTTCACATAATCTGCGGAAGCGGTCGTCGAGTGTGTTATACATTGCCCCTTCTCGATCAAGATCCCTTTTGGCTAAGTTAGCGGTTAGTTTTTCCCAGAATACATAGTCGTCATTGTTATCGATGATTGGATGTAGCTGAGTTTCGTACTCTTGGGTTGGGAAATAGGCGTTTAATTCACGGTCATAGGGGACGAGGTCTTCGTATCCCATGTCTTTCGCAAACGAGCAAATGTATTGGAACAGTTCTTCATAGTCGACAAATCGATCATCGTCGGATCGGGTTGAATTCGCCATCCACTCTCCTAAATAGGCGAGGTCCAGCAGCGTTTTGAATTGTTTTTTCGTGAAATTGATTTTCATTTGTACAGTCTCCCAGTTCGATTTTCAATTAGTTTACCATAGGAGGCTTGTGGTTCGTGTGACAAGGCATCGATCACAATTATTTTTTGTTCCAACCTTTTTGGTCGAGCCTATAGATGACCGCTGCCATTTGCGCTCTAGTGATTGAGTCATTAATGCCAAATCTTCCATCGCCGTATCCCGCCATAATCCCTTCTTGCCTCATTGTCTCAATGGCGATATAAGCATAGTGATCTTTGTGAACATCGTTGAATGAATTCATAGTAGTTTCCGCGGGCTGTGTATAAAAGCCGGCATTGTAAAAGATTTGAGCCATTTGTGCTCTCGTTAACTTCGTATTGGGTGAGAAATGATTATTGCCTGTGCCGTTCATTAGTTTGTGCTGTGCCATTAAGACGACTGAATCGTGTCCCCAAAAATTAGTAGGTACATCTGTAAAGTAGATTGGTTCAGTTGTTTTCGTCAGTCCTAAGAAATTGCTTAGTATTTTGGCTGCATGCGCTCTTGTGAGACTGGCGTTTGGTTTGAACGTTCCATCTGGGTATCCATTGATCCAACCTTTTTCCGCCAAAAATTCGATTTGTTTTTGAGCCCAATGTCCGTGTATGTCCGTGAACGTTTTCTCATCATACTTGTACAAGTTCCATTCTTCCATCACTTTTCCAACTACGTTTCGATAGTAGTCTCCACCAAGATGGTTATATCCGGCATTCGCAATTTCATATATGTATTGTTTGGATGCGCGTTCGTAACTCCAACCATTTTTCAAATTGGTTGCGTAGTTTATTTTCGCAAACCCATATCGTTTATTTTGAAGAAGTGTGCCTGCTAAGTAATCAACTGCTTCCTTCTGGCTTGAAAACATGCGATACCAGTTATCGACTCTTTTTGCTTCGTCAAAGATAATTCGATCTACACCAAAGTCGGATACGATAGGGACTGTCCCGTTGTTTTCATCAGGTTGCCCTTTCAGTTGCCACCCTTGATCCGGATTGGTCACCCATATTTTTATTCCGAAAATATTATTGGCGTTGACGGCGATTCTCGTCGTTCCATATCCACTCTCGATGACTGCCATTCCGATAATTGCACTCGCAGGAATGCCCCATTTTGCACTAGCCTCTTTTGCGTAATTCGAGATTTCCTTAATGAAATTTACTCTGTCATTCATAGATGGGTTGTATGTCGGCATGTACGCATTGCTATTTCGACCCGCTTCGGTATTTTCGAAAGGTAAGTAGTTTTGTGAACTAGCACTTACAATCGTCGCGTTTATCGACAACAATAAGAGAATGCTAACGAGAAAGATTGCAATTCTATTTATTATGGACACGATAATTCTCCCTTTAATAGTATTCTCGGAGTATATCTATTTATCCGATGTGCCTATTATAATAGAAACCTCTTTGCTATTGGGGCGAAAACGTGATTTATAGTTTGGTAAATAGGACCGGTGGATGGTGGGTATTCCAGTTGTGAGTGGCCTCATTGCTTCGCGCGAGAATACTTGAAATGTTGCGAGGGAAATCATTACTTGAAGGGTGCCTAATACCTCATGTTTATACGTTAAAACCCCTCACTAATACCGATAGTGAGGGGTTATTGAGTGCGGCGATCTCGCCTTATTATTTGTTGCTACATTCATCTCTTGTTATGTGCGATGTCAGTCTTCATCTTCCTCATCATTATCGTCATCCTCTAATGATTTCTTGGAATCTTTTTCAGCTTTTTTAGCAGCTCTTTCTTCCTCTGCTTTTGCCCTTTCAGCTGCTCTTTCAGCCGATTCTTGTGCTTTCTCTTGTTCCTTTTTCAGCTTTTCAGCGGCTCTTTCTTGCTCTTTTTCAGCCGCTCTTTCAGCTGCTTCTTGTGCTTTCTCTTGTTCCTTTTTCAGTTTTTCGTCGGCTCTTTCTTGTTCTTTTTCAGCCTTTTCAGCCGCTCTCTCAGCCGCTTCTTGTGCTTTCGCTTGTTCTTTTTTCAGCTTTTCAGCTGCTCTTTCTTGCTCTTTTTCAGCTGCTTTTTGTGCTTTCTCTTCTTCCTTCTTCAGCTTTTCAGCGGCTTTCTCTTCTTCTTTCTTTAGTTTCTCAGCAGCTTTCTCTTCCTCTTTCTTAGCCTTTTCAGCAAACTTCTCTGCTTGTTTCGCTACTTTCTCAGCAGCCTCTTCTTCCTCTTCAATTGCATCTTCAATTGCGTCTTCAATGGCCTCTTCTGTATCCTCAATTGCATCAATGGCATCCTCAATAGAATCTTCATCGTCTTTGCCCTTCGCAAGCTTGTCCTTTATTTTTGCAATCGCTCGTTCGACAGACCGTTCATGCTTTTCCATAGCATTTACAATGCCCTTTTTCGCTTGAGCTGGAAAGTCATCTCGTTCAAGCAAGGCACGTAGCCGCTCTGTACGTTTGGCAAACTTTGCTCGTAAAAGATCTTCAATGGAACTTGATTCAGATACTTGTTCCTCTGGATTCGTTGGTTCGGTTTCAAGGACAGCCTCCAACTCTCCAACGTGACCATTTAAATCTTCTAAGACGCGCTCAGCTGTCGCCTCATCATTTTCCTCTAAAGCAACTTCAGCCTCAGCTAAACGCTTGTCCGCATATTCGTCTTGCAGAAGAGCTTTTTCAGTTGCGTCTTCAGTCAGATTATACTCTGCTTCTTCCATTAGTCGAACCGTTTCATATACTTCAGAAGAAGGATTTACAATTTCAGAAGCTCCGACTTCTTCTGCGTACGCAGAACCACTTACAACAAACGACCCTATTAAAATTCCTGCTACTATTTTCTTCAATATTCCCATCTACCTTTCTCACTTGAAGTTTATATTTTTTTGAAATTCATCAAACAAAACTTTGTTTTTTTCATATTGAGGAGCTGGTGTCATAAAAATGATCATCTTTGTTGAGTTGGAATCTCGTTCAAACTTTATATGAGAACGAATACTTTCCTTCCGATCCGAAGTAAAAGAAAGCGTATTTTCACTCTCCTCTTGAATAGAAACATTTCCAACCCCTGTAAGGACTTCCTTCTTTATTTCATCTATCGACTTCTCATTGGATAAGATAGACACAATAATAGTGGATTTTTCATTAACAAAACTAACATTCAATGGGTTTTCCACTTCTTTTAAAAGAGTCCACCCCGGGACTTCACCTATTGTCAGGCCAAATTCTTCGTTAACATACAGGGAGGCTTGCTCTGTTGATTCTGTCTCATGGGGTTGCTCTTCTGCTGAAGATTGTTGATGTCCACATCCAGCTAGAACGACAAGTACTATTAACAGAGGCAAAGCTAACTTCATCTTCAAATTTGTTCACCTCAAATCTTAGTTAACTTCTATTACTAACGTATCATATTGCGAAAATAAAACTATATCTGAAATACCTATTTTGAAATATGGGACTATATATATTGTAATATACCAATATTAGATAGTTTCCTTTTTATTCCGGACGGAAATAGTGAGTTACTAGGATTGTCGACCTCCTGAAAGGGGATAAATGGCTACTAACCAACAACATTTTAAGTGAACAATTTTCAGATTGTAGGTATTGTATAATATGAATAGAGAAGAAGGCGCTGGTAGTTAGAAGTGATAGAGAATAGGGGGAATAGAAATGACGCAATTGACGGTAGAAAAGCTTTCGAATTTTATTAATGGAAAATGGGTAAAATCGAAGACGAATCAATATGAGCAAGTACCGAATCCAGCAACGGGGGAAGTTTTAGCTGAAGTGCCTATTTCCACTTTGGAAGATTTAAACGAAGCGGTGTCGGCTGCGAAGGAAGCATTTAAATCGTGGAGAAAAGTTCCGGTTCCGCAACGGTCTCGTATTTTATTCAAATACCAACAACTGCTCGTGGAAAACTGGGAGTCTTTAGCGAAGCTCATTACGATGGAAAACGGTAAGAACTATACTGAAGCGTATGGTGAAGTGCTTCGCGGGATTGAGTGTGTAGAATTTGCGGCAGGGGCACCTACATTAATGATGGGGAATCAGCTGCCGGATATCGCGACGGGCGTCGAATCGGGGATGTATCGCTATCCGCTAGGGGTTATTGGCGGAATTACGCCGTTCAACTTCCCAATGATGGTGCCTTGCTGGATGTTTCCGCTTGCGATTGCGACGGGCAATACATTTGTATTAAAGCCTTCGGAGCGAACGCCATTACTTGCAAATCGTTTGGCGGAATTGCTTCAGGAGGCGGGTCTTCCGGATGGGGTATTTAACGTCGTTCATGGCGCGCATGATGTTGTGAATGGTATTTTGAAGCACGAAGACATACCGGCCGTCTCGTTTGTCGGGTCTCAGCCGGTCGCTGAATATGTATACAAAACAGGAACGTCATACGGCAAGCGCGTTCAGGCACTTGCAGGCGCGAAAAACCATACGATTGTCATGCCGGATGCGGATCTTGACTTAACCGTGACGAACATTATTAATGCGGCTTTTGGTTCAGCTGGGGAAAGATGTATGGCATGTGCAGTTGTTGTAGCTGTTGGCGATGTAGGGGATGCGCTCGTTGAGAGGCTTGTTGAGGAATGCGAGAACATGACAATTGGAAATGGTTTGGAGGAAGGTGTGTTCTTAGGCCCAGTCATTCGTGACGCACATAAAGACCGTACACTCGGCTACATTCAGTCAGGGGTTGACGAAGGGGCAAAATTGGTTCGGGATGGACGAAATGACAAGTCTTCCTCAGAGGGCGGTTATTTCGTTGGTCCAACAATTTTTGATAACGTTACAACCGACATGAAAATTTGGAAGGAAGAAATCTTTGCACCGGTTTTATCCGTCGTCCGCGTGGATACACTCGATGAGGCGATCGAACTTGCAAACAAGTCGGATTTTGCGAACGGTGCATGTTTATTCACAGACAGCGCGAAAGCAATTCGTCAATTTAGAGACGAAATCGACGCTGGAATGCTTGGCGTGAACTTAGGGGTACCGGCACCGATGGCATTCTTCCCATTCTCCGGCTATAAAAAGTCGTTCTACGGCGATCTGCATGCAAATGGACGTGATGGCGTCGAGTTTTATACACGGAAGAAGATGTTGACGGCGCGGTATTTATGATTTGGTTGATGAAATAGATAGGAAGTCGATTTGTTGAATCGGCTTCCTTTTTCTGTTTTTTTTGGTGCCTGGCGGCGATGCAAGTGGATGTGTTTGCGCTCGTAAAACTGGTTGAGGCGCTCGTAAAAATGGCCGCACGCTCGTAAATTCGTTTTAGCGCTCGTAAAAATGAATCAAAGCACCAACAAATTCAACAAATAAATCATTACCGGTATCGTTAGCAATGCGGCGAGTGTGGAGACGATGGTCGTAATTACACCCATCTCCTCGTCCGCGGAATACTTAGCGAAAAGAATTGATGAAAGTGTTAAAGTTGGCATCGCTGCCTGGATGAGTAAGGTTTGCTGCATGACTAGATTAAGTGACAATGTTTTTCCGATTAAGACGGCGAAAATCGGTAAGAGAATTAGCTTAACCGTCATCGGTAGCCATAGTGTCGACCGCGATCGTTGTAGTCCTCGCACAGATTTAGTTTGAAAAAGGTTCATCATCATAATGCCGATATAGAACATGGCGAGCGGGGCTGCGATGGCTGCTAAACGATCGAACAGGTCTTGAATGAGAAACGGTGGACGGTAGTTGAAAAGAGCCATTGACACACCGACAATGATCGCGATAATTGGAGGGTTAATCATTGTGCGCAGCATGCCAAGTCCGATTTGGCGGTCTTTTTGAAGCATGAGCGCACCAACTGTCCAAATTGTAAAGTCGACACCCGCATCGAACATCGCAGCATATAACGCCCCTTCCGGACCTAGCAGTACAGCGCAGAGCGGAATTCCGATAAATCCTGTATTCCCTAAGCCAGATAGAATCGCGAGTTCTTTTGCCCGGTCGACATTCTTATGAAAGACAACAGCAAAAAGATAACCTATCCCGATACCGAGTACGTTAATGCCGATTGACAGAATGAATACGAGAAGGATTTTTTGAAGCAAGTCGCCGTCAATTTCCACTTGTAAAATGCTTGATAAAATAATGCACGGCATGCCGACGTTTACAATGAGGCTAACGAAGACGTTTCGTGTATCTTCATTAAAATGGAACGTTCGGGAAAGGATGACGCCGATCGTAATCATTAAGGTGATGATGCCAATGGAGTGAAAAATGAGACCGAGTGTCAACGGGTTGCCTCCTTTCGTACTAGAAAGCACTGTGCATTACGCACAGTGCTCAACTTACTTAGTTATCGGTTTTGAGAAACGTAATAATGGAATGAACGAGCAGCAACGTTCTTGATTCAAAACTGTCAAGTTCCATATATTCATCTATTCCGTGCCAGTTTCCGCCTACTGGACCTATTCCGCAAATTGTTGGGATGCCTAACGAAGCGGTGAATCCTGCGTCAGCTGCGCCCTTTGTACGTTGTTCAGTTACAGGAATTCCGAGCTCAGTGCCTGCACGTTGGACGACGCGGAATAATTTTTCGACACCGCTATGCTTTTCCATCGGCAACATGCCAATGCCGCCGGATAATGTACTTTTCGATCCTTCGATATAGGAATGGTCGACAATTTTACGGATTTTCTCGACGGTTTGTTCGTACTGATCGATTGTCCAAAAAGCGAGATGAATCGTCGCTGATGCAGATGGAGAGACGACATTATTGCCAATTCCGCCTTGAATTTTGCCGAAGTTGACTGTTATCCCTTTTTCGATATCCATTAGTTTTTTAATTTCAATCATCTTTCTCGCAAGCTCATCGTTCGCACTTATCCCATTTTCAATAAAAGCTCCTGAGTGGGCTGCTTTTCCTTCTACGTCAATTCTTAAATGGGCAGACCCTTTACGCGCTGTGACGACCGAGCCATCCGGGCGACCTGGCTCAAGGTTAAATACAGCAAGTGCATTGGCGGCTCGTTCTTCGATAATCGATCTGGAATTGGGGGACCCAATTTCTTCGTCAGACGTGAAGAGAAGTTCGATTTCGCAAATGTCCTCTTTTGCAAGCTCTTTAAGAGTTGCTGCGGCTTCCATCATTGTGACAAGTCCAGATTTCATATCTGATACGCCGGGGCCTCGAAGTACATTGTCGTCAATGACAAACGGACGCTCATTTGCCGTGCCGACTGGAAAAGCTGTGTCCATATGCCCCATAAGTAGAATTTTACCAGGCCGTTTTCCAGTTACCGTGGCAATGATCGTATCCCCATAGTTTTCGTGTCGTTTTATTTCAAATGGTATGCCATCCCCGTCAAGCCGCTGCCGGATCAACTGTCCTACATCGTCAACGGACTGCTTGTCCAAAGCTGAACTATCCGTATTTACTAATTGTTCCAGAAAACCAATTGCTGAAGGCTGCCGCTCCTTTATGTAACGCGAAATCTTCTCCATTTGCTTGTAACCTCCTTACGCTTCTAATTTTCTTTTTCGCCATTCTTTCAAAATAATGACCGCGAATATCGTGAGCGTAACAGCGAGAATCGATGCGCTCACGGGACGGGTGGCGAAGATGGACAGATCATTTTGCGATAATAGCATTGAACGGCGGAAGTTCGTTTCGAGAATTGGTGCCAAAATTAATGCCAACAACATCGGCGCAAGTGGTAGACCGACTTTTAACATTAAGTAGCCTAGCAATCCGAATACGAGCATAATTAGCACGTCAAAAGTTGAGTTTGCAATTGAATACGAACCGAGCACGCAAAGGACGACGATTGCTGGCATCAAAATTTGTTCCGGGATTTTAAGTATTTTCGGGAACACTTTTGAAGCTCCTAAACCTAACACGAGCATGAAAATGTTCGCTAGGATTAATGCAATGAAAATTCCATAGACGATATCGCCATTTGTCGTAAATAGCATCGGACCTGGTGTTAGCCCTTGAATCATTAGAGCGCCAAGCATAACGGCGGTTATGACATCTCCTGGAATACCAAGTGTCAACAGGGGAACGAGGGCGCCGCCTGTCACCGCGTTATTTGCTGATTCAGTTGCAGCAATTCCATCGATATTTCCTTTACCAAATGAAGATTTATCTTTTGCTGTTCGTTTCCATTCGTTGTAAGCGACAAATGAGGCGACACCAGATCCAGTCGCTGGAATAATGCCGACAAATGTTCCGATAGCGGACGAGCGCAATAAATTGAACCAGTTCCGTTTTACTTCTGTAGCTTTTAGACCGATAGAAGAATTGCCGATTTTACTTCTCAGTTGTTCTGATTTCCCTTCGAGACGGCTTAATACTTCCGAGATGGCAAATAGTCCAACGAGCGCCGGTACGACACCAATCCCATTCAATAAGTTTGCATTATCAAACGTAAATCGGTTAATGCCCGTAATAGGATCCATTCCGATAACCGCAATGAACAGACCGATGAGTCCGGCGATAATTCCCTTTAATAAAGAGTCGCCTGAAACTCCAGCAACAATTGAAATGCCAAACAAGGCGAGGGCAAAGTATTCTGGAGGTCCAAACGACAGAGCTACTTTCGCGAGTTGAGGTGCGATGAAAATGAGAGCGATACAACTAAACAATCCGCCGATGACCGATGCAACTGTCGTCATCGTCAACGCCTTCTTCGCTTCTCCCTTTTTTGTTAACGCAGGCCCTTCTAAAAGAGTAGCTGCTGCAGCTGCAGTACCAGGCGTGCCAACGAGAATTGCTGTAATGGAGCCAGCATATACCGCTCCTACATATACGCCGAGTAGGGCACTAAACCCAACTACTGGATCTAACCCAAATGTAAGCGGGATGAGTAGTGCGACCCCCATCGTTGCAGTTAAGCCGGGAAGTGCGCCAAAAACAATTCCAAGTCCTACACCGAGTATGTTGGCAAGAATTGCGGCCGGTGCTAATGCGAATATTAAACCAGCGATGAATTCTTGAGACATGGAGTATCCTCCTTTCGAAACATTAATTTAAGGTAGTGGAATTTTGAATGCGATTGTGAAGATGAAATAGAGTAAAATCGGCAGGACAACCGAGACACTTGCGAGCAACCGAACGTTCCGTAATCCGAAAATCCATTGGCTTGCAAATAGGAACAAGATCGTAGAAATGATAAACCCTGCCGCAAAGAAAAGCAGTATATACGTTATTAACAATGCAGTGAACAACAGTACTTTTTTCACAACTAACCGATCGATCTGAATGCGTGGGAGGCTCTTCTCTTTTTTAAGACGAAGAGCTCCTCCCGACATTAGGAAGGTTGCACTGATTGCCAAGAGCGTTAAAATTAATTTCGGAAAAAAGTCTGGACCGTATGTTTGTCCGTTTCCAAATTGTCCGGCCATCACGAACCCTATTACCGATAGTAGTAATAGGATTCCCCCTGTAGAGATGTCTGCAATTTCTTTTCTCATGTACACATCCCTCCTTGATTAGTTGTTTAGCGATTGTATTACTTCTTTATTCTTTTCATTCTCTTCGATTGTTTTCTTCGTAAAGTCTTCAGAATTTAGGTAAGCAATTGGCAAACCTGCTTTCTTAAACTGGTCAATGACGTCTTCAGATTCGAGCGCCTTCTTAATGCTTTCCTCGAGTTTGCTCACGATGTTGTCCGGTGTATCTTTTGGTGCCATAAATCCGAACCATGCGCCACTGCTAATTAATTCATAACCAAGTTCTTTAAACGTAGGTACATCTGGTAAGTCTTTCAATCGTTCGTCAGAAGTGACCGCTAAAATTGTAAGTCCGTTTCCGTTATGAGGAAGTAGTTCAGAAATTGTGTTAACAGATGCATCAACATGATTGCCGAGCAATGCAGTTACTGCTTCCGCTCCGCCTTCAAACGGAATATGCTCCATTGCGAGATCTCCTTGGCTTTGAACAAACGCAGCCGTTACGACATGCTGGTGAAGTCCTGCGCCAGTCGTTCCGTATGTCACTGTTTCTTTTCTCGCAATTTCAAGCAATTCATTTAAACTACTAATACCAGAAGTCGAATTGACAGCAATTCCGTATGGTGCTTCTGAAATTTGAGCAATTTGCTTGAAGTCTTTTGTAACGTCGTATCCTACATTATTTGCATTCGGTGTGAGTGTAGAAGGGCCTACCGCTGTTAGAATGATATTGTAACCGTCCGGCTTTGCCGTTTTGACAGCAGTCATTCCAGTAGAACCTGCACCGCCAGGCTTTGAAATAATATTAACCGTCTGCCCTAGATCTTTCTGAATGGAATCACTAATAATACGTGCTTGAAGATCTGCGCTACCCCCTGCGGCATACGGTATCGTCACCGATATGGCGCGTGACGGATAATTATCATTTTTGTTTGCGTCCGATGCACTGCCACTACAGGCAGCTAACCCCATTAGTAATCCCCCAGCTATTAAAGCGCTTGCAATCTTTTTCAATTTCATTCCAATTCCCTCCTTGTGAAGTACTGATTCAAAATTTGTTGTAATTTGAATCTTATATTGAAATCGTTTACATGTAAAATATATAATAAGACTACTATGTATATAAAAAATATATAAAGGGGGTATGCTTTTTGGATTTTGATAGGCTACGGTACTTTATTATGGTTGTAGAAACAGGCTCTATATCAAAAGCAGCAATTGCTTTAAATATGACCCAACCACCTCTCAGCATTGCGATTCGGAAATTGGAAGAAGAATTAGATGTGAGTCTGTTCAAACGGAGTGGCAAACGACTTACGTTGACGGATTCTGGTCAGCTCCTTTACGATCGTGGAAAACAATTACTGCTTTCTACAATGGAAATTATGAAAGAAGTTGCTGAACATGATGCCGAACAGTTCGGAACGGTAACGATCGGTTGCTCGACAATTGCTAACATCACAATCATCCCGGAAGTCGTAAAACGTCTAAATGAACGTGGCAGTCGAATTACAATCCGTGTGCTTGAAGGGAATACCGCTTTTATTTTGGAACAACTTCGTCTTCATAAAATGGATATTGGGCTTGTCCGAAATATTTTCGACAAGAAAGACTTTCATACGACCGCCTTACTAACCGAATCTCTTTACGTTGCGCTGCCACCCGGACACCCGTTAGCCGATCGAAAAACAGTCGAATTAAAAGAACTTAAAAACGAAAATTTTCTAATGCCGCACACAACGCTCGGATATGGCATCTCTGACTTTATTTTAGAAGGATGCGATGCAGCAGGCTTTACACCTAACATCATTTATTGGGGTACCGAAACGTTCCCGATGCTGAACATGGTTCGAGAAAATCTTGGAATCGCGTTCGCTCCCGCTTTATTCCGAAACATTACCAACTATGAACTCCCGCCTCTCGTTGAGCTCATTAATCCAACGATCGAAGCGAAGCTCAACCTAGTTACGCTGAAAAATACGATTAAAACCGCTGCTACGGAACAGTTTTTGGAAGTGACGAAGGAAGTGATTGAGGAGTTGAGGTAGGGGGGACGTAGCAAGCGAGGCAGGAAATATTAACAATTGTACATTCGATTTTCTGAAGTGTTGTGTACCTTGAACTATACGCGGAATTATACTTATAGGTAGGTCTATCCTTGTCGCGATTCAAATAAAAAACAAAATCATGATATAGTAAAAGAAAAAAGATAGGGCGAACGAATATGTTTTGGAATTATCGAGTTTTAAAGTTGAAATGGCCGCAGAGCGGTTCTATTTATTATGAAATCCATGAAGTTTATTATGATGAGGATGGGAATCCGCGATCCTGGGCAGAAAGCCACAATGTACTGGCTGATGAGGGGCTTGAGGAATTGAAGGAAACATACGACTATATCCGGAATGCATTCGAGATGCCGGTGCTTGAGATTGTGGATGGAAAGTTAATTGAAGTGAAATAGAAGGAAAGAGCTGCTCTCTATGTAGGTTGAGCGGCTCTTTTTGATTTTGGTATTTAAAGTCACTTCATTTATACAATCAATTGATGAACTTTATCTAAATCAACGTTTCCGCCAGAGATGACGGTTACGATGTTTTTGCCTTGGATGTTTAGTTTGAATAGAGCTGCTGCGATCGTCGTGGCGCTTGATGGTTCGATCAGTTGTTTCGTTCGTTCCATAACGAGGCTGAACGCTTGTCGGATTTCGTCTTCGCTAACAAGAACGAGGTCGTCTAGATATTTCATTAGGACAGGGAAGGTTAGGTCGCCTGGTTGGCTCGTTCTTAGTCCGTCGGCAATGGTAGTTGTGGGTCCGATTGCGGTTATTTTCTTGTTTTGCAATGATAGGTAAGTATCATTGGCAAGCTCAGGTTCTACACCGATTACTTTTATTTTCGGATTCGTTTCTTTAATGGCAGTAAGGATTCCGGAGATTAGGCCACCGCCTCCGATCGGGACGATGATGGCGTCAACGTTTTCCACCTGGTCTAAAATTTCTAAGCCAATTGTTCCTTGCCCTGCCATAATGAAGGGGTCGTCATAAGGTGGGATGAATATACCGTTTTCTTGATTGGCAATTGCTTGTGCTCTTGGTAATCGCTCTGCAGAAGTCGTCCCGCACATTTCGATTTTGCCGTTGTAAGCCTTGGATTGCGTTCATCTTGCATTTGCTAACATCTTCAGGAACGACGATTGTTGCTGGAATTCCGTATTTATTTGCAACGTAGGCAACGGCTTGGCCGTGGTTGCCTGATGACGCTGCTGTCACATACTTCGCACCGTTTTCAATCGCGTGGATGACTTTATTACTTGCTCCTCGTATTTTAAACGAACCTGTCTTTTGTAAATGCTCCGATTTTAAGAAGAGCTGATTTCCACTTAGTTTAGAGAGTTGTTCTGATTGTAGAATTGGTGTTACGTATGTGATATTGCTAATTCGTTCTCTGGCTTCTTTAATATCTTTTAATGTGATTATGTTGTTCACCCTCCTGCAATATATTTTTCAATTAATAAAAGCACGCCCTTCGGCATGCTCTCCCCCAATCTACTACTCCTATTGCTGTTTTCTTCTTCTAACATGTCCACAACGAATGCATTTGTTGGAATAGTAGTCCATCCGGTGATATCCGGATAGCTTGCACATCCATTTCCCCAACCACTTGGCCATAAAATACCCCTTTCTTTTAACGGACTAGTGTGTAAAAAGAAGTGTATTGTTTGAATAATGACACATTAATTATATACCATTTATGTAGAATTACCTATATATTTTCGGAATATTTATTCGCTGATATTCGACTGCGCATTTCGACCTAAAATGACAGGGAGAGTGAGGGTTACGTACGCCGGTAAGCGACTCATGGCAAGGTGCCTGTGTGAGACACTATTCTGTTTATTCACTACAATTGTATAAGTTGAAAATGGAAAGCCCATTAAATTAATGTTTAATTATCTACCTTTTGTATTTTTATAACTAATATTGAGTTATCATAATTGAGTCTTGCACAGTGTGCGAAACAATTCAGTTTATTCGCTACAATTGTATATTGTAAAAGGGAGAGGCGGTTATATGCGTAAGTGGCTGCATAATTGTTGTATTTATATAGGTATTGGTGAATTGTTATAAAAGTGTGTTGCACAGGCACCAATATTTCATTATTATCGTACAAAAGGAAGGACTTTTTAACCTTACGTCGAATTGGTGTTTAGGGGGGATAAGGATTTGAAAAACATTGTTAATGTGCCGGAGGAGTTGCTTGCCGGGAGGATCTTGCTGTCTGAAATCATAAACCGGGACTACGATAAAATTGCGCTTATACTGTTAGGTGAAAATATGGATCCTCGGAATTACAGAGAAGAGCTTTCCATCATCCGCCTTTACTTGTTTATGAAGGAGGGAGGGGACTACTTATACGAGAAAGAGCTCGATGCATTCTCCTTCAAGGGCATGGCACCAGCTTTAGATTTTTTGGAAGCGTTTCCAAAAATGTCGGCGTTGGATTATTTATCGAGAGCAAATGCGCCGAGTAGAATTTTGGATGGATATCGGGTGGATTGAGGGGTTGAGAGACAGAGAGGTTCTACTGCCTTCATAAGGTGCCTGTGCAGAATACAATTCAGTTTATTAACTACAATTGTATAAACGGGAAATAGGAAGCTCATCAAGTTAGCGTTTGATGAACTTCCTATTGTATTTTTATTAGTGTCGTTGAATTGTCATAAATGTGTGATGCACAGGCGCCTTTATTGGATCCTTTTATGCTTATTTGAAAGCAGCTGACAACACAACGAATCACGGCTACTGGCATGTTCCATCATTGAAGATCACCAGCCATTCCCATACACTATCGGTAGAAGCATATCGAAAGGGGCATATCTATGGAGAAACAAATCAAGGAATTGACTTTAATGCTGCTATATATGACGTCATGGGAAGAGGATGAATTTACGGATGGGTTGAGAAGGAGTTGGAAGGGATATCCTTTTAGCACGCTGGATGCTTTATCTGAAGAGGATTGGATAAGAGGAAGCAATCGCTCAAAATCTGTCTATTTGACGGAAGCAGGAATACGAGAGGCAAAGGCGTTAATGAAGAAATTTAGTCTAATGAATAACGACCATTCGATACAGGACAAGCATGGGAAGGAATGATGATTTATGAGAATTCATTCAACGAAAAAACTGTTAGATCAGATTCCATTTGATCTTGCGGTGGGTGTAGGTGAAGAGGGGAATCCGCTTTTTTCATGGCACGCTCATTTAATTGTCATTGATAGGCGGAAGGCTGTTGTGCTGATGAACGATCAGAGCCGGTATGCAATTGTGTAATATGGCTTAAAAGCGAAGGATTTCAAGAGGTTGGATGACTTAATTGTTGAGGCGATCGGAGAAACGTTCAAGTCGGAGCGTATTAGTGAGGGGGCTATTGAACAATATCTTGGGGCGGCGGGTGCTGTAACGTTCCACAAAACGAAGAATCGTTCCATGGTTGCTAGATTGAATCAGGCAATTGATCATGTATGGGTTTACGCCAGGGATTTGGACAAGGAAGTTCTTATTAATTCGCATGTGAGTAAAAATGCGAGCCGGCTGTTAACGGGTGGCGGCAGTTTGCCGGCTACTTATCCATATGAGGAAATGTTCAAGGGCTTGGAATCCTTGATTGGTGATTCGATTTTTAATACGAAAGCCGCTGTTATGAAAGTATCGATGCAGCTCGAGGACCATTCCATTTGGAGAAGACTTATCGTGCCACTTGATATGAGTTTTTCTGCGATGCACGAGGTTTTGCAAATCGCGTTTAATTGGCAGGACTATCATTTGCATGAATTTTATTTGTATGATGAATCCAAAACGGACGAGTCTGAAAATGACTATTCTGATACGTATACATCGTTTGGATACCGCCCGGTGTTAAACGTTGTGATGAACGAAGAGGCTATGGCGTACGACTATGACATTGAGATGAAGTTGGAAAAGGGGCTTTTGCTCTCCAATTTTATTCCACCACATACGTATATGAAGTATATTTACGACTTCGGCGACAGTTGGCGACATGAAATTGTTATTGAGGAAATTGTGACGAAAGAAGGCCTTCGATCACCGGTATGCTTGGAAGGGGAAGGAACTGCGCCTCCGGAAGATTGTGGAGGCGAGACAGGGTTTAATGAATTTCTGGAAATTATAAACGACCCGTCCCATCCTGAATACGAATCGATGCAGAGTTGGGCGAGGATGCAGCTGTATCGTGAGTTTAATATGGAATTGGTGAATAGGCGATTGAGGAAGTTGTAATAGGACGTGCCTGTGGGGTAAACAATTCAGTTTATTAACTACAATTGTATAATGTCACATTAAAAAGTCAGCCATATCAATAAATGGCTGACTTTTTAATGTGTTTTTATGCCAAATATTGAATTGTTATAAATGTGTGTTGCACAGCCGCCTACACAATTTAGACGCAATTCATTAAAACGGCAATGCTGCCCGCATCCGTCTTTGCTTATTCCGCAGCACATTAAACATTTTTCTTCTCATTCTTCCATCGATGAATGGATAAACGATTAACGGTAAGCCAGGCACCAATGATACTGCTGCAAGGGCTAGCCAGTAACTTTTCTGTGCGAGGAAGTAGATGAATGATGATGGTAAAAACGGATAGAACAATCCTACCTTTATAGAGGTGTCGTATGAACCGGGTGTTACTGCATGCACCGTGAATTCTGTCTCAAGTTGTTGGCCGGGCGACAGTGATAGGCTGTTATGGCTTAACGTGACTTGATTATCGTCAGTTGTAATTGCCCCGATCAGTTTGAAGAAACCTCCATTGGAAAGGTCCGATAATGGATTTGTTACGGACTCGCCTACTTTTAAGATGCCGACTGCACTACCCATTAGGACTCCTTGGTTTTCTTCGGATACTTCATACATGAGCTTTAACGTTTGGCTGGAAGCGAGCATGGTCGCCCCCATTATAACGGATATCGTGACCCCACCTACTATATAGATGAGTTGTAAATCCATGCCTTTATTTTTCTTCTGATGTTTCTTCTTTCCGGACAATAATTCCCCGATCCCAATAATGATTGCGATAACGACTGCTATCCCAGGAAGAGTGTAGGGACTACTTTGATAATCTTCAGCCCAAAGTGATAAGTACCCTAGTTTAGGAATAACAATTGGTACTTCACCGATCGTAAACGCTTTTCCCGCAATCATATGCCGCTCGATCATCCCTGCTCCATCTTGCTGATCGGTCGTTTCATTTGCATCCCCTTTTGTAATAAAACCCTGGTCCGCATCGCCATCAATGACTCTATGAGCAATCCAGCCTTTATTAGAAAGACTCCCTTTTTCAGTTTTGAAAAAGATGATATCTCCATTTTTGACAAGGTCGCTCTCTTTCATGTTGTGAAGGATGACCATGTCGCCACGTTCCCAGACGGGGTACATGCTGTTTGAACGAATGACTGTTAGCAAAACTGGCTTGCCGGTTATTGCCGATCCAACTGCTGCAATTAATGTACATAAGATGCCGATTACTAATACGAGGTTAAGTATTTTGGAAAGTATCTTCATGCAACCCCTCCCTGTTTCAATTTTATTGCAAATGAACTGAAGATAATGCCCTCTAAAGTGGAATTGATAGTATACGAAAGTATAATATCCGTAAACTTTTGTAGTAAAAAGAGGGGCTACAAAGTGGATAACGTTAGTAGACGAATGATAGTGAAATACAACACTATAGAGTGAGGATAACCTTCTGGAATACTCCTATACTAAAAACAGATACAAAACGGCGAAGAGCCGAATAACATTAATTGGAGGAGATTTTCAGATGAAGTTGAAAAAAGGTTTATTTATGGTAGTGTTTCTACTAGCCATTTCCAGTGTAATGGCCGCAATGTCGTTCTCGAGTGCAGCAGTAAATAACGATATGTCTGTTTCATTGGTCGATACGCAAGAAGCATTACTTGCATTGGCACCAAGTAAAGTACATTATGCTGCATTTACTACTAGGGAAAATGCCGGAAAACCGCACAATTTAACAATTGATTTAGATAAAGGATTTGGTAGTAATGATAGAAATAGTAATAAAGCTTATGGGGTGCAGCCGAACAGTGTTTACACATGGGATGATTTATTTGAAGTGAAAAACAACTCAGAATACGACGTAAATGTTTCAATCAAGACAAATAGAGTTTCCGATCAAGGAAATACAGTTCCGCATTCCGCTAGTGTTGATGGAACAAACTGGGCAAATCTTTTATCCTCGGAAGGCCTTACATTTACTCTTAAAGCAGGCGAAAGTAAATGGATTGATATGAAAACTGATACAACGGGTAATTATAAATTTCTTGCTAAGGGTAAAAAAGGACTTAACCTAGTAGTTGAAGCATCAAAAAAGTAATAGAACTTTGAATGTCTCAAAAGAGAGCAGCCCAATTAATTTAGGGCTGCTTTTCTTTGATTCTGTATTAGTTGAAAACATATTTCACAAAATTAGGCATGACATTCTTACTCAGACTTCGACAAAAATAGAATCTAATCTACCGCGCAAAGCAACGAATTATTCCAATTACTTTGGTTATACTGATATACATAAACAAATAGTATCATGGAAACTATGAAATACATCCTCTATATGGGCACCTTGGATGTATCGAGTGACTGGTGCAACCGGCCTGATTAAATGTGGACATAGCGTTCCGTTTAATTGGGCTATTATTTTGACCTGGGAGGGGACCAATTGAAGTTCAAGTTAGGTTTAGTCGCACTATTTTTGTCTATTTCTGTACTATTGCTGCAAAGTAATAGTTTCTCAACGGCTGATATAAGGAATGATCTAGCGGTGTCCGTTGTCGAAGAGGATCAAGCGTTTATAATGATTACGGAATGGGATGGTAGGAATTTTAATGTCGTAAATAATACACAAACAACTGTATGGGTTGAAGGAATGACGTTTAATGTAGATGGTGATTTAACTCCTTTAAGGTATGGAGAAATAAGAAAGTTTACTCTCATTGGCAAAGCGTCGGATTTATCGGGAAGCCAACTTCGAATTACTTTCAGCTGGGAATCAGGTCGAGCCGAAATAACCTCAATAATCCCACTAATTGAAGACGATGAAGACTGCACGGATCAATTGAAAGCGGATGAAGAGTTTGTAGATGGGAGGGAAGTAATAGAGGATACAAATCTCCAGGAGATAGATGGAGAGAAAGTAAGTGGGTGTATAGAACAACCAGAAGCAGACGAGGAATCAGAAGGAATTGATAAAGAATTAGTTGAGGTCGATGGAAAAAATGAGGAAGTAGTAGTTGAAGAGATTGAAGATGTGGAGAAAGAAATAGATGGAAATGAAAGAGATAGAGAAGCGGTAGTAGTCGAAAATGAAGGGTTAGAAAATGAGGAATCTGTTGGAGAAGCAGACGAGAAAACAGTTAGTAAAGGGGAGGCGCATTCTAGTTCAACAAAAGACGATGTAACAAATGAGGCTGCAACAGTTGAAGACAACAATTCAGTGGAAGCATACCAGACAGAAACCATAATCGATTTACCAGAGGGGTGATTGAACTGAAAGGAATTTTGGCTACTGTACTAAAAAAGAACAATAAGAAACTATTTTTATCGCTGCTACCTTTATTGTTTATTGTAGGAGCGCTTTCCATTTATTCGTGGATCACTCCTGGAACGACAATTGTTCAGCTTGTCGACAGAACATCGAATATTGAAACGTCCTATGCCTACAAAGCAACGATGTCACCTAATATCCTTTATCCCCAAGGAGGGACGGTCGATGTAGGGGATACCCTCTTCAAAAAAATTACAACAGCAATTCCTTTTGAAATAAAAACTATCATCCATTCGGAGGAAGAAGTGCTTGCTAAGGGTACTTACGATGTACAGCTGGTTGTAAAAGCGGGCGACATTTGGCAACGTGCATTCCCTTTGCAAAATAAACAAAACTTTGACCGGAAAGGGAAGGAAATATCAGTAATTGACAATATCTATAAAATAGACATGACTCAAATCAGCACATTCATTACGCAAGTGGAAGAGGAAACTGGCGTCAGTCAATCCCAATATGACCTTGAAGTTGTCCCTACAATTCAAGGGGTCATTCACTATTCGAATATGGAAAAGGATATTGAGATTCAGGATAAGCTTGTCTTTCATTATATATATGATGAAATTAAGCTTGCTAGTGAGAAAAGTTTTATGTCTGCTGTTCATTTCAATGAAAGCCAAACGACTACGAATCCATTTAGTTTACTAGGTTTGACTCTTCCATTAGTTCCAGTGCGGATGGCTACTACGTCCCTGTTCGCTCTTCTTTTATTATCCATCATAATTTCTTTTAAATATTTGGATTCGAGTCGTGTGAGACCTGTTAAAACGGAGGCGGAGAAGCTCAATAAAAAGTATGGAAGTCGGATGATCAGAATTTCACAGCAAATTAATTTCGATGGAAAGACAGTAGTTCCTCTCGACACATTCAAGTCACTGCTGAAATTAGCAGATGAGAAAGAGCAACCGATTTTTTCCTATGAAGATGGAAATGATCGTGGTCAATTATACGTCGTTGTAGACGGAGTGTATGTCTACACGTTTGAGCCGCGTGCAATCGATGCACCAGCGATACCAAATGAAGCTACTGGGAATGGCAAAGTATATGTCATTAGTTAATGTACTCTTTTTAAAGATGAAAAAGCCGCCGACGAATCATTGGGGATTATTGCTATTTTACCGTTATGTTTCGCTCGGTTTAACTTCTTTCTTCTTTATCATGGGCATGGATGCTCCTTTGTATTTTACGTTAGGCGTGACAGTGTCGCTCTTTATCGCAGCTTGGATTATTACAGGTATTCAAAAAAGATATGTGGATAATCATACGATGCTATCGGTAAGTGTGTGCGCTGAAACGATTGGATTGACGTTGTTGTTACTTCCGACAGGCGGCATTTCAAGTCCGTTCATCTGGTACGCGTTGAATCCAGTCCTTGTTGCGGCAAGCTTTTTAACACCGTTATTTTGTTGGGGGGTTCTCGCTTTTTATCTAGGCAGTGCGACTTTCATTGCCTATCTTTTAGGTGGGATGGGTGAGTGGAGGCAGCTGTTGGAGCAGAATTCGTACTTTTATCTCGTCTGTTTATTGACGATATTTCTTACGAGATTATTCTCCGGGCTTACGAAAGAGTTGGCTCTTAAGGCGACGGTATTGAAAACCCAGCAAGACGAGTTATTGAAGGTGAATGAACGATTGGCCGCCACGAATGAAAAATACCAAGAAACGGTGGAACATATTATGTCCCACTACCATCTGATGGACAGTTTTTCAGTAAGTAAAAGTCCTCAGTTAATTATCGAAGAAATTACGTATTCGTTAAAGAAGCTCACACAAAGTGAAGCAGCGTTCTTTTGGTTAACGGATTTAAGTCACCAAAATAGCCATATAGCTGCGACGTCTACACCTGAACTTATCGAGGGTGAGCTGAAACGGAAATGGAAAACGCTTAGAGGGAAGAAAGAGAAGTTTATCGGTCAATTAAATGGTACCTCATATGGAATAAAAATTATCCGTACTTCCAATAATGTCGGGATACTAGGGGTAATGATAAACGATTTCGCGGAGGAGGATTTTCTGCAAAATCGCCCATTTGAGTTTTTAAGTGAATTAAGTGAAATTATGCTTGAACGTCTTCATTTGGATCAGATGATGGATCAAATGATTGTAATCGAGGAGCAGAATCGGATTGCTAATGAAATTCATGATAGCGTTTCCCAAAGGTTGTTCGGTATCGTTTGCTCTTTGCATAGTTTGCAAGTGAAGGGGCGGCATATGACAGATGGTGAGTTGGCGGAGGAATACGAATTTCTTTCGCAATCTGCCAATACGACACTGAAAGAGCTTAGATCGGCCATTTTTCGACTCAGTTCCACGAAGAGAGGGGACGCTCCTTTCCTCGTTCGGCTTAAAAAGTATTTGGATGAGTATGCAAGGTTAAATGACATCCGGATTGATTATCAAATTACGGGTGATGAAGCGATGATTCCGGATAAGGTGAAGCAAGCACTTTACAGGATCATTTGCGAAGCGTGTGGAAATGCCGTTCGTCATGGGGCGTGTCATGTAATTGAATTGAAGCTTGTCTTTAATTCCGAAAAAACGGCATTGCTTATTCAAGACGACGGCATCGGCTATACCGCGCAAACAGACGAAGGAAATGAAGAAATAGGACTTGGACTGTTTAATATTAAAAGTCTGGTGCACTCATTTGCAGGAACATTTTCAATCAACGGCATCCGAGAAGCTGGCACAATTCTGGAAATCGAGATTCCAAATAGAAATGCGCTTATATTGGAAAAGGTGGTTGGAGAATGAAAGTAGTAATTATTGACGATCATCCATTAGTTCGAAAAGGGCTTAAATCAATTCTTTCCTTGGATGGATCCATGGAAATTTTAGGAGAAGCGACGAAAAGCAACGAAGCGCTAGCACTGTTAGTTTCCAAGCAACCCGACTTGGCACTCATCGATCTTCGGCTAGGGAATGAATCCGGGTTAGACCTCATCACAGAAGCAATTCGACAAGGCGTAACGTGTAAATTCGTCGTCCTTACTTCGTCGACCGAAGAGCAGGACTTCAAGCACGCAAAAGAGATCGGAGTCGACGGCTACATTTTAAAAGAAGCACTACCCGAAGAACTTATTCATGCCTTACAAATCATTCGTCGCGGTCGCAAATACTACGACCCGGGCGTCTACGACTTCGTGTTGAACGCAAGAGAATCTCTCCAAAACGACGGTCAATTCGAACAACTCACCCCTAAAGAAAAAGAAGTGCTGCTCGAATTAGGCAAAGGACTCTCCAACAAAGAAATCGCAAGCACCCTCTACATCACCGAATACACCGTAAAAAAACACGTCAGCCAAGTCCTCGCCAAACTAGGACTCGCAGATCGAACCCAAGCCGCCCTCTACGCCAACGTCAAAGGCTTGGTCAGGTATGTGGTAAGTTGACTTTTAATCGGCGTCTTAATCGGTGCCTGTGCAGCAAACTATTCAGTTTATTAACTACAATTGTATATTTAGCAATGAGAAAACCAATCAAATCAACATTTGATTGGTTTTCTATTGAATATAAATTCACTCTGTCGAATTGTCATAAATGTGTCGTGCACAGCCGCCGACACAATTCAGTTTATTAACTACAAATGTATAAACAAAAAACAGGAAGCTCATCAAATAAACGTTTGATGGGCTTCCTGTTGTATTTTTATTAATATTATTGAATTATCATAAATGTGTGCTGCACAGGCACCCATTTTTAGGGTAGGCACCATTTGTGTTATATTGCCCTACTATTCCTTTACTATTACTTCAATAGGCTCTCCAACGACATTCCACTCCGTCCCAAGCATGGTGAATGTGTGTTTTACGAATACTTGGGCTGTTCCGGGTGAGATAGCTTCGATTGTGTTGCCGTTCAGTGTGACGACGCCATTGTCTTCTACTATGAATAGTTCGGAGGCTATGTTTTCCTTTTTAGCTGTGCGGTAGTTGACAAAGGCTTTTGTTTGTATAGTGGATGTTTTTCCCATTTTTAGGTTGATTTTCTTGATTGGTGTTTCGAGCTTGGTCGGTGAGTCTGTCAGCCATTGCATGTAGTCGGTGATTGGACCAATGAGCCCTTGGGCAAGTTTATCTCGGAATGGCTCTTCCGCGCGGAATGTCCAGTGCATGGTAAGCATGCCTCGTTGACGCATATATGTGATAAATTCCTCGTACGTGCTGCCGTAGCTGGCGTTCAATGTGACGTTGTGTGATGTTCCGTAATCCATCATCTTTTGTGCGTTTTTAATCTTTGCAGATGACGTTGCTGGGACTGCGGCGGAATACAAATAGCCGACAGGAATTTCAGGTCTTAATTTAAACGAATCAATCATGCTGCCTAAGTCGAAGCTTTGAAGCACAACTTGGTCGACCATTCCTTCTTCTTCGATTTCTCGAATCACCTGCTCTTCGATACCAATTGCTTTCAATTCAACGAGAAGAATGACGTCTTTCCCTTTAAATTCTTGAAGGAATTCTTTGAACGTCGGCACTTTCTCTCCCGCGAATTCTTCACTGAACTTAATGCCTGCATCGAGCTGACGAATTTCGTCTAACGTTAGATCGCTGACCGCGCCCGTTCCATTTGTCGTCCGGTTGACCGTCGTGTCATGCATGACGATTACGTGGCCGTCTTTTGTCAAATGCAGATCGGTCTCGATTTGGTCTGCGCCAAGCTCGTAAGCGAGTCTGTATCCAACCAATGTATTTTCAGGGGCAAGTGACGGTACACCGCGGTGGGCGGCGACAATTGGTCGTTTAACAATCGTGTTAGCAGGGTACTTTCCGAGGGCCTCGATGGATGCGGCTGGGTTATCTGTAATGATGCCGTCAGCTCCTGTGTGGATGAGCGCGTGCGCACTACTTTCATCTTCTGCACCTACTCCCCATACTGCCACCATCCTTGTATGCATGTAATGGACGTTTTTCGCATCAAGCAGTTTTTCCGGAATCAAAGCAACTTTTGCATTGTTTGCATGGACCGTCCGGACGAGCTCATTCAGGTCATGCTTGTTGAATGAATTTTTCGTGTAGACGATTCCCCCTCTTGCTGTAGGCATCAGGTTTGTAATTGTTTTTACGATTTCAGGGTGAGACGAGACGATATGAATATCAGTCGTCTGTGCAGCATCCAAGCTATCGACAATTGCACTTTCGATGCCATTCGTTTCAATTTGCAAGATTGGAATATGTTTATTCTGTACCTTGGCCAGTGCTTCGTGAAGTGGCATGCCATTCGTAATTAATTCACCTGCTCCATTTTGCTCAACTTCAAGTAATACGGAAGCAGTATTTGAAGATTCGGCGGCAGTCAATGTTTGTCCGATTAGCGTAGGTGCGTTAATGATATTCGTTTCCGGCTCTTGAGGAAGGAAAGCGCCTGCATTTTCAATTGGCGGCAACTCTTGATCGAATGTTGATACCTTTACGTTGTCGAATAGGACGGTCGATCCATTCGCTTGGAAACCGATATCTCCGTTAAGCAAACCAGTCGCCTGATCGGTGTTGATGACAAGTTTGTTATTAATAAACTGCTGAACACGATTATTGCTTGCAATAATCTTAATACGGTATGGCTTGTTATACTCGAATTTTTCTGTGAAAAATGTCGCTTCGGGTACGACCCATTTATTCTGGGCATTTCGCTCTGCAAACTCTGCGCCATTTAGCGCTGTCGTGCCTCTTCGGATTGCAAACTGATAGTATGGATAATCTGTCGATTGTACACGGTACATTAATGATGCCCATCGCGTATCCTCTACTGCGGAAACGAAAGTCATATCCGCCTCAAAAATGATATTTCCATTTTTATCAGGGAGCGGCACAAGCACTCTTGCCGGTGAAGATGATGATGGCGAGGATAACTTCAACTTTCCTTTTTCAATGGATGCTTGTCCTTGAATAACGCTCCATCCTTCTGGCATCATGCCTTCCAAATTATCAAAGTCTTCTTCGACGAGTATAGTTTGTTCCGCGCTTGCAAAATTTCCAGTGCCGAACAAATAGCCGATACTCACCACCAGCGCAATAACGCCAAGGATGCTCCACTTTGTAATTCTGTTTCTCTTGCTCTTCATAACAATTCCTCCTTTCGAATTAGAACACCTTTCTACCAACCTAGAAAGCTATCGATTAGCAGTATACACTATTCCTAATTATTTGAAAGTTAAACTATTAAATAACTACTGAAAATAATTCTTTCCTACTTAATTTATTCCGTTATTCAATCCTTAGGGACTAAACTTCATCATAGGTTAACAGTCTCTCAAACGGCCAAAATAATATAATTGAATGAAGAGGGGGAATATTTCATTATAAATGTTGGTGAACTATTGCAATTATATGAATCTAATGTATACTATGAGTAGTAAAATATAGGCAGAGATGATGAGATGAAAGCCTACAATTGTAAGCCCTTTCTTGAAAAGGGGTTCTTTTGGCGTTCTTCTCTTTTTTCTTGCCTAAAAAATTATTTCTAGGGGGATTTTCATGAAAAGATTTGGTGGATTGGCTGCTAGTATCCTGTTAGCAACAGGTTTGCTAGCCGGTTGTGCAGGTGGAACTTCCGATGGCGGGGGTGGAGGTAGGATCACTCTTTATTCGCCGGAAACGCCTGATTTTACGAAGGAATTGGCTCAGAAATATGAGGAAATGCATGGTGAGAAAGTCGATGTTCATTATGCTGGGACTAATATCCTGGTAAATCAGATGATGGCTGAGAAAGATAATCCGAAAGCGGATGTCTGGTACGGTGGGGGAGGTATCCTTCCGTTTGAAGCTGCGGTAGAGCGTGGAATTCTTGCTTCTTATATCCCTGATTTCGCAGCGGACTGGAATGTTGTCGAAAATGGCATTAAATTAAAACACGAAGACGGTAAATATGTCGGTGTAGAACTTTTCGTATTAGGGTTTGCGTATAACACGGATTTAGTTTCTGAAGAAGAAGCTCCGAAGACATGGGCAGACTTGCTTGACCCGAAATGGGAAGGGAAGATTCAATTCCCGAACCCTGCAGCATCTGGTACAGCGACTCTAATGGTTATGGACCAAATGATGCAACAAGGTGAGGAAAAAGCATGGGAGTATTTTGAAAAACTTGTAAAGCAAGCTAACTCGATTCCTGACTCTGGATCTGCGCCTACAAAAGCTGTTTCGATGGGCGAAGCGCATATCGGTATTGGATTTGACTTCATGGCGTATGAGCAAAAGGCGAAAGGTGAAACTGTAGACTTTATCGTTCCAGATAAAACACCTGTACTTGTTAACCCTGCGACATTGATTGAGGGTGGCCCGAATGCGGAAGGTGGTAAGAAGTTCATGGACTTCCTACTGTCTGAAGAAGCACAACAAATCATGGCAGATTGGTACCATATCCCAATCAACCCGAAAGTTGAGTCAAAAACTCCATTGTCGCTTGAAAAGGTAAAAGAACATGCTGTGGATCTTGATATTGACTGGGTGAATGCAAACTACGACCGCGTTCGTAACGAATGGAAAGACAAATTTCAATAAGTAAGGGTGATATGTATGGGGTCAGTAAAAATTGAAAACATGACTAAGAAGTTTGGGGACTTTACTGCTCTTCACGACATTAACCTTGACATCGAGGAGGGCGAATTTTTCGCTCTTCTCGGTCCTTCTGGATGTGGAAAAACGACAACGATGCGCTGTATCGCTGGATTTGAAAGTCCAACGTCGGGATCCATATACATAGGAGATCGTGAAGTTGAAAAAATTCCAGCCAACAGACGAAACTGCGGTATGGTCTTCCAAAGCTATGCACTATTTCCACATATGAATGTATTTGAAAACGTTGCCTACAGCTTGAATATTAAAGAACTCAATGCTAGCAACCCGATTAAACAAATGGGAATCTACGCACGTCTTTTGACGAAGCGTTTCGGTAAATATCCGGAAGAACTTAGAAAAAAAGTGATGGAAATACTAGAGTATGTTGAACTTGAAAACCATGCGGAACGGTTGACGAGCGAATTATCAGGCGGTCAACAACAACGGGTAGCGTTAGCAAGAGCATTAGTGATGGAGCCTGCGGTTCTTCTCATGGATGAACCATTGTCCAACTTGGACCAGAAATTGCGTCACTCTATGCGAAATACGATACGTAAAATCCAACAGGATCTTGGCATTACGACGATTTTCGTTACTCACGACCAAGAAGAGGCGATGAGTATGGCGGACCGAGTTGCGGTTATGGATAAAGGCCATATCGTTCAAATCGGGACTCCGACAGATTTATACAGTAATCCTTCTACACCGTTCATCGCAGATTTCGTAGGAACTTCAAACATTTTGGAAGGAACTGTTCAAGGCGAGGAGAATGGATTCACGATCGTTAAAGGCGAAGGATTTATACTTCGTTCGGCAAATAAAGCAAAGAAAAAAGAAGTCGATGTCATCATCCGTCCTGAGCACGTAAAAGTGGAGGACGTAGATAGTGTCATTGATCATACGAAAACGAATGTTATTGAGGGAACTGTCGTCATGTCGACGTATTTAGGATCAATTGTCCGCTACGACGTTCAAGTCGGTTCCTATCAGTTGATTGTTGATACAACGTATTCTTCAGGCGCGAATATTTTTAGAGAAGGAAAGAAAGTGAAGTTGACTGTTGATCACGAGAGGGTGCTGTTAATATGAACCGATTCAAAAACAGCATCAATGGCTTGACGGTCGTAAAGGTCCTCATTTATGCGTTATTTGGACTGTTCATGTTGCTGCCGCTTCTCTCTGTATTTGTTGTCAGTTTTACCGGTGAACCTACAAATCTTCTAGGTTCTTTGACAGATCCGGCTATTTTTAATTCGACTATCGAAAAATTCAAGAATATGTCATTAGACAATTTTAAGAGGATTTTTTCGAACGCTGGCTATTTCTCTGCATTGAAAAATAGCTTAGTGCTGGCGTTTACCGTTATGATTATCATTATCCTTATTTGTATTCCGCTTGCATATGGGATTGCAAGGACGAAAATGCCATTTAAAAAGACGATTTCGGCTTTATGTATGATTCCATTAATCGTCCCGACGTTCATTTCTGCGTATGCTTTTATTATTATGTTCGGACGTGCGGGATGGGTAACGCAAATTTATAATGCGCTAGGCGGGGAAGGCATGTTGTTGAACCCTTACTCGATGGCAGGGGTCGTTGCAGTTCAAGTATTCTTCTTCTTCCCTTATGCATTATGGCCGTTAGTGGCGGCGTTCAAAGTGAGTGATATTAGTTTGGAGGAAGCGTCCCAAAATCTTGGGGCGAAAAACTGGTTCACGTTCATCTTTGTGACGTTCCCGCTTGCATTGCCGGGAGTTATTTCGAGTGCATTGCTTATATTTACTGTAAGTTTCTCGGATTTCGGAAGCCCGATTGTTCTGGCACCGAAAGAATTGAACTTGCTTGTCGTTGAAGCATACCGCGAAATTGCAGGATTCTTCAACTGGGGCGGGGCAGCCATTTTGACAGTCGTCATGGTCATTGTGGCGGCATTCTTCTTCTACCTTCAACATTTATTTACGAAGGGGAAAAACTATGGCTCTATTTCCGGAAAACCAAAGCAACAGAAGCTTATTGAGAATAAATTATTGAACCGCGTTCTATCAGGCTATTCTTTCTTTATCGTATTGATTCCGCTACTTGCGATGCTTTCCGTAGCGCTCCAATCCGTCGCAACGACGTGGGGGAAAGATTTATTGCCAAGCGGTTATACATTAAATCACTATAAAACAATCTTTTCAACGTCAATGGGCAATATTCAAAACAGTATTATGCTCGCGGGCGGCGCATTGGTGTTAAGTGTAATTGTCGCAACGTTTGTATCGTATTTTGTTGTCCGCCAGAATTCGGCGAAGTTGGACTTTATCGCTTCTATTCCGTTAGTCGTACCAGGGATCGCTTTCGGGATTGCGTTAATTCAAACGTTCAATACAGCGCCTTTGCAATTGACGGGGACAGCTGTGCTGTTAATTATCGCGTATACAATAAGACGACTTCCTTATATGGTCCGTTCGACGATGGGATCGATGCGGGCGATTAAACAGGATATCGAAGAAGCAGCAGTAAATCTTGGGGCAACCCCACTTACTGCGGCAATTACAATTGTAGGACCTTTATTGCTGCCGGGAATTGCAGCGGGATCCGTACTTGTCTTCATTACGGTCATTAAAGAGGCGAGTGTTTCAATCTTGCTTGCACCGCCTGAATGGGCACCGATGAGTTTGGCGATTTTCCAAAACATCCTTCGGGCAGAGTACTATTCTGCAGCAGCGATGTCTGTTGTCTTAGTCGTTTTAGTGTTAGTTTTGCAAGGGATTGCGAATCTGATTGCTAAAAAACAACGGCTTTAATTGAGTAAGCGAAGTTTAGTCTAAAACAGCATGATTAGTACGCATAACTGATTTGGAGTGAATGTGTTGAAAGGTTTTATCTTTGACTTAGATGGAACGATCTATCTTGACGACCATATGATCGAAGGGGCTGCGCAAGCAATTAAAACCCTTAAAGAGCGTGGAGATAAAGTCGTGTTCTTGACGAATAAATCAATTGCGAGTCGTGTAGATTACGTTGAGAAATTGAATTCTATGGAAATTGAAGTGGAACTGGACGAAGTCATTAATTCAAATTATATTACTGCACACTATTTAAAATCAGTCATGAAGGAAGACGACACTGTATACGTAATTGGTGAACAGCCTTTATTCGACGAATTGGCCTCTGAAGATATCAAACTGGCGGAAATCCCCGCCAGTGCATCTTATGTTGTATTAGGATGGGATCGCCAATTTACGTATGACAAATTAAACAATGCGTTCCAAGCGTGGCGAAATGGCGCTGAAATTCTTGCGACGAATCCGGATCGGACTTGTCCGGTCAAAGATGGTGAAATCCCGGACTGCGGCGCAATGATTGGTGCCCTTGAAGGAGCAACCGGTGAACAAGTAAAGATGATTACAGGAAAACCATCTTCCTTAATGGCCAAATACGTTCTGGAAAACGTGTTGGGCATGAAAGCGGACCAGTGTTATATGGTAGGCGATCGTTTGGAGACGGATATTAAAATGGCGAATGATGCCGGCATTCATTCCGTTCTTGTCCTTTCAGGTATTACAACTGAAGACATGCTGGAAAATACCGAGCATCGACCTGATTTTGTGCTGGAAAGTGTTAAGGACATTGCCACTTTATAAATCGAATTTCCACATTTCTGGATCTCCGGATGATACAGCTAATGCGCCGGCTTGTAAAGCTTCATGGACTTCTGAAAGATCAGTGATCAATCCACCAGCAATGATTGGGTAGTCAAGTTCATTTGAAAGCTGATCAATGATTTTTGGAATAATGCCAGGGAGGATTTCGACGGCATCCGGTTGACAGGATTTGACCATCTCAATCCCTTTGTTAATAGCGGCATGATCGAGCAGAAAGATTCTCTGAATTGTTTTCAGACCTACTTCATTTGCCATCTTAACGATATTGCTCTTTGTAGTAATAATCCCTGTCGGCTTCCAATATTCAGCAACATAACGAATTGCATTTCGTGAATTGGATATGCCGTCGATGAAGTCCAGATGAATAAAGACGTGTTTGCCGGCATCATGCAACTGTTGAATATAGTTTGCAATTGTCATTAGGTTTCCGGTGAGGAGAAAGACGATGTTGGAATTGGATGTAAGAGCATGTTGTAAGTCCTCTTCATTACTCACGGAGGCGATCATTTGAGATTCCACCATGTCGACTAAACTCAAGTGTATTCATCCTTTCGAAAAATATAAAATAGTGTACTATTATAATACCATAGCATTTAATAATAGAAAGAAAATTTAATAGGGTCGGAGACTAAGAGAAAAGACCATTACAATCCTTGCATTATGCAGGGCTATTGTAATGGTCTTTTTTCAATGATAGGAGCGTTTTACAGATGAAATCATTCTCATTTGAGGGAAGACGTGAACTGCTGAGAAGGATTGAAAGAGAGCAGTACGATGTCATTATAGTTGGTGGCGGCATTACTGGAACAGGCATTGCACTTGATTGCACGACAAGAGGTTTGAAAACCCTTGTTATCGAAATGCAGGATTTTGCAGCTGGCACATCGAGTCGTTCCACGAAGCTTGTCCACGGTGGACTGCGCTATTTAAAGCAGTTTGAAGTCGGCATGGTTGCGGAAGTGGGGAAGGAGAGGGAGGTCGTCTATCGGAATGCTCCTCATGTGACTCATCCGGAATGGATGCTTTTGCCAATCTATCGTAACGGTACGTTTGGCAAGTATTCTACATCGTTAGGATTGAAGGTGTATGACTTTCTGGCGGGTGTTAAAAAGAAAGAGCGCCGGAAAATGTTGACAGGCAAAGAAGCGTTGGAAAAAGAGCCTTTATTAAACAAAAAAGGGTTACTAGGTGCCGGCTATTATGTCGAGTATCGGACAGACGATGCGAGATTGACAATGGAAGTGGCGAAAACAGCGTTTATAAAAGGGGCAGACTTGCTCAATTACGCAAAGGCTGAGTCGTTTACCTATGATGTAAATGGAAAAGTGTCAGGTTTGTATGTCAAAGATGTGTTGAATGATCATCGTTATCGTGTATTCGGCAAAAAGGTTATTAATGCGACAGGACCATGGGTGGAAGATGTCATTGGGATGGATAGGACGATTAAAGGGAAGAGCTTATTCCACTCAAAAGGCGTTCATATCGTAATTGATAGCTCTAAATTCCCATTGAAACAGGCAGTCTATTTTGACACGCGGGACGGTCGGATGGTATTTGCGATTCCGAGGAATGGAAAAACGTATGTGGGGACGACGGATACGGAGTACGAAAACGATTTAATCCATCCGGAAATAACCGAGGAAGATAAGCAATATTTATTGGAGAGCATCGATTTCATGTTTCCTGATGTGCAGCTTGGAATGCATGATATTGAGTCCGCCTGGGCAGGAATTCGCCCGCTCATTCGGGAGGAAGGGAAAGGGCCATCCGAAATTTCAAGGAAAGATGAAATATGGACTTCAGATACGGGGTTAATTACAATCGCTGGTGGAAAGTTGACCGGCTATCGAAAAATGGCTGAAACGGTGACGGATATCGTTTGTGAGCAACTTCAGCGGGATGGAAAGCCAGCCCCTAAGTCCGTGACCAAGCATTTGAAGTTATCCGGAGGGGATTTTCGGGAGCCTGAAGACTATCGCCGATTCATACACGAAAGGGCTGCAGACATTGCGAAAGTTGGAATCTCTAAAACCGATGCGATGACCATACTCGCGACGTACGGTACGAATGTGGATTCTGTAGTGAAGTACGCAGACCGGGTGCTGAATGAAACGGATCTCCCGCTATCCATAAAATTAACCCTTCACTACGCAATTGAAGAAGAAATGGCCCTCACCCCAGCCGATTATTTCATAAGACGGACAGGTGCCCTCTTGTTCGACATCGATTGGGTGAATCAATATAAACAAGACGTCATCGAATACATGGCTATCCTAATGGGATGGACCCCCGAAGAAAAAGAAATGCACTGGGTAGAGTTAAAAGCAAGAATTTGGGAAGCCAGGGAAGGCTGCTGAATAGGTACTTTTTAACCGGTGCCTGTGCAGCAAACTATTCAGTTTATTAACTACAATTGTATATTTGAAAATTAGAAAACCAACTAAATCAAAATTTAATCGGTTTTCTATTGAATATATATTCAATCGGTCGAATTGTCATAATTGCGTCGTGCACAGCCGCCGGAACAATTCAGTTTATTAACTACAATTGCATAAATGAAAAACAGGAAGCTCATCAAGTAAACGTTTGATGAGCTTCCTATTGTATTTTTATTAATATTGTTGAATTGTCATAAATGTGTCCTGCACAGGCACCGTAATTGTTACTCCTACTCCCCCGTAAACACCCGCAAATTCACGTTGAAGTATTCCCAGAATTGGGTGCCTTCGTTCTGGCCGAATAAGGTGACTTTGATGTTGGTTGCAACCAAGTCTCCGTTTGTTTTGTCGCTCGGTGTTTTTAGCAGCTCGGTCATGGAGTTTAGGAGTTGCTGTTTGGCTGCGGTGCGGTTTTCGACGACGTTGATGAGGGGGCCGTCTGCGATGCGGATGTGGGAAACGCCGAGGGCAGGTAGCTTATCCGAGAAGAAGCCGAGGCCTTGGATAGCTTTCATCCCGTCATCCATGTTATAGGCGGTCATCGTTAGTGTATCCGTTTTTAGGTCATAGGAGGATTGCGACAGTTTGTTGCCGTCTTTTTCGATGACGCTGTTTTCAAGGGCAATGGCGCGGATTTTCGCTTTTGTCTGTTCAGCGAAGTTTGCGGCGCTCACCAGTTGTTCAGAACGTACGACGAATGAAGCCATTTGAGCGCGTGTGACGTTGGCGTTCGGTTCAAATGTAGTTGCTGTTTTGCCCTTTGTCACGTTGTTTTCAACGAGCGTACGAATATGGCTCGCGTACCAAGCAGAATTGCTGACGTCCGTAAATGGGTTAGCCGTCTTCGCTTCCAATGGAAGTTGGTAGCTCAAGTCAATGATTTTTGCTGTTTGTGCGCGGGTCATTGGTGCATTCGGCCGGAACGTATCGTCTTCAAAGCCGGAAATGTACCCGGCATTCGCGAGTGCTGCGACGTAGCCGTAGTACCATTGGCTATTATTCACATCTTTAAAACCCGGATCTTTTACATTTGTCGTATTCAATTTAAGGGATAGCGCGAGTATTTTCGCGGCATGCGCACGTGTCAATGTTGCGTCTGGCCGGAATGTGCCATCTTCATACCCTTGAATGACGCCTCTCTCCGCTAAATTTATAATCGCATCATAATGGTCCGAGCTTTTTGGTACATCTTTGAATGAAGTGACCGCCGCGTGAGCTGAAGTAGGAGCGATCGCAATTAATGCTATGGCCGTGACATACAGGAAAGCTTTTATCACAAATTTTTTCATTTAATTTCCCCCGAATTATGTGGAATTTTTATTTTGATTAAACCAATATTTCAATTAACTATAGCATACTAGACTCACAGATTGCTCGGAAGAAAGTAAAATGAGCTACCCAGAAAATCGATGAAAACCGACTTTCCGTGACAGCTCTTTGTTATGTTTGTTCTTTATTTAGCATTCTCGTCAGGTTGATGAATTCCAAAAATATTGCCTTCAGAGTCATGATAATATCCTTGCCACGCCATACCGGGAAGGGCATACTTAGGCAATGCGACTGTGCCGCCGTTCGCCAAGATTTTCTCTTCCACTGCATCGTAGTTCGCGACACCAATCGTACAAGTAAATCCATTTACAGCTTGTCCTGCTTCAGGTGGAGCACTTTGACGCTTCATTAATGCGCCATTAATTCCTGGTTCGCTATCATCGCCCGTCACAGCGCCATAGTAAGGCATCCCCGCAAACTCACTCCAATCTTGGAATGACCAACCGAATACTTCCCCATAAAATGTCTTTGCCCGCTCCATGTCATCCACATGGATTTCGAAATGAACCAATCTCCCCATAATTGCCTCCTGTTTTTTGTTTTTTAGATTGAATATTACGACATTGCGAACTTTAATTATATCATTGTCTTACTAGTATGTAACTAGTGTTTTGAAAAAGAGCGTTTCTCCATTTTGGATGAACGCTCTTAATTGCGAAGCTGCTAATTAACACCTTACATATTTACGTTTGAAGCCAATCTTTCCTCTAACGATTTCCTTTTGAATGTTCTCGTAAGCGTTGAGGATACTGCTTTTTTTCTTCTCACGTTTCATTTCCACCGGGCCAACTGCCTTTGCAGTTTCTACCGCCATTTCATGGAGCGGCACGAATGAAACGCCGACCGTGTATATGAAATTATTCATAGCAGACTTCGTTCGTTCAGGCGCATCGTGGATTGTGTTTTTCACGGTTTCAAGCATACCCACAAGTTTGCTCTCGGAAAATTCGATATCCGGTCGATTCCCTAAAAGCCAGCAATAGCAGCTCCAGCCCGCTGACATCTTCAGCTCTTCACCGCTCGCAATCCATTGATCCGCAACGTCTTGCGCAATATCTGCTTCAGCAAGCGTAACCGCAACGACATAATCAGACAACATATAAAAATACGCTGTATCCATCCACCGATCAAAATCCTCCGCAGTCATCGCTATCGGATCTGCAATAATACCCGCAAAGTACATGGCGTCATAGTTCCCCGTCGCATAAAGTTCCTCAGCAAAAGCTTGATTGATCCCGATTTTCTTCGCAATTGGCTTCATCGCACCAGTCGCCACACCAAAAACCGGCTCCTGCGCCCCATTCGATATGTATATTTTTTTCGTCCGTTCCTTGCCAAGCGCTTCAAGTTCCTGCATTACCGTTTCCAGATTCATCATTTAGCACTTCCTTCGGTTTGAAGTTTTTATCATGTATCTCCATTATATACACATCTTCTCGAAGAAACAGGTGCCAAGAAACAGGTGCCTGTGCAGCACACTATTCTGGTTATTCACTACAATTGTATATTGGAAAATGATGAAGCCAATGAAATTAACATGTAATTGATTTTTCATCGTATGTATATTCACTTTGTTGAATTGTCATAAATGTGTGCTGCACAGCCGACGACACAATTCAGTTTATTAACTACAATTGTATATTGCTCAATGAAAAAGTCAGCTATATCAATAAATAGCTGACTTTTCTTTGAGAATTTATACATTTAGTTGAATTGTCATAAATGCACCTTACACAGGCACCGACTCAAAATGCACCTTACACAGGCACGGACTCAATACCGGCACAATTTAATCGTGGAAGTGGATTGTGTCGCCGACGCGAATTCTTTCTTTTTTTATTGTGCCGAGGGGAAGTTCGAGTGTGGCGTGTGCGTGTTTTACGGGTGAAATGACTCGCCACGGTCGTAGATAGGCTACGGTTTTGATGACTCGGTTTGATTTGTTGAGAAAGACGACGTCAATTGGGTGGCGTACAAAAAACATGTGGATGGAGTTGCATGGTGTTAGAAGAAGACCTTTTTCGACAAGTGGTCCTTTGTGATTTAAAAGACCTACGAATCTCTTCCATGCCGTATCCGCGCGTTCAATTCTGAATGGAAGACGAATAGTTTTGGATATAACGATCAAGCCTCCTTTTTACTAGCTTATTCATTGAGGTGCGTAAAAATTCAGCGAAATATACTAGCACTGGGCGTTTTACCTCCCGTGGGTTGGTTCGTCGCTAATATGATACTATGTACGCAATTTTGAAGGAGGATGATCATGAAGTGGTTTAAAAGGCTTTGGAAAGAGGAAGACGGGCAGGCAATGACGGAGTATGGGTTGTTGGTGGGGTTAATTGCGATAGCAGTAATTGCGACTCTGATACTATTAGGTCCGGCATTAGATGACCTATTTGTAGCAGTAAAGGATGCTCTAGTTAACGCAAAACCCGGTGAATAAGGAAAGTTAGCCCAACCAAGGTTGGGCTCCTCTCTATGAAAGGAGTATTTCAATTGGAAAATTTAGCGATTGCAATTGTCCTTCTAATTTCAGTCGTCACCGATGTACGTCAACGAAAGATATTAAACATTGTTACTATGCCTGCTATTTTATTAGGTTTCCTTTTTCATGTTGCCACGTCTGGTTTTGACGGGTTACTCATGAGTGGACTTGGGTTTTTGGTTGGCCTTGGGCTGTTGATGATCCCGTTCATCAAGGGAGGAATCGGGGCGGGGGATGTTAAATTGTTGGCCGCGGTCGGTGTATGGAAGGGGGCTGTTTTCGTCTTGTACACGACCCTTTTCGGGGCAGCTATCGGAGGAATCATCTCTTTCTTCATTTTACTGAAAAATAGAAGGCTCCGCTCTACACTACAACATACGCTTTCTTCCTCTTTCGTATTCAACAATGACAAACTCGGTCAATCTCACAGGTCACTATCGATTCCCTACGCGGTCCCGCTCGCAATCGGTGCGATATTGGCGTTCCTAATGGAGGCGTACATGTGAAATCACAACGAGGGCAGGCGTTAGTCGAAACCGCACTCCTCCTACCAATCCTGTTAATATTGCTGTTTGGTATCACTGATTTAGGGCGTGTGTTTCATGCGTATTTAACGCTCGACCATGCTGGGAGGGAAGCTGCTAGAGTGGCAGCGATCGGTGCTGATGATGCCGAAATCATTGATAAGATCGAACTGGCGACGGGCAGCTTGAATGAAGATAAATTGACGCATACGATCTCACCGCAAGGCAAATCAAATCGACCGAGTGGGAGCGAGGTCACGATTACGTTGAACTATTCTATTGAACTATTGACGCCGCTTATTAGTCATTTGTCTGGACCTATTGAGTTGGAAAACAAAACAGTAATGAGGGTGGAATAAATTATGAAGAAAATAATGCAAACGTTACTGTTTTCCGTGACAAACGAGCGCGGAGCAGCGAAAATAATTGTCGCCTTTAGCATCATTGCATTACTCGGGTTCACTGCCTTGGTTGTAGATGTCGGTGCCGTCTATTTTGAAAAAAGCCGGCTCCAAAAAGCGTTGGACGCGGCTGTTCTCGGAGGGGCGCAGCGTTTGTTAGTGTCGCAGAATGAAGCGAAAGATACAGCAAAAGACATTGCATCTAAAAACGGATTTACAATTGCTGACGCTGAAGTGGAGACAGAGGCACAAGCAATTGAAATTGAGAAAACGATTAATAAGCAAATGACGTTTGCAAAAATCTTAGGAATAGATGATACGGATATTTATGCTGTTGCACGTGCTGAATTAATCCAGTCGGCATTGGTCCAGAAGGATGGGATTGTCCCGGTTGGCCCTTTAATAGGAGATTATCAAGCAGGCAATCAGTATGAATTGAACTTTAGTCCTGGCAATGGCAATCGGGGGAATTATGGTTTTTTAGCTCTTGAAGGAAATGGCGCGGCTATGGGTGAAACGATAAGAAATGGAAGCGAAGCCACTTATAAAATTGGAGATGAAGTACTTACCGAGCCGGGATTAAGCTGGGGAATTGCTAGACCTGCTTTTCAATACCGAATTGATCAGGATGCGAATAAACAGCACTGTCAAGTATTTGAAACAGCAGATTTTGATTGTAAGAGAGTTATTATTATTCCATTAATCCAAACGTATGAAGATGCAAATGGTAGAGATGTCGTGAAAATTAGCGGATTTGCTGCAGTTTGGATAGAAAAAGTCGGTACCCAAAGCAATCACGTAATAACCGGCCGCTTCATCGACTTCGTTACTGGAGGCATTTTTGATGATAACGGAACGGAGACCAATCTTTACAGAGTGAAACTCGTAAAATGACAAATCATTTAAAGCAGGTGAATAGGTGAATCCGAAGAGGATTTGGTTAGTGGCAATTGTGTTTGGATTTCTCGCTGCCGGCATGTTGTATGTCGTCGTTAAGAACTATGAAGTTAATAAACAGGCTGCACCGCCACCCGTTGTCGATGAGAAAATCGTGCTGGAGCCTGCCGAGGAGGAAGTGGCGGAGGAGCCGAAGAATGAGATGCTTCCGATTCCTGAGGGGAAGCGGGCGATGACGATTGCGGTGACCGACGTACAAGGGGTAGCTGGCTTCATTGAACCGGGTTCCCATGTGGACGTCGTTGCGATTTTAATTGTACCGGAAGAACATAAAGAGAATCAGCATGATGCGGCGACACTTTTATTGCAAGACGTAAAGGTGTTGGCAATCGGACACTCAGCAGATGATCAGGAGACGATGAGGCGTTATCAAATGGTAACGCTTGAAGTGACGCCGATCGAGGGGCTGACGTTAAGTTTTGCGACGCAATACGATCTTCATCTCCTCTTGCGGGAAGAGGGGGATCATGCGATTGAGCCGGAGCGCACGCATGTCCACGAAGACGACTTGCATAAAGGGGTGTTCAGACCGAATGAGTAAGTTACTCTCCTTAACCGGAAATGGGGAATGGGTGTCCAGGCTGGAAGAGATTGCGTCGAGTAGTAATTTGAAGATCTATTGGGCGGACAATGAATCGAAGCTTTTCGAGCAATTAACGATGATGGCGGGCCATTGTGTCGTCCTATTACCGAATCTAAATTTTTTCGATATATACAGTGTCTGTTCGAACATCTCCTCTTCATTTCGGACGACACCGATTTTGTTCGTTTTTGAGTCAAAAGATGACTTCGATATGAAGCGAGCGTTGCGGGCTGGTGCGGATGATGTCGTTTTCCTCGATGAACCCCTTTCGAAAATTCAGGAAGACATTCGTCATGCGATCGAGAAGAAAGTGTCTTTAGAGGGCAAGCAACCTGAGCTCCGGAAAAATGCGAAAGTCATTACGGTTGCGAGCACGAAAGGCGGAGTCGGGAAAACGACGATTGCTGTCAATTTAGCCGCAGCACTTTTTAAGCAATCGAAACGGGTCGCGATTATCGATTTGGATTTGCAGTTTGGGGATGTGTCGATGTATTTAGACGCGAGGCCGAAGCGGACGATTTATGATTGGGTGAAAGAAGATCAAGATGGTAAAAGAATCGAGGAGTACTTGACGCTTTCGAAACAGGGAATTTCCGTTTTGGCTGCGCCCCAGCGTCCAGAATTCGCCGAAGTCATTACAGGAAATGACGTGCGGAAAGCGATCTTTTCATTGAAGCAACGTTTCGATTACGTCCTGATCGATTTGTCGAGTCATATGAATGAAAACAGCATCGTGGCGCTCGAAAGCTCGGATGACATTCTCGTTATGACATATATGGATTTGCCGACGTTGAAAAACAGCAAATTATTAATCGATACGTTGGCTTTATTGGGCCTTGAAGACCGTGTGAAAGTCGTGCTGAATCGCCAGTTCAACGTGAAAGGGATGTCGATGGACACTGTTGAACAGGTTCTCGGCAAAAAGTTGTTCGCGACGTTGCCTGCGAAGGAAAAGATGATGACGACAGCGGCAAATGAAGGGGTGCCAATCCGATTCTCTCATCCGCGGTCGGGATTTGCGCGGAACATTACGAAGATTGCTGACGTGTTTGTCCGTCCGGAAGACGAGCAAGCGTCCAAGAAGAAACCGGCTAGTCGCGCAGGGGGGCATGCGTAATGTCGTTACTTTCACGGCTTGGTGGAAATCAACAGGAACCGGATCGTCATCCAGCAAAGAAGCTGCAACCGATTGAATTAAACAAGGGAATGAATGATGTATGGGCACGGCTCCATAATCATCTAGTCGACGAACTAAAAAAGCCGGCCCATCAAAATCAAGAACTAGAACCACTCATTGAAAAACTTGCCGATGCATTTATCATCGAGGAAGCGAACCATCTTTCTTTTGAGGAAAAGAAGCAGTTAAAGCATGATGTCACGCATGAACTGACAGGGTATGGTCCCATTTCGCCGTTGCTTGCGGATACGACCGTCACAGAGGTGATGGTGAATGGACCGAATGCAGTGTATGTTGAAATCAATGGGGTTATTGAAAAAGTACCTATTTCATTCCGCGATGACCTTCACGTGCTACGCGTCATCGAGAAGATTGTTGCACCACTCGGGCGCCGAATCGATGAAAGCGTTCCGATGGTCGATGCGAGATTGCCTGACGGCTCGCGGGTGAATGCGATCATTCCGCCCCTTGCCTTGAACGGGCCTACGCTCACGATACGGAAATTTTCCGAAGTGCCATTTACGATAAATGATTTATTGCGTAAACAAACATTAAATGAAGACATGGCGGCCTTCTTGAAAGCGGCTGTAGAATCGAAGCTTAACATTTTTATTAGTGGCGGGACGGGAACGGGAAAGACGAGTACACTTAACGTCCTATCGTCCTTCATATCCTCTAAGGAGCGGATTGTCACGATCGAGGACGCCGCTGAGTTGCAGCTTTCTCAGGAACATGTCGTAACTCTAGAATCTCGTCCGCGGAACATTGAAGGTCAAGGCGAGGTCACGATTCGCGATTTAGTCAGAAACTCTTTACGGATGCGACCGGACCGCATCATTGTCGGAGAGGTGCGCGGCGCTGAGACGTTGGATATGCTTCAGGCAATGAATACGGGGCATGAGGGGAGTTTGGGGACGGGGCATGCCAACTCGCCGAGAGATTTATTGGCGAGGCTTGAGACGATGGTACTTATGGCGGGATTTGATTTGCCGGTTCGTGCCATCCGTGAGCAGATTTCAGGGGCTCTGGACTTAATTGTTCAACAAGATCGGATGAGGGATGGTTCGCGAAAAATAACGAAGATCACGGAAGTTCTTGGCATGGAAGGCGACAGTATTGTACTGCAAGATATCTTTGTCTATGAAACGAGTAAAGACGCGTTGGGGAGAGTTGTTGGGAAGTTTGCAACGACCGGCATTCGCCCTTACTGTTATGAAAAGTTAATGGACTCTGGCAATCAGTTTGTGTGGAAGGGAGAATGGGAATGAAGTTGAATATAGTTCTCATGATCACTTCCCTCGCATTTATCTTCGGTACTTTGCTGTTTCGTCTTTTTATTCTCGTTGTTATAGAAAAAAGGAAGTACGAGAAGAGGCTAAAAAATTATATTGAATGGGATGCCGTGAAAAAAAGTGAGAGGCGGGTAGAGGGAAATCGGAAATCTCCAATTAAGTCGCTAGCGAAGGCGATTGAAGCCGCCCTTAACTTGTCTAAGAACGAACAACTCCTCGCCCAATCTGGGGTGAAGCTGTCGCTTGGAGAGCTGTTTATTGGCCGCGTCATCATTGTCATTCTCATTTTGTTGTTGGGGAATTTTTATGAAATGCATTTTCTCATTGTTGCGATTTTGGGTGTCATTGGTTTTTATTTGCCAATTGCGTACGTGAAGCGCCGAAGAAAGAAGCGTCTTTTATTAGTGTCCTACCAACTAGGGGAGGCGCTTGGGACGATTGCGAATGCGATGCGTGCTGGATTCAGCTTCATGCAAGCATTGAAAATGATGGCGGAAGAAATCGATGATCCGCTTGGCCCTGAATTTCTGAAAACAATCCAGGAAATTAACTATGGTGTGTCGTATGAAGACGCTTTTCGCAATTTGCAGGAGAGACTGCCTGAAAAAGAGCTGGAGATTGTCTTGAATACGTTGATCGTCCAACGGAAAACCGGCGGGAACATGGCGTTATTATTGGAAACAATGCAAAACGTCATCTTCGACCGGGCGCGAATTAAAGGCGAAATCCGAACGTTGACCGCGCAAGGGCGATTTTCGTCTATTATTATTACGATTTTGCCAATTGCTCTCGCTGCTTATATCCGATTAGTGAACCCCGAGTATTTCCAGACGCTGTTTTCTCACCCGGTCGGTTGGGCGATGGTTATTTATGGGGCGTTTAGCATCATTGTCGGTTGGCTGTTCATTAAAAAAATTGTCCACATCGAGGTGTAGTGAATGGCTTCCATATTGTTTATTCTATTCGGGGCATTGTTTTTCACGTTCATTATCGGGGCGATCCTAAGTCAACTGTTTAGACAGCAAATTGCGATTTATGGGCGGGTGGTTGACTATTTTGATACGGATGATGGTATTGAACGGGTTGGGAAAGATGAGGATAGAAAAGCGTTTGACTGGGGTTTGTTGGAGAGTATTAATCGTGGATTGAAAGTATGGATTGACCAACGGACGAAGCCTGCGAAAAAGAAGGCGCTCGAGGAGAGGCTGCGCGAGGCGGGCTATCCGATGAATTTGACGCCGACCGATTTCCGTCTCTTACAATTTCTCGTCGGCGCGACCGTCTTCCTTTCCTTCGTACTAATTTTGTTGCAGATGAATATTCCTGTCATTTCAATACTGCTTTTAGCGTCTATTATGGCATCATTGTCGATGTATTACATGTCTTTTTATGTGAGTGCGCTCATTAAGCGGCGGCGGTTTGAAATCCAGAAGATGATGCCCGATTTTTTTGATATGGTCAACTTGTCAATCCAGGCAGGAATGGGGCTCGATGCATCGCTTATTAAGATTTGCAGGCAAATGAAAGGCCCGTTGTCCGATGAGTTTTTGCAAACATTGCGTGATATGGAACTCGGCAAGTCGAGAAGGGAAGCGTTCGCCGATTTACGCGCGCGCGTGCCAGTGCACCAGTTTCAAAGCATTATCACGTCACTCATTCAAGCAGATATTTTAGGCGTCGGTATGGCGAAAGCATTGCGCTCACTGACGGAACGAATCCGCGAACACCGCACACAAATGGCGCGGGAACAAGCAATGAAAGCCCCCGTCAAAATGGTCTTCCCGATGTTACTCTTCATCTTCCCGGCGATGTTTATTGTAATGTTAGGGCCGCTGGTCATTTATTTGTTGAGGATGGTTTTCTGAATCTTTTGGGTGCCTGTGCAGCACACTATTCAGTTTATTTGACACAATTGTATAACGGAAAAGTGAAAAGTCAATTATATCGGGGTATGGCTGACTTTTTGGTGTGTTTTTATACGAAGTGGTGAATTGTCATAAATGTGTCGTGCACAGCCGCCGGAACAATTCGGTTTATTCATTACAATTGAATAAGAAAAAACAGGAAGTCAATGATAACAACATGTCATTGACTTCTTTTTGTATTTTTATCCAAAACCATAAATTATCATAATTGCACCGTGCACAGGCACCAAATATGGCGCAGACACAAAATTTACTATTGCATATTAAACATTGTTTATGTATTATTATTCAATAATAATATTTGAAAGGAATTGAGTCTATGGAACATATGGGTCTGTTATCGTTAATTCCCCCGCTTATTGCGGTTATTCTAGCGATTGTTACGAAGAATGTTATTATCTCGTTGTTTTCTGGCGTTTTTGTTGGTGTTCTCCTTCTTGTTGGAGGTAATCCGCTAACAGCTACGACAGGTGTAATTGGTGATTATTTATTTCCACAGCTGACGGATAGTTATAATGCAGCTGTGCTAGTCCTTTTGTTTTTCATCGGAGGGTTTGTTGCTCTTATGGAAAAGTCGGGCGGAGGGGCTGCGCTTGCGGCTGCTTCGGTAAAATATATTAAATCACGGGCGAATGCCCAAGTGTCGGCTTGGTTTGGGGGCATTATTATTTTCTTCTCGGATCTAGGCACGCCGCTTATTGTTGGTCCTGTTTTTGAGAAGATTTTTGATAAAGTGAAGTTATCTCGGGAGAAGCTCGCTTGGATCATTGATTCTACTGCATCGCCGGTAGCTGTTCTTGTTCCGTTCATCGGGTGGGGCGTTTATATTATGGGGTTAATTCGCGCGGAGTTCGATAAGTTGGGAATCGCGGACTCTGAATTTAGTACGCTGATTCAAGTAATTCCATTCCAGTTTTACGCCATTCTGACGGTATTGCTCGTGCCTTTAGTTGCACTAACAAAACTCGATTTCGGCCCGATGGCGAGAGCTGAAAACCGTGTGCGCCAAACGGGACAACTCTATTGGCCTGAGTCGAAGCCACTCCGTAGGGCGGAGGAAATGAAGGAATACACGACGGGCAGCCGCACGATTCTCATTTGGCTTCCGCTTCTTGTGTTATTCGTAACATTGTTTGGTTTGCTCGTTTCAAAAGGTTTTCCGGTTACGCCAGTTCCAGGCGGCGATTTCCGTGTAGCGCTTAGCACGGCCTACCTGTTTGCGGCCATTACGATTGTCATCCTAATGATTGTTTATAAGGTGAAGAAGTTCAATGAGATTTTCGATATTTATACGACAGGTATGCAGAAAATGGTATACGTGGCAGTGACGCTTATCCTTGCATGGTCGCTCGGAAAAGTGATTGGGGAAATGGGAACGGCAGCATTCATCGTTGAAGTGACGAAAGGAAACGTGCCGGCATTTATTATCCCTGCAATACTATTTATCGTCGGTTCAGTTATGGCCCTCGCTTCCGGTACATCTTGGGGAACTTTCGCCATTATGTTGCCAATCGCAATTCCGATGGCAATCTCACTCGATGCACATCTACTCGTATGTATCGGTGCGGTTCTATCCGGGGGAATTTTCGGAGACCATTGTTCGCCAATTTCCGATACGACAATTCTTTCATCGACAGGGGCTGGCGCGGACCATCTCGATCACGTCAAAACGCAATTCCCATATGCAGCACTTAACGCATCCGTTGCTCTCGTCGGATTTATCGTAGCAGGACTAACAGGAAGTGCATACACACTTATCCTAGCAGTCGTACTCCTCATCGCTGCTGCATTTGTTTTATCCAGACGAAAAACAGCAAAAGTAGAAGTCGTTTAATCGGTTCATTTAAGGTGCCTGCCTTTATGGTGCCTGTGTAGCAAACAATTCAGTTTATTCATTAGAAGTGTATATGTTTTGAAGGGAAAGTCAGTCATGTAGGTAAATGGCTGGCTTTTCTTTGTATTTTTATAATTTATGGTGAATTGTCATAAATGTGTCGCGCACAGCCACCGAAACAATTCAGTTTATTCACTACAATTGTATATAATAAAAAGAAAAGTCATCCGTATTAATAAACGGTTGACTTTTCTTTGCATGTTTATACTAATTATTGAATTGTCATAAATGTGTCACGCACAGGCACCGACACAATTTATTTCCCTGGAAAGCTTATATAGATTTTTTTCGAGTCCAAGGCGTTCCTAACTTCGGTAGCGCCCAACGATCGAGACCGTACCAACCAGCTACTTTCCAGGCTAGTACAAGCCATGTTGCCAAGATGAATAGTATTGGGTTTGTACTTAATGTCCCAGCAAATAAGAAACTGACGTTCATGAAGGCACCGAAGAATGCGGCGATACCGGTTAACAGTCCTAAAATTAGACCAAGACCGACTAATAGTTCGCCGTATGCAACGAGGAAGCCGAAAACTTTTGCATTTGGCAACACAGTGTTTTCCAAGAAAGAAGCGTACCATCCCGTAACGTCTTTACCTTCCTGCGCTTTCGCCAATGCTCCGCCAACGAAGCCTTTTACCGCTACACCGGCTTGCTCGCCTGTCCATGCATCACTCGTGACTTTTCCCCAGCCCGCTTTCAACCATGCAAAACCTACATATAATCGAATGATCAGCCAGATGAGTCCTGAGCGGGAATCGCTAAATAAAAACCGTGATACGGGGTTTTCTGGAATAACAATTGCTTTATTTTCTTTCATTTCACGATCTCCTTTTTTTCTTTTTAATCGTATCCTAGGTGTGACTTTTTATCTACTATGTATATAATATGTTCATAAAATTTTCATTTAATAAATGAAAATTGGTGCAAGTATAGCAAACTTCTTATTTCTTTCACATAACTTTATATTCGAGGTATGTTCATTTAGGTCAATCAAACTTGGTTGCCTATAAATAGTTTGAATTGTTTGGGAGGCTGTGCAGCGCACAATTCAGTTTATTAACTACAATTGTATAAAAGAAAAAGGGAAGCTAATCAAATCAATAATTGTTTGGTCGGCTGTGCAGCGCACAATTCAGTTTATTAACTACAATTGTATAAAAGAAAAAGGTAAGGTAATCAAATCAATCGTTTGATAAGCTTCTTTTTGTATTAATATTAACTCTGATGAATTGTCATAAATGCACCTTGCACAGGCACCGGAACAATTCCGTCACAATTTACAATATTTGTACAAAAAGAGGGTTTTGTTAATAGTAGGCGAATTTATCTAGTTGAGTACATTATTTGGAAATGGGGGATTGGGATGCAGCATATGTTGTTGGGGGATCCGATTAAGTTGAATGCGATTCGCTATGGGGAAAAGGAAGCTCTATCTTACATGGGCAAGCGATTTAGTTATCGTGAATTTAACGAGCGGATTAATCGGTTGGCACATGCTTTGCTTGAGGCGGGTGTTGAGAAGGGGGATAAGGTGGCGTTCATGCTGCTGAATTGCAACGAACTTTTTGAGATTATGTTCGCTTGCGCAAAGATTGGGGCGGTATTTGTGCCAATCAATTCCCGCTTTGTTGGGCCAGAAATTGAACATGTGTTGACAAATTCTGATGCAGTTGCGTTGTTATATGGGGTGGAGTTCGATAAAGAAATCTCTTCCATTAAAAGTCTTGTGACCGATGTGCAGCTTTATGTATCGGTCGGAGGAACTGAGGATGTGGCGTCTGTCGAATATGAAAGCTGGATTGCGCTTCATTCCGAAAAGGAACCGGTCCTTACTTATGATATAGGGGAGCTCGATACGGTTTGCATCATGTATACAGGAGGAACGACAGGGCATCCGAAGGGAGCGGTTCGTTCGCATCGGAGCATGTATCTCGTTGCGTTGCTGTTTAGCATTGAATTTGGGATTGTGAGAAACGGGAAAGGATTGGTTTCCGGTCCGTTGTATGGTGCGGCTGCGTTGTCGACGTCTGTGCCGAATTTATTTGTCGGTAATTCGCTGCATATTTTGCCGAGGTTCCACCCTGTTGAAGTGTTGGAAGCGATTGATAAGGAGAAAACGACGACTTCCTTCATGGCTCCTCCAATGTTTGACGCGATATTTGCGTTGCCGGAGGAGATTCGAAACAATTATGATGTCAGTTCGATGAAAGGGTTGTTCTCGGTCGGCGCGCCGCTACACTCTAGTACGAAGGAAAAAGTGATGGCATTCTTTAAAGATGCCGAGTTAAACGAGTTTTACGGTGCAACGGAGCATGGAGGATCGACGAATTTATTCCCTGAATACCAGGAACTGAAAGACCGCTCCGTCGGTGTGCCAATGCTTGGAATGGAAGTGAAGCTAGTCAATTCTAACGGGAATGAAGTACCGCCGGGTCAACCAGGCGAGTTTCTCGTGAAAGGCTTGACGCTTTGTGATGAATATTATAAAAATCCGGAGGCGACAGCAGAAGCGTTCCATGGCGAATGGCTCGGCCTCGGCGATATGGGAGTTCAGGATGAGGACGGATTTTATTCCATCGTCGACCGGAAGCAAGACATGATTTTATCAGGAGCGCTAAACGTCTATCCAGCGGAAATCGAAGGTGTCCTCCATCGTCATCCGAAGATTGCGGACGTCGCGGTCATTGGCGTGCCGGATGAAAAATGGGGAGAAGTGGTGAAAGCGATCGTTGTTCTCCGTGATGGAGAGGAAGCAGATGCTCAGGAAATCATCGACTTTTGTGAAGGCAAGCTAGCTGACTATAAAAAGCCACGATCTGTCGACTTCATGGACGAACTCCCACGAAGTCTGCAAGGGAAATTGTTGAAATACAAACTGCGCGAAATGATAGCTGTCGAGAAATAGTTTGAATTGTTTGGGTGGCTGTGTGGAAAACAATTCAGTTTATTAACTATAATTGTATAAAAGAAAAATGGAAGCTAATCAAATCAATCGTTTGATAAGCTTCCCTTTGTATTAATATTAACTCTAATGAATTGTCATAAATGCACCTTGCACAGGCACCGGAACAATTCTTTAAATTTTTATGGGTGAAAAGAAGGATATCTCTTATCTGTGTCGAAAGATGTGGATTGGGGAGGGATTGAAATGGAAATAGTAGTAGAAAGTTTCTCTTCAGTTAAGATCATTCGCTTAGATGATACCGTTGTAGAGTTCAAAACGCCAGGCTATTTTTTCACGACAGATAAATATGAATCCGAAATGTCGATCGTGTTTTACGATGGTGTCCCTTTGCAATTTATTCAGGAAAGAGATTCAGTGTACGTTATTCATTTTGCTAATGAATGGGATGATATAGCTTTTGACGTTAAGGAGTTTAATTTTTATGTAGATGATTATCCTTCAATTAAATTAGTAGTTGATTAAATAAGAAGTATACATAAGGGAAGTTGTCAGCTAGGTCCTGGTCAACTTCCCTTTGTTTTTAACCATGCAACGAGCAAGTTAGTTACCATTCTTTATTCCAAAGCGGTGCGAATAATTTTACGCCTCGGCGGTTCATAGGCAGTAGTTTCATATCTGCAACTAAGTGGCTGGCATATCCGCAGATTCCAGCAACGAGAATACCGTCAATTAGCCATTCCTGTTGTAATTGATGCAAAATGAACGCATAGAAAGCGAGCCCGAGCAAGGAATGGGTGTAAGATCGGTGTGGTAGGAATGATGCGATGGCGATATAGATTCCGGCTAATAGGATGCCAGTCGATTGGTGCATCACAATTCCGAGCCATATCACCATGATGCCCGTGAGCGTCAACATTCTTCTTTGTGTAATGAAACGTGATGCAATGAACAGGAGCAAGCCGATTCCTCCGTAAAGTAATATCGAAGGGGTGAAGCCTGTCGTGAGAAACTGATAGGCAATCGCAATGAAAATGCCTGCTCCGACAAGTCGCATTAACCATTGACTGACATTCTTGGAGATGGTGATTTTGTTGCTTGCCACCCCATTTGTGTCTAGATCGGGGACGAGCGCTGACACGCCTCCGACTATAGAGGAGACTGCGACTGTAAATAAATCGGGCTGCACTTGATACCCTGCGATTGCACCGGCTGTGACGCCGATAACTGCGTGTGAACTTCCTTTCATCTGTAAACCTCTCTTGTTGTGTAATCTTCTTATTATCCCCTATGGTAAAGAGCCGAAGCAATGGGCTGAAGTTAGCAGTTTTTGCTTGGTGCCTGTGCAGCACACAATTCAGTTTATTAACTACAATTGTATAAATGAAAAATGGGAAGATGATTAAATTAATCTTTGATCAACTTCCCTTTGCATGAATATAAACTCTATTGAATTATCATAATTGTACCGTGCACAGCCGCTGAAACAATTCAGTTTATTCACTACAATTGTATGAACGAGAAACAGGAAAGCAGCTAATTCGCCGTTTTAATAGTTTTATCCTGTATGAATATTCGTATCATGGAATTATCATAAATGTGTCGTGCACAGGCACCGACACAATTTGTAGAGAGGGGTTTTGGGGATAGATGTCGAATTGTAGAAGAAGGTATATCAGATGGAGAGGGGGAAAAATACGATGAATCTTTACCATTTTGAAGAGCGAGTAGGTTCCGATATCGTTGACCGTGGTTTTGATTATTATTCGGCGGGATTCGTCACCGATCTTGTGCGCAAGGGTGAAGGCCGATACAGTGCGCACGTTGAGGGCGCGGATATGTATGAGGTAGCTGTTTCGCTGGATGAAGAAGGGAATATTCTTTCGACTTACTGTGATTGTCCGTACACGATGGGGCCGGTTTGTAAGCATGAGGTTGCCGTTTATTACGAGTTGATTGAAAGGCTTAAGGGTGATGAAATTCCTGATGAAACAGTTGGCGAGCTGAATTTAAAAACGACCCTTGAACAGTTATCTAAAGAGAAGTTAGTCGATATACTGCTTAATTTAGCGGAAAATGACACGACGTTATATAATGAGTTGCTTTTCAATTACTCCATTTACGAAGATGAGAAGCAAGAGATTGCTCGTTGTAAAAGGTTGATTGATTCGATTGTCGACAAATATCTTGGCAAAGAGGGGTTTATTACATATAACAATGCGGGTGATTTTGCAGATGAATTATCCGGCGTGCTGAATAAAGTCGAGACGTTGAAAGATCCGTTGATGGCCATTGAAATTGCAGGGCTTGTGTTGAATGAAGGAGTGCAATCCTTTCAGTATGCGGACGATTCTAACGGTGATATTGGCGGTTTAATAGATGAGACGATTCAAACGATGCACTTAATTACGAATGCGTCTTTAGAGATAGTTGTGCAAAATGAGTTGTTCGACAAGCTCATTCATTTATCGAAATCTGACGTATTTGAAGGATGGGATGACTTTCGGATTGATGTGCTCGGCATTTGCTCGAAGTTTGCGGGGAATGAACAAATACGCATGACGTTAATGAATGAATTGGCGTCAAAGATTGACGATGCGGCTGAAGGCCATTACGATCGGTATGCAAATGAACGGATTCATAACTTGATGTATGACATTATTGAAGCCCATTGTCCGACAGAGGAAGCGCGACAGTTTTTACGTGAACATATAAACTATCCGTCTTTTCGGAAGCGATTGATGCAATATGAAATGGACGAAGGCAATTATGAAAACGTATTGGCACTTGCTTCTGAAGGGGAAAGGATGGACAAAGACTATGGTGGCTTAGTGGCACGGTGGAAGAAATGGCGCTATGAAGTGTATAAACGATTGAAATTATACGATGAGCAAGCGAAAGTTGGACGTGAGATGCTGTTAAATGGAGATTTTGATTTCTACTGGGGTTTAAAGGAACACGCCCCGGACAAGACGACTTTTTATGAAGAATTGAAGCAGGAATTAGCGGCTCGCAATCATCGTATGTATGTACAACTGATCGAGGCCGAAAATGATGTCGACGCCATCCTTCACTATGTACGCGAACACCCGTCAACGATTGAACAATACTTAAAATTCCTCCTAGATACGCATGCGGAAGAGGCAATCCAGCTATTCGACTATCAAGTGAAAATGATCGCCGAAAATGCATACAACCGTAAGCAATATAAGGAAGTGTGCCAAGTGCTCAAACGTTTCCGGGAAGTTGCCGGACGGGAAGCCCAAATGAACTTGGCGGAAGAACTAAAACAAACATACAAAAACCGCCCCGCCTTTATGGATGAATTGGGTAAGCTTTGAATTACTGCGGTGCCTGTGTAGCAAACAATTCAGTTTATTAACTACAATTGTATAAATAAAAAAAGGGAAGTCGATCAGCTCAATCTTTGATCAACTTCCCTTTGTATTAATATAAACTTTGGTGAATTGTCATAATTGCACCTTACACAGGCGCTGAAACAATTCAGTTTATTAACTACAATTGTATAAATGAAAAACGGGAAGTTGATCAACTCAATCTTTGATCAACTTCCCTTTGTATTAATATAAACTTCTGTGAATTGTCATAATTGTAGCTTGCACAGCCGCACACACAATTTCCGCACAATTCGTTAATGGGTGCTCCGCTTATTGAAGCTTCCGCCGCGTACTTCGGCGACTTCATAAACAGCGACAAACGCTGACGGATCGATTTCAAGAATGAGTTCCTTCATCTTGCTATCTTCCAGTCGGTTAATAATACATGTGATTTCCTTAATTTGATCATTGGAATAGCCACCTTGAACCGTACTAACCGTCGCACTTCGGCCTAAACGTTCACGGATCGTTTCCACCATTTCTTCAGACTCACTCGTAATAATTTTATATGTTTTGGAGCCACTAAGACCTTCTTCTACAATATCAATCACTTTAGTAGCAATGTAGTAAGCGATTGCGGATAGGAAAGCCCCTTGAAGACCGAAAACGATGGAGACGATGGCGAAAACAAAAACATTCAAAAATAGGATTAAGTCACTTGTACCAAATGGCATCTTTCGGGAAATTAAGACAGCTAACATATCAATGCCGTCAAGAGCGCCACCGTTCCGCAAAGCTATCCCCATGCCCAAACCGAGAATGATTCCTCCGACAACTGTAATTAAAAGCGTGTCCCCTTCGATAATCGTCGGTACGCGATGCATTAAGCTCGTGCTAATCGCTAGCGTAGCAATACCGAGAACGGAGTAAATTGCAAAGTCTTTACCGATTTGCTTGTAGCCTAAAACTACGAAAGGAATATTTAATAGGGCGATGAGAAGGCCTAATGGTAAACCGAATAGTTGTGACCCGACGATACTTAAGCCTGTCACGCCACCATCGGATACTTGGTTTGGAATCAAAACAGATTCTAATCCATAAGCTGCGATAACTGCACCAAGCATAACCATGGCGCCGCGAGTTAACAATTTTAATACAGATACTTTTTGTTGTGTTTTTGGCATATGATGTTCCTCTTTACTACAGTTTTTATTATTTTACACTTACATTCATCATCTTGTCAGTTCATTTCCCTCGCACTCCAAGTGGTGCCTGTGCAGCATACAATTCAGTTTATTCACTACAATTGTATATAGCGATAATGGGAAGGTTATCAAGTTGTCATATGATAAGTTTTTGAGTGAATTTATATGCACAACAGTGAATTGTCATAAATGTATCTTGCACAGCCGTCGGCACAATTCAGTTTATTCACTACAATTGAATAATGAATAGATGGGAAGTCATCCAAACGTGCATTTGGTTGACTTCTCTTTGTATTTTTATTCCTTATATTGAATTGTCATAATTGCACCGTGCACAGGCACCGCTTTCGCTCGCTGCCGTCATAATTTATCCTCTTTTCTGTGAACAATATGTGAATAATGGCAGGGGGGTCTTTAAAACTGGTTGAGGTTCGCCTATGATTGGAATTGGAATCAATGAAAATAGTTCTCACTAGTGGGAGAGGGGTTTGCATGAGGAGACGGGTGGCGCCTTTGTTAGGTGCTATTTTGCTGTTGTGGGCGATTATGTCTGTGCCTGTAGAGGCGGAGTCGTTGTCCGATGGTGTATATGCAGTAGAGTATGAGTTGCTGCAAGGTGACTCGGATTCGGTGTCTATTGCAAATGGATATTTTGAGAAGCCGGCGCTATTGAAAGTGGATGGTGGCAAGCAAACTTTGCAGTTGACGTTGAATCATAGTAAGTGGGTCCAACAGTTGCAAGTACGGAGCGGCGATCGTTTTACGGATGTGAAAGTCGTTGCTGAGGATGAAGAGGCGGATACGCGTGTTATTGAGCTGGATGTGGATGGCGACTTAGCCGAGCCGTTTCCGGTGAAAATGCATGTCGTCATCGACGAGTTGGAGATTCCGTATGATCATGCGTACACCGTGCGTGTTGCAATGGACGCAAGTTCCTTGATGGAGACGGACCAGGAGTGGATCGACTCTGTTAGCAAAGGAAGCACAATTTGGTTTTGGATTGCGACTGCGCTAGTTGTCGTGGCGGGAGTTTTGTTTGCGGCGCGATTTATGCGGTCGAAATAGTAGAAAAGGAGAATACATAAATGAAGAAAAATGTAATGGGTTTATTAACAGCATTGTTGCTGATTTTTACAGCTCTACCAGTACTTCCAGCAGCTGCTGAAGTGACAGCTACAGAGGAGGCATCGTACGAGCTTCCATTTAACGTGTTGCAAGAAAAGAGTGACGAAGTTTCTGCGGCGGGCACTTACGTGAAAAGTCCTGCAGAAGTGAAAGTGGAAGACGGCAAGGCGATCGTTTATATGACTCTATTGGATAGTCAATATTGGCAGTCATTGAAAATCCAAGACGGCGATAAGTTCGTTGACGCTGAAGTTGTAAGCGAAAACGAAGAAGAGAAAACACGTCTTGTGAAGTTTGAATTAAAAGATGTTGAAAAAACGTTGAATGCAAAAGCGCATATTATCGTGACAGGCATTCCAGGTCTTGGTGAATACGATAAAACGCACGACATCCGTTTCCAATTCGACGCTAGCGAAGTTCCAGTCGAAGAAGAAACTGAAGTTGAAGAAACACCTGAAACTCCGGAAGCACCAGCAATTGAAGACGGCGACTACACAATCGGTTTCAAAGTTTTACATGCAACAGAGGAAAAGGAATCTCCAGGCATGGCGCGCTTTATTGAAACACCAGCAGCATTGTCCGTGAAAGACGGCAAGCAAGTCGTGACATTCACATTGACGAACAACGAGCAGATTACTGCATTCCAAGTCGAGCAGAACGACGAGTTCGTTGATGCGACAGTAGTAAGTGTGGATGAAGAGAAAAATCACCGCGTTGTTTCATTCGAAGTAGCTGATTTCTCAAAAATCATGAACGCCAAAGTGTCGGTTCACGTTGCTTCTGCAAACCACACTGGCAATCACACAGTTCGTCTAGCGTTCGATCAAGATAGCATTGCAAAAGTAGACACACCGGTTTCATTCAATGACATCGACAACACATGGGCAAAACCATATATCGAAGCACTTGCTGCTCAACAAATCGTAAAAGGTAAAACGGCAGATACGTTTGCGCCGAACGACCAAATTACGAGAGCACAATTTGCATTGATTATCGCTCGTGCGTTAAACCTTGAAAAGCAAGAATTCCAAGGAACGTTCTCGGACGTGACGAAAGAAATGGAAGGATTCGCATACGAAGTAGAAGCAGCGAACCGCGCTGGAATCATTAAAGGTGATGAAGGGAAATTCAACCCGACTGCACCAATCACTCGTCAACAAATGGCAACGATGATCATCCGTGCAATCGAATTTAAAGATGCATCTGCACTCGAAAATGTCGACACGACTGTTAAATTCGCGGACGTATCACATATGAGCGGTTATGCGAAAGAAGCTGTTCAATTGGCAGTTGGCCTTGGCATTATCGACGGTGACGTTGTGAACGGTGAAAAAGTGTTTGCACCGAAAGCGAATGCGACGCGTGCGCATGCAGTGAAAATGGTTTACAACATGCTTGAATTAAATAAATAAGTTCGCACGGATGCCGGCGTCACGCTATTTGTGACTGCCGGCGTTGTGTGTAGAATGAAGGAGTTCGACATGACAAGAAATTTACTTGTAGCAATGACGATTCTTTTGGTGACGGCGCTTTTCATTCCACCAAAAGCCGCAGCTGCAACGTTTGCTGACGGGGAATATTCCGTCCCGTTTACAGTGTTGAAAGACGATAGCAACGAGCGATCGGCAACAGCGGATTACATGGTGAGCCCAGCGAAAGTGCAATTGGTGAACGACAAGGCGACCGTGACCGTCACGTTGAAAAACAGTTCGTGGTGGCAATATTTCAAAGTGCAAAACGGCGGTAGCTATTCGGACGTCCAAGTCGTGAGCGAGTCAGGCGATCAGCGTGTCGTACGATTTACGGTGACGGATCTGACGAAGACGGTCAATGGTAAAATCCACATTATCGTGACCGGCATTCCGGGATTTGAATATGACAATACATACGATATTCGTTTCAATTTTAATACATCTTCTATCCCTGCCCCTCCGGTTGAAAAGCCTGTAGCGACACCTCCTCCGGCAAAGGAAACGAAGCAAGAAACGCCGAAGCAGACCGAGAAACCGGTACAACAGCAAGCACAAAAGCCTGCTCAAAAACCTGCTGAGAATAAAACCGAAACGGCTAAAACGACTGAAACTGTTACGAAAGAAGAGAAGTCGGATGGGAATAAAACCGGAAAAGATGAAGCGGCGGAGCAACCTGCAGTGGAATCAGAAGATATGACAGATGAGAGCACGGAAGCTGAAAACTTGGCAAATGCAGCAGAGGACGACGCGGCTGAAGAAGCGGATGCGTTGAATAAAGTACAGGAAGAAAACGCTGTCGAAACAGTGGATGTGGAAGAAGCCAGCGATGAAACGGAAAAATCCTCGAATACGCTTTTCATTGCTATTATGGCGATTACAGCTGTCATTGTCGCTGCAATCGTATTTGCGTTTGCGAGGAAGCGAGCACGAAAATAAGGGAGTTGTGCTGGAATGAAAAAAGCGATCGGCCTTTTCGGCTTGTTAGTAAGTGTAATGCTTGCCGGTTGTTCAGCGGGTACTGCGAATGAGGCGAATGAACAAATCGGCGAGCACGACGGCGATCGAATTGTCGCAACGACTGTCGCGCTGACCGAAATTATGGATGCACTTGAACTCGATTTAGTCGGTATTCCGTCGAGTTATAAGGAGTTGCCGAAGCGCTACTCGAATGCGAAGGAAGTCGGCAATCCAATGAGCCCGGACATGGAAATGCTTCTATCGTTAAAGCCGACTGAAATTTTTTCGGTGACAACGTTGAAATATGACTTGCAAGAAATGTTTGAGGAACGCGGGATTGATATGACGTATGTGAACCTCGAAAGCATTGACGCGATGCACGAAGAAATATTTAAAATCGGTGAGAAGTACGATCGGGTGGAGCAGGCGGAAGCGATTGTGGCGCAGTTTGAAGAGAAGTCGGCTGCGATTGAGCTGGCGATTGACGGGAAAGAGAAGCCAACCGTACTCATTCTGATGGGAATTCCCGGCAGTTATTTGGTCGGGACGGAGCATTCGTACATCGGGGATCTCGTGAAGCGGGCTGGTGGCGTCAATGTCATTACGGGTGAGGATGTTGAGTTTATTTCCGCTAACACGGAATATTTGCAGCAGACGAATCCGGACGTCATTTTGCGAGCGGCGCACGGCATGCCGGAGCAAGTAGTTGAGATGTTTGATAAGGAGTTCCGTACGAATGATGTGTGGAAGCATTTTAACGCGGTGAAAAATGGGCGCGTTTATGATTTGGAAGAGACGTTGTTCGGTACGACGGGCAATTTGGCCGCGGCAGAAGCGTTAGATGAGTTAATGAACATGTTGCATGAAGAGAAATGAAGGCGGGTAAGGTCATGTTTGGAATCAATCGGAAGAGCCTTAGTTTCATAGTTGTTGCGCTATTGTTGGTTAGCGTTTTTGTTCAATCCGCATTGACGGGTAGCATTTCGGTGACGCCTTTTGAATTAATTCACGGGTTGTTAACCGGAACGAATGACGATGTCGCCATCATAAAAGACTTGCGGTTGCCGCGGATTTTAATTGCGGTATTCGCGGGAGCTGCATTGTCTGTTGCGGGCGTGTTGCTGCAGGCGGTCATGCGCAACCCGCTTGCTGATCCCGGGATTATCGGTGTTTCCGCGGGTGCGAGTTTCATGTCTGTATTGGTTATTGCAATGTTCCCGACGTTATTCTTCTTTGTGCCGCTGTTCGCGTTTATCGGCGGTGCGTTGGCGTTTTTCTTAGTGTATTCATTATCGTGGAAGTCTGGCTTGGATCCGCTTCGGATGATTTTGATCGGGATCGCTGTCAACGCGTTGTTCACTGGACTCGGGCAGGCGATCGGGTTCAGCGGGAGCGGCATTACGCAGTCGATGAGTCAAGTGACGACGTCGACGTTGACGATGAAAAAATGGAGCGAAGTGGAAGTGATTGCGCTATACGGGTCGATTGGGTTAGTGCTGGCGTTTTTCGTCTATCGATTGTGCAATTATTTATCGCTTGAAGATCGGACGGCGAAAAGCCTTGGCGTTAATGTGAATTTGGCGAGGTTCGTTATTTCGATCATTGCGGTATTGCTAGCTTCGATTGCGACGACGATTGCGGGCATGTTCGCTTTTGTCGGGTTATTGGTGCCGCATATCGGTAGGACTCTTGTCGGCAATGATCATAAAGTGCTCATCCCGTTTTCGGCGTTGGCGGGCGCGCTGTTAATATTGCTCGCGGACACGCTTGGAAGGACATTGATTGCGCCGAATGAAATCCCGGCATCCATCATCATGGCCGTGATCGGTGGGCCATTCCTCATATTCTTGCTACGAAAGAGTGATCGCATTTATGGACATTAAGGAAGTCACATTTTCATACGACAAGAAGAGGGATACGTTGCACGGAATCGACAGCAAGATCGACATCGGCAAAGTGACGACGATTATCGGGCCGAACGGGTGCGGGAAATCGACGTTGTTAGGCGTACTGTCGAATCATCATCAGCCGCAAAAAGGAAACGTGTTATTGGACGGAAAATCGTTGCGCGATTTTAAACCGAAAGAGCTTGCGAAGCGGCTTGCCGTCGTTCATCAGCAAAATAATGCGCCATCTGATATGACCGTCGAGAAGCTGACAGCGTACGGACGGATTCCGTATAAGAATTTGTTCTCGTCCTCGACGGATGAGGACGAAGAGGCGATTGAATGGGCGCTTGAGCGGACGGGCTTGCTCGATAAGCGACATATGCCAATCGACAGCCTATCCGGCGGCCAAATGCAGCGAGTTTGGATCGCCATGGCGTTGACGCAGAAGACGCCGTATTTGTTTTTGGATGAACCGACGACATATTTGGATATTTATTATCAATACGAGCTTTTGGAGCTTGTTCGTGATTTGAATAAAGAACACGGCATCTCCATCGTCATGGTGTTGCACGACATAAACCAGGCCATCAAATACAGCGACGTCATCATCGTCATGAAAGACGGCCGCATCGCAGCCAAAGGCAAACCAGAAGACATCATAACAGCCGACTTGATCCGCGACATCTACGGCGTCAACGTCGTCGTCAAACAAGACGAAAATGCAGGTATGTATATCGTGCCAGTAGGGATTTAACGCGGTATTTAAAGCGGAATTAAAACGGTGCCTGTGCAGCACACAATTCTGTGTATTCACTACAATTGCATAATAAAAATATAGGAAGCTTGTCATTATAATCATTGACTCGCTTCTTTTTGTATTTTCATACACGTCATTGAATAGTCATAATTGCGCCGTGCACAGCCGCCGACACAATTCAGACAATACACTACAATTGCATAATGTTAAACAAGAAAGCTGATCAAATCAACACTTGGTCAGCTTTCTTTTGCATTTATATACAAAACGATGAATTGTCATAAATGCGCCTTGCACAGGCGCCGTGGTAGAGGCGTTACTACTATGCGGGGGTGGGGGCGGTTGCCTTTGGATTGGTTGGTTTTATTCATATATGTATAGTAGTCGTATTTTCATTTGTATTTTCATATAGTGTGGGAAGTTTGTTGGTTTCGTATTGTCTTCGTTTAGTAGGTTAGTTGTGCATGCCATTACTGATTGTAGAAGGTGACTGGATGAAAGTACTAATAACGGGTGGGTATGGGTTTATTGGGTCGCATGTCGCTGATCGTTTTTATAAAGAAGGGTATGACGTTTATATTATTGATGATTTTTCGACGGGGAGACGGGACAGAGTCGCTTTCAAGCATAAGGGCTATAATCTTTCGGTAGAAGATGCTGCTTGTGAGGAAGTGTTTCGGTCATTTCCGTTTGATGTTGTCGTCCATTTGGCGGCACAGGCGAGTGTACATGCATCGATGAATGATCCGAAGGGGGATGCAGAGAGCAATGTGCTCGGTCTTGTGAATATGCTGACACTCGCGGAAAAGTACAAGGTGAGAAAGTTCTTATTTGCTTCGACCGCGGCAGTTTACGGGGCGCGGGCAAAGGTGCCGCTAACGGAAAAAGATGTAACGAATCCAATTTCGCCTTATGGGATTAGCAAGTGGATCGGGGAAACGTATTGTGCAAAGTGGAAACAGTTGTACGGTTTGGATACGGTTTGTTTCCGGTTTTCGAATGTGTATGGGCCGCGGCAAGGGAGCGACGGGGAAGCAGGTGTCGTCGCAAAATTCCATTCATGTTTGCTAAATGGAAGCACGCTCGGAATTTTCGGCGACGGCGAGCAAACGAGGGATTTCATTTACGTGGAAGATGTGGCAGATGCACTGTTCCGAGCGTCCCATTCGGATTTGACAGGTGTGTATAACCTCTCGACAAATACCGAAACGAGTGTGAATACGCTTGCGTTGACACTCATCTCTTTGCACGGCGCGGGTGAAGTGGAATACCGGCCGAAGCGTCAGGGCGATATTCGAAGGTCTTCTTTAGGTAATGAAAAACTGAGGAATGATCTCGATTGGGCACCTCTCGTCGATTTGGACGAGGGACTTCGCCGCACGTATACGTATTTCAAGGAGCAACATGAACAAGAAGATAAGGCGGAGGGCCGCAAAAAAGAGCGAATCCTCTCTTCAATCGCGTTCAAGTCTGTGAAGCCATACATCGAAAACTTCCTCGCTTTCTTCGTTGTCGCATTCCTCTTTTTAAATGGAAATTTAGGTATGCAGCAGACGATTGGGGTTGCGATCGTCATTTATATTGTCGTGCTCGGCATTTTCTACGGCAAACGACAAGCGCTATTGGCCGCAGCATTATCGATTTTGCTCATTCTCTATGACAAGTTAACGGATGGCCGGGAATTCATTTCGCTTTTGTACGATACAGCTTTTTTATTCCAAGCAATTTTGTATGTCTTTATTGCGCTCGTCATCGGGTATGCCGTTCAGCGAAAAAATAATATGATTTTGGCACAAAAGGAACGGGTGCAACAGTTGGAAGTGAAGTACGACTTGTTGAATGAAGTGCATCGGGACGTGCTAGACGTAAAAAATGCGCTACGTCATCGAATATTAACAGACAAAAACAGTTTCGGAAAAGTGCATTCGATTTTAAAAGAGTTGGATGGGTTTGATTCTGAAACAGTGCATGAGCAAACCGTGCACGTCGTCCAAAAAGTGATGAATGCAAAACAAGTATCCCTTCTGACGCTAAGTGAAAATTGCGAGTACGCCCAGCTTACTGCACGTTCGGGTCATCTCCTCGAACGCACTCCAGACCCTTTGAAAGTTGCTGATCATGCTTTCCTCCGGCACGTCCTTACGAAAGGATCTTTATTTGTGAATAAAGGACTGGACGCCTCCGCGCCGATGATGGCAGCTCCTATTCGCCATAACGGCAATATTATCGCGATCGTTTGTGTGAATGGAATCGGGTTCGATCAACTATCGCTCTATATGGAAAATGTGCTTTCGATTGTAGCGGATATGGCAGGAACCGCATTGTCACGCGCAATGAAATTCACCGAAGCGAGGGCAGGAGGAGGGAATTAAAATGCTTTATATGTACGTCATTTATGTTCTCATTTCCGCTTTGCTTCTCGCCTATTTACATCGCCACTCAAGGAAGGAGTGGCTACTAGGAGTCGTCATCGTCACCCTGCTACCTGTCGTTGGGTGGTCGTTTGCATCTGTCTGGCCGAAACGGGCGATGCGAAATAACGGCGACGAGTTCGAACGGTATATGGCCAAGTTGGATGAAGATATCCTCGTCAAAGAAGAGGATAGTTACGAGAAGGTAAATAAAAGAAAAGAAATCGATGTCGTTCCTATTGAAGAAGCGCTGCTCGTCAATGATCACGCCACAAGACGGCGAATTATGATTGACATATTAAAAGATGATGCGACTCGTTATATGAATGTCGTCAAGGTTGCTGTGGAAAATGAAGATACCGAAACATCCCATTACGCGGTGAGCGCAATTATAGAAGTGAATCGGAAATTAGCCTTAAAAATTCGGCACCTTTCCAATGAGTATGCACGTGATCCGAATAATATCGAGGTAGCTTGCGACTACCGGGATGCGCTGAAGAAATATATGGACAGCGGCTTTATGGATGAAAACACATTGCGTCACTACAGAAATAACTACATCGAAGTACTCTGGACAATCATTTCGAAAAAGGACGGGGACACCGAAATTGATTACGAAGAAAAGATGCTTTGTGAAATCGAAAGTGGAGACTATGCGGAAGCGGAAAAGACAGGTCTCGCCTATTTACATCGGTACCCGGACCGAGAAGGCCCTTATTTGTATATGATCCAGCTCTATTACACTATCAATTCACCTGCAGCGCTGCAACGGATGATTCAAGCCGTCAAAAATTCCAAAGTCATTTTAACGAACCGTGGAATTAACGTCGTCAGGTATTGGTCGAAAGGGATAATTGGCCATGAAAGTGAACTTCTCTAAAAGCATTTACATCGTCCTCGTTTCGGTACTTGCATCGGGCATTTTCTTCCTCATTGCCCGCTCCCAGTTCGTGTTGACGTTTCAACAAAATAACGTACTCCTTAGTGAAGCGAGTGAGCTTCTTTCCATTACTAATAAAAAAGAAGAGCAAACAGTAGAAGAAGGGGTCCCTCTTTATTGCATCGCTTATTCGTCATCCGACGAGTCGAGTATGAAGCTGAAAGATAACGCTGAGAAGACGTTAGCGCATATGAAACTTCCTACGATTGGAATAAATCTTGATAACGCACCGCTTAATTACGCAACTTGCGACGTCGTTCTAATTGCGGTCGACCAACTTAGCATGGCGGGAAGTGCAGAGGAAGTTGAGGAGTTCGCATTCAATGGGGGCTATGTATTGTTCATGACGGCCTTGCAACCGGAATCTGAGTTACAAGTCATTTATCGAAAAATGGGCATCGCCTCGTATGGCTATCATGTGAGTACGTACGGCATTGAGCTCGACTCCAATGTACTAATTGGGGAGAGCGGTTGGAAAATCGATGACGATTTCATCTACAACTCAGCGTTGCTCGTCTCGCTCGATGAACATGCAAAGCTCCTTGCGAAAAGTTCTGATGGTATTCCGCTACTCTGGAGAACTGCAATTGGCGAAGGGGCGTTTATCGTCTGTAATGGGTCGATGCTTGAGGAAAAACTGAATCGAGGCGTCCTTGCGGGGGCGATTAGTATGCTTCAACCGGATTTCATGTACCCTATTTACAACTCAAAAGTGTTTTTCATAGATGATTTTCCTGCGCCGATTGCTTCAGGAAGGAACGAAGCCATTTATGAGCAATACAAAAAGGATTTGCCGACGTTTTATCGGGAAATTTGGTGGCCGGATATGCTCGCGATTGCGAAACGATACAATTTGCGATACACAGGTGTCGTCATTGAGACGTACGGCGATGATGTCGATCCACCATTTGTGTATCCAGTAGATGCGTCCCGGTTAAATCTTATTTCATACGGCCGCGAAATTATTAAGAGCGGAGGGGAATTGGGAATTCACGGCTACAATCACCAGCCACTCAATCGGGATTCCGAAATTGCCGCCCAGTTTGACTACAATGTTTGGACAAACGAGGAGGATATGGTGGCGTCTATCGAAGAAGTGTTGGACTTCACAAAAGCATCCTTCCCGAATTACACCGTCGCTTCATATGTGCCGCCTTCAAATGTGCTTTCTTCTGAAGGAAGGGAGGCGCTGAAAAAGGCGTGGCCGGAATTGACGGTCATCGCTTCGCTATTCATTGAAGACCCGACGAATGCATCGTATGTGCAAGAGTTTGAAATTGCGCAGGTTGGAATTATTGAAATGCCGCGTGTTACTTCCGGCTATACAGAAAGGCCGTTTGACCGATGGGCAGAAGCGAATGCGATGACATCCGTAGGTATTTATTCGAATTTCCTTCACCCGGATGACGCGATAAGCGAGGATAGAAGCTATAACATGACGTGGGAACAGATTTACAAAGGGTTCGAGGACAATATGGATCGGGTGGAAAGGACGTATCCGTGGGTGCGGGCGATGACATCGACGGAAGCTGCGCTCGATATGGCGCGAGTCATGCATACAGATGTGAATTGGACAGCAATTGAGGACGGCATAGAAGGGGATTTGTCCGGTCCTGGTACAAATATGTATTTCATTTTACGGACAGAGCGCAAAATCGGCCGCTTAACGAACTGTACGGTAAAACAAATAGATGACGGTGTATTCCTAGTCAACGTAGTTGGCACCCGGTTCAAACTGGAATTTGGAGGGTAGTTGGATGAAAATCTGTTTGATTGCGGAAGGGTCTTATCCTTACGTAACAGGCGGCGTTTCGACGTGGATTCAAACATTGATGACGGAAATGCCGGAGCATGAATTTGTCATTTACGTCATCAATGCCGATTCCAAACGGAAAGGTCGTTACGTATATGAGTTACCTCCGAATGTTGTCGAGGTGAAAGAAGTGTGCCTCGATTCGTATGTAATGGAAAAAGGGAAATGGGGAAGGCGGTTTCAGTTGCCTCAAGAGGATTTGGACAATATCGTTGCCCTCATAAGTGGGGATGAAACGCTAAATTGGGAAGGCATGTTCAATCTGTTACGGAGTGGCGTATTCGAAAATACGATCGATTTTCTTTCGAGTAAAGATTATTTAGATATCGTGGAGCGAATAGCAGAACGAGTGAATCATCCACTCCCATTTAATGACCTATTTTGGACAATTAACTCGATGATATTGCCGTTGATCGTCACTGTTCGTGAAGAACTACCCGAGGCGGATCTGTATCATTGTGTATCGACTGGTTATGCAGGGATTGCGGGAGTTCTCGCGAAACATTTGCACGGCAAGCCGCTGTTATTGACGGAGCACGGAATTTATTCCCGAGAAAGAGAAGAAGAGATCATTAAGGCGGATTGGGTGAAAGGGGAGTTTAAAGAATTATGGATCCGCTATTTCTATACGTTGTCGAGCGCAATCTATGCGGCTGCGGATGAAGTGATCACCCTTTTCCATCGCAATAAAGAAATTGAAGTCGAAATGGGTTGTCCGGAAGAGAAAATCCGAATTATTCCAAATGGAGTGGACGTTGGGGAGTATGCGGAACTTCCGGCCGTCCCTGATGATGGAACAATTCGAATCGGCGCGATCGTCCGCGTCGTTGCAATAAAAGATATTAAGACGATGATTCATAGCTTTGCGCTCGTCGAAAAGGAAATCCCAAATGCTGAACTATATATTATGGGGTCGGCGGACGAGGAAAATATATATTACGAGGAATGTTTGCAACTTGTATCTTCTCTCGGCGTGAACAATATTAGTTTCACGGGTCAAGTTAACGTGAGTGAGTACATCGGCAAAATGGATATGACGGTGTTAACAAGTATAAGTGAAGGGCAGCCATTAGCCGTTTTGGAAGCGATGGCGAATGGAAAGCCAGTAGTCGCAACGAATGTAGGAAGTTGTAAAGAGCTGTTGTTAGGGAAAACGGATGACGATGAGCCTGCTGGTATTATTTGCCCCGTCCTTCATTACGAAAAAATCGCTGAAGCGCTCATAACGCTCTGTCGTAATAGGGAGTTGCGAGAGGCGATGGGGAAAAGCGGCTATGAACGAGTTTCCCAATTTTATAGGAAAAGTGTGTTCATCGATAAGTACCGGACGTTGTATCAATCTTTAGGTAGGTGAATGAATTGGCGGGAATTGGTTTTGAGTTACGCAAGTTATTTAAAAATGAAGGCATCGTCCGGTCGATTAAAGCTTTCGGCTATTCATCTGCAATGACGGCGGGCCCAATGCTGCTCTGTATTGCGCTCGTGCTCGTGTTGAAAAAAATGATGGAATTGTCCGGCGGTGTACGTTTGGAATCCGAACTGTTCATAGCGACAATGACGTATAGCTTCATCTTCTCGATTATTTTGACGAGTGGAATTGCAATCGTGCTGACGAGATTCGTTGCGGATCAAGTGTTTGAGGGTCGGTTTGAGAAAATTATTACGTCCTTCTACGGGGCTCTTTTGCTCACGCTTCCGATTGCAGCAGTCGTTGCCTTTGTTTTTTTGAGCGGGGTTTCGGAAAGTGGCGTGTATAAATTTTTTGCCTATTTGTTGTTTATGGAACTCGTCGTTATTTGGCTGCAAACGGTGTACTTGTCGGCGTTGAAAGATTATGCACGTATTTTTAGAAGCTTTGTCATTGGTTTCGTCGTCGCGGTCCCGATTGGGTGGCTGTTATTTACGTACACAGACGCAGAACGGGCAGTGATCGCGGTTGGTGCATGCGTCGTAGGGCTTGGAATTGTTGCTGCCTTGCTCATGATTCATCTAGAACAAGTCTTTCCCCGTGGAAGGACAAGAGACTATTTTGAGTTTCTTTTCTACTTCAAAAAATATCCGGTCATTTTCGTTACTGGAGTATTCGTTTATTCAGGAGTGTTTGTCCAGAACTTCGTTTATTGGCTCCGAACCGACGCGATGGTCGTTGCAGATCAGTATCGGTTAATGCCTTTTTATGATCTCCCCGTTTTTTATGCTTACTTATCTGTCATCCCCTCGCTCATCGTTTTTGTCGTCCTCGTGGAAACGTCCTTCTATGAAAAATATAAACTATTTTACTCGAATGTCGTGACAGGTGGAACGTTTGAACGGTTGAAACGAGCAAAAGAGTCGATGCAAAATGCATTAGTTGCGGGAATTAGTTTATTAATTGAAGTGCAGTTGCTCTTCTCCTTACTATCGATTGCACTCGGTCTTCTCTGGTTGCCGAAAATCGGATTTTCAATGGAGCAACTCGATTTATTTGTCGTCCTCGTCCTTGGGTTCTATTTCTTCATCCTCTTTTTCGTCATGCTCCATGCATTAATGTATTTTGATGATAAAAAAGGGGTGTTCATTTGCGGGTCGTTGTTTTTCATTCTTAACGCGGGGTTAACGTATGGGTCAATGAAGCTCGGGCTAGACGGAGCAGGCCTATTCACCGCAGCAATTGTCGTCATGGGGATTACGTTATTGCGTCTGCTATATGTGCTTCGACATATTAATTATTATACGTTTTGCCGGGAGCCGCTCGATACGATTAAACAGTTGAAGCGGAAACGATTGCGCAGTTCGCTTACGCTTTTGCTCGTAGTGGCGGCAGGCGTCGTGTTATCCGCCTGTTCCGCTTCCGAGCAGCAACCGGAACAGTCAATGATTGGGACGAACGGAGATGCATACGGAATGACGGGTATGGGGACCGGCAAATTAATAGAAGATAAAAGGCTATATGAACGAGACGTCGATGACTCCGTCAAAGCGTTGTATATAACGATTTGGCCAGACGAGCACCCGGATAGTAGCTCGGTCGACTGGTATGCATTGAATCGAATGACAGATCGGCATAGTGACGCTAGCTTGCGCATTACAATTGCAGAAGGATTCGAGGATGGAGCAGGGCCCCAATCCGGCATGTTCGGCTATGGGGCTGACGCTCCGAATGCCAAGATTAGTATTCGGGGCAATTCTGCGCGTAAAGACTTGCAGAAGTCGTACAAGATTAAGCTGTTTGAGGAAACAGGTTTGTGGCACGATCAGCGAATACTGAATTTAAATAAGCACTCGTACGATCTTTCCCGTATGCGTAATAAACTCGCTTTTGATTTACTGGAGACGGTGCCGGATTTGACGAGTTTGCGGACCCAATTTGTCCATTTGTATGTGAAGGATATGACGGCTATGGAGGCTACGGGTACCTATGAGGATTACGGCTTGTACACCCATGTTGAGCAGCCGAATGGGAAATTCCTAAAATCTCATTTACTTGATCCGAACGGTTATTTGTACAAAGTGACGTTTTTCGAATTCGAACGATATCCCGATCAAATAAAACTGACCTCAGATCCGTTGTACGATGAGGCATTATTTGAAACAATTCTTGAAATAAAAGGAAGGAAAGAGCATGATAAGTTGATTGCCATGCTGGAAGATGTGAATGACATGAAGAAGCCGATTGAGGAAGTGATGGAAGCTCATTTCGATATGGAAAACTTTTTGACGTGGACGGCAGTCAACATCCTTATGGATAATATGGATACCGATGCGAATAATTTCTATCTTTATTCCCCGCTAAATTCAGACAAGTGGTACATCCTCCCGTGGGATTATGATGGGGCATGGGAAGTTGAGCGGTCGAGAAAGGAAATTAGACCATATCAGACGGGCATTAGTAACTATTGGGGAAGCATATTGCATAACCGTTTTTTCCGAACAGATGAGCATGTCCAATTGCTCGTTGGAAAATTAGAGGAAATGCGTGCTTATATAAATGAACAGACAATTGAGAAGCAGCTGCGGAAATACACTCCGGTAGTTAAACCGTTCATTTATAGGGAGCCAGATGTCAAGTATTTGCCGGAAAAGATAGAAATGTTTGAGATGGATCTTCAGCATATAATCGATACGCCGGAACGTGCAGTCGCGCGCTTTATGGAGGATTTGCAAAAACCGAAGCCGTTTTATATGAACGACGTAGAAGATGATGGTGAAACAACGCTTACGTTCTCTTGGCAAATTTCATTTGACTTGCAAGGGGATGACCTTTTTTACACAGCTGTCGTGGCGAAAGATCCTTTAATCACAGAAATCATCCATTCTGAAGTAGATATTCGGACGAATAGCTTTCAAATGGATAGACCCGCGAGTGGAATCTATTACTGGAAGGTGACAGTGAGGGATAGCCAAGGAAATGAGCAGACTTCCTTCGATATGTATGAGGACGAAGAGGGAGAATTGTATTACGGTATCCTGGAATTCGAGGTGAATTGAGATGTATTTCCAAGGAAAAAAGCTGAGGAATGAGATGAAGTATTACGTTAGCCTTCAAGATTACATTACCTTACGTTCAAATATTTCGGCCATACTCGAGCTGGATGCCCATTCCGTTTCGAGTGATGGGTACGGCATCCGAAGCCTCTATTTTGACGGGATTCATGATCATTCCTTATACGATAAGAATGATGGGATTTTCAACCGGGAAAAGTATCGAATACGGATATATAACGAAAGTGATGAAGTCATCAAATTGGAGAGGAAAAGTAAATACGGAAGTTATATTCATAAAGAATCCTCCCCATTGAGCAGAATGGAGTACGATTGTATTTTGGCAGGTGACTATGAAGTTTTGAGTGAAACAACGGATCGTTTACGCCGCGATTTCTATTATGCTCTAGCGTACAGGAACTTTCGGCCGGGTGCGATAACAGATTATACGAGAGAAGCTTATGTGTATAACGCGGGGAATGTGAGGATCACCTTTGACAAACGGCTCGCGGCAGGAGTGAGTGGGATGGATATGTTTCATCCGGGTTTAATTCTCCAAGAAGTGATTGAGCCCGGACGGACGATCATGGAGGTGAAGTTCGATGAATTCCTGCCGGATCATATACGGCGAGTCCTACAGCCCAAAAACTTTGTACGTTCTGCTATTTCGAAATACGTCATTTGTAGAGAGAGAAGTATCTTTCATTTTAAACAATAGTGGCTGGGGGGCTGTATTAGATGAATGACGTGTTAAATTTTGAAGATATAATTAAGAAGAGTGTTCTAAACTTGGAAGTATTCAAAAGCGTTTCCTATATTGACATGCTGTTCGGTTTCCTCTGTTCCTTTGCAATCGGCATGTTCATCTATTGGATTTATCGACGTAGTTTTCGTGGGGTCGTTTATAGCTATAATTACAATGTGTCGTTCGTTCTAATGACGATGATTACGGCGTTAATCATAATGACAATTAGTACGAACATCGTCCTCTCGCTCGGAATGGTCGGCGCCTTAAGCATCGTTCGATTCCGAACAGCTGTGAAGGATCCACTCGACATCGTCTACATGTTCTGGGCGATATCGGCTGGAATCGCTAGTGGCGCTGCCATGTACCCGCTCGCCATTACCGGCTCCCTCGTCATCGGATTAACACTCGTACTGCTATCACGAAAGAAAATCCGTCACCAATCGTATTTACTCATCATCCGCCATACAGAAACAGCAACCGACGAACTGCGCGATCCCCTTCGAAAATTAAACACAACGTTAAAATCCAAAAACATCCGGAAAGGCTACGTCGAGCTAACCCTTGAACTCAAACTCCGCGACGACAACACCGCATTCATGACAAAAATCACCGACATCCCCGGCGTCATCGAATGCTCCCTTATCAACTACAGCGGCGACTACGCGCAATGACTTCAATAGCGGTACCACTTGCAAAAGCGGTGCCTGTGCAGCAAACAATTCTGACAATACACTACAATTGCATAAACGAAAATCGGAAAGTCCATTATATCAATGTTTTAGTAGCTCCGGAGTGTATATTAATGCCTGTTGTTGAATTGTCATAAATGTATCGTGCACAGCCGCCGACACGATTCAGACAATACACTACAATTGTATAAAATAATATCAAAAGCCAACCAAATCAATCTTTGGTTGGCTTTTATTTGAATTTATATGCCGGTTATTGAATAGTCATAAATGTGTCTTACACAGGCACTTGCAAAATTCTTAACTACTACAAACGACTTCGGCGACTGCTTTTGCTGCGACTAGCAATGCGTCTTCGTCGATATCCCATTTCGGATGGTGGTTGAAATAAGCTTTCTCAACGCCTTTCGGTTTGCAACCGATGTAGAAGAAGCAGGACGGATACTTCGCTGCGTAGTAGGCGAAGTCTTCTGATCCAGAGAACATAGGGAATTCCGTCATCGATTTAATCTCAGGCTCCGTGGAATTCTCGATGGCGGCGACAACACCTGCTGTAATTTCCGGATCGTTGTAGAGTGGCGGATAGTCCGGTACATATTCGAGTTCGCACTTCACGCCGAATTCCTCTTCAATCCCTTTGGTAATTCGGTGGACTTCCTTGTCAATCAACTCTTGGACTTCAGCTGTCATATACCGCACATCGCCCTCCAATTCGACACTGTCCTTAATTACGTTGAATTGTCCTTTTCCATCAAATGAGCCGATAGTAATAACGCCCATGTCAAAAGGATTCAATCGGCGACTCACGACAGTTTGGATGGACGTCACAAAATGTGCACCTGCAACAATGGCGTCATTTGCCAGGTGAGGGGATGATCCGTGACCGCCGACACCTTGAATTTTCAATTTGAAGTGAGTCCGGCCCGCCATCGAATAGCCGCTATGGTACCCAACAACTCCCGCTGGCTCTGTTGGAAATAAATGCACACCGTAGACCGCATCCACGTCATCCAGCAAACCCGATTCCACAATACTTTTCGCACCACCCGGAGGCACTTCCTCTGCATGCTGGTGAATAATTTTAATCGTCCCGGCCAATTCCTCTTTCAGTTCAATCAAACAATCCGCCAACACAAGCAAATATGCGGTATGCGCATCATGCCCGCAAGCATGCATGACGCCTTCGTTTTTCGATTTAAATGGCACATCCGTTTCTTCATGAATCGGCAGTGCATCAAAATCCGCACGAAGGCCAATAGTTTTACCCGGCTTTCCGCCTTTAATCGTCACGATAATGCCATATCCATTACCAACATTCGTTTGAATATCTACATCTTTTCCGTTGTAAAAATCCGCAATGTATTGAGCAGTCTTTTCCTCTTGGAACGATAACTCGGGATACTCGTGCAAATGACGTCTAATCTCAATCATTTCCTCTTTTCGCTGTTCCAACAATTTCATTAGCTGTTTCTTCATCGGTGGATCATTCCTTCCAGCTTGGCGTGTTTTTAATTATTTTGTTGATAGTATCACGTTGCGCATTCTTGCACCAAACGATTGTTTAAAATCTTCCGAAGGCATCTCCTCATACACCTTCTCAATGTCCTGCTTATATGCTAAACAATAAAGCTGGTAAGCCTGGTTTGTCGTTTCAAATGGCTTTGGTAAAAATGTTGGCACAAGATCTATGTTTAAGAAACGCGGTCGTGTTCGATCTGTATTAACATAGAAGGGGAATGAACTATAAGGATAATCTTCCAATGACTTCACGAGGGGAACCTTTGTGTCAATCGGATTCCGATGGATATAGCTGCTAATGTCCAGTATGGCTCTTGGACCGTTGGCAAGTTTTGAAAAATAACGCTTCTCATAAACGTGCCCAACATGATCATAACGCTTCGAATAATAGTCACTGTATCTTCGGTTAATACGCGCCATGACCCGACTCAATTGCACCTCGGATTGAATAAGCAAGTGATAGTGATTCGACATGATGCAATACGCGACAATGGAAAATGGATATTTATCATACGCATAGTCAAAGGCGCGCATCAAGTTCATTTTATCTTCCGGCGTTTCGAAAATCGGTTGCCGATTGTTCCCCCGCATCGTCACGTGGAAATATCCATACGGATTCCAATAGCGAATTCTCCTCGTCATATCATTCACCCACCAAAACGGATGAAATATGCAACTTAGGCGCCATCGATTTCCATTTGACACTTTCCAGCAATGCACTTTCTGTAATGAATTTCGACCCTTCCAAATCCGCAATTGTTCGCGCGATGCGAATTAATTTCGTTTGTGTTCGATTGCTCCATTTCTTCTCGAAACATATTTGCTGAATAAACTCTATCTGTGCCTTAGACAAGCCGCATGTTTCATCCAATAATTGAAACGGAACAAAACCGTTCAACCATTCTTTTCCGAATCGCGCACGTTGCATTTCACGGGCACGGGTTGTCCTTCCGCGTATCGATGCAGAAGTTTCTGCCTCGGAATCCTCCTTCAACCCGACACTATGTAACGCTAGTACAAAATCCATTCGATCGAGAAGAGGACCTGAAACTTTTAGCCGATAATTGGCGACTTGCCTCGAAGAACAAGTGCAATAGCGCTCGTTTGAACCGACATATCCGCATGGACAAGGATTCGTGGCGGCGATAAGTATAAAATTCGACGGATACGTAACGGATTGCCTCACCCGACTAATCGTAACTTCACCAGCCTCCATCGGTTGTCGCAGCATATCCAACGTCTTTCTTGAAAACTCCCCGAGTTCATCTAGAAATAAAACGCCCTTATGTGCCAATGAAATTTCGCCTGGCTTCGGAAATGTCCCGCCACCTATTAACGAAACGGAAGAGGCGGAGTGGTGTGGGTGCCGATAAGGAGGGCGAGGGGACATCCCGCGATTTTCACGCGCCAAATGGTAAATGCCATACAACTCGACCATCTCATCAAGCGATAAATCGGGCAAAATCGTATGGAATGCGTCCGACAACATGCTTTTGCCGCAGCCCGGAGGCCCCATGATCAGGAGATGGTGTCCCCCTGCCGCACAGATTTCCATAGCCCGCTTCGCATCCTGGTGTCCTCGGATTGAAGAAAAGTCCGTGCTCGTCTGCTCATCGAATGGAGCAGGTGCTACAATAGCCAGCTTAGGCGTTATCAAGTAATCCGGTAAACGCGATCCTTTCAAATACGAAATAAGTGCATGCATGTCTGGCAACGGAACGATTTCGACATTCTTAACATGTCGCAAAAAAGAAACGTCGATGGACGGGATAAGTATACGCTTGAAGCCGAGACTAATGGCTTGCTGAATGGCGGGAATCATTCCGTGAAACGGCATAAGTTCGCAGTTTAATGAAAGTGCTGCTATGACACAAGTCGAATCATCTATTGGTAGCGGCTTGTCCAACACTTCCTGCATTACAGCCAATAACATTGCACAATCAAAGCCTGTCCCGCTTTTCCGTATGTCGGAAGGGGATAAATGAATAGTAATCTTCTTCATATCAATTTCCAAATTCATTGCATGCAAACAACTGAGTACCCGCTCCTTCGACTCCTTAATAGAAGCATCGGGTAATCCGATAATGACAAACTGCTCCCGATCTACACGTACATTTGCCTCCACGGCAACTTTGTGCCCCTTCATCCCTTGCAGTCCTACACTCATAATGATCGATGCGATTGCACGTCACCACTTTCTTTTTCTCCAACTGTATCGATTTTTAAATAGACTGACAACTGTCTGAATTCATCAGAAAACGAAAAAATAAATTTTAAATGAGGAAATAGGGGTGAAATTGAATTTTAAACGGCATAAACGAACGAAAAAAATATTTTCATCCATTTAGGAGAACCACCTTTTTGCCGCTTGTTTTTGTGCTCTTTTTTGTGCTCTTTTTTGTGCTCTTTTTTGGGCTCTCTCTTTTGGGTGCTCTCTCTCTCTTTTGGGTGCCTGTGCAGCAAATAATTCAGATTATACACTACAATTACATAGTGAAAATGTAGAAAGACGACCATATCAATGCAGTGTTATATTGGAAGTGTATATAAATACCCATTATTGAATAGTCATAAATGTTTCTTGCACAGCCATCGAAACAATTCAGACTATACACTACAATTGTTTATAAAAAAACAGGAAGCCAACCGTATCAATCTTCGGTTGACTTCCTTTCGCATTTATATACAGATTATTGAATTGTCATAAATGTGTGATGCACAGGCACCATTAAAGGCACCATTAAAAACGTCCTTGAATCCTAAACACGATTTCTGCAAAGATGGCGGCGAATAGGAATGTGCCTGTGTAGACGACTAATGAAATGACAACAATCCGCCAGCCAAGTTTTTTGAAGTCTTGAATATCTTTCCCTAAAGACAATCCAGCATAGGCGAGGATCGGTGTCGCGATGGCCATGAAGTTGATTTTAGAAGTTTGCTCGATAATCCATCCGTTCCCGGGGAAGATTGGTGTTGTTGAAATCAGCGCGATGATCGAGATCCAGACAACTGCCGGAATTTTAATTGGTAAATAGGCTGTCAATGCAAGTCCGATAACAGTAGCGAGGATGATCAAAATCATACCAGGCAGTGCTGCAATCGGGTTGACCTTGTAGCCGACCCAGTTGCCGACGATGGCGATAAGTCCGATGATGGACAACACTTTCGCTTTTTCAATCATGCTTCGTCGCCTCCCTTAGTAACGGACAACTTATTGCGACCGATTTTTGGTTCAAGCCAGTTGTACAGGCGAGCTGTGACTGGCAAGGAGAAGAATACACAAATATACGTTCCGAGGATCGTTGTAATCAAGTTAGCTGCGGCTGCAAACAATGCGATGTCTTCCGCATCATTCGGGAAGGTAACAGCTAAAGCTCCCGATGCTGCTGCCATCATACTTCCTGATCCAACGCCCGCACCCATTGCTAGCGAGATAGGATGGAGGAAACCTAGACTCCCGAGGAATCCGGCCAATATCGCCAAGTAGATAGCCCCAAATACAGTTCCGCACACATACACGCCAAGTGCTCCACGGGCTTCTGGTGAATCAGAACCATATTTTTCTGCGATGATAGCAAGGTTCGGTTCGCGGTCAATGGAGAATGTTGCTCCAATAGCTTCTCGTTTCATTCCTAATAATAAAGCAATCGGCAATCCAATGGCGATTGTCCCGATGACGTGGCCCACTTCTTGGAAAGCTAGCGAGAAGCCCGCGTCAAAAATCTTTGGAAGGGAAGGTCCAAGCATCGTTCCAAGTTTTGAGACGAAAAGCATGAAGGATATTCCTAAGATAGTTGCTGAATTTTTCATTTGTTTCTCTGACATTAATTTGAATTTCGGCCAGCTGATGATGCCCCCAAAGATGAGCACATACAGAATTGGAAATAATGCAATCGTGCCGACACCAAGGTTGAATTGCTTAACCCCGATCCATTCACCGATAATAACAAAAGCTAGCACAATCAAATGAAGTTTAACGTTATCTCTCACACATTTTCCCACTTTCAATTAGTTTCAGATTTTGTAATATTCCAATCCAATCAACGTCCCTTTAACGAACGAAAAGTTGATAAGAATTATAGTACGATATCTTTTGGCGTTAGTCTATAAGTAATTTGTAGAAATAGAAACACTCCAAACTCCATCATTTTTCAGTGCTTTTTCGGTGCCTGTGCAGCAAACAATTCAGATTATGCACTACAATTGTATAGTGGAGAATAGAAAACCAATTAAATTAACGTCGGATTGTAGTATGTGTGTATATAAATACCTACTAATGAATAGTCATAATTGTGTCGTGCACAGCCGCTGGCACAATTCAGACAATACGCTACAATTGCATAAACAAAAATAGGAAGCCAACCATATCAATCTTTGGTCGACTTCCTATTGTATATACATACGTAAAGTTGAATTGTCATAAATGTGTCGTGCACAGGCACCAATAATGGCACCAACATAAGGCACCAACATTAAAGGGGCATCAACTACGCACAAAAAAACAGATGCTGCACATAAGGCAGCATCTGTTTTGCATTAGTGTTATTCTACGAACTGAACGTTTTTCAATTGATAAATTCCCGATGTGTCTATCGTGAAGCCTCTGATTTTGTTGCTGACGCCCGTGAGGTATTCTGTATGGATCAAGTATGCCATTGGAGCGTCTTCGATTAGGTGTTCTTGAACTTTGTTATAGATTTTGATTCGCTCATCTGGATCTGACTCGCGACGGCCTTCTTCAAGAAGTTTGTCGACTTCCGGATTCGTATAGAATGAACGGTTTCCTGGAGAGCCGTGTTGTGATGAATGGAAAAGTGCGTACATTCCATAGTCCGCGTCACCTGTCGGGTTGGACCAGCCAAGGATGAACATGTCATGCTCGCCGTTAGCTGTCTTTTCGAGGTAAGCTCCAAACTCCATCACTTCGATTTCCACTTCGATATTAACTTTCTTCAACTCTTCTTGCATGAGAACTGCGATTTGTTGACGTTGAGGATTGTCATTCGTCCAAATGGAAGATTTAAAGCCGTTCTCATAGCCTGCTTCTTTAAGAAGTTTTTTCGCTTCTTCCACATTGTATTCAATTGGTTTTGCATCTTCGTTATAACCAAAAATTCCAGGGGCAAGAGGTCCTTTTGCAGGTATTCCGAAACCGTCGTAAACCCCTTCACTAATATCATCTTTATTTACAAGCATAGAAACAGCTCTACGTACTTTTGGATCATTAAACGGTTCTTTTTCTGAGTTGAAACCTAAATATGCAAGGCTGGACGATGCTTTTTGGTTAACTCTTGCGAAGTCGCCAGCGTTAATACCTGCAACTTCGTTCGGTTGAATTGGATCAGCAATATGGACATAGCCTGCTTCGAGGTCTGCGTTTCGGACTGGACTTTCAGGAATGACCTTGAATGTTACAGAATCCACATGAGCTTTGTCGCCCCAATAGTCTTCGTTTTTGACGAGTTTAATTTCAGCGCCTGGCTCCCATTTGTCGAATTTGAAATAGCCTGTTCCGACAGGGTTTGTCCCAATGACGGAGCCCGCATCTTTGCCGCTTTTCATTGCCGCATAATCTGCTTCGATCGACTTAGGGCTCACCATACCACCGCCGTTATGTGACAAGTGGGCGAGCAATGGTGCGAATGGATATTCCGTTTTAATTTGTACAGTATGCTCATCTACTACAATTACGTCAGAAATCATTTCAAATAGGAAATAACGCGGTGAAGCGACTTCCGCATCGCGGATTCGGTCCAAGTTCATTTTCACAACATCCGCTGTAAAAGGCTCACCATCATGGAATTTGACGCCTTTACGTAGTTTGAATTCATACGTCGTATCATCGACAGCTTTCCATTCTTCTGCGAGACCAGCTACGATACTATTGTCGTCATCTCGTTTCACAAGTGTTTCATAAATGTTCGCTTGTACTACGGAAGACGGTACATCATTGGAACCAGCAGGGTCCAATGAAGATGCATCCGATAGAATCGCGAGCACTAAATCTCCGCCTTCAATCCCTTTCCCTTTGCCTTCGTCAATATCGTTGCCCGCTTCTTTTTCAGAAGTTGAACTCCCCCCAGAACATGCAGCAAGAATCATTGACAAAGCTAGAACAAGAACAAACAGCCATTTTACATTGCCATTTTTCTTCATATGTGTTCCCCCCGTTTGTTTTTAACATATTACAATTCCGGTAGATACATAGGAGTTGTAATAGTTAGATGCAATATAGCACACAATATGGGAATAAACAATACGTTAACAGAATAATTGATATAGTAACTCTTTTAAAATAAATACTTGCTGTTTTTTTAATAAATAAACTGTCTAACCGAAAGATGATGGTATAACGCTTTTCTCTTCATCTTATTATATTAAAATCAAATTATTATAAATTAAACGAGAATAGAGATAAAAGGGATTCCGAAAAACGTCTATTCGTGATATGCTACTGTCAATAGACTGATTTTTCATAGAAAAAGAAATTGGGGGAAGGTGTTCAAACATGGTTCAACATACACCTGTTGCGAAAATTGGACAGAAACAATACAGTCCTAGAATTGAAGCGTACAAGGCGTTTTGGCGTAGACTCCACAAAAATAAAGCAGCGGTTGTCGGCGGGGTCCTAATCATACTTTTCATTTTGACCGGTTTTTTCGGACCATTATTGACGTCGGTAGATCCGAACGCAACTCAAATCGGAAATAAATTGAAACCGCCTTCCGCGGAGCATTGGTTTGGGACAGACAATTATGGACGGGATATATTTACGCGAATTATCCACGGCATGTCGATTACGATGAAAGTCGGTTTCTTTTCGGTTGCTTTAGGTGGAGTTGTCGGCGTTTTTTTTGGTATCATTTCGGGCTATTACGGAGGGAAACTCGATACGGTCATCATGCGCGTTATGGACGTCCTTCTTGCATTTCCGGGCATCCTTCTTGCACTTGCTATCGTTTCGGTCCTAGGCGGAAGCATACAAAACGTCATCATCGCGGTCGGAATCTTCTCCGTTCCTGCATTCGCGCGGATCGTGCGCGGGTCCACACTATCGGTTCGTAAGTTGGAATATATTGACGCGATTAAAGCGCTCGGCGCAAAAGATGGTCGAATCATTTTCAAACATATTTTGCCAAACGTCATGTCGCCAATTATCGTTCAATTGACGTTGCGCATTGCGACGGCTGTCTTGACGGCGAGTGGACTAGCATTTCTCGGCCTTGGCGCAAAGCCGCCGACTCCGGAATGGGGCGCGATGCTTAGTGAGGGAAGGCAATATATGCAGCAAGCGCCGCATCTTGTTTTATTCCCGGGCATCATGATCGTCATTGTCGTGCTGGCATTCAATATTTTCGGGGATGGGTTGCGTGACGCGCTTGATCCGAAGATGAATAAATGATGGAGGGGGCAATGAAATGACAAAATTCATAGTAAGGCGCCTGCTCCAGACGATTCCGGTCTTGCTTGGCGTTTCGATAGTCGTATTTTCTATGATGTATTTAATCCCAGGGAATCCTGCCCAAATTATCGCGGGTGAAGGGGCATCTCCGCAAACGATTGCACAAATCGAAGAGAAGCTCGGGTTGAATAAACCGGCACCTGTGCAATATTTCAGCTATATGAAAAATGTCCTCCAAGGCGATCTTGGAAATTCTGTTCGGAGCGGCCGTGCCGTGACGGATGAAATTAAGGCGCGGTTTTGGACAACCGTGGAGCTGTCTTTTTACGCGACAATTCTCGCTGTGTTCCTCGGACTTATCGCAGGAATCATTTCGGCTGTGCGTCATTATACGTGGTCCGACATTTCCATTATGATTGTCGCACTTTTTGGCTTATCTATGCCGAATTTCTGGTTCGGTCTTATGCTCATCCAATGGTTTGCGATTGGTCCGGAATGGATGCCGGATTTTATGAAAATGCGTCCATCTGGCTGGGGTGACGATTGGAGACAGATGCTTCTACCTGTCATTACGCTTGGCACAGGGGGAGCTGCGATCATTGCGCGCATGACGCGTTCATCGATGCTTGAGGTAATTGGACAAGACTACATCCGGACGGCGAGGGCGAAAGGGATGGGAGAGCGCGTCGTCATTTATCGCCATGCACTGAAAAATGCATTGATTCCCGTCATTACAGTTGTTGGCCTTGAGTTCGGAGGGTTTCTCGGCGGTGCCGTATTGACCGAATCAATTTTTGCGATCAATGGAATGGGGCGTTTAACAATTGATGCCATTCGGACGCGGGACTTCCCAATCGTTCAAGGAACTGTCCTCGTCATTTCATTCCTATTCGTATTTGTAAATTTACTCGTCGATATATCGTACCGCTTATTGAACAAGCGGATTGATTTGAATTGATGCATGTCTCATAAGGAGGTGTCCGGAATGGAAACGAATGTTTTGGAAGTGCGAGACCTTCGCACATCCTTTTATACAGATGATGGGGAAGTGAAGGCGGTCGATGGCGTCAGTTTTTCGCTACCTAAAGGAAAGACGCTCGGGATTGTCGGGGAGTCGGGCTCAGGAAAGAGCATTACGGCGCTTTCAATATTGAAACTCCTCGCGAACAACGGCAAGATTATCGGTGGGGAAATTAACTTTAAAGGTGAAAACCTTCTGTCTTACTCGGATAAACAAATGAGGGATGTCCGAGGGAATGCGATTTCAATGATTTTCCAGGAGCCGATGACGTCGTTGAATCCAGTATTCACAGTCGGCCAGCAAATTAGTGAGTCGCTCATAAAACACCAAGAACTTTCGAAAAAGGTGGCGCATGAAAAGTCTATTGAGCTGCTGAAACTTGTCGGGATTCCTTCGCCAGATAAACGCGTGAAGCAATATCCGTATGAATTATCGGGGGGGATGCGCCAGCGTGTCATGATTGCGATGGCATTAGCATGTAATCCCGAAATATTGATTGCCGATGAACCGACAACTGCGCTCGACGTAACGATTCAAGCGCAAATCCTCAGACTCATCCGCGATCTGCAGAAACGGCTCGGCATGTCGGTCATTATGATTACGCATGACCTCGGTGTCGTCGCAGAAACATGCGAATATGTCGCCGTCATGTATGCAGGGCAAGTCGTGGAATATTCGGATGTCGTGACGTTATTCCAAAAGCCGAAACATCCGTATACGATCGGTTTGATGAATTCATTGCCGAGACATGATGTTGAGCTTGAAAAGTTAGAGTCGATTAGTGGAAATGTACCGAATCCGAAAGAGATGCCGATGGGTTGCAGGTTTGCACCTAGATGCCCTGCGGCGACCGATTTGTGCCGGAACGTCATGCCGGAATTGTTGAAAGATGATGAAGGGAACGATATTCGTTGCTGGATTTATTCGGAAAAATGGGAAGGTGAATCGGAGGTGATTGTCTATGGCGAAAAAAGAATTGCTCAAAGTCGAGGGGCTGAAACAATACTTTCCGATTAAAGGCGGATTGATGGGCCGTACGGTAAACTATGTGAAAGCAGTTGATGATATAAGTTTTACGATTTACGAAGGGGAGACGGTGAGCATCGTCGGGGAGTCCGGTTGCGGAAAATCGACGACGGGCCGTGCAATCCTGAGGTTAGAGGAGCCGACGGAAGGTGTCGTTACGTTCAATGGACAAGAACTGACGTCGTTGTCAAAGCGGGACATGCGAAAACAACGGAAAGATTTGCAAATCATTTTCCAAGATCCATACGCGTCCATTAACCCTCGTCAAACCGTGTCAGATGTTCTGGATGAAGCGATGGCAATCCAGAAAGTGTTGCCCGCGAAAGAACGGAGAGCACGCATTATCGAACTGCTCGAAACGGTCGGGTTGAATGAATACCAGGCAGACCGGTACCCGCATGAATTTTCCGGTGGACAGCGGCAGCGTATCGGAATCGCAAGGGCATTATCGGTTAATCCGAAACTCATCATTTGCGATGAAGCTGTTTCCGCGTTAGACGTCTCCATTCAAGCGCAAGTGTTAAACTTGCTGAAGGATTTGCAAAGAGAGTTCAAATTAACGTATTTATTCATTTCGCATGACTTAGGCGTCGTTCGCCATATTTCGGACCGGGTCATCGTCATGTACTTAGGAAAAATCGTGGAAATCGGTGACAAGTATTCGATTTTCGAAAATCCGAAACATCCATATACACAAGCATTGCTATCTGCCATTCCGGTTCCGGATCCGACGCGCGAGAAAAAGCATATCGTGCTGACGGGGGATGTCCCTTCGCCAATCGATCCACCTGAAGGGTGCCGTTTCCATACGCGCTGCCCGTTCGCGCAGGAGAAATGCAAAGTTGAGGTGCCTGTATTACGTACGCATGAATCGATGATTAAAGACCATAAAGCCGCCTGCCACTTCGTCGAGGAAATTGAGAGCGGCGAGTTGAAAGTGGAAGGGTTTGAGGAAGCTGTTTTTTAACTTTCAATTGGGGTAATACGTTTAATGAAATAAAACACCGCCCGTCATTTGACAGGCGGTGTTGCTTTTTTATATCGATTTTTCATCCACTAGCGTTTCTTCTTCGTTCTTAATTTCATTATCTACTATCTCTTCATTCACCCTGAATTTACTAATCTCCATTTTTAAGTCATTCGCCAAGGTATGCAACGTGTCTGTCGTCGCAACCATCTCTTCCATTGATGCAAGTTGCTCTTCCATGGAAGCCGCGATGTTTTGCGTATGGCCGGATGAGACTTCAAGCGATTGGACAGTATCGTTAGTCGACGCCAAAATTTGCTCGGAGCCAGCTGAAATTTCCTGAACGGTCGCGGAAACGGATTGGACATTTTCCGAGATATTCATGATTTTCGCCAAAATGTTGCTGAACGTCTGTCCTGCATCGTTGACGATGACCGTTTCGCGTTCCACATCTGAATACACTTGCGCCATCGCCTCTACGGATTGTCGGGAGCCATTTTGCATTTCCGTAATGAGCGCTCGTATTTGATTCGCAGAAGAAGCAGATTGCTCCGCCAAATTTCTCACTTCACTCGCAACAACACTGAACCCTTTACCCGCATCACCCGCGCGAGCTGCTTCAATGGCGGCGTTCAAAGCGAGGAGGTTAATCTGGTCGGAAATGTCGGTAATCATACCGATAATCTTCTCAATTTCAGCTGATCGGATATATAGATTTTCTGTAATTTTCATCGAAGCTTGCACCGATTCGTTAATCGTATGGATGCCGTCAATCGATTCGGTAATCAATCGGCTTCCTTGCTCCGCAGCTTCCGTCACTTCCAACGTCTCTTCCGCAACTTTCGAGGAAGAATCCGCAATGTCTTGGATACCTACTGTAATTTGCTCAAGTGCTGTCAAATTTTGATTGGCGGCAACGGAAAGCGTCTCGCTAGTCGTAGAAACTTCTTGCGTCGCAATCGTTGACTGGTTCACAACTTCGCTCATCTGCTCGGCACTATATGCCAATTCGCTGGACGAGTTGACGACGTTGTCCGCTGCTGTATTTACGTGCCTAATCATGCTGTTTAGTTCATTTTTCATATGATCGAAACTATGAGCAAGTCGCCCAATCTCATCTTTACTATTTAAGTGAACCGTTTGAGTGAGGTCGCCCTCTGCAATCGCCTCCGTGAAACGCACCAATTGCTGAAGCGGCTTCGTAATACGTTTTGAAATAATGGAAGGGATTACAATCCCAAGTATGCTCCCGAGCACGATGAGTGCAATACTTACGGCGATGATCGTACGCTGCAAATTACTAATCGACGATGCATCCTGACTTACTACAATGACGGTTTCTGTCTCCGGAATAGGATAATAAAGAGACTTATGTACGCCTTGGTCATCTTTATAGACGCCGCTGAACAGTGCTTCTCCTTGTTGAAGCGCTCGATTATGATCCGCACTGAAGGAATGCGGCACGAGATAATCGGTCAACTCCGTAAAGGCTAGCAACATATCCTCGCCGTCCACTTTCGTATGGATCGAAATGTTCTCTACACCGTTACTTTTCTTCACACCATTAATAATATGTAAAATTTGGTTATGCGCATTCTTGTCCTGCAATGCGCGATTAACGAGCCGGCCCGTCACTTTCTCCTTCACATCATCCATCGTCGAACTCAACGATTTTTCAAACTCCGGCATGACATTCACTTCTACGATACGCATCGACGTGTAATAAAACACAAAGCCAAATAGCATCGTAAGAAGATAAATAGGGATGAGTGTCCCTAAAATAATTTTCTTCCGTACGCTCCCTTTCTGCCTAAACAAAGAAGTTCCCCCTGACTGAATCCAAAGTAGTGTAATAATATTTCTAACTCATTATAACTATTAAAATATAAAAATACTAATACCGTGCCTAATACGGTGCCTGTGCACCATACTATTCAGACAATACACTACAATTGCATAAAAGAAAGTGAAAATCTAGTCAAATCAAGGTTCATTTAATTTCAATATGTATATATATTCAAGGTCTCGAATTATCATAATTGTACCGTGCACAGCCGCCGAAACAATTCTGACTATGCACTACAATTGCATAAAGAAAAAGAAGAAGCCAATCACATCAATCACAGGTTGGCTCCTCATTGCATATTTATTAATTTTGTTGAATTGTCATAAATGTGTGCTGCACAGGCACCGCTCAATGCGGTGAAGAAATGCAAAAAAGCTGAACCCTGTGGAGGTTCAGCTTTTTCATGTTGGTATAAGTGTCGACTTTTTCTTCGGTGAAAATCCACCAAGTAAAATTTTCCCATTCGGCAACAACTTTTTAATTAAAATTGAAACGATGATTGGGATGAATAGCCCAATGGCTGTAAAACCGATAAGGCCATACGTGAAATAATCGTTCAAAATGATGTCTGCAAAGATGTGTAAATACATAATGGAAAGCGAGTGCTTTTCGATTTTTTGCAGCCAGGTGAGCGATAGCCTTGCCGTTATGAACTGGAAAATGCCTACGAATAGAACGGTGAATGAAAGCGGAATAACCAAATCCAATACGAAATGGTCATACCGTAAAAATTTCATGCTCAGCCGGTAGTCGATGAGATGGAAGCTATCAAGCAGGACTGCCGTTACACTGATGACCAATGCTACAACCATCCATCGCTTTGGAACATCCATCCAAAATTCCTTAAAATAATACCCGATGGCGAAATAGACGATTGCCATGAGAGCGACGTCGATGTTCCAGATCATCGGAATCGATTGAGCCGCTTCGGACGGTTTGCCGCCGATGACATGCATGGCGAAAATACTTTCAAAAAGGGCGATTACATAGAAGACGCCGAGAGTGATGAACTGTTTCGTCCGATTTAAGTATTTCGTAAGCAATAAGAAAAATATATATGTGAAAAATAATGTCGTCACAAACCAAAAGACTCCATACGCTCCGCGAATAAAACGACCGCCTACGACAAGCGTCCAAAGGTCATTCAAATACCATGATAAATCCATATTACCTGACCCAAATTCTATTCCATAACGTATTAGCGTGATGCTGATTAGGAAAAACAAGTAAGGGACGATCAATTGCATGAATCGTTTGTGGATTGTTGATTTCATAAGTCCTTTTTCAAGTATCGGCTTGAAAAACAAACCGCTCAAGATGAAAAATGCAGGCATATGAAACCAATAAATATACTTCGCGAGGGGAAAATCAAGTTCTCCCGGATAATGACCGATGACGACGAGGATCATTAAAAATCCTTTCGTGACATCCACCCACGTTAACCGTTTCTTCTTCAATACTATGCACCTCTAAACTAAATATGGTGCTATTATAAACCCTCTTTCTACGTTTTTATCGCATTGTAACAGCATTGATATGTAATTGAAAAATGACTGCCAAAAAAAGGACGTCGAGGAGTTGAGAATTCAGATAACAGTATTTATCCCTAGGTAAATTCAATAAAAAAGCAATGTTTTACAGTATTTAACATTGTGCATTCAACAAAAATGTTATATTGTATTTAAACATGAAAAGTTTGTGACAGCTTTTTGAAATGAAAGCGGATTCACGAAAAAGAAAAAAGAAAAATAGAGAAGGAAGTGTTTCGCATGTATGAGTTGTATGAAAGCTTTATCGATAGCTTTAGTACATGGTTGTATAGTTACATACTAATTATTCTTTTAATTGTTGCCGGACTTTATTTCACCATTCGTACGAAATTTGTTCAGTTCCGCCTATTCAAGGAATCCATTAAACTTGTTGCGGAACCGAAAGATGACAAAAATTCGATATCCGCGTTCGAAGCATTAATGGTATCGACTGCGTCACGTGTTGGCGTCGGAAATATTGCCGGTGTTTCGACGGCGATTGTACTTGGCGGAGCAGGTTCAGTATTTTGGATGTGGGTAATCGCGATCATTGGGGGCGCGTCCGCGTTCATCGAGAGCACGCTCGCACAGATCTATAAAAAGCGAGACAAGGATGGCGGCTCTTACGGGGGTCCTGCGTACTACATCCAAGCGGCGCTGAAAAGCAGATTTCTCGGTGTCGTTTTCGCTGTAGCCCTCATTTTGACGTATATGGGCGGATTCAATATGGTTGCTTCCTTTAACATTGCATCCGCATTTGAAGGATATGCATTTTACAATTCTTCGACGCCGTTCATCGTTGGTGCGATTTTGGCACTTCTAACAGGCTTGAGTATTTTTAGAGGTGGAAAAACGTTAAGTAAAATTACGAGCATCATCGTTCCGGTCATGGCAATTGCTTACATCGGCGTGGCGCTTATTATGGTGTTCGCGAATTTGAATCTTGTGCCAGGAATGTTCGTTGACATCTTTACATCGGCATTTGACTTCAAATCAGCATTCGGCGGTTTCGCTGGTTCTGTTATTATGTACGGTATTAAACGCGGTCTTTATTCCAACGAGGCGGGTGTCGGTTCAGCACCGAACGCGGCTGCTGCAGCGAGCGTTTCCCATCCAGCAAAACAAGGACTCGTTCAAATGCTTTCGGTATTTATTGATACGATTTTAATCTGTTCAGCAACGGCTTTCATGTTATTAAGTTCAGGCGTAGTACCTACTGATGACATGGCAGGAGTTCCATACGCGCAAGCGGCCGTTTCATCGTTATTCGGGGAATTCGGTGTTTGGTTCATTACGTTTGCACTGTTCTGCTTCGCGTTTACGTCGCTTATCGGGAACTTCTTCTATGCAGAATCGAATCTTAAGTATTTGAATAAAAAAGATGTGGGCAAAACAGGTCTTACACTATTCAGACTCGCTGCTGTCGTTATCGTCTTTTTCGGCGCGCAGCTAGATTTCTCAATTGCATGGAATACAGCCGACGTCCTTATGGGCATTATGGCGTTAATTAATATTCCAATCATTTTAATTCTCGGTGGAACTGCGTTCAAATGTCTTGACGACTATACGAGACAGAAAAAAGAAGGAAAGAACCCTGTCTTTAAGGCGAAGTCAATCGGTCTTAAAGAGAAAACTGATTTCTGGAATTAAGAGGTATCAGCATGTATCCATTCGTTCGTGTAAATAAAAAACATTTGCTTGAAAATGTCCGCGCCGTTACAGCGCTTTGCGCAGCAAGGAATATTGCTGTAACAGGTGTGACGAAAGTGTTTGGCGCGGACCCTGAAATTGCTGCCGTCTATGTCGAAGGGGGCATTACACGGCTAGGCGATTCTCGGGTTGAAAACTTAAAGCTGTTGAAAGAGCTAGATGCGGAGAAGTGGCTCATCCGCCCGCCGATGATGAGTGAAGTGGAAGATCTCGTTACGTACGCGGACGTTTCACTCAATTCGGAGCTTGCGACGATTCAAGCAATTAATGATGCCGCGATTGCAAAAGGAAAAGTTCACAAAGTGATTTTAATGGTGGATCTTGGCGATATTCGTGAAGGGTTTATCGATCATGAGGAGCTTATTCATGTTGCAATGAAAACCGAGACTATGGAAGGTGTCCATCTGTATGGCATCGGGGTAAACTTGACGTGCTTTTCATTCATCCAATCCGATGAGGAGAAAATGGCGTCGCTTGCGGAGCTTTCGAAAACGATCAGTACGAGGATCGGCAGGGAGTTGGAAGTCGTCAGCGGCGGGAATTCCGCGACGTTAGACTTGGCGCTCAAAGGCGGCATGAGCGAAGGCGTCAACAATTTGCGCCTCGGCGAATCGCTTCTGTTCGGCAAAGAGCGCGCCAATTACACGTTTCTGCCGGGAACGCATAAAGACGTGTTCACGATGGAATGCGAAATCGTCGAACTGAAGGAGAAGCCATCCGTGCCGTGGGGGACAATTGGTGTCGATTCGTACGGCAACAGCCCGACTTTCACGGATCGAGGCATGCGGTTGAAGGCAATTTGCGCGCTCGGAAAACAGGATTTCGATGTCGAAACGTCAATGCCGGTCGACGAAGACATCATCATCCTCGGCGCAAGCTCCGACCACCTCATGCTCGACGTCACCGACAGCAAAACAACATACAAAGTCGGCGACACAATCGAACTGCAACTCGGCTACTTCTCCACAATGCGTGCCTTCACCTCCCGCTACGTCGGAAAAGTATACGTGGACTAAGCGGCCTTTAACGGTGCCTGTGTAAGACACATTTATGACAATTCAATTATGTTTATTTTTATACAGCGAGAGGCCATCCGAATGTTGATTTGGATGGCCTCTCGTTTTTTTTATATGCAATTGTAGTGCATAGTCAGAATTGTTTCGGCGGCTGTGCACGGTGCAATTATGACAATTCGACATATAGTATAAAAATACATAAAAAGTTCGTCTGACTATTGGTATAAGTGCCTTTTAGAATTTCTCTATACAATTGTAGTGTATTGTCTGAATAGTGTTGTGCACAGGCACCGATTTTACCAATTTCTTAAATTCTGTCGTAACTGATTGATTTGTTTAATACAGTAGCTATAGAAGGGGAGTCGGTTGGATAGGGCGATGGATGTTAGCGACTGACAAATTATCAGGAGGGGAAACATTGACGTGTACGAATTGTGGCAATGAGCAGGCGAATGGACAGTATTGCTGGAGGTGCGGTACAAAGCTCACAGAGGCAACGGCTGGTTTCCAAGAGTCGTTTCGTCAAGAGCAAGCAGTGAGCGAAGTATCTGTTGTGAAGGTGGATTCAAGCGTTCAGATGGAAAGCATAAAGAACGTGGCCAAGGAATACTGGAACTACTTTTTGGTGCATTTGAAGCGGCCATCGACAATTGTTACAAGCGAGGAAGATGAATTCAAGAACGGCCTCATTTCCTTATTCATTTACGCTGCAGTTTTTGGGTTTGCGTTTTATAAGGCAATCGATGGCATGCTATTCGGAACGCTCGACGGCATTGCAAGTCTGATCGGCGAAGACTATAGTGGATTATCATTTTCCACTGTTTTCTTGAAGACAGCGGGATTTGTCGCAATTTGCATGGCGATAATATTAATCGGACTGTTCGTAATCGGCATGTATTTTGGACCTCATTACTCATTAAAGCAAACTTTGGCATTGTATAGCGCACATTGCTTGCCGGCCATCGTAATTGGACTAGTCGCACTGATTTTCCTAACAATGAAATCATATTTCTATGGAATCTTCCTACTCGTCACAAGTCTATTGTATGTCCTCATGCTCTCACCCGGCTACGTTATGAGCATTATTCTATCCAAAAATCCAAAAGAAATGGATCCACTCCATAGTTACGGAATTTACGTTGTTTTCGTCATCATTCTCTTCAGTCTTTTATATAGGCTTATCGGAGCAACTGCAGTCGAAAACCTTCTTGAGAGGTTGAAGTAGAATAAAAGAAAAAAGGAATGCCTCCATAGCGGGTGCATTCCTTTTAATTATTTTTCTACAGTGTAAGAGAAAGTGTTTAACACTTTTGGCACTTGGTCAGCGCTACTTGCTGATGCAGTACTGCTTTGAGCTGTTATGCCTAAAACAATAACTAGTAAAAGAATCGATGCAAACTTTTTCATTATAAATCCTCCCATTTTTCCATTTTTCTATAAATATAGCCATATCTATTCCCGTCTCGATAATAAATAGATGCTAGCTTATATTTCCTATTATAATAGTACCACTCTGCCAACGCAATGCAATATTTATGAATATATCTGAAATCTTGAATTTCCTTGAAGTGTTGAATTGCCGCTTCGGCAATTTCTACAGAGAGTCCTTCTTTACTATGCAATGATTTATACAAGCCGAAATGATGAAAATAAGAAACTTGGTTTTCATCTTGTATTTGATGATACAATGCTAGCCCTTTGTTTGCCCATTCAGTAACAAGGTTCTTTTCATTCATTTTCGAGTATTCCTCAATTAAACATTGAATTGTAATAAGCTTTTCGGAAGAATCAATTTTATGATCAATGCTTTTTTCGTAATATTGGATAGCCTCGGTACTATTTCCCATAGCTCCATTTAGAGTTCCAATATTGTGATAAATAATCCCTTTTTCGCTTTGTAAATTAAACTCTTCACTAATTTGCATAGCTTTTGAATATGCTTCCAGTGCGTCTTGGAATTTATCGCTTCTTTTATAAGAAATTCCGATAAGAATATAGCATTCTAACACTCTACTCATCATTAAATGTTCTCGGAAAAAAATGAGTGCACGTCTAGCATGATCAATCGAATTGAATGTATGCCCATCGGACGCATAAAATACAGCAATTATATAATTAAATTCAGCTTTTTCCCATTCTCCAAGAGGTAACGACTCCAGTTTTTGGAGTATTAACTCATAATATTGTATGGCCATTTTTACGTTGCCAGTATTATAACAGAATAACCCTTTATTTAAGTGAAACAAATAAAGTTGGTATACATCAAAATTATCAATAGATTCTTCAAGTATATTAATTTCTTGTTTGAGTTTTTCTGAATCAATTCTTACCATCATATTAAGTCGAAAAGTGATAAGCGAATAAGTAAAATGTAATGAATCGTTTTCAAATAGGGGGGCGTTTTGCTCAAGGTACTCTAATTTCTCTCTCGTGAAATTTGAATCTCTCGTTGTCAAAACATCACGATATGTCTCCAGCAACATCTTCTCAAACTCAATTTCCGTCTCCTCATCATTCTCCTGCAACTTCCCCGGGTCCATTCCTAGCCGTTCCATGAGCAGAACGGTAATGTCGTCGCTTGGTTCGATTTGATTCCGTTCAATTTTCGATAAATAAGATGGCGTACAAATTCCTTTGGCTAGGACAACTTGCTTCATATCTTGCCGTATACGTTCAGCACGTATCAAATGACCTATTTTCACTCGCCGATCCCTCTCCTTATCTATCATATCCTATTTCCATTATAAAGCATATTCATCGAAAGTGAGAAACTTTTCTCGAAAAACTGAAAAAAAACGTTGAATTTGAAAAAAATGTCCCAACCGGTTATAATTCTTTAGGAGCATACAGCATGATATAGTATAGTTATTAGTCCCACGCCATGGCGATTCATCGAACTATAACAGTACAAAAGGAGTGTGAAGGGGATGACGGTAGCAAAGACGAAAGTAGACTGCGAAATGGAATTCCTGGACATCGAGATCATGAAGATGAAGATGGAACTCTTGCAATTTGTGAAAAAGATGCAATCCAATGGTTTATTGAAATCTGTTGATTATGACGAATTGACAAATACGCTAAAATCAGAGTGATTGTTAATAAAGATGACTGACATTCGGTGGAATGTAGCAGTCATCTTTTTTTTATTATACATATGAAAAGATCGATAATTGCTGAAAATGTCATTGGATTGCATTCGTGCCTTCATATAAATATTTCATTTAAGCCGATTACAATCAACAGTAATCCACCTAAGCGTTCAGCTTGTTGCCCCAACTTGCTCGACCCAATTTTCTCGCCAATGCGGAAGCCGATCATGATGGAGATAAATGAACAAACACCAATCGCAAGTGATGTCGAAAATGGCTCAACGCCTGTAACGCCAGCGCTGAAACCGATCGATAGGCAATTGAATGCAAGGATGAAGCCTAATACGATCGCTTCCTTCCAGTTAATGTAGTCCATTGTACGGACGCATTCTTTCGGTGGGTTTGCGGCCTTCACAATCGTCCATAGACCGAGCCCAATAAGCAGAATTCCTCCAATCATGTTGGAGGTAGAAATGGAAAAGATGCCTGATAAGAAGCTTCCGATAAGAATAGAAGCAAATGCACAAGCCATAGAAATTAATGAGATAATTAAGTTGTACCTAATCGGAATTCGGTTAGCACGCAAGCCGTAAGCCATACTTATACCTAGATTATCGATATTTGCGGCAACCGCAATCGTTAAGATGGTAATTATTTTCATGGATAACCCCTCCATGCGAATGTCTATCCCATATGTATATGACGGGCGGTAAGGGCAAAATGGGCGGACGAAAAAAGCTGTTTCGAAGTGGATTCCGACTTCGAAACAGCTTTTTATGATCCTCTAATCCTTTTAATGCCGATTAGCATAAGTCCAATTGCGCTTGTCATATTAAGTAGAACACCTAAAATGAGCAACATCCATTCAATGGTGTTCGGTAGTGTAACGGTTAAGGATAGGATGAGTGACACTGTGCCGATAATGAATAAAAGCATAAGTGTCGGTATCTTTTTTTGCATATGTATGCCTCCTTTTGCAATGCAGGCGCATAGTTAAGCGTAGTATAACTGCAATGTGAATGCAATGGGAGGCGTTTTTTGTTTATGCGTTTGACGTTCTGTTCAATAAAAAAGGTGGTCCCTGGATGTTTGGGGCCGCCTTTTTCTATGGTGATTTTCTTTTAATTATTTTCCGGCCCCTCGTGTTCCTTTAGAGGTACAAGGTCGAAGATGTCGTGGTCTTCGAAGGCGTCGACGAGTCGGTCAAGCCAATCGAAGTAGTCTCGGGCGTAGTTGAGCTTTGCAATGTCTGTTTCAACGGTCTCCCTCAATTCATCGCTAATGTCGGGATTGGCTTTCAACTGTTCCAGTTCGCGTAGCGATTTTCTGACGGCGACGGAATGGAGTGAAATGGATCTACGCCATTTAATTGAAAATAGATTAATAAAGCTTTGGTACCAATCGTCTTTCACTTGGTACAAGTCTTTTCGGACGCCGCGAACCCATGCTCGTTCAACCAATTTCAAATCGGCGAGCGCTCTTACGGATGTGCTCATGCTCGTTTTGCTCATCCCAAGTTCTTCAGTCATGTCATCCAACGTCATTGGTTTGTCATGAAAGAACATCGTGCCGTACTGTCTGCCGGCAGAAGGTGTGAGCCCGTATAAATGTATATTTTGCGCGATTGTTTCAATAATTCTTTCGCGTGCTTTGTCGAGTGTTTCTCTACCTTCCATAGTGCTTTCCCTCCGCTGTCTGGGATTTCAATCCCCAATCAATAACCTAAGCGTATTATACATGCATTTCAAGTGTAACGATAAATAAAAACTTTGTACAGTTTTTACCGTACAAACAATTTATTTCGTTAAAACAGTTGTAATGACGAATACTTTATGCATATACTAGTAGACATTAGTTTTAAAAGTTTAGGGAGTGTACAAATGGACGAAATACGAAAGAAAATCGAAGTCGTCAATACGACAAAAATCTTCGGTAAAAACAGCAGGCGCGCAGCGCAGCTGTTGAATGAGGGGAAGTCGAAGAGTGAAATCCTCAAGTCTACAGGCGCAACTGTAGGTGTGAAAAATGCAACATTCGACGTCTATGACGGTGAAATTTTTGTCATTATGGGTCTGTCGGGAAGTGGGAAATCTACATTAGTTCGGATGTTGAACCGGTTAATTGATCCGACGATGGGCTCGATCCGCATCGATGGAGAAGACATTGTCGGCATGAATAAAGAGCAACTTCGTCAAGTGCGACGGAAAAAAATTGGAATGGTATTCCAAAATTTTGCCCTTTTCCCGCATAAAACGATTCTTCAAAATACGGAATACGGACTTGAAATCCAAGGGGTTACAAAAGCGGAACGTAAGGAGAAGGCGATTGAGTCATTGCGGCTCGTCGGACTAGCAGGGTATGAAGAGCAGTATCCGAACCAGTTAAGTGGCGGGATGCAGCAACGGGTCGGCTTGGCACGTGCGCTCGCAAATGATCCCGATGTGCTGCTCATGGACGAAGCATTTAGTGCGCTCGATCCGTTAATTCGTAAAGATATGCAAGATGAGCTCCTGCAGCTTCACCATGACATGGGGAAAACTATTATTTTCATTACCCATGATTTGGACGAGGCACTCCGTATCGGCGACCGCATTGCTTTAATGAAAGACGGGGATATCGTCCAAATCGGAACGCCTGAGGAGATTTTAATGAGTCCTTCAAATAAATACGTAGAACGTTTCGTTGAAGACGTCGATCTTTCGAAAGTATTGACGGCGGGCCATATTATGAAAAAAGCAGATATGGTGCAAATCGACCGTGGTGCGCGCGTTGCATTGCGCCTTATGAAACGACAAGGGATTTCTTCTATTTACGTCGTGGATAAAGGAAATCGACTGCTTGGTGCAGTAACGGCGCAAGACGCAAGCGAAGCAACGGAAACGGGCAAGACGTTAGAAGATGTCCTCATTACGGACATTCCGACGATTACTCCGGACACCGTCTTAACCGAGCTGTTCGATACAGTATCGACAACACAAATTCCGGTTGCGGTCGTGAATGAAGAGAATCATTTGCAAGGCATTATTATTCGCGGTGCACTGATCGGCGCGTTAGCAGGCGACGGGCAGTTTATCAATAGTAAACGTACAGTTGAATCAGAAAAGGTATCGAAAGAGGTGAGCAACATTGGATAATCTATTGCCACGCTTACCGTTTGCTAGCTGGATTGACAGCGGTGTCGATTGGCTTGTCACGCATTTTGGCTCAGTCTTCGACGGCATTTCCGCCTTCTTAAAAGGCATTGTTGAAGGGGCAGTCGACTGGATGGGATTCATTCCGTCCATCGTACTAGCTATTTTGTTCGCACTGCTCGCCTGGTTTATCTCTACAAGGCGGATTGCAATTTTTACGTTAGTCGGGTTGTTGTTCATTGATTATCTCGGCTATTGGCATTCAATGTTGCAAATGTTGTCGCTAGTTATTACATCCGTCATCATTGCGCTTGTCATCGGAATTCCGCTCGGCATATGGGCGTCTCAGAAGCCTACCGTGAAGAAAATTATTAGTCCGATTTTAGACTTGATGCAGACGATGCCGGCATTCGTCTACTTATTGCCAGCCATCTTTTTCTTCAATATCGGTGTTGTACCAGGAGTCGTTGCATCAGTCATCTTCTCGATGCCGCCGACGATCCGACTTACGATGCTCGGTATTGAGCAAGTGCCGAAAGATTTAATTGAAGCGACCGAAGCGTTCGGCTCGACGACGTGGCAGCGTCTATTGAAAGTGCAAATCCCGCTCGCCCAGCCGACGATTATGGCAGGGGTCAACCAAAGCATCATGCTTTCCCTATCGATGGTCGTTATCGCGTCAATGGTTGGTGCACCGGGACTCGGTGAGGAAGTGTACAGGGCGGTAACTCAATTGAAGACAGGCGTAGGCTTTGAAACAGGTCTATCGATCGTCATCGTCGCCATCATCCTCGACCGAATCACGCAGCACGCAGGTAAGAAAAAACAAGGGGGAACTACACAATGAAATTGACGAAGAAAATGTTTGGACTAGGAGCAGCAGCACTACTCGCATTAGGATTAGCGGCATGCGGAAATGACGATAAGTCTTCTGACGGCTCGGCATCGGTCGGCAAATCCGTTGATTATAAAATTACTGGCATCGACCCAGGTGCGGGAATTATGGAAGCGACCGACAGAGCGATCAAGGACTACGGACTCGATAAATGGGACGTGACGACAGGATCTGGCGCAGCGATGACTGCAGCATTAAAAAGGGCGTATGATGCTGAAAAGCCGATCATTGTAACAGGTTGGACGCCTCACTGGAAATTCGCGAAATTCGACTTGAAATACTTGGAAGACCCGAAAGGCTCGTTCGGTGGGGAAGAGCAAATCCGCACAATTGGCAGACTTGGACTAGCTGATGACCTTCCAGAAGCCCATCAAATTCTATCCAACTTCAATTGGTCCGAAGAGGATATGGGTGAAGTAATGGTTGCAATCCAGGAAGGTGAAAAAGAGGAAGTCGCTGCACAAAACTGGATTGACGCCAATGCGGACAAAGTCGCACAGTGGACAGAAGGCGTGAATAAAGTTAACGGCGATGCTATTAAACTGGCATATGTTGCTTGGGATAGTGAAATCGCGAGTCATAACGTTATTAAACTCGTTCTCGAACAAATGGGCTACAACGTTACATTGACGCAAGTCGAGGCAGGCCCGCTTTGGACTGCGATTGCAGATGGAAGCGCAGATGCATCACTCGCAGCATGGTTGCCGGTAACGCATGAAACATATGCGACTAAATTCGATGGCAAATTCGAAGAACTCGGCATTAATATGGAAGGCGTGAAAATCGGTCTCGTCGTTCCACAATATATGGACATTAATTCAATTGAAGATTTGAAGGAATAACAATTAGGCAGCCTACTCGTTAAGTGGGCTGCCTGTTTTTTATCCAGCTTCAACGACTACGTGTTTAGGTCGTTGAAGCTTTTATTTTTTTCTTTTATAAACAATCGAGTAATATTGGTTAAATTCTTTTATCGAAGGAAATATGTAGTTCATTTCGCCTTCATCATACGTGAACGTATGTAAACGAGTACGTTTTTCGTCAATATATTTATTTCCGACAGGAATTAATAGACTTGTTCCATCATCGAAAATGACATCTGTAAGATTTTCTTCCACTTTGTACGTTTTAAAGGATAGATTGAGAATCCATACACAATCAATATGATCGGACGGCTCTGTTTGTAAGATGAATTGACTCCTTATGCCTGTGTCCTTCAGTAAGTCCATTGGGCTACGTTTGGAATAATAAATACCGTTTGTCGTAATAATCTCCGACAAGCCATCGGACGTTTTCGCCCAACGAATTGCATGTGCTCGATTGTTAAACAAAAAATAGTTATAAGACATAAGTTATCCTCCTTTTATCATTTTTTTTATTTATTATAGCATGATATAGTTGTGAGGAATAGTACAAATGTAACAAAAACTGTTAATTTTAGAAAAATACATTAAAGCGTACATATTTTGAGGGCATCTTGAACGGGGTACGGCCTTATTACTAGAATATCAGCCACTATTAGTTTATTCGCAATTCAAAACAATTGATTGACCTTTACGTTAACGTCAATGCTATATTTATAGGAAAGGCTGAAGGGGTGGTGAAGCTGAAGACGATTACAGAAGTCGCGGAATCATTTGGGGTAACGACGCGTACAATCCGGTATTATGAGGAAATTGGGCTACTGTCACCGGAACGTTCGGAAGGGAATCAGCGGCTCTATACGAATGCCGAGCTGGCAAAATTAAAGCTCATTTTTCGTGGCAAGCGGTACGGGTTTTCGTTGGACGACATTAAAGAGATGGTGCTGTTGTTCGATAAAGACAGGACCGGGCGCAAACAGCTCGAGGTGACGATCGAATATGGCAAGCGTCGTATCGGGGAAATCGATCGGAAAATCCAGGAACTACAAGAAATGAAAGATGAAATGGAAGAGTTGCTCGTAAAATTCACTGAAAAGTTGGATATATCGAAAGGGGAATAAAGGGATGAACAGTTCACAACTATTGGAGAGAAATGCAAGAAAATACCCGGAAACGGAAGCTGTCGTCTGCATGGGGAAGCGGACGACATACAAAGAACTGGACAGGCGCGTTAACCAGTTTGGGCACGCTCTAATAAATGAAGGCATAACAAAAGGTTCAAAAGTGGCGTTGTTCCTACCGAATGTCGAGGAATTCATCATCGCCTATTTCGCCGTTCAGCGGATCGGCGCGGTCGTCGTACCGATCAACGTCAAGCTGACGACGGAAGAATTGATGTATGTGCTCAACCATTCCGATGCGGATGCGCTCATTGCACATGAATTGCTGTTTGAAACCGTAAAATCATTGCAATCACCTTCTTTATTAATCAAAACAGGCGAACCGTCCGGAAACTGGAAAAGCTTTGAAGCGCTTATCCAAAACGCAAATGACAAATCGATTTCGTGCACCTTGAAAGAGGACGATGAATCGACAATCCTCTACACGTCAGGAACGACAGGAAATCCGAAAGGGGTATTGTTCAGCTATCGCAACATTCTCACGGTCGCTTCAATGATCGCCGTCGAAATGGAGTTTAAGCCGGAAAGCCGCGTCCTCCTCATGATGCCGCTCAGCCATTCGGCACCACTTCATTTATTCATGATGGCGGCGATGTATGTCGGAGCGACATGTGTTCTTACACCGATATTTGCACCGGACCTATTAATCGATTCAGTAGAAAAGGAGAAAACAACTCATTTCTTCGGGGCACCTGTCGCTTATTTGCTCACAGCGGGACATCCAGGACTGAAAGACGCGGATCTGTCCTCAATGAAATGGTGGATTTACGGCGGGGCGCCGCTATCTGCGAATGAAGTGAAGATGGTACAAAACGCTTTCCGTACGGACAATCTCGTTTGCGTATATGGATTGACGGAAGCCGGTCCGAGCGGCTCGTTGCTACTGGCTGATGAGCATTCAACAAAAGCGGGTAGCGTTGGACGACGTGCGCCGCTTCATACAGAGCTTCGAATTGTAAATGAACATGGAGACGACGTTTCACCGGGTGAAGTCGGCGAAATCGTCCTTTTCGGCGAAGGGAATATGCTTGGCTACTATAAAAACGAAGAGGCAACGAAAGAGGCATTCATCGGGGAGTGGCTGAAGACCGGCGACTTGGCAAAATTCGATGAGGACGGTTATATATGGATTGTCGATCGGAAAAAGGACTTGATCATTTCAGGCGGGGTTAATATTTATCCGAAAGAAATCGAGGAGACGATCCTCACCTATCCGGGCATCCGCGAAGTCGCAGTCGTCGGCGTGCCGCATCCTGAATGGGGCGAAACGGTCAAAGCAGTGTTTGCTGCAGCGAATCCAGTCGATAGCGAGGAATTAAAAGCGTTCCTCCACGAACACCTCGCGAAATACAAAGTGCCGCGCCTATACGAACAAGTCAACGCATTGCCGCGAAACGCTTCCGGAAAAATCCTAAAGCAACCATTGCGTGAAGGAGTGACGGTTCAATGAAAGTCCTCCAAGAAGCAGAATCAATCAAGACTGACAACTTCTTTGAAGGCGACGACACGCTTCGATTGATACTCGAAGAGCATTTGCAAGGGCCATTCCTCGACTACGCGAAACGCGAACTTTCTGTTTACGGGGAGCTTTGTGCAAATGAAATCGACGAGCGCGCCAAACATACCGACCGTGAAGGAGAGCCGCGCCTTATCCGGTACGATAAATTCGGCGAAGAGATTTCCGACGTTTGGGTGAATGAAGGGTACCGGAAAACAATTCAAGAAACGTATGATACAGGCATTGTTGGGTATGTCCATAAAGAAATTCCGGAGTTAGGCCATAAAGGAAACTACACGTACAGCTTCGCGCAAGGCTATTTACTGTCACATGCGGAACCCGGGTTTTATTGCCCCGTCACGCTCACAATGGCGACCGCCTATTTGATCGACCATTATGCGGATGAACACGTGAAAAACTTGTTCCTCCCTAATGTCTGTTCGACAGGAGAAGTACCGCTATACGAAGGGGCGACATTTTTAACTGAACGGCAAGGCGGATCGGACGTTGGGGCGAACGTCGTGAAGGCAGTAAAGGACGGTGAAAACTACCGTCTATACGGCGAGAAATATTTCGCTTCGAACGCAGGTATGGCCGGAGTCGCGATGGTACTTGCGAGAATAGAAGGCGCGCAGGGGGGCTCACGTGGATTGACGTTGTTCGCAGTTCCGTGGAAAGCCGATGACGGCAAACCGAACGGGCTCCGCATTCGCCGGTTGAAAGACAAACTCGGCGTCCGTGCCGTCCCGTCCGGAGAAGTCGAATTCGATGGTGCGCTCGCTTATGTAGTCGGCGATCCAGCAAAAGGCTTCTATTATATGATGGAAGCGCTCAATCTTTCGCGCATTTGTAACGCAGTCGCTTCCATCGGCATCATGAGGCGCGCATTGTTGGAATCAACTGCGTACGCAACTCACCGAAATGCATTCGGTAAAAGGCTCACCGACTATCCGATGGTACAGGATACACTCGGGAAAATGGCGGCAAGGCTACATGTCGAAGTAGCGACCGTCTTTGACTTCATTCAACTATATGAACGAGTGACGGATGGCGCAGCATCCGACCGCGAAAAAGTTCTCAACCGGCTTTTCATCGCGCTCATTAAAAAGGAGACGGCTGAGCAAGCAATTCATTTCGCCCACGAAGCAATCGAAATGCACGGCGGCAACGGCTACATCGAGGATTTCGTCACCCCACGCTTGCTACGGGACGCTCAAGTACTTACCGTATGGGAAGGAACAGCGAATATTTTAGGGCTCGAACTCATCCGACTTGTGAATAAATTCGAAGCCCATAAATTGTTCATTGACGAAATGCGCAACCGCCTCGTCGTCATCCGCGATAGTGAAATGAAAAAGGCGATATCGGTGGAATTAAATTCGCTATCCACTGACCTTATAGCATTTGCTGGCCTCGATAATGCGCTCCAAACGTTCGAAGCGAAAGGTCTCATGAAACGGATGGCGCATCTATACGAAAGCGTCGTCGCACTTGAATGGGCGATGAAGCACGGCGGCAAATTCGAGAAGCTAGCGGAAATTTATATCGGGGATACGTGGTCGTTACGAAAAGTTGGAGAACGTATGAATACCGTCGAGTATTTTGACGAAATCATTTAAAAAGAAGGGAGTCGGGGAAAGTACCGGCTCTCTTTTTTATTTATGCCTGTTGCGAAAAATGAAAGTTTCCCCAAGTTCTATCAGCATCTGACAATATAATCTGTCGATGTACAATGATTCGCTTTGTTTACTGACGATTTTCATAGCCGATTAGCGTATTTTATCAATAAAAATGAATTTTCTAATCGTTCATGACATCGTATAGTAAATAGAAAGGATAAACATTGGGGAGTGAGTGCAATTAAAAAGATAGCTGCAATTGTTCTAGCCGTAACCGTCGTAGCAAGCAGCGCGGCCATATTTGCAGGGATTGCTCCTGCTGTAGAGCTTCTCGCTTCAATCGAAAAGGAATACGGGAAGCATGTAGTTGAAGTTGAATCGAATTTAGTAGACGTAGTAGTAAATGGACAAGCAAGAAAGTAGGGGGAATGTCGCATATAAAGGAGCTGTATGATCGGCTCCATACATATTTGTCCACAGGATACGTAAAATATGGTACTCTAGTAGCTAGAGGATTTACAGAAAATATAGTTATTTAGAACTAACGAGGGTGATAGGAGTTATGGGCATGGAGAAAGAAGATTTAATTTCATTACAGCAAACTGTCCTGAAACTGCGGGTGGAAGGGAAATATGAGGAGACAATTGAAGCTTGTTTTCAACTATTGGAAGCCGGTTTAGCAGCGAATGATCCAAAATCCATTTTGACTGCCCATATTAACAACGCCGCATCTTTTTACTGCATCGGCGCCATTGAAGAGGCGTTTCATAGCATCGATGCCTATCTCGACTATTGTGCGGACAACGGCGATGAAGCCGACCGATTAAATGGTAGCAACGTCCTTTTCCTACTGCATGAGTATACGAAAGACTATGAAAAAGCAAGAGAGACGTTGGAACGTACTATTGAACTCGGTAAAAAGCTCAAGCATTACAACATCGTGAGCAATGCGTATAGCAATTACAGCGCGATTCTCGCAATCGAAGAAGACTTTGAAAGCGCGCTCACGATGGCGGAAAATGGGTTGGCCATGGCGAAACTGCATGAACCGCCGACGCCGATATTGGAATTCCGTGTGAAGTTGAACATCGCAAACGCACTCATTGGCCTGGAGAACATCGAAGACGCGGAACAGCTCGTACATGAAATGGTGAATGATCCACTTCTCGATTCCTTTATTCGTGAAAAGACACAAGTGCATGATTTGTACGGACGTTTATTAACGAAGAAAAAGATGTACGAAGAAGCATTGCAAGCGTATGACATCGCGAAAGAGCTAGCGGAAAGCTTTGGTGACAGAAATTTACTGAAAGGCATTTTGGAAAAAAGATGCACACTTTGTGACATAATGGGGGACGTACAACGTGGGTACAAAGCCCAGCAGGATTTTATTAACTTGTTAAGCGATCTCCAGCAGCACGAAGTTACAATGGCTGCTATGAAATTAGGCGTGAAACATCGGATTTCGACAATTGAGCGCCGTGCAAACACGGATTTCCTAACCGGCCTATACAACCGAAGCTATATGGAAACAACGACGAATAAATGGCTTGACGAAGCTGCGCAGACAGGCGAAAGCATCGTCTGCATCGCGCTTGACCTCGACAATTTGAAAAGCTTGAACGATACATACGGCCACATATTCGGCGACACAGTCATCAAGAAAATCGGTCAAGAATGCGCAAGCCTCATTCGAAGCGGCGATTTAATGGGCCGTTTTGGTGGGGATGAATTCGCAATCATCTTGCGTAACCTGTCCATCGAAGAAGCCCGACATAAAGCTGAAACTTTACTAGAAACCGTCCGTGCTATTAAAATTGAAAAAGACGGCATCTACATTTCATTAACCGCAAGCGTCGGCCTCGCCGATAACGCAAACGGCAATATCCACACATTTACCGACCTGTTCCACCATGCTGACGTCGCGCTCTATCAAGCGAAACAAGCAGGAAAAAACCAAATATGCATGATGAATTAAGAAAAGGGGCTCTATAAAGCCTCTTTTTTGTTGAATCGCGTCATGAAAATGGAGTAGAACATTCAAGGAACAACCCGCGTACGTTGTGGAGGAGCGCAACACAACGAATACCGATTTAATTTAAAAATTTCAATAAAATCATAAAACTTGGTATAATAAGTAGAGTACTAGTTCAGAAGGGGGAAGAAAAGATGAAAACTGCAGTAAACTCACCAGTTGAAACGCTTTTTGTGAACTCATTCGTTGATGGGGTATTAGATCCAACAAAAGAGATGCTCGGCCCCGTAAAGGACGGCGGACAAATTGTAGCGAATACGGCCCCCGGTTGCTGGGGACCAATGATTACGCCTTGCCTTAAAGGTGGGCATGAAGTGACGACTCCGGTGTTTGTTGAAGGCGCTGAAGTCGGAGACGCGATTGCTATCCGAATTAAATCAATTGAAGTGACCTCGATGGCGACATCATCTGGACATGATCAGCCAGTGGAAGGCCGTTTCTTAGGCGATCCGTTTGTGGCGGTGAAATGTCCGGGATGCGGGACGATGTATCCCGAAACTGTCATTAAAGGAATCGGGCAGGAAGCAATCCGTTGTGCGACATGTGACGAGGACATTACGCCATTCACATTTACGAACGGTTATACGATTACATTTAGCGACCGTGGTGATGTCGGATTGACGGTGACGAAGGATGCCGCGGAGAAAATCGGACAAGACGGCAGACGCTATATGGGGACGCCGGAAGCATCTGTTCAAAACCCAATTGTCACATTTGCACCGCATGATCTCGTTGGTACAGTGGCGAGAATGCGTCCTTTCCTAGGCCAACTCGGTACGACGCCATCGATGCCGTTGCCGGATTCTCATAATGCCGGCGATTTCGGCTCCTTCCTCGTCGGAGCGCCCCATGAATATGCAGTCACCCAGGAAGAGCTGGACGAGCACCGGACGGACGGCCATATGGACATTAGCCGCGTACGTGCAGGTGCGACACTCATCTGTCCAGTAAAAGTACCGGGCGGCGGCGTTTACATCGGGGACATGCACGCGATGCAAGGCGACGGCGAAATCGCGGGACATACTGCAGACGTTGCAGGAATTGTCCATTTGCAAGTGAATGTGTTAAAAGGGTTAAAAATTGACGGACCAATCCTTTTACCGAATGAAGAGGACTTGCCATATACGGCGAAACCTCTCACTGCATCGGAAAAAGAATCCGCCAAAGCACTAGCCGCACAATGGGGAGTAGAAGAAATCGAAGAAAGCCTCCCAATTTCCGTCGTTGGCACAGGTACCAATTTGAATGTCGCAACTGAAAACGGACTCGCTCGCGCAGCAAAACTTTTCGACGTCCCTGTCGAGGAAATTATGAATCGTGCAACGATCACCGGTTCCATCGAAATCGGCCGCCATCCAGGCGTCGTCACAGTGACGTTCCAAGCGCCACGGACCTACTTGGAAAAGACAAATTTATTTGACGTCGTTGATGAACAATATCGAAATCGTGATTGATAATGAAAAGCCTCATGGGATGATCCCATGAGGCTTTATTGATGAAATAACTGATATTTATTATAATCGCGTCCAAAGTGACGAGCCCCGCGTCCAAAGCAAGTCGCTCCGCGTCCAAAGTGGTGTGTTCCGCGTCCAAAGTGGCGTGCCCCGCGTCCAAAGCGACGTGCCCCGCGTCCAAAGTGATGTGCCCCGCGTCCAAAGTGATGTGCCCCGCGTCCAAAGTGACGTGCTCCGCGTCCAAAGTGATGTGCCTCGCGTCCAAAGTGGCGTGCTCCGCGTCCAAAGTGGCGTGTCCCGCGTCCAAAGTGGCGAGCTCCGCGCTCAAAGCGCCATGCCCCGCGTCCAAAGTGGCGTGTCCCGCGTCCAAAGCAAGTCGCTCCGCGTCCAAAGTGGCGTGCTCCGCGCTCAAAGCGGTGACGTACAATAGTCTGTGTAAACGTAAAAAAGATAGGGCATCCTCAAGGTTAATCACTACAAAAACCAAGGAGGATGCACTATCTATGTCTAGTATAATCGATAATCTGTTTTCTAATCAAATGGAGGAGTTAGTCAAGCAATTTGTCCAGGATAATCTTGAAACAATTATGAAAGAGGAAATGAAAAACTTCTTCGAAGTAGAACATCCTGAGCTTAAGAATAGTAAGAATGGATATTATTCGCGCATGCTCGATACAAGATACGGCCGTATAGAAGACTTGGCAGTCCCTAGAGATCGCGAGGGACATTTCCGCACCCAGCTTTTCGACCCTTACCAAAGGCGTGAAAGGTGGCTGGGTGAAACAATCATTACGATGTACCAGAACGGATTTAGCACTCGGGAAGTTGGACAATTTATCGAAAGGATTCTGGGGAACAACTACTCAGCTACAACGATCAGTAACATCACGGACGTGGTCATGGAAGATATTTTGGAATGGCAACAACGCTCACTTCACAATAGATATTCTGTGCTTTATTTGGACGGCACCTACCTAAAGCTCCGCCGGCAAGACGTTGCAAGCGAGGTTGTATATGTCATTGTTGGAGTCAGGGACGATGGTTATAGAGAAATCGTAGATTTCTTTGTGGGTGGAAATGAAAGTGCAGTAGGCTGGAAAAACATTTTGACCAGTCTCAAAAGCCGTGGGTTAGAAGAAGTATTGCTTGGTGTTTTCGATGGATTATCTGGTCTGGAACAGGCGTTTAAAGAGGTCTATCCACTGGCAGATGTGCAGCGCTGCGTGGTTCATAAAGTGAGAAATGTTATTTCTTCTGTTCGTAAGAAGGACAAGGAGCCCATTATGACAGACTTGAAGAAAGTTTATCGGGCACTTACTAAGGAAGACGCGCTTAGGTCCTTCGAAGACTTTAGAGAAAAGTGGAAGAAAGGGTATCCGAAAGTGGTCCAATCCTGGGAAGAGGATCTTGGTGTTTTACTTACATTCATGTCTTATCCCAAAGTTATTCAAAGCCAAATCTATACAACCAATATTATCGAAAGAACTATAAAGGAAATAAAAAAACGCACCAAGACTATGAACAGTTTGCCAAGTGAAAAAGCTGTCGAAAAAATAGTCTATTTAGTCGCGCAAGACTACAACGAAAAATGGGGTAAAAGGATGAGTTCTGAATTTGCTTCGGCTCATACTGCCTTAATGGAGATGTTTAGTGATCGGTATGGCAACGGTAATATTAATTAAAACTTTATAGGTTGATCTTAAGGATGCTTGTACGTAGACCGCAGATTTGACATGGAGCCTCTGCGGACATGTGAACAGGCCATGATACCAGCTATAGTAATTAGCTGGCCTCGCCTGCCAAGGCTAACATGTCCGCCCCTCCAAGTAAAATCTGCTTAACAGTCTGCGTTGTACTTACACATACTTCTTGACGGTACCCTCAAAGCGGCGTGCTCCGCGCTCAAAGCGGCGTGCTCCGCGCTCAAAGCATCACGCTCCGCGCTCAAACCACCCCGCTCCGCGCTCAAAGCAAGCCGCTCCGCGCTCAAAGCAGCCCGCCCCACGCTCAAAGCAGCACGTCCCACGCTCAAAGCGTCACGCCCCGCGCTCAAAGTAGCACGCCCCGCGCTCAAAGCGTCACGTCCCACGCTCAAAGCAGCCCGCCCCGCGCTCAAAGCATCACGCTCCGCGCTCAAACCACCCCGCTCCGCGCTCAAAGCAAGCCGCTCCGCGCTCAAAGCGTCACGCCCCGCGCTCAAAGCAGCCCGCCCCACGCTCAAAGCATCACGTCCCACGCTCAAAACAGCACGTCCCACGCTCAAAGCAGCACGTCCCACGCTCAAAGCAGCACGTCCCGCGCTCAAAGCAACACGTCCCACGCTCAAAGCATCACGCTCCGCGCTCAAAGCGGCCCGCCCCGCGCTCAAAGCATCACGCTCCACGCCCAAATCGCCTCGCATCTCACAAAAAAACAAGCGAAGGAATTGAATGCTTTGCGTATCGTCGGAAGTGAAGGGAAGTTAAATAAAAAAAAACCGGAAGAGGCAATTCTCTTCCGGTTAAGTCTACAATTATTCACATGCATAACCATCTTTGTCACGGTCCATTTTAGCTTGGTAAGCAGGATGGCCTTGAGGAACGCCACTCGGGTATTTCTTTCGGAGCTCCGTACAGTTTTGGAACCATTCCTGGCCTTCAGAAACGTTCGTGCTCGGTGTTGCCGGTTCGCTCGTCGAAGTACTTGGTGTTTTTGGCGTCGAACTGTTGCCACTTGTAGAAGGAACTACATCGCTATTAAATCCGGAATTGGTCGCGTAGTTTTCAATTGACCAAATGCCTAGCTCCTTTTTCTTCGCTTCAGCTTGAGCTTCCTCAAAAGGCGTCAAATGACGAGTGTTCGGTGGAAATACATATGCGACACGCGCCAACCCTTCCGCTAGAAGTGTCTTTTGAACACTTTTTCCATCAACATAGACGTAAGCGAGCAATCGGTCGTACTTATCAACCCGCTCCCCAATATCGAATTCGAGAGTGAGTGCGCCGCTATTCACCAGTTCCCGATTACGCTCCTTCGCCTCGTCACCGAACGGCTGCTTGCCGAGGCGCGGGTGGCTCGTTTCAGGCGTATCGATTAATAAATAACGGACATTCATTTCCTTCCCGTTATACAACACTTTAATCGTATCCCCATCGATCGTCCTTACCAATTTGACGGGAACTTGCGCCGTCGTGCCGGACGTCTCGGTCTTCGTCACCGTCGCCGGTTTTTCAGTGGCAACAGGTTTCTTTTCTCCAGATGGAGCGTCTACTGCCGGTGGATTTTTCGTAGCTTCCGGTTCAGTCTCTTTCTTTTCCTCTACTTTTGAACTATCTTCCACCTGCAATTTTTCTACCGGCGCTTCATTATCGGCAGAATCGGCACATCCTCCGAGTGCAAGTAATGCAACGAACAACAACCCAACAATTATTTTTGAAAAACCTTTCAACTGTAACTCCTCCATCATTTAGAAACGCAATGTCTCCTCTATTTACGTAATATTTATAGTTATTTAGTTTGGAATAAACCTTTACTAAAACCATTCTATTAGTATAGCAGGAAAGTTTATAGAGGACGAGGGAATGAATGTGGTATTTCCTCAATTTGTGAGCGCGTTACGTCTTTTTATGATCACTTAAAAATGAAGAACGATTGAAACAAGTTCCACTTCCCGATTTCTAATGAATCCTGCCCCCATTTTGTTGTATGATAGAACGTATGATTTGATTTCGAAAATAGACCGGAAAGGAGGATGTCATGATGAAAACAAGCGAAGTAATGGGCTGCCGCCTCGATATGACAAATCGAGCGCGGAAGGAAATCGGAAACTGGGCGATCGACGAAAACGAGCTATTCTCCATGCAGGCAAATTTCACCGTCTACATCGAAAAGCTTCCCGCAAAACAAGACGACATGACATTCTCCATCTACTTTGACCCTAAACAAAATCCGCAGCTCGCCAACCATTTGAACGAGCGCGTCGCCGTCATGGAATGCGTCTACAAAAACGAAGGCTTCCTTGCGACGAGCTTCAGAGTGAAAGGGCGGAAAGAGCCTGTTCGGACGAATCGCCGACTTGGTGTCCGTCTAGCATTCGCAGTCAACCGGCGTACCGGCAGTCCGATGCCGATCCAACTATATACGAGCCTTCGAGAGCTCCCGATTGCACAAGAGCGTTCGGCATACGTAGAAAAACGGATTAAAAGTTGGGAAGGATACTTGCGCATTGAGGAAAAAAATGCGGACGTCGCAGATGTGACTGCCCGTTTTTCACAACCAATTGTTAATGAATCGTTTAGTCAATTAACGATCATTTGCAGCGGTTTAGAAGCGAAAGATTGGAAATCGATAACTGGATTCAGCGCTAAACTGAAAGGCTCAAACGATGATCTCGGAACCGTTGTCGATGTGAACCGGGGAAGACGGTCGGTGAAAATTGAGTTAAGCCGAAAATACGAGGCGATTGCGAGACGCGGTTCTTTATTGCCGAATGGCGCACGTGAAATTGTCTTTAGTAATTTCGCCGAACTAAGCCAAATTCGTCGACTGCGAAAAGGGTTTAAAGACTTACAAGACGGATTTGCGGCAAATGCCAATTTGGAGAAAGTGCTATTTGAGGAACGGCCTGTCGTCCAAATTACGAATAAGCGTCTTGAGCTCGAGTTCCATCATCCGTTGAACGAATTCCAGCGTGAAGCAGTGACGGGCGCGATGTGTGCAAATGACTTGTATGTCATCCAAGGGCCGCCCGGAACAGGGAAAACGACAGTTATTTCGGAGCTTTGTCATCAGCTTATGAAGGCGGGGCAACGGACGCTCGTCGCTTCGCAATCGAATTTGGCGGTCGACAATGCGCTCGGTAGATTATTGGCCGATCCGGGTATCCGGATTTTACGGTACGGGCGGACAGAAAGTATCGAAGAGGAAGGCAAGCGATTCATCGAAGAAAATGTCGCTTCGTACTGGCGGGACGAAACGTTAGGTGCGGTTAATGAACAGCGGGAGAAGCGTGCGGAACGAGAGCAAGAAATTACTGAGGAAATTGGCCGTCTTGAAGAAGAAATCAAGCGTCTTCAGGAAGAACGAGAAGAAATGGACCGGCAAATTGCCGAGAAACAAGCTGCTGAGGCGGAACGAAAAGAGTTACAACAACAGCAGCACTCGTTGGAAAAGATGTTGTCGGAACTAAACACGAAACAAAATTCAATTACTGAGCAATTGGAACAATTGAACGTGACGCTAGAAAAGTTGACGGTTGAAAAGGAGACATTGCAAAACGAAAAGGAAGCTGCTGCAATCGGTCCGGAAATGCAGGAAAAGATGGCTGAAGCGGAGCTTGAATTGTCGGTAAAGCGTAAAAAGCTCCGTTATTTCCAAGCGGTCGAAGCGATTGAATACGCGGAAATGGCGGTCCGTAGGCTGACGGAGGAATGTGCGAGGCATAGATTGAAGGTTGGCTCTTTGCCGCGATTCATCGAAGAACTACAACAGATCCGGAAGCTGCAAGAGTTAGAAAGACTTTTCACTTCGCATAATATGAAGCCGTCGCTTCCAACTAGCCTTGAAATAAATACACTCCGACGCTTGCGCGTAGACATTCAAAACGGGACGTATCCGTACGCGCTTCTTGAATGGAAGGAAGTGGCGGAGCGGCTTACGAACGGCATCAATCATGCAGAGAACTTACTTCGGAAGCATCAGTACCCTGTTGAACAAGTTCGTAGCAAGCAAGACGACAATTACAAAACGGCTGAACAGATGCATGACATGCTTGATAAAATTGGCCGTTTCTTCGTAAGGCCTGAGACGAAACGGATATTGGCAATGCCAGCAAATGCTGAAAAGGCGGCGCTTTTGCAACGACTCGCCGAAAACCTCGCTTATTTATACGGCAAAGCGGAGGACGTGCGAAAAATCGCCACGACGATTAAAGCATCATCCGATCGTGAGGCGGCAGGGCGTTTTACAACATTGAAAAAGGAAATTTCGGATGAAATGACCGCTCAAATTGAGGAAGTTGAAGCTGAAGTGCTTGCCGCTGAACGAGCAATTGAAGAACACGAGCAACAGCTTCATCAATTAAAAGAAGAGAGTTCGGCGCTCGCAATGCATATCGATGAGAATGTCCATCGTCCTGACGTCGAGAAGGCGATCGCGGAACTTGAAAAGCTACTTGCCGACGTTGAGGAACGGAAGGTGTTATTCCAAAAGGCTGAACAGGCAATCGAAGAAAATGCTGTGACTGTTAGCAAAACTTCTGAACAGCTGGCAAACTTACAGGAAACTCTCGATTCATTGCTGAAAGAGAAAGCGGAGTTAGATGAACAAATACGTAGTTTAGAAGAGCGGCTTCTAGTTCTTGAGGAAATCATTCGTTCCGAACCGGAAAAACGGCAAAAGGAATTGACGGATGAAATTGCTTTGAAAACAGCAAAAACCGCTGAATTGCAGCAGGAACTGGACCGTATGCCTGTCGCACGTTTGTTGCAAGATGAATGGAGCTCCATGCTTGCAGGGGCAGGAGAGTTTGATTTGGATGAAATCCGCAAGCTGTATGTGAAGCATGCGAATGTCATTGGGACGACGTGTGTCGCGTCTGCAAGACGTGATTTCATGGAAGATTATCCGGAATTCGATGTCGTCATTATCGATGAAGTGTCGAAGGCGACGCCGCCTGAATTGTTGTTGCCGATGTTAAAAGGGAAGAAAATCGTCCTCGTCGGCGATCATCATCAGCTGCCGCCCCTTGTCGGTCGGGAGACGATGGAGGAATTTATCGAAGAAATTAAAGATGAGGCGGAAAAAAATGAACTGCGTGGCATGTTGAAGGAATCGCTGTTCGAGCGGCTGTTCAGAACGTTGCCGAAGCAGAACAAGACGATGCTCGGTATTCAATACCGGATGCATGAGGACATTATGGAGACGATTGCACCGTTTTACGTAGATGGCCAGTACCGCCTGCAATGTGGATTGACCGACTCGGACGCGGTGAGAGATCATCTGCTTTCCTCACGACTCGTGAGACGCGATGACCATCTACTATGGTTTGATATGCCGAATGAGCCTCCGTTTTTCGAAGCGCAAGTGAAAGGCGGCACGAGTCTTTTCAATGAAGCCGAGCTAGAAAGAATCCGTGAATTGCTAGTCGATATCGAAGAAGCAACTTCACTTGCGAAGCGTGAAGGTCGGATGCAGCCGGACGAGAAGAAAAGCGTCGGCGTCATTAGTTTTTACGGGGAGCAAGTGAAGCGGATCGACCGGCTCATTGAACAAGAAATTATGCCGAAGCATTTGCATTGTCGGACAGGCTCTGTCGATAAATTCCAAGGGATGGAAATGGACATTATCATTTTGAGTTTCGTACGAAACCATCATCAGCCGAGTGGCACAATCGGTTTTGCAGAAGATTATCGCCGTTTGAATGTTGCATTGTCACGGGCGAGGGAGTTGCTCATTATTGTCGGCAGTTCGGATATGTTTACGAAACGACCGAAAAAAGCGGAGACGAAGGCGATGTACGCACGTCTTGTCGAACAGGTAAAATTGCAAGGTGGCTTTAAGGAGGCTGCTCTCGCACTTACTTAAAGCAATTGTACGGAAAGGAATGGACAAATGGACGCATTAGAAAAACGTCTGCGCGATGAATTGTTGCGGGATTTAAACGTGAAATTGCTTGAAACCGCGAAATGGTCATTGCCGATTCAAGTGATCGATGTCGAGTACGAAACAGTAAAGCGCACGAAGATGGATATTTTAATGAAAATGCTGTTAGTCGCTTTCCGTTCTTCGCAATTCACTTCAGCAGAAGAATTAAGCGATATGCTCGTCGTCGAACCGTTATTCATCGAAGATATTATTGAACGGATGGCCCGGGCCGGAATGATTGTGAAGAGCAATGGTGCCTATTCATTGACGGAAACGGGAAAGCAACAGCTTGAAGCTGGCATTTACGTCCAGCCGCCAGAGACGGAGGAAACGACGGTCCATTATAGTCCGTCGCACGGGAAATTTCTTGTAGGGGAGTTGACGGAGGGCGTCACGGAGACGTATCGGCATACAGAAGAATCCCGCAAACTAATTAATTTTCGTGATGAAGAGTGGAGGCAAGCGCTCGACCAATTGGACGTTGAATATACAGATGGTAATGTCCAACTTGTTGTTCAATCAATTGCGGCAGTGAACGAGCTGGAACAGAATGCAATCCCCTGCATTGAATTCCGCCTACACCAAACCGCAGACGATCGGCTTTATGTGCGCGTTTGGAATTCGATGACGGGTGAGTGGGACGAAACACTCGAAAAACAAATTATGGAGCAGGAACTATCAGAATGGCGGGAGAAATATTTAGCTGAATAATGAACACCTTATTATGCAGCCAGTTGCCGGTATTGTACCGGCGATTGGCTGTTTTTCGTTCGTCTATTCGTAGCAGAAATTAATTTATCAGAATACATTTGCTTATTTGATATCAATGCACTATACTGGCTTTATATATAACAATATAGTTAGTCATCGTTGAAATGTTGTTATGCGGGGCGGGGAAATTTCATACGTTAAGCTAAGGGGGGATTTCAAATGTCGGCTTTACACAATACGGCTGAAGAGGAAAAGTTAGCACAGTTTATGAAACGTATTGAGGCGGGGGATAAGATCGAAGCAGATGATTGGATGCCTGAAGAATACCGACTAACATTAATTAAACTAATTTCCATGCACGGGATGAGCGAAATAATGGGTGCGCTTCCTGAGAAAGAATGGGTACCGAAAGCTCCATCTCTTCATCGGAAACTTGGCATTATGGCAAAAGTGCAGGACGAAATGGGCCATGGTCAACTGTTGCTTCGAGTGACGGAAGACTTACTTACGCCATATGGAAAAAATCGTGGAGATTTAATGCAGGACTTATTTAATGGGGACTTGAAATTCCATAACGTGTTCCATATGGAAACGAAAACATGGGCGGATGCTGGAATTATAGGCTGGCTTGTGGATGGAGCAGCTATTATTACACAGACAGATATGCTTGGGGCTTCCTATGGACCTTATGCAAGGGCGTTACAACGCATTTGTGCTGAAGAAGTATTTCATGCACAGCATGGAGAGGCCATCATCATGGCGTTAGCAGAAGGTACGGATGAGCAAAAGGCAATGATTCAAGAAGCTCTGAATCGATGGTGGGAAGCATTGCTCATGTTTTTTGGTCCGGCAAGTAAAGAAACAACGGGTTCATCAAAGCAAGACGTAACGATTAAATATAAAATCCGTACGAAAACAAATGAGGAATTCAGGCAAATCTTTTTTGATAAATACATCCCGCGTATTTTAGCACTAGGATTAACAATTCCCGATCCGACGTTCCGCTACGATAATGAAAGTGGATTATGGTCGTACAAACAACCAGACTGGGAAGAGTTTAAGAGAATTATTAAAAATAAAGGACCACGCTCACAAGCACGGCTGAATTTACGCCGGTCTTCATATGAAAATAATGCATGGGTGCGTGATGCATTGAGTGCGACAGTGAGTTAAAGAAAGGAGTCAGAAGGAAATGGCCAACGAGAAAACATTTTACCAAGAATATGAAGTTTTTAGTAAACGGACGCCGACGTCGACATTTCAGCATCAATTTAGCTTACTGGCTCCAAACGAAGAAATGGCACTCGTGTTGGCACAGGAAAATTTCATGCGCCGCGAACCGGTTACTGACATTTGGATTGTAAATCGAAAGCATATTCGAAAGATGGATGCTGAAGAGAAATTGACGCTTCGAAGACTTGATAATAAAGATTATCGTACGACGAAAGGGTACGGCTACTTAAAGAAAAAGTGGCGTCGCTATGAACAGGAAATCTTGGATGAAAAAGAAATCTTGTCATGGGGAGGAAAACGGAAATGAGCGCAATCGAAAACGGATTGACCGAGGCCGCGGAATATAAAGAAGCAATTACGAGCTTGTTATTCCAACTAGCGGATGATGATTTATTGTATTCTTACCGTGGATCTGAGTGGCTCGGACTCGCTCCTCATATAGAGGAAGACGTCGCTTCTTCATCCATTAGCCAAGACAGTATGGGGCATGCAGCTATGTACTACAAACTACTTGAAGATTTAGGGGTAGGAAATGCAGATGATCTAGCCCATTTGCGCCCTGCAAATGAAAGAAGAAACAGCATTATAACAGAGCGAGTAAACGGTGAAGGCTATTATATGGAAACACCCAATTATGATTGGGCATATCAAGTTGTTAGAAGTTATTTTTACACACAAGCAAAAAAAGTTAAAGTCGACTCGTTATGCCAAAGCTCGTATCAACCCGTTGCTGAAGCTGCAGTAAAAGTGAGAATCGAACTTTATTACCACAGACTGCATTGGGAAACTTGGTTTAAGCAATTATTAAGTTCTACTGATGTTGCAAAAAAGAAAATGACTGAAGCGATTACTCGCGTTATGAATGACTTTGGAGATGTATTCTCTTTTGGAAATCAAAAACAAGCAATTGAAACATATAAACTGATAGACAGTGAAGAAACATTGAAAGAAAACTGGATCGCTAGCATTAAACCAGTTTTTGCTGCTCTTCAAATGGATGTACCGACGATTCCGGAAAAACTTGCGAATAACGGAAGGAATGGCGAGCATACAGTAGATTTGGACGAAGCACTGCTTATACTTTCTGAAGTTTACAAGGTAGATCCGGTCGCTTCTTGGTAACTGGGAGGAAAGGGGTGAATCGTATGGCTATAAATGAAAGCGTTTCCACCGTTCGCATCTTTGACGTACTTATGAGTGTGAAAGACCCTGAAATTGATTCGGTTAGTATTATTGACCTCGGTATGGTGGAAGAAGTGACGACCTCGGGGAATAACGTAAAAGTAGTTCTACTTCCGACTTTTTTAGGATGCCCGGCATTAGAGATTATTAAAAAGAATACGATGGAAGCAATAAAACAACTGCCAGAAGTAGAAGAAGTCGACGTGGAATTCGTCTTTCATCCGCCGTGGACGTCAGATCGTATTACAGAAGAAGGGCATGTGAATTTGCGGAAATTTGGAATAGCCCCACCCCCAAAATATTTTGAAGAAGACGGCTCCTGGCATGTAGATTGTGCCTATTGCGGATCCACATATGTAACGATGGAAAACATTTTCGGACCGACTGCGTGCAGAAGTATTTTGTATTGTAAGAGCTGTAAAAATGTATTCGAAGCAATGAAACCTGTTTCAACACTAATGTAAAGTGAGGAGAATGCTAAATGGCAAAGTTAATCGCATTATACAAACACCCTGAAAACAAAGAGGAATTTGATCATCATTACTTCAATGTTCATGCACCGCTTACAGCGAAAATTCCAGGACTTCGTGAAATGAAAGTGACAAAAATGACTGGGTCTCCGATGGGAGGAGAGGGGAAATACTACCTCATGTGCGAAATGTATTATGACAGTTTAGAAGAATTGCAGGCAGGGTTACGCTCACCTGAAGGGAAAGCGTCCGGGAAGGACTTAATGGGGTTTGCACGTGATCTTGTTACATTAATGATCGGTGAGGAAGCATAATGAATCGTTTCGACTTCATTGAAACTACGATGGAGGGAAACGGCGTGGCGGTCATTTATTTAAATCGCCCACGTCAGTTAAACTCATTGAATCGAAAAATGGTCAGTGAAATCGTCGAAGCAATGGAACAATATGATCGTGATGAAAACGTTCGTGTCATCGTGCTTACCGGTCATGGCCGCGCTTTTTCAGCGGGAGCTGATATTGATGAAATGACGAATGATGACCCGATCAGCCTTGAACTATTGAATCAATTTGCGGATTGGGACCGTTTAGCACTTATTAAAAAACCGATTATTGGTGCAGTTAAAGGATTCGTATTCGGAGGAGGATTCGAGCTTGCCCTATGTTGTGACCTATTAATCTCAGCGAGCGGAACAGAGTTTTCATTTCCGGAAGTCGGTCTTGGCGTCATGCCAGGTGCAGGCGGTACGCAGCGGTTAACAAAACTTGCAGGTCGTACGAAAGCGATTGAATGGCTATGGACAGGAGAGCGGATTTCTGCGGAAACCGCTCTTGCACACGGTGTCATTAACAAAATCGTTGCACCTGAACTTCTAATGGAGGAAACGATGAAGTTCGCAACTCGGCTTGCTAAACAACCGCCGCTATCGCTGCGCCTCATTAAAGATTCGGTAAATAAAGCGGTGGATTATCCTTTATATGAAGGAATGCAATATGAACGGAAAAATTTCTATTTACTGTTCGCTTCGCAGGATCAAAAAGAAGGCATGAACGCTTTTGTGGAAAAAAGAAAACCGGATTATAAGGGGAAGTAAGGAGGTTGCTGAATGTTTGAGACGATTCGCTATGAAGTTGAAGACGGAATTGCATGGCTTTATTTAAATCGACCCGACAAACTGAATGCATTTATCGCACAGATGAACCGGGAAGTGAAAGATGCAGTTAAAGCCGCTTCCAATGATGCTGAAGTTCGTTGTCTTGTCATAACGGGCGAAGGGCGGGCATTTTGTTCCGGTCAAGATTTATCCGAAGTCGATGAGAACATGGATCATGGTCAAGTGTTACGAGACCATTATGGGCCGATGATGAAGCAACTTAGAGCATGTGAAAAACCGATTATTGCAGCTGTAAATGGAGTTGCTGCTGGCGCTGGATTTAGCCTTGCACTTGCGTGTGACTTCAGACTTATTTCAGAACGCGCAAGTTTCGTGAACGCGTTCATACATGTCGGTCTTATTCCGGATTCCGGTAATCTCTATTATTTAACACAACTTATAGGGCATGCCAAAACAGCGGAACTAGCTATGTTAGGAGAAAAAGTACTAGCTACTGAGGCTGTAGAATTGGGCCTTGCGAATCGACTCATTCCAGTAGATACGTGGGAAGAAGACGTTACTGCATTCGCCGAGCGACTTGCAGCTCTGCCGACAAAAGCAATTGGGTTAATTAAACGTTCAATGAAGGCAACATCCACACTTTCTTTTGAAGACTATCTTGAACTAGAAGCTCAAGGACAGCGGATAGCGGGTCTAACAAAAGATCATCGAGAAGGTGTCAACGCATTTATGGAAAAAAGAAAACCGGTCTATTCAGGACAATAGGAGGAATGATCCGATGACGACAATTCAAGAAGGAGCAATAGAACGCGAATCAATGAAGCGTGACTACTACAAACTCTTCATTAACGGTGAACAAGTCGATAGTAGCAGTGGGGAGCGCACAAAAATTTTTAATCCTGCTACGGGTGAACTACTAGCTGAAGTAGCAAAAGCGACGAAAGAAGACGCTGAAAAAGCTGTTCGAGCTGCGAGAGATTCATTTGATAATGGGAAGTGGAAAATAACGCCTGCAGGGCGCCGTGCACGTGTACTAAACAAAATTGCAGCAATTATGGGCTCACGCTTTAATGAACTTGTTGAACTGGAAATTTTAAATACAGGAAAATCGCTTGCAGCTGCAAAAGGGCAGGTTGCTCAAGCGATTGAAGACTTTGAATTTTACGCAGGCGCTATCGTTAGTCATGGTGGATCTGTAAACAACGTACCTGGTCAATTCCATAACTATACAGAAAAGGAACCGCTCGGTGTATGTGCGCAAATTATTCCGTGGAACTATCCACTTATGATGGCTGCTTGGAAAATTGCTCCAGCAATTGCAGCGGGATGCTCGGTCGTTATTAAGCCAGCGACACTAACGCCACTTACAGCGATTATTCTTGGGGAAATTTGTCACGAAGCAGGCGTTCCAGCAGGCGTTGTGAACATTTTACCTGGATCGGGTTCCGAGATTGGTAACTACTTGGTCGAGCATGAACTAGTGAACAAAGTTGCGTTCACAGGCTCTACGGCAATTGGAAAAGACATTATGGCAAGAGCAGCAGGGACTGTGAAACGCGTCACACTGGAACTTGGCGGGAAATCTCCGAGCCTTGTATTTGAAGATGCAGATATTGATGCAGCTGTCGATGGTTCCATCTACGGTGCATTTAATAACACGGGTCAATCTTGTGACGCACGTTCACGTATTTATATTCATGAAAATGTGTACGACGAGTTCGTTGAGAAGTTTATTGCGAAAACAGAAAAACTCGTCCTTGGAAATCCGTTTGATAAGGGAACACATGTCGGTGCGATGATCGATCAAACCCAGTTGGACACAGTGAAAATGTATGTTCAATCTGCAATCGATGAAGGTGCTGAAATCCTAACAGGCGGTAAAGAATTAAAACTAGAAGGCTTTGAAAATGGATTTTGGTATGCGCCGACAATTATCGGCAACGTAACACAAGACATGAAAGTTGTTCGTGAAGAAATCTTTGGACCCGTTGTCGTCGTATCGAAATTTAAAGACGAAAAAGAGGCGATTTTCTTAGCGAATGATTCGGATTATGGTCTAGCTTCTTCTATTTGGTCAACAAATAGTGCAACGACAAAACGTATCGCAAACCAAATTCAAGCAGGAATTGTCATGATTAACACGCCATTCTCTGCATTCCCAGGTACGCCATTCGGTGGCTTTAAACAATCTGGGTTTGGCCGTGAGCTGTCTGCGGAATCGCTTGATCTTTACACGGAAACGAAAAGCATCATGTCGTACTTCGGCAGCCGTCCGGTAAACCCATTCAATTTATAAGTAAAAATATAACGGACAGGGATGGATGATCTCCTGTCCGTATTCTTTCATCATAAAAAGGAGGAGTACTAATGATTCAGCGGATCGTGGTAGTCGGTTCCGGCGTGATGGGGAGAGGAATTGCCTATGTCGGTGCCCTTGGTGGATACTCCGTTACAATTGTCGATATTAACGAAACTGCACTTCAAAACGCTAAGAGTGAAATAGAAGTTATATTTACTAAAGGAATGAAGTACGGAAAGATTTCTGCGGACGCAGCTGAGAATGCGCTGCAACAACTACACTATGAAACTGAACTAGCTAAAGTAGCTGGAAATGCCGATTTAATTATCGAGGCCGTCCCTGAACTCGTATCGATTAAAAAGCAAGTGTTTGAAGAAATGGAAGAACATGCTTCAAAAGAGTGTTTTTTTGCAACGAATACATCTACGATGAGTCCGACAGAAATCGCTTCTTTTAGTAAACGTCCGGAAAAAACAATTGCGATGCACTTCTTCAATCCGGTACATAAAATGCCGCTTGTTGAAATTGTTCGGGGGCTAGAAACAAGCGATGAAACGGTAGAAATCATTAGAGAAGTGGCCGTGAATATGGGGAAAGAAACAGTCGTTATTAATGAATTTCCAGGGTTCATTACGAGCCGAATTAGCGCACTTGTTGGCAACGAAGCATTTTACATGTTGCAAGAAGGACTTGGAACGCCAGAAGAAATTGATAAAGCGATTAAGCTCGGGTTGAACTACCCGATGGGCCCGTTCGAACTCGTCGATTTGGTCGGACTAGATACACGTCTGAATAACTTAAACTATTTACACGAAAAGCTTGGAGAGAAATACCGCCCCGCGCCTCTCTTGGAGCAATATGTAAAAGCGGGCCGGCTTGGCCGGAAAACGGGTAAAGGCGTATACGACTATACAGTTGGAAAAGAGTTGGTTAAAAAATGAGAGAAGTCGTCATAGTGGATGCTGTCCGTACACCAATCGGAAGATACAATGGCGCGTTAAAGGACGTACGTCCAGATGATCTAGGCGCGGTCGTTATTAAAGCGCTTGTCGAAAGAAATCCGAGCTTGCCGGTAGAGGAAATCGAAGAAGTGGTCTTAGGAAACGCGAATCAGGCTGGGGAAGATAACCGGAATGTAGCAAGAATGTCCGGATTATTAGCGGGGCTTCCAATTGATGTGGCAGGGACGACGATTAACCGTCTTTGTGGTTCGGGGCTTGACGCCGTTATGTACGCTGCAAGAGCCATAGCGGTTGGTGATGGCGATATTTACATTGCAGGCGGAACAGAGAGCATGACGCGTGCGCCGCTAGTCATGGCAAAGCCTAATCAAGCATTTCCACGCGGCAATATGGAATTACAAGATACAACAATCGGTTGGCGCTTTACGAATCATAAGCTGAAAGAAATGTATGGCGTCGATACAATGCCGCAAACGGCTGAAAACGTCGCACAACGGTATAGCATTACGCGAGAAGATCAGGACGTATTTGCTTTTGAAAGCCAGCAACGGGCGAAAAAAGCAATAGAAGAAAATCGTTTTGCCGAAGAAATCATCCCGGTTGTCTATAAAGACCGGAAAGGGAACGAAATCACTGTCGATCAGGATGAACATCCACGACCGGATACAACGCTTGAAAAGCTCGGGAAACTGAAACCGATTTTTGAAGGCGGCACCGTAACTGCAGGCAACGCTTCGGGTGTCAATGACGGCGCGTCCGCTTTGCTTCTCATGAGTGCTGAAAAAGCGAAAGAGCTGAATCTCACCCCTCTTGCGAAATATGTCGTTGGAGCAACAGCAGGACTAGAACCCGCTGTAATGGGGCTTGGTCCAATTTATGCCTCAAGGAAAGCACTTCAACGAGCAGGACTCACTACAAATGACATTGGACTCGTGGAATTAAATGAAGCCTTTGCTTCCCAAGCGCTTGAATGTATACGCCAGTTAGAATTAGACGATAAAAAAGTGAACGTCAATGGCGGAGCAATCGCTTTTGGGCATCCATTGGGGGCGAGTGGTGCCCGAATTCTAACGACACTTCTTTATGAAATGAAAAAAAAGGATGTTCAATATGGACTCGCAACGATGTGTATTGGGGTAGGTCAGGGCATTGCAGTTATTATTGAGAATGTATCGGAATAATGAGGAAATAAGTTTTCTTTTCATCATATAACGATATAATGGAAGGTAGGGAATATTATGATACATCTTAAGTGAACGAAAAAAAGAAAGAGTGTGAAGTGAATTGACGAATGCACAATCAATGATTTTTACAATATACGGAGATTATATCCGTCATTATGGCAATAAAATATGGATTGGTAGCCTAATTCGATTAATGAAGGAATTTGGTCATAATGAACAATCTGTACGGGTAGCTGTTTCCAGAATGATGAAGCAAGGATGGCTTAATTCGGAGAGAAAAGGGAATAAAAGTTATTATTACCTCACACCTCGTGGAGAACTTCGTATGGAAGAAGCTGCCGTCCGTATTTTTAAATTAATGCCGCACGAGTGGGATGGAAAATGGCGTATGCTCATGTATACGATTCCAGAAGAAAAAAGGCAGATTCGTGATGAACTTCGTAAAGAACTATTATGGAGTGGATTCGGCAGCTTCTCAAACGGGTGCTGGATTACGCCGAATGATCTCGAAAAAGAAGTACAACTGCTCATTGATAAATATGACATCCAAGGGTACGCGGATCTATTTCTGTCCGAATATAGAGGACCACAAGCAGATAGAGAACTTGTAGAAAAAAGCTGGCCACTTCAAGAAATTGACGAGAAGTACCAAGAATTCATTTCAACGTATAGCAATAAGTTCATTATTCATCAAAGCTTAATGAATAATGGGCAAATGACGGATGCGGAGTGCTTCGTAGAAAGGACAAACCTTGTTCATGAATACCGTAAGTTCCTTTTTGTAGATCCAGGATTACCGAAAGAGTTGCTACCGGAAATATGGAACGGCAATCATGCCGCTCATTTGTTTGAACAATATTATAAGTTGCTTGCGCAATCCGCTAGCCGGTTTTTCGAAGACGTATTTCAAGAAGATAATGACATGCGCAGAAAAGACAAATCGTATGACGCGGATGATCATCCGCTCATTACCGTATAATGTAGCTGTGAAAAAGGAGGGGCTGAACTTCATCCCTCCTTGTCACTCAATTTCTCCGTTCTGAAAAATTTCCCGGTAGTCGTATCCTTTTTGAACATATGAATCAATCGATAGTTGGATAATCTCGAAATCCTTATCGTTCAGCTCCCTCACTACTTTTCCTGGTGAACCAACAACGAGGGAACGGGGAGGGATTTTCTTACCGGGTGGTATTAACGTATTTGCACCAATAATGCATTCTTCGCCAATTTCTGCATGGTCAAGAATTGTAGATCCCATACCGATAATCGAACGTTTTCCGACTTTGCATCCATGTAAGATGACGTTATGTCCAACAGTCACCTCATCTTCTACTACAACAGGAGCACCTTCATACAGATGAATGGTCGAATTATCTTGGATGCTACATCTTTTGCCTATCGTAATTGGCCCTTCATCACCCCGAAGTACTGTATTAAACCAAATGGTCGATTCCTCCCCTACTTGAACGTTCCCAATTACTTTCGCTCCAGGAGCAATAAAAACAGTAGGATGTAACTCGGGTTTATCCCCTTTATAACGTACTAACATGCAAATCCCCCTTGTTTTAAGTAATCTAAATTATTTATCAATTAACTCTACTATAACATAATTTTGCGGAGGTGTATAAATATGATATATCTATGCGAGACGTTACAAATTGACTACCCGATTATCCAAGGAGGTATGGGAAATATTAGTAATGCACAGCTTGCTGCGGCTGTATCCGAAGCAGGGGGCCTTGGGACAATCGGTTGCGGTACGATGACTCCAGAAGAAGTAGAAAACATAATACTTGAAACGAAACAGCGGACGACAAAGAATTTCGCGGTAAATATTGCAATTAGCGTATCCCCTTATGTGGACAAAATGATTGATCTCGCCATTAAACATAAGGTTCCAATCGTTTCCCTATCAGCAGGCAACCCAGCACCATTTATATCTAGACTTCATAGCCATAACATAATCGTCATTGCAGTCGTAGCTTCAGTGAAGCATGCACAAAAAGCGGAAGCGGCGGGAGCGGATGTCATAGTGGCAGAAGGGTTTGAAGCAGCAGGAATTAACTCCAACTTGGAACTAACAACATTCGCACTTATTCCACAAATTGTGAAGCATGTAAACATCCCTGTCGTTGCTGCAGGAGGAATTGGTGACGGTAAAGGATTGGCGGCTGCACTTATGTTAGGGGCGAGTGGTGTGCAAATCGGCACTCGTTTAATTGCAACGAAGGAAGCGCCATTTCATAACAAATACAAGCAACATCTTGTGGAAGCAAGTGATACGGAAACGGTAATTATCGGGCGAAGCGTTGAACGACTAAGAAGAGTTTTAAAGACACCTTATGCTATGAAACTAAAAGAATTTGATAAAGCGGGTATGACACTGGAACAATACGGTGAACTAACGTCTGAAGTCCAGCATATTAAAGGTGCGATCGAAGGCGATCTAGAAAACGGTTTTCTAAATAGCGGCCAAATTGCAGGGCTCATCGAAGACATTCCAAGTGTAAAAGAATTACTAGATCGAATGATGGAAGAGGCAGGAAATCAGCTAAAGAAATCGACAGAGGAATTTAGAAGAGGGATTAAATAATTTTGAACGCCACAGCCTTCATCGTTGTGGTGGGATGTAAAAGTTATAGCCTGCTACAAATACCATTGATTTCCGTTCCGATCGGACGCTTTCCGCGGGCACGGCTTCAGCCAATCGAACAGCGAAGGGTTCGATTTGCCTTAATTTCTGCGCCTTTTGCAGAAATTAAGGCAGCCACATCATGCTCGTAACGCTGCGCTTTTACTCGCAAAAGCCGTTCTTCGTAACGGCTTTCGCTCAGTCCAGGGTCTTCAGCTCGCGCTGTTCCCGCCGGAGTCGCCGATCTCCACTCCAATCAATTGATGCTATATTAAAATCAAGTAAAAACGCTCAAATTGAGTAATTTTTACATAATATCCCATTATAAGTTTTGAATTAAGCACCCCTTAGCTCAATAAGGGAATTTAAACTCAATCAAATTCTAAAGGTATTTTATCGATATCCGAGACATCTTTATGTTTGTATCTTATCACTTCAAAACCTGGTATTTGTAAAGTTATTGTATCGAAACCATAAGGAGGCATTATCGGTCCTTTATAAGTAACAATTTGGATTGTTATGTCGTACTTATCATCATTTTCATTCCAAGTAATATCAGTTATTCTTTCAGTATCAAAAAGCCTTTCCTCACCATAATACGTTTTTGTTGCCTTAAGTATCTCTTGTCCAATTGCTCTTAAGAATGCCTTTTCAAGTATAACTTTACTACCAACAGTAGGAAGTTTTTTTTCTTCCCTTTTAATTACTTTCCATTGGTCATTTTCTTTTTTTAACGTATATAAGATATTCAAACCGTCCAACTTGACCGCGTGTATATAAGCAAGATTGCCTTTAACATAAATCCTTGGTTCTCTAACCCATTGCCGGACGTCTGATGTTAATACAGTTAAAATAGTTTTACCTAAAGGGGAAACTTGCCCTTTATCATTGTAAAATGGAAAATCCCCGAAAGTATATAATTCATTAAATCCAGTTAAATTGACATCGAAATAATATTTATTAATAAAATCTTCGTCGTGTGCTTCTTGCTTCGCAAAAACAACTGTATTATTTATGAGAAATAAGATGCAAAAAAGGACGTAGAGTTTTTTCTTCAATATAGACCACCTACCTTTTCTTTATAGGTATCTTTCCCGATTATTCTTCGACTATCCAGAGCCGTCTAAGCAGCTCATCGATCTTATGTTTTTTTTAATGATTTCTCCCCATCAACCGAACCCGTTATGAAAAAGTTTATAGTGAAGTTTGCAACTAAACATTATAGGAGAGAACCCATAAATAATAATCGCTGCCTTTGTACAGTTTATGGTCGCATTGAAAGACAGTATGGAGATATTAAAACACTGGCACGATGTCAGGCAAGCTTAAGGATGCAGTACTTGGCATATTTATTTTTATTTAAGAGCATCTGTTGCTTGGAGTGTAGGCGCTCGACTCCTGCGGGAATAGCATGAGTCTTGAGACCCCGCAGGGAGCACGCTTTTCGCGACCGAGGAGGCTCAAGCCATGCCCGCGGAAAGCGAGCGCCGAAACGGAAAGCAACAGCCCATTGACAGGAATATGTACTGTTAATTGATTATGTTGCATTTAATATCAATCTATTTAGAAAGTATGTACTTTTCGAATAACATCGTTGACTTTAATATTACAAATTGGTACTATTACGTTGTAATAGTGTTATATAAAATTCATACTCTATAAAGAGGAATGTAAGCGCTCTCATATATTTGTGAAGTTGTAATAAGATTTGCAATAACAATAGTAGTTTACAGGGAAGAATCATAGGATAAAGGGGGGAAATGATGAAGCCGGGGATGGAAGTTGGCAAGGTAGAAACGATCGAAATTATCGTGACAGAAGATATGTTGGCTGCTTTTGAGGGCGAAGTTGTACACCCCGTCTATTCAACAGTAGCGATGACTTATCATATGGAATGGGTTTCCCGAAAAATTATTCTGCCCTTTTTGGAAACAGATGAAGAAGGGATGGGGGCGTCCGTTCAAATAAATCATCTGGCGCCTTCCCTACTAGGTTCAAAAGTGACACTGACAGCAGAGTTAGTCGAATTACGAAACAATGTTGTAGTGACAGAAGTTACCGCCCGCAATGATGTAGGAATCATCGGTCAAGGAATCGTAAAACAAATCATTCTTCCAAAAGAAACGATTGCCCAAAAATTGAGGGATGCTTCGTTTTCTTCCTAGGGAGAGAAGATTAGGAGACAGATTGCAATACTCAGGGGGCAAAATGTATGAAAGTTGAAAAAGATAGAATGTCAATGACTAGCCGTTTTGATCTTTTTGAAAAAATGGTCGAACATGAACAAGTCGTTTTCTGTAATGATCCATCGACAGGCTTACGCGCGATTATTGCAATCCATAATACGACACTTGGACCTGCGCTAGGCGGCTGCCGCATGCATCCGTACGAAAGTGTGGACGAAGCACTGGAAGACGCACTTCGCCTTTCGAAAGGGATGAGCTACAAATGTGCCGCTGCTGATGTGGATTTTGGTGGCGGAAAAGCGGTCATCATCGGAGATCCGAAAACGGATAAGACGCCCGAATTGTTCCGTGCATTTGGTCAATTCGTAGAGACACTAGCCGGCAGGTTTTACACCGGCACCGATATGGGAACGACCTTGGAGGATTTCGTCCATTCATTAAAAGAAACGAATTGCATTGTAGGTAAACCTGAAGCATATGGAGGTGGAGGGGATTCTTCCATTCCGACAGCACAAGGTGTTCTGTACGGTATTAAAGCAACAAATCTAGAGCTTTTCGGAAATGATGAGTTAGGAGGGCGCTCATACGCCGTTCAAGGTTTAGGCAAAGTCGGATTCAAAGTTGCAGTTGGATTGCTTGAAGCAGGTGCCCACGTGTATGTAACGGATATTAATGAAGAGAGTCTCCTTGCCATCAAAGAAAAAGCGGCCACAACAACCGGAACCGTAAAAATCGTTGAAAGCGGGGAGATCTATACACAAGAAGCGGATATATTTGTTCCTTGTGCACTGGGTGGAATTATTAACGACCAAACAATTAATCAGTTCAAAGTGAAAGCGATTGCTGGATCGGCTAACAATCAATTATTACATGAAGATCACGGAAAAAAGCTACAAGAGAAAGGTATTCTTTATGCTCCGGATTATATTATCAATTCCGGTGGTCTCATCCACGTGGCAGATGAATTATACGGTTTCAATCATGAGCGGGTACTAGCAAAAACAAAGCATATTTATGATGCCATTTTAGAAGTATACAAGCTGGCAAAAACGAGCGGTAACTGCACAATGGAAGCAGCAAATACGATGTGTGAGAAAAAAATGGAAAGTAGAGGCGCGCGGAACAGCTTTTACACCCCATCCATTAAACCGAAGTGGGCGATCCGCAAATATTCGTGAGTGGGGGTAATGTAGTTGAAAATTGACTTCCCTATTAAGAAAGTAATGGATGATAAAGGATACTTACTAGACTCTTCTTACGAGAAACAAATTGATGAGCAATTGGTTAGAGATTGTTACTACAACATGGTACGGATTCGAACGTTCGACAGAAAAGCGATTAACTTGCAACGGCAAGGACGTCTAGGGACATATGCCCCTTTTGAAGGGCAAGAAGCTTCACAAGTTGGCAGTGCTTTAGCTTTAGAAACTAATGACTGGGTTTTCCCAACGTATCGCGACCACGGTGCGACGTTGACGTTCGGTGCAAATATGGTTAGAACTTATTTGTACTGGAATGGTCGAGTTGAAGGTTGTGTCCCCCCGGAAGGGAAAAATATTTTCCCGCCGGCCGTCCCAATTGCAACACAGCTACCCCATGCAGTAGGAGCTGCTTGGGCAGAGAAGAGGAAAGGGACTCGAAATGCAGCCATCGCTTACTTTGGTGACGGTGCCACTTCAGAAGGCGATTTTCATGAAGGATTAAATTTCGCAAGTGTATTCCAAGTGCCAGTCGTCTTTTTTAATCAAAATAATCACTATGCAATTTCCGTTCCAATTGAAAAACAGATGAACTCTGCGACAATTGCCCAAAAATCTGTCGCATATGATATTCCGGGAATTCGTCTTGACGGCAACGATTGCTTTGCAGTCTATTTTGAAACAAAAAAGGCATTTGATAATGCCCGAAACGGGAATGGTCCGACGTTACTAGAAGCGGTCACCTGGCGGACAGGTGCTCATACGACTGCCGATGACCCATCTAAATATCGACCTGCAGAACAAGGTAAGCATATTGTCGACCCGCTCGTCCGATTGGAAAGATTCATGCGCAATTACGGCTATTGGAATGAAGAATGGGTTGAAGACATAAAAGACAAAACAGCTAATGAAATCGAAGCAGCAGTAGAAGAAATGGAACGCTTCCCAGCACCAAATGTTGAAGATCTTTTTGATTATGTCTATGCAGAGTTACCTGCAGATTTGGCTGCGCAAAAAGAGTCCTATCTCGCACACTTAAGGGGGAAGTGACATGGCGATTGAATTAAAAAAATCAGTAGGGCATACGGAGACGACTCAACTGATGACGATGATTCAAGCGATTAATAGTGGGATGGAAACGATGCTTGAAGAAGATGAACGAACAATTATACTCGGCGAAGACATCGGTAAAAATGGTGGTGTGTTCCGAGCAACTGAGGGACTTGTGGAGAAATTTGGAGAAGACCGTGTGGTAGATACACCACTTTCAGAAGCTGGCATAATCGGGACGGCTATCGGTCTAGCTGTAAATGGATTCAGACCCGTTGCGGAAATTCAGTTTCTTGGTTTCATTTATCCAGCATACGAGCAAATTATGTCGCATGTTTCTCGTATCCGAATGCGGACGATGGGGAGTTTTACAGTACCGATGGTCATCCGTGCACCGTATGGAGCGGGAATTCGAGCCCCTGAAATCCATTCAGACAGTACAGAATCTTTGTTTACGCATATGCCAGGCATGAAGGTCGTCTGCCCATCTGGACCATATGATGCAAAGGGCTTACTAATTGCTGCAATGGAAGATCCTGATCCAGTGCTTATGTTGGAACCAATGAGGAATTACCGAGCACAACGAGAAGATGTTCCAGTAGGAAATTATACAGTTGAAATTGGCAAGGGGAAAATTGTTCGCGAAGGTACTGATGTGACAATTATTGCATGGGGAGCAATGGTTGCAGTCGCAGAAAAGGCAGCCGAACAGGCAAATGAAATGGGCATTAGCTGTGAAATTATTGATCTTCGAACATTGTACCCGATCGACCGGGACATTATCGCGCAATCCGTACAGAAAACGACAAGGGCGGTCATCGTCCACGAAGCACAGTCGACTGGAGGACTTGGCAACGACATCGTTTCAATTATTAATGACACTTCTTTCCTTTATTTACGGGCTCCGATTGAACGGGTGACAGGGTTTGATGTGCCAGTACCATTATTTGCACTTGAAAATCATTATCTTCCGACACCTGCACGAGTCGTTGAAGGGATTGAAAAAGTTGTCCATTTTTAGGGGGAGATGAAGCTGGATGTAAAATTGCACGATATCGGTGAAGGGATGACGGAAGGAGAGATAGTCCAATACTTTGTACAAGTCGGGGATAAAGTCGAGGTTGATCAACCGCTTGTTGAAGTCCAAACAGACAAAATGGTAGCAGAACTTCCTTCGCCATGCGCAGGAATTGTGAAGGAAATCATAATTGAAACGGGCGAAACCGTCCAAGTTGGAACGAGCCTCCTTTCAATCGAGGAGGAATTCAGTTCGATAATTGCAAATAAACCCCGAACAAAAATAGAAGCTACGAACGACGCGGCGGCTGTCAATAATAAAGCGGAAATGCGTTCGTCAACTCCATTTAGACGTGTATTAGCCGCGCCTTACACACGTAAAATTGCACGTGAAAACAACATTAACATTGAAGATGTCCCATCTAGTGATCCGTCAGGACGAGTGACTGAGGAAGATATTTACCGGTTTATAGAAGGGAAACAGGCTATGAAGGAACCAATTATAGAGGTGCAGCCTGTATCATCAATTGAAAACCCTCCCCATGAAATCCCCTTCAAAGGAATCCGAAAACAAATTGCAAAAAAAATGACGCAATCATTATTTACAATTCCACATGTAACGCATTTCGATGACGTGAACTTGACGAATTTATATAAAATGCGAGATGAATTGAAAATGGCGGGGCAATCGATTTCTCTATCCGCGTTTTTTATTAAGGCGCTTACAATCTCATTGAAGGAATTTCCGATTTTTAACGCGGAGCTTGATGAGGCAAATGATCGTATTGTGCTGAAGAAAAATTATCATATTGGCATTGCAACGAACACGGATCATGGATTGCTAGTTCCTGTCGTTCATGATGCGGATAAAAAAACGATTAGAGACCTTCACCGAGTGATAAAGGAGTTGACTGAGAAGGCGATTACTGGAAAATTAACCGTTTCTGAAATGCAAAACAGTACGTTTACGATGAGCAATGTTGGTCCACTCGGCAGTACGGGTGCAACACCAATTATTAATTATCCCGAAACGGCGATTATTGCATTCCATAAAACAAAAAAACAACCGATCGTCAATGAGCATGATGAAATCGTTATCGGTCATGTGATGACACTGTCTATGTCGTTTGACCACCGCGTTGCTGACGGTGCAACGGCCGTTGCATTTACGAACCGCTTTTCCAGTTTACTTGAACAGCCACATAATTTGCTGTTGGAGATGATATAACATGGTTGTCGGGGATATTATTCAACAAAGAAACCTCGTAATTATTGGCGGTGGACCGGGTGGCTACACTGCCGCTATACGAGCGGCTCAATTAGGACTATCAGTTACGTTAATTGAACAGTGTAATATGGGCGGCGTCTGTTTAAACAAAGGGTGTATCCCATCTAAAGTTTTCACATATGCGGCAGGGAAACGGTCGGAAATAACCCATTTGCGAGAGATTGGAATTGGCGAAGGCGATGACAATATTAATTTACAAAAGTTACAGTCTTATAAAACAAAGGTAATTGATTCGCTCAGGGCTGGAGTTGAACATCTATGTCGGGCGAATAAAATTGAAATCATTCATGGGAAGGCTACATTCATCGCTGTAGATAGAATTGGTGTAGAAAATGGACATCAGTTCGACATTTATGAATTCAAACAAGCCATTATCGCGACAGGAAGTTCACAAATACGTCCATCCTTGGTGAAGGAACTAGGAAAACGGGTTTTCCTATCCAGTGAAATATTCGAACTTGAAGAGGTGCCGGATCATCTTATCGTACTCGGACACGATTCCGTAGCACTTGAAGTCGCATCCAGCTATGCTGCCTTCGGGGCTAAGGTCTGCATTTTAATGTCGGAAAATTCAGGCCTACCTTTTGATGAATCAATTAACAAAGAATTATTGCGGATATGCAAAAAACGGAAAATAAACATTGTGAAAGATGTAGATGTCGATACTATAAATGAGCTCGATAACGGAATTATAATTACATTTCAAAAGAATGGTGTGCATGAAACGATACGAGGGTCACATCTATTCATTTCCGAAGGAAGGAAACCGAATGTGGAACCGTTAGGCATTAGTCGCTTCGGAATTGAAATGACAGCTGAAGGTTTCATCAAAGTGGACGGAAATATGCAATCGTCAATCCCATCCATTTATGCAATTGGTGATGTGACGGAAGGGCCACTTCTTGCGGTTAAGGCAATTAAACAAGGAAAAGTAGCTGCTGAAGCGATTGCGGGAGGCAAACCGGAAGCCGATTTCACGTTCTTGCCAACCGTAGCCCACACAATCCCGCCAGTTGCTTCTGTTGGACTGACGGAACAACAGGCACGTGACTTTGAAATCGATATTCGCGTCAGCCAATTTGCACTTGGAGGAAATGGCTATGCGGCAATTACCGGTAAAAAAGACGGGTTTATAAAAGTAATTTCTGATTCGACGACAGATCTCGTAGTGGGAATTCATATGATTGGGGATGGAGCGATTGAAATGTCAGGTTCCTTTGTCCAGTTGCTGGAGATGGCTGCGAAAGAAGAAGATATAACATTTCCGACGTATGCACATCCAAGCTACAATGAAGCGCTGCTCGAAGCGGTAGAAGGGTTAATCGGACAGGCAATTCATGTTGCCCCGGTTAGAAAGAGAATGCAAGATTTGTCAACAAGGTAACAGAGGAGTGCTAACAGTTCTAAGTACGTGGGAAATGGCAATACAAAAATATTTCTGTTTCCAATGACGGGATTTTCATGTATTATATTCTGTAATATATAGCTTTATAAGTTAAAATATTCAGTATAATTAACAGCGTCGCTAAGGGATTTCTGCCGCTTGGGGGACGTCTTCGCGAAATGTTAGTTTCTCATTTGTTTAACTTGTATAGCAGTATAGTAAATGATAAAAGGGGGAGAAAAAGTGAGGAAACATTGGAAAAAAGCGATGGTTGCAATTTTCGGTACTACACTACTTCTTTCGGCATGCGGAACGTCTGGGGGAAGTAGTACGAGCTCGGGTGAAAAAGAAAAGACGTATAAAATCGGTGTCACGCAAATTGTGGAACACCCATCCTTGAATGCAGCATTTGACGGCTTTAAGAAGGCTTTGGAAGATGCGGGAATTGAAGCCGAATATGACGTTCAAATTGCTCAAGGGGATAACACTGCAAATACGACAATTGCAAATAACCTCGTAAGTTCTGGAGTCGATTTAATCTTTGCAAACTCGACACCGAGTGCACAAGCTGTAGCTAGCGCAACGAAAGATATTCCGATTGTTTTTACTTCCGTTACGGATGCTGTCAGTGCTGAACTCGTTGAATCAATGGAAAGCCCAGGAGGAAATGTAACAGGTACGATTGATAATCATCCTGATGCAATTCCGAATACATTGAAGTTCCTTAAAGAGGAATTGGGCGCGAAAAACGTCGGTATGGTGTTCAACTCTGGTGAGCAAAACTCCCGTGCCCAAGTGGATGCAGTGAAAGAATTGCTGAAAGATATGGATATGACTGTTGTTGAAGCGTCTGTTGCTACGTCCGCAGATGTGAAGCAAGCGACAGAATCATTGATTGGTAAAGTCGATTCTTTGTACATCATTACGGATAACACAGTTGTGTCTGCACTCGAATCAGTCGTATCAGTTGCTAATGAACAAAAACTACCTATGATGGTCGGGGAATTTGATTCTGTCAAACGAGGCGGTTTAGCGGCATACGGATTTGAGTATTACGACATCGGCTATGAAGCGGGTCAAATGGCTGTGAAGATTTTAAAGGGTGAAAACAAACCTGCTGATTTAGCTGTTCAAGTTCCGCAAAACTTGAAACTGATCATGAATGAAGATACGGCAACAACATTAGGGCTATCCATTAAAGATGAGTGGAAAGCTGAATTTAGTGAATAATTAGGAGATGATTCTTTATGTTTGCAGCACTTTTTGGCGCTTATGAACAAGGGATCATCTTTGCAATCATGGCGCTCGGAGTGTATTTATCATTCCGAGTGCTAGATTTCCCGGATTTAACGGTAGATGGAAGTTTTGTATCAGGGGCTGCAGTTGCTGCTACAATGATAGTATTTGGCTATCATCCTGTCATCGCAACGGCTGTAGCACTCATCATCGGTTTCCTGGCTGGCTGTGTAACAGGCCTTTTGCATACAAAAGGGAAGATCAATCCGCTACTTGCCGGGATATTAATGATGATTGCTTTGTATTCCATTAATTTGCGCATTATGGGCCTTACATCTGAAAATTCAATTGGCCGCCCGAATATACCTTTATATAATGCCGAGTCATTATTTAGTCAATTTCAAGCGTTTATAGCTCCACTTGGCATTGATAATGCGCTCAATCAATTTTTAAGTTTGTTAGGTGTCCGCTATTTACCTTCTACTTGGTCAACTTTATTCATCATGGCGATTATCGTAATCCTCATTAAATTTATTGTAGATTGGTTCTTGAAAACCGAATTAGGACTTGCAATCCGGGCAACTGGAGACAATAAAAAAATGATTAGAAGCTTTTCAGCGAATACGGATACACTCGTCATTATAGGGCTTGGTTTCTCAAATGCGCTTGTCGCCTTTTCAGGAGCGTTATTCGCGCAATACGCGAAGTATGCCGATATTGGCATGGGAATTGGAATGATCATCATCGGTTTAGCCTCTGTCATTATCGGTGAAGCGATCTTTGGAACAAAAACAATTGTACGAACAACGTTAGCGGTTATTGTAGGAGCAATCATTTATAGAATTGTTCTAGCGCTTGCGCTACGAGTAGATTTTCTCGATACAGGAGATATGAAGTTAATTACAGCGGTTATTGTTATAAGCGCCTTAATTTTACCGCAGTATTTTGAAAAGAGACGTGAGAAAGCGAGAAAAGCGAGGCGTCATGAGGAACGTTTGGCCGAACGCAATTATTCTCTCAACAAGGAGGGAAATCCAATTGTTGAAGCTCGAACAGATAAATAAAATATTTAATGAGGCAACACTTGATGAGAAGATTGCGTTAGATGAAATCAACCTCGAGTTAACATCCGGTGATTTTGTAACCGTAATCGGAAGCAATGGGGCTGGAAAATCGACGATGTTAAATATGATTTCCGGCGCTCTTACCCCTGACTTTGGAAAGATTGAAATTGCAGGTAAAGACGTTACAAAGTTACCTGAGTATGTCCGTTCACGAATGATCGGAAGAGTATTTCAAGATCCGATGGCAGGTACCGCTCCAACGATGACAATTGAAGAAAACTTAGCAATGGCATATTCTAGGGATAAAAAACGAGTGTTGCGGAGAGGTGTTGATAAAAAACGCCGGGAATTTTTCCGCAGCTCGCTTGAAACGTTGCATTTGAATTTAGAAAATAGGTTGAATGCAAAAGTTGGCATGTTATCCGGTGGAGAGCGTCAGGCGCTATCTTTACTAATGGCGACATTTACGCAACCGTCTATTTTATTGCTAGATGAGCATACAGCTGCACTCGATCCATCTCGTGCAGAATTGATTACGAACTTAACAAAAGAACTTGTTGAAAAAGATCAATTAACAACGCTTATGATTACACATAATATGCAACAGGCACTGGATCTAGGGAACAGACTTATTATGATGGATAAAGGCCAAATTATATTAGAAGTTGGAGCCGAAGAAAAGAAGGGTCTAACGATTGATAAACTGATGGCTGAATTCCAGCGTATTCGTGGTGAAAAGTTAACGAGTGACAAAGCGTTACTAACAGTTTAAGTGTAAGCTTGGAAAGAACGAAGGGGCATCACAGAAAGTCGGTTTTTGCAGACTTTCTGGATAGCCCCGTTTTTGCGTTAACTGTCAGAGCTTGGCTCAGCTTCATCTAACGGGATTAGCTTATAGTCTTCATATTGCCGTTCAATCCCAATTGAATCGGCATCGGTTTCTTCTGTTACCTTCCCATTCATAGATGGCAACCGCTTCTTTGGAATAGATCTGACAAATGTTTTTTTCATTATGGTACCTCCTTTACTTCGGAAAATACCCTTGTTGCGGAAAAAGGAAACAAACGCATCAGTTGCATTCAAAATAAAACATGAACAATAGGCGGTCCAGAATACATAGTATAAGAGAAAGACTCGGTAGAGGAGCTTGTGATTTGGAACGTTCGAAAGTTCATTATCATAATAAGCCGAGCGGTTTTCCAGTGAATCAAGATCGATTCGTTTGGAATCCGTATGTGGCATTTATACAGGAGCAAAATGAGTTTAATGCGCAACTTGTGACTGCAGTAAGTAAACTCGAAACGATTTGCGACAAAATTCTACATGTCGTTTCCAACCAGCAGCATGTTCATCGGAACCGTTATATTCATTTACGAGACCGAATTTGGGAAGTCCATGAGAGATTGAGAGCCGAATCCGTTAGACAAGACGCGATACGCGAGGAACTCGGGAAACAGGGAGAAGCCGTTTTCCGTCTGCGTAAAAGCTTACAAAACCATCGAATGTCGATGCGTGAATTCACACTCAATCAATATGATGATCTGCATGATGTGCTGGACATGCTCGACCGGATTAGTGTAGACCATGCAAAAATAGGGGAAATGCAAGAACAGGTCATCGAAAAGTTAGATGCGCACGATTTACAGCGGAAACGCGAAGCAGAAGAAGTAGAGAAGTCGATCGGAAAAATCCTTTTGGCGAAGAAGAGCATTGGCACACTTCTTGCCACATTGCCTCCGAAATATCCTCTTCAACGAATTATTATCGATGGCGGAACAATCGACGTTGACCATTTGTTAAATGTCGATGATAAGAAGGGAGTCGCCTATTTTTCATCCCCTACAGGCATTGTGACGGCGGCGATTGATAAGCTAGACGCCATCCATTGGTAAGGAAAGTTATAGTTTGTTCATAAACAGTTCAACTGGAGCGACATGCGCAACGTTCCGGGTTGAACTGTTTTTTTATGCAATTGGTCAAAAACTTTTGGCAGCCAAGCGGTCGTCCTATATGGGAGGAATTTTTAATAATACAGTATAAAGACCCTTCAATTCAAAAGGCTTTCAAAGTGAAAGGGGGTGACCAAGCTATGAACAACGAAACAACTTCAAACGCCAACGATCATATTTACGACATACTCTCAACATTGCCTGCAGGAACTACGACAATTTCGCAAATTCAAGTAGATGATGTGTTAGTCGATGTAACTAGTTTTATAAACCTCAATAGAACGGAAAACCTTGCCTATTTCACCTCGCCGATCGGGACAACGCTCATCGTGGACTGTCACAAAATCTCTCTATTAGTGTTCTAAGTTTTAGGCGAATGATGGACAAGCAAACCGTTCCATCTGTCCAGCTAAGAAGGGAGGTGCGCACGAAAATGGCAAACAACTCGATTTGCAGCCTATTGGCAACGTATCCAATTAACTTTCCCGTAATGAGTATTATTATTAACGGACGTCGACAAACCGTAACATCATTTACGAGCTTTAACAGTGAAACATCAATAGGCTATTTTAACGATGCCGGCAGCACAATCGTCGCAGACTGCAGTAAAATCTCACTCATCGAATTATGACGAAGTCGGGCAGAGATAGCATCCATACACAAACACCCTCTAACTATAAAAAAAAGCCTGTAAAGTTCAATCTTACTTTACAGGTCTTTTAATTTCCTTGATAGAATGAAAACCTCTGTGAATGAAAGAATTACTATGCAAATTATTTTAAATATACTAAAATTGAAATAGCGAGGGGGGAGTTTATGTCGAAGAGACGAATCGCTTTCATAATGATATTTTGTTTATTCATCACATTCCATCCAGCATCTGCGGCTACGGAAGTGAAGAGTTCATTCAAAAAAGCTGAGGCCGTCCACTATGCAATTAGTGTGCCGGTGACGAACGTATGGCGCATACCGAATAAGACGCGCAAAATCGACGCGGTTTCAATCGCAACTAAGCCTGATATGGCGAAGTGGACGAAAGTTTTAACGGTGGCGGAGAAGAATTGGTTAATCGGCAAATTAGATACGCAAGCTTTATATGGGGACCAAGTCGAAGTGTTAAAGTCGAGTGGAGATTGGCATTATATCGCGGTTGTGGACCAGTTTAATAAGGGCCAAGCGAAAGGCTATGAAGGATGGGTGCCGAAATCACATGTGAAAGCATATACGCAAAATAATGCCGGTTCCGCAATTGCAGTCGTTACGTCGAAAATCGCTTCCTTATATAACGAGCCGAAACTTCATGATAAATATAAATTCATCGATATTAGTTATACAACGATTCTCGATGTTGTGAAGGAGGAAAGGGATTGGCTGCAAGTGCAGACGAAAACGGACGGCTTGAAATATGTCCGCAAGAAGGATGTGAAAGAATTTGAGGATTTCGCATCCATTCCGAAGCCGACGCAAAAAGAGCTCGTCGATAGCGCCGAACAATATGTTGGCCTTCCGTATTTGTGGGCGGGTGTATCGGCGTACGGGTTTGATTGTTCGGGATTGATGTATTCAGTGTATAAAAATCACGGCATCCTCATTCCGCGGGATTCTTCCGTCCAAGCGACCGAAGGAACCGCAGTGAAACGGAAAGACTTGCAACCTGGTGATCTACTATTTTTCGCGCATAATAAAGGAAAAGGGAACGTGTATCACGTCGGAATGTATGTTGGTGACGGCAAAATGGTTCACGCCCCGAATTCCTCACGTAAAGTTGAAATCGTCAGCATTAACGCGGGAACGTATAAAACAAACTACGCAGGCGCGCGGAGATATTTGAAATAAAATGAGAGAACGGCCCTTTCCAAATCGGAAAGGGCCTTCTCGCGCTCAAAGCGAGCCGTCCCGCGCTCAAAGCGAGCCGTCCCGCGTCCAAAGTAAGCCTCTCTGCGCTCAAAGTAAGCCGCTCCGCGCTCAAAGCAAGCCGCTCCGCGCTCAAAGCAGGCCGCTCCGCGCTCAAAGTAAGCCGTTCCGCGCTCAAAGCAAGCCGCTCCGCGCTCAAAGCAGGCCGCTCCGCGCTCAAAGCGATCCGTCCCGCGTCCAAAGCGAGCCGTCCCGCGCTCAAAGCGAGCCGTCCCGCGCTCAAAGCGAGCCGTCCCGCGCTCAAAGCGAGCCGTCCCGCGCTCAAAGCGAGCCGTCCCGCGCTCAAAGTAAGCCGTTCCGCGCTCAAAGCGAGCGATTTCGCGCTCAAAGCGAGCGGTTCCGCGCTCAAAGCAAGCCGCATCGCGCTCAAAGCGAGCCGTCCCGCGCTCAAAACGGCCCACCACGCGCTCAAAGTACATCCATTTCCCACTTCAAGTTCTACATTCCGCCTCCGAATCTTATAGTGTACTAACGCCATGGGAGGGATGCTGTGTTAATTGATGGGGTGTTTGCAGGTGGCGGATTGAAGGGGTTTGCATTGGTCGGTGCGTACCAGGCATTGGAAGAGAAAGGGTATCGTTTCAAACGGGTGGCGGGGACGAGTGCCGGGGCGATCCTTGCTTGTTTCATTGCCGCAGGCTATTCAGGCAGGGAAATTGAACAGATGATGCAAGAAGAGGATTTACAATTATTGCTCGATCCACGGAAAACAATTCTTCCGATACCATTTATGAAATGGCTCATGCTTTATTGGCGCATGGGGCTTTATCAAGGGAATGCTCTTGAGGACTGGTTTTTCGAAAAGCTGTCCGCAAAGGGAATCTACAATTTTGCAGATCTACCACCTGGATCGCTGAAGCTTGTGGCGTCTGATCTGACAAACGGGAAGATGATTGTGTTGCCTGACGACCTCGTCCATTATGGCATCGAACCAGAAATGTTTTCGGTCGCTCGTGCACTTCGCATGAGCTGCAATATCCCGTTCTTTTTTGAACCTGTTCGATTTAAGGCACCGAGCGGGGAAACGATTGTCGTCGATGGGGGAGTGCTCAGCAATTTTCCGATGTGGATATTCGATGACTCGGAAGGCAGACGGGAGCGTCCTTTGATTGGGATGAAACTGAGCCATCGAAAAGATGAGATGGGTGGCCGAGAAATTAGCAATGCGCTCAATTTGTTTGAAGCGTTATTTTCCACAATGAAAAACGCGCATGACGATCGGTATATTTCTCGGAAGCATGAAAAAGATATTATTTTCATCCCCGTCCAACAATACAGCGCGACCCAGTTCAATATGGAAGATGAACAAAAGGATGCATTAATGGCAATCGGATGGTCGCGAACAAACGAATTCTTGCAAACATGGCAACATTCAATGGAACGGCCCCGTAGTGTCAGGATGATTGTCTAATGAAAAAACCGTCTACACAGTTGTGTGGACGGTTTTTGCCTTACATTCTTTTAAAACTATGGAATTTCGATTTCCAATAGATATTGTTTAAGCTGACGACTTGCGATTGCTTCCCGCCGGCATGGACAAATTTATTGTTGCCGATGTAAATACCTACGTGGGAAATTCCTTTACGGTATGTGTTTTGGAAGAATACTAAATCACCTGGTTGCGGGTCGCTTACTTTTTTCGATTGCGCAAATTGCCCTAACGTATCTCTTGAAATTGATTTGCCGGATTTCTCATAGACGTATTGGACGAAACCACTGCAGTCGAAACCTTTCGTCGTCGTTCCGCCAAAACGGTACGGAATGCCTGTCAGGCCAGTTGCGCGTTTAACGATCACGTCAGAAAGCGCTACATTTTTATTCGTCTCGGCGACCGATTTCTTTGTTAATAACGTGCTTAGTGCCCAGCCTGTTTCGCCGTTCACTTTCACTTGAAACCAAAGTTCTTCGCCGACTTTCTTTTCGTTTATAACAGAGACGGTTGTCCCTTTTTTCGCTAATAGAACAATTTTATTGTTAGTTCCTGCTTCGGAACGAATATTTACATTATGAGCTGTTGTATATGTACCTGTATGTACTGACACGGTTTGTGATGAAGGAGCACTTGCCTCCGCATCTACTGCCGTAAATCCAAATGCTAATGAACCTGCTACGAATAACGATAAAGCAACTTTCTTCACAAGAATCCCCTATCTACCACTTATCTTCTGGTTGTATATTTTTCTCTTGCTAATGACAGTTCCTATTGTATCGACTGAACATTACAGGACAGGGGCAGATATATTACAAATACATTACATTGTTCTAAAACACGTAACATATGATGAAATTAAAAGTTTTTGTCGTAATACCTTTGCGACATTAATAAGATGTTAGTGATTCGTTGGCATATCAATTTATACGTTTTTCACTAAATAACATGCTTTTCACTAAAAAGAAGGGGTGGATAGGATGAAGAGGAAGTTGTTTGTTTTAGTCGCTTTTCTATTAACGAGTATATTCCTTTTGGCTGCTTGTTCGGACAAAGGAAAAAACGCGGAAGTAGAAACGAAAATAGAAACGGAAAAAGCTACGGTGACGGAAGAGAAAGCGGAAGAAAAAGTGGAAGTAAAGGACCCTGTTAATTTAACGATGTACAGTTGGCGTCCGGAAGACCGCGAAGCGTATGAGAAATTCATTAAAGTATTCGAGGACCAAAATCCAGGCATTACCGTAACATTCAAGCCGTACAAGTCAACGGAATACGGGACGATTTTGACGAATGCACTAACAGCAGGGCAAGGGCCAGATATTATCCAACTTCGCCCGTATGAAGGGGCGGTATCGATTATCGATGCCGAGTATATCGTGCCGTTGGATGATATTAAAGGAATTAATGATATATCCGATGAGTACTTGACCGCAGCAAGAGGATCGGACGGCAATGTGTACGGCGTGCCACTATCCTTGAATGCCGGCATCATTTTTTACAATAAAGATGTTTTTGAAGAGCATGACTTTAATTTGCCGACGACGTGGGATGAGTTGCTCCAGGTCGGAGAGGAAATGAAGGCAAAAGGAATCATTCCGATTGCACAAGCGGGGAAAGCAGCCTATTTGCTATCGCTTACGCATAGTGTCATCGGTGCAACGTCGTATGACCAGTCATATATCGATGATCTATTGAGCGGAAAAGCGGATTTGACCGATGAGCGTTTCGTCGAGTCAGTAAAACGGATGGAGCAATTGGAAGGTTTGTTCCCGAAAGACTTTATTGCTTTGGATGATAAAGATACACAAGCAATGTTCTATACAGGCCAAGCTGCGATGTACATTAACGGAAGCTACCGGTTGGAAACATTTGAAAACACGGCTCCAGATTTGAATATCGGGATTCTTCCTTCATTTGCAAGTGAAGAAGGTGGGGAGACACCGCTCGTTACGTGGGTAGATGGCTCGTACGCCGTCGTTAAAGCTTCTAAATATCAAGAGGAAGCGAAGAAGTTTATGGAATTCATGGCTTCAAAAGAATTTGGTCAACTGTTCAGCGATGAATTGTCACGGATTAGCGCAATTCCGGGAGTAGAGCCGAAACATGAGTTGGTAAAAGAAATGACTAAACTCGGCGAAGCGAATCCGACTCCTTACTTAATGCTCGTCCATTTAGGTGGCGGTTCACCGACTACGAAAACGACCTTTGAGAACGCACTGCAAGGCATGTATATAAAGGAGCTGACCGTTGACGGCGTCATTGAAGAATCCCAGAAATCAATGGATCGATGGTTTGAACCAGTGAAATGATCGTACGGGAAATCAGCCGGTTCAGGTACATTGCCGGCTGTTTTTTCCTTTCAAAACGTTGAGGGGGAAAGACGATGAGACTGAAAGAACAGGAAGTTGTAGAAGCGAAAGCTTTACCTAAACCCTCCAGGAATAAACGAAGTATTAAAAAACACTTTTTGCATCTTTTTTTACTGCCTGCACTATTTTTCTATGTCGGTTTTCAAGTGTATCCTATCCTAGCCGCTTTCGTGAACAGCTTTTATTCCTTTAAAGGGATGGTCAAGCAGGACTTCATCGGTTTGGAAAATTTCATCCGGCTGTTTGCGGAAGAGCCGTATAACAATATTTTCAAAAATGCATTCGGGCATAACATCATTTATTTCGTCGTTACTGTATTTTCGAAACTCGTAGTGGCGTTCGCTTTAGCTTTAGTAATTAATAGCAAAATTAAAGGAAGAGAATTTTTCAAAGCTGTCTTTTTCATGCCGAAGTTATTATCTGTTATCGTCGTTGGCTTCCTTTTTAGCTTAATTCTAAACCCGACAAATGGGGCGTTGAACAGCTTTTTGAAGATGGTTGGGCTCGCAGAATGGGCGCATCCTTGGCTAGGAGATCCGAAAACGGCGCTTTACACGATCATCCTCGTGAATAGCTGGTATAGTATCGGATTTGCCATTCTCATTTTCCTCGCAGGACTTCAAGCGATTCCGGAGGAGATTTACGAAGCGGCTAAAATCGATGGAGCATCTGGGGCGAAAATGCTGTTTCGAATTACAATTCCGATGGCGATGCCGTCCATTATGATCATGACAATTTTAACGTTCATCGGTTCATTTGAAACGTTTGAACTCGTATTTGCGATGCAAGGCTCGTCGGGCGGACCTTATTATTCGACGGACGTATTGGCATTGTTCTTCTATCGGCTAGCATTCGGATCCGTTGACGGTGGGGAAGCAATTGGGCTCGGTTCTGCGCTCGCGGTCGTGCTTTTCCTAATCATCTGTACCGCAACCGCTATTTCACTCTTCTTCTTCAAAAGGAAAGAAGTCGAACAATAATGGAGGGAAAGCATGTCAAAGACTGTTAAACAAATAATGAAGTATCCGATTTTAATCGTGTTCGCATTTATTGCACTGTACCCGATATTTTTAATGTTTCTTTCTTCCGTGAAGCCGAATCTTGAAATATTGACGTCCCCTCTTTCATTTCCGAAGGAGTTTACGTTGCAGAACTTTGTCATTGTTTGGGAGAAAGTAAACTTCAGTAGTTATGTATGGAACAGTGTGTATGTAAGCGCATTGTCGATCTTCTTCATTTTGTTCTTTTCGTCATTAGCCGCATTTTACTTATCGAGATATGAATTTAAGTGGAATGCGTTCATCCTGTTTTTCTTCATGCTCGGACTGATGATTCCGATGAAACTCGCCATTTTGCCGCTCTATATGATGATGTTAAAGCTAGGTCTGTTAAATTCGTTGAACTCGCTCGTTATTGTCTACATAGCGGGAAATGTACCGTTCGCGGTATTCGTTTTTTACGGGTTTTTCCGGTCGCTACCGAAAGATTTAGATCAATCGGCTAGGCTTGACGGGTGCAATGAATTTCAGATTTACTACAAAATTATTTTACCGCTTATGAGGCCGTCATTGGCGATTGTCGGGATTGTTAACTTAATCGGCGTTTGGAATGATTTTTTCTATCCATTAATTTTCATTCATGATGATGCGAAAAATACGATACCGCTTGGGATGCTCTCCCTCTTCGGCGAGTACGACACGCAATGGAATCTATTGTTTGCGGGATTGACGATATCGTCGTTGCCGATGATTGTTGCATTTTTATTGGCGTCTAAACAGTTCATTGAAGGTTTGACGACAGGGGCAGTCAAATGAAGAAAAGGTGGATTACGTTCGACTTAGATGGAACGCTTATGCAAAATCCGTTTGTCGGTCATGTATTTCCTGAAATTGAAAGACGGATATTGCTTGAAAATAAACTGCTTGAAAATGTTGTCGGGCAAATAATCGGCGAGCACGTAATACGTTTGAAGGACGGAAGGATTGCGGATGCGTACGATTGGGACGACATTGTCATGCATTTCCTGAAAGCAAATGAGTTACAAACGTCAATCGATGTAGTAGAAATTTTGAGTGGCTTTTGCATGGAACCGAATGTGTATTTGCTAGAAGACTCAATTGGTGAAGTGCTGGATGAGTTGAAGCGGCTTGGCTACTCATTAGCAGTCGTCACGAACGGTTTTACAAAATACCAATTGCCCGTTATGGACGAATTAAAACTGACCGAGCATTTCGATCTCATTGTTACCCCTCAGGAAGCGGGTTTCGCAAAGCCAGATGTAAGAGTGTATGACCTCGTTTTGAAACATGGCGAAATCGTTGCACATGTAGGGGATCGAATCGATGATGACGTCATTTCCGCAAATGCGATCGGCGTCCGTTCCGTCTGGATATGTCGGCAGTTGCCGGATTCAATGAAAGAGATGGCGCCTACTGAACGAAGAAGGGTACCGGAAATGCACGAACTTGCATTGCGAAAGTTAATGAAGGAAACGAAAACACAATTTGAACGGCTTCCCGTAGAGGCGATCCCGCAAGAAGTCATTTATAGCGTATTAGAATTGCCGTCCGTTTTACGGAATGAAGGAGAGGGTGCAAAATGGCAGAGTTAGTGTTGGAACATCTGTATAAACAGTTCGATAAACATGTAACCGCTGTGTCGGACTTTCATTTGCATATTAAAGACGAAGAATTCATCGTATTTGTGGGCCCTTCAGGATGCGGAAAGTCGACGACGCTCCGAATGATTGCAGGGCTTGAAGAAATCACGTCCGGAAACATTTATATTAACGGAAAAATAGTTAATGACGTCGCACCGAAAGATCGGGATATCGCAATGGTTTTTCAAAACTACGCTCTCTATCCGCATATGACGGTGTATGGAAACATGGCTTTCGGCTTAAAGAATCGAAAGTTTCCGAAGGCGGAAATCCATGAACGCGTCATGAATGCAGCAAAGATTTTAGGGCTGGAGGAATTGTTAGATCGAAAACCGAAAGCGCTATCCGGAGGGCAACGGCAACGTGTTGCGTTAGGAAGAGCGATCGTCCGCGATGCACAAGTGTTTTTAATGGATGAGCCGTTATCAAATCTCGATGCGAAATTGCGCGTCCAAATGCGTGCGGAAATTGCCATGCTCCATCAACGGTTGAAAACGACGACGATTTATGTGACACACGACCAGACAGAAGCGATGACGATGGCGACAAGGCTCGTCGTTATGAAAGACGGGTTTATCCAACAAATTGGTTCCCCGAAGGAAGTGTATGAGTATCCGGAAAATGTATTTGTCGGCGGATTCATCGGTTCACCGGCGATGAACTTTTTCACAGGCATGATCGGTGAAGGGACGTTTACGATTGGAGAGACGACGTTGTTCATTTCAGAAAGCCGGATGGAAATGTTGCGCGGCCTCGGCTATATCGGGAAAGAAGCACTAATCGGAATTCGACCTGAGCATATTGAGGAAGCTGCAATTGGTAGTGGCGGCGGGACGAAATCCAACGTATCCGTTCTCGTCGATGTGTCTGAGCTAACCGGTGCTGAAACGATGGTGTACTCCAGCTTGGAAGGGCAGAAATTCGTCGCTCGCCTCAGCGCAGAAACAGCAATCCGTCCTGGAGAGCACGTGAATCTTGCTTTTGCAATGGAGAAAGTCCATTTCTTCGATAAGGAAACCGAGCTGCGCATTCGTGTTGAATAGAGAATAGAAGGGGGCGCTACATAATTTGAGCGACCCTTTTTATATGGAACTTCATTATTGTGTGAACGAGAACTTTGCAACAAGGCTATGTTATCTTGAAAATAAATATCGTAAATAGTTAGATAACTTAAAAGGGAATTTCATAGTTTCGTCGAATCTATATTGTTAGTAGAAAATACCAACAATAGTAGAGAGGATGAGCGATTGGATGAAAGTCCTGAAGTTTGTGGCTACGATTTTGTTGATGTTCGTATTGTGTTTCCAAGGGGCGGGTGGGCAATCCACATTCGCACAAACCGCGGATGATCCGACAATCCGGATTGGAGTCGTACCGAGTGTCGGTTCATTGACTGTTGGCGGGCAAGGTGCATTTGAATTAATCGATAAGTTTACAGGCGAGGTGTTATTCTCCGGAACGGATGAAGAAGTGTTTGTGGAATTAGGCTCCGCTTCAACTGTTCAAAGTCATTTCAGGCTGCAAGTTGCATTCACGACAAATCAAACATACGTAGATGATTGGCTGCGACGGGCGCATGCCGAAGGGTATCCGACGTACGTTGAAGACTATAGTGGCGGCTGGCGTTTGTATATAGGTGAATTTCCGACGGATGCCTCTTTTACGGTAAGGACTGCATTCAAAGATGAAGTCGTCGCAAAAGGATTGGCAGCGAGTGATGCATTTTGGAAAGTGGTGACGATCGCTGAAGGTGAAACACAATTAAAAGTGACAAAAAACGGGGAAGAGAAGGAAAATGCGAATCCTGTCCAACTCGTTGCTTCTTCCGGATTTGTCACGATTAACGGGCAAATGTACCGTGGCATCGCGGAAGTAGGGTTCAACAGCAGCGGAACGTTGGTGGGCATTAATGAATTGAGTGTTGAACACTATTTATACGGCGTCGTTCCGCGTGAACTTCCACCAGTTCCGTATGGGGAAGTCGAGGCGCAAAAAGCTCAGGCAATCGCTGCACGCACATACGCATTATCCAATTTAGGCAAGCGGAGCGCGGATGGCTATGATTTATTGCCAACGACATCCGACCAAGTGTATGGCGGATATAATGCGGAGCATCCGATTTCAAATGAAGCGGTCGACGGAACGAGGGGGATTGTCGCCACATATGAAGGCAAGCTTATTTCAGCTGTTTACCATTCCACGAGCGGTGGATTTACGGCGAATAATGAGGACGTATGGACTTCTGAAGCGACTCCTTATTTGAGAGCGAAGCACGTAGCACAAAAAGGAAATGACTTGAAATACGTCCCGGCTTTGGATATTTACAAGAAAACAGGGAACGGGGAATCATTGCGTGAAGTGAAGACCGGCGATTTCGAAGCGGATTGGTCCAAATATTATCGTTGGCACTTCGAATGGACGGCGGAAGAAATTAGTGAAGTTGTTGGAAGCTACTTCAATACGGAAGTTGGTCAAGTGTTGGAAATCAATGTAACAGAACGATCCAGTTCAGGTCGTGCAGCCGTCATTGAATTCGTCACGGAAAACGGCACGTATTACGAATACAAAGATCGCATTCGCTGGGCACTCCAATATATTAATGCGAATGGTGACCCGGCAGTGTTGTTAAGTACGTTGTTCATCATCGAGCCGATAAAGGATGAGGAGACGGATGAGACAATCGGGTACAAAGTGGACGGTGGCGGTTGGGGCCATGGCGTCGGAATGTCCCAAGTCGGCGCAGTCGGCATGGCTGAAAAAGGATACACGTATGATGTCATATTGAAGCATTTCTACACAGGAATTGAATTGGAGACAAGATATTAAAAAGGCGGTAGTCAACAGATGTATGTATTAGGAATTGACGGCGGAGGAACGAGGACGACAGGTATTGTCGCCGATGAGCTTGGTAACGTTTACATGCATGCAGTAACCGGACGGAGTAATCCGAACACGTTGCAGCAAGCGGAATTCGAAGAAGTCATTATCGGATTGGCAAGAGAGTTGAAAAGACAGAACGAAGACATTTTCAGTAAGCTGACCGTCTGTTTCGCAGGCATTGCGGGTGTCGGGGAAAGTGGACGGGATGCGGAAGTGGCGGCTCTTCTAGCCCGGGAGCTACCGGCCGGAACGAAAGTGATTGTCCGAAACGATGCGTTCAATGCACTGTATTCCGGAACGCTCGGCGGACCCGGCATCGTTCAAATTGCGGGAACCGGTGCCGTCACATTAGGTATTAACGGAAACGGAGAAGTTGCCCGTTCAGGCGGGTGGGGCTATTTATTTGATGACGAAGGAAGCGGGTTTTATTTAGGGAATGAAGCACTAAAAGCAGTATTTCGTTCGTTTGATAATCGCGGCCCGGCGACTTCATTGACGGATCGGATCACCGGCTGTCTGGCTGTACAAAACGTTCCGGACATCATTGGCAAAGTGTACGGAAAAGAGCACCCGCGTTCAATCATCGCACCCCTTGCACGCCTTGTCATGCAGGAAGCACAGGCGGATGATGAAGTTGCAAAAGGGATTGTCGAGAAGGCGTGCCTCGAGATGATGCAATCCATCGAAGCTTGCCATCGCCGTTTATTCGATGAAAACAACCCGACGGCAATCGTTCTATCGGGCGGTGTTTTCACTGATGTAGAGCTATTCGCTGGACGTTTCCGAGAGCTAGCCCAACATTCCATTCCAAAAGCCGTATTCCAACCAACGCTAGTGCCACCAGTCGGAGGGGCGGTGCTCGCGGGATTGGCGGATCAGCAAATAACCGTTAATCACGAGTTCAGTAGTCGGTTGAATGAACAGCTTCGGGAAAGGGAGACGCCATGACAGTTGTGCCTTTATCCGAAATCCCTGTATCCGATATTGTAAAGCTTTGGAATGAGGAACTCGGCAATCGCTTTCCGATGAGTGCAGCTTTATGGAAACAAAACACAGTGACGGAGCCGAATGTAATGAAGGAAGGTTCACTTGCCGTCGTCCGGGAAGGGCGGCTACGCGGGTTTATCGTTACGAAACGGTATATGGAAAAGATTGGTGCAAAAATGCCGACTGCGGTTGGTTGGATTCAATGCATGCTTGTCGAAAAATCATCACGAAATGAAGGGTTCGGCTCGGAGCTGCTTCGGCTTGCGGAACGGGCGTTGAGTGAAGCGGGAGTTGATGAAATCCGACTAGGTCGCGATCCATGGCATTATTTTCCCGGTGTCCCGCTCGAGGATGAACAGGCAATTAACTGGTTTGAAAAGCACGGATACAAAAAAGGCGGCATCGAAACGGATTTAATTAAAAATGTTCGTGACGGGGAATTGTATACGCTTTCGAATCCAAGTGACCATTATCGGCTGTTGACGAAAGAGGACATCCCTTCATTGCTCCGGTTTTTGGAACGCGTCTTTCCAGGACGGTGGCATTATGAAGCGATTCATTATGAATTGATTGGCGGAACTGGAAGGGAGTTCATGGGGTTTTTCATGGATGGAGAACTGCAAGGTTTTTGCCGGTTGAACGATCCGCATTCCCCGGTTATCGCTCAAAATGTGTATTGGTCCGCACTCGTTGACGGGGAGATGGGCGGCATCGGGCCATTAGGAATTGACCGTGAAATCCGAGGGAATCATTTTGGAATCGATTTAGTGAAAGCTGCGGCGAACGAACTGATTCGAAGAGGAATGACGGACATCGTCATCGATTGGACGCAGCTCGTTATATTTTATGGAAAACTCGGCTTCACGCCTTGGAAACAGTATCAATCGATGGCGAAAACGGTAGGGGTGGAATGAAAATGAAAGAAGCGGTACGGAACTTTTTACAGCGTGAAATCAATCAAAACGTGACACCGGGCGCGGTCATCCGTGTCCGGCATAAAGGGAAAATCATTTTTGACGAATCAATAGGGACGAACAGTTTGGAAGAAGACAAAGTTCCAATTACGAGCAGCCATCTGTTTGATATGGCATCGTTGACGAAAGTGATGGTGACACTACCCGCCATTTTGCAATTATGTGAAGCGGGTGAAATTCATTTGCAAGAAAAGATCGCGACGTTCATTCCTTCATTTCGAAAACACGGGAAAGAAAGTATGACAATTAAGCAGTTGCTTACCCATTCGTCGGGGTTGACCGCGCATCGGCCCTATTTTGAAAGAAAGCTTTCGTCTGCAGAAGTGCTGAAGGAGATTGAAGAGGAAACGTTGGAATATGCACCGGATACCGACGTCGTCTATAGCGATCTCGGGTTCATTCTCCTTATGGATATTATTGAAAAGGTTACCGGGCAGAGCATTGGTGAGTATGCGCGTCTTCATCTTTTCGAACGGATGGGAATGAAAGATACCGGATATAACCCGGCGTCTGAGCGACAACGGTATGCGCCGACCGAGTATGACGAGCATTTGAACAGCTATAAATATGGGATTGTCCATGATGAAAATACGGAATTTATGGGCGGCATAAGCGGTCATGCGGGATTGTTTTCAACGATGGAGGACTTGTCTGTTTTTACGAAGATGATTGAAAATGATGGGGTGCACGAAGGAAAGAAAATCTTGGACTTACATTGGCTTGCATTATCGAAGCGCAATTTCACACCGTTTGCGGACGAAAGTAGAGGTCTTGGCTGGCAATTGAAAGGAAGTGGAGCGAGTCCTGCAGGAGATTTAATGTCGGAAAGTACGTATGGACATACGGGATTCACAGGTACAAGTTTTTACATCGATCCGGATAAGGAATTGACGGTCATGCTACTGACGAACCGCGTGTACTTCGGGCGGCATCTTGCAATGATCCGCTTGCGGCCCCGCTTACATAATATCATTTATTCATCATTGTTCTCGTAGTCTGGGGTATTTCGAAGGAAAAGGCAGTCTATATTTTTAAAATTAAAGGGGGAGCATCATGGATTTGCAAAAGAAAGTTGGTCGATTACTCATTGCCGGATTTAAAGGCATTACGATATCAGAGGAAATTAAGCATTTGATTCACACGTATCATATTGGGGGGATCATCCTCTTCGGGAGGAATATCGGTACGCCCGAAGAAATCCATGCGTTGACGAACAGCTTGCAGGCGGAAGCGAGGAAGGCGGGCTATGAAACGCCTTTGCTCATTTGCATCGATCAGGAAAATGGCGTCGTGAGAAGACTCGGGGAAGGAACAACAATCATTCCCGGCGCAATGCTGTTAGGGGCGACACATGATCCATCGAATGCGAGAAAGGCGGGCTTCATGACCGGCAAGGAATTAAAAGCGCTCGGTATTAACTGGAACTTAGCGCCAGTCGTTGACGTAAACAATAATCCGAGAAACCCTGTAATTGGCGTTCGTTCTTTCGGAGAGAATCCTGCTGCAGTTGCGGAAATGGCGAAGCATTCGATGCTTGGCATGCAGGAGGCGGGAGTTATGACGACGTTGAAGCATTTCCCGGGCCACGGTGATACGAGTGTCGATTCCCATCTCGACTTGCCGGTAATCGACCATAATCTTGAACGGTTGCATGCTGTTGAGCTCGTTCCATTCAAACAATGCATAGCGGCGGGCGCGGATGCTGTCATGAGCGCGCACGTCTATTTTCCGGCGCTAGAGAAAAAGGAGAATGTCCCTGCGACATTATCGCATTCGGTCATTACGGGGCTTCTCCGGGAAGAACTCGGTTTCGACGGCGTCATTACGACAGATTGTATGGAAATGGACGCGATTGCAAAGAGAATTGGTACGGTGGAAGGGTGCGTGCAAGCGGTCGAGGCGGGAGTTGACTTCGTCATGGTGTCGCATTTGCATGATTTGCAGGAGCAGGCAGTACTCCGGTTGGCGGAAGCAGTCGAAAGCGGCCGGATTTCGGAGCAACGGATAAAGGAATCCATTGCAAGAATTGAAAAGCTCGCGCGCAAATACACGTCATGGGAAGAGATTGATGCGAACAACATGGTTGCCGAATTTGTCGGCTCCAGCGAGCATCGTAATGAAATGAAAGAAATTTATGTGCAAGGCATCACGGAAGTGAAAGGTACGGGCATCCCGATCAAACCGGAAGACCGCGTACTCCTCGTCCACCCGAAAAACGAATATGCGATGTTAGTCGAGGATAAACGGTACGCGACGTTGACGATGGCCGAGCAGTTGAAAAAGGTTCACGGGAACGTCACGTCGTTGGAAATTGATAAGGAAGTTCCAGACAATGTTAACATGAACGAACTCGCAGCCGAGCACGATCACATCGTCGTCGTGACGTTGAACGCAGATAAGCATGAAAACCAGCGACAGCTCGTCCGTGAATTAGTCGCAAGCGGGAAGCCGGTCGATGTCATCGCTGTCCGGTCGCCTTATGACGCATCTTATTTTCTAAATACAAACCGGGTCATCTGTACGTATGAATTCACAGCGTCAGCGTTTGAAGTGGTCGCTGCATATTTAGCAGGGAAGACTTCCATTAAGGGTAGATTGCCAGTTACATTAGTAAGTGAGTGAAAATTCTTTTTAGATAAATATATTAGTATTGATAATTAATTTCAGAAGGACTAGAATAATAGTAAGCGATTTCAATGAGAGATTTTGGAAGGAGCGTGCCGGTGAAACGAATGCGTGTCTGTGGTTTAATGTCAGGAACTTCATTAGATGGCCTCGATATCGCGGTTGTCGATTTCTCGCATGACGAAGGAAAAGTTCAGCATGATTTAGTTCATTTCGCAACAGTGCCTTATGACGATAGGATGAAGCAGGAGCTGCACAAGTTAATGGATCCGGCGGCGCCATTGCAACTCGTATCCTCGATGAATATGTATCTAGGTGAATTATATGCAAATTCGTTAATGGAAGTTTTGCAGGAAGCAGGCATCAATTTAGAAACGATAGACCTCATTAGTTCCCACGGCCAGACGATTTGGCATGAGCCTAACGTTGCAGCGGATCAACGTTACGCTCGTCCGAATACGATGCAAATCGGGGATATTGCTGTTCTTTCAGAGCGTACAGGGAAAACCGTCATCGGGGATTTCCGGACACGCGACATAGCTGCGGGTGGGCAAGGTGCTCCATTAGTGCCGTTTGCAGATCAGGTTTTATTCCAATCAGAAACGTTCGGGCGTATTTTACTGAACATCGGTGGCATCGCCAATTTAACAGTGCTACCGCCGCTCGAATCGGAACAACCAATCGTTGCATACGACACGGGGCCTGGAAATATGGTGATCGATGCTTGTGTTGTAAAGCATTTTGGCGGGCAGTCCACATTTGATAAGGACGGCGAGTTGGCTGCGGGCGGTACAGTCGACAATCAATGGATTGATGAACTGACGAGCCATGAATATTTTGCTGCGCCTGCGCCGAAAAGCACCGGAAGGGAATTATTCGGAGCTGCTTTCGTTGAAACGTTTTGGAGTGAAGGGGATGAGCGTGGTCATTCATCCACCGATAAAATTGCAACGGCTACGATGCTGACGGCAAAAACAATAGCTACAGAGATTCAGAAATATATACAAACGCATGACGTGAAAGAAGTAATTGTTAGCGGAGGTGGTGTGCACAATCGGACATTAATGGGATTGCTAAAGACGCTCCTTCCTGAACAACTAAAGTTCGCAACGACCGATGATCTTGGAATCGACGCGGATGCAAAGGAAGCATTCGTCTTTGCGTTGCTAGGCTATTTGGGCATTCATCAAATGCCGAATTCATTGCCGGCGGCGACGGGAGCGGAGCGAGAAACGATTATGGGGAAGGTTGCTTGGGGACATTCTTGATTGATTCACGAGGAAAATAAATAGGGGGTCAAGTAATGAAGAAAATATGGAAAAAATCTGCTCTTGCAGCGATGTCATTAGGGCTTGCGGCATCGCTTGCAGCTTGCGGTAACAAAGAAGAAGTAGGAAGTGTTGATGAGTTTAAAGGGAAAATTACAATTTGGGATGGACCGAGATGGCCGGATGAGGATGATAATAAATTCCACTGGCTTGAAGAGAAAATTAAAGAATATGAAGCGGCGAATGAAGGTATTGAAATTGAGTTGGTCCAAGTGCCATGGGCTGAAATGGGAGATAAGCTCGGTGTCGCTATCGCGGGGAAAGCTTGGCCGGATATCGCACCTGTTGACATTAGCGGTAGTGCGGTGAGCATTGATCATATCGAGCAAGGGGTCATCGAATCGCTAGACCCATTTTTCGATAAAGAAGCGAAAAAGGACTTCTACGAAAATGCCCTCGATGCCTATACGTATGACGGGAAGCTATACGGGATTCCAAATAGTATTACGCTCCATACGATGTTGCTGAACTTGGATTTATTTGAGGAGAGAGGCGTTGAACCGCCGAAAGACGGTAAGTGGACGTTTGATGAGTTTTTACAGACAGCGGAAAAATTGACGTTCGACAGAGATGGCGACGGGAAGATCGATGTATATGGATTCTCGACGTACATCTTGCCTGGTTACTATGAAGCGTGGCCGTTCTTCTACAAAAATGGCGGATCGCCGCTGAACGAAGATTTGACGGAGTTCACATTCGATTCTCCTGAAGCGGTGAAGGCAATTCAAGATTTAGCTGACTTGAAACTAAAGCATAAAGTCGCTCCGGAAACACTTGGCGGCAATGACGTCGGCGGAACATTCCAAGCGTGGGCGAATGAAGAGCAACGGACAGTCGCAATGGAGCCGTGGGCAACGTGGGCGATTGGTGCTGCACAAGGTGCATACCCAACAAACTTCATGGTTGCCGAATATCCGTCTGGAGATATAGGTGCAGCGACAATTGGTGGCGTCGGTGGATGGGTGATGATGCACCAAGATGATGTAAACAAGAAAGCGGCGGTTGCTGATTTCATGAAATTTATCTCTACTGCTGAAGAGCAATACCATATGGCACAACATTACGGAATCTTCCCGGCGCGCATTAGTGCAGCTGAAATGGATCCGTTCAAAGACAATCCGGCAATGACACGCGCGATGGAAATGTCCGACCAAGTCGTTATGCTTCCACGTCATCCGGAATGGAGAAAAATCGATGAAGCAATTCAAAATGAGCTACAACTCGTGTTCAACGGTGAAAAGACTGCAGAACAAGCGATGGCGGACGCTAAAAAAGCTGTCGACCAAATACTGAAATAATTGAACATGACTTAAGTAGACAACATATACGAGAAATAATTAGAAAGCAGGCTATGCATCGCGTACGCCTGCTTCACTTTTAGGGGGTGTCAACATGACGCAAATGCCAATGGGGGCAGTGCCGAAAAAGAAAAAACTGAAGGGCAACAGAAAATCGAATGGAAGCCCGAGGAAGCTTCTTTACGAGATGAAGCGGAACTATAGCGCGTACCTTTTTCTACTTCCGAAGCTCATTCTTTTCACGCTTTTCGTTGCAATTCCTGTTGTGTGGGCATTTGTCCTTTCCTTTCAGAAATACAAAATCTTTGGCAGTGAATTCGTCGGGTTCGCGAACTACATAAAAGTGTTCGAAAGCGAAGCATTTCGCATTGCATTAAAAAATACGATGCTTTTCACGGCTGTGACGGTACCATTTGGTGTCATTAGCGCCCTTGTGCTATCCACACTCATTTTTGAATTGGGGAAAGTGTCCCAAAGCCTATTTAGGTCGGCATTCTATTTGCCTACAGTCACGTCGATGGTTATTATCGCGATGGTATGGCGCTGGATGTACAATTACGATTTCGGGCTTTTCAACTATGTGCTCGGCTGGTTCGGTGTTGGTCCCGTCAACTGGCTCGGACAAACAAGCACGGCGTTATGGGCGTTAATTATTATGCAATGCCTTATTCCGTTCGGTGTTGGAATTATTATGTATTTAGCTTCGATGGGCTCAATTTCCCAATCATTGTATGAAGCGGCACGGATGGATGGCGCAAGCAAATTCAAGCAATGGATCCATATTACGATCCCTTTATTAAAACCGACGACGTTATATTTAGTGCTGTTGAGCACAATCGGTTCATTCCAAGTATTTACGCAAATCATCATGATGACAGGGGGAGGACCGGGGAGCGCAACGGAAACGCTCGTCCACCTCATTTACAAAACGGGCTTCCGGGATTTCGAATTCGGTTTGGCGGGAGCTCAATCAGTCGTTTTATTTGTCATTATCCTCATCTTTTCTGTCATCCAATTCCGGGTGCTTCGCCATGATGAGTGATTGGGGGATAGAAAAATGAAGAAAAAACCGCTCGATCGTTTAAATAAATTAATTATATTTGGATTGCTCACTGTTTTCGCCGTCGTTTCGTTGCTTCCGCTCTATTGGGTATTCTCGACTTCCCTTCAATTAAGCAGCTACCAATCCCAAGACATGGAGCGGCCGGTTTCGTACGTCGACTCCAATCCGCCGAAAATGTATCCGATGGGAATTCCGCTATATTTCAAGCATTGGGGTGAAGCGAGGGAAGCGGCGAAAGCAGGAGACGCCGAGGAAGAAGTGTTCCATCGCGATATGATGAAACATATCGTTTCGAATTCGTTCGGAAGCTTCAAAAACTTGTTCAAGAAACATGATGTTGGGAAATGGTTTTTTAACAGCATTTATATTGCGGTCGTCGTCACGATAGGCATCTTGCTCATCGACTCGATGGCGGGGTATGTTCTCGCGAAAAAGAAGTTCCCTGGGAGGAACCTGATTTTCTGGATTATCATTTCTACGATGATGATTCCTGGGCAAGTGACGCTCGTCCCGATGTTCATTATGGTCGGGAATCTTGGCTTAATGGATACGCATTGGGCGTTAATTTTGCCTGATCTTTCTATGGTGTTCGGCGTATTCCTCATGAGGCAGTTCATGTATTCCATTCCGGATGAATTGCTTGAGGCTGCAAGAATGGATGGCGCAAGTGAATGGCGGACGTTTTGGACAGTCGTCTTGCCGCTAGCGAAACCAGGACTTGCTGCGCTCGGTATTTTCACGTTCATGAACGTTTGGAACTCATTTCTCTGGCCAATTATCGTGTTGAACACCGCAAAGCTTTACACATTGCCTGTCGGATTGAAAACATTGCAAGATGCGAACTTGGCAAGCTTTAAATTGCTCATGAGCGGTGCTGCGGTTGCAGCGATTCCGATGATTATCGTCTTCATCTTGTTCCAACGCTATTTCATCCAAGGATTAACGTTAGGTGGCGTAAAGGAATGACGACGGGGCAACATCAAGTGAAACTTGGGGTGGATGTGTTTTTTGAGAGAAATCTATCGTATTTACGAGGGAAACGAATCGGCTTATTGACGAATCAAACAGGTGCAAATGCTACGCTCACATCTACAATCCGTCTTTTCCATGAACATCCTGAGTTGCAGCTTACGGCATTGTTCGCACCGGAACACGGGTTGTTAACAAATGTGAAAGAGGGAGAAAAGTTTACCGATGCCGTCCATCGTTCAACGGGCATTCCAGTTTATAGTTTGTACGGAAAGACGAAAAAGCCGACGGACGAAATGATGGGGCAAGTCGACATCGTCGTCTTCGATATACAAGATATCGGCGCAAGATATTATACGTATATATACACGATGGCGTATATGATGGAAGCTTGTGCGCGGACTGGCAAAAGGATGATTGTTCTCGATCGGCCGAATCCGATTGGCGGGGAGACGGTCGAAGGGAATTTAGTCGATCCCGATTACACGTCTTTCGTCGGACTTTACCCAATTCCGAATAGGCACGGCATGACCGTCGGTGAGTTGGCAGCTTATTTCAATGAAGCATTTCGCATTGGATGCGAATTAGAAGTCGTCGGGATAGAGGGGTGGAAAAGAAATTCATTTTACACGGACAATGGACTTCCGTGGATACCGCCTTCGCCAAATACGACATCGCTCGATATGATGCTACTGTATCCGGGCATGTGTTTAGTGGAAGGGACGAATTTATCCGAAGGGCGCGGCACGACGCAACCGTTTGAAGTTATCGGGGCTCCTTTTATTGACGGGGAGAAACTGCAAGATAACGTGAATGCGCTAGGGTTGAAAGGAATCCGTGCACGTGCGCTCGCCTTCACACCGACGTATCAAAAATATAAGGGGCAACTTTGTGAGGGAGTTCAGCTCCATATTACGGATCGACGGGCATTCAGGCCAGTGGAATCGGTCGCACAAGTGCTTGCAGTCATTGCATCGATGTATGCCGATAAGATCGAGTTTTTGGAGTACGAAAATTTACGACATCCGATGTTCGATCTGCTCGCAGGAAACGATATGTTGCGGCACGGTTTGCTGAAAGGGGATATCCGTCCGTATTTGCAACAGTGCACAAGGGATAGAGAGAAATTCATGGAAACGAGAGAACGATACTTACGATACAGATAGGAAGGCGGACGATGGAAAAATTATCACTTCTAACGACTGAACGATCCAATCCAAATACATCGCGATTGGATGAAATGTCAATCGGGGACATATTGAAAACGATGAATGATGAGGATCAAACCGTTGCACTAGCTGTCCGGCAAGTGATTCCTCAAATTGAAAAGACGGTTGAAAAAGTGGTAGAAGCTTTTAAAAATGGCGGCAGGCTCTTTTATATAGGGGCCGGGACGAGCGGCCGGGTCGGTGTCATGGATGCTGTGGAATGCCCTCCGACGTTCGGCACTTCCCCTGATCTCGTGAAGGCAGTCCTCGCGGGTGGAGAAGGGGCAATGTACGTGGCGGTCGAAGGTGCCGAAGATGATGAAGGGCTTGGAGCAAAGGATGTAGAGCGTCTTCAAATTAACGAGAAGGACGTCATTATTGGCATTGCCGCAAGCGGTCGAACGCCTTATGTGAAAGGGGCGCTCATATACGCGAAGTCATGCGGTGCAACGACTGTCAGTCTTTCCAACAATGAAAACTCGCTCATTAGTAATTATGCGGACATCCCGATTGAAGTGATCACCGGTCCGGAAGTATTGACAGGGTCCACCCGGCTGCGTGCGGCGACGTCCCATAAAATGATTTTGAATATGATTTCAACAACGGCGATGGTAAAGAGCGGAAAAGTGTATCAGAACTTGATGGTCGATTTGAATGCGAGCAATTTCAAATTACGTGAGCGTGCAAAAAAGATGGTTTGTATGATTACGGAACTGGATGAAAAAAAAGCCGAATCGGTGTTAAAAGAGACCGGCTACAATGTGAAGCAAGCGATTGTCATGATCCTTGCGGAAGTTAATAAAGAAAGAGCTGTAGCGTTAATTGAAGCGGCGGATGGATTCGTAGGCAAGGCAGTGAAACTTGCTTCAATAGAAGAAGGATGATCATCATGTCTTATCGAGATAACTTGGAGGGATGGAAATGGCGGTAACGAGTGGTGGCTTAGTGCTACTGAAAGAAATGAGGCATTTGCTCCCTCCTTCTGAACAAAAAATTGCGGACTATATTTTAGCAAACCCAAAAGATATTGTGACGATGACTGTTTCGGAGCTCGGCGAAGCAAGTCAAACGAGTGGTGCTGCCGTTACGAGGCTCTGCAAATCGTTGCGATTGAAAGGCTTCCAGGAATTAAAATTGCGCATTAACGGCGATCTTGGTCGAAAATTAGAAATTACGACGCGGGACATCCAGCCGAATGAACCGGTTGCAACGACGATTCAAAAAGTGACGGAGCAAGCCGTTCATACATTACTGGAAACTGCGGAACTGCTCAATCCAAAACAATTGGAGCGTGCTGTCGACGTGATTGTCGAAGCGAAAAACATCCATTTTTTCGGTGTTGGAGCGTCAGGAATCGCTGCAATTGACGCGCAACAGAAATTTTTACGAATCCATAAAGCTTCCACCGCCAGCACGGACTTACATATGGGGGCGACAATCATGGCGAATGTCGACGAGGAGGATGTCGTCGTCGGTATTTCTTTCTCCGGAGCGACATTTGAAGTGGAAAAAATTCTCGAGCTTGCGCAAGCGAATGGGGCGACGACAATCAGTCTGACAAAATTCGGCCAAACTCCAATTTCACAAATTTCGGATATCCAGCTACATACGTCGCCTTCGAAGGAAGCGAATTTACGAAGTGGGGCGACATCGTCAAGACTTGCCCAACTGCATATTATGGACATCCTTTTCATGTCTGTTGCCTCTAAGCAATTTGATACGACAGTCACTTATTTGGATGCCACGCGCGAAGCAATTGATGATATACGGAACGAAACATTCAAGAGACGGAAAAAATAATCCGAGAGGTGACAACTTTGACGTCAATGCTCATTCATAACGTCCAACTCGCCATGCCGGACGGAGGTATGATGGAAGGCGAAATCGTTATAGAAAACGGAAAGATTTCAACTGTTTCTGCTGTATCCATTAAAGACTTCACGGGAAGTCGGCTGGACGGTCAGAGCTGTCTCGTACTTCCTGGATTTATCGATATCCATATCCATGGGGCGGCCGGCGCCGATTTCATGGATGGGAACGAGGAGTCATTTGAAAAGATTGCAACTGCTTTGCCAAAGGAAGGGACGACTTCATTCCTCGCGACAACATTGACGCAATCCGATGATGATATTAGGAAAGCGGTCTTTGCAGGTAAGGACTTTATGAAACGAAATGAAACCGGTGCTGAAATGCTCGGATTTCATTTGGAAGGCCCTTTCATTCATCCTGAACGGTCGGGTGCACAGCCGATAGAATTTATCCGAAAACCGAATTTTGAGCTTTTGAAAAGATGGTTCGGCGAAAATTTGGACCATTTAAAAGTCGTGACACTCGCTCCTGACTGCGATGAAGGACTGGAGATGACTAGACGGTTAGCGGAACTTGGCATTGTCGTTTCGGCAGGTCATACGAAAGCAACTTTTGCAGACATGGCGCAGGCAGTCAATCATGGTTTGACACATCTAACCCATTTTGGCAATGCGATGAGCGGTTTGCATCATCGGGAAATTGGAGTTGTCGGTGCGGGCCTATTGCTGCAGGAGCTCCATTGTGAAGTCATTGCGGATGGAATCCATTTGTCAGAGGACATGTTACATCTCATTTATAAACGAATTGGCCCAGAACGAATCATCCTCATTACGGATTCGATGCGGGCGAAAGGATTGCCGGACGGATTATATACGTTGGCAGGCCAGGACGTAAAGGTTGTCGGTGCGCAAGCGACATTGGCAGATGGGACGTTGGCGGGCAGTGTCCTGAAAATGGACGAAGCGGTTCGAATGATGCGGAAATTTGGCGGCCAGTTGACCGACTTGATAAAAATGTCATCATCCAATGCAGCAAAACGGCTAGGCGTGTTTGATCGAAAAGGAAGCATTGAGGTTGGAAAAGATGCTGATCTCGTTCTCATGGACACCGAATTTCAAGTTCAGGCGACGATTTGTAGAGGGAAGGTGTGCTTTTCCCGTGAATGAAGTATGAGATGGGTTGAGTAGAAGATGCGACAGTCGATGAAGTATTTGAGGGGGGATAACGTATGGCTGAACTGAAATTGATCAATTTGACGAAGGTATTTGACAAAGGTGTTGTTGCCGTCAAAGATTTCAATTTGGATATAGAGGATAAGGAGTTCATCGTGTTTGTCGGTCCTTCCGGCTGTGGGAAATCGACAACGCTTCGAATGATTGCAGGATTGGAAGATATAACGGAAGGCGAATTTGAAATCGACGGCAAGCGGATGAATGACGTAGCTCCGAAAAATCGGGATATTGCAATGGTGTTTCAAAACTATGCACTCTATCCACATATGACCGTCTACGAAAATATGGCGTTCAGTTTGAAGCTTCGGAAAGTAAAAAAGAAGGAAATTGAAGAGAAAGTCCACGAAGCCGCCAAAATATTAGGATTGGAAGACTATTTGGACCGAAAACCGAAAGCGTTGTCGGGCGGGCAACGTCAACGTGTTGCGCTTGGCCGGGCAATCGTGCGGGATGCGAAAATTTTCCTTATGGATGAACCGCTTTCCAATTTGGATGCGAAACTCCGCGTGCAAATGCGTGCTGAAATCCAAAAGTTGCACAGACGCCTTCAGACAACGACAATTTACGTGACACACGACCAGACGGAAGCGATGACGATGGCGACACGGCTTGTCGTCATGAAGGACGGGTATATCCAGCAAGTCGGAACACCGAAAGAAGTATACGATTTTCCGGTTAATGTATTTGTCGGCGGCTTTATAGGCTCTCCAGCGATGAACTTCTTCAAAGGGAAGATGACGGAAGACGGCTTTTCTATCGGAGAGACGACGGTTTTCATTCCAACAGAGAAACGCGAAATGCTAGAAGGGAAAGGGTATGCGGGGAAGGAATTAATTCTTGGCGTCCGACCGGAAGATATTTATACGGACGCGTCCAACTTCGAATCGAATGGACAAGCGACGTTCCAAGCGACGATTGATGTGGCAGAATTAATGGGGGCAGAAACGTATTTATATGCCTCGTTAAACGGATCGGATTTCGTTGCAAGAATAAATTCCGATACAGCAATTCGTCCATCGGATACGGTTCTCCTTACGTTTGACATGGATAAAGCGCATTTTTTCGACGCTGAAACGGAAGAACGCATTTATTAATTAAATTGGAAAAGGGTTGCTCTCGTAATGAGAAGCAACCCTTAATAGTATAGTAACTTTTGTTGTTGAAGTTTATGTCCATCTAAAGATCCGTGATCCGGATTCTGTTGAAAATGATCAATGCCGCGGTCATTTTTCCACTGGATGTCTTCTATCCTTAAGCAACGCAAGCCCTACCTTCTCTTGCGTCCTTGCGACCCTTTAGCCGCGCCAGTGTGAATAAGTGTCCTCAAAAACAGTACGTAGAATGCCATGTCAAAAGTTACTATGGCGTTAAGTAATTAACCTTATCACGGGTGTGAATATTTGTCAAGGGGAAGAGGGTATGCGAAGTTTATGTATTTCCTAAGATGATTAGACATATTTCCCGGGAATTAATCTTTTTTCGACGAAATACGAGGCATAGTATTGTCATTATTACTACATCTTTCTTGTTGTTCTGGCGACTCATTTCCTTATATAATAATAGCATCTTGCAAAAGGGAGTTGGGGATCGCTTGAAGCTGAATTCAAAATTTGCAACGAAGATTATCATCCTTGTCGTTATGGTCATTGGAATCGCAACAAGTATCGGATTGGTTCTCTCTGGTGCAAATAAAGGACTGAATGTGTCGTTTTCTGAATTTGAGAAGACAATTCAGGTTCAAGAAGGGGCGCAATTGTCCTTGAAGGAAAAGGCAGATGGCACATTACAATTGAAGACGAAAGATGGGCTATACGTAACGAAAGTCCGTCCCCAAAGCCAACTATCAGAACAACTAGTCCAAAAATATAACCTCTCATATACATTTGTCGATACTAGTCAATACAATGAGTTAATTGTCGGTAGTTTAATTATCGCTGCGTTTTTGACGTTAGTAATTCTCCATAAGAAAGGGAAGCTCGGTGTCGGCGTTTCTTCGATGAAGAACGGAGCTTCAAAAGCGACGCCGCTTCCTGACATTACACTTAATGATATCGGTGGACTTCCGGAAGAGATGAAGGAAGAAATTCACCAGACGTTGTCAATTATTAAAAATCCAAAACGTGCAACACAAGTAGGAATTGAGGCACCGAAAGGAATTCTCCTTTATGGGCCTCCTGGAACCGGCAAGACGTTGCTCGCCCAAGCAATCGCCCGTGAAATCAGTGCAACGTTCTATTCATCTAGCGGATCCGCGTTTGCTGAGCTATTTGTTGGAGTCGGTGCTTCGCGAGTTCGCACGTTATTCCAAAATGCACGAAAAGCTAGACCAGCCGTCATTTTCATCGATGAAGTCGACGCGCTTGCTGGCAAGCGGAAGGAGCATGGCGGTGACGAATCTGAGAAGACGTTGACGGAGCTTCTCGTTCAGCTGGATGGCGGCAACGATAATGAAGGAATCCTATTCATTGCAGCGACGAACCGTAAAGATATGCTCGATGAAGCATTTCTTCGTCCTGGCCGAATCGATTACACGTTTAATGTGCCGCTTCCTGACACGCATGGCCGTCGCGAAATTATCGACATTCATACGAAAGGTCGGTTGCTCGCAAAAGAAGTGTATGCGTCGCTCGATGTATTGGCTGAAAGTACGTCAGGATTTTCCGGTGCGGAGCTTAGCTCTTTATTTGAAACGGCGAGTAAACGGGCAATCCGGGACGGTCGCGAAGAGATTGGTAAAGGAGATCTCGATTTCGCAATTGACCGGACAATCCTTGGCAGTACATCGCGAACGTTGAACGATCCTCATACGAAAAGAAGGGTCGCAATTCACGAAGCGGGCCATGCTCTAGTCGCAGCTCTAACGAAACCTGGCTCTGTCCGGAAAGCGACGATTATCCCACGTGGACAAGCTCTTGGCTATGTGGCGCCGATCCAAAAGGAGCTTCACTTGCAAACGGCGAGCCAGCTGCTCGATCAAGTGAGCATGATTCTCGCTGGAGGGGTCGCGGAACGATTATATCTCGGCGAGCATAGTATCGGCGTTAGCGGTGATGTACAGCAGGCGAAAGACATCATTGAGCGGATGGTTGACACAGGTTTGCTTCAAGATGGGTTTACACTGACGTTTAATAAAACCGAAAAAGAAGTGAAAATGCAAGCGCTCTTCAGTGATGCATTGAAAAAAACCGAAACGCTTATTCAGGAAAATGCTATACAGTTTGAGGAATTAGTGAATGTCTTATTCCAAAAAGAGACATTGGACGGCTCCGAAGTACAGGCAATTGTTGATGGCAAAGGTGTAATAGAAGTGAAAGAGCCAGTCATTGTTTAATTATGTAGAAAACTCCTTAGTCCGATTGGGCTAGGGAGTTTTTTAGATTTATCGCAACACAATCAACGCCCATGTCGAAAGTTTGATGTTTAAATCGCAAAATATTACAAAAAGTCGCATAGTCATGCCGTTCACGCAGTGTTACGATAAATATGGAGTGTAAAAAACTATTAACCTATGAAGGGAAAGGGAGCGATATAGTCACGATTAATCTTCACGCTATGCACCATATTTTCAAATGATGAAAGGGGAATGGTTTCATGCGGAGTAAGAGATGGGGAAAAATCTTTAATAGCTTTTTAGCAGCTGGATTGGCTATAACGATGGTGTTGCCGTCGATTCCAGCAGTAGTGAAAGCTGAGTCAGTTGCAACAGACCTGTTTATTTCTGAATATGTGGAAGGTAGCAGCTTCAATAAGGCAATTGAGCTCTATAACGGAACGGGACAGGCCGTCGATTTAAGCAATTATACGTTAGAGCTGTATGCGAACGGTGCAACTTCACCGACTGCCAAGCTAGCGTTATCAGGTACACTAGGCAACGGCAAGACGTACGTTTTATATCATCGTGATGCAGATGCAGGGATAAAGGAAAAAGGCGATCTTATGAATATGAGCGTCATAAATTTCAACGGAGATGATGCGCTCGTCCTTAAAAAAGGAAATGCAGTTATCGATTCATTCGGTCAAGTTGGAGCCCGTGCAAATTGGGGAACCGATGTGACGCTCGTCCGGAACGCTTCGGTAACGAGCGGAGATTCAAATCCGGGGGATGCATTTAATCGTGATGAACAATGGACCGTTTATTCAAAGGACACATTCGATTATTTAGGTTGGCATGAAATGGATGGAACGACACCTGGAGACCCTGGTGATCCTGGAGATCCGGCCGATCTACCAACAATCGGCGATGTGCGTTCAATGGCGCTTGGACAAACGGTGACGATAAAAGGTACTGTTGCCGCCAAATTGAAAAACACGATTTCAGTTCAAGATAGTACGGGCGGAATTGCTGTTAGGCCGACAAGTTTAGCTGTTCAAGTTGGCGATGAAGTAACATTGACAGGCATACTCGCGGATTATCGCGGACTTCTGCAGCTGGATGGCTCCAAGATTGTTGACATTACGCACGGCGTTGGAGCTCCGGAACCAATCATCATTACAGGAGCAGAAGTAGGCGAAGCGGTTGAATCGCAGCTCGTCACTGTGCATAACGCGATTCTTTCTAGTGTTCAAAACGGAAGTGGCTGGGCGAATTATTTAGCGACTGACGGAACGGGTGAATTCATCGTTCGAGATGAGACAGCGTCATTAGGGCTTACTGTCGAGACGGCTTATGATTCAATCACTGGAATCGTCCAACAGTTTGACAACGATTATCAAATCCTTCCACGTTCGATCGTCGATATCGTCGTTGATAGCTCTGTTATTCAGCCGGTCGTCGCGAATCCTGCGAGCGGCACGTTTGTAGGCAGTGTAAAAGTTTCATTAACAACAAGCACGACTGACGCAGAAGTTCTGTACACATTGAACGGCATGGATCCGATTGAAAATGGTGCGACGTATGCAACGCCAATTGATATCCGTGAAAACACGACAGTGAAAGCGGTCGTGAAAACGAATGACGGGCACTTTGGTGACGTAGCAACGTTCACGTATACAATTACGGAAGCTCTTAAAATCCATGACATTCAAGGAGACGGTCACACATCTCCTTTTGACGGTCAAGTTGTGGAAGGCGTCGAAGGGATTGTTACGTATAAATATGAGCTGAACGGCTCGACGTATTACCATATTCAGACACCAGACAACCAGCGCGACGGCAATTTGAACACATCCGAAGCGATTGTCCTTTATAGCGGTAGGGACGCTTGGAATCTTTCGATTGGTGATCTCGTTTCCGTCACCGGAACAGTGAGCGAGTATGCGATTGACGGTTATGCAGACCGCCAAGATACGGACTTAAAGACGACGCAAATTAATGTCCGTGACGACCGTGGCGGTAACGTACAAATTCTCGAGCGCAATGTTCCTCTACCAACGCCTTTCATTATTCATGAAGAAAACTTACCGCAAGATAAAATTGCGAGCCATCAATTTACTGAATTTGACCCGACAAAATATGCGGCCGATTTCTGGGAAAGCCGTGAAGCGATGCTCGTGCAAGTCGGCAATGTGAAAGCGGTCGGACCTCAACAGCATGGTGATCTCGTCACGGTATTCGAAAGTGCTGTAACGGAAACAGTAAATGGCGGCATCCTGTTGAAAGAAAACGATCAAAATGCGGAGCGTGTCCAATTCAGGCTAGAGCCGAACGGACCGGCACGTAATTTTGAAGTTGCGACAGGCGACAGTTTCGCTGGACCAATTACAGGAGTTGTAGGCTATTCATTCCAAAACTACAAGATTTACACGTCTTTGAGTGACATGCAACAAGCGTATTCAAAAGGCAATGCAGTGCCGGAAAAGACAACGATTGTGAAAGATGCAGACAAACTAACAATTGCTTCCTACAACTTGGAGAACTTCTCGAACAATAAATCAACGACTACAGATGATAAAGCGAAGAAACTAGCGAGGGCATTTGTACAGGATATGCAAAACCCTGACATTATCGGTGTGACTGAAGTCCAGGACAATAACGGACCGAATGCAGGTGATTCTCGTGCGAATGAAAGCTATGAGCGTCTCATCCAAGCAATCGTCGCTGCGGGTGGAGTCCAGTACGAATACGTCAATATCGATCCGGTGAATAATGCGGACGGCGGACAACCGAATGCGAATATCCGTGTCGGTTTCCTATACAATCCTAAACGTGTTTCTCTGACGGAGGGCATTCCGGGAGATGCGACGACGGCAACGCGTTACGAGAACGGTAAGTTGACGCTTAATCCGGGACGTATTTCTCCGAATGACCCAGCGTTCAACAGTAGCCGGAAGCCACTCGCTGCACAATTTGACTTCCAAGGTGAGTCAATCATCGCGATCATTAACCATTGGAATTCAAAAACTGGAGATACACCGTTATTCGGTTCTACACAGCCACCGGTATACGGAAGTGAAGTGCAACGGAAACAAATTGCACAGCTCGTTTACGAATTTATTTCTGAAATTAAGAAAGAAAATCCAGATGCGAATATCGTCTCCCTCGGAGATTTCAATGACTTCCAGTTCGCGGATGCATTGAAGATTCATGAAGGCGACCTCATGACGAATATGATTAACTATGTCGATAAGGCTGACCGTTATTCGTACGTCTATCAAGGAAACTCACAAGTGCTCGACCATATTTTAGTGTCGAATAACTTGGTCGATCAAACAGAAATTGATATTTTGCACATTAATGCAGACTTCACGGACATGGCGGGACGCGCAAGTGATCATGATCCTGTCATGGTGCAAATTGGCTTCGAAGCACCAGTCGTTTGGGAACCGGTCCCAATCAAAAAAGTATACAACCTCATCAATGAACATAAAAAGCAAGTGATGATTGCTGAACCGAGCGTTGCTGTCTATATGGATGCGAAATCGTCATTGAAGGACGGCGTATATTTGAAAGGAGACTATGCCGAGCTGACGGGTGAAGGATTCAAGACGAACACCGTCATTTTGCAACCGAAGAAAAAAGGGTTAATTGTCGATATGAAAGGGACGGAGATGGGTCATGTTGTCGTAGAAGGTTCGCATCCGCTCGAAATTAGAGGTGCAGAAAATGTTAGAAATATAGTATTCATAAAAGGAGCAGACCCTTCTAAAATTATTTTCTACAACTCAAAAGGGAGAAGAATTGACATTCCGAATCAGGAAGCGAAGACGAGTTCAAGCAATCTAAATAAAGCATCTTAGAACAGTTAGACCAAAGGAATACATTTCCTTTGGTCTTTTTACTTTTTTGTAAATATCAAATAAAACTGTATGGGAATCATTAATAAATTACACTGATTAATTATATTCAAAAAACATATTGTGTTTTAGAAAGATATCATTTATTATTAATCATTATTCACACAATAGTGAATGAAAAGTTTACTAGGGGGTTAGGAAATGGAACGCAAAAAGCTTTTATTTTTTGTCGGCACGCTAATAATGGCGTTGTTGTTGGCGGCATGTGGCGGCGGAGAGAGTACTACGAGTAACGAAGAAGAAACAAAAGAAAAAAACGATAATAATCGTACATTAACGATTGCCGTCGGTTCGGATATTGTGAGCTTTGATGTTCACAATCATAACAATACTTCGACAGAAGCGGTCCATGACAATATGTTTAACTACCTTGTCAAAAGGGATGCTGATAACGTCATTCAACCGGAACTCGTTGAAACAATCGAGCAACTGGATGATTTGACGGTGCAAATGAAACTGAAAGAAGGCGTCAAGTTCCATAACGGCGATAGTCTTACTTCAGAAGATGTGAAGTTCTCCCTAGAACGCGTTGCGACAGACAATACATTGTTAGAGTATGCGAACTATAAGCAAATTAAACAGGTTGATATTGTGGATGAATTAACGTTCAACATCGTAACACATGCACCTGAGCCATCTTTGTTACATAGATTATCAAGGTTGGGTTCGGGAATCATTCCTAAAAATTATATTGAAGAACACGGTTGGGATCATTTCCTATCCAACCCAGTTGGAACAGGTCCTTATAAACTCAAAGAGTGGAAAAGAGACAATCGGATCGTATTGGTCCCATTTGAAGATTATTACGAAGGAAAAGAAGATGAGTGGGATGAAGTTATTTTCCGCGTCATTCCAGAAAACTCCACAAGGGTTTCTGAGCTATTAACAGGAGGAGTCGATATTGCTGTTAACGTACCTCCAAGTGACTGGGATCGCGTAGATAAAAATGAGGGTACGTCGATGACAAGAGAAACATCCAATCGTACGCTCATGTTAATTTTACGATCGACAGAAGGGTATCCAACTTCTGATGTCCGGGTTCGCCAGGCAATTGACTATGCGATCAATGACGGGGCTATTGCCGAGTATGCATTAAATGGCGGCGGAACTCCTACTCTTACACGTGTTGGTCCTGGAAACTTCGGTCATAACCCTAAGTTGTATGACACGTATAATTATGATCTCGACAAAGCGAAATCACTCCTTGCAGAGGCTGGTTATCCAGACGGTTTTGAAATGACTTTGCATTCACCTCGCGGACGTTACTTACAAGACGCTCAAGTAACTGAAATGATTGCTGGTATGCTTGCACAAGCAGGTATTAAAGTGAACATTGAATTCCTTGAATGGAGCAATTTCGTTGAAATGCGAGTAGCTAAGTCAAACAAAGATGCATATCTTGTTGGTGTCGGAAATTCCATGTTCGATGGTGCTTATGCAGTTGACTGGTATCGTGCTGAGCGTTTTGCAGGTGAGACAGATTATAAAAATGACGAAATTGAACAGTTGCTAAAAGCTTCCGCGACGAATATGAATTCGGAAGAACGCAAGCTTCAAATTCAGAGAATTGAAGAAATTGCAGCAGAGGATGTTCCACACGTACAACTTTATCAAGAAACAATTAACAATGGAGTAAGAGATCATATCGAATTTAAACCATCTCAGGATGAAATGATTTACGTTCCGTCAATTAAACGGAAATAGTGTCTGATTTTAGGGCCAGGAGATCTGTCCTGGCCCATTACTTTTAAATTGGGCTCAACGGTGTAAAACCGACTAAAAGGAGGTCGCCATGATTAAATTTTTATTGAAACGACTGCTTGAATTCATACCCGTTTTGCTCATCATATCATTCATTGTCTTTTCACTTGTTTTCGTAGCGGGAAATCCTGTCGCATTAATGCTGCCAGATGATGCTACCCAAGAAGAAATTGAACAATTGACGATTTCGTTAGGGCTAGACCAGCCATTTCTCGTCCAATACGGAAAATATATGTTAGGTCTCGTCCAAGGGGATTTCGGAACTTCATTCAGATACAATACGGATGCCTTGCCGTTAGTGCTTGAACGTTTGCCGGCCACACTAGAGCTCGCCGGAGCATCTATGATCATTGCAATAATCATTGCTATCCCTCTCGGCGTCTGGTCTGCAACGAAGAAAAACTCTTCATTGGATTTGGTTGCTACTGGTGGAGCGGTTATTGGCAAAGCAATGCCGAGCTTTTGGCTTGGCATTATGCTTATCTTATTGTTCTCTGTCACTCTTGGATGGTTTCCGGTGTCAGGTCGAGGGTCAATCGTGCATTTAATATTGCCCGCAATAACACTTGGAACGGGAATTGCGGCAGAAATGACGAGGCTCATTCGGTCGAGCATGGTTGAAATTTTAAACCAAGATTATGTAAGGACTGCAAAAAGTAAAGGGCTACGGGATTTCTTTGTTGTCTATAAACATGCATTCAGAAACTCACTCATACCGGTTGTCACGATTACAGCATTGCAAACTTCGTCACTAGTAGGCGGTGCTTTAATAACAGAGACTGTTTTTGCTTGGCCAGGCCTCGGACAACTTCTCATTCAAGCAGTGAATACGAGAGACATGGCAATCGTACAGGCGAGCGTTTTCGTGATAGCGATCTTAGTCATCGTAATGAATCTATTGGCTGACGTCATTTATCGAATACTGGATCCACGGATCAAGTACAATTAAGGAGGGTTCAAATGTCTGCAAATCTTCAATCACATGCTGCGGATAACGATACGGGTGTTCTAAATAGCGGGAAAAAATCGAGCGAACTTACCCGTTGGATGAAGACTCTTTTAAAAAGTAAAACAGGTACAGTAGGATTCATAATTGTTCTTACTGTATGCTTTGTGTCAGTGTTTGCAAATTACCTCGCACCTCATGATCCTGCCGCTATTAATCCGGCCAAAATGTTGAAGCCACCATCCTGGTTGGAAGGTGGAGATAAGGAGCACTTGTTAGGTACAGATAATCTTGGGCGGGATGTATTAAGTAGAATCATTTACGGTTCGAGAGTTTCCTTGCTTGTCGGTATTGCATCAGTCATTCTTGCTGGAGCTATTGGCATCGTCGTTGGTCTAGCTGCAGGTTACTATGGCGGTTGGCTGGACTCAATCCTTATGAGAATTGTAGATTCCTTCCTATCTATTCCTAATATATTATTCGCATTAGTGTTTTTAGCTGTATTCGGACCGAGTGTGCCGACGTTAATCGTCGTGCTCGGCGTGACGAACTGGGTCGCGTACGCAAGGATTATAAGGGGAGAAACACTCTCAATTAAAGAAAGGGAGTTTGTTCGGGCCGCTCGTTCAATTGGTGTACGTAACGTAACGATTATTCGTCGTCATGTTCTTCCGAATGTCATTTCTTCGTTTATCGTCATATCAACTTTGAGTGTCGCGACGACAATTATTCTAGAGGCATCTTTAAGTTTCCTTGGATTGGGTGTTCAACCTCCGACAGTATCGTGGGGCGGAATATTGAGCGATGGGCGTGACTATTTGGCAACGAGTTGGTGGTTAGCAACGTTTCCTGGGATGGCAATAACGATAACGGTTCTAGCAATTATTTTCTTAGGTGATTGGCTCCGTGATGTATTGGATCCGCGTTCACAAAGTAGAAGTTGAGGAGGTGCAGTGTAATGAAGACAGGAACAGCTATATTGGATGTGGATAATCTACATACTTATTTCAGGACGGAGCATGGTATTATTCCTTCTGTAAATGGGGTGTCCTTTGAAGTAAATGAAGGAGAAACGCTAGCAATTGTTGGCGAATCAGGATCAGGGAAAAGCGTTACGTCGCTATCTATTATGGGGTTGATTGAATCCGCTGGAAAAGTGGAAAAAGGGAGTATCCTTTTTGAAGGTAAAGATTTAACTAAAATTGGGAATAAGGAATACCGAAAATTAAGAGGAAATGACATTGCAATGATTTTCCAAGAACCTCTTTCTTCTTTGAATCCTTTATTCACAATTGGAAACCAATTATCTGAGTCTATTAAGTTGCACCAGAAAGTAGACAAGAAAGTAGCGAAAGAGAAAAGTATCGAAATGCTTCGCCACGTTGGAATTCCACGTGCTGAAAAAGTGTTTAATTCATTTCCACATGTACTAAGTGGTGGGATGAGACAACGTGTTATGATTGCGATGGCGTTATCGTGCAATCCAAAAGTACTAATTGCTGATGAGCCAACGACAGCTCTGGACGTAACGATTCAAGCGCAGATTTTAGAGCTAATGAAGAAACTAGCGAAAGAAAACAATACGGCTATTCTTATGATCACTCATGATCTTGGCGTTGTTGCTGAAATGGCAGATAAAGTTGTTGTCATGTATGCTGGACAAGTCGTAGAACATACCGACGTTTATACATTATTCAGTAATCCTAAACATCCGTATACAAAAGGTCTGCTCAATAGTACACCGAAGTTTCATGAATCAGAAGAGGTTCTTTCATCAATAACTGGGATGGTACCGACGCCTGCGAATATGCCGAAAGGTTGCAAGTTTCATCCACGTTGTCCCTTTGCGACTGAAGTATGCAAATTGAAGGAGCCGGTATTGAAAGAAATTGATTCTGATCATAAAGTTAGATGTTGGTTGTATGAAGAAGAGGAGGATGCAATCTAATATGGTTATGAAGAATGAACATCCGCCTTTATTATCAGTACAAGGACTAAAGAAGCATTTTGAGATTGGGGAAAAGCAATTACTAAAAGCGGTAGATGGTATCGATTTCACCGTCGTTGAAGGGGAAACGTTAGGGATTGTCGGTGAGTCCGGTTGCGGAAAGTCGACAACTGGTAATTTACTCATCAATTTACTTGAAAAGACGGAAGGTAAGATTATCTTGAACGGCAAAGATATGGATTCGCTGACCAAAGAAGAAGTCCGGAATTCGCGTGCCGATATTCAAATGATTTTCCAAGATCCATTTTCCTCGTTAAATCCCCGCATGAGAGTCGTAGATATTATTGGGGAGCCGTTAAAAACGCATACGAAGATGAAGAAAAGTGAAATTCAGGAAGAAGTATTCAAACTGATGGATGCGGTAGGACTCGATAGAAGTTACGGAAAGCGATACCCTCATGAATTTAGTGGTGGGCAACGGCAGCGTATCGGAATTGCTCGAGCAATTGCTCTGCGCCCAAAATTAATTATTTGCGATGAGCCGGTTTCTGCTTTGGACGTTTCCATTCAAGCTCAAGTTTTGAATTTGTTAATTGAACTGCAAAAGGAATTTAATTTGACGTTCATTTTCATTGCGCACGGATTGCCGGCTGTCAAATATATTAGTGATCGGATAGCAGTCATGTATTTAGGGAAAATAGTAGAGATCACGACGAAAGATCAGTTATTCGAAAGACCAATGCATCCTTACACGGTAAGTCTCGTTTCGGCAGTACCACTTCCCGACCCTCATCGAAGAGATCGGGAACGAGTGATTTTGGAAGGAGATATTCCAAGCAATGTGGATATTCCATCCGGTTGTAGATTTCGGACAAGATGTCCATATGCAGAAAAGAAATGTGAATTGATTGAGCCTGAGTTAATTGAAATGGAGGACGGACATTTCGCCGCATGCCATTTTCCGTTAAACGGGAATACCTCCAATCTATTATCAGGAGAGGAAGGGATGGAAAATCATGAAGGAATTTTTGCAAACGAAACAAAGTGAAATGCTTTCACTGCTAGAAAAGCTTGTTAATATTGATTCCGGCTCTGCGCATAAAAAAGGAATCGATGAAGTGGGCGGGATATTAAAAGAAATTTATGAAGAACTTGGTTTTGCTGTCGATGTCATTGAAGAGCCGGAAAACGGAAATAACATGGTAATTACGCATCCGGGCAGTAATAATCCGACGATGCTAGCCGTTGCGCATATGGACACAGTTTTCCGTGTTGGAACGGCGAGTGAAAGGCCGTTTACAATCAAAGGAGATCGTGCATATGGCCCGGGCGTTATTGATATGAAAGCGAGTCAAGTAGCGCTTGTTTATGCATTGAAGGCATTGAAGGAATACAATCCGGAAGCACTTGAAAAGATACAAATCGTTCTGAATGGTGATGAAGAGATTGGCTCGCCGACGTCGAGACATATTATTGAAAAGTACTCCGAAGGGAAAAAATATGCGCTTATTATGGAGCCGGCAAGGAAGGATGGTTCACTCGTCACGGCCCGTCGTGGGGGAGGCTATTATTCTATTTATGTAAAAGGGAAAGGTGCTCACTCAGGCATTGAACCACAAAATGGAATTAGTGCAATTGAAGAGCTTGCTCATAAAACGATCCAACTTCACGCATTGACGAATCACGAAGAAGGAATAAGTGTAAGTGTCGGTTTAATTCAAGGAGGAGAATCAGTTAATACGATTGCCCCGTCAGCTGTTGGTCACGTCGATGTGCGCATCACATATGCAGAACAGGCTGAAGAGCTTGACCGAAAGATTCGAGAAATATGTGCTACGCCATATTTAGCTGGTACAACAATCGAACTTGAAGGTGGTATTAATCGACCGCCGATGGTGAAAAACGAGCAAACGATAGAGTTTTTGGAAATCATTAAGGAGACTGGTGCTCAGTTGGGCATCGATATTACTGATGTTTCAACCGGAGGAGGATCAGATGCTTCTTTCACTTCGGCAATGGGTGTTCCGACGGTAGACGGGTTAGGACCTGTTGGAGGCAATGCGCATAGTGTTGATGAATATTTAGAAATTCCTACATTAGTAGAAAGAACGAATTTACTAACTGAATTGATTCGTAAGCTTGCAAATAAGAAATGAAGAAAAAAGGTTCCCGACATTATTGTCCGGGAACCTAGTTAACTTTCTCATATATTCCTTCATCTACATAATAAAAGAAGTTATCATCAGACATAAGTAATCGTAACTCGGCATCGCCGTCAGGACTATTTGTACTACCGTAAATGAGCAAATGTCCGGTTTCCGGCGCATAGAAGAACTCTGTATCTCCTTCAGGATTTCGGTAATGATCCCCATTGAATTTATCTCTAATTTCCTGAAGATCCTCTTCATCCGCTTCGACAGCTATAAATAAAAGCCGTTCTTCATAGTAGCCGATCATCATGCGTTTTTCTGGATAATAATAATACGTTTCCCCGTCAATTGAGTACTCTTCCTCCAAGATTTCAGGATCTCCCCATATGTTCTCGGCGGTTAAAGGAGCATCTCCTAATTTCAATCCATAAATGAATAAATAACCGTCTATCATGTCAAAGAGAAGCGGTTCATGCTCCCACTCAATCGTTTGGTCAGCGACTTCCTCGACCGGCTCTTGTCCGTCGAGCTCTTCAATTTCATCGACTGAAACTTCATCTTCTTCATGAATAGGAATGAGTTCCTGCTCGGTTTCTTCTGCCGAACAGCCCGCAACTAGTAATATAGAAGCTACTAGCGACAACCAAATGATACGTTTCATAATAAACCACCCTTTCAACAAAGTAATAGAGGCTCATCCCGTTAACAAGATTATCCAACAGATCCGTCTGCTTATCAAACAAAATTAAAAGCAGCCCATAACAATGGACTGCAGCAATGTCATTCCAACTCCAAATGCCCTCTAAGCTCCTCCTTCACATGTTCGAGCTCATCGGAATCCATCATATAATACCAAATTCCGTCCATCCGTTTTCCTTCACCTTTTACAAACGTAAATTGTTCAACGTTCTTCGTGGCATCCCGGTAATTTTTTTGCACTTCGACCATTTCATCGAATGTCATATTCGTCCGTACATTATTTCCGATTGCTTCAAAAATGCTTTTGAATTTTAACAAACTCGAGAGCTTCGAACCTTTTTGCAAAACGCCTTGAATGACTTGCTTTTGTCGATCTTGCCGACCGAAATCACCACGCGGGTCATCCATCCGCATCCGGACAAAGGCGAGTGCTTCATCCCCATTTAACGTAATCTCACCTTGCGGAAATGAATATTCATCTACAGTAAAATCTAGCGAATTCACAATGGACACACCACCAATCGCATCAATAATCTCCTTGAAGCTCTCCATATTCACTTGAACGACATAGTCAATCGGGATATCGAGAAAATGCTCAACGGTAGCGAGTGACATGTCGATTCCACCAAATGCATATGCATGATTCAGTTTATCTCCGAACCCCATTCCGACAATTTCACCGTACGTATCTCGCGGGATGCTTACCATTTTTGTCGAATGAAGCGCCGGATTCACTGTCAGGACAATTATCGTATCAGAACGACCTTTGTCGCCTTCCCTTTCATCCACACCTAAAACGAGTACGGAAAAGGGATCTTTCTCTTGAAATGTAATTGGATCCTCTCTTTTTTCAGAGATGACGCGTTCCATTGGCTCATGAATTTCTTTTGCAGTTTCCGTTAGTTCATTTACGAAAAATAGTGCATAGCAAATGAAGCCAACTAACAGAATGCTAACAAAACCTCCTATAGACAACAATAACTTCCTATACTTTGCCATTTTTATCTCCTGCCACTCAATTAAAATAAAAAATGATTTGTATTAGCAGTTTACGCAGAGACTAACAGAAGTAGACACAAAACGACTTATCTGAATATTAACTATACAACTTGTAATCTGAAATATAGGTTGCTAAACTATGAGTAGATTACAAAATGGTACAAAGGGGGCTTGTCCATGTTCATGACAGAAGTGGTGGGGGAATATGCAAAACAACAGCCGGATAAAGTGTTTACTTCCTATAACGGCAGGGAGTGGACGTATGGCGAGTTTTATGAAAAAGCGAAGAAAGTGGCGGGGTATTTTCAAGCGAAAGGGTATGAAAAAGGGGATATCATTGCTCTTTATTCGCTAAACTCCGATCTCTTTCTCGTTAGCTATTTCGGTATTCAATTAGGCGGATTTATCGTCATGCCTGTCAATACAAAGTTGGCGCCGCCGGAAGTGGAGTACATCTTCAACCATTCTGATGCGAAAGCGCTTATTTATGATAAACGATTGGAAGACGTCGTTAATGAATCAAAACATCCGTTTAAAGAAAAACTGTCAATCGGCGAACAAGGGGACATCGATCGATTGCTTGCGAGTGGTACGGATAAGTTCGAGCCAGTGGAAATAGATGGGGAAGAAACGGCAGTCGTCATGTATACATCCGGAACGACGGGCAAGCCGAAAGGGGTTATGTTGACGTATCAAAATATACTGTCGACCGCGGAAATATGGTCGGAAGCAATGTCAATTACGGACGCGGACAGGATGCTCATTTCAACGCCGTTATTCCATTGTGCCGCTTGCCACGTGTTCATGATTCCTGTCACGTATAAAGGTGGGACGGTCATTATCGAGGAAGCCTTTTCGCCGAAAGGAACAGTAGAGCTGCTCCAAAAAGCGAAGCCGACGATTTTCTTCGGAGTTCCTGCCATGTACACGATCATTTTAAACTTACCGGAAATAAATAATCTCGAGCTGGCATCCGTTCGCTTGTTCGGTTATGGAGCTGCGCCGATGCCGTACGAAATGGTGAAAAAGTTGAAAGAAACATTCCCGAATGTAAAAGTACAAAACTTGTATGGGCAGACGGAAAATTCACCAGCGGCTTCTACATTGAAGGACCATCTCGCCCTCGAAAAAATTGGCTCAGTAGGGGAAGCTTTGCCGCAAACCGAAATTCGAGTCGTCGATGAATTCGGAGAATCGCTACCAACCGGTCAAGTAGGTGAAATCGTTATGCGCGGCCCACAAGTAATGAAAGGTTATTTGAAAGACGAAGAGGAAACGAGAAGAACGATTCAGAATGGATGGCTTTACACAGGTGATCTTGGCCGAATGGATGAAGATGGCCTCCTATATATCGTCGACCGGAAGAAAGATATGATTATTCGCGGCGGAGAAAATGTCTATCCGATTGAAGTAGAGGAAGTGCTCTATCAAATTCCTGAACTATTTGAAGCAGCAGTCGTCGGTGTTCCACACGAAGTGTTAGGAGAAGTGCCGAAAGCGTATGTCGTCGTAAAAGAGGGCGCAACCCTTACCGAATCCGACATCGTAAGTCATTGCGAAAAAAATCTTGCCAACTATAAAATTCCGGTCGAAATTGAATTTCTCGATGAACTTCCGCGGAACGCGTCAGGAAAAGTGTTAAAACATACATTGCGCTCCGGCGTATTCTCAACAAAGTAAAAAAAGAAGTCCCTTCTCAATCGCTATCGACTAAGGAAGGGACTTCTTCAACTCCAAAGGCGCATAAACGGCGCTATTCACGCATAAAATCTCCCAGAAACGCATAAATCCCACGAAAAGTCCATAAACGGAAATAATTACGCATAAATGCTCCTAAAAACGCATAAACGGAAAAACTTACGCATAAATGCTCGCAAAAGCGCATAAACGCAACTACATCCTCACATGCCCTTTAATTTATCCGCAAAGTCCTCCAAACTCATATACGAATGGACGCGTTGCCGCGGCAAGGCATAGATCGGGTCGCCACGGTGGACATTTCCTTCTTCAATTGTGAAAGCGATAGTAATTCCCGTATCCTTCAGTGCTTCCACAGCTTGAGGGCTGCTTTTTCCGTAAGGATAGGCATGGGCTTTCACTGTATGGCCGCTTAAAATTTCTTCAATTGTTTCATTCGCCTCCCGCAAATCGGTACGAATGTCAACGCGCGATTTCGACTGCAAATAGCTCAAGCCTGTGCGCGAATTGAACATATGGAACGCATGTGTATGGTTTTGATAGGAATACACATCTGTTGTCGATCGGATTGCATATTCGGAAACCATTCCTGGCCTGCCGATTCTGCTTGTAATTAGGAAGGAGGTCGCCTTGAAGCCATGACGCTTTAATATTGGATACCCGAGTTCAATCGTCGATTCATACCCGTCGTCAAACGTAATAAGGACGGACTTTTCGGGGAGGTTGAGCTTACCATGCACCCATAATTCCAATTGCCTTGGCGTAATCGTTGTCCAATTGTTCTCTTTCAAGTATGCCATCTGTTCCTCGAACTTCTTCACCTCAAGAACGGAAAGATTATCTCCCTGTTTGAACTTCGTCAAATCATGGTACATGAGAACGGGAATCCCGGCATCAATGACAACGTCCTTCTTATTTATATAAGCAGTCTTTCCGCCGAAGTTAATTGGATAAAAGTCGCCTTTAGCCCGTTGAAGCTGGATTGTCATATTCGGTTGGAGAAGCCCGATTTCACTTGCTCTCGCTGTTGCCGCATTTAGAACCGGGACATGCTTCGTTGTTTTTCCCCGAACCGGATAAGCACCCTTCGTACCTCCGTAGCTATCATTGACAGTAACGGCTCGTTTTTTTGAAAACTTCACTTCTTCTTTGCCAATGACCGTATGGTAATAGCGGGGCGATTCCTTCACGATTGACACGGAGACACCTTCCTGGAATACTCCCACTTTTTGCAAATGATTAAAAACAGGTGTTGTTTCTATGATGTAAACGGTTGGTAGGCTACTTGCTTTTGTCGTGATTGGGAAAACAAAAGCGAATAAAAGCGCCAACCAAAAGCCTCTATTCAAATAATTTACTTCCTTTCTTTTTACATAGTAAAACCTTTGTGAACAATTCGGCTTGTCCACAAAGGGCTAAAGTAACAGCTTTTTCGGTTTTAGTAATATTTCTTAATTAAAGAGGATGTCATCCCTGTAATTTTGTTGTAAATCGTCTTCAAGGAATTGGAGGAAACGGTCTGTTAACGCTGCTGCTTGTGCCCGCGTCAATGACTCTTGCGGGTTAAAACGGTTAAATTCGTCTCCTGATACGAGCCCGAGTTCGGTTGCAACGTAAACACTGTCTTTTGCCCATTCCGAGATTTTATGATCATCCCTGTAGTGTGTTCGGAAGCCTGGACTTGGTGCGCGACCTTCCATACCTAACGCACGTACGAGAATGGCAACTGCTTGAACGCGGGTCAAACGAGCATTCGGATTGAATTGTTCAGGTGTAACACCGTTAATAATCCCTTTTTCCACTGCGCTTTCTATATACAAATAATCGGGGTCTTTCACATTCAAATCTTTGAAGATCGGAACTCTCGGTACTCTCTTATTATTTTTTGAATCCTCAAGCACACGAACGTCGACAGCTTTCAAGATGCCGACCGTATATTGATAACGATTCATCGGTGTATTCGGTGAGAAAAATTGTGATGTTTCATCAAACACGCCTAATGAGTATAGCTTTTCAATATGATCTTTCGCCCAATGGTTATTCAAGTCACGAAACTTAGGAACGATTAATCTTTCTAATGTTGGAGTATTCTCTTGTGAAAGCTTAATACTTCTCGTTCCAGAGTAGTACGGATAAGAATACGTATACTCACCAACCATATTAGAATTACTAATGACAATATGCCCTCCTGTGAAACTCGAAAAAGAAGGATCGTGCGGCTGGTATTCCAACGTTTTTGTTTTACTGTCGGATACTTTGCTCGTTACAAAAGTCGTACTGGAGTTTCCAACAATTTCATACTCAATAATTTGAGTTTCAGTCGCACCCCAAAAGTTTTTATACCCCATGTTTCGACCTGTCATATGAACTTTAATAGTCTCATCGATTCCGGTAGTAATATACGGTCGTTTTACTTTATATAGTTTAGTTCCAACAAGATCTCCTGAATAGTAATCAGAAGCGGGGCGGTTATCTGTGACAGTTGCTTGAGAGAACTGGAAGTCTTCCAGTGTATAAACAGTTTTTGTAGTAGTTGTGATTTTCTCTGAATAACTTTTTACAGTTGTCTTGGATGTAGTTTGTCCCTTATCTGTTCGATTATCAATAGTGGTTTCGAAAACTACATTCCTAACGAGCTTATCGCCATTTGCACTTGTTAAATTGTGTCGATAAGTCGTTGTGATTTTATCTTTTGATTGCCGTTCCGTAATAACCGGTTTTCCTGTAAACGTGATTGGATAGGACTCCAAAAAGAATACTTCCTCGTAAGTATTTTCATTTAAAACGCCCCCATTAAAGTCGGGTGGACTTGCTTCTGTTGGGGCGGCCGTGACAGCGAAAAATACGGATAATGTTATGAATAGGATTATTGGTTGTAAAAGACATCGGACATTCATTTGAATTACTCACCTTTATTCTAATTAATTATATAAACGATACTTGCGTTAGTTCTTCCGTAGTTCGTTTCCGCAATAATAAATGCGGTATCTCCTTTTGTAATACTAATCGGATCAACAATCCTTTTATTACGTATGAAGATTGTGCCTTCATGGAAATATACTTTTCCTGAAGATTGTAATTCAAAGAAACTTTGTTCAGTATTTATAGATGTAATTTTCTCTCGAAGGTTTTTTTCAGTGTACTTTTGAATAATGACATGCTCAACAATTTCCTTGTTGAAGTGCATCGTTGTAATGAAAAAAGCATTATACTTGTTGTAATAACGGTACTGGGATTTATTAATTAATTCATTACCAAAATAAACATCTGCTTCTTTGGATAACTGAAAAGAACTGTTGCTATTATAATAAGACCAGTATCTCCACGAGTTTGCTTCATATTTTCTTCCGTCTCTAATAGTAATTTTACCGGTTACAGAATTTAAAAGTTGGATATTTCCTTTTCGAATAGATTCCACTTCTTTTTCGGCATCAAGAATTTCAACTTTATCCATATGGATTGCTCCGGCTCGATGTATAGTAAGCTTGACTCTAGATCCTTCTACGAGAGCACCTTTATCCGTGTTTCCGTAGTAAGCTCTTATTTGAGTAGTCGGTCGGAAAAAGTATTTTTCCAGTTTCCCGGTATTCTGTTCTAAAATGATGTATCTTCCGTGCTCGTCCAAATAATGAAGGGTACCAATAATTATTCTCCCTTGCTCATCTAGTTGTCCGCTAATTATTCCTGTTTTGCCCCTTAAATTTCGTACACGATTATGACTGACATCCACTTCAACTTCCATCCCTAGTTTGAATGCGTCGATAGTCACAGGACGGGAATCGACCGTCAATTGAGCAGACGTATCGATGTTCAGTGTAATCGTCCGTCCTTCTGCATTTTTGATTATCAATTCTTTTAATCTTCTTTCCGTACGATTCTGATCTAGTTGCACGTCCTCATATGTAACGTTTTCAAATGTCCCTTTAACAGGAGCACTAGCTTTCGCTGTAGGAACTAGTGCAAGCCCAGCTATGAAAAGTACGATTACCATACAGAATGAAAATCTTTTAAGCACGACACCACCTCCGTATTTATGCTTTTGTCTATTTAGTATATCGGTTAAATGTGACTAGTTGTTAGAAAGAGTTCAAAAATGGATTTAGGATTGATAGAATAATAGAAACTACCTTGCATTTTGAAAATTTGTAATGTATTATTGTGAGCGTTATGAGGTAAATAGTAGGAAAGGATGATTCATATGAAGTTGAAAAAGTACGGCCTATTATTTGGAAGCGCTTTATTGAGTGTCTCGATCCTTGCAGCTTGCGGCGATTCAGACAAAGATAGCGGCACAGAAAGCAAAGGGAACGCTGATGGACTCGATACAAGAATCGTAACGATTGCAACGGGTGGATCTTCTGGGCCGTATAACATTATTGGAACAACTTTGGCAAATGAGTACTCCAATGAGTTCGGAGTGAATTCAAAACCACAGTCAACAGGAGCATCGGTTGAAAACATTAACTTAATTAAAGAAGGAAAAGTTGAAATGGCTTTTGTCATGAGTGACGTGTTGACAGAAGCAACTGAAGGAATTGGCAACTTCCCTGAAAAGGTGGACAAAGTGCAGCAAATTGCAGCGCTATATCCGAACTATGTACAAATTGTAACGACGGCCGATTCAGGTATTAAGACAATTGAAGATTTGAAAGGTAAGCGCGTTGCAGTTGGTGATCAAAACTCAGGCGTAGAAGTAAACGCACGCAATTTGCTCAACGGTTTCGGCATTACGTATGATGATTTGAAAGTTGATTATTTAGGTTATGCGGAAGCGGCGGACGGGCTTAAATCTGGTAGCATCGATGCAGCATTCCTTACAAGTGGACTTCCGAACTCGTCGGTGATGGAGCTTGCAGCAAGTATCGATCTTGCACTTGTAGCTGTAGACCCGGCTAAAATTGAAGAACTCGCAAAAGATCAACCATACTTCGTCGCATTGGACATCCCTGCTGACACATACGGTAATGTGGAAGCGATTCCAACAGCGGCAATTATGAATGCATTAGTCGTGAGCAGTGATTTGAGCGAAGATGATGTATATAAATTGACGAAGAAGTTTTTTGATAGCTTGGAAACTCTTGGGAACTCTCACCAAGCCGCAACAGAAATTACACTTGAAGGTGCACAGCAAGGCATGGTAGCACCTGTTCACCCTGGTGCACAAAAGTACTACGATGAGCAAAAGTAAGATTTTTCTTAGTGGGAGCATGTTAGTGATCATGCTCCTTCTTTCTCTTTTTTTCATTAGAATTCCTACCATTCAACTATCGTATATGGATGGTAGTTTTTATTTAATTGACAACACGTTTGAACTCGGCTGGATTCATTCGGTCGAAAAGGAACCTTGGTTCGAAACATATGAACGAAAAGGCCTTTCCCTCTATTTAACAACGACGAGGTTTAAGACATTCGGTGCTGGTGCTCCGTCATCGAAGAACATCATTGAGGCAGAAGACGGTTTTATCCATATGGTTATCGATGAAAAGATGGATGAAATCCGGCTAGCCGTTTCAGGAAATGTCCAAACGACTTTGTATACGAAAAATAGTGAAATCCCTTTATATGAACTAGTTGACGATTATGACACGATTGTCCTCCAAGTCGTGAAAGCATCATTATGGAATTTATTAAGAGGTGAAAAAATTGACTAAACAAGAAAACAGGCCAGCCGTTCTAGATCAAACAGAAGTGCTAACCGAAGAACAACAGGCTGAGCTTCTCGAGAAGTTTGATACGGAGTCGAAAGTACGAAAGTTCTCGGGAAAGAAAGTCGCATTTTTTGTGTCAGTAATTGCTGTCTTCTATTCTCTCTTCCATTTATATATTACATTCAATCCGATGCCTGCGCTTCAACAGCGAGCAGTTCACGTCGCCATTGGGATTGCGATTATCTACCTTATTTATCCGACGTATAGTAAACAGAACCGAAGTAAAGTAGCTGTTTACGATTGGTTGCTATTCGTCTTAAGTTTAGCAACTGCGGGTTATTTAATAATGGAATATAGTGCGATCGTGACAACTCGCGGCGGAATTCCTAATACGATGGATATCGTTATGGCGATGTTAACTGTCGTTCTAATTTTGGAAGCTGCTCGTCGGGTGACGGGTTGGATCCTCCCGGTATTGGCGCTTGTCTTCCTATCCTACCCATTCTTCAGCCATATGAGTTGGGTTCCGTTGAAAATGGCGACACGTCAATATGATTTAGGTGATATTTTCGGGCAAATGTATTTGAAAACGGAAGGGCTTTATTCCACAGCGATCGGTGCTTCTGTATCGTTCATTTTCCTTTTCATCCTCTTTGGCGCCTTTTTGGCGAAATCAGGGATGGGGCAATTTTTCAATGATTTAGCTCTTGCGCTTGCAGGTCATAAGCAAGGGGGCCCGGCGAAAGTCGCGGTCATTTCGAGTGGTTTCATGGGAAGTATAAACGGTGCCGCTGTTGCGAACGTTGTCGGAACTGGTGCGTTCACGATTCCGATGATGAAACGCGTCGGTTACTCGAAAAACTTTTCCGGTGCCGTTGAAGCGAGTGCTTCTGTCGGTGGACAAATTTTACCGCCAATTATGGGAGCGAGTGCTTTCATCATGGCGGAAACGACTGGCGTGAAATACGGGACAATCGCTTTAGCTGCCCTTATTCCTGCTGTTCTATACTTCCTTGCGGTCATTATGCAAGTGCATTTCCGCGCAGGGAAGGAAAATTTGAAAGGGATTCCAAAACCAGATCTTCCACGTGTGAAAGAAGTTATGAAGGAACGCGGTCATCTATTAATCCCGATTGTGTACCTAATTTATCTTCTTTATCGTAACGTTCCAATTGGCCATGCGGCTTTTTATACAATCGTTGCAACCGTCATCATTGCAGCACTTAGAAAGACGACGCGAATGTCAATTAAGGACATTATTGGGGCGTTAGATAGCGGTGCGCGCCAATCGCTCTCTGTGATGGTGGCGTGTGCGGTCGTCGGTATTATTATCGGAGTAGTCAGCTTGACAAGTTTCGGTAACGTCATGACTTCTTCAATCGCAAGCCTTGGAGCAGGATCTTTATTCTTAACATTGTTCTTTACGATGGTTGCGTCAATGATCTTAGGAATGGGGCTTCCTTCTATTCCTGCATATATCATTACAGCGACGATGGCTGCACCTGCTTTGGCGGCGTTTGACGTGCCAATCCTTGTTGCGCATATGTTCGTATTCTATTTCGGCATCTTTGCGAACATTACGCCACCTGTTGCGCTTGCTGCATTTGCAGGGGCGGGTATATCAGGCGGAGATCCGATGAGAACCGGCTTTATAGCACTTAAACTTTCAGCTGCGGGCTTCCTTATTCCGTACATGTTCGTTTACAATCCTGCGATGCTAATGATCGATACGACAGGAGTTGCTATGAATGCTCGAGAGTTTCCTGTTGCTGCAACGATGGATATCGCGATGATTACGATAACTGCAATCGTTGGCATAATCGGCTTGAGTGCCGCGATTGAAGGATATTTTAAAACAACTATGAATCCACTTTGGCGGGTTGTTTTAGCAGCGGGAGCGTTCATGATGATTATCCCGGAAACAGTGACAGATGTCGCCGGCATCATTATAGTTGGCGCTATGTTTGTTTTAAACTATATGAAGAACAAAAAAGAAGAACAATCTTTGATGCAAACATAATTACAATTGAATAATAAAATAATACACACCACCATTCAGCCTTGCTTGGGGGTGTGTTTTGTTTTTACATAGTATTGCGAAATCTATTTACTGTTTCCAATTGTAAACAGTATAATAGTAGGAACTCTATACAGAAACGAGGAATTTAACTTGTTAAGATATCAAATGCAACGATTCATTATGCTAGTTGCCATTCTTTTCGTTATGCTTCCACTTACGACGTCTGCTTCTGCAGAACCGATTAATGAAATACGACAACTTATTAAAGAGTATTATATCGATGACGTCCCTGAGTCGGTATTGTCGAGAAGTACAGCAAAAGAGATTACGAACGGCCTTGACCCTCATTCGGTATACATGACTAAGCAAGAATATGAAGCATTCATTAACGGAATCGAACAGCGTATCGTCGGAATTGGCGTTGTGCTTGAGGAAAGCGATATTGGTATAAAAGTAATTTCCGTCATTAAAGATGGTCCAGCTTCGAAAGCAGGCATCCTTCCTGGTGATATCATTACACACGTCGGCGGTACATCTTTAAAAGGAAAGTCTGTACAGGCGGCAATCCCTTTAATTAGTGGCAAAGAAAACACAAACGTCTCCCTTACGATTGAACGGGAAAAGACAGATAGGCCAATCAACATGACGATTCGTCGGGCGGAAATTCATTTACCGACAGTAGAATCGGACATGCTTGGCGGAAATATTGGTTATATCCGGTTAAACAGTTTTGCAACAGATTCTAGTAAGGAAATGGAGAATGCAATCCAATCGCTTTCAGGTGCTGAAGCGTTCATTGTCGATATCCGAAATAACGGAGGCGGCTATATTACCGCTGCGCAAGAAATTGCTGGCTTTTTCCCCGGGGTGGAGCAAGCATTTCAATTGCGCGAGAAAAATAAGAATCCGGCAATATATCCTGCCGTTCATCAAAAACAACAAATTACCGGTCCCGTATCTTTACTTGTCAATGAATACAGTGCAAGTGCATCCGAAATGTTGGCTGTGAACTTGAAAGAGCAAAAAGCTGCGAAGTTGTATGGAGCAAACACGTATGGTAAAGGGACAATGCAATCGATGTACGCATTTAACGACGGCAGTGTATTGAAAATGACGACCGCCCGTTTTTATTCGCCTAAAGGCATTGCTGTCGATAAAATCGGTGTGTTGCCTGACGTGAAGACAAAGAAAAACGACGAATTGACAACGGCGCATTATGATCTGCTACTTGCGAGTTTGAAAGACTATCAAGCATTCCCTTCGTTGACGAATGTCGAGACGACGAAAAAGTTTACAGTGAGCATGACGAAGGAAATGGAATGGCGTCATCTTGGAAATAAATCTGTCCAATTACTAGAAGTCGGTGGAAAAGAGAGCAGTGTCCGCATTGCTGTGAAGGATGGAAAGACGATTGAAGTAATTCCCGAAGCACCGTTACTTTCAGGCGGAAAATATGTGCTAATTATCCACCCGGTTTGGAAGGATAAGAAGGGGAATGGCGTGAAAAAAGGAATCTATCTAGATGTAACAGTAAAATAAGAAAGAGATTGAGAGCTTGTCCGTTAACGAATGGATACGCTCTCACTTTCTTTGGGGGATTCTAATCCTCGCTTCGGGGAATGAATGGATCGCCGTCTCATCTCTTTCTCTAAAAGCGTGATGAACTGTGGGCAAAGTTTTAACGCGACTGCTTTTCTGTACGAGTCCATTAGAAAATCGTCTGGCAAACTTATCAATTCTATTTCCTCCTTCGTGTCATAAAATTACTTCCGATTGCATACGTTGAAGTTTGGCTGTTTTTACCTTATCAAATTTTAATTGTCGGAACAACCGTTCCGATATCCACAATCAATCGTGGATAAGTTGTGGTTAACTTGTTCGTAAGTCGATTAAGCCAATGGGGTTGTGGTGGATAACGTGGGTAAAGTTATCCACAGGAAGGCGGAAGCGCGAAAATTGTCGAAAGATTTTCTTTGTTATTCACTTATGCACAAATTTATGTTGATATTGTTTCATAATTCGCATAACATTATATGAAAAACAAATGGAGGAGAGGAACGTGTTTCAGTTTGATACGCTTGGACAAGAAATTGTAGAAGAGCTCTCCAATTTAATAAAGGAACAGGTCATTCTTACAGACCGTCGCGGTTTTATTCAAGCGAGTACGGATCTACAGAGAATTAACCAATTCCATGAGGGCGCTTTGCTAAGCCTACGAGAGAAAAAAATCCTCCATATGACAGAGAACGAGTTGAAAAGATTACGCGGGGTGCGAAAAGGTGTCGTCTTGCCAATTGTCATTGAAGGAGAACCAATTGGCGTACTTGGAATTACAGGAGAACCAAAACGTATTCATCCACAGGCGCAGCTCATCTTGCGGGTCGCGGAACTGTTCATCCAAGACGCGATGAAGCGTAAGCAGAGAGAAGAAAAGGTGAGAGACTTAGAATTTTTCGTGTTCGACTGGCTCACTGGAGCAAAGATAGATGTTCGTTTCCATGAAAGAGGTGCCGTATTAGGCATCGATGTTATTCGGTATACGCAAGTTGTCGTCATTGAAGTGATGAATACAGAAGACCAATTTACAATTGACGAAGTAGATAGTTTCATGCTAAATCAAAACATCCATGCTGATCTTAAAATGATTCGATGGGGACAAGATAAGATTCTCATGCTTCTGCCGGACATGAATCAGGACATGCTAAAAAGCGAACTTGAATATTTTCTTTTATACATTAAGAGAAGGAAAAAGATTACCGTAGCGGCGGGAATTGGCGGAAGGACCGATTACGTGAACTTATCAAAGTCGTTCGTCCAAGCGGAAAGAGCTGCAAATGCCTCGAAGAAACTGAACCGGGTCCTTTTTGAGCACGAGCTCCGTTTTGAGCTAATTCTACAAAGCATTGGGGAATCGACCCGCGATGAATTCATTAAGCGAACTGTCGCGCCACTACTCGAAGATCGGGAACTACTGCACAATCTTCAAGTTTGGTTCGCTGAAAACCAATCGATGCAAAACACCGCGAAAAAATTACATATTCATAAAAACACACTTTCGTACCGGCTACAAAAAGTTGAGCAGCTCACGGGACTATCTGTTTCGAATGTCCATGACGTCCTCCTCCTTTATCTCGGTATCCGGCTGTTAGATGAAATGAAGTAAACAGGTTCCTTTTGAATGTTGAATTCAGAAGGAGCCTTTCTTAATTTCTCGTTTTCCGCTTAAGAGTTCTCGTTCTCGCATCAAGAGTTCTCGTTTTCTCTCGAAGACTTCTCGTTTCCTAGCTAAAAGTTCTCATTCACGGGCAAAGAGTTCTCGTTCTCTCTCAAAGAGTTCTCATTTCCCCCAAAAAACTTCTCATTCCCTCACCTCAAATCCGCGATTTTTGTATACGCAAACAAAAAAATGTTGAAATATGACTAAAATGTTGTGCGTACACCTATATCATCATAATCATCTAACTATTAGAATTAAACAAAGAATTATAAAATTGAAGGAGGCTGCTTCATGGATGTGCAAGTGAAAGAACGATTAATTGCAATCACGGGTAGTGCTCATGCGAAAACGTCGACTGCGCAGAAGTTAGCATATTCGTACGATGCAACGGCTAATTTCCAAGCGCTTCCGGATGTAGTCCTTTCTCCTGCTTCCATTGAGGAAATCCAAGAGATTGTAAAAGTTTGTGCGGAATATGGAGTTCCAATCGTTTCCCGCGGATCCGGAACGAATCTCGCGGCTGGGACGACACCGACTTCCGGGGGAGTCGTCGTTTTATTCAACCGGATGAACAAGATTTTAGAGCTGGATGAAGAAAATTTGACGGTGACGGTCCAGCCTGGCGTCATTACACAAACAATTAATGAAAAGGTTGCGGAAAAAGGGTTGTTTTATCCTCCCGATCCGAGTTCGATGAGCATTTCGACAATCGGTGGGAACGTGAGCGAGAATTCTGGAGGCTTGCGGGGGTTGAAATATGGCGTTACGCGCGATTATGTAAAGGCATTGAAAATTGTCCTCCCGAGCGGCGAACTGCTAACAACGGGTGGAAAGCTTGCGAAAGATGTAGCCGGCTACGATTTGACAAGCTTATTCGTCGGTTCGGAAGGGACACTCGGAATTATAGTGGAAATTACATTAGGTCTCATCCCGGCACCTGAAGCAAAGAAAACGCTCTTAGTATTTTACGACACACTTGAGCAGGCAGCACAAACGGTTTCATCGATCATTGCGGCGAAAATCGTCCCGGCGACGCTTGAGTTTATGGATAAAGGAACGATTGAAGCGGTTGAGGAGTTCATGAAAATTGGCTTGCCTACAAATTGTGAAGCGATGTTGCTCATTGAACAGGATGGTGATCCAGTCGTCGTCGAAAACGACATGGCACTCGTCCACAAGTTATGTATGGAGCACGGTGCGACGTCAACACAAATGGCGCAAACAGCGGGAGAGGCAGAGCGGCTAAGCATTGCGCGCAGAGTCGCATTGTCTGCGCTCGCAAGGAAACGGCCGACGACGATTCTTGAAGATGCAACCGTTCCGCGCTCCGAAATTGCGAAGATGGTGAAGGCTGTCCAAGAAATTGCTGTGAAGTACGATTTACTTATTTGCACATTTGGACATGCGGGAGACGGCAACTTGCATCCGACGATATTGACGGACGTAAGGGACGAGGCGGAAATGGCAAGAGTGGAAATGGCGTTCGCGGAAATCTTCGAGCAAGCGATTAAACTTGGCGGCACGATTACAGGTGAACACGGAGTCGGTGAAATGAAAGCGCCTTATTTAGAATGGAAAATCGGTAAAGCAGGAATGGACACGATGAAAAGTATAAAGCACGCAATCGATCCGCTCAATATTATGAACCCCGGTAAAATATTCGCCAAGTCCACGAAGAAAAGGGTAGTGGTGCATCATGAGTAACGCTCAAGCGCATCTGATGCGGAAATCCTTTGTCACACACGTCGATGAAAACAGATTGATGGATTGTATGCGATGCGGTTTCTGTCTGCCAGCCTGCCCTACTTATATCCATTCAGATTATGATGAAACCCAATCGCCCCGTGGTAGAATTGCCCTTATGAAAGCGGTACGCGATGGCGTTGTCGAATGGGACGGTTCCATTGAGGAGGCTTTCGACCTTTGTCTCGGGTGCAGAGCGTGCGAACCCGCATGTCCAGCTGGTGTCCAATACGGAACACTAATCGAGGAAACACGTGAAGCGGTCCTATCCGTAAAATCGCAGTCGTTGAAGGAGAAAGCGATTCGGAAAGGAGCATTTGATCATCTTTTCGCCGATCAGCGAAAGATGAAGACTGCCGTGAAATTAGTGACGTTCTATCAAAAATCTGGTTTGCAAAAAGTTGTTCGGAAAGTTGGTTTTTTGGAGTTGTTTCCGCCATTCATGAAAGAGATGGAAAAATCATTGCCTGACCCACCGAAAAAGCGTCGGAAACTGGCACTATCTATCGAGAAGAAAACGACGGTCGCCTTCTTCGCTGGCTGCCTCATGGATACGATGTTCCGGGAGACGAACCGGAATACAATCGAACTCCTAAACAGACTCGGCTGTGAAGTGGTTATTCCGAAAAACCAGCAATGTTGCGGAGCGTTGCAAGGGCATAGCGGTGAAATGGACCGAGCGAGACGAAATGCAAAAGCAAATGTCGAAGCATTCGACCTAGATGGCATCGATTACATCGTCAACAACGCGGGCGGATGCGGAGCATTCTTGTTTGAATATGACCGACTGTTTGAAAATGATCCAGCTTTGCTTCCGTTGGCACAGCAATTTGTTGAAAAGCAAATTGATATTTCCTCGTTGCTCGTGAAGCTCGGCATCATTGATGAGTTGTTGAAGCAACCAACGGCGGAAGCAACGGAAATCGTCACGTACCAAGATTCCTGCCATTTACGAAACGTCAACGGGGTGAAGGACGAGCCAAGGGAACTATTGAAAGCAGTGAAAGGCAGTCTATTTGTGGAAATGCCCGGTGCGCATTTATGTTGCGGTTCCGCCGGTGTATATAATTTACTTCAACCAGAAATGGCTTCACGAATTCTCGGTTCGAAAATGGAAGAGGTGAAAAAAGTCCAAGCAACGACGATCATTACGACAAATCCAGGTTGTTTGCTTCAAATGAAAGTCGGTGTGGAGAAGGAAGGCTTGTCCGGAACAACCCGCGCCATGCATGTTGTCGATTTTATTTACGAAAAAATGATAGGGAAAAATGGAGGGAAATGAAATGAAAATGAAAAAAGGTAGAATTTTAGGGGCAATCGGCTTAACGGCGATGCTTATGCTAGGCGCTTGTTCAAAAGACGATACGAGTAGCGCATCAAGTGATAAAGAATACAATTTGAAAATGTCCGTAACAGTGAACGACTCATCCACATGGTACAAAGCTGCGGAAAAGCTCGCAAATGACTTGAAGGAAGAGACGGACGGCAGAATTACAATTGAAGTGTTTCCGAATGAACAGTTATCAGGTGGGGACCAAGGGAAAGGTGTCGAGCTTCTTGCAAAAGGGCAGACAGATCTGAGCTTACACTCTACAATCATTTATTCTATTCTTGATGACCGATTCGGTGTCGCAAGTGCACCGTTCCTATTCAGCGATCATGCAGGTGCCGACAAAGTATTCAGTAGTAAAGGCGGCGAAATGATCGGGGATATTTTGAATGAAAAAGGCGTTGAATTGCTAGGGTTCGGGGAAAACGGCTTCCGCCAAATTACAAACAGCAAACATGAAATTAAATCTCCAGCGGATATGAAAGGCTTGAAAGTCCGTATTCCTGGTATAAACATGTACACGGATTTGTATCGTGCATTAGGTGCTGACCCTACGACTATGGCATTTTCCGAAGTGTTTACTTCATTGCAAACAGGAACGATCCAAGGACAGGAAAATCCAATCGACGTCATCCATTCTTCTAAGCTGAATGAAGTTCAAGATTATTTGACGACATGGAACTATTCTTACGACCCGTTAGTGCTCGGCATTAACAAGAAGCTATTCGATTCGATGAGTAAGGAAGACCAAGAATTGTTCAAAAAGCTTGGGAAAGAAGCTGCTGCTTACCAAATCGAGCTTGCGCGTGAAAAAGAATCACAGCAAATTGCAGAGTTGAAAGCGGCAGGCATGAAGTTTTATGAGCCGACAGAAGCGGAAATGGACCAATTTAAAGCAGCCGTTCAACCGCTATATGAAAAATACAAAGATATTTGGGGCGAAGATTTACTAAAAGCGTTCCAAGATCAATAAGTGGAGGGAACATGAATGGAAAGAGTGATTAGCAGATTAGAAGAGTGGATTGTTGTAATCGTTTTATCCATCATGTCCACGATTGCTTTCGTTAATATTTTGTCGAGAGGATTTGCAAAGTATTCATTCTCCTTTGCTGAGGAAATTACGGTAAATCTTTTCGTAGCACTCACTTTCGTCGGAACAGCCATCGGTGTGCGTCAATACGCGCACCTTGGCTTCACTTTGTTTTATGATATTGCAAATTTGTTTGTGAAAAACATTATTACAATTGTTGTTGGTGCATTGATGTCGCTATTGTTTGTCATTCTAATTTATTTTGGCATTCAAATGCTTTTATTCCAAGTGCAAATGGGACAGAAAACACCGTCACTTGGATGGCCGCAATGGATGTTCTCGATGTCGATGCCAATCGGGGCGGCTCTATGCTTATTCAGAACGGTGCAAGCGACAATTAAAGAGTTGCGCGAGCAAAACGGGAAAGGGGAGCAGGCGGTATGACGGCATTCTTATTATTTGGTCTGTTTTTCTTGCTCGTCATGCTTCGGTTGCCGATTGCGGTTGCTCTTGCTATTTCGTCTATTGCTGTGCTTTTTGCGGGCAGTGGGTTGTTCGGCCTAGAACTTGTCGCAGATATTATGTATACGAGTGTGTCGAAGTTCACGTTGCTTGCGATTCCATTTTTCATTTTGGCAGGTGTCATTATGGAGCAGGCAGGCATTTCGAAAAGGCTCATTGATTTCGCGCAAGCGCTCGTTGGCCATCGGAAAAGTGGAATCGTTTTCGTTACGGTTATGACAGCAATTTTTTTCGCAGCAATTTCAGGTTCGGGCCCGGCGACAGTCGCTGCAATCGGTGGCATCCTCATTCCGGCAATGGTGAAGAACGGATTTAAGAAGGAGACAGCGGGTGGTCTCGTTGCGGGTTCAGGGGCAATCGGCATCATTATTCCTCCGAGTATCGCGTTTATCGTCTTCGCAGTCGTTGCGGGTGATCAAATTCCGGTCTCGATCGGACGGCTGTTCATTGCGGGCATTATTCCTGGTTTGTTGCTTGGTGTCGGTTTTATTCTTGCGGCAATGTTTGTTCGATGGAAGCAGGAACGCGATGAAGGCCCGGTTGAAGGATATGTCGAGGAACGAGCTACTGTAAGTGAACGTTTTAAAGCCTTTGCTAGTGCGATTTGGGGATTATTAATTCCTATTATCATTTTAGGTGGGATTTACGGCGGATTCTTTACGCCTACTGAAGCTGCGGTTGTTGCGGTGTTTTACGGGTTGTTTGTTGGCTTCGTCATTTATAGGGAACTGAACTTGAAAAAGCTTTACGACATTTTAGTTGCTGCTTCAGTCCAGACGGCGACAGTTATGTTTATCGTCAGTGCAGCGTCCGTCTATGCGTATATCATTACGACAGAGCAAATTGCAAGACAAATTTCTAGTGCGATGCTTGGCATTTCTGAAAATCCGATTATCATTCTATTGCTTGTGAACGTATTGCTATTAATTGCCGGGATGTTCATCGATGCGATATCTGCTTATTACATTTTTATTCCAATTTTATTGCCGATCATGCTTGTCATGAATGTCGATCCGACTGTTTTTGGCGTCTTCATGACGGTCAACTTGGCAATTGGGTTATTTACACCGCCTGTAGGGTTGAACCTGTTCGTTGCGGCGGGCATTTCCGGAACATCGATCGGCAGGCTATCGATAGGGGTTCTTCCTTTCATCGTATCTTCAATTATCATCCTGCTGCTCATTACATTTATACCGCAAATATCAACATTTTTACCAGATTTATTAAACGTCAAATAGGGGGGATTTGGCATGAAACTTAAGGGGCAAACAGCAATTATTACAGGAGCGGCGAGCGGTATCGGGGCTGAATGTGCCGTTCGTCTTGCAAAAGAAGGTGCAAATATCGTCCTAATTGACTTAAATCCTTGTGTGAAAACAATCGATTGTATTCAAAGCGAAAATGCTGATGCGAAAGTGTTGGAATGTCTAGGGGACATCCGCGATCCGGAATTCGTCAAAGCGGCTGTCGCACGTGCTTCCGATTCGTTTGGCGAACTGCATATTTTAGTAAACAATGCAGGAACTTGCGGAAGGCTCGGAATCGATAGGATGACACTCGATATTTGGGATCGGGATATGGATACAAATGTGAAAGCTGCATTTTTGTTCATTCAATCAGTCGTTTATCCGCATATGGTTGACCAACAATATGGACGAATTATTAATATTAGTTCCATTTCGGGCATGAACGGCGGCGTTACGTCAGGAGATGGTGTGAATGGACGTTCTGGTCCGGCTTATGCAGCGTCTAAAGGGGCAGTCATTGCGTTAACGAAATGGGTGGCAAAGGAATTGGGAGCTGCTGGTATTACGTGTAATTCCGTTGCGCCGGGGGCGACCGAAACCGGCATCACTTCTGGTGTCCCGTATGACGTCAGCCCGCAAGCGATTAAACGAATGGGGACGCCTGCAGATATTGCCGAAGCGGTCCTCTATTTCGCATTGCCGGAATCGGGCTATACGACCGGCCAAGTATTGAAGGTCGATGGGGGCTATAGCTTTGGATAAACGAATTCAAGCTGTACATGACAAGAAGACGGATCGGATTGCTGGGCGTTTCATGAAAGGTATTGATTTATTTGAAGGGATTAAAGGTGTTTGCAATGCATTCGGAGTGGAAGCGGCCCAGTTCCAATGTATCGGATCGCTAGAGTACGCAACGTATGTCCAATTGGACCAAAACGAAGATGGTTCGTTGCAATATTCATCGGAAACCGTTACAGATACACCGATTGAATTATTATCGGGAACCGGATTTGTCGGCTTAGATATGGATGGGGAGTTGGAAGTCCATTTCCACGGAATGTTCGTCGACTGCGATAAAAACTTAAATGGCGGGCATTTTCTCGACGGGAAAAATCCGGTCGCCGTCACAATCGAGTTCGTGCTATTTCCATTGAACGGTATTCGGATGCAACGAGGGTTGGATGAAATTTCAGGTATTCCTGTATTTCAATTTAAGGGGAAGGAGTGAGAGGTTTGGAAACGTTAGGGAAGTTGGCAATGAAATCGGCGATCGCTTATCCCGATAAAGTAGCAGTAAAAGATAAGAGCCGGTCATTTACATATCGGGAAATGATGGAACGAGTTTACGCCCTGACAGCCTATTTTCATGAATTGGGGCTTCAAAAAGGCGACCGAATTGGAGTTCTCATGGCGAACCGGCTCGAGCATATCGAACTTGACATCGTAGCATCGCTCACAGGCGTCATCAAAGTTCCTTTAAATTATCGTCTTCATCCGAAAGAGCATGAATATATGCTGAAGGATGCCGAAGTGAGCCTCATTATTGGGGATAAAGAATTGATTGAACCGATCGAGACAGACGTAGCTGTACTTATGATTGGGGAGGAATATGAGAAGGCCGTTAACGTGAATATCGGAAAACGTTATATGGAAGAAGTCGGGGAAGACGATTTGTTCGCGATTATGTATACATCGGGAACGACTGGCAATCCGAAAGGCGTCATGTTGTCACATCGCAATATGATTTCCGGTGCGCTCTCGCTTGCCGCCGTTTGCGAGACGAGTTATGACGACATCATCGGGCATGTTGCACCGTTGACGCATGGTAGTAATTTTCTTTCGCATGTCGCGTGGCTATATGGATTGACGCAAGTCGTGTTCGATACATTCGAGCCGGAAGAGTTCGTCAATGAGTTGGCGAGAGAACGAGTATCGACGATTTTCCTCGTACCGACGATGGTGAATTTGATGATACAGCATCCGAATTTCGATCCGGCGAAGCTGTCGACGTTGAAAACGATCAATATGGCAGGCTCTGCAATTGCTGCAAGTAAGCTTGAACAAGCATTATCGCTCGTCGGACCGATTTTCGCCCAGACGTACGGGCAAGTCGAAGCTCCGATGTGCATAACGATGATGCCGAAGAACGAAATGGCGAATAGACTCGAATCATGCGGGCGCACCGGGCTTTTCGTCGACGTGAAAATTGTCGATGACGAAGGGAATGAAGTCGCGGACGGGGAAGTAGGCGAGATTATTTGTAAAGGATCGCTCGTCATGCAAGGCTATTGGAATAATAAGCAGGCAACGGAAGAGACGCTAAAGGACGGCTGGCTCCATACTGGGGATCTCGGCTGGAAAAGTGCGGAAGGGTATCTCCATATCGTTGACCGCAAAAAGGACGTCATTATTTCGGGTGGCGTTAATATTTATCCACGAGAAGTTGAAGAAGTGCTGAACTTACACACCGGCGTGAAAGAGACATGTGTCATCGGTGTTCCGGACGAGAAGTGGGGCGAAAATGTCGTCGCCTACGTTGTTTTGAACGGTACAGCGGAAGTGAAAGAAGAAGAACTGATTGCCTTATGTATTGAAAATATGGCTAGCTTCAAAAAGCCGAAGGAAATTCATTTCGTAGAGGAACTGCCAAAGAGCTCATACGGAAAAATATTGAAACGGGAACTCCGCAATACGCATGAGGGGGTCAACGCATGACTAATGTATACGTTCACGGCATCGGAATGACACAATTCGGTACGTTCGTCGAGAGGTCGATGAAAGAATTGCTTCTAGAAGCGTGCATCCAAGCATTGGAGGATGCGGGCAATCCAAAGGTCGATGCTGTATTTGTCGGAAATTTCATGGGGGGCGCCATTTATAACCAAGAAATCCTTGGCGCCATCGTTGCAAATGAGTTGGGGCTTGGATTTATTCCAACAGCGAAAGTCGAAGGGGCATGTGCTTCAGGAGGAATAGCATTGCGGCAAGGCATAATGGGCGTCTTAAGCGGGGAATATGAAACAGTCCTCGTCGCGGGTGTCGAGAAGATGAAGCATGCATCTACATCCGACGTCACTCAAGCAATTAATGCCGCAATGGACAATGATTCGAATGAAAAGCAAGCGGGATTAACGTTCCCGGGTTTTTTTGGTGTGTTGGCAAACCGGTATTTTTACGAAACAGGTGCGTCGAAAAAGCATTTGGCGATGGTCGCTTTGAAAAACCGCGAGCATGCGCTCCATAACCCGCTCGCACAATTCCAAAAGCCAGCAACGCTCGATGAAATACTGAATGCACGCATCATTACGAATCCGTTAGGTCTGTTCGACTGTTCACCGATGACGGACGGGGCAGCGGCGCTCGTCATCTCGAAGAAGAAATCGGGCGTGCATATCCGCTCTTCCGCCCAAAGCTCAGGGCCGACGCAAATGCAAGACGCGGATGATTTACTATCCATTCCGGCAATCCGTGAATCGGGCCGACTCGCCTATGAGAAAGCAGGCGTTGGTCCGGAAGATATCGATGTCGTTGAAATCCATGACTGCTTCTCAATGACGGAAGTGCTCGCCATCGAGGAATTGGGCTTCTTCAACAGCCGCGAAGGTTGGAAGGCGATTGAAGAAGGGCGGACGAAATCGACGGGAGACAAGCCTGTTAATACGAGCGGAGGCTTGCTGTCGCGCGGCCATCCAATCGGGGCGACAGGTATCGCTCAAATTTACCACCTCGTTCAGCAGCTTCGTGGTACTGCTCCGAACCAAGTGGACGGGGCACGACTTGCATTAGCTCAAAACTTAGGCGGCACGGGCTCCTATTCAACCGTTCACATATTGGAGAGGGTGTGATGACTTGAACATTTTTAAATGTAAATTATGCGATTACACAACTGTCTCAATGAAATACACATGCCCAACGTGCAGAACTGGCAAGCTTGAAGCCGAAGAAGTGTCTTCGAACGGAACAGTTTTCAGCTTTACCGATATCCATATTGCTCCAGCCGAGTTTGCGGACATCGCTCCTTATACGATCGCACTCATCCAGCTTGACGAGGCGGATGTGAAGGTGACCGTAAGGATGGATGGCCCAGTTCAAATCGGTGACAAGGTTCAATTGGAAAAGATTGTGGACGGCGCTTATTTATATACGAGTATATGATGGCTTGTGCTTGGGGTCGGTTTAATTGATTCCAAGCGCAAGTCTTTTTGTAAAGGGGGGAATCCGTTGAGGACATTGCAAGTAGCTACAGGAATAGTTTCAAAATATTTGCCGATATGGATTGTCCTTTTATCCGTAATCGCTTACTTAGCTCCGGAGTTTTTCATTCCGATCCGCGGGTTGACGGGTGCTGGGCTCGGAACGATCTTTCTTCTGATGGGTCTGTCTTTGTCGACCGATAAATTGATGGCGGTCATTAAAAACCCGAAGTTTGCATTTTTTGGCGTCTTCCTCAAATGGACGATGACAGTCGGTGTTTCAATTACAATTGCGTATTTGTTTTTCAAGGACGAAGCGCAAATTGCGACAGGAGTTATATTGGCGGGAACGGTTCCGAGTGGTACATCCGCAAATATTTACACATTCATTGCGGGTGGTGAAGTAGCGCTAAGCATTACGATGGCGACGATGGATACGTTCATATCGCCTATATTGACGCCGACTCTCGTGCAAGTATTTGCAGGTAAATTAATCCCAATTGCATTTTGGCAGTTGTTTCTCAATATTATTTACATCGTATTCATTCCGTTGTTGGCAGGTTTGTTCATCCAATGGAAGTGGACGAAAAAGGTGGAGGCCATTAAGCCATACACATCTGTCCTCTCCCAGCTTGCGTTATTCATCGTTATCTTGTCAGTCATCTCGAGTGCCCAACAATCATTGCAACAAAACTTATCAGTATTGCCACTCGTATTCGTAGCGGTCGTCCTTCAAGTGTGCATCCCGATGGCAGGTGGCTATTTCATTGCAAAGCTGCTGAAAGTCGCTGAACCGAACGCCCGCGCAATTTTGTTCCATACGGGCATATGTAACACAGCGCTTGCTGCAACTCTAGCAATGGAGCACGTCAGCTCCCTTGCTGCCGTACCGGCCGTCGCCAACATGGTCGTTAACTTAACGGTCGGCGCGCTCGTCGCAAGTCTATTTGAAAATAAATTAAAAATACCGGAGCGTGATGCTGTCGTTAGTAGTGAATGAAAAGCATAGAAAACGCTATTGCGGCGTATGTACCCCCTTACTAGTTCATACGTTAACAGTATTAGCTAGTCAGGGGGTTACATGTTGAAAATGAGGACAATGAACGTTATCGTGATCATTTTATTATTGCTTATGACGGCGGCTTGCGGTGGGAAACTACCAGTCGGTCAAGCCACTCTTACGCCGAAAGATGCTGTTGAACTGGCAATCGCGTGGAGCGGAGCAGCAGCGATGATCCAAGCTGGAGGATTGTACAAGGAAGGCGAGTACAATACATTCGACTATAAAGGATTGGAGCACCGCTATTTAGCAGCTCACTTGGATTCCAAAAAGAAAATGAAGGCGGAATTGCACAAGTTCGTGACGAAGAAAAAAGCGAAACGATTTATGAAGGCGAACGGAATTATGAAACATAAAGGAAAGTTGGCCTCGCCAGAAGTAGAAGAGGTACCGGGTTCGTTGCTCCAATGGGACATCGCGACCGCAAGGCAAGTGAAGTCAAAAAAGAACAAAATGACATTCGAACTAACGGTCCCAATTGGCGACACTCGGACTGCTGAGACTTTCATCGTGAGCTACACGTACGTAAAGAAATCTGGCTGGCGAATCGATAAATTTAATGAATAACGTAGAAAGGGCCTTTATTCAATTTAGGGCTCACAAATACTCCTTCAAGCACTCCATTATTTCACTAAGTACTCAATTAATTTCCTCCACCTAAACTAAAAATGTCCGTCCTACAAAAAAGCGAAAAAATATTTTTAAAATGTCATAAATCTTGTGATATGCAATATATCGCCAATGTAAGCGGATACAAAATAAATTAGTATTCCTAATTGAACAATAATTAGAAAAAGACGGTTGACGTGGGCTGAAATCCGATATATGATAGCAACAATCTATTTGGATATGTGAATCATTTCGCATAATTCATTCAGCTAGTAAGCTCTTGGATGATTTGATTAGGAGAGATAGCAATGAGAAGTGACATGATTAAAAAAGGAATTGACCGTGCGCCTCATAGGAGTTTACTGTATGCGACGGGCGTCAAAACGAAAGATTTGGAGAAACCTTTCATCGGCGTCTGTAATTCATATATTGATATTATTCCAGGCCATAAACATTTGAATAAATTTGCTGAAATTGTTAAAGAGGCAATTTGGGAAGCAGGCGGGGTTCCATTCGAATTTAACACGATCGGTGTCGACGATGGAATCGCGATGGGACATATCGGCATGCGTTACTCGTTGCCGAGCCGCGAACTGATTGCCGATTCTGCTGAAACGGTCATCAATGCTCACTGGTTCGATGGAGTGTTCTACATTCCGAACTGTGACAAAATTACGCCAGGCATGCTCATGGCGGCAGTCCGGACGAATGTCCCTTCCGTCTTCGTCTCAGGCGGACCGATGGAAGCGGGCGTATCCTCGTCAGGTTCTCCACTTTCCCTTACATCTGTGTTTGAGGGAGTTGGAGCATACAAATCAGGCAAGATGACGGCGGAAGAGCTCCTCGACATCGAAAACAACGCATGTCCAACGTGTGGATCGTGTTCGGGAATGTTCACGGCGAACTCTATGAACTGCCTAATGGAAATGCTAGGAATGACGTTGCCAGGCAATGGAACGATCGTAGCGACTTCGGATGAGCGCCACAAGCTTATTAAAGAAGCGGCGAAAAACTTAATCCGTATGGTGAAAGAGGATGTTAAACCTCGAGACATCATTACGAAGGAAGCGATCGACGACGCTTTCGCACTCGATATGGCGATGGGTGGATCGACAAATACGGTTTTACATACATTGGCGATTGCACACGAAGCAGAAATCGATTATAGCGTCCAAGATATTAATATAGTTGCTGAACGAGTTCCGTATTTAGCAAAAATTATGCCGGCGTCCGACATTTCAATGGATGACATTTTCAAAGCGGGCGGCGTCAGTGCGATCATTAACGAACTTACGAAAATTCCTGGAGCAATCCATCCGGATCGCATTACAATAACCGGAAAAACGATTGGTGAGGACGTCAAAGATTATCATATTACGAACGACCAAGTCATTCGGACAAAAGATAATCCGTACAGTCCGGTAGGCGGCTTGTCTGTCCTATTCGGAAATATCGCACCGGACGGCGGAGTTATTAAAGTCGGGGCAGTCGATCCTTCCATCAAGCAATTTACAGGTGAAGCGATCGTCTTTGAATCCCAGGAAGCAGCGCAGGAGAACATTGACAACGGCACGGTTCGAGAAGGGCATGTCGTCGTCATCCGGTACGAAGGTCCGAAAGGCGGGCCAGGTATGCCGGAAATGCTCGCTCCAACGTCAGCAATCCAAGGGAGAGGCCTCGGAACGAAAGTGGCACTCATTACGGATGGCCGTTTTTCAGGGGCATCCCGCGGCATATCTATCGGTCACATTTCACCGGAAGCAGCTGATGGCGGTCCGATTGCATTAGTCGAAGATGGCGATATTATCGACATCGATTTGACGAACCGGACAATTGAACTGAAAGTATCGGATGAAGAATTGGAAGAACGCCGTGCGAAGTTGCCGCCGTTCGAACCGAAAATTAAAAAAGGCTATTTAGCTAGATATTCAAAACTTGTCACGTCCGCAAGTACAGGCGGCGTTATGAAGATATAATAAATCGATGATGGGGCAAAAGGGGATAGAGTCTTGCATTCACAGAGAGCCGGTCGTGCTGGAAGCCGGCAATGCAACTATCCGCGACATCACCCCGGAGTGGATTGCTGAAAATGTTACTGAGTAGGCAATCCCGGGCTCAATTAATTTGGGCTCGTTATCAGCGAACGGACCTTCCATTAGGTCTGTTCACGAGGCGGCACATGTCGCGAACAAGGGTGGTACCATGAAAAAGCTTTTTCATCCCTTATACGAAGAACGGGTTTTCTTTGTGTGGGGAGAAAAGGCTTTTTCTTTTTTAATAAATTATTCGACTAGAAAAGTAAGGAGGAGTTCGTATATGAGTGCGGAAGTTCAAACGAAGCAGGCAGTTATGGAAATGACGCCAGATACTAAAGACGAAAAACAGAATAATCAACCGATGGATGGTTCTGCTGTCTTAATTCAAGGGTTAAAAGACCAAGGTGTCGAAGTCATTTTCGGTTACCCTGGAGGTGCCGTCCTACCGATTTACGACGCATTATACAAGGATCCGATTCCCCATGTGCTTGCACGTCATGAACAGGGAGCCATCCATGCGGCAGAAGGATATGCGCGAGTATCCGGAAAACCGGGCGTCGTTATTGCGACATCGGGTCCGGGTGCGACGAACCTAGTAACTGGAATTACGGATGCGATGATGGATTCATTACCACTCGTCGTCTTCACAGGGCAGGTGGCAAGCAGCGTTATCGGTACTGATGCTTTCCAGGAGGCAGATGTCATTGGCATTACACAGCCGATTACAAAGCATAACTACCAAGTGCAGGATGTTGCGGACCTTCCGCGGATTATTAAAGAAGCATTTCATATTGCTTCAACGGGCAGACGAGGTCCAGTTGTCGTCGACATTCCGAAAAACGTGGCTACAGAAATCTTCGTCACGGAGGAGGAACGCAATGCTGAAGTGAATCTGCCAGGTTACCAGCCAACGACTACTCCAAATTACTTGCAAATACAAAAAGCGGCAGAAGCAATCCGATTTGCACGAAAGCCGCTCATCCTTGCCGGCGCAGGCGTATTGCACGGCCAGGCAATGGAAGAACTGAAAACATTAGTCGAAACGAAACGAATTCCAGTTACGAATACGTTGCTCGGACTCGGCGGGATTGCAGGAAACCACGAATTGTTCCTTGGCATGGCAGGTATGCACGGGACATATACGGCGAATATGGCAATTAGTGAGTGCGACGTATTAATAAACGTCGGAGCCAGGTTCGACGATCGGCTAACAGGCAATTTAGAAACGTTCGCTCCATATGCGAAAGTCATCCATATCGACATCGATCCTGCTGAAATCGGAAAGAACGTTCCGACAGATATTCCAATCGTGGCGGATTCAAAGGAAGCATTACAAGCATTGCTAAAAACAGAATTCCATGCGCCGGACACCGAAGAATGGCTTGCATACTTGAACGGTTTACAGGAAGAAGCGCCGTTATGGTATAACACCGACGAGCACGAACTCCTACCGCAAGAAGCAATCCAAATGATCCACCGGATTACCGAGGGCGATGCAATCGTTACGACGGACGTCGGACAGCATCAAATGTGGGCGGCCCAATATTATTCATTAAACAATCCTGATCATTGGGTCACATCAGGCGGTCTCGGAACGATGGGCTTCGGATTCCCAGCTGCAATCGGTGCACAAATCGCGAAGCCGGATAAAAGGGTCGTTGCGATCGTCGGCGATGGCGGTTTCCAAATGACAGCACAGGAGCTATCCCTTTTACAGGAAATGAGAATTCCGGTGAAAGTCGTCATCTTAAACAACGGTGCACTCGGAATGGTACGCCAATGGCAAGAGACATTTTACGACGAGCGGTACTCGCAATCTTTAATTCCAGTTCAGCCAGATTTCGTCAAGCTTGCGGAAGCGTATGACTTGAAAGGGGTTCGCATTACGAAAAAAGAAGATGCTGAACAAATTTTCCGTGAAGCACTTCTGTCGGATGAGCCGGTACTAATCGATTGCCGAGTGAAAATGCTTGAAAACGTCTATCCGATGGTTGCACCAGGAAAAGGACTACAAGAAATGATCGGGGTGAAGAGCAAATGAGAAGGGTCATTACGGTTACAGTTATTAATCAAAGCGGAGTATTGAACCGGGTGACGGGGTTGCTCATGAAACGGCAATTCAACATTGAAAGCATTACAGTCGGGCACTCCGAACAGCCGGGCATGTCGAAAATGACATTCATCGTCCATGTGGAAGATGAACGAAAAATCGAACAGCTCGTCAAACAACTACAAAAACAGATTGACGTTATTAAAGTGAATGACATAACGGAAAAAGCGATCGTCATGCGGGAATTGGCACTCGTGAAAGTCGTCTCACCGCCGCATGCACGAAGTGAAATTAACAGCATCATCGAACCGTTCCGTGCAACGATCATCGACTCCGGGAAAAATGTCGTCACGTACCAAGTAACCGGAGATCCCGAGAAAATCGAGGCATTCATCAATCTCGTCAAACCGTATGGCATTAAAGAATTGGCAAGGACCGGAGCAACGGCATTCACCCGCGAAATCCAAAAAGTCAACTCACCACAGTTATCCATTTTAAAATAAATATAAAAACCTAAAATCCAAGGAGGAACTAACAATGGCTAAAATGTATTACAACCAGGACATCAATGAAGGACTACTACAAGGAAAGACAATCGCAATCATCGGTTACGGTTCACAAGGTCACGCACATGCACAAAACTTGAAAGACTCAGGATTCGACGTTGTCGTAGGCGTACGCCCAGGTAAATCATTCGACCAAGCGAAAGAAGACGGACTTAACGTCAAAACAGTAGCAGAAGCAGCTGAACAAGCAGACATCATCATGATCCTACTTCCGGACGAAAGACAAAAGAAAGTATACGACGAAGAGATCCAACCAGCACTAAAAGCAGGTAAATCACTCGTATTCGCACACGGATTCAACGTCCACTTCGGACAAATCGTACCACCTGCAGACGTTGACGTCTTCCTCGTCGCACCAAAAGGCCCAGGACACCTCGTACGTAGAACATATGAAGCAGGCGCAGGCGTACCAGCATTATTCGCAGTATTCCAAGACGTTTCCGGCCAAGCGAAAGACGTTGCACTTGCGTATGCAAAAGGGATCGGCTCAGCTCGTGCGGGCGTACTTGAAACTTCATTCAAAGAAGAAACAGAGACAGATCTATTCGGTGAGCAAGCAGTCCTTTGCGGCGGATTGACGTCCCTCGTTAAAGCTGGATTCGAAACGTTAGTAGAAGCAGGTTATCAGCCGGAACTTGCCTACTTTGAAACGATGCACGAACTAAAACTAATCGTTGACCTCATGTACGAAGGCGGCATGTCCGGAATGCGCTACTCAATTTCCGACACAGCTGAATGGGGCGATTACGTATCAGGACCGCGTGTCGTCGATGCAGACACGAAAGCACGCATGAAAGACATTTTGACAGATATCCAAGAAGGTAAATTCGCAGAAGGCTGGATCGCAGAAAACGAAAACGGTCGCCCGAACTACAATGCTTATGAGGAATCAGAAGCGAAGCACCAAATTGAAGTCGTTGGCGAAAAGCTACGTGCGATGATGCCATTTGTAAATGAGGGTAAGAAAACAAAACAGGAAGAAGTGGTGGGTAGTGCGAAAAATTGACATCTTTGATACGACACTTCGTGATGGAGAACAATCGGCCGGCATTAATCTAAACACGGCTGAAAAAATGGAAATTGCCCGCCAACTCGAACGTTTTGGCGCTACGGTGATCGAAGCAGGGTTCCCTGCTTCCTCACCTGGTGATTTCGAAGCGGTACAACGTATTGCAAATACAGTGAAAAACTCAACAGTGACCGGGCTTGCCCGTGCAATGAAGAGCGATATCGATACATCATGGGAAGCGCTAAAAGGCGGACAGCAACCTCATCTCCACGTATTTCTCGCAACTTCTCCAATCCATATGGAACATAAATTGATGAAAACGCCTGACCAAGTCGTGGACATTGCAGTCGAAGCCGTAAAATACGCAAAAAAATTCTTTCCACTCGTTCAATGGTCAGCAGAAGACGCATTCCGTTCCGACCGCGAGTTCCTCGTCCGGATCATCAATCAAGTAATCAAAGCCGGTGCAACGACGATCAATATTCCGGATACGGTCGGTTATGCAACGCCACAAGAATATGGGGCTCTATTCAAATTCTTGAAGGAGAATGTGACAGGCATTGAACGTGTGAAACTATCCGCACATTGCCATAACGATTTAGGGATGGCTGTCGCAAACTCTATCGCAGCGATTGAAAATGGTGCCGACCAAGTCGAAGGCACGATTAACGGGATCGGTGAACGGGCTGGAAATGCAGCGCTCGAAGAAATTGCGGTCGCTCTCCATATACGTAAGGACGTTTACGGTTTTGAAACGGGCATTAATTTACAAGAAATTAAACGCACAAGCCAATTAGTTAGCCAGTTGACAGGCGTCGTCATCCAACCGAACAAGGCGGTTGTCGGGAGAAACGCATTCGCACATGAATCCGGAATCCACCAGGACGGCATGTTGAAAAATCGGGAAACGTATGAAATCATTACACCTGAACTAATCGGTGATAAAACAGCTCCGTTAGCGCTCGGCAAACATTCAGGGAGACACGCATTCAAGGATCGTGCGATAACGATGGGCTTTGAGCTGAGCGACGCACAATTAAATGAAGCATTTGTCGAGTTTAAGAAACTTGCCGATCGCAAGAAGGAAATTACGGAAGACGATTTGTTCGTCCTCTTCACTGGAAAGCAAATTGCATACGCAGATGCTGAAATTTATGAACTAACGAATGTGCAAGTACAATACGGCACGTCCAATGTTCCGACAGCAACGATTGCAGCGAACGTCCCATCCGGGGAAAACATTGTCGTAGCGACAACAGGCGCAGGTTCAGTCGAAGCGATCTTCAATGCACTCGAACTGCTCGTCAAAGGGCAAGTGAACATTTTAGATTACCGTGTTACATCGATCGGAAAAGGACGCGATGCGCTTGGGGAAGCAGTCGTCAACTTGCGTTTCAACGGCGAAACGTTCACAGGTCGCGACGTTTCACAAGACGTATTAGAAGCATCCGCAAAAGCGTACTTGAACGCGATTAACCGAAAGTTAGTGAAGGATCAAGTGAGAGTGATGGAAACGGTTAGTAATTGATGGTGTAGTGGAATTGCGTTATGCGTGAAAAATAGGATTTATGCGTGAATTCCGGGGATTATGCGTGAATATCACGGTTTATGCGCAGATTTAGGGATTTATGCGCGAGTAAATGGTTTTATGCGTGATTTCCGTGACTTATGCGTAATTCTAACTGTTTATACGTTTATATTTGGATATATTTATACAATGCCGTGTCAGAAGATTTTGTGAATGGGAATGACAACAAGGAGGAGAAGTTCAATGGAAAAAAGAGTGGCTGTATTACAGGGCGATGGAATCGGACCGGAAGTAACATCGGCAGCTGTGCGTGTTCTTGAAGTGGTTGCAAGACGGTTCAACCACACATTCCATTTTAATTACGGTTCAATCGGTGGGGCGGCAATTGATGAATTCAATAACCCGCTTCCGAAGGAGACTGTAGATCTCTGTGAATCAAGCGATGCAGTGCTCTTAGGGGCGGTCGGCGGTCCAAAATGGGATCGGAATCCTTCAGAGTTGCGTCCTGAAAAAGGATTGCTCGCAATTCGAAAGCATTTTGACTTATTCGCAAATCTAAGGCCAGTTAAGGCAGTCCCTTCCTTGCTTCACGCTTCTCCTCTTAAAGAGGAAATCGCGCGGGAAGTCGACATGATGATTGTCCGTGAGTTGACGAGCGGTCTCTACTTTGGGCAACCGAGCCGCAAGACAGACAAATCCGCGGTCGACACACTCGTCTATACGCGTGAAGAAATTGAACGCATCGTTGAAAAGGCATTCGAGCTTGCGCGGATGAGACGAGGGAAAGTGACATCTGTCGATAAAGCGAACGTATTGGAGTCAAGCAAGCTTTGGCGTGAAATCGTCGAAGAGAAGCGGAAAGGGTATCCAGACGTTGAAGTTGAACATCAGCTCGTCGACTCGGCAGCGATGAAATTAATTACGAATCCAAAAGCGTTCGATGTGATCGTCACTGAAAACATGTTTGGCGACATTTTAAGCGACGAAGCTTCTGTTATTACTGGATCACTTGGTTTAATGCCGTCAGCAAGCGTTCGGTCAGATGGATTCGGCCTTTACGAGCCTGTGCATGGCTCAGCGCCTGATGTTGCGGGCATGGGTATCGCGAATCCAGCAGCAGCCATTTTGTCAGCAGCGATGATGTTACGCTATTCATTCGGAATGGAGACGGAAGCGGCAGCGGTTGAAAAAGCGGTAAACACAGTATTTGAGGATGGCCATTTTACAGCTGATCTTTCGAATGGCTCAGAACGTGCTCTATCGACAATTGAATGGACGGATAAAGTAATTAGCGAGCTCGATTTACAGTTCGTCTCAAATAGCATCATGTTTTCATACGTCTGAAATGAAAGGAGAAGTTCAAATGGCCAAAACAATTATTGAGAAAATATGGGACCAACACATTGTATACGAAGAACAGGGAAAACCGGATTTACTATATATTGACCTTCATTTATTACATGAAGTTACTTCTCCACAAGCGTTTGAAGGGTTGCGGCTAGCGGGGCGGAAAGTGCGCCGTCCCGACCTTTGCTATGCGACGATGGACCATAATGTCCCAACTCGCAACTTGCCGACGATTAACGATCCAATCGCTAAAAAGCAAATTACGACGTTAGAGAAAAACTGTGAGGAGTTCGGTATCGAACTTGCACATATGGAGCATCCCGACCAGGGGATTGTCCACATTATCGGTCCTGAACTCGGGTTGACGCAACCAGGCAAAACGATTGTTTGCGGGGATAGCCATACGTCGACGCACGGTGCATTCGGCGCCATCGCGTTTGGAATTGGTACGAGTGAAGTTGAGCATGTCCTGTCGACACAGACGTTATGGCAATCAAAACCGAAAACGATGGAAATACGAATTAATGGAAAGCTAGGCTTCGGTGTAACAGCGAAAGATGTCATCCTTGCGATTATCTCGAAATTTGGTATCGACGTCGGAACAGGGCATATCGCTGAGTATACGGGCGAAGCGATCCGTTCGATGACGATGGAAGAGCGAATGACGATTTGCAATATGTCCATTGAAGCGGGGGCAAAAGCCGGTTTGATTAGCCCGGATGAGACGACGATCGAATATTTGAGGGGACGTCGTCACGTTCCTGAAGGTGAAGCGTTCGAGCAGGCCGCTGAACAATGGCTCTCTTTAGCAACGGATGAAGGGGCAGTGTACGATACAGTTCTTGAAATTAATGCAGATGAAATCGAGCCGTTCGTTACGTGGGGTACGAACCCGTCAATGGGATCCGGCATTAGTGCAAGTGTCCCGTCAGCTGACGACTTCGAGAATGAATCCGATAAAGAAGCGTTGAAAAAAGCGCTTGCTTATATGGGGCTTGAAGAAGGAACACCGCTTACGGAAATTGACATTCAGCACGTCTTCATTGGTTCTTGCACGAATGCACGTTTAAGTGATCTGCGAGCTGCTGCGGAAGTGATTGCGGGTCAAAAAGTGCATCCGAATGTGACAGCAATCGTCGTTCCAGGTTCGCGTACGGTGAAGAAGCAAGCAGAAGAGGAAGGGTTAGATAAAGTCTTCATCGAAGCAGGCTTCGAATGGCGCGAATCGGGATGTAGCATGTGCCTTGCGATGAACGATGATGTCGTCCCTGCAGGCGAACGATGCGCTTCAACATCGAACCGGAACTTCGAAGGTAGACAAGGAGCGGGTTCCCGCACACATCTAATGAGCCCTGCAATGGCAGCGGCGGCAGCGATTAACGGTCATTTCACCGATGTTCGAAAGATGAAGCTGGCTCACGCTTAATGAACCCGAAGATGAAGAAAGGATGATTCCATGAAACCGATCAATGAAGTGCGTAGCGTCATGACCCCATTAAATAGAAAAAATGTAGATACGGACCAAATTATTTCAAAGGAATTTCTGAAGCGGATTGAACGGACTGGCTTCGGAAAATACCTTTTCTACCATTGGCGCTTCCAAGCAGACGGTACGGAAAACAAGGAGTTTGTGTTAAACGACGACCGGTTCAAAGACTCAAAGATTCTCGTTGCACACGATAACTTCGGATGCGGTTCCTCTCGGGAGCATGCGCCATGGGCGATTCTTGATTACGGATTTGAAGTCGTCATCGCGCCGTCGTTTGCAGATATTTTCCATAATAACTGCTTCAAGAATGGCATCCTTCCGATCCGTCTCCGTGTTGAGGAAGTCGAAGAGCTTTTATCGAAAGGCGAATCTGCTCCTTATACATTAGAAATCAATCTTGAAGAACAAACTGTAAAAGGCGAAGACGGCAAGACGTATTCATTCGACATCGATCCGTATTATAAGCAAATGCTGTTGAATGGATGGGACGAAATCGCGTTGACGTTCCAATACGAAGAGCATATTGCACAGTATGAAAAAAAGCATGCGTAATAATCAATCCACCTTCCTATTACATTGAATGGGGAGGTGGATTTTCTCGTTCTCCAAAACTGTGAGTAAAGAGGAAAGAAATCCCCGCTGATTTGAAGTTTCACTTTATGGTATGATAGGACAAGATTTACGAAACGGATGTTGTAGGAGGGTGAAAATCAAACATGAAACATAGAATGACGACTGTCGTGCTGGCGAGTGTATTATCTTTAGCGCTCGTGCTATTCGGATGCAGCCCGACAGACGCGAATACGATATCGATCGACCAAAATTTTTCTGACATACATAATGAATTTTGGGCTAAAAACGAAGTGACGCAACTCGTCGATATGGGGATTATTAATGGCTACCCGGACAAGCAGTTCAGACCGGCACTTGAAGTATCGCGCGGACAGGCGGCGAATCTCCTATCGAGCGCACTTCAATTACCGGACGCTCCATATGAACCGATTTTCAAGGACGTTAGCAGTAAGTCCTCTCATTTAAAAGGGGCAATGTCGACATACAAAGCTGACATCTTCCTTGGCAAAGAGAACGGTACATTCGGTGTGGGAGATTCATTGACACGAGAACAGATGGCGACGGTTATCGTTCGAGCGTTCGACTTGCAAGATACAGGAGAAGACATCCATTTCAAGGATGAGAATCGAATTAGCGCATCCCATAAGGAAGGCGTGAAAATTCTTGCGCAGCACGGTATTACGACTGGTAAAGAAGACGGTACGTTCGATCCGAAAACAGCGGTGAATCGTGCAACGTATGTCGTTTTCCTTCATCGTGCGATGGTGAAGACGGGTAAAATTGAAGAAAGCAAAGAAATCGTCTTTAAAGAACCGACGACGCTTGGCAAGTATGAAACAATTCGATACGAACAGAATTTTGTAGAAGTGCCGATTGCTGGGACAGGAAAAACGTATTTACGTTCTAATTCCTATTTGCAATTTGCAGGTGAAACAACAAGAAAGCACGCTCATTCCACAGATACGATTTATACGTATAAAGTGGCCGGCCTATCTCCGGCAGTAGTGAATGTTACGAAGCGGCTTCTTGAAAACGGAGATTACTTCATTTTTACAGAACTAAAAAACCAACAACGGATGCCAATTCGAATCGATGTCATCCAGACAGAGGGCGATGTGTCGAAAGGCATTTTACGTGAATACAGCCGCTTTCCAATTAAAAAAGATACGGACGGTACATTCGGTTTCGATTTGACGACATACCCGACAGGCATTTATGAAAAGACGTCCGCAGATGGTGACAAAGCGCAGCGAATGATCGGTAAAGCTTATCGATCGAAAGAGTTGACGATGTCGTATCCAAACGGCGCAAGCAGCCATACGCGTGAATTGTTAGAGGAAAGCGAGGCATTCAGCGGGATTCTTCTCGGAGACACGCAACTTTCAGTCTATACGTTGAAGTCAAGAGGGTATGACATTGTCGACCAATGGCTCCTCGTTTCCGATGAACTGCTCTTCTCGAACCATCAAATTATGGATCGGTGGATGCTCGAATCCGCAACATACTATAAGAAGCGGAATAAATGGTATACAGCAAACGGTCCGTACAATAAAATGGCGACGACAATTGAACCGATGCCGAAATCCGGAAGAGGCTACGGCCGCAACTTACTCCTCGTGAAAGAGGACCGCACGATGGCGATGTACAATGAAACGAAGGAACGGTATTTCGAAAGTCTTCTATATAATTCATTTGCGAACCTTGACATATTCCGAGGCGACCAAACGTATTGGGAAACGGAAGTAACGAGTACGTATTTGAAAAATCTGTTCGGCATTACAGCTCCTTTCGTCGATACACGATTCAATGAACAGATTGCTTTATTCCTTTATAATGGAGGAAAGGCGTTTGGCCATGATGACTATACGCTCGGATTGAAAAATTACGCAGATTTGCTCGTCTCCCAAAAAGAGAAGGGCAATATTATTAGAGTCGATGCAAATTCGTATTACATCCAAGATTACTTCCCGTCGAAGCAAGACGTGAAGACACACAGTTCCATGAATCATCTTCTTGGTGGAATGAACATTCTATTGCTCGCCTACAAAGAGCTCGGCGATCCTATCTACTTGCAAACAGCTGAAAGCATACATTCCGCACTTGAGAAAGATGCCGATAAATGGATCCGTCCGAACGGAGACATTTGGTATAAAATTTCTCCGGACCATACATTTGTCGGAGAGGATTACGTCCATTTAACATTAGAGGATCTTATCCATTCATATGAAATGTGGTCCGAAATCGACCAATCCAAAACGGCAGTCTTTGAGAAAATGATTATTTCGAAGTCAGGCTATATGGATGCAAATAATAAAGGTTATACGACGAAAATTAAACTAGGTCTTGACCGTATCGGCATGCCAAAATTATTGCCAGCAGGCGTTGAACATACGGACGCATTATAATTAGCGATAAAAAAAGTAGAGGAGGAATCGTAATAGATTCCCCCTCTACTTTTTTATTATGATTCAATCAATCTTATTTACTAAGTCAGAACGGATCCATCCATAATCGGACGGAGGATTAATGTCTGCTAACACTTTGTACCATACATAACCGTCGTTTCCTGTCACTTCATCGACAATGACGACTGGATAGCCGAATGCTGCATTATAGCCAGGATTTTTCGGTTTGTATGTGAACAATTTATTATCAGAACGAACTTCAGGATTTGTTCTTACGTTCACCCCTTCTGGACCGGTATAATTAATGCTGCCTAATTGCACTTGTTTATAATCGTGCCCACCAAGGAATGAATCCATTTTCCACATATGACCTGCAATTTTGCTTCCCCAGTTCGGATCGGACGCATATCTTACGTTAATGCCGACCGCTTTATTGCCTGGAACAGCTCCATTCGAGTGTGCGCCAAGTGGATTTGCATAGTTCAAGTTAATATAGCGCTGGATAAAAGCGTCAACGCTATTTTCAGGAGCCATATACACTTCTCCTAATTCAGGGGAAGAATCAAAGACTCTAATTCCGAAAAGATTATTTTTCGTTTGTGCGTTAACACTCATGCCGTAATCACTTTCGTGGATCGCTGTTGCAAGAATGAACATCGCGTTCACACGATGTGTCTCTTCCATTGACTTTAAATATTCTCCTAAACCGATTAGCTTCGAGTTAACTGTTGCCTCTTTGTAGCGAGCAAAACCTGTGCTTTCTCGGTCTGCAAGCGCCCAATTGATGTAGGCATTAAGCTCTTCAGCAGAATACGATGTTGGCTGTCGAACGGATTGGAATTGGAAGTATGGATAATACGTAATCATATTTTTCGTTCCAATTTCCGTGAAATGAACACCGTCGAAGCTCGTATATTTTTTGCCGTTATGCATCTCAGGTGCAGCAGGACCTACGTTGTATTCGCCTCTTGTCTTGTTAATATTGTCATAGGTTGAATGCGCCAAAATACCATTAATGACTACATAGTAATCATAGCCAGTGACGAGTTCGGTAGGTACGAGATCGACTTCATTATGTTTTGTGTAGAATGTCGAACCTGCGAATTCAACGATTACATAATCCGCGCCGCTCCCAATGTATTTCATTTCGCGGCCTTTCGTTATGTACGTCACTTCATTCCGCAATAATTTATCGCTGTAAAGGGACGTATATTGCTTCGAGTTTTCCGCGCCGAATGCACGGCCCGCTTTCACTTTAATAATATCGTTGCCTTTTTGAATAACTTTAATGGATGAAGATGCATTGTACACTGCCAATGCATCTTCATAAGTTTTGTATAATGCAGCCGTCGGAACGACTTGTCCGTTTGAAATCGAGCTAACTTTATAGATTTCAGGATCCTCGTCAGGTATTTCTGGATTTGTCGGTTCAGTCGGCTTTAAAAGCTCAGCTGCTGCATTCATTCTGAAAAGGAATGCGGCTGCATGGGCGATTGTTGCGCTATTTTTCGGTTTGAAATAAACGCCCGTTTTCTGATGGTCTCCACGGATAATACCTAAGTAGACAGCCGCTGAGACGGCATCGTGGAAATTAGCTGAAATTTGATGCGAATCTTTAAATGTAAAATTCGTCTTTTGAATAGGAAGCCCCATATAACGGAATGCTTTGTATATCATTCCCGCCATCTGTTGGCGTGTAATGTTATCATTCGGTTTAAATGTGCCGTCCGGATAACCGGAAAGTAAACCTGCTCCAGCAGCATTTTGAATTTCAATCGTCAATCCGGAATTCGCCTTCAAATCTTTGAATGTATATTTCGTAGATGGTGGCAAATCTAGAGCGCGGGCGAGATAGGAAGCAAATTCTCCTCGAGTGACCGCTTTATTCGGATTGAATTTGCTATCTGTCCGAATGACGTTTTTCTGAATCCAATAATTCAACTCCGTTTCCATTTGGTGACCAGAGACCGTGCTCGCTTCCACCGGCTTTTGGAAAAGAGGAGTCATTATTAGTAGTAAAGCTAAGGCAAAAATACTTAATTTTTTCACCGATAAACCTCCTTTTGTACATCATCTATCATAATATCAGATTCTTTATGAAATAATAAGGTGTATTTAGACGTAAATTTACGATTTACTAGAAATAAATTGTTCTACTAACTCTATGAGAGATGATGCACGAGGAGACTTCAACAAGTTCATACCAATTTTTTTTGAAAATGCAACTAAACTGTAAACGTAACGTCTTATAAGATGCTATAATGTCTAAAGGTCATACCTATTATAGATTCGGAATTATTCGTGGAAAGGGATTTATTGTTAATGACAACATTTACAAACAAATTGAAGGAAAAAGATACAGTTTATTTCTTAGTCGCATTGGCGGTCATCGTGGTCGCGCTTTTCCTTCCATCTTCCATTGCACTCATCGCGACATCATTATTTTTTGTCTTTTATGCATTTTTGAGACCGCAGCAAAGCCTATTGTTTCTCGTTATCTATGTGAGCATCCGCCCATTCCTTGTGGAAGTAAGCCCGGGTCTAAAGTTGGTCGGGGATTTAATTACTTTTATTGCATTCGTCAAGCTTGTTATTTCGAGCGGACGTAATTGGAAAACGCTGTTTTCATTCAAATGGTTTGAATGGGCATTTTTCGCATTACTGATTGCGGGATCGTTAAGTGGATTGCTTCAAGGTGTCTTACCGGCAGCGGTCATTTTCCAAGTACGGACATTCGTTATTATGTATTTGCTTTATTACATCATCTCAAGAATGGTTTTGCCGGACGACTGGTTGAAAAGACTTGCATGGGTGACGGTTTGGACGAGCATGATTTCATGTATCCACGGCCTTATCGAAAAGCTTTCAATGCGGCAGTTGTTATTGCCGGACGTCTGGAAATATAAGACGTTAAGCGCAACAAACTTCGTGCGTATTTACGGTTTACCTGGAAATCCGAACTCATTGGCACTACTATTGCTGTTCGGAATTATGTCGTTGCTCTTTTTGCAGCACATATACAAAGGCGAGAAGTATAAATGGTTCTTGAATATCAATTTAGTGCTTTTCGTCGGGGTGTTCATTTTGACGTATTCACGGGGAACGTGGATTTCAGCTTTCGTCCTCGGAGCAATTTTCATTTTGACGACGAGGAATTGGCATTTGTTGAAAAGGCTCGTCATCGCGGGTGTCGCTGCGATCATTCTGATTTACTATCCAGTAAATTGGGGTGTCAAATATCTCGCATCACTTGGACTTGAAGCGCCAGCCGATGATCCAGGCAGCATCGCTGGCCGATTCGGTGAAACGTTCGACCAACAAAACCTAGCGCTCATGACTGAGAGTGGACGTTTCTTCTATATTAGTAAAGGCTTTGAAATCTTCAAAGCGTATCCAATTGCTGGATCTGGATTCGGTTCATTCGGTGGCTCAGCAACGTTATCGTACGGTTCACCGATTTACGACCATTATGGAATCCGCTCCGATATTTACGGAGGCAAGTTTTTCTATTCGGATAACCAATACATCCAGATTATTACGGAAACAGGAATCATCGGTGTCGTTCTTTTCGCGGCCTTCCTACTTGGCATGCTATACCTGTTCTGGAAGGAACGGAAAACGCCGATAGGCAAATTCATGATTGCGCTCTGGTTTGCAACAGGATTCTCTGGCTTCTATTATAATATTTGGGAACTGAAGCTTTACACGATGTTCTACTTCATCTTGTTCGGTGTCTTCGCTTCCATGACGAATCAGTATACGAAATTTAATAGTAAAGACATTTAATTTGTATCCACTCGGCCTTTTTCGCCGAGTGGTTTTTTTATTGGGATAAATAAACTAGTGACTTGGAAACTATACATAAAAATACATAATAGGCTATTTCCTTCTTATGGATTATAGTATTTTGTCGAATTGTCTGGTAAGCTTGACATTGATTCATAGAAGGGAAGGTGTCGACTTATCATTACTAAAGTAGATACATTGAAGAGTTTAGGGAAAAAAGTCGTGATGACAGCGGCGGCCGCTACACTCTTAGTGGCACTGCCTGCCGGAGCATCGGCGAATACGCAAACCGTAGATAGTTATCCGGTTTCATCCGGAGTGACGTATACGCATTACACACATTTAGGCACGAACCATATTAACCATGTAAGTGTCGATTTGAACGACCCATACACGAAACTCGATATCGGTGTGCCTTCACCGATTGCTAAACGTGAAGCAACAACGACACTTGCAAATCGAGATTCATATGAAGGAAACCGCGTTGTCGGTGCAGTCAATGCTTCATTTTTCGACATGAAATCTGGATTGCCGATGTATTTGATTTCGCAAGGTAATGAAATTATTAATGGCGGTGTCATTTCAAGCTCACGTGAATATTATGTGAGCAATCCGATTGCTTTTGGAGTGTTAAATGACGGACGCGCAGAAATTGACGAATTCAATTTCGATATCCGTATTGAGCACCAAGGGACAAGCTATAAGATGACAGGCTTGAACCGCGAAAGGCAAACCGATGAAACAATCGTTTTTACACCACAACATATTTCATCTACGACTGGATCAAATGAATTCGGCATTGAAATCGTCGTCGATACCGGTGAGCCAATTACGTCTACATATTATGGACAGCAATTAACAGGACAAGTTGTGCAAGTAAGGGACTATGGATCGAAAGAGAAAGTCACGATTCCGAAAACAGGCTTTGTCATTTCAGCAAATGGATCGAAGCCGCTAGAAAGATTGAAAGGGATTAAAGTAGGGGATAATGTTTCTCTTAATTTATCTATAGACTCGAAATGGATGGACTCCTCGTTCATGTTGGCGAGTGGACCAATGTTATTGAAGGACGGCAAGCCGCATATTACGATGGATACATCCAATTGGCGAGCGAAAGCAATGACTGCTCGTACGGCTATCGCAATTAGCAAAGATAAGACAAAAGTCGACCTCGTGACAGTAGATAACCGAAGTGGATATAGCAACGGCATGACGTTAACGCAGTTCGCAAATTATTTAGCATCTAAAGGGTACGACCGGGCTATTAACTTTGACGGCGGCGGTTCAACGACGATGGGCATCCGTAAATATGGGAGCAATACAGTCGTGCTCGCAAACCGGACGACAGAGTCAAGTCAGCGAAAAGTTTCTGCGATCATTGAAGCAATTAGCACAGCGCCACTGAGCGATCCTGCACATATTAGCGTTTCCCGCGGACAAGTCGGTGATATGCTCGTTGGCGCAACTGTCCCATTGACGCTTAACTATGTGTTAGATACGTATTATAATCCGCTTCCGATAGACGCTTCGGAGCTAGTAATCTCGTCCGATAACGGGAATGCTTCCGTTTCGGGTATGACATTTACGGCTACGGAAGCCGGCACGGACCGAATCAATATTCAGTACGGTGCTGCAAGGCAGTCATTCCCAATTACAATTGTCGAAGCGCCTGACAAGTTGACGATTTCACCAAGTACATCAGCGATTGAACTAGGTTCATCCGTATCATTTAAAGCGATTGCTACCGATGCGCAAGGAAAACCGATTGTTTATTCACCAGAACAATTGACGTGGAGCGTCAGCGGTAATGTAGGTACGATTACGCAATCGGGAATGTTTAAGGCGTCTAAAGTGCCTGGCACAGGATCTGTCAACGTGACACTCGGAACGAAGACGGCGACGTTGCCAATCGAATTGTCAGATGGCATGCCGGCATTCATTGACATTCCATCCGATTATGTTTACTACACGGAAATCAATTTCCTAAAGCATCTCGGCTATATTAAAGGGGACCTTGACGGCAAATTCAATCCAGGCCAGACGTTATCGAGGGAACACGCCGCTGTCATCTTAAGCCGCGTCTTCAACTTGGATACTTCTGTTGCAGGAACACAAAAGTTCAGTGACGTTCCGGAAACCCACCGATACTTCAAGGAAATTAATGCGATTGTTGAAGCGAACCTCGTCGGAGGAAAAGGGGACGGTACATTTGACCCTGCAGGCCAATTAACACGTGCACAAATGGCTGCGATTCTCGTGAAAGCTTACGAGTTGAAAGGGGAATCCGAGAAGAAATTCAAGGATGTACGCGCAGACCATTGGGCGTACAATCAAATTCACATTCTAGCGAACCATAAGATTACGACTGGAAATGAGGAAGGGAATTTCGAACCGAATAAACCGGTGAACCGCGCCCAATTCAGCGCATTCCTATACCGCAGCATTAATCGTTAATGTTGAAAATGCCGTTGGATCGATTTTCGGTCCGCGGCATTTTTTTCTTTGTCAGCTAGGCGTGTTATAATGAACTCATTATTTGTAGAAGGAAGTTGGATTATGAGAATAGGAATTGTAGGAAATTACGGGAACGATAATAACGGGGACGAAGCGATCCTGCTTAGCCTTGTAAAACAAGTGACGTCCACTTTCAACATCAGTTCGTCTCAGCTCACCATTTTTAGCAATAATCCGAAGCAGACGGCCGAACGCTACGGGGTTGAAAGCTATCCGCTTTATTATAAAAAAGGAAATGCCGTCAAGACGTTCATCGAGACATTCCGCCAAAATAAAAAAGTCGTTAAAAAACTCGATCTGCTTATTATCGGTGGCGGCGGTATCTTGATGGATTTATACCGTCGAGAGGCGCCATTGTACGGATCGTATGCGATGATGGCGAAGCAGTCAAACACACCGTATGTCATTTACGGATGTGGCGCAGGTCCATTGCATACATCATTAGGGAAATGGTTCATCCGCTATATGTGTAAACATGCTGAAAGTATTTCCGTCCGGGATCCGGAATCTGCGGAGTTGTTATGGTCGATTGGCGTCAATCAAAAAGTCGAAGTCATCGGCGACCCTGCATTTTCATTGCGGGAGGAAGGCGCTGCTGCAAAATCCGATAAACCGACGAAAATTGGTGTAACCGCCGTTCCGTATTACAACGCGGACTACTGGCCGGAAGGGAATCCCGAAATTTATCAAAAATTTGTCGAAAGCATGGCGAAAAATCTAGACAAGCTTGCTGCAGGAAATGATGTCGACATTACGTTCTTTGCAACGAAGTTTCCACAGGACGCCAATGTGACGAAGGATATTCAAGCGCTAATGGAAGAGCGTGCGAAAACGACTATTATCGATGAAAACTTGTTGCCGAGCAAAATTATGGAAGTGACGGAACAGCAAGATATCGTTATCGGAACTCGGTTGCACTCATTGATTTTAGCGACGTGCACAGAAACGCCGATTATCGGTGTTTCATATCACCATAAAGTGAACGACTTCATGAATTTGGCAGGGTTGGACCGCTTTTCATTCCCAATCGACAAGCTTCATGAAAGCGATGAGTACTTCCTCAATGCGTTCAATGAAATGAGAACGGACTGGCACGGAACATTGGAACAAACTGAACAGCTTTCGAAGAAGTTGTACGACGAAGCGATGAATGGTACTGTGCAATTTACAGATGCGTTGAATAAATGATCTCGTACCGCCGGATGAGCAATTATCCGGCGGTTTTTATATGGAGCAGGCGGTAATAAAACTCGGCAAGTGATTAATAATCGCGGTCTGCGCCTAAAGAGTGGGCTTTCGCGTCCCCTGCGTCCAAAGAGTCGGTCCCCGCGTCCAAAGAGTCGGTCCCTGCGTCCAAAGAGTCGGTCCCCACGTTCAAAGAGTTGCCCTCCGCGCTCAAAGAGTCGGACCCCGCGCTCAAAGTGCAGCCTCGCGCGCTCAAAGTGCAGCCTCGTGCGCTCAAAGTGTTGCCTCGCGCGCTCAAAGTGCAGCCTCGTGCGCTCAAAGTGTTGCCTCGCGCGCTCAAAGTGCAGCCTCGCGCGCTCAAAGTGCAGCCTCGCGCGCTCAAAGTGCAGCCTCGCGCGCTCAAAGTGTTGCCTCGCGCGCTCAAAGTGCAGCCCCGCGCGCTCAAAGTGCAGCCCCGTGCGCTCAAAGTGCAGTCACGCGCGCTCAAAGTGCAGCCTCGCGCGCTCAAAGTGCAGCCTCGCGCGCTCAAAGTGCAGTCACGCGCGCTCAAAGTGCAGTCACGCGCGCTCAAAGTGCAGTCACGCGCGCTCAAAGTGCAGTCACGCGCGCTCAAAGTGCAGCCTCGCGCGCTCAAAGTGTTGCCTCGCGCGCTCAAAGTGCAGCCCCGCGCGCTCAAAGTGCAGCCCCGTGCGCTCAAAGTGCAGTCACGCGCGCTCAAAGTGCAGCCTCGCGCGCTCAAAGTGCAGCCTCGCGCGCTCAAAGTGCAGCCTCGCGCGCTCAAAGTGCAGCCCCGCGCGCTCAAAGTGGTGACGTACAATAGTCTGTGTAAACGTAAAAAAGATAGGGCATCCTCAAGGTTAATCACTACAAAAACCAAGGAGGATGCACTATCTATGTCTAGTATAATCGATAATCTGTTTTCTAATCAAATGGAGGAGTTAGTCAAGCAATTTGTCCAGGATAATCTTGAAACAATTATGAAAGAGGAAATGAAAAACTTCTTCGAAGTAGAACATCCTGAGCTTAAGAATAGTAAGAATGGATATTATTCGCGCATGCTCGATACAAGATACGGCCGTATAGAAGACTTGGCAGTCCCTAGAGATCGCGAGGGACATTTCCGCACCCAGCTTTTCGACCCTTACCAAAGGCGTGAAAGGTGGCTGGGTGAAACAATCATTACGATGTACCAGAACGGATTTAGCACTCGGGAAGTTGGACAATTTATCGAAAGGATTCTGGGGAACAACTACTCAGCTACAACGATCAGTAACATCACGGACGTGGTCATGGAAGATATTTTGGAATGGCAACAACGCTCACTTCACAATAGATATTCTGTGCTTTATTTGGACGGCACCTACCTAAAGCTCCGCCGGCAAGACGTTGCAAGCGAGGTTGTATATGTCATTGTTGGAGTCAGGGACGATGGTTATAGAGAAATCGTAGATTTCTTTGTGGGTGGAAATGAAAGTGCAGTAGGCTGGAAAAACATTTTGACCAGTCTCAAAAGCCGTGGGTTAGAAGAAGTATTGCTTGGTGTTTTCGATGGATTATCTGGTCTGGAACAGGCGTTTAAAGAGGTCTATCCACTGGCAGATGTGCAGCGCTGCGTGGTTCATAAAGTGAGAAATGTTATTTCTTCTGTTCGTAAGAAGGACAAGGAGCCCATTATGACAGACTTGAAGAAAGTTTATCGGGCACTTACTAAGGAAGACGCGCTTAGGTCCTTCGAAGACTTTAGAGAAAAGTGGAAGAAAGGGTATCCGAAAGTGGTCCAATCCTGGGAAGAGGATCTTGGTGTTTTACTTACATTCATGTCTTATCCCAAAGTTATTCAAAGCCAAATCTATACAACCAATATTATCGAAAGAACTATAAAGGAAATAAAAAAACGCACCAAGACTATGAACAGTTTGCCAAGTGAAAAAGCTGTCGAAAAAATAGTCTATTTAGTCGCGCAAGACTACAACGAAAAATGGGGTAAAAGGATGAGTTCTGAATTTGCTTCGGCTCATACTGCCTTAATGGAGATGTTTAGTGATCGGTATGGCAACGGTAATATTAATTAAAACTTTATAGGTTGATCTTAAGGATGCTTGTACGTAGACCGCAGATTTGACATGGAGCCTCTGCGGACATGTGAACAGGCCATGATACCAGCTATAGTAATTAGCTGGCCTCGCCTGCCAAGGCTAACATGTCCGCCCCTCCAAGTAAAATCTGCTTAACAGTCTGCGTTGTACTTACACATACTTCTTGACGGTACCCTCAAAGTGCAGTCACGCGCGCTCAAAGTGCAGTCACGCGCGCTCAAAGTGCAGTCACGCGCGCTCAAAGTGCAGTCACGCGCGCTCAAAGTGCAGTCACGCGCGCTCAAAGTGCAGTCACGCGCGCTCAAAGTGCAGTCACGCGCGCTCAAAGTGCAGTCTCGCACGCTCAAAGTGCAGCCCCGCGCGCTCAAAGTGCAGCCTCACTCACACAAATCCCCCATCAAAACCCTAACATACATTTCACATCATTCACATACGACTGGCTCACCGGCAGTTCCGTGCCGTCTACTAACGTTACAACGAGATTTGAAGAAAAATCGCGAGAGATCCTTAAAATGCTAGCCGTATTTACAATGTAGGAACGATGAATGCGCAAGAAAATTTCGGGTAGCCGCTGATCTAATTCCTTCAACGTGCTTGACACACAAAATTGCCCGTCTTCCGTATAGAAGAATGTCTTCTTTTGAAAACTTTCAATATGTGTGACCTTTTCAATCGGCACCGGGTACCATTCATCGCCCAGTCTTCCGGTGAGCAACCGAAGCGGTCCGCTTTTGGCAAATTCCTCATCCCGCGGAAGGATGACGACGAGTGCCGCTTGTTCCCCATTAATTTCGAGAGGCATCCAATCACCTTGCAAACAGGCCAGTTGTTGAATGATTTCCTCTCGTAACCTTTTCATCTCCATTGATTTCCTCTTCCCCTTTTCGATTTCATCGAGCTATTTCTTCATTCATCTACGTAAATACCCCTTTTGTCGGAATGCACAGACAGTTTTAATATTCTGTTATATATTAATGTATAACAACTCACTCTGTTGTGGAACAGTAGGAAAGTAACAATTATTCTAGTAAACGAAAGGGTGGAATGAAATGATGAAACAAAATGGACGTATGGAACAAGTGGAGCAGTTGGAGAGAAGTTGGCAGGAGGATGAACGTTGGGCAGGAATCGAGCGTGGCTATAGCGCGGAAGATGTAATTAAATTACGAGGCACTGTTCAAATTGAACATACATTAGCAAAACGAGGGGCGGAGCGGCTCTGGAAATCGCTCCATGAAGAGGATTTCATCGCTGCACTCGGCGCGCTGACGGGCAATCAAGCCGTCCAGCAAGTGAAGGCAGGCCTCCAGGCAATTTACTTAAGCGGCTGGCAAGTGGCGGCGGACGCCAATTTAGCGGGACAGATGTATCCCGATCAAAGCCTATACCCTGTGAATAGCGTACCGAACGTTGTGAAACGCATTAATCAGGCGTTGCAGCGGGCAGATCAGATTGATTGTGCAGAAGGCAGGCTTGACGGATTCGATTGGTTCGCTCCGATTGTCGCTGACGCCGAAGCGGGATTTGGCGGTCCGTTAAACGTGTTCGAATTAATGAAAGCGATGATTGAAGCAGGCGCTGCGGGTGTCCATTTCGAAGATCAGCTTGCTTCTGAAAAGAAATGTGGTCATCTTGGAGGAAAAGTCCTTCTTCCAACTCAAAATGCAGTTCGGAATTTAATTTCAGCAAGGCTTGCGGCTGACGTATCGGGTGTCCCGACAATTATTATTGCGAGGACAGATGCCGATGCAGCAGATTTAATTACGAGTGACATCGATGAACGCGATCATGAATTCATTACAGGGGAGCGCACACCTGAAGGGTTTTTCCGGACGAAAGCCGGCATCGATCAGGCGATTGCCCGCGGTCTTGCGTACGCGCCATACGCCGATCTTATTTGGTGTGAGACGTCGACGCCGGATCTTGAAGAAGCGAAACGATTTGCAGACGCCATCCACGAGAAGTTTCCACGTAAAATGCTCGCGTATAACTGCTCGCCTTCATTTAACTGGAAAGCAAATTTGGATGATGAAACGATCGGGAAATACCAGCGTGAGCTCGGCAAGATGGGCTATAAATTCCAGTTTGTCACATTAGCAGGCTTCCATTCATTGAATCATAGTATGTTTGAATTGGCTCATAGCTATAAAACTGACGGGATGGCAGCGTATTCGAAGCTGCAAGAAGCGGAATTTGCGAATGAATCGAAAGGGTACACGGCGACTCGCCACCAGCGCGAAGTCGGAACAGGTTATTTCGATGAAGTAGCACAAGTCATTTCTGGAGGTACATCCTCAACGACAGCGATGAAAGGATCGACGGAAGAGGCTCAATTCATCTAACTAAACGACGTACACGACAACTACATGAAAGGATGGTTCAACTGACTAGTCAACAAATACGGTCCAATATAAATGTGATTGGCGAGATGACGGTTGGCACAGAGGAAATTCTGACGCCGGAAGCGCTTGAATTCCTTTATTGCTTACATGAGAAATTCAATGGCCGGCGTAAAGAGTTGCTTGCAGCGAGAGAAGAGAGGCAACGCCGATTCGACGCCGGTGAGAAACTAGATTTCCTTGAAGAAACGAAGCATATTCGCGATGGGGACTGGACTGTCGCGCCGATTCCAGCGGATTTACAAGATCGTCGAGTCGAGATTACCGGTCCAGTCGATCGGAAAATGATTATTAATGCACTCAACTCCGGAGCGAAAGCATTTATGGCGGATTTCGAAGATGCAACTTCGCCGACGTGGTCGAATATGATCGACGGCCAGCTTAACTTGAAGGATGCTGTGAGACGGACGATTTCGTTTGAACAGGTATCCAATGGAAAGAACTATTCTTTGAATGAAGAGACGGCTGTACTAATGGTGAGAGCACGCGGTCTCCACTTAGACGAAAAGCATATTCTCATTGACGGCGAGCCGATAGCGGGTGGATTTTTCGATTTTGGACTTTATTTCTTCCATAATGCAAAGGAATTGATAGAGCGAGGGACAGGACCATATTTTTACTTGCCGAAGCTTGAAAGCCATTTAGAAGCGAGGTTGTGGAATGAAGTGTTTGTCTTCGCACAGGAGAAACTCGGCATTCCAACGGGGACGATTCGAGCGACGGTATTAGTTGAAACAATTCCAGCTACCTTTGAAATGGACGAAATATTGTATGAGCTACGTGAGCATATTACGGGACTGAATTGCGGACGCTGGGATTATATTTTCAGTTTCATTAAAAGGCTTCGAATGCAACCGGATGTTATTTTGCCGGATCGCAGCCAAGTGACGATGACGTCGCCTTTTATGAGAGCTTATACACAGCTTTGCATCCAGACGTGTCATAAGCGGAACGCGTTTGCGATAGGTGGAATGGCCGCTCAAATTCCAATTCGCAATAACCCCGAAGCGAATGAAGAAGCATTCCGGAAAGTCGCGGAAGATAAACGCCGAGAAGTGACGGACGGCCACGACGGAACGTGGGTCGCGCACCCAGGCCTTGTCGCAATTGCGATGGATGAATTCAATGCACATATGGAAACGCCGAACCAAGTCCATCGGAAGCGGGAAGATGTGCGAGTAACCGCAGCCGATTTACTGGAAGTGCCAATCGGGACGATAACCGAGGAAGGATTGCGGACGAATTGTAGCGTCGGCGTCCAATATATTGCTGCGTGGTTGAAAGGGAGTGGAGCCGTGCCAATCAATCATTTAATGGAAGATGCGGCTACTGCTGAAATTTCACGCTCTCAAGTGTGGCAATGGATCCGACACCGTGAAGGCAAGCTGGATGACGGAAGGGACATTACAATTGATTTGTTTATGGACATATTTAATGAGGAAATGAAGAAATTGAACGAGCTCGTCGGAGAAAGGGAGTTTCGTTACGGCACAATGAAGGACGCTGCGAAGCTGTTTATCGATTTGACAATTCAAGAAGAGTTCGAGGAATTTCTAACACTCCCTGGGTATAGAAAATTATCATAGTAAAAGGAGGAGGTTCATAATGTTGAATTGTACACAGGTGAAAAATAACACGAAAAAGTTTTGCCAACAATGCGGCTGTGAGATCGTCGAGAAAGTTGAATCCCTACTCTATGAATGCGAACGCTGCATCGGTAAGCATACTGAGTAAAGATAACGGCCCGGTTTTCCTGTTAATAGGAGAACGGGCTTTTCATTTTCATGTAGAATAAAAGGGTTTCCTCTCCTCTATAGAGAATCATGTATAATAGAAGTGAAATTATAACGTAAAAGGGGATGTTGTTGTGCGAAATGAAGAGATGCTACTAATTCCTGGACCGACACCTGTCATTGACTCAATCTATGACGCAATGGCAAGTGAGACGAGAGGGCATACAGATCCTCGATTTGTCGAGATTTACAAGCGTTCCATCGAGCGGACACGCGAAATGTTGAAAACAGATGGGGAAGTATTTGTGATCGCTGGATCCGGAACGATTGGCATGGAAATGGCACTCGTCAATACGGTCGGTGCCGGAGAACGGCTATTAGTCATTAGCCACGGCTATTTCGGGGATCGTTTCATTCAACTCGGGAAGGCATTCGGAATTGAAATCGATGTCCTCCAAGCTGAATGGGGCAAGCAAGTAGCGCCTGAAGAAGTGGAGCGCCAACTATCGGAGCGTACATACAAGGCGGTGACAATTACGCATGCGGATACGTCTACAGGTGTAGCAGCCGACTTGGATAAGCTCGTTCCGATTGTGAAAAAGCACGGCGCACTCGTCATTTTGGACGGAGTTTGCGCAACTGCTGCAATGGAAGAGGATATGAGCAAGGAGTATGGCGGTACGGGCTATACGATTGATATCGTGTTGACTGGTTCCCAAAAGGCGATCGGCGTTCCACCGGGACTTGCGATCGTTGCGTTTAACCAATCCGCATTAGAAGCACGTAAACAGCTTGGTCGTATTCCGGCTTATTATTGCGATATTGAAAACTGGATTCCGATTATGAATGATCCGTCCAAATACTTTGCAACGCCTCCAGTAAACTTAATTTATGCATATGACGAAGCGATGAAGCTCGTCCTAGAGGAAGGTTTGGACAAACGATATGCAAGGCATACAGCATTTGGACGCGGCGTGCGCGCTGCACTTCGTGAATACGGCATGAAGCCGTTAGCGGAAGAGGCAGTTGCTGCATCGACATTAAGCTGTATCCAATATCCTGAAGGCGTAAATGACGCGGAATTCCGAGCTGCGTTGGCGAAAGAAGGACTTATCGTCGCAGGCGCATTAGCACATTTAGCTGGCACTGCATTCCGTATCGGGCATATGGGCAATACGACGGAACAAATGCTCATTTCCGCAATCGAAAAGATTGGCAAAGCGTTGAATGAAGTCGGTCATGACGCAAACGTCGAGCAAGCGGTTAACCGTTTCAAGGAAGAAACGGCAACACTCGTATAAATACAACACCACCCTATTCTCTGTTAGGAATAGGGTGGTTTTCTAATCTCCTCGCACATCCTTCAATATTTTAACCGCGATATCTGGTACATCCGTAAAAATTCCATCTGCGCCGATTTCGATCATTCTCCGGATTTCCTTTTCTTCATTTACCGTAAATGGATGGACATGCAAATTCTCCGCATGCGCAAGTTCTACTAACTCCTCCGTCACGATTGTTTTATCGACTCCGATTCCGGACGCGTACTCCGCAACTTTCCGCAATCGTTTTTTCGTTAGCATCGTTTCATTTTTTGCGGAATACAGTTGAATAAGTGGAATCGTCGGCTCCTGCTCATGGATTTTCTTTAAAGATTTAGCATTGAATGATTGCAAAATTACTTTCGGCATATCTGCATCTATTTCCGATAACAGCCCGAACTCCCGTAGCTGCCTGAGCAAGGCATCCTCGACACCAGGATAAGAGGCAGGTGTCTTCAATTCAATATAGTAATTGACATCATGTTTGAAATACGAAAAAATCTCTTCCGTACTGACGATGCGTAATGGATCGATACCTTCGGGTAATGAAACCGGGAGTTTCCCGTCATAAACAGAGTTACGATGAACATTTTTCAACTCCTGGAAATCGACTTCTGCGATTCTTTTTCTGCCATCCGGCAAATAAACGAAAGCATCGTGCGTAGAAACGAGTTCCCCATCTTTCGTCATATGTACATCTAATTCGATATAATCCGCCTTCATCTGCACTGCTAAAGCATACGACAGAAAAGAATGCTCCGGCGCATAGGCGGAAGCACCGCGATGCGCGATAATTAAAAATCTATCATCCGGCAAAGATGCCTCAACTGATGTAGTTGAACATGCCGATAGAAAGGTAATAAGGCTAAGAAGAATCCCTTTTCTCAAAACTATATCCTCCTTTAACGTAAATTAATTGTAAAGATTTAGAAAAAAGGAAGGAATCATGACATCTTTTATCGAAGTATGAGTGTGTTGGTAATATTTTTACATTACTTAAAAAGTATCGAGCAGAAAGGAACTTGATATGAATGAAAAGAGTTGAACTGATTGACGTCTCTAAATCATACGATAAGCAAGTTGACGTTATATCCAATATAAACGTAACAATTGAGCCCGGCGAGTTTTTTGTTCTTGTCGGTCCTTCAGGATGCGGAAAAAGCACGATGCTAAGAATGATTGCGGGTCTTGAAGAAATTACCGAAGGCACATTAAAAATCGGGGATAAGGTCGCTAATCATCTCTCCCCAGATAAACGCGACCTTTCCATGGTCTTTCAAAACTATGCATTGTATCCACATTTGTCAGTTCAGCAAAATATTACGTTTGGACTTGATGTGAAAAAGATGAAGAAGGGCGAGCAACGGAAAAAGGCGAACGAAGTAGCGGAAATGCTCGGTTTAACGGATTATCTCGATCGCAAGCCGCGTGAGCTTTCTGGCGGGCAACGTCAACGGGTCGCTCTCGCGAGAGCAATTGTCAGTGAAACACCGATTTGCTTAATGGATGAACCTCTCTCCAATTTGGACGCCAAACTACGTGCCCATATGCGCTCTGAAATTAGAAGGATTCAAAGAAGTCTCGGCATTACGATGATTTACGTCACTCATGACCAAGTGGAAGCGATGACGATGGGCGATCGAATAATGATTCTCCATGAAGGGAAAATTCAACAAATCGGCAAGCCAATCGATATTTACAATTATCCTGCGAATCCGTTCGTCGCGACGTTCATCGGATCGCCACCGATGAATTTGGCGAAAGCAGAATTGGACGTCGCGAATTCGGAGCTCGTTATTGGCAATGAATTGCGATTGTCCGTACCAAATGATGAAATCGGAAAGCTCCCAAGAACATCAATGACAGTCGGGGTGCGGCCAGAAAACCTTTATCCGACAACTGAGACAACAAAGAATAAAGACATTTTCCACGTGGAAGTGACGAATGTCGAAATTCTCGGGAATGAAACCGTCTTTTCATTCAAACTGGGCGAGGCGGAATGGATGGCCAAATGGAGCGGCCAATGGCATATCGATATCGGCGATCGTCTGCCTATCCGAATAGAATTCGATTCGTTATCTATCTTTGATGAACAAAGCGGCGAGCTAATGAAACGGACAGTCGACAAAGGTAATTACGTCAAGAAGCAAGAGGTGTCGACATGACCCGGATTGCAAATCTATGGAGAAAGTCAGTAGACGGAAGGACGGCTGCCCTTTATTTATTGCCTTCTATTATTCTATTTTCCGTTTTCGTCTTTTATCCGATGTTCCGGACGATTTATTTAAGCTTTTATTTAACAGATCAAACGGGCAAAGCGGCTATCAACGTCGGATTCGAAAACTTCCAATACTTGCTCGGTTCATCCGAATTCCAAAATAGTATGAAAGCGACGGGACTTTTCGTATTGTATACCGTTCCAATTACAGTTATTCTCGCGCTGTTTTTCGCATTGCTCGCGAATGAAAAACTGAAAGGCATCGGCTTTTTCCGAACGATGTATTCATCGACGATGGGCATCTCGGTCGCAGCATCATCCGTCATTTGGCTATTCATGTTCAACCCGAGCATCGGGATGCTCAACCGGTTGTTGACCGTCTTCAAATTCCCGCAAATTCAATGGCTACTAGATCCACAATGGGCATTGTTATCCGTATCAGTTTCTACTATATGGATGAATATCGGTTTTTCATTTCTCATTTTATTAGGTGGATTGCAAAATATCGATGAGCATCTTTACGAGAGTTCGAGAATCGACGGGGCGGGCTATTTCTATCGATTGAGACGCATCACGTTGCCGATGCTGTCGCCTACGCTGTTTTTCATCATCACGATTTCCCTCATCAATGCGTTCCAGTCGTTCGGCCAAATCGATATTTTGACGTCAGGCGGGCCTTCCCAGTCAACGAACTTAATCGTCTACTCAATTTACCGGGAAGCGTTCATTAACTATCAATTCGGAACCGCTAGTGCGCAAGCGATCATTTTATTCCTCATTATATTGGTCGTCACAATCCTCCAATTTAAATTGGCTGAAAGGAAGGTGCATTACCAATGAGCATGGGGCTTCCTCAAAAAATATGGATTTATTTCTTATTAACCGTTACGTCGGTATTCGTTTTCTTTCCGGTATTGTACGCATTTCTCATTTCATTCATGACGGGGCCGGAAATTATGCAAGGAAAGTTTATTCCGGAGTCAATTAGTATTGAAAACTATATTAAAGTGTTTAGTCGGACTCCTTTGCTTAACTATTTGTTGAACAGTTTCATCGTCTCGGTAAGCGTCATGCTTGGCCAACTTATCGTCTGCAGTTTGGCTGCCTATGCTTTCGTCTTTTTTAAATTTAAAGGGAGGGACTTCATTTTCTTCTTGTTCATTTCGACAATGATGATTCCTTGGGAAGCGACGATGATCCCGAACGTATTCACAATCCGCAAGCTCGATTGGATTAATACGTACCAAGGGCTCACATTGCCATTTTTCGCGCTTGCATTCGGCACATTTCTTCTTCGACAGCATTTCCTTACGATCCCGAAGGAATTGCACGAAGCATCCCAAATTGCAGGTTTGAGCCGATTTCGCTTTTTCTGGAAGGTCGTCCTGCCGGTTTCTAAAACAAGTCTCGTCACATTAGGCGCCTATGGCTTCCTAACGACTTGGAATATGTATTTATGGCCGTTGCTCATTACGACGAACAAATCTGTGCGGACAGTTCAGATTGGTTTGAAGCAGCTGCAGTCCCAAGAAATTGCAACCGAATGGGGGGTGGTCATGGCAGGAGTCATCGTAGTTATTATACCGACGCTGCTTTTGCTGTTCATCGGACAAAAGCAGCTGCAAAAAGGCTTATCCCAAGGCGCATTGAAATGATTGTTTCGACTAATTAATAAGGGGTGCTTAAAAATTGAAGAAAATAATTACTTCATCTTTGTTTTGGATGCTCATTTTGGCTGTTGCTATTTTGACAGCATGTACGAACAGTGAGAGTAGTAAGGAAACGAATACTTCAACGACTCCAAATGAAACATCTTCCGGGACGGAAGGAAAGAAAGAAGATGACGCTGCAACTGGTGAGAAAATTTCCATTGAATTTTGGCATTCAATGTCAGGTACCGGACAGGAGTCAATCGATGCACTCGTTAAAGGATTTAATGAATCTCAGGACAAATACGAAGTGAAGGCGGAATTCCAAGGGTCTTATGAGGAATCATTGACAAAACTGCGCGGTGTCGGCGGAACGAAAGATGCTCCTGCCATTACACAAGTATTTGAAGTCGGAACGAAATATATGATTGACAGTGGCTATATCGAGCCAGTGCAGAAGTTTATCGACAAAGACAATTATGACCTTTCTAAGCTAGAGGGGAATATGCTGAACTACTACCGGGTCGATGGTCAGCTTTATTCAATGCCATTCAACTCGTCCACGCCGGTAATGATTTATAATAAGGACGCTTTCAAAGCTGCCGGACTCGATCCGGAAAAGGCACCTGAAACGTTCTCTGAAGTGATCGACGCTGCGGCGAAGTTGAAGACGGATGAGATGTATGGATTTTCTATGCTGACGTACGGCTGGTTCTTCGAGCAGCTAGTCGCAACACAAGGCGGCTTGTATGTGAATGAAGATAACGGCAGATCAGGAGACGCTACGGAAGCTTTATTCAACGGGCCTGAAGGGCTGAACGTCTTCCGTTTCCTCGATACGATGAACAAAGCGGGTACTTTCGGGAACTTCGGAACAAAATGGGATGACATTCGTTCCGCATTTGCTACAGGTAAAGTGGCTATGTATATGGACTCCTCTGCTGGTGTAGCGGGAGCTATTAAGAACGCTCCATTCGAAGTCGGTGTCGCCTATATTCCGCATGCGGATGAAGTCCAGCGGAATGGCGTCGTTATCGGCGGTGCGTCGTTATGGATGTCAAAAGGAATCGCAGAAGAAGAGCAAGAAGCGGCTTGGGAGTTCATGAAATACATGACGACACCTGAAGTCCAAGCAAAATGGCATCTCGACACAGGCTATTTCGCCATTAACCCTGCTGCGTATGAGGAGCAAAGCGTTAAAGAAAAATGGGCGGAATTCCCGCAATTTAAAGTGACAGTCGATCAGCTTCAAGATACGATTCCAGGACTCGCAACACAAGGAGCGCTCATTTCCGTCTTCCCTGAATCAAGACAACAGATCGTAACGGCGTTAGAAGAACTATACCAAGGGAAAGATCCGCAAGAAGTTCTAGATAAGGCTGCAGAAGGAACGAATCGTGCGATGGAAATTGCGAATAAGACGAAACAATGAATATAGGCCTTCCGGTAATCGCATGTCGATTACTGGACGGCTTTTTTTATTTTCATCCACCGCGAGTCCAAGTAAACATTAAATCCTGCTACCTACAATTGTCCAATCAGGTTAAAAGACAGGATTGTGGGTAACGTAATGGTAAGACATGAAAGTGGAGGAGCTGTTCATTATGAAGGACAACCGTTTTCAAACAAAGCCAAATGATGAAAATGGCGAAGCATTCACTGGAATGCCGAATGCCAAGCAATTCCCTGACTTAGAGCCTGAACAAGAGGCGGAAAAGCAAATGGCGCAGTTCCAGAATTCGACCGAATGTAGAGAAAAGCCGACGGATTATAAATGGGAACAATAATAATGAGACCTATGATTCGTTCCAGCGAAGCATAGGTTTTTCAATCTTCCATTTTTTACAATGTTGGAGTATAGTAGGAAAGAGACTACTACTTTACGACTGGGGATAGATGCTTGAAACAATTAGTTATATTATCCATTGTATGCAGCATGTTATTGACCGGCTGTATGAGCAATAAAGAAAAAACGATTCGTCCTGCCAACTTTGCCATGCTTCAAATCAATCCAGCAAAAGTGGACTTAAGTGAAAAATCAGCTCATTTTACAATCGGAATGATCGGGGACATCCTATTGCATTTTCCACTCTATACATATGAAAACTACGACATCTCATTCAGTGCTGTGAAAGATAAAATGACCGACATCGATTTTCTACTTGCTAATCAAGAATCACTACCTGGGGGAGTTGAACTTGGTCTGTCGGGCTATCCGCTCTTCAACAGCCCGAAGCATATTATTCGAGATTTGAAAGCGAACGGAGTCGACCTGCTTTCCATCGCCAACAATCATACGATCGATCGGAATGAAAGCGGCTTATTAAACGCGATTGGACATATGAAGGAATATGGAATGCCGTATGTAGGTGCGTATGAGTCGGCGGATGATCATGAGACGAAGCGTATTTTTGACGTGAAAGGCGTACGAATCGGTGTTTTGGCTTATACGTACGGTTTGAACGGTCTTGTTGTTCCAAAAGGGAAAGACTACTTAGTTTCATTAATTGATAAAGAACAGATAGCAACAGAAATCATTGAAATGGAAAAAGAAGCGGATCTAACAGTCGTTTCTATTCATTGGGGCAATGAGTATGCGTTGCAGCCTTCGGATCATCAGAAAGAGCTTGCGGAGTGGCTCTCGTCAAAAGGCGTTGACATCATTTTCGGGCATCATCCGCATGTATTGCAGCCCTACACGAAAATCGGTAATACAGAAGTGTTTTATTCACTCGGGAACTTTTATTCTGCGCAAGCATTCGATTCGACGAATATTGGAGGCATTGCGAAAGTGCATGTATCGGCTGTTGAATTGGGGGGGAAACGTTTCATAGAACTTGGGAACCCGACTTTTTATCCGACGGCTGTCATCCGTGACGAGAATAGAAGATTTGTTGTCGTGCCGCTAAAAGATGCAAGTGGAAAGGCGATATATAATGAAGAATGGGTCGCTGCACACGTCGGTCTACCATCAGAATGAAAAAATGCCCTCCGCACAGTTTTGTGCAGAGGGCATTTTCATCTGTTATTCGGCTTTCTTCACTTGTTTCGTATTGTAAATATAGTTTGAAACAATTTTTGCAGCTTGTTGATGAGTTGTAAATTGATCCGGCATAAACTTACCTTTAAAGCCTGAAGCAATTCCTAGCTCATGCAACATGGAAATCGCGTTCACTGTATCTTCAGCGTAGTTGCCGAAGTCGGTGTAAGGTGCTTTCGCAGCAGCCGTATACTTTTCACCTGTGTAGTTTTCAAATGCACGCTCAAGGATTAAAGCGGACTGTGCACGTGTAACTTTATCGTTTGGATTGAACTTGCCATCGGCTCCTTTTACGATGCCGTGCTCATAAGCCGCTGCAATATCAGCTTTCAAGTCGTCGGAAAGTCCGTCAAGATCCGAGAACGGTGCTTCGCCTTCCGCTGTTAGCCCGTTCGCTTTAACAACCCATGAAACCATTTCAGCACGGGTAATATGCTTGCCTGGCTCGAAAGTGGACCCTTTTGTTAAAATGTCACGGTAATAAAGATCTGATATATACGGGTAAGACCAGTTGTCGAGTGACAGATCTGTGTAAGGGACTGTAGCGATAATGCGTCCTTCAAGTCCGTTTGTAATTTTGCCTAACGACTTAACATGATCAGCAAGGTTTTCCCAGTCACTGAAACCAGGTTCGCTTGCACGACCTTCCTCATATGCTTTTCCTAGTGCTTCGTAACCATCTCCGCCTCTAGCGGTGAAAACGTTTGTCGCTACTTTGTACTTGTTGTTCGCTTGTACTTCTTCACCGTTAATTTTCAATGAAACAATTCGTTTACCTGGCTCTGCCGTACCGTCAAAGACGACTTGCATACCAGCTACATGAAGGAAACCGCCGCTTTCTTTCGGATATTCTTTTACAGAATGCTCAAATGTTTCGAATAGCTCAGCCCCGCTCAATTCCATAATTGCGAGGTTGTTACCGAATGGAAGGACAGTAAGGACATCACCGTACGTCACTTCTCCTTTGTCGATAGAAGCACGGATACCGCCACCATTTTGGAATGCGATTGATACTTCAGGATCGATTTCTTTCGCTTTTTTCAGCATTCCGTCTGTAATGATATTTCCTAGGTTCGTTTCTCCAGCTCGGACACCACCTAAATTACGCAGTCCGCTTAGGAAGACTTCAGCTACGCCGCCAGTTGGAGATGTCATCGTATTTTTAACTTTTTCAGAGTAAGGCTTTAGCATTTCTTCAGCTTCAGCGTCTTTTTCTCCTTCTTTTGTGTCAACAGCATGGAGTACGCCTTTATATTCTTTAATTACTCCATCCTTGTCGAATGTGATGTCTAATTGGCCGAGGGAATTGTGATATTGGTGTGCTTGTACAATGACGACTGGGCCAGCTTTGCCTTCATGCACATAAGGTTCATCCAACTTAGAGTGCGTATGGCCACCGACGATAATATCGATACCAGGTACATTTTTTGCTAATTCCTGATCGTTATCGACAGCCGCATTGTCGTCAAAACCGATATGAGTTACTGCGATAATTTTATTAATGCCCATTTCTTCAAATGCGGCCACTGCAGCCTTCGCTTCAACGATGTAGTTCGTAAATTCTATTTCTCCAGGGCTGGAAATTGCAACAGTTTCTTCGGTCGTCAACCCAAAAATACCAATCTTTTCACCATTTACTTCTTTTACAATTCCATTGAAGATCTTTCCGTTTTCAGGCTTGGCAGTCACTTCCCTCGTTTGTAAACCATCAAAGTGGCTGTCGCCTGAGAAGTCGACGTTCGCTGCAACGAATGGGAATTTTGCTCCTTTGACGAAGTCGGCAAGTGCTTTATGGCCATCTTCGGAACTGCCGAGGTCAAACTCATGGTTGCCGAATGTCATCGCGTCATAACCTAAATAGTTCATGAAATCAAGGTCTGCTTGTCCTTGGAATTCATTAAAATAAAGCGTTCCGGAGAATACGTCACCCGCATTCAATAGAACGTTGTGTGGCGCATCGGCTCGCTTCGCTTTCAATAGTGCGGCGAAGTAGGGGATGTTCTCCAAATGCGCATGCGTGTCATTCGTGTGGAACACAGTCATTGAAAAATCTTTTGACGCAGTTTCTGCAGAAACGGCAGCAGGAGTAATTCCTGCCATACTGAACAGTAACATTGACGCGGCAAAGCCTTTAAAATACTTCTTTGACATAGTGCACCTTCCTTTTATGAATTATTATTTATCACTAATCCAGTGCAATTTACAAAACTGGAATAATGATGAAAACGTATTCTAGTAAAGTGTATCATTAACACAATTAAAGAACAAATGAATTTTCCGTAAATTTATAGATTCATAGAAAAAACCGGAAAGAAGCGAAATCACTTCTTTCCGGCATAATTTTTTATTGTTCTGCGTAGTATTGTACAAGCCCTTGATAAATTGCTTCAGCGTAAAGCTCCATATATTGTTCACTCGATAATTTATTGAAATCATCAGGATTTGAAATGAAACCAAGTTCGATGAGAACAGCGGCTACATTGTTATTTCGTATAACATAAAAACGTTGGTCCTTAACTCCACGGTCGACCATATTAGCGTCTTTCACCAAATTGGATTGGATCTTGCTTGCAAGCAACCTGCTTTCAGATGCATTCGGATTTGTGGAAGAGTCATAGAACACTTCTGATCCTTTTGCTGAAGTGGATGTAGCTGCATTTACATGAATGGAGACGAATGTCTCGGCATAATGCTTCTTCGCAAATTCCGTTCGCTCTTCCAATGTTAGATACGTATCATTGGAGCGTGTCAGCAATACTTTTGCACCTGCTTCTTTGAGCTTGCTTTCTACAAGTTTAGCAACTCTCAATACAACGTCTTTTTCATTTAAATTATTTCGAGTAGCTCCAGGATCTTTCCCACCATGACCAGCATCAATGACGATAATTCGGTCCTTCAGTGGGTTGCCTGTTGCGTTAATGAGCTTCAAATAATTTTTATGTACGTAGCCTGGACCGCTTTGGAAGTTGATTTTGGCCCAGTTGCCGTCCATGGATTCGATAGCGACCTTTTGACCTGCTGAAAGTTTTCCAATGGTTGCAGATGTTCCATCAGGTAATTCTCTTACGTTCAAAATATTGGCAGTAACTTTGCCGATCAGTCCGTCGGTTAGTGTAGGGTTGTCCCACTCATCTTCAGGTTCAGTCACTTCAGGCTCATCGTTTGCTTCATCGTCGGTTGGTGTGTGTATACCGGCTTCAACGGTGTATTGGCTATGAATATACCCATTCGTACCGTTAACGAGGACGAGTAGCCAATCACCTGTCTGTCCGATAACCTCGACGATTTCACCGTCTTTCAAGCGATTGACAACATCACCCGTCACCGCAGGGTGTGTACGAACGTTCAAGTTATCTCCACCGGTTGCTACTTTCGCAAAATACGTTTTCGAAGTAAACTCTGGTAGTTTTACAGACAACTTATAGTCGTTGTTTAATGCACGCGCAACGAATAATGCGAATTGTGAACGTGTTAAATAATTATTTGGTAAGAATTTACCTGTATCACCTTGCGATACACCGCCGTAATAGAGGCCGTTAATTTGTTCCGCGTACGGGTGATCCATCTTAATGTCAGTAAGCATTAGTGGACGGTCGACTGTAACAGTTTGATGAAGATTGAAAGCGACGGAAAGGGCATAACCCATTTCATCCCGCTTTAATTTTTCATTCGGACCGAAACTGCCATCCGCTTTTTTCTTGAAATAGCCGAGTTCAACCGCACGGCTCGCAAAGTCGTATTGCTCCGTACCAGGTTTTAAATCTTTGAACTGAACAGATGGTGTAGGCATGTCCTTTTTTCCAGACGCGATGACGAGCATTTTTGCCGCTTGTGCCCGTGTCAAATTGTTACTTGGATTGAACTTTTCGACTTGATTGACGATACCTAAATCTGCTATGTAATGTACTTCTTCAAAGTATTCCCTGTCAGGAGAAATATCTGAGAATGTAAACTGCGCCGATGAATGTCCAGGAACTATGGAAACAAGAGCGAAAAACAGTAAAACGATAGATGCCCATTTAAACGTTTTCATGGTGTCCTCCTATATTATATGTAGATTAAGCTTACCAGTATTCATAATGCAAATCTATAGTAATTTTACTATTTTCATAGTAGTAGTGTGAAAAAAACCAGGTGTCCAATAATACGGAACACCCGGTTTCTAGGCAATCAATGAAGGCGATCTAGGATTTTTAGGAATTGCTTTTCGGTCAACTTGTCGTTCAGACCGAATGATCCGTCTTCATATCCGCTAGCAATCTTGTTATAGGCTAGTATATTAATATATTCTTTCGCCCAATGATCGGCAGGCACGTCCGTGTAGGAAGTTGTTGCTGATCCTTGTAAGTCGAAAGCTTCTACAATAATTTTTGCCATTTGTGCACGAGTCAGTGAAGCATCGGGATTAAATTTCCCTTCATTTCCGGAAAATAATCCGGCGCTTGCCACTTTTACAATTGCTTCGTATTGCGGATGATCCGCAGCTACATCGGAAAACGTAACATCGATTGCGTCCGATTCAAGTCCAAGTTCTGTTACGAGCGTTTCTGCTATTTTAGCACGAGAAACATAGGTAGGAGTTTTCTCAGTTGCCACCGGTTCTTCAAAGGCAACTGTTTTTTCATGCTTGAAATCCGCAACGCGACGAGCGCCTATATAACGTTTGCCCCAGTATGCAGGATCGTTAATGGAAGAAATCATAACACCCTTTGATGTAGAAGCATGAATGAATCTGTTGGAACCGATATAGATTCCGACGTGTGAGACTCTGTTCCCAACCGTGTTGAAAAAGACGAGGTCTCCCGTATTAAGATCGCTTTTCTTAACAGCTGTTCCCATAGCAAACTGTTGACCAGTCGATCTTGGAATTTTAATCCCTTGTTTTTTAAAGACAAATTGCGTATATCCTGAGCAGTCGAATCCGGAAGTGGTTGTGCCTCCATAGGAATAAGGTGTTTTTAAATAGGTCCGCGCTGTACTGACGAGCGAAGTCGGTGAATTCGCTGAGGCCATAGCGGGTACGGACGTTGCTAACAACAAGCATGCCAAAAACGAGAAAAACAGTTTCTTCATATGGTTCCCAAATTCCCCTTTCGCACGTTACTATACAGTGTGCTTTATATGAGATTATCCTATCACAGCTAAACCTTCATTACGGTTACAGTTACATTACAAAAACGTTACATTGTTCGGCTTATGTCGAGAACGTACTCATATCAACGTTTCCTAACGAGTGAAATTTGTAGGAAACGTCTTTTATAATGAAAAATTTCTTGTTTCCCTCAATTTTCTACGTTTTTCTACGCATTTCACACGTAATTACCTAAAAAAAAAAGCGAAATATGACAAGTGTATTACAAAAATGAAAGGAACATTGTTATGGTATAATCGTTCAATGTGTATACAATAAAAAGACTTACAGTAGATGGGATGAGAAATGAATGCGAAGAATCGCTGTTTTCAGCAATATGTACCCTTCGGAAAAACATCCGACATTCGGTATTTTCGTTAAAAATCAAGTCGAGCTATTGCGCTCAAAAGGAATTCAAGTGGATCTCATAGCAATCGATGAGCCGGGGAAAGGGAAAGCCGCGACGTTGAAAAAATACTTGACGTGGTTTCTGAAGTCTATCGGCTTTTTAGTACGACATAAAAAACAATTATCGTTGACGCATGCACATTACGCGTTTCCAACAGGCATTATTTCATTAATAGGGAAGAAGCTTTTCGGAATACCTTACGTCGTGACCGTGCACGGTGGTGATATCGACAAAATGGCTGCGAAAAGTGCGCGTATTGCGGGCTATACGAGGAACGTATTGCAACAGGCGGATGCAGTCATTACAGTAGGGGAAAGATTAAAACAAGATGTCATCGGAAAGTTTGGCGTGAAAGAAGAGCATGTCCATGTCATGAGTATGGGCGTGGATACGGACATCTTTAAGCCGATGCGGAAAGAGGAAGCCCGTAAACAATTAGATATCCTTCCAACCGAGAAGCTTCTAGTATTCGTCGGCAATATGATTGAAGCGAAAGGTGTACTCGATCTTGTCGATGCGTTTACTATCGTTCACAAAGATCATCCGGATGCCGCCCTTCATTTGATCGGCTCGAGCAAAGATGAACGATTCATGGAGACGTTGGCGAATCGGCTCTTGTCGAAAGATGTCCGTATTACCCATCAAGAACCATTGCCGCAAAAAGAAGTGGCACAATGGATAGCTGCGGCAGACGTTTTCGTACTCCCTTCTCATCATGAAGGGTTCGGACTCGTTGCCCTGGAAGCAATGGCAGTCGGTACGACGGTCGTTGGAAGCGATGTGGGAGGACTTTCTTTCCTACTCGACAATGATGCCGGAATCCTCGTTGAACCGAAAAATCCAGAGTCTCTAGCCACTGGATTGAAACAAGCATTAGAAGAGCCGGTAGAAACGAGACGGACAATTGCTGCGGAAAAAGTAGCGGGGCATACGTATGATGTCATCGCCGAACGATTAACGGCGATTTATGACGATGTGTCGAAAGGACAAAATGCAAAATGAGTAGAATGATGAAAATCATCGGCGCAGTCGCCATTATCAATATCGTCGCCCGCATATTCGGCTTCCTTCGGGAAATGGTCATCGGGAATCAATTCGGAACGTCTGCTGCGGCGGATGCGATCGCGACCGCCTATACGATACCGAATTTCATTTATCTCGTCGTCGGGGGCGGACTGACGACGGCTTTCATTTCCGTTTATCACTCCTCCAAAACCGACAAAGCGATTTTCGTCAGAAGAATGTTCACTTCGGTGTTAATGGCCGCAACAGTTATTACAGTCCTTGCCGTCATTTTCGCGGAACCGTTATTGCGGCTCGCTTTTAATGATTTGACGCAAGAACAATTTGAATTGACTTATCCGCTATTCCTATGGATGATGCCTTCAACGATTATTCTCGTTCTTTCAACATGGATGAGCGGTTTATTAAATCTGAACGACAAATTCAAGCTGTCGAGTATCGCGATCCTCGTTTACAACGCAGCATTCGTCATCATTTCCGCACCGCTCGTCAAGTGGTACGGGCCGCTTGCATACGGTATCGGTGCGTTATTAGGTGCGGTTTTAATGGGCGTCTTTTTATTCGCAGGAATTAAAAGAAGTAAGCTCTATTCATTGAAGCCTACTCTCGCCAAGTCGGAAGATGTGAAGCGGGTATGGGTCATCGCGTTGCCAATCCTACTAGGCGGCGCATCGATGCAATTTTACGCGTTCATTCATAGAATCGCAGCTTCAGGATTAAGCGAAGGCGCCATCTCGGCGGTCAACTACGCGTCCAAGCTAAGTAACTTCCCGCAAGCAATAATGATGACGGCTGTCACGACTGTCATCTATCCGATGTTGAGCAAGAAGGAAGGCGAAGGGGATAACGAAACGATTAAGAAACTGTATAAAAAAGGAATGCTCCTACTCGCGGCATTAATTGCCCCGGCAACTGCCGTCGCTTATTTCTTCTCCGATCCGCTCGTTCGACTCATTTACCAACACGGGGAATTCGATGAAGCATCAGTGTTACTAACAGTTCCGATTTTCAAAGTGTTCGCCTTGTCAATGTTCTTCCTCGCTGCGAATACATACGTAACACGTTTCTATTACGCGAAAGGCAATTCGATGTTGCCTGTCATCTTCAGTCTCATTAGCGTTCTCGGCATTAATATAGCAATCATTTATTTACTAATTGATTCGCTAGGTCCTACCGCGATTGCATACGGAACCGTTATTAGTTCGGCGGTCAACTTGCTCATGCTAATTATCTATGCACGAGTGAAATGGAAACTGTAACAAACATTCATGCTTGTATAGATAGGAGAGATTGCAATGTCCATTAAACAACAAATAGGGGAATGGTTCGCCCATTTCCATGCAAACCCTGAAATTAGCTGGAAAGAAGTCGAAACGACGAAAAAGATTTCAGAAATTCTAACTGAAATGAATGTACAGCATCATACATTCGATGATGTGACCGGCGTCGTCGCAGAAATTGGAACCGGTGAGCGGATCATTGCAGTCCGTGCTGACATCGACGCACTTTGGCAAGAAGTGGACGGCGTTTTCCGAGCAAACCATTCATGTGGGCATGACGCGAATATGTCGATGGTGCTCGGTGCGCTTGCCTATTTACAGGAACAACAAATAGGAAGCCGTATTCGGTTCATTTTCCAGCCAGCCGAGGAAAAAGGAAACGGCGCAATGTCGATGATTGAACGCGGAGCGGTCGATGGCGTTTCTCATTTGTTCGGCGTCCATCTTCGTCCACAGGAAGAGATTCCGTTTGGCAAGGTTTCACCTGCCATCCATCACGGTGCCGCGATTTTCCTCGAAGGTAAAGTGAAAGGGATAGATGCTCACGGCGCGAGGCCGCAGCAAGGTAAAAATGCACTCGATCCTATTTTCGCGATTGCCCAGTTCCTAAAGACGATTCATTTTTCTCCGTATGAAGCGTATTCTGCAAAAATGACGAAAGTCCAGGCGGGTGGAGAAAGTTTGAATATTATCCCGGGTGCCGCGTTATTCGCTCTCGATGTGCGGGCACAGTCGAACATCGTTCTGAACGAATTGAAGGAACGGATCGAAACGGGCATCTATTCGATTGCACAGTTATATAGTGTCGACATCGAATTGAACTGGTCGGACTATACGCCTGCCGCTGAAGTATCCGAAGAAGCGGCTTCGATTGCAAAAGAAGGAATTATCGAAGCGGTTGGAGAAGAGGCGTTTGCCCCTGCAATTATCACGTCAGGTAGCGACGACTTCCATTTTTACACGATCCATCGGCCAGAGCTAAAAGCCGCAATGATCGGGGTAGGTGCTGACTTAGGACCAGGTCTTCATCATCCGAATATGACATTCAATGAGAATGCACTCGATGTAGGTGCGAGAGTGTTAGCGGCGACATTGGCAAAAGCTTCATTCATAAAATAAACGTACGAACTCCATCTACGGATTTAGCCCCGTAAAGATGGAGTTTTTCAATATATAACCTATTACACCTAATCAGAATATAGAAAAAACTAATTGATTCTTGGAAACTTTTAAGTATAATGAAAAGAAGACTTCTTTTTTCATAGCGTCATTATCTCCTAAGAGCTCCATTGCCTATCACTTTTGTAAGCGCTTACGAGAAGAGGAAATGAAAAAATGAGGAGGAATTTTGTTGAGAAGAAATCGCGTTAGAGGCTTTTTACTTCTGTTACTAGGTGCTTTACTCGTTTTATCCGCTTGTGGCGGCGGTGGGAAGAAGAATATTGCGATCGGACCGCCTGCTAGTGAAACGAATAATGTTTCAAAGCAAATATTGGAGGCATACGGGATCGGGGATGGCGATTATACAGCTTTCCAGGAAGGATTCGGGGCTGCCGCTGACGGCGTCCAAGACGGTAATATCGATATCTCAATCGGAATTTTAGGGCTACCTGCAGCAAGTATAGAAAGCTTGCAAGCATCTGCTGGTGACGTGAAAATGTTAAGTCTTTCCGATGACGCAATAAAAAAGATCGAAGATACAACAGGCTATAAACGCTTCGTAATTCCAAAAGAGTCCTACGATTTCCTAACCGAAGATGTAGTAACAGTTACTGCTTTTGCAGTATTAATGGGGAATACGGATACAATTGATGAAGAACTCGGCTATGAATTGGCGAAGAGTATGATAGAAAATGCAAGCGAAAATACACATGCACAAGCAAAGCAGATGATTCTCGAAAACGCATTGAACGGGGCGGAAGGACTGTTAATCCACCCGGGTGCTAAAAAGTATTACGAAGAACAAGGTTTGACTGTCAATAATGAAGTCGCAGAGCTGGCAGCAACAAAAGGTAATCGTAAATCAGAATTTACACTCGGTACAGGTAGCCAAGGGGGGACGTACTATCCACTTGGTGGAGAAATGGCGAACCTATGGAATAAATACATCGACGGCATTAACGTGACAAATATGGAAACAGGCGCATCTGTTGAAAACTTATCTTCAATTAGCCAAGGCCATATGGATCTAGGGATGACCGTGCATGTACCTGCGTTAAATGCTTTAAATGGAAAAGCCGATTTCAAAGACAATCCAGTGAAAAACGCAGCGTTTATCGGACATATTTACCCTGAAGTTGTTCAAATCGTAACGAGAGAAAAAACGAAGATCAATAGCTTTGAAGATGTGAAGAAGTAAACTTCAAGTAGTGGAGGTCATAAAGCAAGTTCATTCGGGATAATAGTCTAGTAAGGAAAGGCGGCAAAAAATGAAAGAGCATAAGGTGGTAGATGCGCAGGAAATCCTTGAAAAGTTTGATAAAGAAAGTCAATTCCGTTTCGAAATTGGTAAATGGGCATACGTTGTCACATTCCTTGCAGTTTCACTTACAATCTTCCATTTATATACGGGAGCAACGAGTGTTCTTCCATCGCAACAGCAAGGAGCAATCCATCTTGGAACCGCTTTAGGGATTATCTTCCTTCTTTATCCGGCAAAAAAGGAATGGAGGAAGACACAGAAAAAAGTCCCTTGGTATGATGTATTACTTGCGTTTACGGCGATGTACGTAGCGTATCATAAAATATTTTTTTATAGTTCCATTCTTCAAAGCAGGGTGTCGGGCTACAGCTCATTGAACATCATTATTTCAATAGTAGGCGTATTGCTCGTATTGGAAGCGACAAGAAGAACTGTCGGTTTGCCAATCGTCATCGTCGCATGCCTCGCAATGTTGTATGCGATGTATGGGAATTTCATCCCAACGAAAATATTATCCCATCAAGGCTTTGCGATCGACAGGACGATGACGAGCCTTTGGTATCGCGAAAGCGGTGTATTCGGAACGCCAATACAAATTTCCGCGAAATTCATTTTCTTGTTCTTGTTTTTCGGAGTGCTTCTTATTAACACACCAATAGGAAGGTTTTTTAACAATCTTGCTTTCTCGTTAACAGGTCGATATACGGGCGGAACTGCGAAGGCTGCAGTCGTAGCGAGTGCTCTTCAAGGAACGGTATCTGGAAGCTCGGTCGGGAATACTGTTGCGACGGGAAGCTTTACAATCCCGATGATGAAAAAGGCGGGCTTTAAGCCGGAATTTGCTGCTGCTACGGAAGCATCCGCTTCAACTGGCGGCCAAATTATGCCTCCAATGATGGGTGCTGCAGCGTTCATTATGATGGAGTATCTTGGCGTTAGCTATGCGAATATTATGCTAGCCGCACTTATTCCGGCAGTTTTGTACTTTACCGGAATTTTCATCGGAACGCATTTTGAGGCAAAACGGTTAAAAATTCTTGGGCTACCAAAGTCTGAGCTGCCGGTGTTTAAGAAAGTTTTTGTGCGTGACGGTTACATGATCATTCCGCTCTTAGTTATCATCATTACAATTATGTCGGGCTTTACACCGCAACGTGCTGCATTGTTCGGGATCTATTCCGCTGTTATCGTATGGATTTTCAATGCGATTTTCAGAAAGGAATCTGAATTCGGTATAAAACGGGTTATTTATGTGTTGGAACAAGGGGGGAGGGTCGCTCTTCCAGTTATTTCGGCTGTAGCTACAGCCGGCATTATCGCAGGTGTTGTAAGCATGACGGGCTTAGGAGCAAAATTCGCTGCAGGCATTATTGCTCTGTCGAACGGTTACTTAATATTGGCGCTATTTTTCACGATGGTTGCATGTATCGTACTTGGTATGGGGTTGCCGACAACCGCCAACTACGTAGTTACTGCGACAATTGCGGCTCCCGCGCTTATTAACGAATTCGGCATCGCGCCAATTGCTGCGCATATGTTCGTCTTCTATTTTGGCATCGTTGCCGACATTACGCCTCCTGTTTGCTTAGCAGCATATGCGGGGGCAGGAATTGCAAAGGCAAATCCATTCAAAACAGGAATGACCGCTGTAAAGCTAGCGATTGCTGCGTTTATCATTCCGTATATATTCATCTACAATCCGATTCTCGTTTTCGTTGATGTAACGCCGGTGAAGCTCGTACTCGGCATCATCACCGCGCTTTTCGGGATGGTAGGGGTGAGCAGTGCCGTAATCGGATACTTTGTACGGGATGCCCGCATTTGGGAGCGATTTGTTCTATTCGCTGGTGGTTTGCTGCTCATTATTCCGGAGCTGACGACAAGCGCGATTGGAATTCTCCTTATTACGATTATCTGGTTTATCCAAAGAAGGAGACCGGAAGAAAAGAAGTCTATTAAAGAAGTCGTTGCATAAGAAAATAAAGAGAAAAGCTGTCACCTAAAATTGGGCGACAGCTTTCACTTGTTTTCCTACATTGTTCGAATTACATAAAGAAATTCTCTTCACCAATTCGATCATACAATCCGCTTTTCTTGAATATCGCGAGCTTCTGTTTAGGCAATTTTTTTACGATTATTTTCATATGATTTTTCTTTGCATTGTCTATTAATGCAGATAGCGCAGCCTCTCCAGTTGCGTCAATCATTGAAAGGTGTTCAAAATCTAGGATGATTGTAGCTGTTCCTTTCGATAGGATTAGAGGCATCTTATCTTCAAATACCTTCGCAGTTCCGAAAAAAAGAGGTCCTTCGATAATGAATTTAGACACGCTTTCTCCGAAATTATGAATTTCGACATCGGAAAGTTTCTCCTTCGCTATATGGAGTTTGCCGCTCATCTTACGCAAGAAGGAAAGTGCGGACAAAAGAATCCCGATTTGGACGGCGATTGTCAAATTGATGAAGATCGTAAGCAAAAATGTCGTCAACAGAACGATCGAATCTCCCGATCGAACGGACAAAATATGAACAAACACTTTTCTCGCGCTCATATTCCACGCAACAAACATTAAAATAGGCGCCATCGCTGCTAATGGAATATAAGAAGCAAACGGCGCGAAAACTAAAATGAATAATAAAACAAATATACTTTGCACCATACCTGAAACAGGGCTGACTGCACCTGAGCGGATATTCGTCGCTGTACGCGCAATTGCACCCGTCGCAGGTATGCCTCCGAATAACGGCGTAATAATATTTGCAATTCCTTGCCCGAATAACTCTCGCTTCGAATCATGCTTCGGACTTTCTTTCATTCCATCTGCAACGACTGCAGACAATAGCGATTCAATCGCCCCAAGTGCGGCAATAATTAATGCCGGCTGCCAAAGGCTTACGAGTTTGGACAATGTAATTTTCGGAAATTGGAATCCGGGCAATGATTGGGGAATACCGCCGAATGCGGTTCCAATCGTTTCCACTTTTCCGGGGTAAAACAAGACAGACAATATTGTTGGAATGAGTAGAGCGAAGAGTAGCAACGGAAGTCGTGGGGCGACTTTCGGTAAAATAAAAATAAGAGCTAAGCCGAACACCGCAGTGAGGACACTAAAAATATTAACCGTATGTAGGTGCTTGGCGACATCGATCATGTTTTCATGAAAGAATTCCTTACTTTCCAATCCTGATAGGCCAAGGAAATTCCCGAATTGACCTGTGAAAATGATAATTGCAATTCCTGACGTAAACCCGATCGTTACAGAACGGGGGACAAAATGAATGAGGTTGCTAACGCCTGCAAAACTCATTATGACTAGGAAAATACCTGCTAGAAATCCGGCGATTAACAGATCTTCATAACCATATTGAAGGACGATTGCGAGAAGGATTGGAATGAAAGCACCCGTCGGACCGGCGATTTGAAAGCGGGAGCCACCAAAGAGAGCGACTAAAAAACCGGCAATGATCGTCGTGTATAAGCCATACTCCGGTTTGACTCCTGATGCAATTGCAAAAGCCATCCCAAGTGGAATGGCTACAATACCGACAGTAATTCCCGAAAGTAAATCTTTCCGAAATCCAGACGCATTATAATCGACAAAACGTTGATCGTTAAACATGGCGGTCACTTCTTCCACAATATTTAAAAAAATAATTCCTATCTTCATTATAAGCGACAAACATAGTGCTGGCAAGGGATGCGAGAGCCTCAAGCCGTTATCCCCGCGCTCAAAGCAGGCGGTCCCGCGGACTTTTTGGTCAGCCCCTCGCATCTTTACGCCAATTCAGTTTCCTTCAACACAATACGATCATACCCCAATCGCTTCACTAGTTTTGTAATATGCGGCTGCTCGACACGGGCGAGTCGCAAAGTTTCCTCCTGTGCAAAGGCTTCACGCGTCGGACCGTCGAATAGCATTGCTCCGTTACTAAAAATAATTGTCCGTCCGAACACGTCTGCAACAAAATCCATGTCATGCAAAATGCAAATGACTAGCTTACCATTTTCATAAAGCGATTGGATAATTTCCTTCACTTTTGCCTTCCCGCGGACATCTTGACCCATCGTCGGCTCATCGAAAATGACGATATCCGTATTCATCGCAAGAATTGAAGCCATTGCAACCATCTTCCGTTCTGCAAGGCTTAAGTCATACGGATTTTCATCTGCTTTATCCGATAGACCGACGAGCGCGAGCATCTCTTTTGCGTTTGAAAAAGCTTCTTCACTCGATTGGCCAATATTTAATGGGCCGAACATTACTTCGTCAATTACTTTATGCTTGAAAATTTGATCGTTCGGATTTTGGAAAATGAGCCCGATCCGACTTGCCAGTTTCGCGGCCGTCGTTTCGGACGTTCGTTCTTTATTTAATAAAATTTCGCCAGAGTCGGGCTTCAACAGCGCTTTCAACAACTTTACAAACGTCGTTTTCCCTGCACCGTTCTGTCCGATGATCGCGATCGGTTCTCCGCTCAACGAGACGTTCAGCCCGCGAATGATTTCTTGTCCTTTTTCGTAACTGAAATGAAGATCTCGAACGATGAGTTCAGCGGTATTTCTATCCTCGCTCACTGTAGTAACTGGAACAAATTGAATTTCCCGTTCCGATGGCATTTCCTCTAAGGATATCGGGAAATGTCCTGTCGTCTCATTGCGAAGTCCGAGAGTTCGCGCGATCTTTACGTACATAGGAGGTTCGACGCCGAATTCATGCAAATCATCCCTTGAAAAGACTTCTACCGGCTTTCCGTCATCAATCAATCTACCCTCATGTAGTAATAGAATTCTGTCGGCATACGCCGCAAGTTTCTCCATTTTCTGCTCTACCATAATAATCGTTATGCCACGATCCGCTAATTTTTCAACGATGCGGAACACTTCTTCCGCGCTTTCAGGGTCTAGCTGAGACGTCGGCTCGTCCAAAATGAGAATATCAGGCTTCATTGCGATGACGCTTGCAATAGCGACTCGCTGCATTTGCCCTCCGGATAACGAGAACGGATTCATCTCCTGTAACTGTTCAATATCGAGCAGCTTCATACTTTCGCGAATCCGCTCATGCATGACATCACGCGGTACGCCTTGGTTTTCTAAGCCGAATGCGATTTCATCGTAGACGGTAAACTTTGCGCCGGTCATTTGAGAGAACGGATTTTCAAAAACGAGGCCGACACTTGCCGTAATGTCACTTATTTCATGTAACAACACATCCATGTCGCCAATATATACGTCGCCACCATACGCGCCTTTAAAAAAGTGGGGGACGAGTCCGCTCAACGCATAACATAACGTCGTTTTCCCGGCTGTATTCATACCGACAATCCCAAGGAACTCGCCCTTATTCACTGTGAATGAAATGTCATCGAGCGCAAAACGGGAACTGTCCGGATACTTGTATGTCAAATTTTTCACGCGTAATAAACTCATGAAATGACCCTCCAAACGATAATGGCAAGCAAGAATGCGATCAGTGCAATTCTGAGCGGCACGCCGTATCGGTAGTTTTCCCGTTCATACAAAGACGTTCGTTTCCCTTTTGCATTGAATCCACGAATTTCCAGGGCGATGGAACGCTCCCGTGTTTCTGTGAGTGAATTGAGGACGACAGGGCCGAGGAGGGGAAGAAACGATTTGAATCTCCTCCATAATCCGCCTTCCGTCTCCATGCCGCGTGCCCGTTGCGCATCCGTTATTTTGCCGGTTAAAGCAATCATTTGTGGAATGATTTGCAGTACTGACAGCAACACATAACCGAATTTCGGCGACATTCCTTTTTGCAGCAATGCTTCCACAAGGTCATCCGGCTTTGTCGTCAATATGAGCACCCCAAAAGCAGCTACCATATTAACGACCCGAAGCGTAATGAGGAATGCGATGGAAAATCCCTCTTTATAAATGGGAATCGGACCGATCTCAAATAGGACGGTCGCTCTGTCAGGATGAAAAAAACCTTGGACGACAATGATTGATGCGATTAACAGAAAGCTAACCCCGATGACCGGCAAAATGGATTTGAACACTTTGCCGATCAGCAGGATGAAGCATGTGAACAGGAGGATACCGAACACGGCGAGATGAGTCGACATAATATATGTCGTTCCGATTGAAATGAAAACGAATAAAAGCTTTGTCAGTGGATCTACCCGATGGACGGGTGAATCCTTGCCTACGTATAATGTCATAGTGTTCATTTGAATCCCTCCTGCTGGCAATGCTTATAATCTTTCAATCTCTCCTTGATTGTCATACATAAGCTTTACATTGTTCGGTAACCCTTTAAAGATTAAAAAGCTAAGCAGCACTGTAACGACTTTGTCAGGTACATCGACGACGATACTATCGGCGAACGAAGCAAGCCAAAGCGGCATGTCTTTTGCTAACATCGTCGCAAACAATGCGTCCCCCCAAACGTTCCCAGTCGTCCCTTCCCAAAACATAATATTGAGTGGCGTTGAAACGGTTGCTGCTATAAATCCGACAACAACCCCGAGGACGATTGCTTTGCCAACATTCGAAATCCACCCTTTATACGCCATAATTCCAACAACTATGCCGATGACAGCTTGAGTAATGGCATAGATGAAGGAGACTGGACTCGTCGTGATACCGTAAACGATATTATTGACGACACCGACAATTGCACCAACGACCGGACCTGCAAGCATACTCGCCAAAACAGTTCCGATGGCATCGATCCATAAAGGTAGCTTTAACACATCAGCAAACAATTTCCCCAAAAAGTTAATACCGACTGCCGCGGGAATCAAAACAAACGCAGCCGTTGAAAACTGCAATGACCACAGACGTTTCTTTTTCATTTGTATTCTCCCTTTCCTTTGTAATCAATACAGGTGTCATGACACATGACTATAGTAATCCATTTTGAAGAAATAGGGAAGCTAATCTTTATGAGAGGTCACTACTTCCTCTTATCTTATGCCCAACTATACTGTTATGCTGTCTAGCTACAGGCGTCCTCCGCTTTTCTAGATAAAAATAGACCAAGAGAATATAAAGTATATGTCTCTTGGTCATGATGTACGTTATTGAACTGTTTGGAGCTGTGAAAAGCGAGTGAAGCCGACAAATTTATCTTTCCAGTAAGCGGAATCGATTGTTGCAATTTCAACTTTCTTCGTTCCAGCATGGATAAACTTGCCATCCCCTAAATAAATGCCAGCATGTGAAATGCCTTCACGGTATGTATTTTCGAAGAATACGAGATCACCTGGAACGGGATTGTTCACCGGTAGTGAGCTTGTAAACATACTAACGGTATCCAATCTCGGTAATGGAAGTCCTGCATTTGTAAACACATAATAGATGAATCCACTACAATCGAATCCTTCTGGAGTAACACCAGCCCATGCATACGGTGTGTCAAGAAGGGGAAGTGCCAGTTCGACAGTCGCAGTTTGGATAGTTTCGGCTGATTTCGACAAATTCCATTGAACGGGCTTGTCCTTTATTTCGAATGATTTGAAGAAGCTTGTAGATGAAGTCATCTTTTCCACTGTGAAACCTAAATTTCCAACTTCTGAACGGGCTGTATTTTGCTTCACATTTTGTGTAGCGTTTGCCGGTTTATTCACGAACAATTTTTGAGAAACGTATATGGAATCTGTTGTAAGATTGTTCATTTTCTTTAATTCGTCTACAGTCAGCTTATGTAGGGAAGCGATTTTCCAAAGTGAATCGCCTTTTTTAACTATGTATTGTTCAGTAGTGGCTTCTGCACTGCCAGCTGCAATACATGTCGCAAGCGCAAACGTTGCCATCACTGAAAAAACTTTCTTTTTCACGCATATTCCCCCTTTATTAGACAAATTTCTATAATTCTATTTTACTTTCAATCTAGTCGTAAAACAAGAGGAAGAAAGTATGGTGAAACGCGTATTATCGGTCGGAAATACGCAAAATATCCTATAAAAATACATAAATCGATAACTTACAACATGAACAAAATTATTTTTTGAAAATAATTATGAAAAAATGCGATTAATTAATCAAAAATTATGGAATATTGTCGATAAAAAGTGGTAGAATTAGTAGAAAGAGAGAAAGTGGGTGTATACGTCCGATGAATCGTTCCTATGAAGAATTCAGCACAATAGTAGAGGCGCTTCAAAAAAAGCAGGAATTCATATTTGCGCAGGCGATGCATTCGGACATATCCCGACAATCGATTGCCTCTATTTTAGAGGAGCTATGCATCCGAATATCAACAATAATGGATTGCGATCGTGTAGGCATTTGGTTATTTGATAAAGGTCGAAAAACATTGACCGAACAAACTAGTTTTCATCGTAAGTATTCGACTTATACATCTGAAGAAGTGATTTTGGAAGAAGAGTTACCATCTTATTTTGAAGCGGTTCAACAAGAGCGCATTTTGGCGATAACAGATGTTTCTACAGATCCGGCAACGAAGGAATTCAAGCAACATCGATTATACGAAGACGGCAAAGTGAAGTCGCTCATTGATGCATCCATCATTTTAAGCAATGGAATTGGTGGAATTGTCTGCTGTGAATCTACCCGTAAGAGGGACTGGACTGAATTTGATAAAGTTATTGTTGCATCGATGGCTGATATGCTATCTCTTTTATTCGATCGGATTGATCGAATTGAGGTGGAGAAACATGTCCATCAGCTCACATATATTGACCAATTGACGAAGCTAGACAACCAGTATGCATTCACTGAAAAGGTAATGAAGCAAATATATGAGTTCAAAGAAGGGCAGCAAGGCATTTTCATCTACCTTGTGAAGGACCAATACAATGAAGTGCAAGGCGTTCTCGGCCCTGATGGTGCGAACGAAACATTAAAAATAACAGCGGATCGATTGAAAAAACTTTTTCCATCTCCCGCACAAACGGCGAGGTTAGCATTCGATCATTTCGTCATTTTCAGTCCGTTTGAAGGCGAATTGGAAGACGAAATACGTAGAGTGGAACGAATTATTAACCGATTAAAACGCCCGATGCATATAGGTGGACAGGAAGTGTATATGACGTTCAGCTACGGGGCCGCAGTCTATCCGGAACATGCGACGGATGTGAAATATGGTATTCAAACGGCTTATACGGCATTGCAATCGAGAACTGGGGAATTTACCCGGAAAAGGGGCAGTCTCTATAAACCTGAGATGCATACAAACTTGAAAGAGACGATGCTTTCAGAAATGAATTTGCGAAAAGGTCTAGATCTGAATGAATTTAGATTGCATTATCAGCCCCAAGTGAATTGCCGGACGGGAGAAGTGAGCGGATTTGAAGCGCTAATCCGTTGGCAACATCCGGAACGCGGCCTTATTTTCCCTGCGGAATTTATCGAGCTTGCCGAGTCGACCGGCCTCATTACGTCGATTGGGGAATGGGTCATTAAGCAAGCGGTTACTCAAATTTGTGATTGGAATGAGCAAGGGTTGCAAAATGCAACGGTATCGGTGAATTTATCGCCTCGACACTTCCTACATCATAACCTTCCGTTCTATTTAGATAAATGTATTACAGAAGCGAATATTAAACCGAAAAGTCTCGTACTAGAAATTACCGAAAACGTAGCATTAGAAGATACAAAAGCTGTCGCCAGCCGAATCAATCTCTTGAGGGAAATGGGGTATTCCGTTTCAATCGATGATTTTGGAAAAGGGTATTCTGCATTTATTTACTTGCAACATTTCCCAATTCAGCAAATTAAGATTGACCGTCAATTCATCAATGAGCTTGGAAATGACGCGAAAAGTTCCGGTATCGTCCAAACAATTATTCACCTAGCCGAAATGCTCGGATTGCAGACGATCGGTGAAGGCGTCGAAACGAAACAGCAATGGGATTTGTTAAAAGAGTTCGGTTGCTCCGAACTGCAAGGGTTTTATTTTAGCAGACCTCTTCCTGTCAATGAAATCGATGAGCTAATTCGCAAATATAGACGCGGTGGAAAATTGCTCCTCCCTTCTTCATTTAAATGAAAAAGCCTTACGCAACGGAAATCGATTGTGTAAGGTTTTATTAATTGTTGAAATTGCGATATGTACATGGAATTAGGCATAGAATATGTACAGAGCGATTGCCGCAACTTCGAAGCGATGTAAGACGTCCTAAATAGTACCTGGAATTGAAAAGTACTGTAGAAGAAAAGGAAATTGAAGTATGGTCAACCTATTTGTGTAAACTATTCGTTCATTTGACCATACTGTTTTAGGAAAATACAATAAGACAGTAAAACAAAACTATAAGAAAGTCGGTTGAGAATGATGGAAAAATGTAAACTTATTCAAGTTGAAAGCCCTGAAAAAGGAGCAGAGCGTTTTTTAAAGCTGATAAAAGAAGAGCTTGATCAAAATCGACTTCACGTTCTTGGACTAGCGACAGGAAGTACGATGATCCCCGTCTATAAAAAATTAACGGATTCTGAGCTGGACTTTTCACACGTAACAACATTTAATCTCGATGAATATGTCGGACTACCCGCATCTAGCCCGAACAGTTATGCATATTTCATGAAAGAACACCTATTTTCTAAGAAGACATTTAAAGAAACGAATATACCGGATGGCACTGCAGAAGATTTAGAAGAAGAGTGCAGACGTTATGAGCAAGCGTTGCAAGACGCAAAACTCGACATTCAATTGTTAGGCGTAGGGGAAAACGGACATATCGCGTTCAATGAACCCGGAACTCCGAAAGACTCCGTCACACACGTCGCAACATTGACAGACTCGACACTCGGCGTAAACAGCCAACACTTCGATAACAACGAGAAAATACCTAACACAGCTTTAACAATGGGCGTCGCCTCCATCATGAGCGCGAAAAAACTAGTCCTCCTCGCATTCGGAGAGAAAAAACGTCCGGCCATCACAAAAGTACTCGAAGGCAAAATCGACCCGAACTGGACAATCACCTACCTCCTCGAACACAACGACGTTACAATTATTACAGACCTGAAATTTTAACTTTATGACGGTGCCTGTGTAAGACACATTTATGACAATTCTATAAAGTGTATTAAAATACAATGAAAAGTCAACTAGTCTTTGAACTGGTTGGCTTTTTTATTTTTGTTATGCAATTGTAGTGTATAGTCAGAATTGTGTCGGCGGCTGTGCACGGTACAATTATGACAATTCATCGTTATTAATAAAAATACATACGAAACGTAAATTAGTGTTGGTACTATTGATGTTGTAAATTTCAATATACAATTGTAGTGTATAATCTGAATTGTTTGCTGCACAGGCACCAAAAATGCACACCAAAAATGCACTGAAAAACATGTAATGTTTTTGTTACTGAATTGTAATAATGGACGAGTATTGAACATGGTAAAGTAATCTCAAATGATGAATTCAGACAAATTAAAATTCGGGGGATTGTATGAGATTACTAGTACACATTCAAAAGCCATTTGCAGTTATTGCGATTGTCTTTGTGTTAACGTTTACATCGTTTATTGGTCATGCTGAAGCATCATCATCCGATACGGCTACGATTACAGAAACGGCTTCGAGCCTGGTAGGCATCAAGTATGCTTATGGTGGCACGACGAAAGCTGGATTCGATTGTTCTGGATTTGTTACGTATGTCTTTAAACAACACGGTATTAAATTATCCCGCACATCTTCCGGCATGTATGCATCCGGGACAAAAGTCGAAAAAGACGATTTAATAGAAGGGGATCTTGTTTTCTTCAATACATCCGGCAAAGGGGTTTCCCATGTCGGCATCTATATCGGCGACGGCAAATTTGCACATGCATCAACGTCTAAGGGCGTGAGCATCGCCAAGCTAAACGATCCTCATTATTGGGGCAAGCGGTACGTCGGCGCGAAGCGCATAACAGGCGCAAACGACGTGGCGTTCAATAACTAATAAACATCGAGTTCAATATAAAAACGGATTCCTATATTCGGGGAATCCGTTTTTTGTTTTCCATAGAAAAAAGCCGCGAGAATTCGCGGCTTTCATGTAATCATTATTGAGGTACACGGATTGTCCAGCGGGAGAAATCAGGATTCTCTTTTTGAACCATTTCTTTCGGATAAATAAACGTCCATGGTTTCGACGTGTTCGCTTTAACTGAAAGCGGCGCAAGATTGAATGAGCCGCGTGCGACGACTTCGCCTGTTGCATCGATCAGTTCCAATGGAAGCTTCTCGATATTAATTTGCTTTGAGTGTCCGTTGCGAATGAAGATGGACGCTGCGATACTTCCGTCTTCTTGCTTCTTCACTTGGAAACCGGCGAAATTTACTTCACGTGGTTTCAGTTTCGGCATGTTTTCAACGACTTTTTCAAGCGCTTCTTTTTGCTCGGCAGTTAAGCCGTCTTCCCAAGCTTGTTCAAGTTCAAGCTTATGAGGCACCATCGATTGGACGTTGAATGCGAGCTTCCAGTTTTCAGCAGGTGGCTCTTCAGCGAAGATGTTCTCTTTCGTGAACACGAATACCCATGGGCGTGCACTTTTTCCAGGGATGTCTCCTAATTCCTTCAAATCAAATTCCTGAGATGCGAGCGTTTTGCCTTCCTCATCTAGCAACATTAACTCGACGGAACCGACCGAAATCGATTGTTCCAATGAAGAACGGAAAAATGATTTAACGAGCCAGCTTCCATTTGCCGGTTCAACATCAATATCGATGCCGGAAAGGGAAATTTGGTTCGGCTTCAAAGGCTCTAATTCATTTGCAAGGAAACGGAAAACGTATTCTTGTTCTTGCGATAGCGCCCATTCAGGGTGAAGTGAAAGTGTAGTTTCTACTTCGTCCGTACTAGTTGACTGGGCACTGCCTTCTACTATTTCTTCGGAATCAACCGTACTGTCTGAACCCGTTTTTTCGGTTTTCTTAAAGAGATTAAAAAGTTTCATGATTCTTGGGCCTCCTGTTTTTGTGAAATCATTTTCATAAAGCCGATAACTTCGGACGCAATATTACGGCGTAGTTTCTGATAGTGCGTACCAAACAATTGCAAGCCTTCACGTTGATAAATACGCATAGGATCCTCTTGTCCATAGGACCGCAACCCGATTCCTTCTTTAAGACGGGCCATCACATCGAGATGTTTTACCCACATCGTGTCAATATGACTCAACATAACTTGCGGGATAATGTCGTTCACCTGTTCATTATCAGCGAAAGTATCAAGGTACGCAAACAGGTCGGCAACCGGCTCCTCATAAAACTTCAAAATGTCGGTCGGCTTTTCCAAATTGCGTGGAAGTGTGACCGGTTCCAACAATAGTCCATTCATCGTCTGTTCAATTCGATTGAAATCGAAGTTATCCGGCGTTTCGTGTTCCGGACAACTATCGTAGATGACGAATTCTACTGCTTCAGACATCATTGTTTTCAGTTGGTCGAGTAGATTTTCGCGCTCGAGCACTTTATCTCTCAGTGAATAAAGAACGCCGCGCTGGTCATTAATGACGTCATCGAGCTTTAAATTGTATTCACGCATTGCGAAATGGGCGCCTTCAACGATTCGCTGCGTACGTTCAGTAAGTTCGTTCACATCACCGTTTTGGACAAGTCCATCTTCATTTACAACAACTTTTTTATTAAACTTTTCGAGATCTTCTTTCGCAAACCGTTTGAACATATCATCTTCAAGTGAGATGAAAAATTGGCTTTCACCGTGGTCTCCTTGACGTCCAGAACGTCCGCGCAGTTGGTTGTCAATCCGTCGGCTTTCGTGCTTTTCCGTACCGAGCACGTATAGGCCGCCGAGTTCCTCGACACCTTCGCCGAGCATAATATCCGTTCCGCGTCCCGCCATATTCGTCGCGACGGTAATATGACCTCGTTGTCCAGCTTGGGAAATGAGATCGACTTCCTGCTCAACACTTTTCGCGTTCAATAAATGATAGTCAAGTTTCTCGCGGTCCAAAAACTCCGCAACTTTTTCAGATTGAAGAATGGAAGTTGTCCCAACAAGTACCGGTTGGCCATTGCGATGGCGCTCCGCCACTTCTTTCGCAACTGCTTCATACTTTTGGTCAATCGTTTGATAAACACGATCTGGTGAATCAATGCGCATACGAGGGCGGTTCGTAGGAATTTGGATAACTTCCATGTTATACACTTCACGGAATTCTTTCTCCTGTGTCTTCGCCGTTCCTGTCATCCCACTAAGTTTCGGATACATCCGGAAGTAGTTTTGGATCGTTATTTGCGCTTGGGCTTTATTCTCATCAGTGATTGGCAAGCCTTCCTTTGCCTCAATCGCCTGGTGAAGTCCATCAGAAAGCGTGCGGCCTTCCATAATTCGGCCTGTGAACATATCGACGAGTTCAATCTTGTCGTCCTTCACAATATAATCGACATCGCGTTTGAAGATGACAAAGGCGCGAACAGCTTGAATCATATAATGGTAGAGAGTTTGGTGCTCGAGTTCATATAGATTGTCAATGCCGAACGCCTTCTCAACTTTCTCGATTCCTTCATCGGTTAGTGAAGTCGCTTTCGTTTCATCATCAAAATCAAAATCAACGCCTTTTTTGAAACGCTTTGCGAGTCTAGCAGCGATGAAATGAAGATCTGGATCAGCCTGCATTTTACCTGCGACGATCAACGGCGTTTTCGCCTCGTCGATCAACACGCTGTCCACTTCGTCAATGATGGCAAAGTGATACGGGCGTTGCACCTTTTGAGATGTATGCTGCACCATATTGTCACGAAGGTAATCAAAACCGAACTCGGTTCCGACACCGTATGTAATATCGGCCATATACGCCTTTTGCTTCGCAGGTCCTTGCATCATCGGGACGTTCAAACCGACCGTCAAACCGAGGAAGCGGTGAATTTGGCCAATTTGATCATAGTCACGTCTTGCAAGATAATCGTTAACTGTAATGACGTGAACGCCTTTTCCTTCAAGTGCGCGCAAATAAGAGGGGAGGGACGCAACAAGTGTCTTACCTTCACCTGTCGGCATTTCCGCGATATTGCCTTCAGCGAGTACCATCCCACCGATTAGCTGAACGTCAAAATGACGCATGTCCAATACCCGCTTCGATGCTTCACGGACGACGGCAAATGCGTCTGGAAGAATTGCTTGCACAGTTGCGCCTTCCAGGATTTGTTCTTTAAACACTTCTGTCATATGGGCAAGTTCTTCGTCGGATAACTTTTCATATTTGGATTCCAACTCATTTATGTGTTGGACAACTTTACGGTATTTACGTAGTTGTCTTTCGCTCGTTTTATTTGAACGTTTGAAAATTGATAACATATGATTAACGCTCCTTTATTTTATCCTTCTATAAGGATACTGTTTTATTTTATCAAACTATATACGAAATGACTACCTTGTTACGAAATTGTATATGGTCAGGCAAAGACGGCCCTTTCTATAAACGGTAATAGCAGTCTAGAATGCCTAGTTCCGCTAACTTGGGTGCTTTCCATTGACAGCTGTGCTATAATACTTATGGTTAACTAAAATTATTGTTATTTACGGGGAGGAAGGACATGTTATTCCTTGCAATGGCTGCTGCATTCATAGCTTCCATCATACTAACTCCACTTGTCATAAAGTTTGCGTTCCGGATTGGGGCGGTTGATCATCCGAATTATCGGAAGGTGCACGCATCCGTCATGCCACGTATTGGAGGGATAGCAATTTTCGGTGCTTTTGTCATCGGTTATTTACTATTGCGCCCTGAAGATGAGCATGCGATCGGAATTCTTGTTGGAGCCGTCATTATTATTGTTACAGGCTTCCTCGATGATATGCTTGAAATTACCGCCAAGGCGAAATTGTTAGGCCAACTGGCTGCAGCAATCGTCGTTGTGACGTGGGGCGGTTTACAAATTGAATTTATTAACTTGCCATTTTTTGGCCCGTTTGACTTTGGCTACTTAAGTATTCCAATTACGATTATTTGGATTATCGGCATTACAAATGCCATTAATCTGATCGACGGTTTGGACGGACTAGCTGCGGGCGTTTCTACAATCGCTCTCATTTCTATTACGGTCATGGCCGTCATTATGGGTGACGTGTTCGTTGTCGCGACAGCTGCTATTTTGGCTGCAAGTACACTCGGATTTTTATTCTTTAATTTCCATCCTGCCAAGATTTTTATGGGGGATACCGGGGCGTTGTTCCTTGGCTACATGATCTCCGTATTGGCATTGTTAGGGTTTAAAAACGTTGCGATCGTTTCGCTCGTCATTCCGATCATTATGCTCGGTGTTCCGATTTCCGATACATTTTTTGCAATCGTTCGCCGTGTACGGATGAAGCAACCAATTTCAGCACCGGACAAGTCGCACTTGCATCACTGCTTGCTGCGTGCAGGGTTCTCTCACCGGCAAACTGTCCTCATCATTTATGGACTCGCTATTCTATTTGGTGTAGCGGCAGTGCTCTTCTCGCAAGCGACTGTGTGGGGCGCAATCGTTCTAATTGCCGTCATGCTACTTGCAATCGAGCTGTTCGTCGAAATTATCGGCCTCGCGGGTACGAATTACCGGCCATTATTGAATTTAGTTCGTATGATTGGAAAATAACACTACACAATACAAGTGATATGCGAAACTTCGCATATCACTTTTTTTAGTTTATTTTCAATAAAAAAACATCCCGCTGAAAGGGAGTCAGCCGGGATGGATAGAATCAGTTACGTATTTAATTTAATAATCATCGCTACTGTCAGCAGATTCGTCCGCCGACCCGATAATATTTAAATTGTTACTATCTGTTAACGAAGATGAGTCTGGAATCAAGCCGAGATGAGCTTTCAACATTTGTTTCACATTCTCTAAATCACTTTTGTCCAATTGATAATAATATGGACCTTTCGACCAATCATCATAGCCTTTTAAATTGATTGTATCGATTTGCGGCATGCCGCCTTTTGCATATTCCCAGAAGGAGGTCATTTCATTGAATGTCATGTCGGTTTTCATATTGTCGCCGACCGCTTCGATGACATCACCGTATTTCGTGATGGACTTTACGGATACCATCTCTTTAATGATTGCTTGCATAATCATCTGTTGACGTTTTCCGCGCTCGATATCGCTATCAGCCATACGTGTCCGCGCCAATGCGAGCGCATGCCTACCGTCTAGCTCTTGCAAGCCTTTTTTTAATTGGATTGTGTTTTTATCATTTTCGTCTTTTTCAAGTCTGTTGTATGGGACGTCGACTACAATTCCGCCTAGTGCATCGACGACTTCGATGAATGCATTGAAGTTCATTTTCACATAGTAATCAATTGGAATATCAAGCATTTCTTCTACCGTTTCGATAGCCGCATGTGTTCCGCCGAATGCATGGGCATGATTGATTCTGTCTTTGTAGCCGACTTTCGGGATGTAGACGTAGGAATCGCGCGGAATACTTAGCATCTTAACGGATTTCTCTTCGGGATTAAATGTAGCGACAATAAGAGCATCTGAACGGCTATTGCCTTGCATACGCGCATCGCTATCATCCACACCAATCAAAAGGACGGATACACTGTCTCTCGCGGGTTCTACTCTCGCTTCGCCTCTCAGTTCGGATTTCTGTGTAGCAGGAACGGCTTCATACGCTCGATTGACTGCCTGCTCCGCTTGGTTGCGTAATGACAGGCCATAAGCTGCAACAGCAAGCAAGGCGGTTAGTGAAACTAATAGTCCGACCTTAATAGCTAGCCGTGTTTTTGACGTCTTTTTTTTCATTTTTTTATAATCTTTTCTTTTCATAGCAACTAAAGGCCTCCACCATCGGCTAAGGAATTATCCTAAGCAAATTTACTGTTCCATGAAAAACGGAATGTTGACGCGGAAATATACAGAATCTCTCATAATACACAATAAATCGTCAACTTTCACCATTATACTATTAATTTCCTTTGTCGTATACTATTATTACACTTCAAATTCGAGGAACGAAGTTGAGACTTCGGAAATTTCTGCCTGCCCGTTCGTCAACTCCGTCATCCAACCGATAAATGTATCCGTTTCTGCAATAGGAACGTATAAAAGTAAGCTGACGTCTTCCTCGTACAAAATCTCCTCGAGTGGGTATGGTGATTGCCTCGCTTCATTCTCCACTTTTCCGAGCCACGTATAATCGATAGCCACTTTCATGAGCGCGTGAAGCTTCCGTTCGACGACGCCTGTCGCAGCAATTCCTTCAGTAGTCGCGCGACCGTATGCACGGATAAGACCACCGCCCCCTAATTTAATGCCGCCGAAATAGCGTGTCACGACAACGGCCGTATCTTTCAACCCTTGCTTCTTTAGCACTTCAAGCATAGGGAATCCCGCCGTTCCAGAAGGCTCTCCGTCGTCATTCGCCTTTTGAATCTGATCATGCTCACCGATAATATACGCTGAACAGTTATGAGTAGCTGTATGGTGCAACTTTTTAATGTCTTGAATGAAGTTCATTGCTTCCTCTTCGCTCTCTACACGCTTAACGTACGTAAGGAATCTTGATTTCTGGATGACGATTTCACTTTCGCCTGTCAATTTGACTGTTTTGTAATCTGCTCGCATTTGCAGCACTCCTGTCACTTGTAATACAATTTTAATATGCAATTAGTTTTATGATGATATAATAATAAAGTGTATAAGGAATTAAGGAATACTGCAACATTACCTATGTTTAGCTTAGTGCATTCCAGATTGGAGGGGTTTCGATGACGGAGAATGCAGTTGATATACAAAAGTTGGAAAAGATATTCGATAATATGGTAAATGTGATGGATCAATCTAAAAACGACATATTTACGATTAGCGAACAAAGCCGTCAAACCTTCCAAGAGATGCAAACAGAACTCGTTGTTGTTAAAGAAGATATTTCCCGGGTAATAACTGAAGGTGATTACTTAGAGGATATGACACGACAATCCCGAAGAAGATTAGCAGATGTATCTAAAAACTTTATGAATTATTCCGAAGAACAAGTACGTCAAGCGTATGAAATGGCTAACGATTTACTCGTCAGATTATCAATTAACCGAATGGAAGAAAAGCAATTGCGTGTCCGGCGGGACGAGTTAGATCGACGCATTGCAGCCCTTTTGGAAACAATTGAAAAGGCCGATCATCTAGTCAATCAAGTGACGACGGTTATTACATACTTGACATCCGACTTGAGAAAAGTCGGAGAGGTATTGGAAACGGCCCGACAAAAACAGGAGTTTGCCATTCAAATTATTCAAGCCCAAGAAGAAGAGCGCAAACGATTATCACGCGATATCCATGACGGACCAGCTCAAATGCTCGCAAATGTGCTTCTAAGATCGGGACTCATTGAAAAGACATTTAACGAAAGAGGACCAATTGATGCTTTATCTGAGCTTAGTCAATTGAAAGAAATGGTTAGGAATGCCCTTCTTGAAGTCCGTCGCATTATCTATGATTTACGTCCGATGGCATTGGATGATCTTGGATTGATCCCAACGCTTCGAAAGTATACTTCAACTGTTATGGAGTATGAAAAAGATGTTACTATCCATTTTATGAATAGTGGAGCCGAGAAGCGATTTGAATCTAGTATTGAAGTGGCGGTTTTCCGACTCGTTCAGGAATGCATTTCTAATGCACTTAAACATGGTAAGGCTAGAAATGTTTGGGTGAAAGTCGAATGGCTTCATGATACAATGAACATAGTTGTAAAAGATGACGGCAAAGGGTTTGACCCAAGTCAAACTAAAGATAAATCATTTGGCATTATAGGGATGCGGGAGCGCGTCGAGCTGCTAAAAGGCGAGATGAAAATCATGTCGACAATTGGCAACGGTACAACCGTATTATTCCGTATTCCGTTACATGATAATTTAATTGAATAGGGTATTGGGAGGGAATGACAATGACGAAAATATTAATTGTAGATGACCATCAGCTATTCCGCGAAGGGGTCAAGAGAATTCTTGACTTTGAAGCTTCATTTGAAGTTGTTGGAGAAGGAGACGATGGCAGTGAAGTAGTCGATTTATATCGACGCTTTGAACCAGACGTCGTACTGATGGATATCAACATGCCAGGAATGAATGGAGTAGAGGCGACGGAAGTACTGAAAAGTGAATTTCCGGAAGCGGAAGTAATTATGCTCTCTATCCATGACGATGAAACATATGTGTCGCACGCATTGAAATCAGGTGCGCTCGGCTACATGCTTAAGGAAATGGACGCCGACGCAATTGTCCAAGCAATTAAAGTCGTCGCGACTGGCGGATCTTATTTACATCCTAAAGTGACACATAATTTAGTGTCGGAATTCCGCCGGCTAAGTGAACGGGAACATAAAGGATCTTTCCAACAAAATGATATTCGCCGACCGCTTCATTTATTAACGAAGCGCGAATGCGAAGTGTTACAACTATTGACCGATGGCCAGAGCAACCGGACAATTGGGGAAACACTCTTCATCTCAGAAAAAACAGTTAAAAATCACGTTTCGAGCATTTTGCAAAAAATGGGTGTCAACGATCGGACACAAGCAGTCGTCACCGCAATCAAAAACGGTTGGGTAGAAGTAAAGTGATGTTATACTAAAAGGGACCTTCACATCGAAGGTCCCTTTTATCGTACAGGAGGAATATTAATGAAAAGAATTCTTGTTTTCTCGATTTTTACCTTCGTGCTTATCATTGGCGCATGTTCGAAAAAAGAAGAGAGTTCGAACTACGGTTCTGTCAATGACGGGGAAACCCCGACTGAATTCGGTTCAATCGATCACGGCGTCAAAGATAATAAAGTCGGCTTTAACTTGACTGGCGGTGCAATCGAAGAGGCTGCAAATGTGCCGGCGGAAGAGAGAGAGCTTATTATCCAATCATTCGATACGTATATCAGTGCATTTAACACTCAACAAATTGATGAATATATGGACACGCTTTCCGAAAACCCAAAAAGCTTCAATTTGGATGAAGAGCGCGAGTACATTCAAAGCGTATTTGAACAATACGAATTGTCCCGTAATGCTAAGGATGTTACAATCGTGAAATTTGATGCGGATACGGGTGAAGCCCAAGTGTTTGCAAATTTGTTGACGAAGATGAAACAGAAGTCTACCGGCTTACAGACGAACCGGGATGGCAGGCAAGTAACCGTCTTTACGAAAGAGGGCGGGGAATGGAAAGTGAATTCCGTTTACTATATGGAAGACCAGAAATAACGTTTACTTATAAAAATATTTCCACAGACTGAAGCTGCCCGTGCAATTTGCGGGCAGCTTTTTCAATACTTATATTGCATTCCGGAAATGAAAAAGGTATAATGGGAACAAATGTTCCTTTTGAAAGGAGGAAACAGTGATGCCTTTAATTCCGGCGAAGGCATTGCCCCATTTTGAAAACATGATTTACTTGCCGATGGTCCTAATTGTGTTGCAACGCGATCGGGAACTATTCGAAAAAGGCCCATTCAAATTGAAGGGGCCTTACTTAAAGATGGTCGACGCTACGATAAAACAAGTCCAAAGTGAACTGCAAGAAACGACGTTTTATTTGCGACGGAATAATATGAAAGTGATTCGGAAAACGAGGGATAGTATGTTCACCGAATACATTTTCATTAACGGCGGCTATGAAGATCATCGTCGTTATTTGAATGTCCGTCTCCGCAACCGGACCGAAGAATTATTGGACTTGTATTTTACAAGATCGGGTAATCAGCCGGCGGGCCATTAGGCGAAAACAGAAAAGGGGAACGATCGAAAGCCTTTTGCTGTTTCAAGAAATCCCTCTCGAGTAATCTTGCCAACGAAAATTGACGATACATCGTTGGAATTGAAATTCCTAATTTGTATTTTTCCCCATTTTCCAATGTGACGGATGTACCTAAGCCGTCTGTTTCAAAAAAATCAATTGCATGATAAGAAATCCATACATTTTGATCCGATAGAGGAGATAATGTTGGAATGAGGATTAATGGAATGCCGAAAGCGTTTGCTGTTAGAATTGGCGCCTTCTGTTTATTTTCCCCAAATAATACTCTGGACGTATTCATGACATTTTGATAGCTAGAGCCATAGAAAGTGCAAGAACCGGTCACGATATGTATCGGTTTTTGTAAAACTGTAAGTGTTCTATTTCGCTCAATTACCTTTGTAAAGGTTTTGTTACCTTCTTCAAACGGTTGCAACATGAGAGTATCGAATGATACATAATACCTAGTTACAAATTCAGTCAAATCCTTTTCCTCCTATCCTTATTATTCCATCCCTCACTATAGTATTATAGAACAGAAAATTAGAAAAACAAGTATTTTTAATGAATAGTTAGAACTATTAGATGGGGTTCGATACTACTATAGATTGACATGAAAAATCCCCCGTTAGTAGACGGGGGAATGAGTAAATTATTCAGCTTGGTAGTCCAATGCAACAGCGCCAAGCGTTTTCGCTGCAAGCAGCATCGCCTGTTCCTCAAAGTCGAATTTCGGATGATGGTGAGGATACGTCTCGGCTGGCTGGGCACCTGTGAAGAAAAATGTGCCAGGCACTTTTTCCAAGTAGTATGCGAAATCTTCGCCGCCCATTTGCGGCTTGCTTTCCACGACGTGCTCGACGCCAGGAACCGATTCGGCAACATCTTTCAAATACTCGGTTTCAGCTTGATGGTTCACGACGGCAGGATAGCCGCGGATATAGTCGAACTGGATTTCACAATCGTTGGCAAGCGCCGTACCTTCAACGACTCGGGCCATCTCGCGCTCCATTAAGTCACGGATGTCAGGATTGAATGTACGAACCGTACCGCGAAGCGTTGCAGTATCGGCGATGACATTGAACGCGTTATCGGCAACGAATGAGCCAACAGACAATACAGCCGATTCAATCGGATCGACTCGACGGGAGACGAGCTGTTGTAAGTTCATGACGAGTTGGGCACCGATGACAATCGCATCCTTCGTTTGATGCGGTGCCGCTCCATGACCTCCTGCACCTTGAATCGTAATTTCAAATCGATCGGCAGCTGCCATAATCGGACCTGTCAAATATTCGATTGTTTTGAAGGGGATGAGCGACCAAAGATGCGTACCAAAAATGACATCGACACCGTCTAGGCAACCGTCCTCAATCATTGAAATGGCCCCACCCGGAGCAAACTCCTCGGCGTGCTGGTGAATGAAGACATATTCCCCTGCGAGATCCTCCCGCAACTCATGGATAGCCTTCGCTAATTGCAGCAATGCGGCTGTATGGCCATCATGTCCGCAGGCGTGCATAACGCCGGGCACCGTCGATTTGTAAGGGACATCCTTTTCATCTTGAATTGGCAAGGCATCGAAATCAGCTCGCAAAGCGACTGTCTTGCCGGGACGCGCACCTTTAACACGTGCTACTACGCCGTTGCCGCCGACACCTGTGCGTACTTCAACACCAAGATCTGCGTAGAAATCATGGATATATTGCGCGGTTTTCTCCTCTTGGAATGATAATTCAGGATGCATATGCAAATGTCTACGGATGACGACCATCTCTTCATAAGCGAGATCTAACTTTTCGAACAGTTTCTCATTCATTCAAATACCCCTCTCAAAACGCCTAATTTGTATTTATAATTATAATACGCTTTATGTGCCGCAATCCAGTTAAAAATTATTCATCGTCATCAATTTTTGCGACATACGTCGAAATATAAGCTGCGCTGGAAAAAATATGTGTCGTGTCTCTAGCAAATTCATTCATGTCGGCCGAAAAAATGGATTGCTGGAACGACTGTGAATGAGTCCAACGATCATAATCCGACGCTGCTTCCCATTCGGTCATAATGACATACGTGTCCGAACCGAGTGGGCGCAACAGCCGGAAAGCGAGAAAACCTTGCTCGCTTTCAATCTGGGTGTCGCTCGCGGAAAAGCGGTGTTCGAATACTGGCTTGCTTTCATCTGTGACAGGAATGTTATGGAAGACGAAGTAGCCTTCCTCTTTTAATTCGCCGGCTGTGGCAATTACTTCATACCGTCTCGGTGTTTGGAAAATTGATTTCCCTTCAGTTTCATGCAAAAGAAGGCATTGATTCACGTCTTTCATGAGGATCAATCCTTTATTCGCATGACGCTTTTGAAGTTGCTCCATAAAATCCTCTGTTCCGGTCGTTACATACATATACATGCTGAAACCCTCCTCAACGAATAACTGCTACTTATATTTTCTCTTATTGGGACAATTAAAACAAATGTGTCGAATCCGTGGCAGTAAAGAAAAAAGTAAGCACAATTTGATGACAAATCAGACCAATCACTATACATATGAAAGTAGAACGTCTATATTCATTATCGTATATGTGAACTTTGAGAATGATTATAAAGAAAGTGGGGAATCGATTGATGACAACATTTAACGATACACTGCTTCGTGCTGCTAGAGGAGAAAAAATCGACCATACACCGGTTTGGTTCATGAGGCAGGCGGGACGTTCTCAGCCTGAATACCGCAAAATAAAGGAAAAGTATTCACTAGAAGAGATTACGCAACAGCCAGAGCTTTGCGCGTATGTAACAAAGCTTCCAGTTGACCAATACAATGTCGACGCGGCTATTTTATATAAGGACATTGTTACGCCGCTTCCGGGCATCGGAGTGGACGTGAAAATAAAATCGGGAGTCGGCCCAGTTATCTCAAATCCGATTCGTTCGGTGCAGGACGTTCATAACCTCGGGGAGCTTTCGCCAGAGGACGATATCCCGTTCGTCATGGATACAATTAAAATATTAAAAGAGCAATTGAATGTGCCGTTAATCGGCTTCGCAGGTGCGCCATTCACATTAGCTAGCTATATGATTGAGGGCGGTCCGTCCAAAAGCTATAATTTGACAAAATCCTTCATGGTGTCAGAGCCTGAAGCATGGTTTGCGCTTATGAATAAATTAGGCGATACAATCATCACATCAATTAAAGCTCAAGTAAATGCAGGAGCTGCGGCTATCCAAGTGTTTGATTCATGGGTTGGTGCATTAAATGTATCCGATTATAGGACTTTCATTAAACCTGTCATGACGCGTATTTTTAATGAGCTTCGTGAATTAAATGTGCCGCTTATCACATTCGGTGTCGGGGCAAGTCATTTGGCGAACGAATGGCATGACCTTCCTGTCGATGTTGTCGGCTTGGATTGGCGTTTATCAATTACGGAAGCTCGCGAAAGAGGATTGACGAAAACATTACAAGGAAACTTGGATCCTGCATTGCTTCTAGCAGATTGGGATATTATCGAGGAGCGTGCGAAAGTAATTGTCGAGCAAGGTGTCGAGCACGGCAGCCATATTTTCAACCTCGGTCACGGCGTCTTCCCTGAAGTTCAGCCAGCAACATTAAAACGACTAACAGAATTCGTTCATGAATATAGCGCGCAACTGAGGAAGTAATTGCAAATAAAACTGGCAAAGAGGTGCAACTGATGACAAAAAGGAAAATGGGTCTTTTAGTTATGGCGTACGGAACGCCATACAAGGAAGAGGATATTGAGCCGTACTACACGCATATCCGGCGCGGTCGTCCGCCAGCACCGGAACAATTGGAAGATTTAAAGGCGCGTTACAAAGCAATTGGTGGCATTTCTCCGCTTGCAAAAATTACGGAAAACCAAGCGAACGCGCTTGGCGAACGACTAAATGCGATGCAGGAGAAAATCGAATTCACCGTCTATGTCGGTTTGAAACATATTACACCATTCGTCGAAGAAGCGGTCGAGCAGATGAAGGCTGACGGAATTAACGAAGCAGTGTCGATCGTTTTGGCACCACATTATTCAACATTCTCCGTTAAATCATACAATGAACGTGCAAAGGAAGAAGCCGAAAAGCATGGCATTTCCATTACATCGGTCGAAAGCTGGTACAAGCAACCGAAATTCATCGAATACTGGTCTGATAAAATCCGTAGCACGTACGCGAGCATGAGTGATGCGGAACGTGAAAAGGCGTGCCTCGTCGTTTCGGCGCACTCCTTGCCTGAGAAGATTACGCAATTCGGAGATCCGTATCCGGAGCAACTGGAAGAGACTGCTAAATTAATAGCGGAAGCGGCAGAAGTGGAAACATATGCAGTCGGCTGGCAAAGTGAAGGGCAGACGGGCGAGCCATGGCTCGGACCCGACGTTCAAGACTTGACGCGTGACTTGCATGAAGAGAAAGGTTATGAAACGTTCGTCTACACACCGGTCGGCTTCGTATCGGATCATTTGGAAGTCCTTTACGATAATGACTACGAGTGTAAAGTCGTATGTGATGAAATCGGTGCATCGTATTACCGTCCGGCTATGCCGAATACGGATCCGCTTTTCATTAGCGCAATGGCAGATGCGGTTTTGGAACAATTGAAGGAAGCCTAAACAGGCAGCAAGGAAGTGATGATGGACATGAGTGAACAAAAGAAAAGAGTCGTCATCGTTGGTGGAGGGATCACCGGCCTTTCTGCAGCATTTTATATGCAAAAAACGGCACGTGAACAAAACTTGCCAATTGAAGTAATGCTAATTGAAGCGACAAATCGGCTTGGTGGGAAAATCCAAACAGTCCGTCGCGACGGCTTTGTTGTTGAACGGGGGCCCGACAGCTTCCTCATTCGAAAGAAAAGTATGGATACGTTTGCGAAAGATCTCGGCCTTGGTGGAGACCTTGTACGCAATGCGACAGGTCAAGCGTATATCCACGTGAATGGTCAGTTGCAGCCGATTCCTGGAGGTTCTGTTATGGGCATCCCGACGAAAGTTGGCCCGTTTCTGAAATCCAACTTGTTTTCAATGGCAGGTAAACTGAGGGCGGCAGGCGATTTCGTCTTGCCGCGTTCAGGAATTGAAGGAGACCAGTCACTTGGCCACTTCTTCCGACGCCGATTCGGTACGGAAATTGTTGACAACCTCATTGAGCCGTTGTTATCGGGAGTGTATGCGGGTGATATCGACAAGATGAGTTTGCAATCGACGTTTCCGCAATTTTACGAAGTAGAAAAGAAACACCGTAGCCTCATCCTCGGTATGAAAAAAATGACGCCGAAGCAAGTGCCGCAAAAGAATGGACATGGTGCTTCCCAACAAGGGGCATTCCATTCGCTTAGAAACGGCCTTGAATCAATCGTTGAAGCAGCGGAACAGCATTTGGAACCTGGCACAGTGAGAAAAGGGGTCCGCATCGTAAGCATAGCGAAGCACGGGGAGCAAACATCCCTAGAACTGAATACCGGTGAAACGGTTGTAGCTGACTCCGTCATCGTGACGACGGGTCATATGACGGCAAGCCAATTGTTCGCCCCCTACGGACTGCTTGAAGGGCTGAAAGAAATTAAAACGACATCCGTTGCGACAGTCGCTCTTGCATTTTCTGCAAAAAATATTGTCCAAGATACGGAAGGCACTGGGTTCCTCGTATCTCGGAGCAGCGATTTCTCCATTACTGCGTGCACGTGGGTACATCGAAAATGGCCGACGTCGACACCAGAAGGGAAAGTGTTGCTGCGCGCATTCGTCGGACGGGTCGGAGAAGACGCAATCGTCGATTTGTCGGATGACGAAATTGAACGAATCGTTCTCGAAGACCTTGGGAAAATCATTACAATTAAAGGCAAGCCAGACTTTACGATTATTACACGGTTCAAGGAGGACCGCCCGCAATATCGGGTCGGGCACCGCCAACGAATCGATGCTGCTCGTGCAGAATTGAAAGAGGCTTTTCCGAACGTCAAATTGGCAGGTGCCTCTTATGACGGTGTCGGACTGCCGGACTGTATTAATCAAGGCAAAGCGGCCGTGGAAGAAGTCATTGCTGAATTATGGCCAAAGAAAAACAGCTGAGAAATCGTTTCTCAGCTGTTTTATTTATTAGAAATTATCCACTACTACAAGTTTCACCTTATAGGATATTGCACTCATCGCATTTATTACTGTAGCATTCGTGCTGTTCCTCGATATCTTTTCCACACTCTGCACATATTTTTGCAGGTAGGTTTTTAAAAAACTCAATGACGTTCTCTAGCATCGGTATTCCCTCCTGTCTCTTTGTACTAATACTAAATAGGTGTTTGGGTCATTGTAGTATAACAGATGTGTGAAAAAAATTAGACGATGTTGGACTCGTCACTTTCACGTCATACTCCTCGTGTTCTATAACTAAATTTTATAGTTTGATTGTAATATAACAGCGAAACAAATGTCAACACTTTTCTGTTCATTTCGGATAAAATAGAGTTGAATTCATTTACATAGGGAGCGATTAGTGTGTATTTCGTTGATAATAAAGGCATTACAGATCCAAGGATCAACCTTGCGATCGAGGAGTATGTATTGAGAAATATGGACGTCGATAAAGATTCGTTTCTGCTGTTCTATATTAACGAACCGTCAATCATTATCGGAAAGAACCAAAATACAGTTGAGGAGATTAATACCGAGTACGTTGATGCGAACGGCATCCACGTCGTCCGTAGACTTTCTGGCGGAGGCGCTGTGTACCACGACTTAGGAAATCTCAACTACAGCTTTATAACGAAAGATGACGGGGAGTCATTCCGCAACTTCAAGAAATTCACCGAGCCGGTCATTAACGCGTTGGCGGAAATGGGTGTCACAGCAGAATTGATCGGACGCAATGATATTCTCGTTGAAGGACGGAAAGTTTCAGGAAATGCACAATTTGCAACACAAGGCCGCATGTTTACACACGGGACGTTAATGTTTGATACAGAAATTGAGCGTGTCGTGTCTGCTTTGAAAGTGCGAAAGGATAAGATCGAGTCGAAAGGGATTAAATCAATCCGCAGCCGTGTTGCGAACATTTCAGAGTTCATCGAAGAACCGATGACGATCGAACAATTCCGCATGGGGATTTTGAAATCAATTTTCGAAGGCGAAGAGAATATCCAATATTGGGAACTGACCGATGAAGATTGGGACAACATCCGAGCTCTATCCGCTGAACGTTACGGAAATTGGGACTGGAATTACGGCAAATCCCCGAAATTCAATATGCAACACTCTCACCGCTTCCCAGTCGGCGGCATCGATGTGCGCTTGCATGTAGAAACAGGAAAAATCGATGACGTTAACATTTACGGCGACTTTTTCGGTGTAGGTGATGTAGCGGTCGTCGAGGAAAGTCTGAAGGGCATTCAATACGATCGTGAGTCTATTACGAAAGCACTCGACGCAGTCGATATTCCGACGCTACTAGGCGGCATTACGAAAGAAGAATTCATTAATTTAATCTATTAAATTGAAAACCGGTGCATAGCCGGTTTTTTCTTTTGCGATAGTATATGCAACGTAGTTTTAGGTGGTGTGGTCATCGTACATAGCCTTCAATATCGGCGTGTTTTTCCCATATAGTGGGCGAACGGTGATAAAGTGTGCTTGAGCGGTGATAAAGACTACCTGAACGGTGATAAACTCCGGTTAAGCGGTGATAAATTCGGGAATTGGTGGTAACAGGCCGAGAGTCGGTGGTAAAGTCCCCCGAGTCGGTGGTAACGCATCGAATAGCGGTGGTAAAGTGCTTCGAGTCGGTGGTAAACCTTATAAAGTCGGTGATAACCCATTTCTTAGCAAACTCCTCCCGCCCACCGAGCGTCTAGTGCGCTTTTGCGATATACTATATGGAATAAAGAAGGGGGAATTTGCGATGAGGAACCACCGTATCTTCATTGTTGAGGACGATAAAAAAATTGCGCGGTTGCTAGCAGATACGTTGCGCAAATATCAGTATGACGTAGCGATTGTCGAGGACTTTGATAATGTGGAGGCGGAATGTTTGGCGTTCGATCCGCATTTAATTCTCCTCGACATAAATCTGCCTTCGTATGACGGCTATTATTGGTGCCGACAGCTTCGGCAGACGACGACGTGCCCAATTATTTTCATCTCCGCGCGTTCGGGCGATATGGACCAAGTGTTTGCGCTTGAAAACGGAGGGGATGATTTCATAACGAAACCTTTCCATTACGAGATCGTCCTTGCGAAGATTAGAAGCCATTTAAGAAGGGCGTTTGGGGAATATGCGCCGAGCCAAGGGGAGCGCACAGTAAAGCTCGGTTCGCTGGAGCTGTTCATTGAGCGGATGGAGTTGCATTTGCGGGAGGAGGAAATTCCTCTTCAGAAAAAGGAATGTGTCATCCTTGAGCTATTGATGGAGGCGTCGCCGAAAGTCGTTTCACGGGAGACGTTGCTCGAAGAATTATGGGACGACCAGTCATTTGTCGACGAAAATACACTCAATGTAAATATGACGCGTGTACGGAAAAAACTGGCGGATTATGGCGTGCAGTCGATCATCGAGACAGTCCGCGGGTCAGGCTATCGTTTTCTCGTCGCACCGGAGGAATTATGAGGCAAATTGTTTTATTTCTAAAAGAACATTTGTCGTGGGTCATCTTCGAGATGATGCTCGTGACGTTCATACTTATCTTGTATTGGCTCGATGGCTTTCGGGGGCTCAATACGGCTATTTACTCGATTGTAATGAGCTTGTTGCTAACAGCGGGCTTCCTCATCGGGAAATTTATTACCCGGCGTAATTATTACAACGCGATTTTGCGTAAACCGGAAAAGATGGAAGATGCGCTCATTCGAAATGTGCAGACGACGGAGCAGCTTCAATCAGCTGCATTCATGCGTGATTTGTATGGATTATACCAAGCCGAAGTGCAATCGCTGTACGCCTCCCAGCACAGGCAGCTCCAGTTCGTCAATCAATGGGTGCATCAGATGAAGACTCCGATTTCTGTCATTAACTTGCTCCTTCAAGAAGAAGGTGAGCTTGATAAGCGGAGCATTAGCGAGGAAATGGAGAAGATCCAGCGAGGGCTCGATATCGTCCTTCTCAACGCGCGTCTTGAGACGTTCGAGGAAGACATGCAAATCGAACGGGTCGGCTTGAAGAGTCTCATTCAGCAGATCGTGACAGATCATAAGCGACTGTTCATAACGAATGGCGTTTATCCGGTCATTTCAATCGATGAGTCGCTCGTCGTTGCGACGGATGCAAAATGGATGAAAATCGCCATCGGGCAGTTCATTACGAATGCTGTGAAATATACGTTTGAGAAAGGGAAGCGTCTCTATTTGTCAGCGAGACAAACCGCTATTGGCTTCGAACTTACTATTCGCGATGAAGGGGTAGGCATTCCGGCATCCGATCTGAAACGGGTGACGAAGGCGTTCTTCACGGGTGAAAATGGCCGTCTGACTGGTGAGTCGACAGGAATGGGACTATATATCGCCGATGAGGTTTGTTTGAAGCTCGGGCATCCATTGACGATTAGTTCGGAAGTCGGGCAAGGAACTTCCGTCAAGATTCTGTTTACAAATGGAGAGATAGGTGAAGCAGATGAAGAACAGAATCGTTGAATTAGAGCAAGTGACGAAGATTTACGAAGGGAAAGTAATGCACCGCGCACTTAATCGCCTTGATTTTGAGGCGGATGAGGGTGAATTCATCGCCATTATGGGACCTTCCGGCAGCGGGAAAACGACGTTGTTGAACATTATTTCGACAATCGACATACCGACGTACGGGCGCGTTACGATTGACGGCGTCGAGCCTGAAGCGTTAAAAGCGAATGAATTGGCGCTGTTTAGGCGGCACAACTTCGGCTTCGTCTTTCAAGACATTAACTTGCTAAAAAGCTTAACGGTAGAAGAAAATATCGTCTTGCCGCTCACATTAGACGGTTTGCCGATTAAAGATATGCAAAAGCGGGTCGATCGGCTTGCGGGACAATTAAGTTTAAAGGAAATTCTAACCCGTCGTCCGGATGAGCTGTCGGGTGGACAGGCACAGCGAACTGCTGTTGGAAGGGCGTTAATTCATAAGCCGAAACTCATTTTGGCGGATGAACCGACAGGGAATCTCGACTCGAAATCTGCAAAGGAAGTTCTCGAATTGCTAAGCCTTGTTAATCAAACCGAAAAGACGACGATTATTATGGTGACGCATGATCCAATTGCAGCGAGCTATTGCGACCGCGTGTTGTTCATTAAGGACGGGGAATTTTTCAATGAAATCTACAAGGATGAGCGGCGCCAGACGTTTTTCCAACGAATTTTGAACGTGCTCAGTTTACTTGGAGGGAATGTTAATGATTTGCGGATGCTATAAGACGGATAGCCAAATAGAGAGGCGTACGACATGACGTTTCGTCAGTTTGCTTTTCGGAATGTCGTGCGCAACCGGCGGATTTACGCTGCCTTTTTCATGGCGAGCGTTTTTTCGGTTATGGTGTTTTTCCTTTATTCGATGTTGCTCTTTCATCCGTCGATTGAAGGAAGTGCATTGCAAGACATTGCCGTACTCGGCATGGGCATCGCTGAACTCATCCTTTACATATTTACGATGTTTTTCCTCTTTTATTCGATGCGTGCATTTTTGCAAGCAAGGACGAAGGAGTTCGGCATCCTTCTTCATTTAGGGATGGAGAAGCGGCAATTACATCGTCTCATTTTCATCGAGACGCTCATTATTGGCACGGCATCGATCGGTGTTGGCACGTTTTTAGGATATATGTTTTCGAAGTTTTTCTTCATGGTCGTCAAAAGAATCGTCATGCTGCCGGCGCTCCCGTTGTACATATCGTGGGAGCCGTTCGCGTTGACGGTCGGCGCTTTCTTAAGCTTGTTCATCATTATTTCGTGGGTCGCACCCGTTTTCATTCGGACTGGCAAGCTTGATGAGTTAATCCGCAGTGACGGTGTCGGCGTCGAGCAACACGGTTTTTCATTATTCCGTGGAGTCGTTGGCCTCGTGCTACTTGGCTTATCGTATACTTTGGCCGCTCTAACGTCGAACAGCATCGTCATCGGCCTCGTCTTCTTGTTGCCACCGCTCGCGACGCTCGGTACGTACTTCTTTTTCACGGACTCCTTACCGTTCATCCTCCATCTGTTCAAAGTGCGGAAGGAGTTTTATTGGCGGCATTTCCGCTTGCTTGCGATTTCCGAAGGTGTCATCCGATTGAAGGAAAATGCCCGAATGTTTTTCATCGTCACGATCGTCTCGACGGTCGCATTCATGTCGGTCGGCATCCTTGCGTCGCTCACATCATTCGCTTCCCAATACCGGGAAATGAACCCGCTCGGCCTCGTGTACGAAAGTTTTCCGGGCAATGAACTGGAGCAAGAGCATATTAACCGGCTAGGCTATGAACTGAGAAAGAATGAAATCGAGTATACATACGTCCGGTTCCCAGTGCTCGCACAGCGATCGTCGTTAACGGACTATACTGTTTCGATCATCAAGCTTTCGAGTGTAAATAGACTTGCAAGTTCGTTCGGCAAAGGCGCATTTGAATTAAAGGAAGGGGAAGCACTCTTCTTGCCGCCAACCGTATCTACATTTGAGCGGCTGAACAAGCAATCCGTTAAGACGGTGCTCGAGGAAAGTGGCATCGCGGTACGAATAAACGGAGCCTACCCGTACGAACTGTTCCCGGCCCATGCAATCGCCACGAACACAATTATTTTAAATGACGCCGATTATGAAAAACTCGCTTTGCTTATCGAGCCGGCGTCCATCTATCACGCTTTCGACATTCCGGACTGGCAGAAGACGAAAAGCATTGGACTGACGATTGAGCATTCCGTCTCTGAGTCGCTTTTGCTTGGGACACGGAACAAGCTCCTTTTCACGTTCGATAATCCCGGCTTAAACTATTCCATCATGCGGACGACATTTACATTGCTCCTCTTCATCGGGTTGTTGCTTGCTGGCGTTTTCTTGCTTGCAGCAGGGAGCTTCATCTATTTCCGCTTGTATACATCGCTCGACATCGACCGTAAGCAGTTCGATGTACTTAGACGTATGGGCATTACCGACAAGGAATTCAAGAAAATCGTTAACCGACAGCTCATCCCTCAATTTTTCGTCCCGTGGGGCGTTGCGCTCGTCCATAGTTCGTTCGCGTTCCTATCGTTGCAAGTTATATGGGACGCTCTCGCGGAAATTTCGATTGTTCGCGAACTGACGATGGTGCTCGTCGGATTTACGGTTCTTCAAGTCATTTATTTCTATCTCATCCGTTGGCGTTACTTGGCGCATATTCGGGTGGCTGAAAATTAGTTGAGTAGTTGCCTTCCCACGAAAAGTTGGGAAGGCTTTTTGAATGTTTTTTGAAATAAAAAAGAGTGCATGTCTAATTTTGATTTCTATACATTTTCTAAAAGTATTGTGAACTTTTAGTTTTTCTTATATAATAATAGATGGGTTAAATGAATGATTGTTCATTCAATTCTAAAAGGGAGGGTGTTCAGTATGAATTTAGTGTCACACGTTTATGAGACGTCGAAGCTACAGCCGAGTAAAACGGCTTATCACTTCATGGGGAAAGACACATCATATGCCGAGTTCGACAAATCCGTGTCGATGCTTGCGTCAGCATTGCAAGGGGTTGGAATCGAAAAGGGCGATCATATCGCGTTTTTATTAGGGAATACACCGCATTTCCTCATTTCGTTGTACGCAACGATGCGGATCGGAGCGACAGCAATTCCAATCAATCCGATTTATACACCTGACGAAATTTCGTACATTTTACATAATAGTGATGCAAAAGCGGTCATCGCGCTCGATCAGCTATTGCCACTCGTCGAAAGTTCCGTATCGATGTTTCCTTCGATCGAGCACTATATCGTCTGCGAAATGAGTGCTGAAACGGGAGAAAAAGTGGCGGCATTGCCAGAGAAGGCGAAAGCGAAAGTGAAATTGTTTTCTCAATTAATCGCCACAGGCCGACCGGATCTCGAGCCGATTGCCGTCGATGAAAATGAAACCGCTGTCATTCTTTATACGTCCGGAACGACTGGTCATCCGAAGGGTGCAATGCTAACGCATAAAAATTTGTACTCGAACGCGCGTGACGTCGGGGACTATTTAGGTTTCTCGGAAAACGACCGGGTCGTCGCGACGTTGCCCGTTTTCCATGTATTCGCGTTAACCGTCGTCGTAAATGCCCCATTATTAAAAGGGGCGACAATCTTGCTCGTACCACGTTTTAGTCCGGCGGATGTGTTCCAAACAATTAAAGAACAGAATGGGACTGTATTCGCGGGAGTGCCGACGATGTACAATTTCCTTTATCAATTCCCGGAAGGCGACCCGGCAGACTTCAGCACGATCCGCCTAGCGATTTCTGGAGGGGCGTCGTTGCCGGTCGCATTGCTCCATAACTTCGAGAATAAATTCAATGTGAAAATCTCAGAAGGATACGGCCTGTCCGAAGCGTCACCGGTTACATGCTTCAACCCGTTAGATCGCGAGCGGGTGCCCGGATCAATCGGAACGAACATCATCAATGTAGTAAATAAAGTCGTGGACGAATATGGCGCTGAAATGCCTGTCGGCGAAGTTGGTGAGCTCGTCGTCCAAGGACCGAATGTCATGAAAGGCTATTACAAAATGCCGGAAGATACTGCAGCTGCTATCCGTGACGGTTGGCTCTACACAGGCGACTTAGCCCGTCAGGACGAAGACGGTTATTTCTACATCGTCGACCGAAAGAAAGATATGATCATCGTCGGCGGCTACAACGTCTACCCACGGGAAGTCGAAGAAGTGCTTTTCACACATGACGACATCGTCGAAGCAGCGGTCATCGGCGTGCCCGATCCCGATTTCGGCGAAGAAGTCCAAGCGTTCGTCGTACTAAAAGAAGGCGCTGTCGAGGACGCAGATAAACTAAAAGCCTTCTGCGCTAATCGCTTAGCAAAATATAAAGTACCGAAAACAATTGAGTTCCTAGACGAACTACCGAAAAACACAACCGGCAAAATTTTACGCCGCCAGTTGAAAGATCAATTGAAAGTATAAATGGTAGAGCCCTTCCACGTGAGTTCGCGGAAGGGCTCGTTTTTATCGTCAAGGTCCACTCAGCCGTTGCTTCAGATCCCAATTCGTCTACATCGGAAAAAACATTCGAAATTTAAAAGGGGAAACTCCTCCGGGTGTCGAAATATGTAGACTAGATAAAAGAAGGGGGAATTCCTATGAGAAACCTACAAACAGAAGATTTATTCAAACTGCAATCCGTCACGAACCCGCAGCTTTCGCCTGACGGAAAAGAAGCATTGTTCATCAAAACGCATATCGACGAAGAGGAAAACAAATATATCGCAAACTTGTATCATATCGACCTAAAGACGAAAGAAACGACGCAATGGACATACGGAAAACAACGCGTCAGCTCCCCTAAATGGTCGGCGGACGGCAAGCAGATCGCTTTTTTGTCGAATCGCGACGATAAAAACCAGCTATACCTTCTATCTGCCCGCGGAGGCGAGGCGAAGAAACTAACATCCTTCGATAAAGGGGTATCCGGCTTCGAATGGTCACCATGCGGAACGAAAATTTGGTTTGACGCCTCTCTGAAGGAAGGCAAGGCATTTACGGACAAGGAAGAGAAGGATGAAAAGAAGAAACCAGAACCAGTTCGTGTCACGAAGATGAAGTACAAAATGGACGGCATCGGGTTATTGCCGCAAGATTCATACAAACAAATCGGTGACATCGATCTTGTAACAGAAGAAGTAACGCAATTTACGGAAGGGAATTACCAACATACGTTGCAAGCCGTTTCAATAGACGGCAGCAAGCTCGTTATTAGTGTAAACCGAAGCGAGAACTTAGACTGGGAATTCCGCCAACCGCTCTATTTAGTCGATATTGAGTCGAAGGAAGAGACGGTTATCGTCGATGAAGAAGGGTATTACGGAGGCGCAAAATTTTCGTTTGACGACAATTATATCGCGTACGTCGGTTCGGATCGCATGTTCCAAAACGCGACGCACGGCGAATTGTACGTATACGACACGAGGCGCGGCAATACGATTAATATTACGGAAGGCGTTGATGCACCAGTTGGCGACTATACGGTTGCGGACCATCAGCAAGGAGTAAGTGCACCGAGTGCCGTCTGGACGAAAGACAATCATTTGTACTTCCAACTTTCAACGATGGGCGACGTCCGCCTTTATTTCGCAACGCTCGAAGGGGAACTATACCCGGCATCACCTGAAGACGAGCACGTTTACGGCTACGATGTGAACGGGGAAGGCGATTTTGCGTTAGTCGCAGTGAGCGATCCCGTAAATCCGGGAGAAATTAAACAATTGACGATTGCGACGGGTGAAAGGGAAGCTCTCACTTCATTTAATAAAGACTATTTGCAAGAAGTTAAACTCGTTAAACCGGAAGCAATTGTCTTCAAAGGGGCGAAAGACTGGGATGTCCATGGCTGGCTCATGAAACCGGTAGACTTTAAAGAAGGGGAGAAATACCCACTCATCGTCGACATTCATGGCGGACCACACGCAATGTTCGGCAATACGTTCTTTCATGAAATGCAGCTGCTTGCAGCTAAAGGATTCGGTGTCCTTTACATTAACCCGCGCGGCAGTCACGGCTACAGCCAGCTATTCGTCGATGCAGTCCGCGGCGATTACGGCGGGGGCGACTATGAAGATATTATGGCGGCAACCGACTACGTATTGGCAGAAAATGAATGGATTGACGAAAATCGCCTCGGCGTAACAGGCGGGAGCTATGGCGGCTTCATGACGAATTGGATCGTCGGCCATACGAACCGATTCAAAGCGGCTGTCACACAGCGCTCAATTTGTAACTGGATTAGCTTCTTCGGCGTATCTGACATCGGCTATTACTTCAGCGACTGGCAAATTGCCGCAGACATGAAAGACGTCGAAACGCTATGGAAGCATTCTCCGTTGAAATATGCGGAAAACGTCGAGACGCCGTTATTAATTCTTCATTCAGAAAAAGATTTCCGCTGCCCGATTGAACAAGCGGAGCAGCTCTACATTACATTGAAAAGCATGGGGAAAGAGACAGAATTCGTCCGCTTCCCGGATGCTGACCATAACTTATCGCGGACCGGCGCACCGAATCTGCGAATTGAAAGGTTAAACGAGATTACGGGCTGGTTCGCGAAGTACTTATAAGAACCAGGAGGATTTTCATTGACCTATACATTAGAAGGCGTAACAATCCGCCCAATAAAAGAAGAAGATTTGCATTATATGTGGGAGATGACGTTCAAACAGGAAAATCCTGAATGGAAGAAATGGGACGCCCCGTATTTCCCACATAAGACGATGACGTATGAGGCGTTTCTCGAACGAAAAGACAAAATCGTCGCGCAGGATGACTACTGGGGAATCGAAGTGGACGGCGAACTTATCGGCATGGTGAGCTACTATTGGGAACACGAGCCGTCCCGCTGGCTTGAAATGGGCATCCTCATCTACGAGCCGGAGTACTGGAGTGGTGGCTACGGAACGAAGGCACTCACGATGTGGATTGATCATTTATTCAACAAAATGCCACTCGTCCGCGTCGGCCTCACGACTTGGTCCGGCAACGAGCGCATGATCCGCGTCGCCGAAAAGCTCGGCATGACAATGGAAGCGCGCATCCGCAAAGTCCGATACTGGAACGGCGTCTACTACGACTCGATCCGGATGGGGATGTTGCGCGAGGAATGGGAAGCGCATAAGGTAATATGAGAAAGAGAGGGGGAGCCCCTCTCTTTTTTTTGTTGCGGTCAGCATTGATTGTGTTACGCCCGCCATTGCTCGCATCTCTCCTAGTCACTCATTTTACAGTTCATATGTTCATAGACTACAATGAAGTGAGTAATCACTCACTATCAAAAAAGAGGTGACGATAAATGAGCGAACGTAAAGTATGCGTCTCCATCCGCAATGTTTCAAAAAGCTTCGGCAAGCACCAAGTTCTAAAAGATATTAACCTCGACATTTCCGAAGGGGAGATTTTCGGGTTGCTCGGACCGTCAGGAGCAGGGAAGACAACGTTGGTGAAGCAATTGGCGGGACTCGACGAGCCGACAGAAGGAGAAAATTATTTATTTGACGAGAAGATGCCTTCCTTGAAGCTCATCAAACGAATCGGATATATGGCGCAATCGGACGCATTATACGAGGAATTATCGGCGAAGGAAAATCTCCAGTTTTTCTCTGAACTGTACGGCTTAAAAGGACAAAAACAAGCAGAGCGCATCAATGAAGTGATGGAGCTCGTACAACTTTCTGGCGACGTCACAAAACTCGTGTCAAATTATTCAGGAGGAATGAAAAGACGCCTTTCTCTCGCAATCGCACTCCTCCACGAACCGGAACTGCTCATTCTTGACGAGCCGACCGTCGGAATCGACCCGGTCCTCCGAAAAAGTATTTGGAATGCCTTCACGGATTTGAAGGCGCAAGGGAAGACGCTCATCGTCACGACCCACGTCATGGATGAAGCCGATAAATGCGATCGGCTTGGACTGATTCGTGACGGAAAACTCATTGCGGTCGGCACGCCAGCCGAATTAAAAGAACAGACAGCTTCGACAACAATCGAGGAAGCATTCCTCGTCTTCGGAGGTGTGGAGCGATGAGAGTGATGGCAATGGTGAAACGGATTCTCCGTCAACTCGTCAGGGACAAACGGACGATTGGACTGCTCATTTTCGCGCCAATCCTCGTGCTAACAATGCTCTATTTCGTCTTTAACGGGGACGCTTACGCCCCGAAGATTGGATTGGTCGATGTGCCGGAAATGCTCGCTGACCAAATCGATACAGAAGGAGCGCAAGTGACGACCTTCGACTCAGAAGCGGAAGTGAAGATAAAACTTGTCGCGCGGGAGCTCGATGGCTATTTGAAATTCGAAGGCAACTCCCTGTCAATTGTCCTTGAAGGAAGCGATCCGAGCGTTACAGGCGCTACAATGAAGTGGCTGCAAACCGCCTTGCCGAAACAACCGCAAGCAGAAAACGCTCCGGAACTAACAATTGACTACTTGCACGGTTCAAGCGAAATGGGGCAATTCGATTATTTCGGTCCAGTCCTGCTCGGATTTTTCGTATTCTTTTTCGTCTTCCTCATCGCGGGCGTTTCATTCCTGCGCGAGCGGACGACAGGCACGCTTGAACGGTTACTCGCAAGCCCTTTACGCAAATGGGAAATCGTCGCAGGCTATGTCCTCGGCTTTGGACTTTTCACAACAATCCAGTCTACAATTATTACGGCGTACGCCATTTATGTGCTAGGCATGGTTATGGAAGGGGCCTTCATTTACGTGCTCCTCATTATCCTTATTCTTGCGTTGACCGCATTGACGCTCGGCATCCTGCTCTCGTCATTCGCACATAACGAACTTCAAATGATGCAATTCATCCCGCTCGTCGTCGTGCCACAAATCTTCTTTTCCGGCTTGTTCAACTTAGAGACAATCGCCGAATGGCTTAGCTGGATTAGCTACTTGACCCCGCTCTATTACGCGGCCGAAGCTTTGCGTGACGTTATGGTAAGAGGCGCCGGATTTAGTGACATTATGATAAATGTACTCATTCTTGGAGCATTTTGCCTGATGTTCATTGCAATAAACATCGCCGTGCTGCGAAAATATCGCAAAATATAAGGAGGGCGTCATGACAAACGAAAACAATTTGCTCAACGAAATGCTACAGGAAAACGACAACCTCACAGAGAAACAGAAGCAAATTCTCATCGCAGCTACAGAAATATTCGCGGAAAAAGGATTCGCCGCCACATCGACAAATGAAATCGCAAAAAAAGCGGGCGTCGCAGAAGGTACGATCTTCCGTCATTACAAAACGAAAAAGGATTTACTCCTTTCCATCGTTACACCGATGATGGTCAAAATGATCGGCCCAATTATTATTAAAGACTTGAACAAAGTGCTCGACAAAGAGTTCGAGCACTTTGAAGACTTTGTACGCGCGATGATTAAAAACCGCCAAGATTTCCTCGAGAAAAACTTGAAAGTCATCCGTATTTTTCTCCAGGAAATTCCGTTCCACAACGAACTGCGCGAGCAATTCATCGAACACGTCGGAAAAAAGGTACTCAGCCGCCTCGTCCAAATTATCGAGCACTACCAATCGAAAGGCCAAATTATCCAACTCCCTCCACCGACAGTCATCCGCCTCGCCGCCTCGACAATTATGGGCTACTTCGCCACGAAATACGTCATCGGCGTGAAGTGGAACGACGAGGAGGAAATCAATCAAATGATCCACTTCCTCAAAAAAGGCCTCGCCCCCGAGGAATAACCAAAAAAGAAGGTCCCGCACCTTCTTTTTTTGATGGAATCAAATAGGTTCACGCATAAATCCCTGCAGAAGCGCATAAATCCAGAAAACGGCGCATAAATCCTCCGAATCACGCATAACCGCCCGCAACGGCGCATAAATCACTCCAGAAACGCATAAAGCTCCAAATCCACGCATAACCCTTTCCAAATCCGCATAACGCCAGTTCCAATGCATTTCTCTGTAACAAACAACACCTCCCTTATCAACAACAATTTAACCAAAAGCGATAATTAATTATTGATAAACGATAAATATCAGTGTATTATTAAACCATATTAACAAGTGAGGTGCTTTTTATGAAACGAGGATCAACATTATTTTTACGGATGGCAGTCTTTCTAATCGGAACTCCCGTACTTGCATTAGGTATATACGGACTCTATGACTTATGGAATAATCCAGCCAACCCGGATTATGCGCATATCCTTTATCCAATCGTAATTGGTATGTACCTATCCGTCATTCCGTTTTTCATCGCATTGTTCCAGGCATTCAAGCTTCTAAACTATATTGACAAGAACATGGCCTTCTCTGAACTATCGATTACAGCTCTACAGAAGATTAAATTCTGTGCAATGACAATTAGCGGTTTCTATGTCATCATTTTACCGTTTGTAGCAATGCTAGCGGAGCTGGACGATGCACCAGGTCTCATCATTATGGGCATGGTTCCTGTTTTTGCTTCGTTAGTAATCGCGGTCTTTGCTGCTGTTCTCCAAAGACTGTTAACAGAAGCGATTATGATAAAATCAGAAAATGATTTGACGGTCTGAGGTGAAAACAATGGCGATTATAATAAATATTGACGTAATGCTGGCCAAAAGGAAAATGAGCGTAACAGAACTTTCGGAACGGGTAGGAATTACGATGGCGAACCTTTCGATATTGAAAAATGGCAAGGCAAGAGCCATCCGATTTTCAACGTTAGAGGCAATTTGCAAAGCGTTGGACTGTCAGCCTGGCGATATTTTAGAATACCGAAGCGATGAAGACATAGAAGAATAAATAAATGTAGGAGGCAAAAATGATGAGGGCACATCAATTATGCCTCCTATGATTTTGCAGAAACGCATAAACTCCCGGAATCACGCATAAATCCGTAAACTCACGCATAAATCTATAAATCCACGCATAAATCCGTAAATTCACGCATAACCGTCACCAACCGCGCATAAACTCCCACAATCACGCATAATACAAGAAAATATTTCCATCTTCCATTCACAATCATCCCCAACAATGCTACAATTAATGAAAATCATACCAACCCATTGGCGGACCATATCCAACGCTAGACATCCGCCGCGGAAAAGATCCCTAGGGGGTACGAAACATGCCAGTATACAACGTAATGGAAGAAGTCGTTCAAGGCGTACTGCAACAATACGAAAAAGAACTTCATCTAAACTGCAACTGCAAAAGATGCAAAGATGACATTATGGCGATCGCACTCAACGAAATCAAACCGCGCTATATAGTCAACAGCGACTTGAGCCCATACATTAGAGCGACCCACGTCGCCGACCACCAAGGTGCCACAAATATCCTCTCCACCGTCGTCAAAGCAGCACGCATCGTCTCCGCGAACCCACGCTGTGAAAACGCAAAAAAAGAGTAGGCCGGGATAACCCATGCGCCTACTCACTTCGAAAACAACGACATCACACTATGAATATTTTGATTCACTTGCTTCACAAGCAAATGATCCCCTTGCTGCCGGATATCCAAGTTGACGAAATTCATCATTTCCTTCGCCATATCTGTATCCTCAAGCAACGAAAGCGACTTCGTTAAATTATTCTCGAACGTCAAAGCATTCGTCAAATGATGCTCGACCGCTTCCATATTCGAACCGATCCGCGTCAAATGACTGGAAACCGTCGAAATTGCATTATCGATTTTCGTAATCAACGCTTCAGCAAGATCCCGCAACTCAAGCGTTGCCCCGTCAAGACCGAGCGCCTTCGAACTAACATCGACAAGCGTAATTTGCATTTGCTGCCCGGGATTCGCCCCAACTTGCAACGTCAACGAACCGGCCTCGCCCAAAATCTTCTTCGTATTGAACTCGAGCTTCGTCGCGGTATCATCGACTGCCTCAAGCAACTGATCAAGCTCCACTTGGCTCGCCGCACGATCATTCACCGTCAACGTATCATTCGAACTCATCACCGCAAGCTCACGCGCCCGCTGCAATAAGCCATTCACATTATTCAGCCCTTCATTCGAAGCCTCAAGCAAAGATAGTCCATCTTGCATATTGCTCTGCGCCCGAGATATCCCCCGGATCTGCGCACGCATCGTCTCCGAAATCGACAAACCCGAAGCATTATCACTGCCTTTCGCAATCTTCACGCCAGAGCCGAGCTTCACTAAACTCTTCTCGATTTGCCCCGCATTCCGCATCGACCGATTCGCCGAAACCGCAATCTGTTCCGAACTCAAAACACGCATTCCATCACCCCAATTCCGACATCATCAACTTCTCCCTCTATATATCGACCAAAAACAATTGAAATGAACAGAAAAAAGCCGATACAAAAGAAAAAGCGACAGGAGGCACCAACAATGACAACCGTAGACATCGAAAAAGCCATTCAAATTTACAAAGAAGCAAGCGCCTCCACATTATCGATGATGGAATACGTCCTCCTCCTGCTCACCGAACTCCAGAAAAACATCGAGCAATGCAAGCAAGCAATCGAAGTAGGCGACACCGACGAGAGGACCCGCACACTGAAAAAAGCACAAGACTTCCTATTTGAACTCATGACAACGACCGACCACGAAGCAGACCGAAGCGACCGGCTCACGGCCATCTACATCCACATGAACCAATGCCTCGTCCAAACGCAACTAACGAAAACGGACGACTTGCTCGACCATGTTGAGGAAATGATTGTTCAGTTAATCGCGTCATGGCAAGTCGCCAAACAAGTAACGCGCCGCATAAATTTCACGACAGACCGCTTGTGAATGAGAACTCTTTCTGTATTAATGAGAACTCCCTGATAGAGAACGAGAACTCTTTCCGCATTAACGAGAACTCCCCGGGAATTAACGAGAACTTACCGTCCTCCGCGTGCATTCATTTCCCTTTAAACTCTGGTTTCCGCTTCTCCGCAAACGCCGCAAGTGCCTCCAACCGATCCTCCGTCGGAATCGTCAACTCATACGCCTTCCGTTCAATCGCGAGCCCTGTCTGTAAATCAGCGTTCATCCCGTGCTTAATTGCAAACTTCGCTTGTTGCAGTGCAATCGGCCCGTTCGCGAGTATCTCCTCGACGAAGCGGTCCACCGTTTCGTGCAAAGCATTCGCGGGAGCGACGCCTGTTAATATGCCGTATGAATATGCATCATCCGCCTTCAATCGTCTCGCTGTCAAAATGAGCTCCATCGCCTTTGCCTCACCAATTAGCCTCGGCAGTCGCTGCGTCCCTCCTGCTCCCGGGATAATCGCAAGACCCGTTTCTGTCAGCCCCATAACCGCCGAATCCGCCGCAAACCTGAAGTCACAAGCTAGCGCAAGTTCCATCCCACCGCCAAACGCGTAGCCATTCAACATTGCAATCGTCGGCTGCGGCAAATTTTCCACCAACGTGAACACTTCGCCGATCTTATAGACATTCCGCTTCACTTGCGAATCGGTCAACGTCCGGCGTTCCTTCAAATCAGCCCCCACGCTAAATGCACGATCACCAGCACCCGTAAAGATGACGACCCGAATATCGGGATTAATGCGAATTGACTCAATTACTTGGCCGAGTTCCGACAGCATTTCATAATTGAAAGCATTCATCGCTTCAGGACGGTTAAGTGACACCCGAGCGATATGCCCCTCTTGTTCAAACAATAGTGTTTCCATTATGAATTCCCCCATTTGATGAGACTTTCTTCCAACATATCATGTTTCATCCCCTATATCTATTAAAATAGTTTGAAAATTTATAGTAAAAGAGAACCAGTTTTGGTATACTATTTTCATTGAGAGGTGAGATTATGGAGTTGCATATTTTTGTTGGCAGGCAGCCGATCTTAGACAGTGAAGGGCGTATTTTCGGCTACGAACTACTTTATCGCAATAGTGAACGAAACAGCTTCCCTGACATTGATCCTGAACGGGCAACCATCCAACTACTCGTCAATACGTTCCTGTCAATTGGTGTCGACCAAATTTCAGGAAAATCAAAGTCATTCATCAATTTTTCCGGTGAACTGCTCGTAAAAGACATTTTCTCAAACTTGAAGCCGGAATGCGTCGTCATCGAAATTTTAGAAGACGTCGAAATTACCCCAACACTGATTTCGAGGTTGAAGGAAATTAAGCGTGAAGGGTTTCAGCTTGCGCTTGACGACTTCATCATTCAAGACCAATATGCCTTACATACCGAACTATTCGAGCTAATCGATTATGTGAAAGTAGATTTCCTCGCCGTCGACGATAAAGGGAGACGGGATATCGAAAGGTTAATAAAAAAATATCCGCATATTAAAATGCTTGCAGAAAAGATTGAAACCGAAGAGCAGTTCCAAATTGCGAAAAAGAGTGGATATGACTTGTTCCAAGGGTATTTCTTTGCAAAGCCAGAGATCATTAAAGGCGTGGAAATCCCTGCAAATCTAAATTTACATATGCAAATTATTAACGAGCTCAATGATAGCAACCCTGACATCGATGAAATCGCAAAACTCATACTCCATGACATCTCACTCACATACAAACTACTGAGATTCATAAATACGATGAACTTCAGCGTCCCGAAAAGTATCGGCTCCGTCAAACAGGCAATTGTTTTAATCGGCTTGCGCGAACTGCGGAAATGGATGCGAATTTTAATGCTCCACGATTTAAGCGACCATTCATCGAGCGGCCGCATTAAAGCACTCGTCTCGTACTCAATGTCGCGCGCGAAAATGTGCGAACTCGTTGCAGTCCGAACAGGGTATCCGAGCGGTGACGAGCATTTTTTCGTCGGCTTATTTTCGTTACTCGACGTCATCATGCAACGCAGCTGGGAAGATATTTTGCCGACGTTCCCGTTTTCTGAGGAAGTGGCGGAAACATTGCAAGGGAAAAATACGAGCATGACGCCGTATCTAGACCTAGCAATTGCGACGGAACGGTTTGATATGAAGAAAATTATTGAAATCGGTAAAGCACTCGGCTTGACGAAAAAGGAAATTGTCGCGTACTCGAACGAAGCGAACCAGTGGGCGCACAAGCTCCAAAGTTGAACGGAGAAGGGCTTTTCTTTTCACCTGCAATTCTAGTAGAATATGATGCAGGAGTTGATAGTTATGAAAACAGCAATTGTAACAGATAGCACGGCTTATTTGCCGTCAAATATAATGGAAAAACTCGACATTCACGTCATCCCGTTGACGGTGACGATCGACGGACAAGCATATGAAGAGGAAATCGATTTAACGTCTTCGGACTTTTACGATAAAGTGCGCGGGGAAGGCCCATTGCCGAAAACATCCCAGCCGCCCGTCGGAAAATTCGTCGAGCTATTTGAATCGTTAAAAGTAGATCATGATGCGATCATTTCCATTCATCTATCAAGCGGTATAAGCGGTACATACGCTGGCGCCGTACAAGCAGGCGAAATGACGGAAGGTGTCGATGTCCACACGTTCGACTCGGAGCTGTCGTGTTATATGCAAGGATTTTACGTCATCCGAGCCGCAGAAATGGCAAAAGCCGGAGCGACACCTGACGAAATTATGGCAGAGCTCGCGGAAATGAAAAAGACGATGCGCGCCTATTTCATGGTGGACGATCTTGCGCATTTACAACGTGGCGGCAGACTATCAGGCGCACAAGCATTGATCGGCGGCTTGCTACAAGTAAAACCGATTCTTCACTTCGAAGACAAAGTAATTGTCCCATTCGAAAAGATACGTACACGCAAAAAAGCAATGAAACGAATCGCGGACTTGCTTGCGGAAGATGCAGATAAAATGCCACTAGAAGCCGCGATCATCCACGCCAACCAGCCCGAAGAAGCGGAAAGCTGGAAAAACGAACTTGCAGAACGCATGCCAAACGTCCATTTCACAATTAGCCACTTCGGCCCCGTCATCGGCACACATCTAGGTGAGGGCTCGATGGGACTTGGGTGGGTCAAAAGAAAAACTTTCAAGAACTAACAAAACAGGGGGTGTGCACATGTCAAAACCATTCAATCCAGCAGTCCGGGATTTCCTGGACGGCCGCATTTGGTTGCGCATGCACACCCCTTTTCCACGTGAAGAAATCGACAAGCATATAGACGCAAACTACATTCAAACAATTACAGGCATCGAAACAAACCCATCCATCTTTAATCAAAAACGTCACTTCTGCAACCGATGCGAAAACAAAGACCAAACCCGCTTCACGACTTTCAACTGCGCAAAATGCGAAGGCCCATGCACATATTGCCGCCAATGTCTCAAAATGGGGCGCGTTTCGTCATGCACAGAACTCATCATTTGGAGCGGCGAAAAACTTACATATCCGACAAACCACACAATTGCTTGGCAAGGTACACTGACGCCGCATCAGCAAAAAGCATCCGATGAACTGACCTTAAGCCAAAACAAACGCGTGCCCCATTTGATCTACGCCGTATGCGGATCGGGGAAGACAGAAATTCTGTTCCAACCAATTCATAAGCTGCTTACTGAAGGAAAACGCGTATGCATCGCCGCACCACGCGTCGACGTCATTCTCGAACTTGAACCGCGCCTCCGCGCAGCATTCCCGCAAACGAAAATCGAAGCATTATACGGCGGCGCCAAACCGACAATGGAAGCATCTCAGCTCGTCCTCGCGACGACCCACCAGCTATACAGATTCCGGCACGCATTCGACGCTGTTTTCGTCGACGAAGCAGACGCCTTCCCATACAAGGCAGATGCGACATTGCAAAAGGCCGTCAAAAAAGCAGTCAAACCGGGCTTCCCCGTCCATTACGTCACAGCGACACCTTCAGACAAACTCCTCTTAGAAACGAAACGGACGGGCTACGTTTCGATCATCAACCGCCGCTACCACGGCCACCCACTACCAGTCCCGACGTTCATTCCACTATGGAACTACGAAAAGCAAATCCGAAAAGGGAAGCTACCGCGCAAACTAATCGATTGGACGGAACGATGCCTTGCTAACAATCAACCGTTTCTCATCTTTTTTCACCATATCGGCCTAATGGAGGAAGCGGAGCCTTTATTTCAACTCATCGACCCACGCATCCGCTCCGTCCATGCAGCACACCCAGACCGGAAAGAACACGTCCAAGCGCTGCGCAATAAAGAACTGCCGGGCTTACTGACGACAACAATATTAGAACGTGGCATTACAATTCCGAACGTCCAAGTGGCGGTCGTCGGAGCTGAACAACAACTATTCGACAAAGGTGCTCTCATCCAAATCGGCGGTCGTGTCGGGCGTTCCGCAGACTATCCGACCGGCGATTTCATCCTGTTCCATAATGGCATTACATACGCGATGGATGAAGCGAAAACCGAAATTACTAAATTGAATAAAGGAGGCGTCCACATATGAACTGCCTCCTTTGCGATCAGAAACTCGCCGCAACGCCGAGTTGGCAATCTCTACTTGCCATCGAAAAGTCATCATTAATTTGCGAAGAGTGTTCAAAACGTTTCGAACGTGCCGACATAAAAGAAGAAGGCGATCCAATCGATCAAGTCACTTCCATCTACACATACAACGAACCGATGCGCGACTATCTCCACCAATACAAATTCCTACAAGACGTCGCGCTCGCAGGCGTCTTCGCGAATGAACTGCGCAGCGAACTCGCCAAAAAAGACGCCATCATCGTCCCAATTCCGATGCATCCGCAGAAAAAGATCGAGCGGACTTTCGCACATGTTGAGGAACTGTTGCGAGCAGCACGCATTCCATTCGAAGACCTGCTCATTAAGACGAACACCGAAGTGATGGGGGAGAAGACGAGGGAAGAGCGGCTTGCGATGCGACCTTTATTCGCAATTAAACCCGGAAGTGACATTCGAAACACGACATACATACTCGTCGATGACATTTACACAACAGGCACAACACTCCGTCACGCCGCAACCGTTCTAAAAGCAGCGGGCGCAAGACGAGTGGAAGCGGTCACGCTCATTCGTGCCGAACGATAGGAGGAGCTCATCTTGGCAGAACTACGAAATTGCCCGACATGCGGGGATTTTTTCAACTACACAGGTATCCGCGACGTGTGCGTCAAATGCGCACGCAACGAAGAAGAAATGTACGAGGAAGTATACCGCTTCTTAAGAAGACGCGAAAACCGCGCCGCAACAATTGAGCGAATCGTCGAAGTGACAGGCGTTACGGAAACGTTGCTCCATAAATGGGTACGAAGAGGCCGCTTACAGCCGGCACTATTCCCGAACCTCGGCTACCCATGTGACAACTGCGGAAAGCTAACGACGGAAGGCAAACTTTGCGCTAGCTGCACAGAGGAACTTAAAAGTGGCCTTCGCCAATTCGAAGCTGCACAAGAATTTAGGGAAGCGATCAAGAGAAACGAAACCGGCACGTATTTGGCGGACCGAAAAAAATAGTAACGACGTTCAAAAGCGCATAAATTTAAAAAAGCACGCATAATCGTAATAAGAAACGCATAAATAGCTAGAGAAGCGCATAAAGCGGCCGAAATATGCATAAAAGCCAAAAACCGACCTTTACTAGTCGGTTTTTTATCTTTTTAAACGGGAACAATAGATAGGAATTCCCAAAAGAAATTAACACATTTCCGGTTTTCGTCCAAAAGCCCCTAAACGTTGTCACAAATCTGCCGAAATAAACAATAAGAGTAAAACGAAAGGAGCGAGAGCAATGAAAATTAATCGAATAAACATTCCAGCCGTCAACCCATACCGCACAAACCAACTAAAAGCTGAGCACGCAAAGGAACAAGCGCAAATCAAAACAGATAAACTTGAAATCTCTTCCGAAGCAAAACAGCTTTCCGAAACGTCACCAATTACGGCAAAACGCAACGAACGTGTGCAACAACTGAAAGCACAAATTGAATCAGGGAACTACAAAATCGAGCCTGAAAAACTCGCTGCCAACCTGATTAAGTACTACAAGAAATAACAATAGAGAAAGCAGGGGCCACAATGTCAATCGAAACAATCATTTCAATACTCGACAACCTAGAAAAATTGCATAAAAGCCTACTGCGCATCGCAAATGAAAAAACGACACTCATTAAAAACGGCGACATTAACGGCATCGACCAGCTCATGAAAGACGAGCAGGCTCACCTTGCCGCCATCGTCCAAATGGACAACGAAAGGCAAAAAGCGGTCATCGCCTACTTAAAGGGACAAGGACGTCCCGTACCGATGAACCCGACAATCTCTAACTTGATCGAAGCAACAGCCGAACCGGAGAAGAACGAACTTGTGGAGGCGAAGGACCGTCTCCTGCATGCGATTCATGAATTGAAATGGCAAAACGATTTGAACCAAAAACTGACATACCAATCTCTTCAATTCGTGAATCTATCGCTGGACATGATCCGCCCGCGCCCGGACTCGGCAACCTACTCAAAAACTGAAATTACCGGCAGAAAAGAGACGAAGGACATACCGAACTTCGACTCACAAGCCTAAGGAGGTACACTCACCATGCGCTCCACATTCATGGGACTCGAAACAAACAAACGCGGCTTGTTCACACAACAATCCGGCTTATATACAACCGGTCACAACATTAGCAACGCCAACACACCCGGCTACTCCCGCCAACGCGTTAACATGCAAGCGACAGCTGGCTTCCCGGGCGTCGGCCTCAATACGCCGACAATGCCGGGCTTCCTCGGAACAGGAGTTGAAGCAGGCTCTATCCAAAGAATTCGTGACTCGTTCGTCGACCACCAGTTTAGGCAGGAGTCGAATAAGCTTGGGTATTGGGAATCAAGATCGAAAGCGATTAGTCAGATGGAAGACGTGTTGAATGAACCATCCGAATATGGTTTACAAAGATCATTGAGTCAGTTTTGGCAGTCATTGCAGGATCTATCCGTCAATCCTGAAAATGGTGGGGCTCGCGCAGTTGTCGTTGAACGAGGAATTGCAGTCGCAGACTCATTCAAATACATGCACAAATCGCTCGAAGAGATTCAAACGAACTTGGGAACAGAAATCGGTGTCAGTGTCGGAGAAGTGAATTCAATATTACAACAGATCGGCGACTTGAACCGTCAAATTCAAGAAATCGAACCGAACGGATATATGCCGAATGACTTGTACGACGCTCGTGATGTACTTATCGATCAATTGGCGGAGTTCCTACCAATCGAAATAAGCTATGTGAAATCAGGTGGTCGTGCGCTCCCGATTGCGGAGGGCTCGGTCACGATTAAGGTGAAAGCGGAGGATGGAACTCTCTTAACCGTTGTTTCAGGAAAAGACTACTCGCAAATGTCTGCGAATAACGCTAATACTGAAGGTAAGCCGGTAGATCCTAACACATTTTTATCTTTCGCCTTTTCTACTGTCGGAAATGCGACGGGTGGGCCGTTAACATTAGACAATATGCGGGATACAGGAAAAATGAAGTCACTCGTTAACGCTTATGGTTATGATGACGGCGGGACTGTCAAAGGCCTATATCCTGAGATGCTAGCTAAATTGAATAAAATGGCTGAGGTTTTTATTACAGAATTTAACACAATCCATACCGGCGGTCACCCATTACCAAATGAAGCAAGTGTTCCAAATTTCTTTGTTGGGGGTTCCGCCTCAACAATAGAAGTAAACCAAAATATCATTAATAATCCCGGAAGCATAGCCGCTTCCGATGCAGCGAATGAAGAGGGGAATGGTCAACTTGCCAAGCAACTTGCTGATATCCAGTTCACTGCCTTTAACGGACCTGACGAGTTGAACGGCTCAACGATTCAAACGTATTTTCAAGGCGTTATCGGCCAACTTGGCGTTGACGGTCAACAAGCGGAAAGAATCCGATTTAACACCGAAACGTTAAAAGCGTCCGTCGAACACCGTCGCGCATCCATCAGCTCCGTCTCGCTTGATGAAGAAATGACAGATATGATCAAATTCCAACAGGCTTACAACGCTTCCGCAAGAATGATAACCGTTATCGACGAAACACTTGAAAAAATCATCAACGGAATGGGCGTCGTAGGCAGGTAAACAGGAGGTTTCCAGTAAATGCGTGTAACACAATCGATGCTTTCCAATAATATGCTCCGGAACCTTTCGGGCAGCTATAATAAAATGGGTAAATTGCAAGACCAATTGACAACAGGTAAAAAAGTGAACCGACCATCCGACGATCCGGTCGTCGCCATCAAAGGGATGGGCTATCGGATGCAAGTCGATAAGGTCGAACAATACAAAAGGAATCTTGGAGAAGTGCATAATCTCCTTGACAGTACAGACGACGCGCTCGATAAAGTTGGACAAGTAATCATTCGTATTCAGGAGCTGACAGTTGATGCAGCGAATGATACGAAAACACAAGATGATCGGAATAAAATTCTTCAAGAAATTAAACAGCTCCGAGAGCATGTTCAAGACCTTGCCAATTCGAAGGTCGGAGATAAATATATCTTTTCCGGAACAAATACGTTAACTCCTTTGTACAATAAAGCGACTAACCAATTCTCCATTGCAACTGGCGTATCCAATGCAATTAGTATAGAAGTGTTTGACGGTGTTTCGCTTGATGTAACGATTGATGGCAAGGAGCTATTCGAAAAGGTAGACACATTGTTTGCTGATTTAGAGACCGCCATTAGCACGAGCGCAAATATTGATGGTCAATTAGGCGCCATTGATGATGTTCAAAACCTCGTATTAGAAACGAGGGCTCTTATTGGAGCACGCCAAAACCGTGCAGAGCTGATGGACAACCGTTTGAACACACAAGAAGTCATCTCGAAAAAACAAATGTCCGAAAACGAAGACATTGACTACGAAAAAGTAATTACTGAAATGATCACACATGAATCCATCCACCGTGCAGCCTTATCAGTCGGAGCGCGGATCATTCAACCATCACTCGTAGACTTTTTACGGTAATGAATAACAGTAGCGTTTGGACACTCTCCAAGCGCTTTTCTAAAAGGTGAAGCCAATGAACATTCCACAACTACAAATCCAAACGACTCGAGGTATTCTTGGCCTACAAATCGACAAACCTATTCAAGAAATCGAGCAACCAAGAGCAACTCTCACCCAGGAACAGCCAGCTGCGATCCTTGAAATGTCGACGACAAGACCTCAACTTTCATTGGATACGACCGAAGTTCGTGCGGACATCGATTTGAAAAGTCCATTAAGACGTTCTGCCGAAAATGCCCAATATGGCCACCAAAGCCTAATGGAAGGTATTGCTCGTCGGGCGCAGGAAGGGCAACAACTCGTTCAAATCGAAAATGGTGGCAACGCAATCGTCGACATAGCCAAACAAAACGGAACGCGACCACAAAAACAATTAGACATCCAATTTGTCGGCGATCGAACGAAAATCCAAATGGCTTTCCAACCGGGCTCACTTACGATTAATGCAACACCTCAAAAGGCCATCAACAATGTTCAAATCAACAAACCAATCCATACCTATACACCTGGAAAGGTGACCGGTGTCATGGAACAATACCCATCCGTCCAAATTGATTGGACGGTCTAAAAGAACGGGACAGCTCGTTCTTTTTTAATTTCACAGACAGTGATACTCTCAATATAGCTAACTTTAAAGGAGCGACATACATGAACATTGAAACAAAATTCCACGGCAAAATTGACATCCAGCCCGAACAACTATGGAACTTCCCGAAAGGCATTCCCGGATTCGAAGAGGAAAAGGAATTTGCCCTTCTTCCAATTGAAGGAAACGATACGTTCCAAGTATTACAGTCTACAAACACGCCATCAGTGGCGTTCATCGTCACTAATCCATATACGTTAGTTGATGACTATTCATTCGATATCGACGAACCTACAATCGAACTGCTAGCTATCGAAAAAACAGAAGATGTATTCGTACTTGGTATTCTCACACTTAAGCAACCATTCGAAACATCAACAATCAACCTACAAGCACCGCTAATTTTCCAAATAAACATCAGGAAAGCAAAACAGATGATCCTGAACGACAGCCGGTTCAAAACCCGTCACACGATTGGTCAGGAAAAGGAGGCTAACTAATATGCTAGTCCTCTCTCGTAAAACGAATGAAACAATTAAAATTGGCAATGACATCGAAATCCGTATCCTTGAGGTGAAAGGTGACGCAATTAGAATTGGCATAGAAGCACCAAAAAGTGTAGATATTCTCCGAGGAGAACTTGTTCAATCAATTACCGAAACAAATACCGAGGCCCTTACACTAGATACAAAGCTTTTCTCACAGCTTACAAAAAAAGACTAACCCCCTTTGGATGCTTGAAACTATTCACGAAAGCTCGGGCATCCAACCCTCCCTCTAAAACTATCCTCAAAATAAACCGAAATCCCACAAAATCTTTCAGAAAACGCTAAACTCCTAACCAACTTGTCCGATACTAATATTGTAAGCGGCAGTAACGAGTTCGGCCGGCTCTTACTCCGTGAGCAGCAAATTACTTAAGGGTCACAAGGACGTGAACCTACAAACACTCAAGGAGGAAAAAACAATGAGAATTAACCACAACATCGCGGCACTTAACACACACCGCCAACTAGGTGTGAACAACACGCAAGCTTCTAAAAACTTAGAAAAACTATCTTCTGGTCTTAAAATAAACCGTGCTGGAGACGACGCAGCAGGTCTAGCTATTTCTGAAAAAATGCGTGGTCAAATCCGTGGTTTGGATATGGCATCTAAAAATGCTCAAGATGGTATTTCACTTATCCAAACTGCTGAAGGTGCGTTGAACGAAACGCACGCAATCCTACAGCGTATGCGCGAACTTGCAGTGCAGTCTGCAAACGATACGAATGTAGACGCAGACCGTACGGCATTGAACGACGAGTTTGCGCAGTTGGCTTCTGAAATTGAAAGAATTAAGGATAATACTACATTTAATACTCAGAATTTATTGGATGGTACTGCAGCAGCAGCTCTGAATATTCATGTAGGTGCTGATGCTGGTCAAGTTATTGAAATTGATTTAGGTACAGTAGGAGTAGATCTCTCAGATGTACACACAGCCGTTGATGCACTTGATATTTCAGATCAAGCCGGTGCGGATGCAGCAATTACTGCTGTGAATGATGAAATTGAGTCAGTATCATCTGGACGTTCTTATTTGGGGGCATTACAAAATCGTTTGGAACACACGATTAATAACCTGGACAATGCTTCCGAAAACCTAACGGCTGCGGAATCACGTATCCGTGACGTAGATATGGCGAAAGAAATGATGGAGTTCACAAAGAACAACATCCTTACTCAAGCAGCACAAGCAATGTTGGCTCAATCGAATCAAATGCCTCAAGGAGTATTGCAGCTTCTTCGGTAATTTGATTGCATGGGCGTCTATATTAGTAATGATATAGATAATCACTGGGTGAATTGCTGGAACCTCCTGAGAGCTCTTCTGCCACATCGGAACTGGAAACGGTAAACGCGATGGCTTGAAAAATGGAGAGATTGGACAATCAGCAGCGAAGCCCCTGTCGGGAAACCGTGGGGAACGTTCAACGACTAGGATATACCGTCTAAAGCGATTGCTATGACGATGAAATCCGTAGGGTGTTACGAGTCGTAACATTCGAAGTGCCCAGCCCCTTACAATAAGGGTGAAGATATAGTCTGACCTTGTTAGAAATAACGAGATAAGTCGCAAGCAAACCAACAACCACAAGGCGTACTTCAACTTCTACGTTAATTTCGCCATAATTATGTTAAGAGAGACTCTAGGTTTACCTAGGGTCTTTTTTGATAAAACAGAGTAAAACATTATACCTATTAAGTACTTAAATATATGTGTAATTAAAGACCTAATCGGAAAAGTAATTCATAACGGAGGGCAATAATGAGTACAAAGACATTGACTAAAATTTTCTTGTTATTTTCCATATGCCTAATGATTCTTCCACAGTCGTTCATCCTTGCGACGGAAGTGGAAATTGAGGACCCTACACCTGACCTTGAGGCACCTATTTTAAAAAATATTAGTATTTCAAGCAATTCTATTACACCTACTGACTCAATTATACTAATAGCGGAAATTTCGGATGGGGATCAAGGATCTGGTGTTAAAAATTCAACAATTACATATAGAAAGGCGAATGGAGCTTCACAAACTTTCAATCTTGTGTACAACTCTAAAAATCAATTATATGAGGCAGAGATAAATGTTGGACAATATGAAACGGAGGGAACATGGACAGTCCTTAATGTTGTTGTCAAGGATTATAAAGATAATGAAAGAACAATTCTTCATTCAACTTCGGCTAAAACAAATGACACATTCGATTTTTCGGAAATGTTTATCGATGTTAGTGGAACAATCAAAGTACCAGAACCAGAACAAAGAACAGACTTTGAAGCTCCAATATTAAAAGATGTTTCAATAGCGTCAAATGAAGTTGAAAATGGAAACAATATTCAATTGTCTGTTGTAGCTACCGATAATGAATCGGGAATTTGGACTGCTGTTGCCGTTTACTCAAAGCCTTCGGGAGATAGGGAGAGAGTTACTCTTACTAAACAGCAAGCATCTAACACTTTTACATCAACTTATCTAGTAAAACCTTATGATGAACCGGGACTCTGGCAGCTTACTGCAATAGAGTTGGCGGATAGAGTTGGAAATCGACAAACGTATATAAATTATGTGAATGATTTAGATGAAACTAAATCTTTAGATCATGGAAATGTTTTAATTACAGGAACAACTATTGATAATGAGGCTCCTATACTGAAAAGTATAGAGATACAATCAAATAACGTCAAAAATAAAGAAGCGATTAGACTGACGTTTGAAGCTACAGACAATTTATCAGGTATTTCATCAATTTATGCAAATTATAAACAACCTTCTGGAAATACATTCTCAATTAGTTTTTATCGTCAAGCTGGAACAGATAATTATATAGGTTCAAGGTCAATAGGGCAGTATGATGAATTAGGTGTATATGAACTAGTATCGGTAACGGTTAGAGATATAGTTGGAAATACAAGGACATATGATCGATCTACACAGATTTATGATGGATTGACAAGTCTTAACCAATTCGATGTTATAATTTCAGGTACAACTCCGGATTTAGAAGCTCCAACTCTAGAGCATTTGAAGATAGGAGTATCACAACTTACCTCAAATACTGCTGAAGTAGTATTTACGGCTGAACCAAAAGATTTGATTTCAGGTGTGTCTACAATTAGTGGCCAGTATGCAAGACCAAGCGGTCGGATCTTCAATTTGAATTTCACGAAGACTGGAAATTCATATGTTGCCAAAATAATAATTGATAAATACGATGAACTCGGGGAATGGAAATTAACATCTATTAGTTTAATGGATAACAGAGGAAATAGTAAAACGCTGAGATATAAAAATACACCTGGTGATTTTTCAAATTTTTACTTCACGGTTAAAGGAAAAATAACAGTCTCACCCGCTATTCCAGATGATATTGAATCAATACATGACTTGGAACTAGGCTCAGGTGAAACATACCAACTGAAACCAATATTAAAGTATACTGACGGGACGAAAAAAGATATCAGTTCGGATTCTATCACTGAATATTCAAGTTCAAACCTTGATGTTATAACTGTAAATAGTTTAGGGCTTATAACAGCTAATAAAAATGCTGATAGTACAAAAGCATACATTGAGATTACCTATGGAACCATCACAGAAAAAGTTTGGGTAATAATAAATGGTGGAAGTGAAGAAAGATTTCTCGAGGTTACACCAACAAAGACGAATCTTTCTAGTGGACAACAGCAACAATTAAAAGTTGTAGAAGTGAATGCTGGCGGACGAAAGGATATAACTTCTTCACAAAGCGGTGTAACTTATTTAAGTTCCAATCCATCCTTAGTCTCTGTCTCAAAGGAAGGTCTACTAAATGTCACCGTAGAAGATGTAACAGGTTCTTCGACAATCCTGATAACATACGAAGGTCTTCAGTCACGAATAGTGGTTAATATTACAAAACCAACTATAAAGTATCTGTTAATTTCTCCAGAAGCTGAGAAAATGTCATTAACAGATAATAAAATGCAGTTGATTGTTAAAGCATTTATGAGCAATGGATCAACAAAAGATGTTACTGCATCAAATACTGGAACAACCTATTCTACATCTAATAAATCTATAGCGAATGTAGACTCTGAAGGTTTTGTAACAATTCCATTGGACGCGAAGAGTGGAGAGGTAATAATTACTGCGAAAAATGGTGTATCTACAGTCAAGAGTGTAATACAAGTAGAAGGAAATCCTGAATTGCAGGATATAGTAATTAAAGACTTACCAGAAGTATTTCATATAGGAGATAAGATTAAGATTGAATTATCTTCCCTATGGTCGGACGGCACTATAAAGAAATTAGATGTTAATGATGTGGATATTACAATTACGTATCCGAGTCGTGTATCTATATTTGAGGGTGAACTCGAAGCAAAATCAAAAGGGCCCACATATATAGATTTTAAATATGAAGGTAAACTTTTCCGAAAACGAGTTGAAGTTTTGGCAGGTGCTACTATAGAAAGCTTCTACATTGATGATGATTTGTTCCCTTCATTAATGCAAATTGGAGAAAAACACATTATTAGTGGATTAAAAGGGAAATGGACAGACGGAAATGTTAAAGATATAGATATAAATGACGTGGAAATCTCGAGCACATATCCAAGCAGGGTGACTGTAACGAATGGCGAACTTGAAGCAAGATCGAAGGGTTCCGTATATATCGACATCAAGTATGAAGGCAAAATTATCCGGAAACTAATTGGTGTTGAAGCGGGTCCTACACTAGTAGACTTTTACATTGAAGATTCCTTATTCCCTTCATTAATGCAAGTTGGAGTAAAGCACATGATTAGTGGATTAAAGGGAAAATGGACAGACGGAAATGTTAAAGATATAGATATAAATGACGTGGAAATCTCGAGCACATATCCAAGCAGGGTGACTGTAACGAATGGCGAACTTGAAGCAAGATCGAAGGGTTCCGTATATATCGACATCAAGTATGAAGGCAAAATTATCCGGAAACTAATTGGTGTTGAAGCGGGTCCTACACTAGTAGACTTTTACATTGAAGATTCCTTATTCCCTTCATTAATGCAAGTTGGAGAAAAGCACATGATTAGTGGATTAAAGGGAAAATGGACAGATGGAAATGTTAAAGATATAGATATAAATGACGTGGAAATCTCGAGCACATATCCAAGCAGGGTGACTGTAACGAATGGCGAACTTGAAGCAAGATCGAAGGGTTCCGTATATATCGACATCAAGTATGAAGGCAAAATTATCCGGAAACTAATTGGTGTTGAAGCGGGTCCTACACTAGTAGACTTTTACATTGAAGATTCCTTATTCCCTTCATTAATGCAAGTTGGAGAAAAGCACATGATTAGTGGATTAAAGGGAAAATGGACAGACGGAAATGTTAAAGATATAGATATAAATGACGTGGAAATCTCGAGCACATATCCAAGCAGGGTGACTGTAACGAATGGCGAACTTGAAGCAAGATCGAAGGGTTCCGTATATATCGACATCAAGTATGAAGGCAAAATTATCCGGAAACTAATTGGTGTTGAAGCGGGTCCTACACTAGTAGACTTTTACATTGAAGATTCCTTATTCCCTTCATTAATGCAAGTTGGAGAAAAACACATGATTAGTGGATTAAAGGGAAAATGGACAGACGGAAATGTTAAAGATATAGATATAAATGACGTGGAAATCTCGAGCACATATCCAAGCAGGGTGACCGTAACGAATGGCGAACTTGAAGCAAAATCGAAGGGTTCCGTATATATCGACATCAAGTATGAAGGCAAAATTATCCGGAAACTAATTGGTGTTGAAGCGGGTCCTACACTAGTAGACATTTATATTGAAGATCCCTTATTCCCTTCATTAATGCAAATTGGAGAAAAATACATGATTAGTGGATTAAAAGGGAAATGGACAGACGGAAATATTAAAGATATAGATATAAATGACGTGGAAATCTTGAGCACATATCCAAGCAGAGTGACTGTAGCGAATGGAGAACTTGAAGCAAAATCAAAGGGGTCCTTGTACATTGATTTCAAATTTGAAGGCAAAAGCATCCGAAAGCGAATTGATGTTTCAGCTGGCATTACATTAGATAGTATCTATATGGAAGACCCTCTCTTCCCCTCTTCAATGATTGTTGGGCAAAAATATACAATTAATGGTCTGAAGGGGAAATTGTCAGACGGGAATGTGATAGATTTAAATGTTAATGATGTGGAAATCACAAGTACTTATCCAAGTCGTGTTACAGTGAAAAATGGTGAACTTGATGCGATAACAAAGGGTGCTGTATATATCGATTTCAAATATGAAGGAAAAAACCTTAGGTTACGAATTTCAGTTTTGTGAATTACGCCATCTATCTAAGTAGTGCAAATGCAGATGTTTTTCCAATAATGAGGGATGCCAATAATTGGGCTGTTAAAGGGTGTGGAAATTCTACTGAACGTAAATTTAACACTACCTTAAAGAAAAATATATATGCCTTCCAAGCCAAACAATAGAAAAAATTCTTGGCAATTTACTGAGTATATTTTATGGTTATCTGTTATAAGCATTGATGACAAAAAACTTCAATGCTTTCTCTTTCGGGATTGCACGTGCGATAGAAGTCAGTTCTTCAATCATCATTGCGGATGAGCCTGTGTACGCTTTAAATGTTTCTGTACAAGCTCAGATTCTGAATTTATTAGAAGGGTTGAAAGAGACATTAGGTTGACGTATATTTTCATCGCCCATGATTTGAGTGTCGTCAAACACATTAACGAGTGGATCGGCGTCATGTACTTAGGGAGAAACGTCGAGCTTTCCAAGAAGAAGGAGCTGTTCAAAAATCCTTTACATCATACACACAAGCGTTAATGTCGGCGGCCCCAATCCTTGATTCAGACGTGAACAAAGAGCAGATCATTTTTTAAGGGGATGTCCCGGACCCGACAGCTCCTCCTTCTGGATATCCATTCCATCCACGGTGCCATTTTGCAAAGGACAATGCAAATCGGTGAGACCAAAGGAGATTCTGGTCAGTCCTAAAAGAATAGTTAGTTATCATGAGTACGATAGTGATTATCGTGATAAATTTTCTTTATGTGAAGAAAATACTATATCGCAAATTGATTGAATGACATATAACTGGAATTAGACATAAGTTTTAAGAAGTCATTTAAAACCAGCATTCAAACGAGTATATACTCGTTTGAATGCTGGTTTATATGTTATACTAGTATACTTGCAATAGTGAATACAATGAAGTTGAGGAATGCATATGTCAAACCAACAATTAAAAAAAGGGAGTCTTTTGGCGTTTTTGCCGCTTATTGTTTTTGTTGTCCTGTTTATCGGGTCGGGGATTGTGACGAAGGACTTTTATAATATGCCTTTGAATGTGGCGATGCTTATTGCGGCGGCTGTCGCGCTTATAATGAATCGGAGGGAGACGTTTAGTAACAAGGTCGATGTTTTTATGAAGCATGCGGGGCATCCGAATATTATTTTAATGGCAGTCATTTTTCTTTTGGCGGGCGCTTTTGCGGGTGTGGCGAAAGGAATGGGAGCTGTTGAATCGACGGTCAATTTAGGATTGTCGTTGCTGCCTGCGAATTTACTCATTGTCGGATTGTTTATCATTGGCTGTTTCATATCGATTTCGATGGGAACGTCAATGGGTACGATTGTTGCGTTGGCGCCGATCGGTGTAGGAATTGCCGCACAAACGGACATCCCCGTAGCACTTGCGATGGCAACGGTCATTGGTGGCGCGATGTTCGGAGATAACCTGTCGATGATTTCGGATACGACGATTGCGGCGGTCCGGACGCAACAGACAAAAATGAAGGACAAGTTTAAAGTGAATTTCTTTATTGTTCTTCCAGGAGCGATACTGACGATGATTCTCCTCGCTCTGTTGACGCAAGGCAATTCGGCGGAGCTTACTGGTGAATACCCGTTTGAATTCATTAAAATCTTGCCGTATTTGGCTGTTTTAGTGGCGGCATTGCTCGGAGCGCATGTATTGGTCGTGCTCGTTGGCGGAACAATTTTTGCCGGTGTCATTGGACTGCTCGATGGTTCCTATGAGCTGGCTAGTCTCTTGCAGACAGTATCAGCTGGCATTATGTCGATGGAGGATTTAGCGATCGTTTCTATTTTGATTGGTGGAATCGTCGGGATCATTCAGCATAATGGTGGCATCGATTACTTATTGCGGGTCATTACGAGCAAGATTAAATCGAAAAAAGGTGCCGAATTCGGCATTGCAGGATTAGTGAGCGCGGCGGATATTGCGACCGCGAATAATACAATCGCCATCATTATTACGGGGCCGATCGCGAAGCGCATTGCAGATGAGTATGGCATCGATCCCCGCAAATCCGCCAGTTTGCTTGATACGTTTTCAAGCGTCTGGCAAGGTGTCTTGCCGTACGGCGTCCAAGTATTGGCGGCCGCGGGATTAGCGGCAATTTCACCGTTAAGCATAATCGTCTATTCGTTCTACCCTGTACTGATGGGGATTTGCTGCGTCATTGCGATTTTGATTGGATATCCTAGGTTTAAAAAAGCATAGAAGAAAAAAAGAAAATCCCGCCAGGCCAATTAGCCTGTAGCGGGATTTTTAAATTCAAACTTTAAACCGATCAATCGCCAAGTTCAGTTTCTCACTTAAGTCCGTAAGTGTTTCTGCTGCGTTGGTGACGGATTGGATTGCGCGAAGTTGCTCGTCAGTTGAGGCACTAACTTCTTCGCATGCGGCTGCTGTTTCTTCGGCTGTCGCTGCCATCGTTTGGCTAGTTATCGTTACTTCATCTTTGTGACGGGCGACGTTCTGGATTTCATGGGAAATTAAGTTGATAGAATCCTGCATATCGTCCATTAACGCGGATAGTTGGGCGAATGTCGCCTCTGTTTCCTGAACGACTGTCCCTTGGTCACGGAAAGTCGTAATCGTTTCGTCCATCTGCATCGTTACAAGTCGAGATTCTTCCTGTAGTTGCATGACGGTTTCTTGAACTTCTTCCGTTGCGCGTGCAGACATTTCTGCAAGCTTCCGAACTTCCTCAGCAACGACTGCAAAGCCTTTCCCGTGTTCGCCTGCGCGTGCCGCTTCAATGCTTGCGTTCAACGCGAGTAGGTTCGTCTGTGAGGAGATGTCCGTGATCGTCGCCATGACGCCGCCAATCTCTTTCACTTTTTTACCGAGTGTACTAATTGCATCGTTCATCGATTTCAAGTTTTCTCCTGACGATACAAATGTCTGTTGAAGGTGAGCCATTTGGGTTTGGCCGTTCGTGTTCATCGTGCCTGTCTGCTCTGCAATTGCCTTCATTGAAATTGCTCGTTCCGTAATGTCGTTAATTTGCCGGCCGAGTTCTTCGGCTTTTTCGGTAACCATTTCGGCGTCTCCCGCGGATCTTGAAGCACCATGGGCAATTTCATTGATAGCATGTGCTATTTCAGAGCTTGATGCATTCGTCTCTTCTGCAACTGCACTTAAGTTTTCAGAGCTTGCCCTCACATTGTCGGCGGATTGATTAACAACAGAAATGATGCCATGCATATTGGCGATCATCTTGTTGAAGTTTTCGCTAAGCTGTCCAATCTCATCTTTCGTACGAATATCCGATTGGACAGTTAGATCGCCTTCTGCAACGTTATCCATCAAACTTCGAAGACGTGCAACCGGCTTTAGTAACCTGCTTATGAGGATGTACAGGCCAATTCCGACAACAGCGAGCGTGATGACTGAAATAAGTAAAAGGGAAATGAACAACTGTCGGGCCATTTCCATAAGCTTCGCTTCTTCATAGACAGTGCTAACCTTCCATCCGAAGTGAGGGATTGTCGAGTGGATGCTAACCATCTTTTTGCCGTCCTCATTTTTAAACGCCATATCCCCAGAATCCGAATTGTACAAGTTTTGGACATATGCGAGTTCCATTAAGTTTTCTCCGCTCTTCGTCGGGTGTGAAATCGCCGTGCCGTTTTCGTCTAAAAGCACTGAATAGCCACCGTGTGGGATATACGTCGAGTTCAGCATTTCAGTAATGGCAGTCAACATGATGTCAACTCCGGCTACGCCGACTACCGTCCCGTTCTTTTTCACAGCGATGGAAGCGGTAATCATGAAGTTGCCGCTAACTTCATCGATATAAGGGGATGACCATTGAACGCTGTCCGATTGTTCAATTGCATTTTGATACCACGTGCGGCTTGTCGGATCAAATCCGGTTAAATCCGCCACTGGATAAATGACGAGGTGTTTAGAAGGCAGCGCATAATAGACTGCTGTTGCGTCCGAATAGACCGCCAAGAAATCTTTCAGTCTTTTCAACAACTGCGCTTCACTAACATTTGAACTTTCAGTACCCGTGAAGTTTATTATTTCATTCGAATCAGTTAATGAATCGATGCCTGTTGAAAATTGTGCAAGGAAGTTTTCGACTGTAAGGCCCATTTGGTTCGAAATCGCCGCACTTGAATCGATGACGTTTTCTAAGGAACGCTTCTTCACCTGGCTATTGAGCATGTAGGCCATGAGTATTGTTCCTGCGAAAAATAAGATGAGTGATGTAAAGATAATTTTTGTTTTTAGAGATTTGACCATGACAACTTTCCTTTCTAAGGTGTATTTTTGTCCATACGTTTTTTTCGACAGAAATTGGAGTACTTTAAGTCATTTCTTAATTTAGTACGGATTTTTTTATGTGGGAAAATATTCCGTACTTGCAAGCGATGTTAATTCCAAAATAAATTTTCGCGGTTTTCCGTTACAGCAATATCGCTTTCCATCAATAAAATTCGGTGCTATAATTCATTCTTACTTAAAAAGTTCATTATTTTTGCGCATATCGTTGAACCGCTATAATGATTGGACTTTTCGTTTTGTAATGGCTAAAGATTGATTGGAGGAAATTGATGATGAAACGGGATGCACAGTATTACGTCTCTAAACTCGGTTTAGAACCACATCCGGAAGGCGGATTTTATAAACGGACGTTTGCTTCTGAGGAACACGTAACAGACGAGGAATTATCGGTAACGTATGAAGGAAAGAGAAAACTTTATACGAGCATTTACTTTTTATTAACAACGAAAGATGTGTCGCATTTTCATCGGTTGAAGTCTGATGAGTTATGGTATTATCACGCGGGAAGTTCTTTAACCGTTCATATACTCCACGAAGATGGGACGTATGAAGAGATTAAGCTTGGGCTCAACCTTGAGCAAGGAGAAGTTCCTCAAGCGCTCGTACCGAAAAACTCTATCTTCGGATCATCTGTTATGGAAGAAGATGCATTTTCGTTAGTTGGGTGCATGGTATCGCCCGGCTTTGAATTCCAAGACTTTGAAATGTTTACACAAGCCGAGTTGCTCTCGAAATATCCAGAGCACGAGGAAATTATTATGAAACTAGCGTATGAAGTACTTCCGGAATAATCGGTTAAGTCGCTACTATAAATCAAGGGGTCGTCACATTGACGACCTCTTTTTTATTTCGAATAAACAACAACGTGACTTCTTTTTAAAAAACGAAAGCATAACAATGGTAGAGAGAGAATATAGAGGGTGTGTTACCGATGCATGAAATGTCACTAATGGCGGATATTATTCAAATTGTGTCAGAAGATGCTACGAACCGTCGCATTCGTAAAGTGCATAAAATCGATGTCATTGTTGGTGATGTAAGTAATGTGCTGCCGGATGCGTTGGAGTTAGCGTTTTTTTATTTTCGAGAACATGGGGTAGGCGTTCTTAATGAACAGACGGAGTTAGTGATCATTCGTGAAGAAGCGAAAGCGAAGTGTCAAACATGTCTGTATGAATTTACACCTGACTATCGATTGGCGCTCTGTCCGAAATGTGAAATACCGAGTTGTGTACTCATTTCTGGTGAAACGTTTACAGTTCAATCGTATGAAGGAGAGTGAAGGATGAAAATCCAACTTCAAGAAGATGTGTTAAAGGATCAAAACGAGGCTGCTACATTCAATCGAGCAATTTTCAAACAACATAAAACGCTCGTCATTAACATGATGAGCTCTCCTGGGGCGGGGAAAACGACGTTACTGGAAGAAACGATTAAAGCGTTAAAAGATGAATACCAAATTGCGGTCATTGAAGGGGATTTAGCGACGGAACGCGATGCAGAAAGGATACGTTCGTTAGGAATACAAACCGTTCAAATTAATACAGTCGGAGGCTGCCATCTCGATGCAAGGATGATTGCAAAAATACTTCCGGAATTTGATCTGCCATCAATTGATATTTTGTTTATCGAGAATATCGGTAATTTAGTTTGTCCGTCGAGTTATGATTTAGGACAAGATTACAAAGTCGTCGTGTTAAGTACTCCTGAAGGCAATGATAAAATTCCGAAATATCCGGTCATGTTTAAACGTACCCATTTGACGATCATTAATAAAGTCGACCTCCTTCCGTACGTATCTTTCGATATAGATGAAGCTGAAATGAATTTACGTGAAATTAATCCACAAGCTCAATTCATAACATTATCCGCTAAAACAGGTGAAGGAATGGAAGGATGGATTCATTGGATAAAGGAACGACTCCGTTAATACTAGCTGATCGAGCAACTTCCGAGCTTACGTTTACGCTTTATCGCCAGGGTGGGAAAGTAGTAGCCGAAAATGAAGTAGCTATTATACGAGCGACGGATTTAATTAAACAAGGAAAAATCATCGCGATTAAAGGAATTGGTGGCTTTCATTTAGCTTGTAATGCGTATGTGGAAAGCGTTGTCGATGAATTACGACGTAGAAAGAATCGGCCTCAAAAACCGTTGGCACTGATGGTGAAGTCAATCGAAGTGGCGAAAAAACTATGTTATATGTCCGAACACGAAGAAGAACTTCTGACAAGTCCGGCATCGCCTATCGTACTATTGCAAAGAAAGAAAGAAGCACCATTGCCGCGAACGATCTCTCCTGGCTTATCGACCGTTGGAATTATGTTGCCTTATACACCACTCCATCATCTTTTATTCTCAACTAATGAAGTACAATGTCTCGTCATGACGAGTGCGAACCCATCTCGTTTCCCGATTTTTTATAAAGAGGACCAGTTGGAACAATTAGAAACGATAAGCGATTATGTACTGACGCATAACCGTACTATCAATTTTCCGATTGATGATTCTGTCGTCCGACATGATGGGGAAAACATAGTATTTGTCCGGCGTGCGAGAGGATTTGCACCTAACCAGTTCGATACGACAGTTAATGTAAATGACATCATCGCATTAGGTGGCAATCAAAAAAATACATTAACTGGTGGGAAGCACAATCGAATTACCATTGGCCCTCAAATAGGTGATTTAGAAAACGAAGAGATGATTGCTTTCTTTGAAGACCGACTTCGTCAATTTGAGGAATCGCTTGGGGTGAATGAACCGTATGTAGCCGTTGATAAACATCCTTTGTATGCATCAGGTTTAATTGCAAAAAAACTAAAGCGAAAATCGATCGTTGTGCAACACCACCATGCACATCACGTTTCCTGTATGGAAGATAACAATCTACAGGAACCTTGCTTAGGCATTATTTTAGACGGAACAGGATACGGAGAGGACGGGAATATTTGGGGATTTGAATTTCTATATGGTAATGCGACATCTTTTGAACGACTTGCTCATTTGAGGTACACACCTCTTCCGGGCGGAGAAAAAGCTGTTGAAGAACCGTGGCGGAACGCGGTCGGGATGCTGCTATCCTATTGGCCAGAAGAAGGGAAGGATCTATGTAGGAAACTGTTTCCTGACAAAGTTCAAGAAATAAACATTATAGAAAAAATGGTAGCTTATAAGCTGAATACACCTTTGGCGGGAACATGCGGACGCTTGTTTGATGCTGTTAGTGCGATTCTCGGTATTTGTTCAATCGCAACGTATGAAGGCGAAGCGGCAGAAAAGTTGTCGGATTATATGTATAAAGTGGGATTTGAACGCGCGGAAACGGTTTACGCCTACGATGTAAATATGAACAGAGACGAGCGAATTGAACTCGACTTCTCTCCAATGATTGCGGAAATTATCCAAGATAAATTTCATCAACAACCGTTAACGAAAATAATCCAAAAGTTTCATACGACGATAGTTGCTAGTTGTGTCGAAACGATATTAACACTAGTGAAAAATCGACCGAGTTTACGGAAAACGGTTGTACTATCAGGAGGCTCCTTTCAAAATATGTTTTTATGTAAAGAAATAAAGAAAGACCTTCAACGAGAAGGGTTTAACGTGTATACGCATAAACATGTCCCGTGTCATGACGGAGGTCTCTCATTAGGGCAACTCATTATTGCTGCTCATGCACTGTCGAACAGGTGAAAAGGGAAGTAAAGGGGATGAAACGATTTGTGTTTAGGTGTGCCGGCGAAAGTAATTGAAATCGAAGACGAAAGAGCTTTAGTAGATGTGATGGGCTCGAGAATGTATATCGGCATCTTTTTTGTTCCAGACGTTCAAATCGATGATTATGTGTTGCTACATGCTGGGCAAGCAATGACGATCGTAGATGAGCAATTTGCAAAGGAAAGTATAGATGAGTGGAGGAACGTATTACATGGTAAACATGGAACTCTTTTCAGAACCGACGTTAACGCGTGAATTAGTCGAAGCGGTAATCGATTTGGCGAAAAAATTCAAAGAAGAAAAAGGCAGAGTTCCAGTATTTATGGAAGTATGCGGTTCCCATACGATGGCGTTAGCGAAAACGGGCATAAAAACGAGATTAAAAGACGATGTACATCTCATTGCTGGGCCTGGATGTCCCGTATGTGTCACAGAACAAAAGTCGATCGATGCGATGATTCAATTAGCAGAAGAGCCGAACACGATTCTTTGTACATTCGGGGATATGATGCGCGTTCCAGGTTCTGCATCTTCGTTAATGAAAGCGAAAACAGAAGGAAAGGATATACGGGTTATTTATTCACCGTTAGATAGCGTGAAAATAGCGGAAGAAAATCCACATAAGGAAGTCGTTTTTTTAGGGATTGGGTTTGAAACGACAATTCCGATTCTTGCGCTCACTGTTCGCGAGGTGGAGAGAAAGCAGTTAACGAATTATTCGATATGGATGACGACAAAATTAGTTGAACCTGTATTACGAACGTTGCTTCAGTCGGGAGACGTCAAACTGGATGGATTTCTCTTACCTGGAAATGTATCCGTCGTCGTAGGAAAACAAACTTATCATTTCTTGGCGGATGAATACGGTGTTTCAGGAGTAATTACTGGTTTTGAACCCGTTGAATTGCTTAGCGGACTTTATAAGCTGCTGCAACTTCAGTTAGAAAATAAGATTTCGATTCTCAATGCTTATCCATACGTTGTAAGCGATAAAGGAAACGAAGTCGCTCAACAGTTAGTTCATACGTATTTAGAAACGCATGACGAAGTATGGAGAGGGATAGGCACCATTCCGAACAGTGGATTAGATTTAAAGGAGCAATATGCCAAGTACGATGCAAAAAAGAAGTTTTCTATTTCAATTAAAGAACCGAGAAAGACGAAATGCCGCTGTGGAGAAATTGTCCGTGGAGCGATTACACCAGAACAATGTGTGCTGTTCAATAAAGGATGCACGCCGACAAATCCGATTGGTCCTTGTATGGTATCAACCGAAGGAACGTGTGCGGCACATTACCAATTCATGCGGGAGGTGTGATCGTTGCAGCGAATTAGTTTAGCGCATGGAGAAGGTGGAGAGGTAGCAAATGAGCTCATCCAAAAAGTGTTTATAAAATCATTTGGTCATTCAAAGCATACACAGTTCGATTCTGCGATACTTTCGTTGCGTGAGCAAACGATCGCTGTAACGACTGATAGTTTTGTCGTCAATCCACTATTCTTTCCAGGCGGCAATATTGGGAAATTGGCAATCGCAGGAACCGTAAACGATTTAGCTGTAAGTGGTGCTATTCCGTATGTACTCACTGCTGGATTTATTATCGAAGAAGGGTTTCCGATAAAAAGCCTTAAAGACATTGTGAAAACGATGGCAGAGGAAGCGGAAAGAGCAGGGGTCACAATCGTTGCGGGGGATACGAAAGTAGTTGAAAAAGGGAGTGCAGATGGGCTCTTTATTAATACGACAGGGATCGGCATCGTACAAGAAAAACGATTGCAACCTGAATTAATTCAAGAAGGAGATTCCGTACTTATTAGCGGAACAATCGGGGACCATGGGGTTGCGATTTTAAGTGCACGCCAAGAGCTTGGACTACTCACAAATGTCCAAAGTGATTGTGCTTCGTTAACCGGCATCATTCATGAACTTTTGGAGGAAGTGAAAGGTGTTCGTATAATGCGGGATCCGACGAGGGGTGGATTAGCGACAACTTTAGTAGAGCTATGTGAAGACTTTCGTTTTTCAATTGAACTGGATGAAGATTTGATTCCTGTTCGCAAGGACGTGCAAGGTGCATGTGATATTTTAGGGTACGATCCTCTTTATCTTGCGAATGAAGGAAAAGTAGTCATTATCGTTGATTCAAATGAAGAACAAAAAGCACTTGCACTCTTACAAAGCTATGAAATCGGAAAGAATGCAAAGGTTATTGGAAAAGTCGCTTCTTGCGAAGATGAATCGGGAAAACTACTATTGAAAACAATTGTTGGAACGACAAAAAGACTGAATCGCCTTGCTGGACCACTGTTGCCTAGGATTTGTTAATCATTTTAATAACGAAGCATACGATAGTAGGAGGAAATTTCCTAAAGGGGAGATTATCATGCAAACTATCGAAATGATTCGTATGCACGTGAATTATCTTGTCACTCAGGCACGGCATGATATTTATTCGTTATCGACAACGAGCGACGCGACGATGAAGTCACTCCTTCTTCAGCGATTATGGGATACATTATCAGCTATTCAATTTTCAACTGAATTACTCGCAAATGAAGCGAAGACGAGTTATCCTGTTTTCCCTTCACAATCATTTACGCCGTTTCCTTCTAGTAATCAACAGCCGCAAAATACACCCGTTACTTCTCAACAAACACCACCCCAATCACAGTCCAATCAACGTACATTTACAGTTGAAGAATTAGCTACATTTACTGGAAAGAACGGAAGACCTGCATATATTGCGGTTAATGGGATCGTCTATGATGTCACGAACAATCGAGCGTGGGCGGCTGCTACCCACTTTGGTTTAACTGCAGGCAAAGATTATACGCAAGAATTTGCTTCCTGTCACACTGGGCAACAATCGATTTTAGCAACACTACCTATTGTAGGGAGGTTGGCGTAATGGAACAGATAGTTTTGCCACCGGAGTCTTTAACGACGGAGGCTGTTGCAAAAAGGTTGACGGATGCGGCGATGGAAGGCTTTAAAAAGGGGACAATTAAGAAGAAAAACCTCATTTACTTAGAGTTAAATGGTTGTTCGGGAAATATCATTTCGTTGTTAAATGGCAACAATCCTGATTTTGCGTATATGTTAACGTCGATGGTGAACCTTCAGTATTGCAATAGTTTAATGGCGGCTGAAGGAGAGCAGGCAATTGAGAAACTACTAAAGGTGATGGATGAGGAAGAGTATATATTGGCAGTTGAAGGGGCTGTTGCGTTAAAAAATAACGGTTTATATAACATTATCGGTAGCTGGCAAGGAAAGCCTCTTACTGGCCTTCACGCAGCACAGATGATTGGGGAAAAAGCTTCATATGTTATCGCAGTTGGTGCTTGTGCTACACATGGCGGGGTATCCGCAGCAAAACCGAATCCATCCGAATCAGTAGCATTGCAAAAAGTGTTGCCGCATAAAGAAATGATTAAACTGCCAGGTTGTCCTGTTCATCCAGATTGGTTTTTAGGGACATTAGCTCATATTTTATTGTACGGAAAGCCGGAAACGGATAGTTTAGACCGACCTTTACTATTTTATAGCACGCTTATTCATGACCGTTGTCCGAGAAGGCCGTTTTTTGACCGTGGGATTTTTGCTGAAAAGTTAGGAGATAAAACATGTTTATTCAAGCTTGGATGCCGGGGGCCTGTCACGAGAATTGATTGTCCGACGAGGCAATGGAACGGCCATGTCAATTGGCCGATAGGAGCAAACACGCCATGTATTGGCTGTGCTTCGTTCGGTTTCCCTGACGCGATGGCGCCGTTCATTAGCTACGACACGACAAAGGTGGTAAAGGATGAGTAAACGAATTGTTATAAATCCGTTAACACGCATTAGCGGATTCATGGAAATTGATGTCATGATCGACCAAAATCGAGTCGTTGACGTGAAAACAAAAGGAAATTTATTTCGCGGCTTCGAGCAAATGTTAGTCGGAAGAAGTCCGTTTGATGCTGTTTATTTTACACAACGGATATGTGGTATTTGCTCTGCTGCTCACTCAATGGCTTCATCCCTCGCGTTAGAAGATGCTTTACACATTGAACCGATGGAACAAGGAAGATACTTACGAGATATTATCCATTGCTGTGAGTATTTACAAAATCATATCCGCCATTTTTATCAATATACCGTTCCTGACTTCGTCAAAATTGAACAAAACACTCTCCTTCAAACGGATCATGAAGACTTTCGTCTACCGAAAACGCTAAATGACAGGATTGCACAACATTACTTTGACTCCCTCCAATACAGTCGACTCGCTCACGAAATGTTAGCCGTTTTAGGCGGTAAAGCTCCTCATAACCATGGAGTTTTTATTGGTGGTGTAACAACGCAGGCAACTGCTGAGAAAGTTGTCCATATCGATTCCGTTTTAGAGAAAATTACTCAATTCATTAATGAAAAGATGATTCCAGATGCATATGATATCGCGCAATTTTATCCAGAGTATTTCTACTTAGGCGGAGGGTATGGCAACTTGTTAACGTACGGTGCGTTTAACGATTATAAGGAATTAGGCACACTATATGTTAATCCACTCGTATCGACAAATGAGACGGTTGAACCGTTTGACGAAACAAAAATCGTGGAAAAAATTGATTACGCTTATTTCACATCGATCACGAATAGCGGTCAACCAAGTGAAGAAGTGACAGAGCCAAATATGGATAAAGAAAAAGCGTATTCTTGGGTGAAAGCACCGAGATATAATGGACTCCCTTTTGAAGTCGGTCCGTTAGCAAGATTACAATTGAGCGGATTATATACGAATGGAATATCAGCGATGGACCGAACGATTGCGAGAGCGCTTGAAGCAAAGAAAATAGCAGAGGTTATGAAGACGTTACTTCAGCAAATTATTCCTGGGGTAGACGTGCAGAAGAAATATGAACTTCCAGAAGCGGCATCTGGACGGGGGTTAGTCGATACGACGAGAGGTGCATTAGGACATTGGCTTAAAATTAAAGACAAGAAAATCTCGTTTTATCAAATTATTACGCCATCGACATGGGACTTCTCAACTCGGGATGATCGTGGGTTTAGAGGAACAGCTGAACAAGCACTGATCGGCACACCGATTGAAAATCCCGATAAACCTGCAGAAATTGGTAGGATCCTACGTTCATTTGACCCTTGTATGTCCTGTGCGACGCATGTATATCGGCCCGGAAAACAAGTGAAAACGATTAAGGTATACTAGTGGAAAAACTAATCGTTTTAGGCATCGGCAATCGATTAATGATGGATGATGGCATCGGTATTTACGTAATTGAAGAACTATCCAGACTGAATTGCACCTCTCATATATCCTTTTTAGTTGGTGAATCGGATATTGATTACTGTATGGACCAATTAAGAAACGCGACATTTGTCATTATTGTGGACGCTATTTATTCGAGAAGCGAACCAGGGTCACTTACCGTTTATTCAATCGCCGATTTACATAACGACCAACCGTTAGATATATCCGTGCATAACTTTCATCTGTTTCAAGCGTTGTATCAGCACCAAAAATCGATAAAAGGATATCTCATAGGGATTGAACCATATGAAATCAAGTTCCATATCGGTTTAAGCGTAGTGTTAAGGGAGCAATGGAACACAATCGTGGAAGATGTATTACAGACCATTGAGACGTTAATAGAAAACAAGTAACTCCTTCGAGAATATGCCGCTATCTTGTGATAGTGGTGTATTTTTTTATCTAATGAAACACTAACGAAAAAACGTATACTTTTTTTGGAACAGGGGAGCATAGGGTTGATAATCGTAAAGGAGGTACACGAATGCACAACTTAACTGAGCTGGAAGTGGAAAACTTGCGCCATTTAATAGGCGGACACGGTTTAATTACGAAAAAGCTGGAGTTTTATGCGCAAAATTGTCAAGACCCGGAGTTAAAATCCATTTTTGAAAGAGATGCTCAAGCAGCAACACAAGCTAAGCAACAATTACTGTCATTTTTATAAGGAGGCTTGTTCACATATGTTTCAAGATAAAGAAATGGTGGGCGATTATTTAGCTGGATTAAATGCAAGTTTAACAGGGTACGCCACGATGATTACCCAAGCAAATAATTCGGAATTACGACAAACATTAATCCAGCTAAGAAATCAGGACGAATCTCGTCAGCGAACGTTATATAATTATGCACTTGAAAAAGGGTATTACAAACCAGCTGCACCAGCTTCACAGGAAGTAATCCAACAAATGAAGACTGAGTTAACGCAAGGATCGTAACGATAACAATTGAGCCATACTCATAACACGGGTATGGCTCAATTTTTTGTACTAAAAAAATATATCTTTCAATTGAGGTGCAATCCATCTATAATGTGAAAAAAGTAAAAAAAGTTTAGAAAAAGGAGTGTGAAAACATTCACGTACCGATATAAAAAATTTATATTGACATTCTAATTTCAATATCATACACTTTTTTATGCAATGTGTTACCCTAATTAGGATAACAAATGATTAGTATAACCTTTTGAAAAATAAGAAAACCGAGAGCCGTTATTAGGTAACCGGTTACACATTGAGGGAGGATATTAACACCTTTACGATCGAAACATAAAGAGGTTTATTCATATCGTATCTACAGAAGTGTGGAAGTAAAAAAAAACACGGTTGCAAATGATCATTATTGGCAATGTGTAACCGGTTACCTATTTTCTGAAAAATGAGGAGGCTTTATAATAATGTTGTCTATATTATGGGGGATTTTTGGATGTGCAGTGATTGTTTTAATAGCATATCTACTATCCGAAAACAAAAAGATTATTAATGTTCAAACAGCGCTAGTTGGATTCTTTTCTCAAGTCCTTTTAGGATTTATCGTCCTTAAATGGGGAGCTGGAATTGCTGTCGTTGAGTTTATTTCTGACGGTGTATCTAAAGTGATGGGGTATGGAGTAGAAGGTCTATCGTTCGTCTTTGGACCGTTAGCAGATAAAACCGGTCCGGTTGGCTCTGTATTTGCAATTAATGTACTAGCGATTATGATTTTCTTGTCTGCTCTTATCTCGCTATTGTATTATTTTGGAATCATGCAATTGATTGTCAAAATAATGGGTGGAATCATTTCTAAGTTCATGAAAACTGGATATGTTGAATCGACGAATGCAGCGATGAATATTTTCTTAGGTATGACACAATCCGCTATTTCTGTTAAACCGTATATTAGCCGAATGTCAAGATCACAAATTTTTGCCATCATGGTTGGTGGACTAGCTTCCGTTTCAGGAGCTGTACTTATCGGGTTAGCCGCAATGGGTATTCCGATTAAATACTTGCTTTCTGCAGCAATTATGTCTGCACCTGCAGGATTAATGCTTGCAAAGCTCATGATCCCAGAAACGGACAAACTCAATCCGAACGAATGGAAAGAGATGGACGGGTACATGGACGAATCGAAAAAAGATTCGAATATTATGGATGTCATTGTCGACGGTTCTAAAGAAGGACTTGGACTTGCTGTAAATGCGGGAATTATCTTGATTTCCATTATTGGCCTTGTTGCGCTACTGAATGGAATTTTAGGTGGAGTAGGTTCGTTAGTAGGACTTCCTAGCCTTTCATTTGAAACAATTATGGGATATATCTTTGCTCCTATTGCGTTTATCATCGGTATTCCTTGGAGTGAAGCAGTTGCTGCCGGTAATCTACTTGGCCAAAAAATAATTTTAAATGAATTTGTTGCGTTTACATCTCTTTCAACGATGTTGGAACAATTCTCCGAAAAATCGATTGCGATTCTTACATTTGCATTATCAGGTTTTGCAAACATCGGATCGATCGGAATCATTCTTGGAATTATGATCGGTGTAGCACCAACTCGTAAAAAAGACATTCAATCTATGGCTTTCAAAGCTTTGATTGCTGCAACGTTAGCGAACTTGCTAAACGGTGCGATTGTAGGATTGTTCTTCATCTAATAAACAATAGAATATAATCTTGACTCATAACCCTTTGTCATGCACACTATGTGTAACCGGTTACCGACAGTTAAAATGGAGTGATGTAAAATGGCTTCAATTAGAGATGTCGCAAAACATGCAGGTGTATCTGTTGCAACCGTGTCACGAGTGTTAAATGACAAAGGGTATGTTCATGAAGATACACGGAAGAAAGTAGAGTCTTCCATTGCGGAGCTCAACTATAGACCAAATGAAGTTGCAAGAAGCTTGTTTAACAAGCAATCGAAAACGCTCGGATTAATCTTGCCGGATATTATGAATCCATTCTTTCCTGAATTAGCACGAGCGATTGAAGATACGGCGACGAAACTTGGGTATACTGTTATTTTATGTAATACGGATGAAAATGAAGAGAAAGCAAAGCGGTACGTAGACGTTTTGCTTCAAAAGTATGTAGATGGCATCATCATTGCCTCCAACACAATACAAGAAAAAACGATTCGTGAGTTACCGGTTCCTGTCGTTTGCATAGACAGGGAAATTAGTAAAGATATCCCGACGATCGTCGTTGATAATAAGAAAGGCGCGCAAATGGCGACCCGCTTTTTAAAAGAAAAAGGGCGCCGGAAAATTGCTCATATTAGAGGGCCTTTTGATTTATTAAACGCGAATGAGCGTTGTGAAGGTTATCGAGACGTCGTTTCAGGGGAAGAATGGTTTACAGAAAGTTATATTGTAAATGGAAACTATCGTATGGACACGGCAACAGAGGTCGCGCTAGAGCTACTCCAAAAACATCCTGATATTGACGGGATTTTTGCCGCGAGCGATACGATGGCGATTGGTGCGATGAAGGCAGCTTATGAGCACGGGTTAAAAATACCTGAAGATATTTCAATCATTGGATTTGACGGAATCGCTTTAGCGCAAGCGTCGATACCAGAACTTACGACGATTGAACAGCCGTTGTATGAGTTAGGTCAGAAGGCGGCAAAGATGCTCATTAAGTTAATAAAAGGGCAAACTGTTAAACAAACCTTTTATCAGTTTGATGTTCAATTAGTAGAAAGAGATTCAACATAAAGTGGGTGAAATGATAATGGGACAAGCTCCTAAAATAACGATTGTTGGAAGCATTAATATGGATCTCGTTACGATTACGGATCAACTTCCTAAAATGGGTGAAACAATTTTAGGTCAACAGTTTCAAATGAATCCTGGTGGAAAAGGTGCAAACCAAGCGGTCGCTTCTGCAAGACTCGGTGCAACCGTTCAAATGATCGGTTGTGTTGGAGAGGATATGTTCGGCAAGGAGATGCTCCAGCACTTGAAAAGCGAAGGTGTTGACGTGAGCCATGTCGAACAAGTTGCGGATCAGACAGGAACCGCGTCCATCATCGTTTCTAACAAAGATAATAATATTATTGTCGTACCAGGTGCGAACAATTATGTGACGGCATCATTCGTGGAAGCAAAGAGAGATGCAATTGCGACGAGCGATATTTTAATCGTTCAGCTTGAAATTCCGTTAGAAGGTGTACAAAAAGCAGTCGAAATTGCGAAAGAAAACGGAGTTACTGTCATTTTGAATCCGGCTCCTATTTGTGACCTTCCAGCTGATTTATTAATGAACGTTGATTATATAACACCGAACGAACATGAATTTACGCATGTGACATTTGAAGGTATTCGTGCAGAGCTTATGGAGAAAGTAATCCTGACAAAAGGAAGTGAAGGTGTTTCCTACTTCCAGGATGGCAAGGAGCTAAATATTCCGGCTTATACAGTTGACGTTGTAGATACTACGGGTGCTGGCGATTCATTTAACGCTGGGTTTGCAGTTGCGTTAGGAAAAGGATTACCTTTGGAAGCAGCTTGTCAGTTTGGAAATGCAGTAGCAGCCTTATCGACGACAAAGCTTGGCGCTCAAACGGGAATGCCAACTGATGCTGAAGTTCAGGCATTTATTAACAATTAAACGCAGAATGAGTATGAGGAGTGAGTAATTTGAAAAAGGTCATTATAGACGTGGACACGGGTGTGGATGATGCACTCGCTATCTTGCATGCAGTAAACAGTAAGCAACTTGATATTCTAGGGATTACGGCGGTTTCCGGAAATGTCCCACTAGAACAAGTGAACATTAATACAAATAGAATCTTAAAGCTAGCTGGAGTGGCAGATCAAATTAAAGTGTACAAAGGTGCAGACCGTCCACTTTTAAAAGAGCCTTATCATGAGTTCCGAGTGCACGGTAATGACGGTGTCGGTGGAGCGCTCGACCATATTGACATCGATTTTCCTGAAAATGATGTCTTTGCTCCGGACTTTATTATTGAGCAAGCGAAAAAACATAAAGGTGAACTCACTCTTATTGCAGTAGGCCCACTTACAAACGTTGCGTTAGCAGTTCGTAAAGAGCCAAGATTAGCTGAATGGCTGAAAGAAATTATCGTGATGGGTGGCCTTGTTTCATCATCAGGACGAGGAAATACAATCCCAACTTCTGAATTCAATATTTTTGCGGATGCAGAAGCAGCAAAAGTTGTTTTCCATTCAGGAGCGAACATTACGTTAGTAAGCTTAGACGTAACACGACAAGTGTTGTTAACAGAAGAGCATATTGAAGAATTGAAAGGTACGAAGTATTACGATTTCGTAAAGACTAGCACCGTCGATTACAGACAATTTTCAATTAACCTCTACGGCATAAATGGTTGCGCAATGCACGATCCATTATCCGTCGGAGTCGCTCTAGATCCATCCATCGTACAAACAGAAAAATACTACGTTGATGTAGAAACAAAAGGCGAACTAACTTACGGCCAAACAATTTGCGACTTCAGAAACATTTATAAAAAAGAACCAAACGTCAACATCTGCGTCGGCGTCGATAGCGATAGATTCCTACAAACATTCCTAGAGTACTTAAAAAGATAAAGCAGTTTCCAGAATTGTTTGCGCCGCTGCGCAGTGAAAGATTTAGAATAGTTTCCGCCGCTGTGCAACGAACAATTCAGATTATACACTACAAATGCATAAGAAAAATCGAAAAGCCAACTATCTCATATGATAGTTGGTTTTTATTTGTATTTTTATACAAATAGTCGAATTGTCATAAATGTGTCGTGCACAGGCACCGTGAAAAGGCACCGTGAAACAAGGCACCGTGAAACAATTTTTTATTTAAATATAGTATTCTAAAATTTCAATCCGATTTTCTGTAAGTATTGTATAATAGAAGAAAAACGGGGGAATTCAAGTGGACTACTTATACAACCCAACTCCAACGACACGCCATACCGTATTTGCGCGGAAAGGGATGGTGGCGACGTCGCAACCGCTTGCGGCTCAGGCGGGCATTGAAGTGATGCAGAAGGGTGGAAATGCGGTAGATGCGGCGATCGCAACGGCTGCTGCACTTACAGTTGTCGAGCCTACGACGAATGGCATTGGCGGTGATGCGTTTGCAATTGTATGGATGAAGAACAAGTTGTATGGCTTAAATGCATCGGGACCTGCGCCGGAAGCGATGACGCTTGACGCGATGAAAGAGGCGGGACATGAGAAAATCCCGACATACGGCTTCACGCCAATTACGGTGCCAGGCGTTCCTGCGGCATGGGCGGAACTTGCAAAACGATTTGGTAAGTTACCGTTAATCGAATCGCTTGCACCGGCAATCAGTTATGCGGAAGAAGGATATCCACTCACACCGATTCTCGGGAAATATTGGCGTATTGCGTACAATAAATTTAAATCGCTTAATTCCGCTGAATTCGATGAGTGGTTCAACGTGTTCGCACCCGGCGGAAGAGCTCCTGAAATCGGAGAAATGTGGAAGTCGCGGGATCTTGCAAAAACATTGCGATCAATCGGTGAAACGAATGCGGATTCCTTTTACAAAGGTGAACTTGCGGAGAAAATCGATGCGCATATAGCTGAAAACAATGGCTATTTACGTAAGATTGATCTTGAAAACTACAAAGTCGAATGGGTCAATCCGATTTCAACGAATTACAAAGGCTATGACGTGTGGGAAATTCCACCGAACGGGCAAGGCATTGTGACGCTTATGGCGCTCAATATTTATTCTGAAATGAATGCTGCTGTTCCGAACGATGTAAAATCGCTCCACGAACAGATCGAGGCGATGAAACTTGCCTTCATCGACGGGAAAGCGTTCATTACCGAAGAAAAGGATATGCCGATTGATGTCGAACAGTTACTGTCAAAAGAATATGCGAAGAAACGGGCTGCAGAAATTACCGAACGCGCGTCGATTCCGGAGCCTTATGAATTGCCCAAAGGTGGAACAATCTATTTGGCGACAGCAGATGAAGAGGGGAATATGGTTTCATTCATCCAATCGAATTATATGGGCTTCGGTTCAGGAATTGTCGTGCCGGGAACAGGAATCGCACTTCAAAACCGAGGCGTCGATTTTTCCCTCGACCCAACGCACCCGAACGTGTTGAAACCAGGTAAACGTTCGTACAACACAATTATCCCAGGATTTTTGACGAAAGATGGACAAGCTGTCGGCCCGTTTGGCATTATGGGTGGGTTCATGCAGCCTCAAGGCCATTTCCAAGTCGTCGTCAACACAGTCGACTATCACCTAAATCCACAAGCTACGTTGGATGCGCCGCGTTGGCAATGGATGGAGGGGAATAGAGTGCATGTCGAGCCGAACTTCCCGAATCATCTTGCGCAGGCACTCACTCGTCTCGGGCATCAAATCGTACCGACATTAGACGGCGGACCGTTCGGTAGAGGACAAATCATTTGGCGCGATCCGGAAACAGGCGTCCTCGCAGGCGGCACTGAAGCGAGAACGGATGGGGCAATTGCGGTTTGGTGAGTGGCTTACTAACACCTCCTTTACGGTCTCTAAATAGAACCTGAAAGGAAGTGTTTTTTTTATTTATCCACTTACAATGTCAACCAATTCAGAACCTTCTTATGATAAACTAGTTAGAAAGAGACACTAGGGTAGGTGAGAATCGATGCAGACAAAGCCCATTTTACTATCTAAACTAATGCCGCCAACGCCATCCACCACGTATATGCGGAGAGCTTCGTTTATCAAAAAGATGAAGATGGCGGACCGGGTGAAGCTGACGTTGCTACATAGTGGGGCGGGGTATGGAAAAAGTTCGGGGCTATCCGCATTTTTCCATGATACGAACGCGTCATATAGTTGGTATTCCGTAACGGATGAAGATGACGACGTTCTTCCGTTCATCACTTGTTTGACCCAGAGCATTCGCCGCGTCATACCGGAATTCGGGGCTTCCTTATCTGAATGGGATGAATCGACGTTACATCTTAAGGAAATGGATCTTGAACGATGGCTCGCCCTTTTCATAAACGAACTTTGTGAAATCGCCACCTCCTTTTTCATTGTCATCGACGATTTCCATCATGTCGATCACGTATTTTTAGTCAATTACCTCGTTGAAAAAATAATCGGTGCATTGCCGCCAAACGTCCATTTAATTGTCGCAACACGGAACCGTCCACGTTGGACGAGTCTCGTCAAGCTGAAAGTGACGGGGCAGTTATGCGAGCTAACAGAAGAGAACTTTCTCTTTTCAGAAGAGGAAGTGGCCGTTTTTTATGAGGATTATTTTGACCAAACACTTACCGAAGCAGAGGCAGCTTCTGTCGTCCGGTTGACAGAAGGATGGGCGATTGCGGTCAATTTGCTTGCGCTCCACCTTTCCGGGGGTGACTCCCATTTACCGACCGCTATGAAACCTGCTTTACATGAATTGTTCGCCTATCTTTCTGAGGAAGTATTTAACCGGATGAGTGAAGAAGAGAAAGATTGGTTGTTAGCCTTTTCCATCTTCCCGACATTTTCCTTAGAGCTTATTCGTTCGTTTTATGGGAATGAAGCGGCGAACACACTCGAGCAGCTTGCAGAACGCCATGTTTTCATCCAGTCTCTCGGACAAGGAACGTTCCGCTACCATGCCCTTTTCCAGCAGTTTTTAGAGCGGAAATGGCAAACTGTCGATGTTGAGCAGTTTTGCGCAACTCAAAAACTGGCGGCGGAATTTTATATTAAGCGAGCGAATCCGATTCAAGCTATTTCTCACGCTGTGAAAAGCGGAGACCCTTTGTTCATCGGACAAATTATCGTTGACAATGGCGCTAGTTTAATTAAAGCCGGACAGTTCGAGTGGCTGCTCGATAGTATGAAAGGGTTGCCGCCTGATGTGTTTGAAACATATTATCCTCTTTATTATTTTGAAGGGGAAGCGCATCGGTACCGCGCCTTTTACGAGAAAGCGAGAGTTGCTTACACGAAATGTGTGGAGGCGGCAGAACGACAAGGAGACGACTATTATGCCGGGCGTGCTCATGCTGGAATCGCGAATATTTATCTCGACACGATTCAACCGGGATTGGCGGATCCTTATTTAATGAATGCAATTTTATTAGCAGAGAAGAGCGAAAAGACGAGTAAATTGGAAATGGAGTTGCTGAAGCGGCAATTTGCCGAAAACCTCGTCAATCTTGGGAAAGCTTCGGACGCTGCGAAATGGGTCCAACAGGAAATTCACGATGAAAGAGTTCTTCGGGAAGGGAATTTAGACGCGAGAATTGCGCTAAGAACAGGCAATCTACGGGAAGCGCAAACGATTTTATTGGAACGTGTGAACGATACGACGTTGCCAGATTCACACCGAGAAACGGATATTTTGCTTTCATTAATTTATTCGATGACTGGTGAGAACGAGCTTGCGCTAGAAAGTGCTGCGAAAGGAATCCAGCTTGGACAAGCAGAGAAATCGAGCTTTGTTGAAGCGGTCGGGCTCATTCGGATGGGCCATGCGAAAGCAATTGCCGATCCAGCCGATATCACCATTGCAAAAGAGCATTATATCCAGGCGATTGAGCGGATGGATGAGCTAAATGTGTCGCGCGGCAATGCGGAACCGTATATGGGACTATCGATTGTTGCAGCTCGGCAAGGTGAATATACAGAAGCAATCCGGTACGGAGAAGCGGGTTTGCGGGAAACGGAAAAAGTTAATGACGGATGGCTCTCCGCGTTAATTCATATCGGTCTAGCAATCGTTCATTATTATGCAGACGATGAAGTGGAATCGGGACACCATTTGCAAGAAGCGGGCCGTTTATTCCAACAGTGCGGGGATTTCTACGGAGAAATGGTGACGGCGTTTTGGTCGATGAAACTAGCTCACCGTTTAGGGGATGATGAGCGATTTTTGGAGCAATCTGAACGTTTTTTCACACGTTGTTTGGAACACAACTATTTCTTCTTTTTGACGGTCGACACGATTTTCGGCCCGTTCGATCGGCAATCGATCTATCCTTTAGTACTAAAGGCAGCCCGTTTGCTTCCGGAGCATGCAGGCATCCATCGTGCCATCGACCTTCTCGAACTAGAAGACGTAACGTCACATCCGGGATATAAAATCGATGTCCAACTATTAGGCCCTTTCATAATTCATCTCGGGCTTGAAGAAGTGGACGACCGGAAATGGCAGCGGGATAAGTCGAAAGAGATTTTTATTTATTTGCTATTGAATAAAAACCGGTACGTCCCGAAAGAAGAAATTATGCAGGCGTTATGGGAGGATGCTGACGACAAAAGTGCGGATCGTGATTTCAAAGTTGCATTAAACGCGTTGTTAAAAGTGATCGAGCCAAATCGGGGCGCAAGGGAAAATTCGTTCTTTATTCTTCGCAAACAGACGATGTACCGGCTAAATCCGAAAGCCGACATCCGTACGGATCTCGAGCAGTTTAAACGATACGTAGAAATGGGGCTAGTCGAGAAAACTGCAGAAAAATCGGTAGACAATCTGTTGAAAGCGGCTGCTCTATATAAAGGAAAGCTATTTGAAGAGAAGTTGTCCGTTGAATGGATTGCGCAAGAACGTGAGCGAGTCGAACAGCTCTATATTCAAGCGCTCGAACGCCTCGCCCAGTCGTATACGAGATTGCAGGACTATGGAAAAACGATCGAATGGGCAGAAAAACTATTGCGCATCGATCAGACGTGGGAGGAAGCGTACCGGTTGCTCATGTACGCCCATTACCAACTCCAAAACCGCCCACAATCAATCAAATGGTACAGAAAATGCCAATCCGTTCTACAAGAAGAGCTCTCCATCGACCCGATGGAAACAACAGAGCAGATGTACAAGATGATTATGAATGAACTATAGGTGAAGGGAATTTGTCCTTCGCCTTTTTCTATATATTTTTCTGTTGAATGAAGCTGAGCGAGCGCCCTCCGCTTTTGTTTTGTAACTCTTTTGCAACTCGCATCCAATAGAGTAGTAGACAGGAAGAAAGCGTTTTCAAAACGAATGGAGAGAGGAGTTGCAGTATGAAAAAGAAATTGTGGTTCGTTCTATTATTTGCAATGGTGCTCGTCATCAGTGCAGCTTGCAGCAAATCAGAAGAAGGGAAGGAAACGACTTCTGAAAAAGAAACAACTTCGCAAACGACAACACCAGTATCGGGAGAAAGCAAAACCGAAGAGCAAGGCACAATCAAAATCGGTGTCCTCGCCTCATTAACAGGTGCGCTCGAGTCGTACGGAAAGCAAACAAAAAATGGCTTTGAGCTCGGACTTGAATATGCAACAGGCGGCACGATGGAAGTGGCAGGGAAGAAAATTGAAGTCGTTTTTGAAGATACAGAAACGAAACCAGAAGTCGCTGTCCAAAAAGCAACGAAGCTGTTGGAAGAGGATAAAGTCGACTTCCTCGTCGGATCTTCCAGTTCTGGTGACACACTCGCAGTTCTACCTCTAGCAGAAGAGTACGAGAAAATTATGATCGTTGAACCGGCAGTAGCGGATAGCATTACAGGTTCAGAATTCAACCCGTTCATTTTCCGGACGGCGCGTAACTCGTCACAAGATGCTGTCGCTGGAGCTGCTGCAATTGCAGGGCCTGGCGTAAAAATCGCGACATTTGCACCGGACTATTCATTCGGATGGGATGGTGTAGCAGCATTTAAGAAAGCGGCGGAAGCTTTAGGGGCGGAAGTCGTCATCGAGGAATTCGCGGATCCTGCAGCAACGGATTTCACATCTAACTTGCAAAAAATTATTGAAGCGGACCCGGATTATATGTTTGTCGTCTGGGCAGGGGCGAACTCGCCTTGGAACCAGATCGCTGATTTGAAGATGCAAGAAAAAGGCATCAAAATCTCGACAGGTGCACCGGACATTCCAGCATTGTCCATCATGGAGCCACTCGTCGGCATGGAAGGGTTCTCTGTTTACTATCACACACTTCCAGATAATGAAGTGAATGATTGGCTCGTAAAGGAACATAAAGCACGCTTTAACGGCGAAGTTCCAGATTTATTCACACCGGGCGGCATGTCGGCTGCTATAGCAATCGTTGAAGCATTGACGAAAACAAATGGCGACGCGGACGGCCATGCGCTCATTAAAGTAATGGAAGGCATGTCGTTTGAAACGCCGAAAGGCACGATGACATTCCGAGCAGAAGATCACCAAGCATTGCAAACGCTTTATTCCATCAAGCTTGAAAAACAAGATGGCGTCCCATATCCGGTTCCGGTACTCATTAGGGAGCTTTCGCCTGAAGAGACTGAGCCACCAATCAATAACTAAATTCAGATGGGAAATAAAAGAAGGACAGTGTTATCGCTGTCCTTCTCAAACGGATGAAAGCGCATATTTCATCTGTTTGAGAAGGACGGGGGAGGGGGAGAACGGTGGAACCGATCATTAAAACAGAAAATCTGACAATTCGATTCGGTGGGCATACGGCCGTATCTAAAGTGAATTTTGAAATGCCACCGCGGCACTTGAAATCGATTATCGGGCCGAACGGGGCGGGCAAAACGACATTTTTCAACTTGTTAAGCGGCGAACTGAAACCGACAGAAGGAGATGTCTTCTTTAAAGGTGAATCGATGGCTTCCTTATCAGCCGTCGCTCGGACACGGAAAGGGCTCGGTCGGTCATTTCAAATTACGAATGTGTTTCCGAATTTGACTGTACTAGAAAATGTCCGGTTAGCAGTCCAATCAAAAGAGAAAATCCGGTACCAGATGTACCGCCACTTTATCCATTATAAACAGCTCATTGAAGAAGCTGAGAAGCTCATTTCACTCGTGTTACTCGACGGTAAGGAATATGCCATCGCAAGTCAATTATCCCACGGAGAGAAACGGAAGCTTGAAATTGCAATGCTACTTGCACTTGATACGGAAGTGTTGCTCCTTGATGAACCGACTGCCGGCATGTCTCTCGAGGAAGTGCCTGCGATACTGGACGTCATCCGGAAAATTAAACAGACAGGCGAGAAGACGATTTTATTAATTGAACATAAAATGGATATGATTTTGGACTTGTCGGATTCCATTATGGTGCTTTTCAACGGCAAGTTGCTGGCGGATGGGAGCCCGCAGGAAATTATGGACAATGAGACTGTCCAAAATGCGTATTTAGGAGGTCTATACGATGAACACGATGAAAACCTTGCTGAAAGTTGAGGACATCCATACGCACATCGGCCAGTACCATATCCTTCAAGGTGTTTCATTCGAAGCGCGTGAAGGGGAAGTGAGCGTGTTGCTCGGGCGCAACGGGGCGGGTAAGACGACGACGTTGAAGACAATTATGGGGTTGACGCCAGCTTCAAAAGGCTCAGTTCAATTTAATGGACAGGACATTACGAAAAAGGCGACGTATCTAATTGCGAACGAAGGAATCGGCTATGTGCCGGAAGATCAAGGCATTTTTGGAGACTTAACTGTTGAGGAAAATATGAAAGTCGCGATGCGGAAAGAAGACGAAGCGGCGTATAAACGGCAAGAATATGTCCTTGAACTTTTCCCGGATTTGAAGACGTTTTGGAAGAAGGACGGCGGGCATCTGTCGGGTGGGCAGAAGCAAATGCTCGCGATGGCGCGGGCATTCGTCAATGATAGCAAGCTGCTCCTCATTGACGAGCCGTCGAAAGGACTTGCACCGATCGTTATTGGAACTGTAATGGAGGCCATTACGGAAATGAAAAAAAGCACGACAATTGTGCTCGTGGAACAGAATTTCATGATGGCGAGCCGGATTGGTGATCGATACACGCTCATTGATGACGGGGAGACGGTCCATGCAGGGGAGATGGCGGACCTCATTCACAATGAAGAAGTGAAACGAAAATATTTAGGAATCGGATGAAGGGGGTTGCACGATGGAATTACTCATCAATTTGACGGTGAACGGATTGGCGACGGGCATGCTCATCTTTCTTCTCGCTTCAGGGTTGACACTTATTTTCGGTCTCATGAGCGTGCTGAATTTTGCACATGGCGGTCTGTTTGCATGGGGCGCCTATTCAGGCATTTGGATTTATACACTGTCGGGAAGCTTTGCCGTCGGTATACTCGGTGCAATCATTACGGGAATTATTTTAGGCTTTATTACCGAAAAGCTAATTATTACGCCGGTTTACGGCAATCACGTTCAACAAATTCTCATTACGCTTGGTTTCATGCTTGTACTTACCGAAATGTTGAAAGTTGTTTGGGGGCCGAATCAAATGGCGGCGCGAGTGCCGTCGTACTTAGCAGGAAGTTGGGAATTTGGAGACGTCCTCATTATTAAGTACCGGTTATTCATTATCTTTGTTGGGTTTCTAGTGTTTGGCGTTTTCCAATTCATACTGCAACGAACGAAAATCGGCTTGATCGTTAGGGCTGGTGTCATGGATAAAGACATGGTGCAAGCACTTGGCATTAATATTAAGCGTGTTTTCTTGTATGTTTTCATGGCAGGATCTGCGCTTGCAGCGTTAAGCGGTGTTCTGTTTGCACCGTATTCCGGAGTTGTTTACGCAGAAATGGGCTTTGAATTTGCGATTTTGGCGTTCATCGTCGTTGTCATCGGTGGGATGGGCAGTTTCCCGGGATCGTTGTTCGCGGCCATTTTAGTCGGTCTCGCGGGAAGCTATATGGCGTATTACGTTCCTGCTTTATCACTTGCGGTCAATATGATGCTAATGGCTATCGTATTAATTTTCCGTCCGCAAGGGCTTTTTACGGCAAAGGGGTGACGGCATGAAAAACAAATTTCAATGGAACAACTTGTTTCTCGGAGTCATTGTTCTCGTTCTCGCCGTTTTCCCGTTCGTCTCGGATTCAAGGACATGGACTATTTTATTAACACAGATTTTTATCTTTTCAATTTTGGCGATGAGCTATGATATTTTGCTCGGTTACACAGGCATCGTTTCGTTCGGGCATGCGATGTTCTTCGGGATGGGAGCGTATATGACCGCGGTCATGCTGAAAAGGATAGAGCCTTCCATCGGTGTTTTCATCTTATCGATTGTTTGCGGGATGCTGCTCGCGGGTTTGGTCAGTTTTTTCATCGGGCTACTGACGTTGCGACTGAAGAGCCATTTCTTTGCAATGCTCACATTAGCTGTTTCAGGTTTGTTTTTAGTTCTTGCAGAAAAATGGCGTACGGTGACGCAAGGGAATGACGGCTTTACGTTCAAGGCTCCTGAAATTTTTAGAGACCGGGTCGTCTATTATTTCGTCGCGCTCGTCTGTCTCGTGCTCGTTTATATTTTGTTGCGCAGATTTGTCAACTCGCCATTTGGACGCGTGCTCGTCGCGGTAAGGGAAAATGAACAGCGCACGAAATCACTAGGGTTTAATACATTGCATTATAAAGTGATTGCGTCTGTCGTTGCAGGTGTCATCGCAAGCTTAGCGGGTTCACTTTACGCAGTATCGTTACGGTTCGTCAACACGAGCGTCTTGACGTTGGATATAACACTCGATGCATTGCTCATGACGATTATCGGCGGAGTCGGTACGCTCATTGGACCGATTGTCGGTGCGGGTGTCATTGAACTAACTCAGCATTACTTATCCGGACTTGCGAAAGACTATCCGATTTTCGAACGATGGATCATTTTCTTCGGCATCGTCTATATTTTAGCGGTCATCTTCTTCCCTCGCGGCATCGTTGGTACGATTCGTGAAAAACTTTGGAAGCGGAAGACGAAAACGCGTCCTGTCGGGAAGGAGGAAATTACATGACGACTGTAGGAATTGTCAGTATCGGTACGTATATCCCGTCGACCAAAATGTCTGCTGAAGAAATCGCGGAACGTTCCGGATTGCCGGTGGACGTCGTGAAAACGAAAATGGGCATTACGGAAAAACCGATTCCAGGAGAGCATGACCATACTGTCGCGATGGGCATTTGGGCAGCTCGTGAAGCGCTACGGAAAGGGCAAGTCGACCCGAAGGAAATTGACGTCATCATTTATATTGGGGAAGAGCATAAAGAGTATCCGCTATGGACGGCGGCTATCAAAATGCAGGAGGAATTAGGTGCTTATCACGCATGGGCATTTGACGTCGCGCTCCGTTGCGGGACGGCGATTATGGCGATGAAAGTGGCAAAAAGCCTTATGGTGGCAAACCCGGATATCCGTACAGTCCTTCTAGCCGGCGGGTATCGAAATGGCGATTTTATCGATTATGAAAATGAAAGGACCCGCTTCATGTTTAACTTGGCGGCGGGCGGGGCGGCAATGATTTTGCGACGCGATCATGCGGAAAATATTGTCCTCGAGTCGGAGCTCATTACGGACGGCTCTTTTTCTGAGGATGTCGTCGTACCAGTCGGCGGGACGAAGAAGCCGCTTACGGCAAGCGATCTTGACAACGGGTACTACCGTCTTGACGTGCTCGATCCGATTGGTATGAAAGCGCGTCTAGAACAGAAATCAATGGAAAACTTCCTAAAAGTTATCCGCAGTTCATTGCAGAAAAGCGGGTTAACTGAAAAGGACATCGATTATTTAGCGATTTTGCATATGAAGAAATCAGCTCATGATTACGTCTTGCGGGAGCTCGGTCTGAATGAAGAGCAATCGATTTATTTACATGAATACGGGCATATCGGGCAAATGGACCAGATTTTGTCTTTGGAGCTCGCTCTCGAAGCTAATAAATTGAACGAAGGACAAATCGCCGTCCTCGTCAGCGCAGGGATTGGGTACGCGTGGGGGGCGATTACAGTGAAATGGGGAAAGAGTGAGGAGGAGAACGTACATGACATTTCCAAAAGTGAAACTGCCTAAAGTGGAACTGAAGAACGGTGAACAGATTGCGTATCGTGAACGAGGAGGCGGCGAGCAAGTCGTCATACTCGTTCACGGCAATATGACGTCGTCGAAACATTGGGACGTGCTAATGGACGCGATGGATGCGAAATATAAGATTTACGCACCAGATCTCCGTGGGTTCGGGGAGTCGACGTATAACGAACGAGTAACAGGCATTAGCGATTTTTCAGAAGATCTTGCAGGCTTCATCGATGCGTTAGAGTTGGAAAATTTCCATCTTGTCGGTTGGTCGACAGGAGGAGCGGTCTGTATGCAATATGTAGCGGACCATCCGGGCAAATGTGAGAAACTCGTATTGCTCGCATCCGCCTCGACGCGCGGCTATCCGTTTTACGGAACGAAGGAAGACGGCAGTCCAGATCTCGAACATCGACTTCAAACGATTGAAGATGTCGAACAAGATGCAGGAAAAACGCTTGCAATCCAAGGGCTGTACGACACCGAAAACCGGGAAGGGCTGAAAGCTGTCTGGAATACGTTAATTTACACGTATAAACAGCCGGAAGCAGCGAAATACGATGAGTATGTGGACGATATGTTGACGCAGCGTAATTTAGCGGATGTGTATCATTCGTTGAACACTTTCAATATAAGCCCGCATTATAACGGCGTAAACGAAGGATCTGACCAGGCGAAAGGTATCGATATCCCGGTACTTGTGCTACGCGGGGACAGAGACTATGTCATAACGGCACAAATGACCGATGAAATTATAGAAGACCTTGGCGACAATGCGACGTTCATTTCACTTGAAAATATGGGGCATTCGCCGCTCGTCGATAATTTAGAACAACTAACGAAAACGATTGAAACATTTTTGGCGTGAGGAGATGACGGCGTGAGACTATTAGGAAAAGTGGCCATTATTACAGGTGGCGCGAACGGAATCGGCCTCGCTGCGTGCATTCGTTTTGCGGAAGAGGGAGCTTCCGTCATGATGGCCGATTTTGATGAAAAGACTGGAAAAGAACAGGAAGCGATATTAAAGAAGGACGGGCATGACGTCACGTTCGTGCAAGTTGACGTCGTCGACCGCGAAAGTGTCGACCGTCTAGTTGAACAAACACTAGAACGACACGGTAAAATTGACGTGTTAATTAATAATGCAGGCATTACGAAAGACGCGACTCTGTTGAAAATGGATCCGGCAGATTTTCAGCAAGTACTTGACGTAAACTTGACGGGCGTTTTCAATTGCACGCAAGCAGTTGCATCTCATATGATTTCGGCAGGCAGTGGAAAAATTATTAATACGTCATCCGTCAGCGGCGTGTATGGGAATTTCGGTCAAACGAACTACGCAGCGACAAAAGCGGCAGTCGTCGGGATGACGAAAACATGGGCGAAGGAACTTGGTCGGAAAGGAATCAATGTCAACGCTGTAGCGCCTGGATTTACGGCGACCGCAATGGTTGCAAAGATGCCTGAGAAAATCATTCAACAGATGGAATCAGTCGTTTCATTACAACGGCTCGGAAAGCCGGAAGATATTGCAAACGCGTATTTATTTTTGGCAAGCGCGGAATCGGATTACGTCCACGGACACGTTCTGCATGTTGACGGCGGCATCACAATGTAAAGGGAGGAGGGGTTCCGCGTGTTCCATGAGCATGGCTGGATATTGAAAAGGGCTGCACTTTCCGCGGAACGGCCCGCATTGATTGACGTCCATTCGGAAACGTGCTGGACTTACGCCGATTTACAACACCGGATTATGCGATGGGCATCTTTTTTCGATGCACAAGGTTTTGAAAAAGGGGATCGGATCGCCGTCTATTCACCGAACAAGCCGGAGCTTTTCGCCGTACTGTTCGCATGTGAACTGCAAGGGCTCATATACGTCCCGCTCAATTGGCGGTTAAGCAGTTATGAATTGCAAGGACTGCTTGACGATTCGGCACCTTCTTTACTTCTGTTCGATAATAATTTTGAAAGTCGGATGAATGAATTAAACGTGTGTAGAATGAACTCGTTTTCCATAATTGAAACGGTTCAATTGCGGATGAACTGGCAGCCGAGTGTAGGTAATCGTTCAGACACGTGGATGATTATTTACACGGGTGGCACGACCGGGTTGCCGAAAGGTGTGATGCTTTCCTATGATGCGGTCAATTGGAATGCGCTGAACACAATTACGAGCTGGGGACTGTCAGATCGCGACACGACGATTAATTATATGCCACTTTTTCATACGGGTGGATTGAACGCGTTATGCATTCCATTGCTTATGGCGGGCGGAACGGTCGTCGTCGGCCATCAGTTTGAACCGACAGAAGCACTCAAGGCGACGGATACATACGAAGCGACAATATCGTTGTTCGTCCCGACGATGTATCAGTTAATGACGGAGACATCTTACTTCCAGCAATCTTCATTTCCATCAATGGACGTTTTCCTTTCCGGCGGAGCACCTTGTCCGCAGACGGTTTACCATTCCTTCCGTGAAAAAGGGTTGCGATTCAAGGAAGGGTATGGATTGACGGAAGCGGGTCCAAACAATTTTTTCATTAGCCCTCATGTGGCAGCTCGGAAGATCGGCTCTGTCGGGAAAAGTATGTTGTTCAATGAAATTCAAGTGTTGGATTCCCACGGAAATCGCTGTGCTACAGGGGAAATTGGCGAGTTGTACGTAAAAGGGCCGCATGTATTTACCGGCTATTGGAATAAACCTACCGAAACGAGGGAAGCGCTCGTTGACGGGTGGCTCCGAACGGGGGACTTGGCAAAAGTCGATGAGGATGGGGACGTTTGGATCGTTGGCAGGAAGAAAGATATGATTATTACGGGTGGGGAAAATGTATATCCGCAAGAAGTGGAGCAATGCCTCATTACGTGTGCCGGGATAAGGGAAGCTGCGGTTATCGGTACGGAAGACAGCGTATGGGGAGAGAAAGTCGTTGCATTTGTGACGGTAGAAGAAGATTGCGCGGTTAACGATGAACAGTTAATTGCACATTGCAAAGGATTTTTAGCTTCCTATAAAATTCCGAAGCAGTTTATTATCGTATCCGAGCTTCCGAAAACGCATGTCGGTAAGATCGATAAAAATGAATTGCTACGATTAGCGTGAGTGGCGAGCAACTTAACGAGTTGCCGCCTTTTTTTGTTTCCATTTAACCGGTTATTTTTTATTCAAGCGCTCAACTTTCTTCCGCGGCAGTCGATAAAAGGAGTAATAGGATCTTCTACTATAGGGAGGTTTGGGAAATGGTTGGACGAATTGGGGGAACAAACAGTACGCAGCAAATTGGAGCAACTATAGAAAATACAGTGCTAGACAAAGAAATTGCAGTAACGAGTATACAGGCCGTCTCAGCTCAAAAAGAACAGCAATCAGGGGAAGGGCGGCAATTGTCCGTAGAAAAGGCGCGGCAAATGACCGATAGTATGAATAAATTTCTAGAAAGCATGAACACACAATTACGGTTCAAAATGCATGATGAATTAAAGGAATACTACGTCACAATCGTCGACTCGAAAACAGACGAGGTGGTCCGAGAGATTCCTTCGAAAAAATTAATGGATGTATATGCCGCCATGAAGGAATTTGTCGGATTGCTCATCGACCGGAAAATTTGAGGAGGGTACTAGCTTATGCGAATTAGCGGATTAGCAACAGGGATGGACACGGAACAGATCATAAGAGACATGATGCAAGCACACCGCCTCCCAATGGAAAAAATCACACAGAAAAAGCAGTATTTAGAGTGGCAGTTGGATGATTACCGAAGCGTCAACCGGAATTTAAGGGACTTGGCGTACAAAGTGTCGGATACAATGGGGCGTCAAACAACATTCCTACAAAAATCGGTAAATATATCAAACCCAGATGCTGTAGCCATTAAAGCGTTAAGCGCGACTAGTGAGTTCGCGGGGACGATTGAAGTTGAACAGTTAGCTAAACAGGCAACAGTTATTGGAGGAAAACTTGAATCATCTACTGCTGTTACAGGTTCTACTAAGTTAGAAGAATTGAATGGCTATGCAGGTGAAAAAATTATAAAGATCCAAACGATAGATGCTAACGGTGAATTGAGTGCAGTGAAAGAACTTAAATTTAACGGTACGGAAACGATTAATGCGGTATTATCAAAGATTAATAGTGAAACAGGATTGACTGCTTATTTTGATGAATTTACTGGGAAGATAGCCGCGACGGCTAAAAATAGTGGAGAAGGAAAAAGTGGGGCCGAAATTGTAATTGGTGGTAAATTGGCAGAAGTGCTTCAGTTGAATACAGCACCTAATCAAGACGGAGATCCAGCGCCGGTAACAGTTAATCGAGGTCAAAATGCCATATTTACATTCAACGGACTCGAAACAAAACGGTCATCCAATACGTTCACCATTAACGGTTTCGAAATTACACTTAAACAACCTACGGCACCTGGAACTGCAGTAACCTTCAGCTCTGCACCCGACACAGACAAAATCGTTGAGTCCGTCGTCAAATTCGTCGATGATTACAACAAACTGATCGAAGAGTTGAACGCGAAAATCCGTGAGCCGAAATACCGGAACTTCCAACCTCTTTCTGATGAACAGAAGAAAGAAATGAAAGAGAAGGAAATTGAGTTATGGGAAGAAAAAGCGAAAAGTGGTACGCTTCGTAACGACCCTACTATTGCAAGTTTGCTCACAAACCTTCGTCAGATGATGAGCAGTTCGGTAGAAACGTCTGATGGTACGTCTATTCGCTTAGCTGACCTTGGAATCGAACCGATTAAAGACTTCAAAGAAAATGGAAAACTGAGAATCAATGAAGATGATCTTCGAAAAGCGATTGCGGCTGATCCGAATAAAGTGTACGAGTTGTTCGCGAAAACTGCTGATGAAACGCAAAAGGGTGGACTCGCACACCAATTCCGTAAGACAGTTGATAACACGATTAAAGTCATTTCCGAGAAGGCGGGCACTTCCGGTTCGGTTAGTGATACATTTACACTCGGCCGTTCATTAAAAAGCATGAACCAACAAATCGAACGTTTTGAAGATCGATTGAAAATGGTAGAGGACCGTTACTGGAAACAATTCACCGCAATGGAACGCGCAATCCAACGGGCAAACATGCAATCCGCAAGCCTCATGAACGCATTCGGCGGAATGTAATAGAAGGATAGAAGTATGAACATTTCTTTGTTGCTTGTGATTATTGTTGATTGAAGCGTAAGGCGGCGACTCCTGCGAAAGCCGTCACTAAGAACGGCTTTTGCGACCAAAAGCGAAGCGTTGGGAGCAGGAAAGCGTCCGCCTGAAGCGGAAATCACCATTTATAAGTAACAATGCTATCCATAAAAAGGGGAATTCAATCAATGGCAATAAACAATCCATATGCAACATATCAAAACAACTCTGTCAACACATCGACGCCTGGGGAATTGACACTCATGCTCTATAACGGCTGCTTAAAATTTATTCAACAGGCGAAAAAGGCAATGGAACAAGGCAACATCGAAGAAAAAAACACGGCGACGCAAAAAGCACAAGCAATCGTATCTGAGCTAATGGTTACGTTAGACATGTCTGTACCCGTTTCGGAAAACATGATGGTGCTTTATGATTTCGTCAATAATCGCCTAGTTGAAGGGAATATTAAAAACGACATCGCACTTTACGATGAAGCTGCCGGAATTATTACGGAGTTTCGCGATACGTGGAAGCAAGTAATCCAAATTAATCGCACGAAGCAATATGCGAATACGGACGGAATATGATCCGGCCGTCGATGATACGGTGGCAAGAAGTTGCACATCAACTTCTGTCCACGATAAGTCGTACCGAGGAAGAGCAACGGGATTCCGTTATCGATGACATTAATGAGCTGCTCGATGAACGGGACACGTTGCAGCAGGAAATAATCGGACCGTTTACGCCAGAAGAAGAGGAAATGGGCAAGAAGCTTGTCGCGCTTGAACAAGAAGTCGTCGCTGCCCTTGCTTCTTACATGAAATTGATTCGCGCAGATATTACCGCTGCTCAGTCGAAGAAAGAACATGTTAAAAGCTACGTGAATCCTTATGGTAAAGTAGCGCGTGACGGGACATTTTATGATACAAAACAATAATCATATTTTTACTCCGGATGAAGGAAAGCATACCATTTCCTTCATCTTTTTTGTTGTTTTAATCTTACTAAAAATTGTTAGTAGTCAGTTCCAAAAGTTCTTTATCGCTATTGAAAGTCGTGGAACTATTTGACTATTCGTGATACATTAAAGTATAAGGAAAAGATTAACAGGGCAGGCAAGGAGGAATGGGGAATGAAAGCAGAAAATGTGGATAAATTAATGCAGGAACAATTTTCGAAGAAAAATTTCATATTGTTCGTCACGCTTGGTGCATCAAGCTTTATCGGCGCAGTCTTTTACTATTTGACTGGGCAAGATGCTTTAAAGACGATTAGCATGACGATACCAATGACGACATCGGTCATCCTCTTTCTTTTATCACGGAAATTTTTGTTTTTTGAAAAGCTGTTCCCATGGGCCATTATCGGCATATCGGCGGCAGCTGCAATTTTTAACGGAGTAGTCGGCGATCCGTCAATCGCGACCGCAGGAATTGCATTTTTCATTGCAGGAATCGCAAGCGTCCACGTATCGATGCGAATTATGTCGTTCGGCTTCGCGATGTCGATACTTGTCATGATTGTATTTTTGACGAATTATCCTTATCAGGAACAAATTGCGTCAAGTAAAGGGGCCGTTTTTCTTCCGCTCATTCTTATGGCTGTCGGATTGCTAATCCAAATTAGGCAGACGAAGAAATTAGAGGTGCGTGTGAATCAATTCACAACAGAGCAGGCGGAGCTCGCAATGGAAGAGGAACGGAAGCACCGGAGTTTGAATGAAAACGTCGAGCAAGTAGCAGATGATTTAACGTCAATCGGAAATACGGCTGAACGTCATTTAGATTCACAGCAAGAGTTGCTTAGTATTATGGATGCGCTTGCAGCGGGTGTCGAACGGGAAGCTGAGCAAATCGGTATGATTGCTGAAAATGCAAGACGCACACAAAACGATGTTATGGACATGCGGAATGAAACCCAGTCAATGGTAGTGGAAGCGACTGAACTGCGTACAGAGTCTGATGAGATCGTCTACTTGATGCGAAATGTGCGGACCGGCATGGAAGAAGTCGAGCAATTGTTAAATGAATTGAATGGTTCTTTCGGCGCGCTTACGCATAATATCGAACGGACAAACTCGCTTGCGAAATCGATCGCGACGATTACCGACCAGACGAATCTGTTAGCGTTGAATGCGTCGATTGAAGCAGCTCGCGCAGGGGATCATGGAAAAGGTTTCGCAGTCGTGGCTGAAGAAATTCGTAAGCTTGCGAATATGACAGCCGAAACACTGTCAGAAATTAACGGGAATTTGAACGATGTAAACACGATGAACGACCGCTCCAGAGAGAACTTAACGGCAAGTACAGGAAAATTGAAATCACAAGGAGCGATGACCGTGCAGGCGGAACAGAAAATCGAACGGATGCATCAAACGATGGATAGGCTTCATCAGAAGTTTCAACTGTTTGAATCCAAAATGAAAATCGTTTCGGAACAAACGTCCGACATCGGAGATATGACGGGCACATTCGCAGATTTGCTGGCGCAATCAAGTGCATCGCTTGAAGAAGTAAATGCAACTGTACACGCAACAGTCTCCGACAACGAGCAAATCGTTAAGACGTTGGACGGAACGATGAGACGAACGAGGGAGATGGCTAAAGTTCGATAATTCTGCCCAGATTTGGTATAATGAATATAGAGAATAGATAAGAAATAAAAAAATCTCCTATGTGATGATTCCGTCACAATTCGACAAGATTTTAATTTTCCTTCAAATAAAAGAAGGAAATTAAAATATAGATGTAGAAGTATATAGTAACGGTTAATTAAAGGAGGAGTTCGTATGCTAGACTTTAACATCCGAGGGGAAAACCTTGAAGTAACTCCGGCAATTCGTGAGTACGTCGAGAAGAAAGTGCAAAAACTCGAAAGATACTTCACAGAAGGTGCAAACGCAACAGCCCATGTAAACTTGAAAGTGTATAACGACAGGCAAACAAAAGTGGAAATTACAATTCCGATGAAGAATTTGACACTTCGGGCAGAAGAGCGCCATGAAGACATGTACGCTGCGATCGACTTGATTACCGATAAGCTAGAACGACAAATTCGAAAATATAAAACAAAGGTGAACCGCAAATTCCGTGAAAAGGAAGGCGTCGCTGCTTTCCTGCAATCTGTAGAGAAGGAAATGGTCAGTGCTGATGACGGAGCAGGCGATGACGCTGAATTCCAAGTCGTCCGCACAAAACAATTCAACTTGAAGCCGATGGACCAAGAGGAAGCTATTCTTCAAATGAACATGCTTGGACACAGCTTCTTCATCTTCACAGATGCAGAGTCAGACGGTACAAACATCGTCTACAAACGTAGAGATGGAAAATACGGTTTAATTGAAACAAACTAAATAGATATGAACAGCCCCTGGAGAAATCCGGGGGTTTTATTATGAAAAAATGATTTTTCGAAAAATCCCTGCAAAAATGCCCAGACCATTTGCACCGTGCTTTTTACAATGTTAAAATGAAGGGTGAACTTAATGAGGATGTGACGTAAATGCTTGGCGTATTGACTAAACTATTTGATCCGAATAAAAGAGATTTGAAGCGGCTGGAAAAAGTTGCCGATAAAGTTGAAGAGCATGCGGCTGAGATGGAGCAGCTTTCCGATGAACAGCTGAAAGCGAAGACGGAAGAATTCAAAGAGCGGCTTACGAACGGTGAGTCACTTGAAGATATACAGCCGGAAGCATTTGCGGTCGTTCGCGAAGCTTCACGCCGTGTACTTGGTATGTATCCGTTCCGTGTACAACTCATGGGTGCTGCCGCTTTGAATGAAGGAAATATTGCGGAGATGAAAACTGGTGAAGGGAAGACGTTAACGTCGACACTCTCGGTTTATTTAAATGCGCTTGAAGGCAAGGGCGTCCATGTCGTTACGGTGAACGAATATCTTGCGAGCCGTGACGCAACAGAAATGGGCGAGCTCTTCGAGTTCCTCGGAATGACCGTCGGTTTGAACTTGAACAGCCTGTCGAAAGAGGAAAAGCGTGAAGCGTATACTGCGGACATTACGTATACGACGAACAATGAGCTTGGATTTGACTACTTACGCGACAATATGGTGTTGTATGATGAGCATAAAGTGCAGCGACCGCTTCATTACGCAGTCATTGACGAAGTTGACTCGATTTTGATCGATGAGGCGCGTACGCCATTAATCATTTCCGGGCAAGCTTCAAAATCAGCGGAGCTTTACCGCTTGGCGAACCGTTTCGTAATTACGTTGAAAAAGGAAGAAGATTATTCCTATGACGAGTCAACAAAAGGTGTCGTTTTGACAGAAACAGGTATCGAAAAAGCAGAGAAGGCTTTCGGCATCGAGAACTTGTTCGACTTGAAACATGTAACGTTAAACCATGCCATTAATCAATCATTGAAGGCGCATGCGAGCATGCATGTTGACGTCGATTACGTCGTCCAGGAAGGCGAAGTCGTTATCGTCGATTCATTCACGGGCCGTCTTATGAAAGGCCGCCGTTACAGTGACGGCTTGCACCAGGCAATTGAGGCGAAAGAAGGCTTGGAAGTCCAGAATGAAACGATGACGCTTGCGACAATTACGTTCCAAAACTTCTTCCGGATGTACGACAAACTATCCGGTATGACGGGTACGGCGAAAACGGAAGAGGAAGAATTCCGTAATATTTACAATATGAATGTCATCGCTATTCCAACGAATCGACCGATCGCAAGAGACGACCGTCCAGACTTGATCTACGCGTCAATGGAAGGGAAGTATAAAGCGGTTGCTGAGGATATTAAAGAGCGCCATAAGAACGGACAACCTGTTCTTGTCGGTACTGTGGCAATCGAAACGTCCGAAATTATTTCGAACTTCTTGAAAAAATACGGCATTCCGCATAACGTATTGAATGCGAAAAATCATGGCCGTGAAGCCGATATCATTTTGGAAGCTGGACAAAAAGGCGCTGTTACAATTGCGACGAACATGGCCGGCCGTGGTACGGACATTAAGCTCGGCGAAGGTGTTCAAGAGCTTGGCGGGCTTGCGGTTATCGGTACGGAGCGACATGAATCACGTCGTATCGACAACCAGCTTCGCGGACGTTCGGGCCGTCAAGGGGACCCAGGTGTAACGCAGTTCTACTTGTCCCTTGAGGATGAATTAATGCGTCGCTTCGGATCCGAACAAATGAAAGGCATGATGACGAAGCTTGGTATGGACGATACGACACCGATCCAATCGAAAATGGTGTCACGTTCCGTCGAATCTGCACAGAAACGGGTAGAGGGGAATAACTTCGATTCCCGGAAACGTTTGCTGCAATATGACGACGTACTCCGCCAACAGCGTGAAATTATTTATAAAGAACGTAATGAAGTGCTTGCGTCCGAAAATATTCGAGAAGTACTTGAAAACATGCTGAAAAATGTTATCGACCGTGCCGTTGACATGCATGCGCCGGAAGACAACAATTCAGATTGGAAATTGAAAGGCCTTGAAGACTTCCTCGGTGCGAACCTTCTTCCGGAAGGCCGGATAACGGTTAAGGAAATGGAAGGAAAAACCGAAGAAGAATTAAAAACAATGATTCACGATACGGTCATTGAACGATATAATGAGAAGGAAGCCGAAATGTCAGAGGACCGAATGCGCGAATTTGAAAAGGTTGTCCTCTTACGGGCGATCGATTCGAAATGGACCGACCATATCGATGCGATGGATCAATTGCGTCACGGTATCCATTTACGTGCTTACGGACAGACTGACCCACTTCGTGCGTATCAATCAGAAGGCTTCGCCATGTTCGAAGATATGGTGACGTCAATCGAAAACGATGCCGCGAAATATGTTATGAAGGCTGAGATTCGTAACAACCTAGAGCGTGAGGAAGTAGCGAAAGGGCAGGCCGTCAACCCGAAAGAAGACGGCGAGAAAGTGACGAAGAAGCCGGTGCGCCGCGCGGTCAACATCGGCCGTAACGATCCGTGCCCTTGCGGAAGCGGCAAGAAATACAAAAACTGCCACGGTAAAGGGTAACAGCCTGGCATACAAAGTAACAAATTGACTTCCCATCGGTGACGCGGGACCTCGCGTTGCCGATGGAAGTTTCATTTTATTTTCAGGAGGAACAACTATGATTGAATTATCCGATGTGCGGAACGAGCTTGACAAAACAGCTAAGAAATTAGCGGACTTCAGGGGGTCTCTTTGACTTAGAAAACAAAGAGGCACGTATACAAGAACTCGACGAAGTGATGCTCGAGCCAGGCTTCTGGGATAACCAGGATGGCGCGCAAAAAGTCATTTCAGAATCGAATGCATTAAAAGCAACAGTCGGTTCATTCAATGATTTAAATGAAACACAGGAAAACTTAGAAATGACGCTTGAACTGCTCCGTGAAGAAGCGGATGAAGAACTTCAAGAAGAATTAGTATCCGAGTTGAAAGACTTCATGAAAAAGATGGAAGAATTCGACTTGCAAATGCTACTGAGCGATGAGTTCGACAGCAGCAGTGCCGTACTCGAAATCCATTCAGGCGCAGGCGGAACAGAGTCCCAAGACTGGGCTTCCATGCTGCTGCGCATGTATACAAGATGGGCCGAAGATCAAGGCTATAAAGTAGAGACGCTTGACTACCAGGCAGGAGATGAAGCGGGCGTAAAATCTGTAACACTCTCCATTAAAGGCCATAACGCATACGGCTACTTGAAAGCGGAAAAAGGCGTTCACCGTCTCGTCCGTATTTCGCCATTCGATTCATCCGGCCGTCGTCACACATCCTTCTCATCGGTAGAAGTAATGCCTGAGTTCGACGGAGACATCGATATCGAAATCCGGACGGAAGACTTGAAAATCGATACGTACCGTTCGAGCGGTGCGGGCGGTCAGCACGTCAATACGACGGATTCCGCAGTACGGATTACGCATATTCCGACAGGAGCTATCGTAACGTGTCAAACAGAACGTTCACAAATTAAAAACCGTGAGCGTGCGATGAACCTCTTGAAAGCGAAGCTCTACCAACTGAAAGTGGAAGAGGAAGAAGCGCGTCTAGCTGAAATCCGGGGCGAGCAAAAAGAAATCGGATGGGGAAGCCAGATCCGTTCATACGTGTTCCACCCATACTCCATGGTGAAAGATCACCGCACGAACGAGGAGACAGGTAACGTTGGCGCTGTTATGGACGGGGAAATCGATATGTTCATTAACGCGTATTTACGTTCGAAAATTTCATAATGAAAACAGAAAAAGTGCACTTTCGGTGCGCTTTTTTTGTCTTTTCGGATATCGATTTATTCTCAGAAAAACTTTCCAATTTGTCACCAATTTGATAAAAATGGCCGCCTTCTCTAGCGGTGTACGATCCTAATCCTTTGGTATACTAAGGAGTGTAGGAAAATTTTTAGTCAGGAGGCAATAACATGAAGAAAAAGCTACTAACAGTCATGTTTGGTGCGGCACTTGTCCTTGGCGCATGCGGTGGAGATAATAATGCGAGTGACGGAAGTACAGCTGAAATAGACGCGGAAAAAGTTTATCGAGCGAGCTGTGCAAATTGTCATGGTGGAAATCTTGAAGGACGTGGGCCAACGCCGGGATTGGCAAACATCGGCTCCAAGTACTCCGAAGATGAAATTCATGACATTATTGTAAATGGAATATCGAGAAGCATGCCTGGCGGTTTGATTAAAGGTGAAGAACTTGAGGCAGTTACAAAATGGCTTGCTGAAAAGAAATAATAAATATCCAAAACGCAATTGGCGATAATGTAGCCCTTTGCGTTTTTTTTGTTGAAACATGTCATCTCAAATGAAATATATCTGTAATAATTAGCAAGCCTATACATGCTATAATGAATTTAACGTCTTATAGATAAGAAAGACAATACGATTCAGGTGGTTTTTTACATGATTGTGATGAAAGATGTATATAAGAAATACCCGAACGGGGTTGTTGCTGCGAATGGCATCAACGTCGAAATCGGTCGAGGTGAGTTCGTTTATGTCGTTGGGCCCAGCGGAGCGGGAAAATCGACATTCATTAAAATGATGTATCGAGAAGAAACGCCGACAAAAGGCGACATTATTATTAATGGTATTAATCTTGCTACGTTAAGAAATAAAAGAGTTCCTTACTTGAGAAGGCAGATCGGCGTCGTTTTCCAAGACTTCAAATTACTTCCTAAATTAAATGTTTACGAGAATGTTGCGTTCGCACTTGAAGTAATTGAGGAGTCACCTAAACAAATCCGCAAAAAAGTAAATGATGTACTGGCGCTCGTCGGATTAACGCAAAAGGCGAGAATGTTCCCGAATGAATTGTCAGGCGGAGAACAACAACGAGTTTCCATCGCTCGCTCAATCGTCAATGTTCCGAAAGTCGTCATAGCGGACGAGCCTACAGGTAACTTAGATCCGGAAACGTCTTGGGAAATTATGAAGATTTTTGAACAGATAAATGCGCGCGGTACGACTATCGTTATGGCCACGCATAATAAAGAAATTGTAGATACAATTAGACATCGGGTCATCGTCGTCGATGGCGGCATGATCACAAGAGATGAATACGAAGGGGTATACGGATATGAAAGCTAGGACAATGGGGCGGCATTTAAGAGAAAGCCTAAAAAGCCTCGGCCGAAACAGCTGGATGACGTTCGCCTCTGTCAGTGCAGTAACTGTCACGCTTCTACTCGTCGGGGTGTTCATCGTCATAATGATGAACTTAAACCAGCTGGCGGAAAACATTGAGAATGATGTGGAAATCAAAGTCGTTATGGAACCGGCTACGGATGCCGAAGCGGTGAAAGCGTTAGAGAATAAAGTTCGAAAAACACCTGGCGTGAAAGAAGTCATTCATGCGACAAAGGACGAAGAACTCGATAAGATGATTAAGTCTTTCGGAGACGAATTGAATCTTTATAAGCAGAGTAATCCATTAGGAGACGCTCTATATGTGAAAGCGACAGATCCACATAAGACGGCTGAAGTAGCCGAAAAGATCAATACATACGACAACATTTATCAAGTCGTCTACGGCGAAGGGAAGATTGAGAAGCTGTTTAATGTGCTCAATATGAGCAGAAACATTGGAATCGTGCTCATTCTAGCCCTATTATTTACTGCGATGTTCTTAATTTCAAATACGATCCGTCTTACAATCGTTGCGAGAGGTCGAGAAATTGAGATTATGAAACTCGTAGGTGCAACGAATAGCTTTGTTCGGATTCCATTTGTGTTGGAAGGAGTTTGGCTAGGCGTACTCGGCTCAATTATTCCGATGGTCGTCATTTCCATTTCGTACAATGAACTTTATACACAATGGCAGCCACGATTACAAAACGAATTATTCCAATTACTGAATACAACACCTTTCATTCTACAAGTGAATGGCCTTCTGCTCTTCATGGGCGTATTTATCGGGGTATGGGGTAGTTTCATGTCAGTTCGCAAATTTCTTAGAGTCTAATAGGATGTCACAAAAAGCGCGGCACAACATGTAGTTGGTGAAACGCGCAGCAGTAGCTTAAAGGGGGAAATAAGAAGTTGAATAAGCGTAAATGGCTTTTGTCTTTCTTCGTCGTCATATTCCTCATGTCCACGATTGTAGGCGGACCGGGTGTTTTGGCAAGCACTTTGAACGATTTGAAAAAGGAACAAAAACAATACCAGCAAAAAAAGCTAGAAATTAAGTCGGATATGGAAAAAAAGACGAACGCTATTAAGGCGAATGAGAATTCAATTGAAATGTTTTTAAATCAAATTAATGTATTGAATAAAGAAATCGATGAAACAAATGCAAACATGAATCGCGTTATCGATAAAATTAACAAAACGAATGAAGAAATCGATGAATTGAAGGCATCCATTGAGGATCTTGAAATTAAGATTGCTGAACGCGACGTCGTCCTTCGGGAACGCGTACGAGCTATGCAAGTGAAGGGCAATGATGTAAGCTACATAGACGTCTTGCTAGGGGCAAACAGTTTTGCAGATTTCATCGACCGTTTTTCCGCTGTCACGACATTAATTGAGGCAGACCGTGATATTATGCGGAGGCAAAAGGAAGATATTGAACGTCTTGAAGTTGAAAAAGAGCTCGTTGAAAAGAAATTGATAGAGCTAGAAGAAAACAAAGCGAAACTTGAAAAGCTGAAAGCGAATTTAAACGCAAGGAAACAAGAGAAAAATAAACTTATCGATGAGTTAGAAGCTGAGCAGGAAAGGCTATCAGAAGAGAAGAAATCGTTGGAAGAAGAGTATCATGAAGCGATTGAAATCGAAGCTGAACTTGAAAAGAAAGTAATCGCAGAACAGAAGCGAATTGCTGAAATTGCTCGTCAAGAGGCGGAACGCAAACGGAAAGAGCGAGAGGCAGCAGCTGCTGCTAAACCAGGCTCTTTGCCGCATGTGTCAAGTGGCTTCTGGACGAAACCGGCGAATGGACGATTTTCATCTTCATTTGGTTGGCGTACACACCCGATCTATAAAACAAAGCGACAACATCGAGGAATAGATATTGCTGCTCCAATCGGAACGCCGGTCGTATCAGCAGGGGATGGAGTCGTTTCGTATGCAGGAGCAATGGGTGGTTATGGGAATGTCATTATGATTACACATTCAACAAGTGGCGGTATTATGACGACTGTCTACGCACATTTATCGAAAATTAGCGTAAGTAGTGGACAAGTTGTCGACAAAGGCACGTATATTGGAGCCATTGGCAATACGGGAGCATCGACGGGTCCTCACTTGCATTTCGAAATTCACATCGGGAACTGGACGGCATCCGGTCCAAGCGCTGTGAATCCTTTGCGGTACGTTTCATTTTAATTAACAATCGTATTAGAACTGCATCCTCTATTGAATTGGGGGTGCAGTTCTTTTTATGTTCGTTTGTTCCGCAGTAAGTTGCTAATAGCAAAGCCTCATGAGCGCTTACCATTTTTCTGTCAACCTACGAGCATTATACTCGCAACATCTTTGTTTTTCCTTTAGCATTGCCTTTAGAAGTAGTAAAGGGGTTTAGAGTCGAATGACTGTCACGAAACTGTTTTTAATCGGTAATTTTACGGCGCCGTCTACGTGGATTGCTCTCATCATCGCATTCATTGTTTCATATATTGCTATCCGGCTGAAATTCGGTAAACAGCCCGCTAGTCGGTTCGGAGATGCGATTTTTTATCTCATCATCATATGGAAGTTATCGGTGATCATTACCGACTTCAAAATTGTCCTAGATGCACCGTTTGCAATTCTTTATTTCAACGGTGGAATTGTTGGGTTCCTCCTCGGATTAGCGTTTGTCGCGTTTCAGGCATGGCGTGATTGGAGAAAGGGTCGTATTGATGACGATATGCTCGTTGCCTTCTTCATAGGCGCTGTTTCCGTTCAAGCGGTCTTCCAAGTGATGATGGTGCTGTTTAATGAAGGAAGTTCATTTGCACGGATCGGGACGGCTATTATATTTATTGGCCTGTTACTGTTTATTTGGAAAAATGTCCATCAAACGGGCAGCTATATCGTTCAGTTTTCAATGCTTTTCATGGCATCTCATATATTTGTCGCGGCGATTCAACCAAAAGGTTTGATGAATCCGCCGCTACTTGTGACGATAGGATTAGGTCTGTTTTTCATCGGGATTTTTGTGAAGGAACGAGTATTCGAGCAAAATGACGGAGGTAAGTTAAATGAATAAAAAAGTGATCGGGTATGTAATCGCAGCATTGCTCATCGGGTCGATGATCGCAATTATGGTGAACGAAAATGTGAAGAAGGCGGAGCCAGTTAATACTTCCGGCGTGCTCATTGAAACGAAAGTTGAAGCGGAAGGGAATGCTGAGGAAGTTTCCGTCGGATTAAATTTAGGAGATCTTCCACCGGACTTCGAATTGGCGACGTTGGATGGCGATACGCTCAAATTATCCGAACTAAAAGGGAAAAAGGTCGTCCTGAATTTCTGGGCAACGTGGTGCCCTCCTTGCAAGGCGGAAATGCCGCATATGCAAAATTACTATCGGAATTCCGCAGAAGAGGCTAATGTGGAAATTGTTGCGGTTAATTTGACGGATAGCGAAAACCGTGGCGTCAAAGTCGTTCAAGAATTTATTGACTCATACGGCTTAACGTTCAAAATACCTTTAGATGAACAAGGGATTGTCGGAGAAGCGTATAAAGCATTTCAAATTCCGACGACGTATATGTTGAACACAGACGGAACAATTTCGCAAATCGTAAAAGGGCCAATGGATGAAGCGATGTTAAAAACGCTTATTGACGATCTTGATTAATTAAAAAGACTTCAATGTATACTAACAATTCGACTAAAAGCCGGATTTCTGTTGTCGTAACATACTCATTTCGTTCATATAGTGGACGGAGGAGGGATGTTATCGATGCGCAGAAGCCGGTTTTTAGTTTTTGCGATATTAGCGGTAATCGCGGCAGGCGTATTTCTATTGTTGGACGGTTGCTCCGCGGAGAAAGGGAAGAATGCGAATTCGGTTTTAAATGGAGCATTTCCCGTCATTGATGAAGCGTATGGGATCATACAGGAGAAAGCGGTGTACCCGGTCGATGGGGACATGCTCATCGAAGGGGCGCTACGTGGCATGGCGGATGTAATCGGAGATCCGTATTCGACGTATCTTTCGGAAGAGGAAGCTGCGTCTCACAGGGAGTCGCTCGCCGGTGAAAAGGTCGGCATCGGTGCGGAAATTACGAGGTCCAGTGGACGATACATTATCGTCGCGCCAATTAAAGGGTCTCCTGCAGAAAAAGCGGGGCTGCAACCTTACGACGAAATTGTGCGCATTAATGGGGAAGCGCTAGGGGGACTGACACTTCAAGATGTCGTCAAGAAAATTCGGGGTAAAGAAGGGACCGCATTGGAAATGACGATTTATAGGCCAGACTTAAATAAGCATCTTGAGTTGAAAATTGTGCGTGAAGTCATTCCTGTAAAAACGGTAACGGCTGAACTGATGGAGGAAAGGGGTAAGAAATTCGGTTACATAGCGTTGACGATGTTCGGTGATGAGACAGCGGCTGAATGGAAAAAGGCGACCGATGCGATGATCAAAGGTGGTGCGGAAGCACTTGTAGTTGACGTGCGCGGCAATCCTGGCGGTTATTTACGTGCTGTCGGTGAAGTTGTCGGGAGTTTAATGCAGGAAAATACGATTTTCGCATACATGCAAAATGCAAAAGGCGAATTGACACCGCTCGTCGTAGAGCCATCGAAAAATTTCACGTATGATGAAAAACTGAAAAAGATGCCGGTCGTTTTGTTGCAAGATAAAGGAAGCGCATCCGCGAGCGAAGTGTTGAGCGGTGCATTGAAGGATTTGCGAAGGGGCTTTATTATTGGGCAAGTGAGCTTCGGGAAAGGGACCGTTCAAGATACGATGGAGCTTTCGAACGGTGGCGAAATGAAGTTATCGACACATAAATGGCTCACGCCGAAAGAGACGTGGATTCACGGAAAAGGTGTCGACGTCGACTTAGCCTCTGAGCCGAATCGTCTATTCAAGGAAAATATCCGTTTCTCGACGGACGTCTATGCAGTCGGCGATTATCATGAAGATATCGCATATGGGCAACGGATATTGGCCGCTCTCGGTTATAATATTGAACGGGATGACGGCTACTTTGACGAATCGACTTCCGTTGCTGTCCACGAGTTCCGCGTCGATGCAAATGTATCTCCGGAGAGCCTCATGGACCGTAAATTCTTCGCTGCAATCCGAGATCGTGTCGAGAATTACCGCAAAGATAAAGCGAACGATATCCAGTTACAAGTAGCGATTGGATATGTGCATCATATGTTAAGTAATTAAAATTGCATCGGCTCATAAATTACAGACGATTCTATTGTTCTACCATTCTACACTCCTTGCACTCGCAAGGAGTTTTTTGAATGGAAAAGTAATAGATTTTTAGTGGCGGTCTCACACGTGAGACGTTTCTTTTGATACAATAGAGAATAATCATGTTTTCGGGAATGGGATGGTGACAGTTGATGAGTGAACAAGTACTGATGGATCTGTTAGAAGCTATTGCACTATTTTTCCTGAATCCTGTTTGGTTGATTGCCATAGTGGCGGCAGTCGGCTTAGGGTATTTCCGGGTGAAACGAGAGCGACGTAGTTTCCTCGTGCGACTTCATCCGGGCTTGACGGAGATGAAACGGTTGCTAGCTGAATCGTGGCTGCCGGCGTTAATTGTATCCGTCTTAATTTCTGGAATTGGCTTGACGGTCGACATCGGGTGGATTGTCCTTTTTTCTGCAGTCGCTATTCTGGTGATGCTCTCGTTTTATTATCAAATTGCATCACCGATTTACATTGCTGCAATTGCATTTTTCGGCTTGTACGCACTCCAACAATGGGGCTCCGATTTTGCATATCGTGGATGGATGCCAAGTGATGTTGATCTGTTCGGGAATATGGCGCTGACGGTACCTGTCATTGCGGGACTATTCCTCATTGTTGAAGGAGTCCTCGTCCGTCGTCATAGTGCAGCATATGCATCTCCTTTTTTGACGCAGACGAATCGCGGATTGCGGGCAGCTGCGTATAAATCAAAACGGCTCTGGCTATTGCCGGTTGTGTTTCTCGTGCCAGGGGATATGTTGTCGGCATACGCGCCGTATTGGCCACAATTTACGCTCGGTGCATCTGCCTTCAGTTTCCTCCCTGTACCGATTGTTATCGGATTTTCTCAAGTCGCGAGGGCAAGTTTTCCGGACGTGCTATTTCCGAAAGTGGGACAAGCAATTACTGTCATTGGTGCCGTTGTCATTGCTGTTGGGGCATTTGCATGGTGGATGCCGGTCCTCGGCTGGGCTGCGTTGCTCATCGGTGTAATTGGTCGGGCGATGCTAACGCTCCTTGTCACGATACGGGAACGAAACGGTGGATTCGCGGCGGCACCTCAATCGACGGGGGTTATTATCGCGGGCATTTTACCGGAGTCGCCAGGTGAAAAGCTTGGACTCCTACCAGGGGAATGCATCCGAACGGTAAACGGCATTCAAGTGTCGAATGAAAAAGACTTGTATGACGCGATTCAAGTGAATGCGGCCCATTGCCGTCTGCAAGTAATTGGGCGCGACGGTGAAGTGCGGCTTATGCAGCAAGTGCTATACCGCCATGATCATCACCGGTTAGGCCTGCTCGTCGTCCGTTAAGAATTCAAGAGAAAATCCTCCCGCTTTTGCTGAAATTAGTTATGCAGACGGAGGATGCCACAAATTTTCATTCGGAAGGTTTGATGGGAAATGGATATTACTACGTTGGAAACAAAATTGATGCTCGCCTTGTTTTTACCCGGATTGCTCGTCGTGTTTTTCACACGCGTTACATTCCACCACTTTGTAGGGCTTGGCTTAACGATTGCGCTCATTGCGGCATCGGTTTATGCGGGCTATACGCATAACTGGATTTTGTACGCGGCGGATGCCCTTTCGCTGACGGTCGGTTTTTGGTACGCAACGCGGATGGTGAAGAAAGCGAGAAGGCAAGGCATAGAGGTAGATGAATGAATAAACGAAGGCCGCTCCGGTTACGGGGCGGCCTTTCAGATGATTGCGGAGCGCTGCAAGTTCGCGCAGCGTTCATGCTCTTTGACGCGATTCACAAAAAAAGATTTACATAAATAAGCTATAAATAGCTAGTACGCCAATTGTGCCGAGGACGACGGGCATGACGCCACCGCCTAAAAATGCGATAAGGAAGGCGGTTGCAGCGCCGATAATGCCGAATAGAATATTGCCTTCCTGGACGAAAATGATGGCGGGAAAGATAAGTGCTCCGAGTACGGCGTATGGGATGTTGCTCAAGACGCCGCTGACAATCGGGGGCAATTCTTTTCCGTCAAGAAATGTGAGGGGCACCATTCGCGGGATGTACGTAACGAGTGCCATTCCGAAGAGCATCCACCAATATGTCGGTCCCATTAGTATCCCTCCTTTTCTTTGTGCACGGCGTGGGTACTTTTTTCGCGTCGTGTATGAATGATTTCAATGAGTATTGCTGATCCGAGTGTTGAGACGAGGATCGCCCAACCAGTGGAAAGTAGTTCACCGAAATAGATGATACAGTGGATTAAAGCTGCAGTTGCTGCGAGCATGATGACTTTTCGGTTCCCTTTCATAGCAGGAACGAGTAGGCCGACGAACATGGCGTACAGTGCGATCGACATAGCGACTTGCAAAAATGCAGGCAGATTGGCGCCGACGACGTGGCCGGCCATTGTGAAGATGACCCAGCTACCGTAAGCGATAATTGTCACGCCGAATGCATAGGCGGTCGAGATTTTTCCTTCTTTTCCTGTCGCAAGCACGGAAAACGATTCGTCTGTAATGCCGAACGAGTAGACCGCTTTCACCCATTTCGGTGCGCGATGCATCTTTTCATTTAACGAAGCCGTCATTAGGAAATGACGAATGTTGACGATGAATGTGTTGATGACAATCGTGACCGGGTCAACTCCGAATGAGATAAGGTTGAGTGATATGTATTGGGAGGCTCCGGCATAGACGAATATGCTCATCGCGGTCGCTTCGATGAGGGAGAGTCCGGTTGTTTTGGCAAGCAATCCGAAAGTGAGCGCAATCGGGAAGTAGCCAATTGCAATGCTGAGACCCGCTTTGAGGCCTGCTGTGAATTGATTTTTTATCATACTGTCACGTCTTTCTTAATATGTATGATTGAAATTATACTATATTTTGATGTTTTAGTGTTATTCTATTAGGGAATAGGGAATATTTTAAGGAGTATATTGATAGCAGAAATCGGTTTGGCCGATTGTTAATAGGCGAGGGTGTTACAGATGAATGAATGGATGGATATAGATAAAATTATCGAATTATCAGGACAGTATAAGGCGCTCGGGCCGTTTATCGGTTTGTTGCTACCTTTTATAGAGTCCTTTTTGCCTTTTTTGCCGCTTTTTGTGTTCGTATTTGCGAATGCGGGGGCTTATGGGCTTTGGTACGGATTCATTTTGTCTTGGGCGGGGACGGTTGCAGGTTCATATGCAGTGTTTTTGATTATCCGAAATTATGGGCGCAATCGCTTTTTGCGTTTGTTAACGAGGAATGCTCGTGTGCAACAGTTGATAGGCTGGGTGGAGCGAAACGGGTTCGGTCCGTTGTTTTTGCTTATTTGTTTTCCGTTTACACCGTCCGCACTTGTGAATCTCGTGGCGGGCTTGTCGAATTTGAAGAAGAAATATTATTTGTTAATTTTGATGGCCGGTAAGTTTGTTATGATTTTCACGATTAGTTTTATCGGCCATGATTTAAAGGCGTTGTTAACGCAACCTATAAGAACCGGGATTGTTATTGGCATTATCGTTCTTCTTTGGGTCATTGGCAAGTGGCTTGAGAAGCGGCTTGATCGAAAAGTAGAAGAGGAGTCGAGTTCGATTTTTCAGGATGATGAGGAAGAGGATTGAACGGTGCGGTTATGCGTGAGTTTTACGATTTATGCGCGTATGTGGAAATTTATGCGTAATTTTAGCGTTTTATGCGTGGTTAAACTTAATTATGCGTAATTCTAGTGATTTATGCGTGAGAAATATGATATATGCGCATTTTTGAATCGCGGGGAGTGCTATGCGGCTGCATTTCGCTTCTCGCGCTAGATGCTTTTTACAAGTAAATGTTAATAGTTCCTGTCCTCCTGAACTTTCGGTACAATGAAAGGAAGGGTGACAGGGATTTTTATCTTCATTCAGCAGAAGATTCCCGCCTTTATAGTGGGTAGTTGAAAATAGTTTTGTTTCCTGTTCAGAAAGTTTCAAGCCCTGCTGAACGAAGATAAAGCCTCCGGCGGATGTCACAGATTTTGAAGGGAGTTAATTGCGCAAGCGCAATTCAAAATCTGGACGCAATTACGCCGAGGCGTAATTGATTTATCGAAAGGGGAGAAGGACATGTCATTGCGATTTGTGACCGGGAGAGCCGGAACGGGGAAAACGACGGTTATAGAGCGTGAGATTGCGGCGGAGCTTGAGCGAAATCCATTGGGCCCGGCGGTTATTCTGATTGTACCTGATCAGATGTCGTATTCGATGGAGCTTAGCTTGTCGGTGAATTTCGGGCTGAATGGCTTGATCCGCGCGCAAGTTTCCACGTTCAAGCGGCTCGCGTGGCGAGTGTTGCAAGAAACGGGCGGCATTACGCGGAAAGAAGTCGATGGGTTCGGCTACCGGATGCTCGTGCGGAGCGTTCTAGAGGAGAACCGGGAGGAGCTAAAGCTGTTCAAGCAAGCTGCGAATAAAAGAGGCTTCACGGAAAAAATCGGCGATCTTATGAAGGAGTTCAGTCGCTATTGCCTCGACCGGGAAACGTTGGCGGAGTTTCGTGAGCAACTCGCGACTACTAATGCACCAAGGACGTTGCAAGATAAAGTGAGCGACTTGTCATTACTCTTATCGAAAATTGAGGAACGACTCGGCACGTCCTATGTCGATAGTGAAGGTCATTTGGCGTTGCTCGCATCTCAAATTAAACATTCGGAACTTCTAAAAGGCGCACATATTTATATAGATGGATTTGAAAGTTTCACAGCGAGAGAGTACGAAATTATTACAGAACTGATGAAGTATGGGAATCGGGTGACAGTCGTCTTGCCGATGGAGTCCGATTTGTCTGGACATGCGGATCATGAGCTGTTTTTTAATCCTGTACGTACATCGATGAAACTGCGGGAAATTGCGCGCAATGAATCGATCGATATTGAAGAAGAGATTCATATGAGCGTGCCTCTCCGGTTTAAAAATGATGAACTGAGCCACTTCGAAAGTGAATTTGAGAAGTATCCTCCGAACGTAAAGCCTTCAGAAGGGGCAGTTTCAATTATTGAAGCGACGGACCGGCGAGCGGAAATTCACGCGGTGGCGAGGAAAATTCGTGAGCTCGTTATGAAAGGTGGACGGTATAAGGAGATTTCAATTTTATACCGCCAACCTGACAAATATGATGAGCTCATTGAAACGATCTTTTCGCAATATGATATTCCGGTGTTTATTAGCCGGAAAAAGCCGATGCTCCATCATCCGCTTATAGAATTTACAAGGTCTATCCTTGAAGCGGTTACCGCGGGCTGGTCGTATGAATCGATATTCCGTGCGGTGAAGACGGATCTGTTTTTCCCGCACCGAGAAGATAAGCTCCTTTGGCGGGAGCGGGCCGATCGCCTAGAAAATTACGTCTTGGCGAATGGAATTTACGGCAAACGATGGTTTGATGAAGCGCGATGGAAAGTGAAGCGATATCGTGGGCTAGAATTGCATACGACTGTGCAAACCGATGAAGAACTGGCGTTGGAGCGGGAGTTGCATGCAATTCGTGATATCATTCGTGAGCCGTTAAAACAGTTTGAAGATAGGTTAAAGCGTTCGAAAAATGGACGAGATGTCGCAGAAGCGCTGTTTTTATTCATGGAATCATTGCACGTATTCGATAAAATCATCGACTTGCGGGCGGATGAAGAACGTGCGGGTCGTCTATTGAACGCGACAGAGCATGAGCAAGCATGGAATTCTTGGATTAATGTTCTGGATCAGTTTGTGCTCATGTTCGGCGATGCGGAGATGGAGTTGAAGGAAGCGGCTCGTATTTTAGATGAAGGATTCGATACGCTCGAATTCACACGCATTCCACCATCTCTCGATCAAGTGACGGTGACGACGATTGAGCTAGCGAGCCTTATGGAAATTGAAGTAGGCTTTATTATCGGTGTCAATGACGGTGTCCTTCCACAACGGATTGATTCGGAAGGGCTCTTATCCGATTCGGATAGGGAATGGTTTGCGATGAGTGGGCTAGAGCTTGCCCCGTCATCGAAGACGAAACTGATGGAAGAATCATATATGGCGTACCGAGCGTTCACGTCGGCGAGGGAAAAGCTTTTCATTTCGTATCCAATTGCAGATGAAGAAGGGAAATCGCTGTTACCTTCTCTCTACATTTCGCGTATCCAGCAATTATTGCCGGGAATGGAGCTGCAGTTGGCGGTGACGGATCCGTCCGAATTGCTACAGGATGATGAACAGGCTCATTACATTAGTCATCCTCGGACAGCATTGCCATTCGTCTCGATGAAAGTGAAGGAGGCGGAGCATACCGGGGAGCTTACAGCTGAATGGCAGGCAGTGCTTTCTTATTATGAAAATGATCCTTTATGGTCGTCTGTTTTACAAAACGTTACGAAACCGATCTCGGATCGAAATGAAACGGAGCGTCTTGAGCCAGCGATTACAGAAGGGTTATACGGTAAGACATTCGTATCGAGCGTTTCTAGAATTGAATCGTATTATAGCTGCCCGTTCCAGCATTTCGCGTCGTATGGACTAGGCTTGCAGGAGCGGATGGAATTTACTCTCGAAGCTCCGTCTATCGGGGATTTATTCCACGCTGCGCTAAAATGGGTGTCGGATGAAATGAACCGGACAGGAAAATCGTGGACAGAGCTGTCGAAAGAGCAATGTTGGCAATTGTCGAGGGATGCGATGGAGCATATTACTCCGATGTTCTTCAACCGTATTTTGCTATCGACGAGCCGCTATCATTATATTCGACGGAAGTTGACGCATATCGTCATGCGCACAATTTTCGCGCTCGGCAAACAGGCGACAAAGAGTATGTTCCGTCCAATTGCTATTGAAGCAGCTTTTGGACCGGGAGAGCAGTTGCCACCTCTTGAAATTCCGCTGCGCCGTGGCAATCAAATGAATTTGCGTGGACGAATCGACCGGGTTGATGCGACGGAAATCGATGGCAGAAATTATGTGCGGATTGTCGATTATAAGTCATCTTCAAAACAGCTAGATTTGACCGACGTCTATTACGGCATCTCATTACAAATGTTGACGTATCTCGATGTTGCTGTTGAGCATGCAGAAGAATGGATCGGATTCAAGGCGGATCCAGCGGGTGTACTCTACTTGCATGTCCATAATCCGATGATTCGGACGGAGCTTGAGCTTACTGAAGAATTAATTGAAGAAGAAATATTAAAATCGTATAAGATGAGGGGTTATTTGCTCGATGAACCTGAAGTTGTTATGGGAATGGATACGCAGCTCGGTAGGACGTCAACTGTCATTCCGGCCGCATTAAAAACAGACGGGACATTTACGAAAGCGTCAAAAGTGCTATCGACGGATGATCTGCAAATCGTTCGGAAGTTTGTAAGACACCGACACCAGCAGGCGGGGGACGGAATGCTTGCGGGGGATACGCGGGTGTATCCATACCGATTGAAGGATAAAATGCCGTGCGAATATTGCTCGTATCGTTCAGTATGTCAGTTTGACCCGACGAATCCCGAGCAAAAATACCGACACTATGAAGGCATGACTCCGGAAGAATCGATTGAAAAGATGCGGAAGGATGTGAATGATGATGGACATTCCAGTTAAACCGGATAATGTGACGTTTACGGACGCCCAGTGGAAGGCGATTTGGGCGACAGGAAAAGATGTGCTCGTATCAGCTGCTGCTGGTTCCGGAAAAACGAAAGTGCTCATTACTCGGATGATTGAAAAGGTGTTAAGCGAGCAAAATCCGATCGATGTCGACGAGTTGCTTGTCGTCACGTTCACAAATGCTGCAGCGGCCGAAATGCGCCATCGGATGGCGGAGGCGTTAGAAGAGGCCATTGCCGCAAATCCAAGCTCCATCCATTTACGCAGGCAGCTAAGCCTTTTGAATAAAGCACAAATTTCCACATTGCACTCGTTTTGTTTAAACGTCGTCCGCCAATATGCATACTTAATTGATATTGACCCTGGCTTCCGCATCGCGGATAGTACGGAAGCGGCATTGTTGCGCGATGATACGATCGGTGAAGTGCTTGAAGATGCATATAATGCTAATAACCCGGAAGCGATGTACCGGTTAGCAGACAGCTTCACGTCAGACAGAAACGACCAATCAATTGAGACACTCATCGACAGATTGTACGACTATTCGCGAGTGCATCCTTCACCGGAACGGTGGCTTCGGATGATTCCAATGCAATACGAATTGGATGAAGACGTAACAATTGATGAACTCGACTTCATTGGTCCGTTAAAAACGGCAATTCGTCATACGTTAGAGGAAGCGATTCATTTAACCGAGGATATGAAGCGGATTGCGCTAATGCCAGAAGGTCCTGAACCGCTAGCTGCAACTGCTGATGCTGATTTGCAGTGGATTAGGGAAGCGAAGCGCCGAATCGAAGAAGCGTCATGGGAAGAGACGTATTCGTTCTTTGGATCACTCAAATGGGTGAAGGCAGGAACAATCCGGAAAAACACATGTGACGAAGAATTAGCGAAACGGGCGAAAGTGCTCCGGGATTCCGTGAAGAAAATTGTCAACACGTTGAAAGAATCATACTTTACAAGGACGCCCGCGCGTCTATTAGATGAAATCCGTCTAATGGCACCGATGATGCATACGCTAGTCGAGCTCGTCATCGATTTCGGCAAAAGATACGGCGAAGTGAAGATGGACCGCGGCCTCGTCGACTTTTCGGACTTGGAGCATTTTGCCCTTCAAATTTTAGCGTCGGAAAAGGACGGAGAACTCGTACCATCTGACATCGCGGTCGATTACTTAAATAAGTTCGCGGAAGTGCTCGTCGATGAGTACCAGGACGTCAATTTATTGCAAGAGGCAATCATTCAGCTTGTGAAGCGAGGCAGCGAGGCGGACGGGAACTTATTTATGGTCGGCGATGTAAAACAGTCGATCTATCGTTTCAGATTGGCGGAACCGGGGTTATTTCTTGGGAAATATAATCGTTTTACGTCGGATAATAGCGAAAACGGGCTTAAAATCGATTTGAACGCGAACTTTAGAAGTCGAAAAGAAGTGTTAGACGCGACGAATTTCATCTTCTCGCAAGTGATGGGCAAGCGGGTCGGTGAAGTCGAATATGATGAATTCGCTGCATTGAAATATGGTGCCCGTTATCCGGATAAGGAAACACCTGCCGCATTAACATTGTTATACGAGGCAGACGATGAAGAGGAATTTGAAGAGGAAGCAACCGAGCTAACAGGGCAAAGTTTGAAAAGCTCACAAGCGGAAGCGAGGTATATGATTCGGAGAATAAAAGAGTTGATGGCGTCAGGTGCTGAAGTGACAGACGCGTTTACGGATAAACGACGCCCACTCGAATACCGTGATATCGTCATCCTCATGCGTTCGATGACATGGTCTGGAGAAATCGCAGAAGAGTTCAAGCTTGCAGGCATTCCGATTTACGCAGAATTGTCTCGTGGCTACTTCGAAGCAATTGAAGTAATGATCATGCTCAACACATTGCGTGTCATTGACAATCCGTATCAGGACATTCCGCTTGCCTCTGTTCTTCGCGCGCCGTTCGTCGGCATGACGGAAAACGAGTTAGCGCAAGTTCGGCTTGCAGCGAAGAACAAGCCGTTTTACGAAGCACTGAAATTGTTCATGGCGACAGGAGGAGCGGGAATTGCTGCTGAAACGCAACTGAAATTGCAACGGTTCATCCTTATGTTCGAAGATTGGCGTAATTTAGCTCGACGTGGGTCATTATCGGAGCTTATTTGGCAAGTGTATATCGATACCCATTACTATGAAATGGTAGGCGCGATGCCGAACGGAAAGCAACGGCAAGCGAATTTACGAGCGCTGCATGACCGTGCTATCGATTACGAGAAGACATCGTTCCGGGGACTCTTCCGTTTCCTACGGTTCATCGACCGAATGCAAAAGCGCGGAGATGATCTTGGTGCTGCTCGTTACGTGAGTGAGACGGAAGATGTCGTCCGGATTATGACAATCCATTCATCGAAAGGGCTTGAGTTCCCGTATGTATTCGTCGCGGGAGCAGGAAGGCAGTTCAATAAGATGGATTTCAATGAACCGTATTTATTCGACCAGCATTTCGGCTTGGCAGTAAAGGCGATTGATCCGGAATTGCGCATTACGTACACTTCTCTTCCATTCCTTGCGATGAAAGAGAAGAAGGAACTCGAAATGCGTGCAGAGGAAATGCGTGTCCTCTATGTAGCGATGACGAGGGCGAAAGAGCATCTTGAATTAATTGCGACCGTTAAGGATATTGAAAAAGTAATCGGTAGCTGGCAAGATGCACAACTCATCGAGGATGGTGAAATGCTACCGGAGTATACACGGTCGCGCGCAAACGGTTATTTAGATTGGATCGGGCCTGCCATTGCACGCCATCCGGATTTTGATAAATTCGGATTCATGCACGGTGGACGTCCTGTGAATGATCCGTCAAAGTGGGAAATAGCGGCGTATCCTGTATCGTCATTTCTTGTAATGGACGAACAAGAAGAGGAAATTATAGATAGTCCTATAACGACGTCAATTGAAACTGATGTTATCGATGCGGTTTGGTCGGAGGAAGTGAAACGGCGGTTCGACTACGTCTATCCTTTTATGACATCCGTAGATAAGCGTTCTAAGCAAACAGTGAGCGACTTGAAAAGGGTTGCGCTATTAGAGGAGGAACCTGACTTCGGCAACTTCTTCTCAACGAACGGTGACGAAGTGAGCACCCCTTACTTGCATGACCGTCCAGCATTTATGCAAAAACGAGCGCTATCGGGAGCAGAAATCGGCACGGCGATGCATACGATCATGCAGCATATCGATCTATCAACGACGCATACCGTTGAAGAAGTGAATCAGTTTGTTGCGGAGTTAACGACGCGCCAATTGCTGACGCCGGAAGAAGCGAACGCTGTCGATGTGAACGCAATCGTTCGATTTTTCGAGACGCCGTTGTTCAAGAGGTTATCAGAATCAACGAGAATGCTTAAAGAAGTTCCGTTTACGTACGCATACGACGCAAATGATGGTGATCATCAGATTTTGCAAGGGATTGCTGACTGCCTTTTTGAGGAAAAAGACGGCTGGGTACTGCTCGACTATAAGACAGACCGAATTCGCGGTCTATTCCGGTCTGATGAAGAAGTGCAAGCCGAAATGCAAAAGCGATACGGTATCCAGTTAAGCCTTTATAAAAAAGCGGTCGAATCAATCGCGAGAATACAAATAAAAGAAATGATCCTCTATTTGTTTGACGGGGAGAGGGTTGTGCATGTTCAGGAGGAATCTGTTTGAACATATTACCGACAATTGGAAACCGTATTGAAGCAATGGATATACTGAGGGGCTTTGCGCTCCTCGGCATATTCATCGCGAATATGCTCACGTTTCACTCACCTTATTTCTATATTGACCAATATACATATTTCAGTACGCCAAGTGATGTCGCATCCTACAAGCTTATTAATCTGTTTGTAGAAGCGAGTTTTTATCCGATTTTCGCAATGATGTTCGGATATGGATTGAATATGCAATATGAAAAAGCGATTGCGAACGGTACGTCATACGTGCCGATGATGGCGAGGCGCCTCGCCATTTTAATGGGTTTTGGTATAATCCATGCGTTATTCGTCTGGTCAGGCGATGTGTTGTTCACGTATGCGCTCATGGGCTTTATTATGTTAGCCGCTGTTAGAATTCCGAAAAAATGGCTCTTTTGGATTGCGATGACCGTCTATTTACTTCCGACATTCCTATTTATCGGTGGCACTTATTTATTGACGATATTTAATCCAAATCAGTTAATGGATGGATTTGTCAACATTCAGCAAATTGAGTTGGCGATTACGGCATATGCGCATGGGACGTATGGGGAAGCGCTCGTTTTTCGGATTACGGAATGGCTGCTTATCGGTTTGACGAGCTCCTTTTTAGGCGTTTTCATGGTGCTACCTTTAATAATGTTAGGTGCCGCCTTTTCAAAATGGAAACTATTTGAACGGGCTGCTGAAATGAAAGGGAAAATTGCCATTGTCGGGATCGTTACGTTACTAGTTGGAGTATTCATCAAATCCTGGCCTTATATCGACGGGCACGCGTATTATAAAACGTTGACACAACAGCTTATCGGCGGACCAATTTTGGCAATCGGCTATGCGTCCGTCATCATTTTGCTTTGTCAATTGCCTATTTTCCAAGTAATCTTCAGACCAATTTCAAAGGCGGGAAGAATGTCGTTGACGACATATTTAATGCAGTCAATTATCGCAACAACTCTTTTTTACGGATATGGCTTCGGCTTGTATGGAAAAGTAGATGTTGAGACAGGAACATTGATAGCTGTCGGCGTCTTTGCCATCCAAGTTATCTTCGCAGAGCTTTGGTTGTTGAAATTCCGGATGGGGCCTTTTGAATGGTTATGGCGAAAAGGGACATACGGGAAAAATATGACGAAAAAAGAGGAGAAAGAGCAAGCTTTGTAGAATGATAGTTTGTAGATTCGTATTGCTAAGTTGTAAAGGTTTTCTACATTATAAGGAAGGATGGGCTTGTACATGAAACTTTTGTCGTTCCGGTTTGAAGGAAAAACGTTATTCGGTCCGAAAGTGAAGAAAGAGGAAGCAGTTTGGGATGTGACATCGATTGCTAAAGCATTCGGCGAAACGGATTTCCCTTCAACAATCATCGAAGGCATCGCAGGAGGTTTGGAGTTTGTTGAAAAGGTGAGGAAACTTGCTGAGCAAGCTCGAAATAGTGAAAATCCGGAACAATTTAAGTATGCATTCACTGAAATTGAATGGCTGTCACCAATTCCGCGCACACCGAAAAACGTCCTTTGTGTCGGTAAGAACTATGCCGATCATGCCGCTGAAATGGGTTCGGACGCGCCGCCGGAAAAAGTAATGATCTTTACGAAATCGCCTACTTCAATTGCTGCAGATGAGCAGGAGCTTCCGGCGTATGCAGAATTGACGGATAGCCTCGATTATGAAGGAGAATTGGCAGTCGTCATTAGCAAGAAAGGGCGCAATATCCCGAAACAGCTTGCGTATGATCATGTTTTTGGTTATACGATCGCGAACGATATTACGGCAAGGGATATCCAAACTGCGCATAAACAGTTTTTCCTCGGAAAAAGCTTAGACGGCTCTTGTCCGATCGGTCCTTATATCGTCACAAAGGACGAAATTCCGAATGCGCATAACTTGTCAATCGTCACAAAAGTGAATGGCGAAGTCCGTCAAAACGGAAATACATCCGATATGATCTTCAAAATCGATGAATTGATTGCAGAAATCTCAAAATTTGTCACACTTGAGCCAGGAGACGTCATTTTGACAGGAACTCCTGCCGGGGTTGGGAAAGGGATGAACCCGCCGAAATTCCTAAAAGCCGGCGATACAGTGAAAATATCGGTTGAAGGAATCGGCACGCTCGTCAATCGATTTGTGTAAGATGATTTCCTACTCTGGAAAGCTTTTCTATGATAATATTGAATAGTATTTAATAGAATATATTATCAATGAGGTGAATAGTTTGGACTTTCTAGCAAGCACGCATTTTCATATTTTCGCTTGGGTCGTAGGTATTCTTCTTTTCCTCGTTTCTGCAGTAATGGCGAACGAGACGAAAGGGAAGAAGATTACACATATGATTGCGCGCCTATTTTACGTACTCATCCTTGTTTCAGGCATTGCGCTCTTTATTAAAGGGATGGATTTCGGAATGGGTGCGGATTACGGCATTAAATTCCTTCTCGGCTTATTGACGATTGTTATGATGGAAATGGCTCTTGTACGTGCCAAAAAAGGGAAGAAAGTGACGACGATTTGGATATTGTTTTTCATCTTCTTCTTTGCAACGATGTTTTACGGATTTAAATTACCGATGGGCAATAAGTTCTTCTAATTAAAATACGAAATATGTAAACGGAAACCGTTAGCGAAGATGCTGGCGGTTTTTTATCATTCCATTCACAATTTTGACTCATTTGTATAGTAATGGATCCATTAATGACTCCATTCGATAGCAGGGAGTGACCCGTTTTGTTAAGATGACAAGTGAGAGCTTGTTTAGGGAGGCTTTGTCGTGAAAGGAAAACGTTTAGTCAGCTTAGTTGCCATTTTTTTATTGTTCATTTCAGTAGTATTGCCAGCTGTCGCTTTTGCTGAGGCTGAGCGAGGTATAATGGATGAAAGCATCTATGACCTGCTTGTGGACCGTTTTAATAACGGCGCAGGAAAGAACGACATCGACGTCGATACGCATAATGGATATGCGTTCAATGGCGGTGATTTCATCGGCATTGAAGGAAGATTGCAACATATTATCGATATGGGCTTTACGATGATTTCTTTAGGCCCCATCTTTAAGACGGATACGTATGACGGAAACGGCGTTACGTCATATTTCGAATTGGAGCCCCATTTTGGTACAGAGAAAGAGCTCAATTCGTTAGTGACGGAAATACATAAGAAAAAAATGAAAGTAATCGCTGATTTTCCTCTTGGGAATGTGAGCTCGGATCATGAATGGGTAAGGAAGCGGTCGTATAAGTTCACTCATTCCGCAGACGGCACGGTCAATTGGGATCCGGCAGATATGAACGTACGGGAGGCTTTGCTTGAAGCGGCTGTCGATTTCATTTCAATTCATGAGCTCGATGGAATTCGTCTGACGAATCTTGAAAGTTTTGATGAAGCTTTTTTGAATGAAATGATTGACGCAATTCATGACGCTAAAAAAGGCGCTTACGTATTGACGAACGAAGAAAGTAGGGCTGCGTTTGACTTGAAGCCGGATGACGCGAAGATGCAGGCACTTCGTCAATCATTTGTAAGAACAGATCCGGACTCATCCCCTATGAATATATTCATACATAACGAGAAAACCGAGTTGCTTCAATACGATGACTTAACTGGACCGCGTTTCACGTATGATATCGTAGAAGCAAGGATGTTCCCGCCAACCCGGTGGAAAGTGGCGGCGACCGCATTATTTACGCTTCCGGGCGTTCCACTCATGACGTACGGGACGGAAATCGCGGTGAACGGAAAAGAAGCACCTGAAAGCCATCCGCTATTCAACTTTAAGACGGATATGGAATTCAAAGATCTCATTGGCAATTTGAATTTACTTCGCAATAAATCGGCAACGCTTCGTAGCGGAGATTTTGAAATGCTGCACAATGAAGATGGTTTTATCATTTACACGCGTACTTCGGAAGATGAAACATGGCTTATTGCGATTAACAACACTAGTGAAACGAAAAGTTTCGCAATTCCTGCCGAAAAGATTGGCGATAACAAAAAGTTACGAGGCGTTCTTGATGGTGATCTCATCCGGGAAGCCGATGATGGGATGTTCCGCGTCGTTCTAGATAGGGAGCTTGCGGAAGTGTATATTGCGGATGAAGATAAAGGCTTTAACACACCTTATCTCATTGCATCCATCCTTGTTCCGACCTTATTCCTCGGCTTCCTGTTCCTTGTCATTAAGAATGGGCGAGAGAGAAGACGAACGGAAAAAAACTAGCGTAAATAGAAAATGCCTTTCAAGACTTGGTTGTGGCCATGTCAGGAAAGGCATTTTTTAGTAGAATCGAATGTGCGAGTTTTATTGAATTAATTTATTCAAAAAGAAAATTGCAATCGTACCGGGGCCGGAGTGGGAGCCTACGGCAGAGCCGATCATATGAATTTCCACATTTTTTGGTTGGAATTTTTCTTCAATGAGTGCTTTCATTTCGAGAGCCGTGCTTTCGTCATCTCCATGGCTAATGGCGATTGTCTGCTGTGATAATTCAACTCCGCGTTCTTCAATTAGTTCAATCATGCGGCGCAGCACTTTTTTGCGTCCGCGGTGTTTTTCAATTGGAACGAGCTTTCCGCCTTCGACGTGAAGAAGTGGTTTAATATTTAGAAGGCCACCAATAAATGCGCTCGCCTTCGAAACTCGTCCGCCTTTCGCCAAGTAATCGAGGTCTTCAACTGTGAAAAGATGTTCCATATGATTGGCCATATCACGGATTTTACGTTCGATCGTACGCACGTCATCGCCTGCATCTCGTAGACGGACAGCTTCTTTAACTAGAAGGCCGTAACCGAGAGAAGCGCATCGTGAATCGATGATGACGAGGTTCATATTTGGATTTCCTTCTTTTACTTGGTCTTTCATCATGACAGCTGTGTTATACGTTCCGGACAGCTCGGATGAGAAGGCAATATAAAGACCTTCTTCGCCTGAATCGGAAAATTCCTTCCAAGTGGAAAGGAAGCGCTCGGGTGAAGCTTGTGAAGTTTTTGGATGCTTTCCATTGCGGATCGCCTCATATACTTCCTTTGAATCAATTTCAATGACGTCATCGCCTTCTTTGTCGTCGATCAAAACGCGTAACGGGATAAGCGTTACATCGTTTTCATCAAAAAATGATTTCGGTAAATCTGAACCACTATCGGCAAATATTCTCATTTGGGTTTCCCTCACTTCTATTTATATTTTATTTGTTAATAACAATCGTTCTTTAAGTACTTCTGCGATTCCATCTTCGTTATTCGTTAACGTCGTTACTTCATCGGCAATGGATTTTAGCCTGTCTATTCCGTTAGCCATCGCGACACCGACACCTGCGTAATCGATCATTTCAAGATCATTGTCCTCATCCCCGAATGCGATAATGCGCTCCCGTGGAATGCCAATCCATTTGGCGACATGCGAAATACCTACGGCTTTATTCAATCCGTGGCGGACGATTTCGATGACGTCCCATGGTGCGCCCCAACGTCGATGGTCGATCGCCTCTGCATGAACTTCTGCCAAATGTTTTCGGATAGGATCGACATATTTCGGATCTGCTTGTATAAGTAAACTTGTAGGCTCGACTTGCAACGATTCTCGGATGTCTCCATGCTTTATGACGGGAGCTCCGAAGCTGAGAATGTCGAGGAGCTTTTCATCGTGATATTGCAAATACACATCGTCCATTACTTCGGCAATAATATTATGAAGACGAAAATCTTGCATCGCTTCGACAACATCATTGACGACAGGAAGAGAAATCGTTTCATGGAACGTTTTCCATGAACGATCGGTAGGATTGTGGACAAATGCTCCATTGAAATTAACAATTGGCGTCTTTAGGCCAAGTTCACGATAGTACATCGAACTTGCCCGATACGGCCGACCCGTCGCAATCATCACATGATGCCCTTGTTCTTCTGCCAGTTTCAATGTATGTGCGGTTTTCTTTGAAATCACTTTATCATCTGTTAGCAATGTCCCGTCCAAGTCGAGGACAATTAAATGCGGTTTCATCGTTCGGCCCCCTTTGGAAATTTCTTTGTTGTATATCAATTACCTCGAAGAAGCTCACTAATTGGAGTTTTACCTTATAATGTCCAGTTTATCGTTATCTATCGGAGCAAGTCAAAACATTCCGGAAGAAAACCATCCTTTTTGTTTTTCCAGTAAAACTTTGGTACGATTTAGAAAAAGCACAGAAGGTGTTCGAATGATTGTAAAAGAAGAAAAATGGAGCAATATACCATTACTGCATATTGTGGATGAACGAAACGAAAATAGCAAACTACCTGCTGTCATATTCTTGCACGGTTTCACGAGTGCCAAAGAGCATAACTTGCATTACGCATATAATATTGCAAAGAAAGGTTTCCGCGTCCTATTGCCAGATGCTCATTTGCACGGTTCGCGGGATGAAGGATTGGATGAAGTCCAATTAAGTTTGCGCTTTTGGGAAATCGTCCTGACGTCAATCGAGGAAATGGCTATCCTACATAACGAATTGCAAACGAGAGGCGTGCAAAAAATTGGAATGGGCGGAACTTCCATGGGCGGCATAACGACACTCGGTTGCTTGACCGCATATGACTGGATTAATGTCGCAACAATTATGATGGGGGCGCCAGGTTATGTGGAGCTAGCAAAAGCGCAAATAGCACAATTCGAACGACGCGGTTTTAAATTACCTATTACCGATGAAGAACGGAAATCATTGCTCGATACACTTTCCATTTTTGATTTGACAAAGCAAAAGAAAAAGCTCAACAATCGTCCTGTTTACTTCTGGCACGGTGAAAATGATACAGTCGTTCCATTTGAACCGACATTCAATTTTTATAACGCAGCGAAGAAGGACTACGCGCATACACCTGAACGTTTTGAATTCGTTGTAGACCCGACAGCGGGACACGCCGTTTCACGAGATGGCATGTTACGGGCTGTTGACTGGTTCGCATCTTATTTGAATGAATAGGTAATACTTGTTATGATAAATGAGAATACATTCAGAAAGGGGAAGTTCAATGACTGAAGATATGAAGGGCAGCTTGATGGGTGCTCTGGAAAATGTAATCGATCCCGAGCTTGGAATTGATATCGTCAATTTAGGGCTTGTTTATGATGTAGAGCTAGATGAAGAAGGTACAGCCAACGTGAAAATGACGTTGACATCAATGGGTTGTCCGATGGGGCCTCAAATCGTCGCTAACATTAAGCAAGAACTAATGGAATTACCTGAAGTGAAAGATGCGGACGTCAACATCGTTTGGAATCCGCCATGGTCGAGAGATATGATGTCGCGCTACGCAAAGATGGCGCTCGGCGTACGTTAATATATAGTGGAAAAAGGTTGTTTGACTCATCGTCAAGCAGCCTTTTTTATTTCGTGTATTTTGAATGGGATAGGGGAAAAATATGCATGCGGATTACTTTACTTGTAGGCGAATAAAGCATATACTTTAATTAATCAAAGATAGTCAAAGTCAAACGATAGAGGTGAATGCATATGAGAATGGATGGCGTACAAGAAGACCAACGGACCCCACTTGAACAATTTGGCCGAAATCTTGTTGAAGATGTGAAAAACGGTAAAATGGATCCGGTAATTGGACGGGATGAGGAAATTCGGAATGTCATTCGGATTTTATCAAGAAAAACGAAAAACAACCCTGTTCTAATCGGGGAACCTGGAGTCGGTAAAACAGCGATTGTCGAAGGGCTTGCCCAACGGATCGTCAAAGGCGATGTGCCAGAAGGATTGAAAGATAAGCAGATTTTTGAATTAGATATGAGTTCACTAATTGCTGGCGCGAAGTACCGAGGAGAATTTGAAGAACGGTTGAAAGGCGTTTTGAAACAAGTGAAGGAAAGTGATGGGCAAATTATCCTTTTCATTGACGAAATTCATACGATCGTTGGTGCCGGGAAGACAGAGGGCGCGATGGATGCGGGCAATATGTTGAAACCGATGCTTGCGCGCGGTGAGCTGTATTGCATCGGAGCGACGACGCTCGACGAATACCGGATGTATATCGAGAAAGATCCAGCATTGGAACGCCGTTTCCAGCAAGTATTGGTGCGTGAACCTTCTGTCGAAGATACAATCTCAATCCTACGCGGTTTGAAAGAACGGTTTGAGCTCCATCATGGCGTTCGAATCCATGACCGTGCATTAGTTGCAGCTGCTACGTTGTCGGACCGCTACTTGACGGAACGGTTCATGCCGGACAAGGCGATTGACCTAATGGATGAAGCGAGCGCGATGATCCGTACAGAAATCGACTCGATGCCTCAAGAACTCGATTCGGTCACACGCCGGATCATGCAGCTTGAGATCGAGGAGCAAGCATTAATGAAAGAAAAGGATACGATCAGCAAGACACGTCTCGAAACACTGCGTACCGAGTTGCAGGAGCTAAAAGATTCATCTGCAGGTATGCGGGAGCAGTGGAACAAGGAGAAAGAGGCGTTGCGGGATATCCAAGTGAAGCGAGAAGAACTTGACCGATACCGCCGCGAATTGGAAGATGCGCAAAACCGTTTTGACTTAAATAAAGCCGCGGAGCTTCAATACGGAAAAATCCCCACTCTCGAAAAACAACTTCAAGAATTGGAAGCGCCGCTCACAAATAGTTCGGAAAGCCGGTTGTTGCGGGAAGAAGTAACAGAAGACGAAATTGCGATGATTGTATCACGCTGGACGGGTATTCCTGTTACGAAGCTTGTGGAAGGAGAGCGAGAGAAATTGCTTCGTCTCCGAGAAACATTGGAAGAGAGAGTTATCGGTCAGGATGACGCCGTTCAACTTGTCACAGAAGCGGTTTGGCGTGCACGTGCAGGCATTAAAGACCCAGATAAGCCGATCGGTTCGTTCCTATTTCTTGGTCCGACAGGGGTCGGTAAGACGGAACTCGCGAAAACGCTCGCTGCAACGTTATTCGATTCGGAAGACCACTTCATTCGAATCGATATGTCCGAATATATGGAAAAGCATAGTGTATCTCGTCTCGTCGGGGCGCCTCCTGGTTACATCGGATATGAAGAGGGTGGACAGCTGACGGAAGCGGTGCGCCGCAATCCTTACTCGGTCGTGCTCCTAGATGAAATCGAAAAAGCGCATCCTGATGTAGCAAATATTTTGCTTCAATTATTAGATGACGGAAGAATAACAGATAGCCAAGGACGATTAGTTAACTTCACAAATACTGTCGTCATTATGACGTCCAATATCGGATCTGCTTATTTGCTGCAAGGTCAGTTTGAGTCGGAGAAGCATGCTGCTGAGGATTTAGTTATGTCAGAACTGCGTCGCCATTTTAAGCCGGAACTGCTAAACCGGATGGATGACATTATCATTTTCCATTCGTTGTCAGGCGACTCGTTCCGTTTAATTGCCAAAAAGATGATTGAAGACCTCGTCAAACGGTTAGATGAACAAGAAGTGGAACTAGAGTGCACCGATGATGTGCTTCACTGGATTGTTCGGGAAGGAACCGATGCCGACTTTGGTGCGAGACCGTTGAAACGATTCATTCAACGTCATGTCGAAACGATCGTCGCGAAGGAAATTATTAAAGGCGACTTAACATCTAATGAGAAATTAGTAGTGCGTATGGTAGATGGAAAGTTGAACATAGAGAAGCGATAATAAAAGTCCTGGTACGCCGAAATCGGTTACCAGGACTTTTTAATGGGAATAACTAAGGCGATGGAAAGTTCTCGTTCCATTAAACAAAACAAAAAACCATCCACAATGAAGTGAATGGTTTTACTGATGAATCAATAATCTGCGACTTCCCCGTCTGGAGTAACTGCAGTAATACAAATGATTAGTACTGCCATGACGATTGAAGCAATTACACCGCTCATGAAGTCGAAAGATTGGATAGCGCCGATTGAACCGGCTACATAGTTGACCATCGCAACAAGTAGAAAAGACCAAACAAAAGTCAATATATATTTCATCGAATTCACCTCATCATATCTATTTCCTCGTACATCATACCATAAACACGTCCAATCGATAAACAAAATAATGTACAATCCATATTTTCTTTAGCAAAATCGTGTCGACTTATTGAAAAATAGTCTGTTATCTTCTATAATTAACACCAGGTACTAATATTAGATGATAAGGAACGGGGTATGTATTATGAATGCAGGGTTGATTGGCATAGGGAAGTTTGTTCCTTCGCAAGTTGTTACAAACCATGATCTAGAACAGCGTGTCGATACGACGGATGAATGGATTCGCACACGCACAGGCATTGAAGAAAGACGCATTGCGGATGACAATACGGATACGTCTGACATGGCGTACGAAGCAGCAGTAAGTGCTATAGAAAATTCAGGACTCCACGCAGAAGATATTGAAATGATAATCGTAGCGACAGTGACGCCGGATCGACCATTCCCGTCTGTTGCAACGATGATTCAAGAACGGTTAGGCGCGACAAATGCTGCGGCAATGGATGTGTCGGCGGCATGTGCAGGCTTTATGTACGGTGTCGTCATGGCTAAACATTTCGTCGAGGCAGGAACGTATAAACATGTCCTCGTCGTCGGAGTCGAGAAACTGTCGAAGATTACAGATTGGGAAGACCGCAACACAGCAGTCCTTTTCGGGGACGGTGCAGGAGCTGCAGTCGTTGGAAAAGTGAGCGAAGGACGAGGAATCCTCTCATTCGAATTAGGCGCCGACGGTACCGGAGGCAAACACTTATATCAAGATAAATATATCCATATGAATGGACGTGAAGTTTTCAAATTTGCAGTTCGTCAAATGGGTGAATCTGCTGTAAGTGTCACAGAAAAAGCGGGTCTAAGTACAGATGATGTCGATTACTTAATTCCGCACCAAGCGAATATACGCATTATGGAAGCATCACGTGAACGACTCGGCTTGCCTATTGAAAGAATGTCCAAATCGGTTCATAAATATGGAAATACGTCAGCTGCATCGATTCCGATTTCCTTATTCGATGACTTGGAAGAAGGTCGCGTTAAAGATGATGACATTATCGTATTAGTCGGATTCGGTGGCGGACTGACATGGGGCGCTCTTTGCATTAAATGGGGAAAATAATAGCCATTTACGGTATAATTAACTAGATTAGAAAATAATTTCGAACGAAGCAATATAACTATTTGTTTTTTGAAAAAGAAGGGGAGTTTTCAATGATGGAAAAACGTCGTGTAGTCGTTACAGGGGTTGGAGCAGTTTCTCCAGTAGGAAATTCCGCGCAAACCTCATGGGAAGCGGTAATAAACGGAAAGTCCGGAATCGGGCCTCTCACAAGACTAGACAGTGAGCAATTTCCTGTAAAAGTTGCGGCAGAAGTAAAAGATTTCGATATCGAAGAATACATCCCGCGGAAAGACGCTCGGAAAATGGATCGTTTCACGCATTATGCACTCGCTGCATCCATCATGGCAATGAAAGACGCCAATCTTGAATTGGATGAAAAGACTGCTTTGCGTACAGGTGTTTGGATCGGCTCAGGCATCGGCGGTATGGAAACGCATGAACAGCAATTTAAAACATTCCAAGAAAAAGGATATCGCCGAGTGAGCCCGTTCTTCGTCCCGATGATGATTCCTGATATGGCATCAGGTCAAGTGTCGATCCATATCGGCGCGAAAGGCATCAATTCATGTACAGTTACGGCTTGCGCATCTGGAACGAACTCAATCGGAGACGCATTTGAAGTTATTAAACGCGGAGATGCTGACGTCATGGTTACAGGAGGCGCTGAAGCCCCGATTACAACGATGTCAGTGGCAGGCTTCTGTGCAAACACGGCATTGTCACTCAATCCAGATCCGGAGACGGCTTCACGTCCATTCGACAAGGAAAGAGACGGCTTTGTCATCGGGGAAGGCGCTGGTATTCTCATTCTTGAGGAGTACGAACATGCGGTAAAACGCGGTGCCAAAATTTATGCAGAAATCGTCGGGTACGGCTCTACGGGAGATGCGCACCACATTACGGCGCCGGCTCCTGAAGGTGAAGGTGGTGCACGCGCTATGCAACAAGCTATCGATGAAGCAGAAATCAGTCCGGACAAAATTGGTTATATTAATGCACACGGAACGAGCACGCCGTATAACGACTTGTTCGAAACGATGGCTGCGAAAACAGTTTTCGGTGACCATGCATATAAGTTAGCGATGAGCTCGACGAAGTCGATGACGGGCCATCTGCTCGGTGCTGCTGGCGGGTTAGAAGCAATCTTCACAGTAAAAGCATTGCAGGAAGGAATTCTTCCTCCTACGATGAATTATGTGAATGAAGACCCTGAATGTGACCTCGACTATGTCGTCAATAAAGCGAGAAAAGCAGATATTCAATATGCGATGAGCAACTCTCTCGGTTTCGGGGGACATAACGCTTCACTCGTATTCAAGAAAATATAATAAGTAAGATAAAAAGCTCCTCTTTTAGAATTCTTCTAAAAGGGGAGCTTTCTTTCATACAATGGAAGAAAAGAAAAAAGGGCGAACTATATGATGCGAATCTTCTTCTTCCTTATTAGCTACGGACTCATAGTGATTACAGTTACACATATGATTTTCTACTTCAATTATTTATCGCTCGGCTATAGCTGGAAGCAAATATTGCTGTTTATTATCCAAACGGCGGACTTCACGCTATTCGTCATTGCGATCATTCTGTTAGTGATTACCGTCTTCGTCCGAGTCCCATCGCAGACTCCATTTTTTTAAGTGTGGCGGACGCAATTGCATTTGCTTTTTCCGCGCCGCGATCGAGATGAATGTCAAGTTCAGACGAGTTAAGGAGCTCTTCATAGCGTTCTTGGATAGGTGTCAGATGGCTAACGACAGCCTCTGCGACACCTGTTTTAAACGCGCCATAGCCAAGTCCCTCATACTTCGACTCAAGATCAGCAATCGCGATGCCGCTTAACGCTGACTCGATTGTCAGAAGGTTGGATACCCCTGGCTTCTTTTCAACATCAAATTTCACGACGCCGTCCGAATCCGTTACTGCACTCTTAATTTTCTTTTCGATTTGCTTCGGTGTATCGAGTAGAGAAATCGTTCCTTTTTTATTCAGATCCGATTTACTCATTTTCTTCAACGGGTCTTGCAATGATTTGATGCGGGCTCCGTGTTTCGGTATGCGCACTTCCGGGATAGTGAGCACTTCACCGTACCGTCTATTGAAACGTTCAGCTAAGTCTCTTGTCAATTCGACGTGCTGCTTTTGGTCGTCTCCGACAGGTACGATATCGGTATTGTAAATAAGAATATCCGCTGCCATTAAAGGTGGGTACGTGAGCAGTCCGGCTGAGACGCCTTCTTTCCCATCCGATTTGTCTTTAAATTGCGTCATGCGCTCGAGTTCACCGATATACGAAATGCATTGCATCAACCATCCTGCTTGGGTATGCGCTGGCACTTCCGATTGAATGAACAGGAGCGATTTTTCTGGATCGATGCCACTTGCGATATAGATCGCTGCGAGCGAGCGGATTGTCTTCGCTAATTCATCCGGGTCTTGCTGGACGGTAATGGCGTGCTGGTCGACGATGCAGAACCGGCAGTCGTATTCATGTTGAAGCTCCGTAAATTGTTTGAATGCTCCAATATAGTTCCCTAATGTTACTGTCCCTGTAGGCTGAACGCCCGAAAAAATAGTTTTCATTATAATTCCTCCTCTGAAAATAAAAAAACACCAGCCATCCCTGTAAAAGGGACGACTGATGTGTATCAACCGTGGTACCACCCGAATTAGCCCGCAAGCAGGCCACTCAAACCCCTTAACGCGGGGAATCGTGAAAGGCTACTGAACGATAAACAACTATCTTTTTCGCCAATCAAGCTCGGGAACCCAATTCCTCCTGTCCGTCATGCCTGTTCACACCAACCACAGGCTCTCTTTAATGCTGCGACAAGAATACTCTTTCCGTCTTCGCCATTCGTATAATTGTCAAAAGTATAATACGACATGAAGAATAAAGCAACTATAAGCTGTTATGCATGATTATATGCAAATGCAAGCAGAGTAGACGAATTCGACAAAAAAACATGTTTTTCGACGGGAAATGAAGAAAATAGATGAGTTTCGCTATTCATTGTATTTTTGCTTTGATAGAATGAGTGATAGAGAGGAAGTGTCATATGAAAAAAATGAAATGGGCTAGCTCTTTACTCCTTGCAACTGCAGTTGCTATGCCAATAACAGTGCAAGCTGAAGAGACGAAGACTAAAATCGAGTTTGCTGAACGTACATATGGGTTTGAATCAATAGATGAAGGAATCGTAGCCAGCTCGAAATTATTCCGTTATGACTCTGGGCTTGTATTTGAATATCCGGATGCGGTGCGGGGAATTTACGTGACAGGGCATTCCGCAGGGGGGGCCCGATTCGAGAGATTGTTAAAATTGATTGATTCCACGGACTTAAACGCAATGGTCATCGATATAAAAGATGACTTCGGCTATTTAACGTATAAGCCACAGGAGGAATCGCCATTATTCAAAATGGGAATCGGGCAACCATACATAAAAGATCCGCGCAAAATGCTAGAGACGCTTGAGGCACATAAAGTGTATCCGATTGCAAGAATCGTCGTATTTAAAGATAGTGTACTTGCTGAACAACGTCCTGAATTGTCATTTTTGGATGGCGGTGACGTCTGGAAAAATGGAAGGGGCGAAGCGTTTGTCAACCCGTTCATGAAAGAAGTGTGGGACCATAATGTTGAGATTGCAATTGAAGCTGCAAAGATGGGGTTCAAGGAAATTCAATTTGATTACGTCCGCTTTCCGGAAGGATTCGAAAAACGGCATGACAAATTGAAATACACGATGGAAGACTATACGGAATCGGAATTAGATCCGGTCCAGCGTCGAGTCGAAGCAATAACAGATTTCGTTGTATATGCACGGGAACAGTTGAAACCTTACGATGTGGACGTTTCTGTCGATATTTTCGGCTACTCCGCTACGTTGCCAGAAGCACCTGGCATCGGACAAAACTTCTCGAGAATTTCCGAAAACGTCGATGTCATATCGTCTATGATATATCCGTCCCATTGGACTTCGTATTTCGGTATTCCGAAGCCTGATCTTGAGCCGTACCGACTTGTGGCAGAATATGCGAAAGTTGAAAACGCCAAGCTAGGAGCTCTTGATACTCCACCTGTTTCACGTCCTTGGTTACAAGATTTCAGCGCGCCTTGGCTCGGAAAAGGGAACTACCTCCGATACGGAAAAGAAGAAGTTGAAGCGCAAATTAAAGCACTAAAAGATAATGGCATTAATGAGTACCTCTTATGGAATGCAGGGAATAGGTATACAGAAGGTGTAGATTACACGCCATGATTTTAATCCGGGAGCCTTAGTTAACAGGTTTCCGGATTTTTTTTATTTATACTGAAACTTTTCACCTTTTATTTCGTACTAGTAAGTGGAGAGTGATGTTTCGATTAATTCATTCTAAATGAGAAAAAGATTATTTGTAGTAATGATGTTTAAATTTTTCATCCGTCGGGTATAACAGTATAGAAGAACCAAAGTACATAGCTTAAGGAGCTGTAAACCTTATAATATTGCGGAAATGTGACAAGGAAACGATCTGTACCATTTTTTTTCGAAAAAGTGTATTCATTGAGAATGAATATGTGTATAATAGGAGTTAAGCTAATTACTTTAAAATTATTCTAATTTAATTTTTCGAATATAAGATAGTATGCCGACTGAACTGAAAGGAAGTGTCAGCGAATGGGAGTTACATTATTTACTTCACCAAGTTGCACATCATGTAGAAAAGCGAAGGCATGGTTGGAAGAGCATGAAATTCCATATTCTGAGCGTAATATTTTCTCTGAACCATTGAACATTGATGAAATTAAACAAATTTTACGAATGACCGAAGATGGAACGGACGAAATCATTTCGACACGCTCGAAAATTTTCCAAAAGCTTAATGTAGATGTGGAGAGCCTTCCATTGCAACGTTTATATGAATTAATTCAAGAACATCCGGGCCTATTAAGAAGACCAATCATCCTTGATGAAAAAAGGCTTCAGGTAGGATATAATGAAGATGAAATCAGACGCTTCCTACCTCGAAAAGTAAGGGCCTATCAGCTGCTCGAAGCGCGGCGCATGGTAAACTAATATAACATATAGTAAAGCTGATAGGAGGTAAAGGCATACGCCATTCCTATTGGCTTTTTATTTACTTCTAGACTTCGGGCGCCAGAGTCTCGGGGTCATAAGTCAAAGATGCTCTGTGGCAAAAAACGCCACCCCGCATCTTCGCCTTATGCCCGTCGACTCTAAGCAGGCGCCCTGCGCTTTTGAATTTACCCTTGCTTTACGGGCTGATGTTCTCTACAATGCTAGTAACATAATTCAGCAAAAATCAGCTGAATTATAGTACTACCTCCGCTGGGGCGTAATTGATATCATTAGATGTCCACAGAGGATAACCCTTTCAAAACCTCCGGGACGGTCATATAGTAATAATAAGCATTGCAGGTTTATTGCAAAAAAACGAAATGGGCTAAAGCCTGTTTGTAAGGAAGGGAGAGAAAAGGGATGGAAATAGAGCGAATCAACGATAATACCGTAAAGTTCTACTTGTCATATATAGACATTGAGGCACGGGGCTTTACACGGGAAGAAGTTTGGTACAATCGCGAGAAAAGCGAGGAACTCTTCTGGGAGATGATGGATGAAATAAACGATGAGACCGAATTCGAAGTGGAAGGTCCGTTGTGGATACAAGTCCATGCGATGAATAACGGAATTGAAGTGACTGTGACACGGGCGCAACTTGCGGAACCTGAGGAATCAGACGAACAGTTCGCTGATATGAGGGCTATCGAACCGGATCCCACGATGTTTGCCAATTCTGAACAGCTTATGAATGAATTAAATGATGAGCCTGTTGTATGGACGTCGGATATGTTCGTCTTTGAAGAGTTCGAAAACCTCATTTCTCTGTCAAAAGACATTCCTCCATATGCAGCCAAAACATCTCTCTATTCATTTGATAATAAATTCTATCTATATGTAGTTTATGATGAATCGAAAATGGATGATGAGGATAAATCTGATTTTTGCAGCCTTGTTTCAGAATTCGGCTCCTTATCCCAAGTGACGGTTCACCGTCTTGAAGAATACGGAAAAGTTATTATGGAATCTGACGTATTTACAACGATGAACAAATACTTCGATAACTAATAATATAATGCTGTTCCCCGAAAAATGGGGAACAGTTTTTTTGTTTTAAAGAATCGGTATTCATAATATTTGAAATAACCCGTCCTATTTCATACAATACTAGTGAAAGGAGTGATGGGTATTTTAACAGCTTGTACAGATGAAGGCCAATTGATCATTTTAACCCCTGAGCTGGAAAGGCAAGAACTGCGAAAGTGGAGGCAGACCGGTAGCTTTTATTGCCCGCAGTGCAAAGGGGGAGTCCAGTTGAAAGTCGGTGACATTGTTATCCCGCACTTTGCGCATAAGAGAGATTCAACTTGCGACGGATCGTTTTCTGAAGGGGAATCTCCGCAACATTTAAACGGAAAACGGTTATTGTATGAGCGCCTACTGGCTGTCACGCAAGAAGTTGTATTGGAGCCATTGCTAAACAACATTTCACAGCGTCCCGATCTGCTCGTCAAAACCGGTGAAGCGATGTTTCCGATTGAATTCCAATGCAGCACCATACCCATTTCGGATTTAGAAAAGCGGACGGATGGGTATCGCCGAGTCGGCATGCATCCGATTTGGATCTTGCATACACCGTCAAAATTTATGAATCTCCATGAAGGTGTCGGCATCTTTCAGTTTTCAAAGTTCCAAGAGTGGTTCATCGTCAGCACCCCTCCTGAAGGAAACGTACTTCTCACATTTAATCCCCACAGTCAAACATTTCATTATTTCAGTAGTCTACTACATGTCGCTGGACAGCGATATATTGGGCTACACCGTGTACTTCCTCTAAGCTTTCAAATTTTCCCTTTCGCTCGTCCGAAATCACCAACTACAGATGATGTAATTCAATACGGTAAACTTTACGGAATCCAACGGGAAAAAGAGTTACAAAACCGTATTTTATTGAATAGAAAAGGCATTAAAGATCCATTCTTAAGAAGCTGCTATGAAATGAAAATGCTCCCGACTCTATTGCCGCCATGGATCGGTGTACCCGTACTGAAAAATGATGCATTTCGGGAAGCGGACGTCGAGTGGCAATTCCGCCTGTTGCATTTCTTAAAACGAAACAGCATTCCGTTATCAGACGTATCGACATATTCAATTGAGCGCTTTGTGAGCAGATTTGACAGGGATTTCAACGGTAAATCAATAGCGTGCGAGCACTATATTAATTTCTTGAATGAGTTCGCTATTGAGTGTGCAACGCAAAAAACAGATTTAAGGGAAGATGTTGTTTTGAAATTCATTTCAGAAAGATTTCTTGCAAATGAGGACTGGAATTGAGAGAATAAAAATGATTCGATTTACGAAGAATATGGATGGGAGGATTTTGAATGACGACTGATGCAAAGAGCAAAGTGTTAACGCGTGACCAAGTGAAAGTAGAGGAAACTTGGCGTCTCGAAGATATTTTTCCGACAGACGAAGCGTGGGAGCAGGAATTCAAGGAAATTGAAGCACTTTCGGGGAAGGCTGAAACATTCAAAGGCATGTTGAATCAAGGCGCAGATGCATTGTTTGAGGCACTTTCTTATCGAGATACGATTTATCAAAGAATGGGGAAACTGTACACGTATGCCCATTTGAAGGCCGATCAAGATACGACGAATAGTTTCTATCAAGCGATGGAGAGCCGTGCGAAAACATTGTACGTAAAAATTTCGACTGCCCTTTCGTACTTTACACCAGAGTTAATGTCCATCCCTGAAGAGGAACTAAGTGCTCTAGCGGAAAACAACGAGAACTTGAAATTGTACAAGCATGAATTTGAGGAAATGAACGCTTTCCGCGCGCATATTCTTCCTGCTGAACAGGAAGCAATTCTTGCGCAAATGAGCGAAGTGACGGGCAGCTCGTCGGAAACGTTTAGCATGTTGAACAACGCTGACTTGACGTTCCCGATGGTGAAAGACGAAGACGGGGAAGAAGCGGAACTGTCACACGGACGGTACATCCGATTCCTTGAAAGTAAGGATGCAAGAGTACGTGAAGATGCATTCAAAGCGATGTATAGTAAATATGGTGAATTCAAAAACACGTTTGCTTCCACGTTAAGCGGAAATGTAAAGCGGAATAACGTCAATGCACGCATCCGAAAGTTTTCATCTGCACGGCAAGCAGCATTGTCAAATAACCATATTCCGGAGCAAGTGTATGACAACCTCGTCAACACAATTAATAAAAATCTTGAATTGCATCATCGCTATGTCGCATTACGCAAAAAGGTTCTTGGCCTAAACGAACTTCATATGTGGGATATGTTTGCACCGATGGTAAAAGACGTTGACATGAAGATCCCGTATGAGGAAGCGACAAAAACGATGCTCGAAAGCTTCCATCCGCTTGGTGAGGAATATACATCAATCGTCAAAGAAGGACTAGAAAACCGCTGGGTCGACGTCCGTGAGAATAGAGGAAAGCGTTCAGGAGCCTATTCATCAGGATCATATGGCACAAACCCGTACATCCTCATGAACTGGCAGGACAACGTCAACAATATGTTCACTTTAGCACACGAGTTTGGCCATAGCGTGCATAGCTACTACTCAAGGAAGTATCAGCCATACAACTACAGCGGGTACTCGATCTTTGTTGCTGAAGTTGCTTCGACAGTGAATGAAGCTATTTTGAACGATCATTTACTGAAAACAATTGATGATAAACAAAAGCGGATTTACCTGTTGAATCATTGGCTTGAAGGTTTCCGTGGTACAGTTTTCCGCCAGACGATGTTTGCCGAGTTCGAACATCTCATCCACCAACTTGACCAGCAAGGTGTCGCGTTGACTGCTGATAAACTATCGGAAGAATATTTCGCATTGAACAAGAAATATTTTGGTGACGCAGTGGAAGAGGATAAGGAAATCGCTCTTGAATGGGCGCGCATCCCGCACTTCTACTACAATTACTATGTTTATCAATATGCAACAGGCTTTAGTGCTGCGGTGGCGCTCAGCCATCAAATCTTGACGGAAGGGCAGCCAGCTGTTGATCGGTACATTAATCACTTCTTGAAAGCTGGTTCATCTGATTATCCGATTGAAGTTTTGAAAAAGGCAGGCGTCGATATGACGAGCACGCAACCGATTGAAGAGGCGTGCAAAGTGTTTGAGGAACGATTAAATGAGTTAGAGCAATTGCTTGGATAATAGTAAAGCAGTGAAAAATGACCTGACTTAGCGTTTTTGACGCCTAAGTCAGGTTTTTTCTGATTTAATAATTTTATTATATTTATAAAACAATAAAGTGAAGCGCTTACATTTAAGGTGATGGATGAACATGCCAGTTATTTACGATGACGAAGTCTTTAGGTAAGGGGTTTGTTTCGTATTTTATTTGTGACAGAGATGTGAAACTTCATGTGAAATGTTGATGTTACTATTATTTTATGATAAGTTATAGATGTGAAATAAATCACATACCAAACATACACCCCTTTTGTTTGAACGTGAACATTTCTCCCATTCCCTTTGTAAAAGAGCATCCCTCTCCCCCAAGAGTGGATGCTCTTTTCTGTTGTATATACATATTAAGACTCGCGCTCAAAGGAAGCTGCTCCGCGCTCAAAGGAAGCCGCCCTGCGCTCAATGGAGGCTGCTCTGCGCTCAAAGCGAGCCGTTCTGCGCTCAATGGAGGCCGCCCTGCGCTCAAAGCGAGCCGCCCCGCGCTCAATGCAAGCTGCCCCGCGCTCAATGCAAGCTGCTCCGCGCTCAAAGCGAGCCGATCCGCGCTCAAAGTAAGCCCCCAAGCCCCCAAGCGCTCAAAGCGAGCTACTCCTGCACAAAAAAGCAGATTGCATGGTGAGCGAATACCATGCAATCTGCTTTTTTCAACGGCGTTTGCGCCATAATGTCATATTTGACAATGGAAGCCTTTCGATCTTCTGGAGAAGAACCTGCTTCTTTAATTCGCGTTCGGCGGATTTTTCCGAGATGTTGTAAATGACAGCAATTTCATTTGTAGAAAGTGAGTCGAAACGCTGGAATAAATCATCTAATGTTGGAGGGACATCTGGTGTAATTTGGTACCCGACCATCTCTTCCAAAATTTGTTCATAAATTTCATAAGTATGCAATCCGTTCACTTTCAATCCTTCATCTTCAATGTTTTCATTGAAAAAAACGAAGGATGGCGCATCTTCAACTTCCATTTCTTTCGCCAAATGCAAATCGACTTGCAGCGAGCGTAATACGTGATGCGACGAAAAATCGAGTGTGAATTCGTCAACATCAAGGCCAAGGCTTTCAGCAATTTCAACAAGAACTGAAAAGGAAAGGACGTTCCTTTTTTTTAAGTACGCGTATTCAAACAGCTTAGAAAGGAATCGGAAACCTGCACGCTTCCCTTGAAACTCTGCTGCCTTCAAGGCAATGCTTGGAAAAGCTGGATGGTTTTTCGTACACGCCTTCGTATCTTTCAGATTGACGAAACAACATGAGTTCGTCTTCGTCAAAGAAGTACGAAGGACAACTTTTAATGTGAAATAACGTTCGTACTCGACTTGTAATCTTCTAAGTAACGGCTGGAGCGCCCAACTGTTCATGCATAATGGGTCTACAAATACGTAAATTTCGATGGGCTTAGACAATGAGGCTGAAGATGTAGTGTTGCTCTCCAACAGAGTTTCACGGTTCACCGCTCATCCTCCTCGATTCTATTCACCATATGATTTGCCGTTAAGACGAGTCGTTGATAATACACTTCCCGGAGAGGTCCTTCCAGGCCTACATCGTCCATCGCTTCCGCCATGCAAGCAAGCCACGCTTTTGCTCGTGTAGGAGTTATTGAAAAAGGCATATGACGCGCTTTCATCATCGGATGGCCATGCTCTTCCGTGAATAAATTCGGTCCGCCTAAATATTGTGTTTGAAATTGTTTCTGTTTTCGTGCTGTTTCCGTCAGATCTTCAGGGAAAATCGGATATAAGTCCGGATGGACAGCCACTTTTTCATAAAAACGATCAATGAGCTCCGATAATTTTTCAGCGCCGATTTCCTCATAAGGTATCAAAGGTTTTCGAGTCATGTATGTCAATCTCCTTTGCTCTGACTGTATGGACATTTTAACAACCAACCAATTCTTTCACAAATAAATTGCCTTCCAGCAACTGAAAAGTTGTCAGATTACAAAGCGATTATAGTAGTTTAGTACGTTGGAAACATATTGTTCAGTTTCCTTGAAAGGTGGTATTCCACCGTATTTTCTAACGTTCCCTGGACCGGCATTATACGCTGCCAATGCGAGTTCAATATTGCCAAACTGATCAAGCATTTGCCGTAAATACTTCGCGCCGCCCATAATGTTTTGCTCTGGGTCGAAACCGTCTTTCACGCCTAACAGCTTCGCAGTGCCCGGCATGAGTTGCATTAAGCCCATCGCGCCAGCACGACTAACTGCTGAGCTGTTGAAATCGGATTCCTGCTTAATGACCGATGTGATTAAGTTTTCTGGCAGACTATATGTTTCTGACGCCTTTCGAATGAAGTCGCTATAGTCATTTTTCATCGACGGGACAGAATGACTTCGGATTCTTGTTCGGGAAGCGGCGACGGCCGATTGGAGGCCTTCAGGCAAATAAACGTTGTTCAGACCTGCATACTTCAAGTTGTTAATCGATTGAACCCCTTCCAACATACCGAATGACTGAAATGTAAATTGCTCAGTCCGTATACGATCGCCGACCATTCCGGTTAATGCATCATTGAACATCATACTGAATAGGGATGACGGCGATTCTTGCTTGTTTGCAAAAGTTTGCACAGAACCTAGTGTCTGCATCGCCTGAATATCTAACAATGTCCGTATTGTGCGTGCATCCATTTAGCTACGTCCTTTCTTTCAAGTCGATCTGCGTTGTATCTAAAACAAGTATATCAAGTTCGAGATAAAAACGCATGTTACAGACTGCACCAGACGCCATCCTATGGTAGACTGAACGTATGATCATTGAAAGGAAGAAGACGTATGCGAATTCAGAACCGAGTGATAGAAGGGCAAGAAAATGGCAACGAAATTCTGTTTTTAGTAGACGCAAAAGCAGACCGTCCGACTGGAACTCCTGCAAAGAAAATCATAACTGATTCAGACGAACAAGCTTTCGTTTATTTGATGGACATTGACGAAGGGTATACATACATACATTTCCCGAAAGACACTTGGCCATATATGGCACGAGTATTGGAAACAGGAAACGAACCATCTCTTCTGTGGAAGGATGAAAAGCTTTCATTGCCTGGCTTTGTAGAGGAGCTGACGATGCTCGTTTACAACATCGAAGGAAACGATAATTATGGAGAGGCATTCACGACTGCGGTGGAGCAGGAATTCAAGGCCTTCCTCCAAAAACATTAACTTATAGTTTGGGGGGCTACTCATGAAGGAGTGGAAGCATTTTCTTGAACCGTATAAACTGGCTGTTGCCGAATTAAAAGTAAAATTAAAAGGGCTCCGTGCGCAATATGAGCTCGAAGGCGATCATATGCCTGTCGAATTCGTAACGGGAAGGGTGAAACCTCTCGCAAGCATCTATGATAAAACGCTTGAAAAGGGCATTCCATTCCAACCTTCTGCTGAATTGGCGGAGGAATTGCCGGATATCGCAGGTCTCCGTATTATGTGCCAGTTTGTCGATGATATCGGCAAAGTTGTTGACACATTACGGCAACGGACTGATATGAAAGTCGTAGAGGAAAGGGATTATATTTCGCATAAGAAACCGAGTGGATATCGGTCTTATCATATGATCATCGAGTACCCGGTCCAGACAATCCATGGTGAAAAGACAATTTACGCGGAAATTCAGATTCGTACATTGGCGATGAACTTCTGGGCTTCCATTGAGCATTCCTTGAATTACAAATATCAAGGTGAATTGCCAAATGAAATTAGACATCGTCTGGAACGTGCTGCCGAGGCGGCTTTCAGGTTGGATGAGGAAATGTCGCTCATCCGGGATGAAATACATGACGCCCAACAATACTTTAGCGCATTCAAAGAAACTGCCGATCGAGATTACGGCGAAAAGAAACGGATAAGGGGGGATCATGATGAAGTTCGCCATTCAGACGAGAAATGATCCATTGTCAAATCGATTGAAAGAGGAAGCGAAGGAGTATTTGACTGATTTCGGGCTTGTCTTCGACGAAGAAGAACCTGATATCGTGTTATCAGTAGGAGGAGACGGCACGTTGCTGCATGCCTTCCACAAATATATTCATCGCTTGAAAGATACAGCGTTCATCGGCATTCATACAGGGCATCTCGGGTTTTATGCGGATTGGAAACCTTCTGAGATGGAAAAACTTGTCCTGTCGATAGCGCGTACGGAATACAACGTCATTGAATACCCGCTACTCGAAGTGACGATTAACTACCGACATTCTGACAAGGTTGCAAAATATCTTGCGCTTAATGAATCGACAGTTAAATCCACTGATGTGACGTTAGTCATGGACGTGGAGTTAAACGGTGTGCATTTCGAAAGATTCCGCGGGGACGGACTATGTATGTCAACACCATCGGGCTCGACCGCCTATAATAAAGCTCTCGGTGGCGCGATTATCCACCCGTCTTTGCATGCAATTCAACTAACTGAAATGGCTTCGATTAATAACCGCGTATTCCGCACAGTCGGTTCGCCTCTCATCTTGCCTGCACATCATTCGTGTGTGCTAACACCGGTGAAAGGGCCGGATTTCATGGTAACAATCGATCATTTGCAGCTTTTGCATAAAGATGTGAAGTCAATCGAATACAAAGTGGCGGATGAAAAGGTGCGTTTTGGTAGATTCCGTCCGTTCCCGTTTTGGACGAGGGTCCACGATTCGTTCATTGCTAGTGATGAGTAAAACAGCTCTAGATAACAAAATGTTCATTCTCGAATACGTCGTTGAACAAGATCGGGTCCTTCTTCGGGAATTCCTACACAATCACGGGATTTCGAAACGAACATTGACAGCGGTGAAATTTGCTGGTGGCCGCCTGCTCGTGAACGGGACGGAGCGGACGGTTCGACATTTGTTGAATAGAGGGGATTCCGTAATAGTTGAATTTCCACCGGAAGAGCCGAGTGAAGGTCTCATTCCGGAAACTGGCAATCTGGCAATCGTTTATGAAGATAATGCAATTTTGGTCATCGATAAGCCGTCCGCCCAAGGGACGATTCCATCGCGTGATCAGCCGAGCGGAACTGTCGCCAATTTTGTTGCTGGAAAGTTCATCGACGAGCACGTTCCGTCGACCGTTCACGTCGTAACAAGGCTAGATAGAGATACATCGGGCCTCGTTTGCATGGCGAAAAATCGTCACATCCATCATCTACTTAGTGAACAGATGCAAACAATCGGTTTTGAGCGCCGTTATTTTGCAATTGTAGAAGGGTATATAAAGAAGGACGCCTTTACGATTGAACAGCCGATCGGTCGAAAAGATGGTAGCATCATCGAAAGGACGGTCCGGCAAGATGGCCAATATGCAAAAACAGATGTCCAAGTGCTCGATCGTTTTGAGATAAACGGTGAGCAATACAGTTCGGTCTCTTTGTTGCTCCATACAGGAAGGACACATCAAATACGTGTCCATATGCAATGGCTCGGCCATCCGCTCGCAGGGGATGACTTGTATGGCGGCGCACGCACATTAATCGGGAGGCAGGCGTTGCATTGCGTGTCGATTGGTTTCCGTCATCCATTGACGAATAAGCTGTTGAGTTTTACGAGCGAATTACCTGGCGACATAAGACGACTAATGCCTGATGCGATTAGTCGAAGTGAGTAAATTTCTCCGGTATGAGCGGTTGTAACGAAGGGACGGAAACAATGTCCATTTCTGGATAGCGTACTGCGGTCAGCTTGCCACCGAACACGCATCCCGTGTCAATATTGACTGTCTGGTTGATGAACCGCGCCTCTGTTACTGGAGTATGTCCATAGACAATCCAAGCATCTCCAAAATACTTTTTTGCCCAATCCCTTCTGACGGGACGGCCGTCTGGGTGCGTTTCTCCGGTCGTATCACCGTAAAGGACGAACGACTGTATTTTTTTTGAAAATGGTTCTCCAATCATATTTTCACGAATCCCTGCGTGTGCGATAATGAGTTGTCCGTTGTCGAGATTTTCGTATAGCGGCAAAGCCTCATAAAATTGTTTATAGCGATCTAAGAAGCGTATTTTTTCTTTTGGAGGCAAGGCATTCAATTCCGCAACAGTCGTTTCAAGACCGTTTTTCTTTTGGACGTTGCTGCCTTTTGCAAGACGATATAGTTTGTTGCAATGGTTGCCGGGGGAATAGATAAGAGTGTTATTGTCTTGCAACTTGAACATCAATTCAAGTGTTTTTAATGATGCCGGACCACGGTCCATCACATCGCCTACAAACGCAAGTTGCCTACCATCGTTATGGAATGGCAGTTCAGACGTAAATGAATAACCAAGCTTGTCAATCAGCGACAGCAATTCATCGTAACATCCGTGAATATCACCAATAATATCCAGTTTCATATCGAATCTCCTTTTAAGGTTATCGTACTCATTATCATACATTTAGCGACACATTCATGCATGTCGGAGTGGAAAGGAAGGTGCAGCCATGACTGTAAATGAAGAAATTCGCGATGAAATCATTATCGACGAAGAAAAACTATTAAATTCATTAGAACGGCAAGATATTAAAACGTTTCGTAATGAATATTTAATGCTTCACCCATACGACCGAGCTGTTTTTTATGAGAAAGTGGATGAAAAACATCGAAAGTTAATGTATTTTTTCCTCTCTCCGAAAGAGTTGGCAGAAATATTCGAGACGAGTGAGATCGAAGAAGGCGAATATAAGAAGTTCCTTAGGGAGATGGACACGACATATGCCTCGGATATGATTTCCCACATGTTTGTCGACAATGCGGTTGACGTCCTGAAAGAACTTGATAAGGCACAAATCGCCAGTTATTTAACGTTAATGAATAAAGAAGCGGCTGCACAAATCAAATCCCTCTTGCATTACGAAGAGTATACCGCCGGTTCGATTATGACAACGGAATACGTGTCGATTCCTCAAAACTCAACTGTACGATCTGCGATGACAATTTTGCGGAATGAAGCCCCTTCTGCAGAGACGATCTATTATGTTTTCGTCGTTGATGAAGATAACCGTCTAACAGGCGTCGTTTCGCTTCGAGATTTGATCATTACAGATGAGGACACGTTAATACAGTCCATTATGAATGAACGTGTCGTCAGTGTGCTCGTCTCAGATGACCAGGAATACGTCGCTAGGACGACCCAAGACTATAACTTGCTAGCAGTTCCAGTCGTCGATTTCCAGCAACACATGTTAGGAATCATTACAGTCGATGACGTAATCGACGTTTTAGATGAAGAAGCATCTGATGACTACTCCAAACTTGCTGCTGTATCGAATATGGATTCTTTTGACAAGACGTCGCTTTCAGCTGCGAAGAAGAGGATTCCATGGCTTATTATCCTGTTAGTGCTTGGTATGCTAACTGCGAACTTAATCGATCTTTTCACCGATACGATTTCGCAAGTTGCTTTGCTAGCAGCTTTCATTCCGTTAATTGCTGGAACCGCGGGAAATAGCGGTACACAAGCGTTGGCGGTTGCGGTACGAGGAATTGCAACTCGTGACGTTGAAGATGAAAGCAAATTCAAGTTATTATTACGAGAAGCAGGCACTGGTCTCATAACAGGGCTCATTTGCGCCATCTTTGTCGTCGGCCTTATTTTCATTTGGAAACATGAAATTATTATTGCATTGCTCGTCGGTGCGGCAATATTAGTTTCTATCTTTGTCGCAACAATTTCGGGTTCATTCATACCGCTGTTCATGCACAGAATGAAAATCGATCCGGCCGTCGCATCTGGCCCATTTATTACGACATTGAATGACGTTATTAGTATCATCATCTATCTTGGCTTAGCAACGCTGTTCATCGGTAGCCTCTGATTGAGGAAAGAACTTCATTCCCCCTAGGCGCATATACTACGGGAAAAAGGGGGAATCGACATTTCCAACAATGAGCCGTTACTATTTGTGCAGGGGCCTCCTGTTTATATAAAGGTGGCCGTCTTGGAAGAAGAAAGCACGTCCGTCTTCGTCCCAAACGATGAATCAGCATGGGAAACAATCGAAGTTAAACCATCCGTTCAAACAGCAAGCCACGTTGTTAACCCCGCTATTATGGGGAAAATACGCTATTTGAGCGAACCTTTCCGGAAGCAGGCATATAAGCCTCTTCAATTTATCGTGGAAGGCGATGTCGTCAAAGGCACAATTCATAAAGTGGAGGATGACATTCTATGGATTGAAGCCGATGATGTCGTTACTGAAGTAGAAATCGCAAAGATTGAAGACGTTTTATGGCGCGGGCAGCCATTTGATAGTAAATTATAAAAAGGTGGACCGACATTGAGCGGTCCACCTTTTTATATTATTCTTTTATTCCGTGCAAACGAAAAACTGCCCGACCGGGGTTCGGTCGGGCAGAGTTAGCATCACAGGTTATTCCTTCAATCGTCGTCACAATCGATGAAAACGTCTTTCACGCATTGGATTGCACAGAAGCATTTCAAATCAACAGTAACGCAAGTGCCTGTCGCTTCGAAGTTTTCCACTTCACAAACTGCATCGAGATCCAATTTGCCACCTTTGAACAAGTCGACTTTTCTACCTCTGGAATCACGCGGTTCAAGAACTTGAATTGTTGCGCAGCAATTGTCGAAAATATTTTGAACTCTGAAGAATATCGAGAAACATGTTGCACAGTCTCTTCGACCTTGTTCGGAGGCCGGTGCGAGATCAGTCTCATCGAACCTTCTTCTTCTTTTGAACATTGCTTTGAATGGATTACCTTTTTCGTCCAATAGCATGAAGACACGCGTATTGGCCCGTTGTCGTGCAGGGCTTACAAGGCTACCGAGCGGAGTCAGGAAACAGTCAGTTCTGCAGTCGTCGCAATCGAGATCATCGCGAATATCCTGCACACGCTTAATGGCACGAACGACCTCGCAAATGCAATTGTCATGGCGCCGTCCATCCCGTACATCACTGACATCTTCATTTCTTCCACATCCCATTCATTCCACCTCCTTTTCTCAACTCCCTATACTTTATGCGGATGATTGTTCAGGGCTCGGGCAAACATCACGTAGTGAATAAAAAACAAGAGCAACTGCCATACTGTTAAAAAAAGGGGATGGTGGATATTCGTCGTCAATGGATAACAATGCTATGCGTACTGTTTCTGCTGTCCGGATGTATTCCAAATGAGTACAAGTTTGAAAATCGCTCGGATGAAGACGTAGGCAAAGCTGAACAGTTATTAAAGAAAGATGATCGCCTTAAAGGGGTTGCTGCCCTTTTTCACGAAGACCAATTGCTCGTCGGTATTCGTGTGAAAACCTTTTCCAGGTTTAATAAAAGGAAGATTGCCACTGAAATTGAAAAAAAGTTGAAAGAGGATTACCCGGATTTATCAGTTTTCGTATCAGCGGACAGTAAAATATTAACGGAGACGAATAAACTCATCTTGAAAAATGATGAAAAGGGATTGAAAAAGAAAATCGAACAATTGATTTCACTAGCGGAGGAAGAGACGTAATGGACAAAAAGAAATACGCGAAGCTAGAGCAAGGAATCACCCCGAAACCGCCGCTACTTAAAAATTGTATTAAAGCATTCCTCGTAGGAGGTATCATTTGTCTTATCGCACAGTTCATTGCGCTTTTCTATATGACCTTCTTCGACTTTACGGAACGGACAGCAAGCAATCCGACTGCGGCGACGATGATTTTCATATCCATGTTGCTGACAGGATTTGGCGCATATAAAAAAATCGGACAGATTGGTGGAGCAGGTGCAGCAGTTCCGATAACTGGATTCGGTAATGCGGTTGTGGCTGCTGCGATTGAGCATAGGTCGGAAGGATTTGTATTGGGAGTTGGTGGGAATATTTTCAAACTAGCGGGTTCAGTTATTTTATACGGTGTTTTCTCCGCCTTTATTGTAGCGCTCGTTAAGACAATCTTAGTGAAGATGGGGGTCGTTTCATGGTAATGAAAGGCTTGTTGACATTCCCATCAATGCCTTCGATTGTATCAACCGGCGTAACAGCAGGGCCGCTGGAAAAGAAAAGCCCTTTCCAAGCAAGCTTCGACAAAATTTATGAAGATGAACGATGCGATATGAAGACGAATGAACAGGGGCATTCCAAATTGATGGAAGACGCCTGTATGATTGCCCTTAGCAAAATCGATAAAATTCCGTCGGATGCCGATTTTTTATTGACAGGGGATCTTGTCAATCAGATGACGCCATCGAATTTTTTTGCGACAACGGTAGGAATTCCTTATATCGGCATGTTTTCAGCATGTGCAACATCTGTCTCATCCTTGCTCCTCGCCGCACTGTTGACGGAGGCGAATATGTCGAAAATAGCGATTGCAGGTTCGTCCAGCCAGCATAATGCTATCGAACGGCAATTCCGATATCCGATTGAATACGGAGCACAGAAAGGCGATACTGCCCAATGGACTGTGACAGCAGCTGGGGCAGCGGCTGTTACACCTTTTCAAGATGGAGTTCCTTCCATTGTATGTGGAACGATTGGCAGAGCAATTGATATGGGAATGACTGATCCTTTGAATATGGGAGCAGCGATGGCACCTGCCGCAGCAGATACGCTGAAGCGACATTTGGAGGGACATGGAACTTCAGCGAGTGACTATGATTTAATTATGACTGGAGATTTAGCTACGGTTGGCTTTTCGATTTTTAAGGAGCTGGCTAAAAACCAAGGTATTACGGAATTTGATAATTTCAGTGATGCGGGCATGGAGTTTTACGGCAATAATCCTGATTTTATGGCTGGAGCAAGCGGAGCGGGATGTTCTGCCGCCGTTTATTTTTCAGAAGTCTATCAAAAGATAAAGGATAAAGAATATAAAAAAGTTTTACTAATTGCGACGGGAGCATTGCTATCACCACTGTCGTACCAGCAAGGAGATACGATCCCGTGTATCGCTCACGCGGTCGAACTAACGATGAAATGAGTGGTCTTATTGTTTTCGATTTACATTACCTCCTTCATAGTCGGCGGCCTTATTTGTGTCATTGGACAGCTAATGTTTGATGTGGCAAAAATGACGCCGGCACACACGTTATGCACTCTTGTCGTAGCGGGATCGGTGTTGGATGGGTTTGGATTGTATGAACCATTGATTGATTTTGCGGGTACAGGTGCGACGATTCCTATTTCTTCATTTGGTAATGCTCTGACACACGGTGCGTTGGCGGAAGCTGAAAAACATGGTATTATCGGCGTTTTGACTGGAATGTTTGAAGTAACAAGTTCTGGAATTAGCGCAGCAATTCTTTTTGGATTCATCGCATCATTTATTTTCAAGCCGAAGGGCAATATTTAAGTAGAGCCTAGTATGCGTTTGTATTGGTAAGAGAAAATTATCTGTGCAAACGCCCCCTTCTTCTCTCCGCTATCTGCATAGGATAGACGGAAGGGAAGGAGGGATTTTTTATGTTCGGTGGATGCTATCCTGGCGGTTACGGCGGAGGATATGGCGGGCATGGAAGAGGATATGGCGGTTCTACTTTCGTACTGATTGTTGTTCTCTTCATCTTGCTAATCATCGTTGGCGCTACCTTTGTCTAAGGAGGAGGGAGAAACAGTATGAATGATTCGTTTTTCAAAAAGATAGAATCGAAAACCGGCGTTCCGATGGAAGAAGTATTTGCATTGGCAAATGCAATCCAATATGCAGATTTTAGTGACGAACGTCAAGTACGGAAAATCGTTAGAAAAGTAGGCCGACTAGCAAATAAAGAAGTCCCGCCGCATATGGAAGATGAGCTCGTAAAGTCAATCGTCAATAACGGCAACTCTGTAAATTTCAATGATATCCAACGAATGATGGGATAACCAAAAGCGGAAGGGGGCGGTTAGCTACGACAGGCGCTGGAGAGCTTGAAATAAAGGCGCTTTTTGCCTTTATCTTCAAGATCGAAGCGACCCGAGTAGCTGCCCCCTGAAGCTAGACGATAACCCTTAATCCCCACACTTAGTTATCTTCAATCATTTTCCAACTACTACGTTTCATACACTAGTAAAAAGGGTAAAGGATAAGTGAGGATAATTGTAAAGGGGTGTGGGGAAATGGGCTATATATTACCAGTTCAGCACATACAAGCCGAACTATACGCGAATCGAATGAATGCAGTACGTAACAATTATGCGCATATCGGTCGTATAGAAAAAGTGGAATTGAATCTGGACGTGATGGGTAAATTTAAGCATTCGCTACACGATGAGAAGGAACGAGTTATGGTGGAAAGGAAAGCGGTCACCGTCAAGCCAATTCCTCCATATATGAAGGAATTTATCAATCCGAATCCTGCCAATCTATCGTCGGAAATTACAAAACTTATCGGGAAAGGCCTTACAATTAACGAGTATATATAATTATAAATATAAAAAAAGAGCGGATCTGCAATCTGTATCAGGATTGCGGAATCTGCTCTTCTATTTGCAATTGGCTAATAGGCAATTAAGGAGTAATCTCCTTTTCCATTGCGCGGTGCGGAATGTCAGCATCCATAAACTCGGGTGAAGTGACCGAATACCCAAGCTTCTCATAAAATGGAACAGCATACGATTGAGCATTCAAGACAACTTTTGTCATCCCTACTAATTTTGCATATTTTTCAAGTTCATGCATAATCAAATTTCCTAAATGCTTCCCACGCAATTCCTTCAACACACATACCCGTTCGACTTTGCCAATCCCCGGTCCAATCTCACGGATGCGACCGGCCCCAATCGGCTTCTCATCATTATAGACAATGAAATGGGCTGCCGTTTTATCGTACTCATCAATTTCAAGACTAATAGGTACCCCTTGCTCTTCTACAAAAACCTTTTTCCGCACATCATACGCATCTTCCCGTTCACGATCGGATTGAGCAATCTTAACGTTAATCACTCTTCAACTTTCCTCGCCAAGTCTGAAAGTTTCATAAACTGTCCAAGATCCGTTTTCAAGTTGATAGAGAAGGTGGATGCGGTCGATTGTTTCGGTATGGTTTACACCGAACATCTTAATTTGATCGATAATATCATCATGCTCTCCGGAATTTAGTTTTTGGCCAATTGTAATGTGTGGGACGAATGAATATTCAGGTTTTTCACCAAAAAAGTCTTCATTCAAGTCTTTATGAAGCGTAAGGATATCTTCATTAGGGATTACTTTGAAGAAAATAGTATTCGTAATTGGAGCAAATGTGCTCACTTTTTCCACTTTCAATTCAAAAGGTTTATGGTTACGTACAACCTTTTTTATAGCTTCCGCTACTTGTTCGATTTCTTTGTCATTCGCTTCAAATACACCTTTGATCGTCATGTGAGGTGTAATAAGTGCATAATGTGGGTCATAACGTTTCCTGTACCCATTTGCTAAGTCTTGGAGTTTTTTTGACGGGAAAGCTACAATACCATATTTCATACTAAAAACCTCCTTGTGAATGTTTTCAAACATCTTGTAAATAATTATAGCAGACCGAACTGTTCTTTGTACTGAATCAATCGTATTGGAAGGATTCCTTAATTGCTCTTCGAACGTCTTTTTGCCAATACTTCCATGTGTGGTCACCTTTAAATTCTTCATAGAAGTATGAAAACCCTTTTCTTTTAATCAACTTATTTAATTCCCTATTCGGCGTGAGGAAATCCTGGGTGCCGTCCTGAGTCGTTTTCACTTCCGTTTCTTCTTCACCGATGACATGATAAATTGAAAAAGCGGATGGATCTTTCAAAGCCTCCACCTTTGCCATCACAGTATCATCGACGTACGGGGAATGGAGAATTACCTTCCCGAAACAGTTCGGATATTTTAAGGCGGTTAAGAGCGAAATTGTTGCTGCCAATGAATCGCCAATTAACCCTCTGCCTGCGCCTACTTGGTACGTAGGGTAATTCTCGTCAATGAAAGGGACAAGCTCATGTGCAAGAAAACGGATATAATCTTTATGCCGATCTCCTTCGGGATGGTACATCCTTCTTCTTTCCTTCACGCTTTTATATGGTATGCCAACGACAATCATATTATTGATATCACCTTCGTCTACTAATTCATCCACGACACGTCCAATCCTTCCGTATTGAAAATAATCTTTCCCATCGGAAGCGATCAGAACTGAATATTTGTAAAGTGGTGAATACTGATGTGGCAAATGGATGAGAAGTTGCATTTCCTCATCAAGCGCCTCGCTGTAAAAAAGGATTTCTTCAATTTTTCCATATTCCATCGGGTAGGTCCTCCCAGTTGTATGATGTAAGAAGATTGTAACATAAGCGCAAGTACAGGTATAATGCTTGGATAGCGAGTTGCATTGTTGAAAGATGCAAATCGTAATTTGTACAAACATCCCAGAGCCTTTCGTCATATTATACGTGACGGGCGAAAGATAGAAATTGGAGGTAATAAGAGATGTGCACTGGAAAAAACATTGTCCATTCCGATGTTGTAGCAAAAGCTACAAAAGATGCATTACTACGAAGAGGCGTTACATTGGAGGACATTGCAAAAATTGTTTATGAAATGCAAGTACCTTATAACGAAGGACTCGAACTTGCTGAATGTGTAGATTCGGTTGAAAGAGTGTTGAGGAAGAGGGAGCTTCAACATGCACTTCTCGTCGGAATCGAATTGGATGAGCTTGCCGAACAAGGAAAACTTTCCGCACCGCTCCAACAGATTGTTCAATCGGATGAAGGTCTTTTCGGTGTGGATGAAACAATTGCACTAGGGGCCGTCTTTACTTACGGATCTATTGCCGTAACTACATTCGGACATCTCGATAAAAACAAAATTGGCATCATTAATGAACTAGATACGAAAAAAGGGAATGGCGTCCATACATTTCTTGATGATCTCGTCGCAAGCGTTGCGTCATGTGCCGCATCTCGGCTTGCTCACCGGAAGAGAGATATGGATGAAGCGGGTATTACTTTTTTGGATGATGGCAATTAACAGTAAAGATCATACTGAAGGGAAGACGAATATAGTTCGTCTTCCTTTTTGGTTTTTATTGAAACCGCTTGCAAGTGTCAAAAAAATATTTTAATAGAAACATTGACAGTTGAATACGCTTTCATGTTAGAATAGTTTTTAAGTTACAAAACAACTATAGACTAAAAGGGGAGAGAAAGTCATGAATAAGAGAAAATTCCGTATTCTTGCTTTTATTTCGATGATTGCATTGCTAGTTCTTTCTGCATGTAATTCAGGGAATTCTAGTAAAGGGGACGACTCAGAAAAAACAAAAGAAGATTACGATTTCCTAAGTGTCTTGACAGGTGGTACGCAAGGTACATACTACGCACTTGGCGGAGCACTTGCAGATATTATCACTCAAGAAACGGGTATTAAAACGACTGCGGAAGTATCGCAAGCATCTGCAGCGAATATGACTGCGTTAAAAGACGGTAGTGCTGAAATCGCTTTCGTACAAACTGATATTGCTTACTATGCATCAGTAGGTGAAATGATGTTTAACGGGGAAGTTATCGACAACGTTTCGGCAATCGGTGCTCTTTATCCTGAAACAGTTCAATTAGTTACATTAGAGAAATCTGGCATCAAATCGTTTGAAGACCTAAAAGGTAAAAAGGTTTCTGTAGGTGCACCTGGTTCAGGTACGTATGCAAACGCTGAGCAACTTCTTGAAATCCACGGATTGTCAATGTCTGATATCCAACCACAAGATTTGGATTTCGGTGAATCTCAAGAGAGCTTGCAAGCTGGTCAAATTGACGCTGCATTCATCACTGCAGGAACTCCAACTGGCGCGGTTGAAGCTTTGAACGCAAACGCTCAAGTTTACATTGTTCCTGTCTCTGATGCAAAAGCTGACGAATTAATTTCAAAATATCAATACTATGCAAAAGAAGTTATTCCTGCAGGAACGTATGGAATTGCAACAGACACGCCGACTGTTTCTGTTGGTGCAATGTTGATCATTCAGAACGATGTTCCTGAAGACCTTGCTTATGAAATTACAAAAGCGATTTATGATAATGCTTCGAAACTGACGCATCCAAAAGGCGCGTTCATCAAAGCGGAAACAGGTCTTGACGGTATCGGTATCCCTGTTCACCCAGGCGCTCAAAAATACTTTGACGAACAAAAATAATTGAATACAAATCAATAGTTGAACGGGGCGGTGAAGCTAAGCTATATGCTTCAGCCGTCCCATTCTTCATTGCTACCGAGAAAGGGAGAAAAGGATGAAAAAGAAGAAAGTAATTCTCCCCATTCTACTATCTGCATTGTTGATTGTCCTCGTCTATTTTTTCCTACCGATACATAAGGTGTTCACCTTTACAGAACATCGAACGGTTCATCCAGAAACCTATTATCTCAAAATGGAGGATGAGCTCGACTTTCAAATACGTTATGTCCACTCCATCTTCTTAACTGATGTCATTGAAACGTATCGGCTCACCGATGAAAATGACATTCAATTACTATCGATGCAATATGAAGATGTTGGAATCGGATTGCCTGGCTATGCCGAAGAAGGGCAGTCGTTGTCTGTCAAAGATGGAATGTATACGCTTACTTATGAGAATAACATTATTAATTCATTTGTCCTCTTCGTAGGCGATGTCAACACAGACTTGGCTTTTCGGTATAAAGGGCATGAAGTGGATTTGAAAACCTATTTGACTAGAGGAAAATCGTACACATTTCGTGTGCAACGCCAATCATTCTACCAATTGATGAAAGGAGTAAAAATGAATGGCTAACAATAACAATCGGGAAAAAACTCAGCAAGAGTCCCAATTAGAAAATATTGAAATGCTGACGGAAGAACAGCAGCTTGAAATTCTTCAAAAATATGATCCCGAATCGAATACGCGGAATACGAAAGGGATAGTTAAAGTCATCATCTTTGCTGGATTATTAGCATTTTCCTTGTTCCAATTATATACATCTATTGGAACGCCGTTCACTGCTTACATTCAGCGTTCCATTCACTTAGGATTCGCTCTCTCTTTAATTTTTCTATTGTTCCCGGCTGTTAAAAAACCGGGTGTTAAGAAAGACAAAGTGCCTTTTTATGATGTCATTTTATCGTTGCTTGCTATTGCTGTCGGATTATATTGGCCGCTATTTTATGGTGATCTCGTATTCCGTGTCGGCAGGGTATCGGACATTGATTTGTTCATCGGAATTGTGGCGATTTTATTAACATTGGAGGCTGCAAGACGTGCGGTCGGTTTGCCGATTACAATTATCGCAACGTCTTTCTTAATTTATGCGTTTTTAGGACCGTATTTCCCGGGATTCCTAGCGCACCGCGGTCAAGACTTGAAAAGCATTGTACAGCTTATGTTTTACACGACGGATGGTATTTTAGGAACGCCTATTAGCGTTTCTGCTACTTTCATTTTCGTCTTCTTGTTATTCGGTGCATTCCTTGTGAAAACCGGTGTGGGGAATTACTTTAATGACTTGGCTGTCGTCTTAGCTGGACGTTTGACAGGCGGACCTGCAAAAGTTGCGATCTTCTCAAGTGCATTGCAAGGGACGATTTCCGGGAGCTCCGTTGCAAACGTTGTCGGATCGGGTTCCTATACAATTCCGATGATGAAAAAGTTAGGCTATCGTAAGGAATTCGCCGGTGGTGTAGAAGCGGCTGCTTCTACAGGCGGACAAATTATGCCACCGATAATGGGGGCTGCGGCTTTCCTCATGGTCGAATTCATCGGCGGTATTACGTACTGGGAAATTGCCAAAGCGGCTACAATTCCTGCATTGCTTTACTTCACAGGAATTTGGATCATGACACATTTCGAAGCGAAGCGTGTCGGGCTAGAAGGTATGTCACCTGACCAAATGCCTGATCGAAAGGCAACATTGAAAAAGATTTACCTCCTATTGCCGATTTTAGGGATTATCCTATTCCTATTATTAGGGATTCCAACAATGAAGGCTGCATTATTGGGGATTGTTCTTACGTTAGTTGTTAGCTTCTTTGATAAATCAACGAGACTCGGACCGAAAGATATTATTATGGCGCTCGTTGACGGGGCGCGAACTGCATTGGCCGTTGCCGCGGCTACGGCTTGTGCGGGTATCATCGTCGGTGTCGTTGTGAAAACAGGATTGGGGCTCAGCCTTGCAAATGGTCTCGTTTCAGCAGCGGGCGGTAATATCCTATTGACGCTTATCTTCACGATGCTGGCGGCACTTGTATTAGGGATGGGTTCACCAACGACGGCAAACTATGTCATTACGTCCACAATTGCCGCACCTGCCATCATTCTGTTGCTTATGGGAGGAGAAATGGGAGCTGGTACTACAATTCCGGTTGTAGTTGCTATCTCTGCTCACTTGTTCGTGTTCTATTTCGGAATCATCGCGGATATTACGCCTCCTGTTGCACTGGCAGCATTTGCCGCATCAGGCATTTCTGGCGGGGATCCGATCAAGACGGGAGTCGTTTCTGCGAAGCTTGCGATTGCGGCATTCATCATTCCATATATGTTTGTCTTCAATCCAGCAATGCTTATGATTGACGCGAGTCTACTTGAAATACTATGGGTCGTATTCACCGCCATCGTCGGAATGATTGCGATCGGGGCGGGGATGATCGGTTATTGGTATCGGAAATGTAATTGGATTGAACGAATCATCATTACGGTTACAGGACTATTGTTAATATATCCTGAGACAATCACCGACATCATAGGTTTGTCTTTGTTCGTCATCCAATTTGCAATCCAGTGGAAAACAAAAGACAATAACGAAAAAAATAAAGCTGCAGTCGCATAATAAAATAATAAAGGGCTGTCGTGGTTGTCAATTAGACAACTTCGACAGCCTTTTTCGTTGCCGTAAATAAAGTACTTACCCTATTCACACACCTACTAGAAGTAAAATTATTGGAATCGTCACCATGCTAATTATCGTCGTCACGAATGTCGTGAAGGAAACGAGATCAGGCTCTGTTCCGAACTGTAATGCAAACATCGTCGTATTTGCAGCTGCCGGCATGGATGCTTGAATAATTAAAACTGCCCGAAGGACGTCATTCACAGGAAGAAACAGTAATATAAGGGCCGCTATAATTGGCGATGCAACCATGCGGATCATTGTAACGACCGTCACATACTTATATGTAACCTTTTTTCTCGCAATCGCAGCGAGTTGCATTCCTAAAACGAGCATAACTGTCGGAATTGAAGCGTCTGCGACTAAACTGATGCCCTCCATTAACGCTATAGGCAATTGGATATCGAATACTTGCAAGCAAACGCCGAGCAATGCCGCGTAAATAAGAGGCATCCGAATGACGCGTTGCAATGCATCTTGCCAAGAAGCCCGTTCATCACTTCCAATCGAAGCGAAAAATATGCCAAATGTATTCATCAAAAGGGATTGGAACACCATCATAATGACCGCATAGTCGAATCCAACTGCGCCTAACGCGAACAGAACGACAGGAGCCCCGTAATTGCCGCTGTTCATAAACACGCCGCCTAAAATCATCGCTGATCGCTCCGAGCGGGAAGCCTTCATTAACTTGGCGGTAACTACGACGAGAAAGAAGAGAATAAGAGATAAAAGCAAACTGAAAAGTATTATGTAAAAATAGTCCCACGTAAGCGGGTTTCCGTAAAAAGTTCGAAAAGCAAGAAACGGTGACATTAAATAAAGGGCGGTCGTTGAAATCGATTTAATATCGAATCCAATCAGCTTTTGTCCAATAAATCCAACTGCGAAAATAAAAAATACCGGGAAAATGATGAAAAGAAGCTCCACGTTGTCCAACTCCCCCAAAATATATATATATAAATATTCTAAACATAAAGTGGAAAATTAGCCATGTGTACAACTATTGAATGAATAGGTTCATTTTCTTAAACCCTTATAAACTATTGAAATATTTTGAAAGTGCGTTATAGTAGAATTAAATAATAATAATACAGAAAATCAATACTTTGAAAACAAAAGGGGAAGCTGGGATGAACCGAAATTATTTGAAACATGAATTTCTTATTACATTAAGAAGCAGACGTAACATTCCTTTCATTCTATTTATCGGTGTATTGTTGTTAAGTTACTGTCTGGTTCTGTTGCCGAATGAAAAAACAAAAGAGACGTATGAACCTAACGAGGTTAGGGCTTTTTTAACAGATCTTGAAGTAGAGCAAAAATATAGGGAAGAAAAGGGGAATACCGGCGTAATTTTGTTTACGGGTATGCCTGTCTATGCCATAAACGCATATTATTATAAATTGAACCAAGCATTGCTTACGGCTTATGAGGACAAGAACTATCACCGGTTTCTATATTTAAGGAATTTTTCCCTTCAGGGGAATGAATACGAATATACGTCGGATGAAAATCTTTTCGCGCTATCTCCATTTCCAGGGAAGGATAGGTCTCATTTATATAAGCAAACAATGATGCGATATGAGGATTACTTAGCAAATGATTACCCAATTACATATGGGTTAATGTATGAGAAGACAGGGTTGCAAGTAATGCAAAAGTTCCTGCAAACAAATGGGATTCTATTTATCTTATTTTGTGCAATCTATTTCAGCAGTGATCTATTATCAAGAGATCGAAAATATCGGTCGGTTCTACAAGGAATTCCATTATCCTGGTATCGCCAATTGAATATGAAATCATTATCAACATTCTTCTATTCATTGCTCGTTGTAGTAGGAACACTTATCGTAGGGGTTCTCATTATGAGTGTTCAATTTGGTTTTGGCTATTTTGATTTACATGTGCCAATCATGATTGCACAAAAAACCTTCAAAATTGAGGATTACGATGTCATTTCAATCGCTGTTTTTTTAGGGAAAACATTATTAGTTGTTCCTCTATTAATCTTTCTCTTTATCCGATTGAATGTCATTTTGGGTCTTCTATTTAAAAATGAATGGCTCGTTCTTTTATTCAGCAGTTTTATCCTCTTCTTAGACCGACTATTTGTTTCAAGGACGACAAGGGAGTTATTCGGAATTGACATTAGTTTCTACCCTCAAACGTATTTCGATTTTGGGAAAATTGTAGATGGAGAAAAGAACTTCCTACTGAACACAGAAACGATATCCTATATGAAGGGAATTATCGTGTTGCTCGTCACGGTCGCTGTTATAGAACTTGTAATCTTCATTTTGTCAAAGATTATTAATAAACGTCGATTCTATTATGCGTAAAAATATGTAACGAGGAAGGATATAATTATGTTTTGGAAGTATTTACTATTTGAAGCGAAACTATTGCTCCATAATCGAAAAAATTGGTTACTAGGCATAGGTCTTATCCTGTTTTTCCCTTTGTACTATTCCCATTACAGTCAAATCGAAATAAAAGATTTGAAGAAGCAAAAAAATGAGGAAGCGCAGCATATGTTTACAATCTTCAATGGGTTTCCTGAAGAATTGAGGGTAAGTGCAGAAGGGGAAGAGTTTTATAATAATTTGACTCAACAATCTTCGTTAATTAATATGCAAAGGTTTTACTTGTGGAAGAAAGACGATTATGACAAATATATTGAAGATGGCATTAAGTTGAATGAATTGCGTCTTGAATTACACGAGTCGGGTAACAGAGGAATCCATCCGGACTTTGTTATTCCGAAGGAAGAAATTCAAAAAGAATTGTCGGTTTTACAATATTACAAGTTACATGACTTGCCACTTATCCCTAATCCCTTTGTGGCAAGTAATTATTTACCGGTCGCGTTAAACATGCTGAGCGGACTGCTATTTTGTCTTTTCGTCTTAATCATTGCAAGCAGCATATTATTGAATGACCAGCAACATCGATCTGTTGTAGGCGGTTTTCCAGTATCCTTTATGCAGAAGGTAAGCGGAAAGGTGGCCATCCATTTAGCTCAAGTGATGGTTTTTCTTGTTATCGGCGTGCTCATCGGTGGATATTATGTCGCCCGAAAAACGGAATGGGGAAATTTCATCTCGCCTGTCCTTATTTATCAAGACATGGATTTCATTGCAGTATCGACAATACGTTATTTAACTTATATGTTTATTGCGTTTGCGTTAATTGCGTTATTTTTGTTGCTAGTATTTGTTCTAATCAATGTCTTGACCAGAAATTTATACGCGACAATTCTGACGATGCTTGTCATTTTGCTACTGCCTGATCTGATGAGTGTAGCAGGAGTTACATTCAATTGGCTGTATCCATTGAAGTTTGTCGATATCGGTTCCGTTTTAAATGGAGATGCGGCTTTGGAATTTGGTATTGAAAAATTGGACTTTAAACATTCGTTTAGTTGGTTAGTTGGGCTCAATCTTATAGCTGCAGCTGTTCTATACGTGCGCAATAAACTGCAATACATTCGAAAGGGAGAAGTTGCATTAAATACAAAATGACGGGATAGATGATTTTGCGACTTCATTGGAAAAAATAAGGAACGGTGAAGTATTATGATAAATGATATGCAGAAATGGTTTGAAAAGATAGGCGGCAAAGTGAATACATCTTTTTTTATCGCCTCATGTATACTGCTACTTACAGGCTGTCAGCATTTGCAACAATCAAAATTTGAAAAAAACGGTCCCTATGAAAAAAACTTTGAAATCATCGGTTCTGAAAAAGATGCCTTAATTGGGAAGGTGAATCCGGCAATTTTCAATACAGTGAATCGAAGCAATGAAAACGCTAAAAACTTGGAAAGAGTAGTTTTAACGAAAAAAGGTACTAAGGTTACTCTTCAGCCAGGAAGATATACCATTTCGGGATACCCTGTAGGAAACATTTTTATTTACGATGAAAATGATGATCTTGTCACACGTGAAATTGTAGGATATGTAGGGGGAGTCAACAGTTTAACGGTCGATATTGAGGAGACATATACTGTTTTTGCAGACGGTGGCTATGATAACGTTAGTTTCGCACCTATGCCAACAGCGCTGTTTACTGAACTGTCGGCAGGCATTTGGGAGGTCGGGTTGGATATTGAATCCGGGGAATATATCGTGACAAGTCCATCAGGATTGGGCTACTTGGAAATCCATGAAAGAGAGAAGGAGCCGCTTCTGTTTGAAATCATCGGAGGTGATCCGATTAGATCAGAGAGCCGAGTCCAATTGAAAGACGGTCAAAAACTGAGGATTAAGCATTTAAGTGTCGTCAATTTCGAGCCGTTGGAATGAATGCTGGATTGTGAGCCAAATGTTCACTGAAAAGTGCCTATTTAGCAAGCGCTTTTCTCCCGTCTATATTAAAATGAAGATAACACTTCCATGAAGGGATCCGGTTGCTGTGGAACTCACTCTGACATTTTTCATTTTAGGGATTACAGTCGTGTTATTCATGACGAATAAAATACGCGCGGATCTCGTTGCGATACTCGCCTTGCTCGCATTCGTCTTAACGGGAATCTTGACACCTGTAGAAGCACTTTCAGGATTTTCAAACTCTGTCGTCATTATGATTGCCGCTCTTTTTGTAATCGGAGCGGGGATTTTACGGACAGGTCTTGCCCAAATGGCAGGGAGATTATTATTACGGTATTCAGGAGATAGCGAAAAACGGCTATTCATTCTCTTGCTCGTCATTGTCGCTTCTGTAGGCGCGTTCATGAGCAATACTGGGACAGTTGCCCTCATGTTGCCAATCGTCATTAGCATTGCGATTAGTATAAAAAGTAGCCCGTCGAAGTATCTAATTCCGCTTTCGTATATGGCAAGCTTTTCAGGATTGCTCACGCTAATTGCTTCGCCGCCTAACTTGATCATTAGTCAAATGCTCGTCGATAATGGATATGAAAAACTACGTTTTTTTCAAATTACCCCGATTGGCATCATCGGAGTTATCGTCGGTATCATCTATTTATTTGCGGTCCGGAATACGTTGTTGCCGAAAGGAAAGGGCGCATCGAATTCCAATCACGTCCAAAAGTTGTCGACAAAACGATTGGCGCGTGACTATGACCTCGGTGGAAAGTTGTTTTTAGTAAAAGTACCGGAAGGATCTGAAATGATTGGAAAGCGGCTCGCACTTTTGAAACTTCCGGCATATTACCAATTATGCATTTTGAAAATAAGTAGAAAATCGACAGAAGGCTTAAATTTAATGCCGATGACCTATCAGGAAATGGCCGGACCGAATAGTATCATCCAACCGAAGGATGTCTTATATGTACAAGGCTCGGCCGAAAATGTAGAAAAGTTTGTTGAAGACTATGGATTATCCATTGAACAAGCAACGTCCGAGACAGATGAACTCGTATCGAAGCAGCTAGGCATCGCTGAAGTGCTTCTCACTCCACATTCGAATTTTATCAATGAAACCTTGCGCACAATCAACTTCCGAGAAAAATACAATTTGAATATATTAGGTATCAATCGGCAAGGGAAGTACGTCGTGAAAGAAATGTCGAAGCAAAGGCTCCGTTTCGGGGACGCTCTTCTCGTGCAAGGATCTTGGGAATCAATTGAATTGCTATCCCGTGAAACGAGGAATGTAGTCGTCATCGGACAACCGAAAGAGCATGCAAGCATGGCGGCAGCGAGCGGCAAGGCGTCCATTGCAGGGGCAATTATGATTTTAATGGTACTCCTCATGGTGTTCGAAGTGTTTCCTGCGGTCATCTCGGTGCTTATTGGCGCAACGTTGATGATATTAACTGGCTGTGTACGAAACATGGATGACGCATACGGCCAAATTAACTGGGAAAGCATCGTCCTAATCGGCGCGATGCTACCAATGGCAACTGCGCTCGAAAATACGGGCGGAATGGTGCTGCTTTCTGAAGGAATCATTCAATTGCTCGGCGGACTCGGTCCATTGGGCGTTCTAGGAGGCATCTTCTTGCTAACGATGACGTTCGGCCAGTTCATAAGCAATACCGCAACGGCGGTCCTATTTGCGCCAATTGGATTAAGTGCCGCCCTCAGTATCGGTGTAAGCCCTTATCCGTTTCTAATTGCAGTCGCGGTTGGGGCAAGCATGGCGTTCTCCACGCCGGTCGCCTCACCGACAAACGCGCTCGTCATGACGGCAGGCGGATATCAGTTCAAGGATTTCGTGAAGATTGGCGTGCCGCTTCAATTAATCATGCTCGTTGTCATGATGATCGCCATTCCGATACTGTTTCCGCTTTAATTCTATTGGCATCGAATAAGTTAATATTATTGTGTGAAACGGTGGGGTGGTAGTTCCCGCCGTTTTTGTTTTTTCATTAAAGAATCATTCTTTCCCCGTAAACCCGACAATGTTACAATAATAAAATACATTTGCCATTGCGAAAGGAAGAACTACGATGAAAATAAAAGAAATCGAAATATATGCAATCCACTTACCGTTAAACGAACCATTCATCATTAGCTATGCAACATATGATACGATGCCTTCAATCATCGTCAAACTAACGACGGACACGGGTGTAGTCGGATACGGGGAGGCTGTAGCCGATGAGCATGTTACGGGTGAAAGCTGGGAAAGTACTTTTGCGGTGTTGAAAAATACGCTTGGGCCGAAGTTAATTGGCATGGATCCTGCTCAAATGGAAAAAATTCATGAGCGCATGGATGCTGAAATTTATGGCGTTCCTTCAGCGAAAGCCGCGATTGACATCGCTTGCTATGATGTAGTCGGAAAAGCGTTGGGCATCCCTGTCTATGATCTGTTGGGCGGAAGGTATCACGACGAATTCCCGATTACACACGTACTTAGCATTGGCACGCCTGCTCATATGGCGGATGAAGCAGAACAGCGTGTTCAAGAAGGCTATCGTTCATTAAAAATGAAAGTCGGTACGGACGTTACTGAAGATGTGAAACGTATCCAAGCCGTTCGTGAACGTGTAGGGGAGTCGATTGCCATTCGCATCGACGTGAACCAAGGATGGGTGAACAGTTCAACGACGTTACAAGCGTTAAGAAAACTTGAAGACTGTTCACTCGATTGGCTCGAGCAACCTGTAAAAGCGGATGACATCGATGCAATGGTAGAAATTAAATCGAAAACTTCCGTTCCCGTCATGATTGACGAAGGCCTAAGAGGAATTCGTGAAATGCGGGAAATCATTGCTAAACGTGCCGCGGACAAAGTAAACATCAAGCTTATGAAATGTGGTGGTATTTATCCAGCGATGAAACTTGCCCACATGGCGGAAATGGCAGGAATTGAATGCCAAGTCGGCTCGATGGTCGAATCATCAGTCGGTTCAGCAGCAGGGTTCCATGTTGCATTTTCCAAAAAAATCATGACAAGCGTCGAATTGACCGGTCCATTAAAATTCAGCAAAGACATCGGAAACTTGAAGTACGACGTGCCGTTCATCCGCTTGACGGAAAAAGCTGGTCTCGGTGTAGATGTGGATGAAACTATTTTGAATGAATTGACGGTCTTCTCAGAGAAGGTGATCGGATGAAGAAAGAGATGATATTAAGAAATGGTCAAGCAGTTACAATACGAAGCTTGACCCAAAATGACCTTAACACAATAATAAAGTTGCAGGAAAAAGTGATTGCGACATTACAGGTTACTTCCTTTTTACAACCGTTGTCCGAAGACGAATTCCTTTACATCTTGAACGGCAACGGCTCAATGATCGGTGCGTTTCACGACGACCGGCTCATCGCATTTAGGGCAATGCTAGAACCGGAAATTGACGAGCATCATTTAGGAAAGGATGCCGGCTTGTCCGATTCTGAATTGCCATCCGTCTTATACTCTGAAGTGACGAATGTTGACCCGGATTATAGAGGGAATAGCTTGCAACGAATACTTGGCGAACTACTCATGGAGAATGTCGACACGACTCGTCATCGATATGTGTTCACAACAGTTGCCCCTTTCAATATCGCAAGTTTGAAAGATAAATTTTCGTTAGGCATGTATATTATTAATGTAGAAAAGAAATATGGAAATCTTTTGCGTTACACGTTAATGAAAGATTTGCATAGGACAGAAGAGCTTGAGACGCTCGCAGCGATGGCTGAAATGTCAGATGTCAAGAAGCAGCAATGCTTACTGGAAGATGGATGGATTGGCGTTGGTCTTGAAGAAGATAATGGGGTATGGAAAGTAAAACTTCAAAAAAAGAGATAACATGAAATGGCCATGCAAATTCATAATGGATTTGCATGGTTTTTTCAATTGATTTTAACTATTTCCGAGGCGTGGTCGACTGTTTTCCATATTCTTACTACCTAAGTCAATACTAGTAGCTTATAATGTTAGTTGGCTATATATATTGTAGGAGGAAAATAATGCGATATTCAGTAAGGAAAAAGTTGTGGACAGGCTTTCTATTACTATTAGTCTTAATGATCACTTCGGGAGTTTTAACGTATTTAATGATTCCCGACATTAGTGAGAAGTACAAGTCGCTTATTGATGACCAAATGGAAAAGGTTGTCCTATTAGAGAAGTTATCAACAAATCAAAAAGAACTTTCGAATGAATTGCGTGGATACTTACTTTATAAAGAAACAAAATACTTGACGAACCGCAGCGATTTACTTCATTCATTTGATGAAATCGTGAATGAAATAGATACATCCCTTCAGTCAGAAGAAAGTAAATCGTTGATTAATGAAATAAAAAATGCATCTGAGCAATATAGCAATCTTTCTGAAAAAGCACTCGCAGCTTTCCATAAAGCAGAAGATGAGGAAGCATTAAAGTACGCTGAAGAAGCGGAACCTTATCAGACGCTTATTGTTAGGCAAGTGGATAGATTGATTTCCTACGAACGTGAGGAGATGCTCGATGCTCAGGAAGAGATTGAAAAAAGAGTAACGACGATTGGCTTTTTCATTATTGGTGTACTCGCCTTTGTAACTATTTTAAGTATTATTATTGCATATATTATTAGTAATACGATTACAAATCCCGTCAGAAAAATGACAAACGCTTTAAAGCAACTTGCTCAAGGCAATTTCGCAATGGAGCCGTTACATATTAAAAACCGGGATGAAATTGGCGAAATGGCGACAGCCTTTAACGAAATGAAAACTGATTTACGTAGTATTATTATGAACACAAGGGATTCGTCTCATCAATTGGCAACTCAAGCTGAACAGTTGACGGCAAGTTCGGAAGAAAGTCTAGCCTCTTCCGAAATGGTCGCTGAAATCGCTGAAAAGAGTTTATTAGCCAGTGATATGCAAGTAAATCTTGTGAATGAATCGATGAATGCAATGGGTGAAATGTCGAGCGGCATTCATCAAATTACAAATGATAATGAAAAGATGCTTGCTTCTTCAGATAAAGTATCCCAACTTGTCGGAGAAGGTGCGGACCTTATGGAGGATGTAACGAATCAGATGTCTAGCATATCGGCATCTATTCAGCAATCGGCAGATATTATTACTAATTTAGCGATACATTCAGAAAATATCCGGAATGTGACAGGGCTCATTACGGACATTGCCGAGCAGACAAATCTTTTAGCGTTAAATGCAGCGATTGAAGCGGCTCGCGCAGGAGAACAGGGCAAAGGCTTTGCTGTTGTAGCGAATGAAGTGCGAAATCTTGCTGAACAGTCGAAAACGTCTGCTGCAGAAATTGGTCGAATGATTGACGTCACTATTCAAAACGTCACTTCGGCAGTGAATAGTACAGAAGCTGGTATAGAACGTGTCAATGAAGGATTAGCAATTACGGACAAGACGAATAAAATCTTCAACGAGATTGAGGTAGCAGCAAATGATGTAAGTAATAAAGTCGGGACAGTTTCCGCTGCAATTGAACAAATTCGCATAATGAGTGAGCGAGTAGCAGAGAGTGCAAAAACTGTGCAAGACCTTGCAATGCAAGCGTCAGTCGAAGCACAGTCGACGAGCGCGGCGACTGAGGAGCAATTGGCATCCAACGAGGAAATCGCATCAAGCGCGCAGACGCTTTCCGAAGTAGCAGAAAAACTACAAAACGATATGGGACGTTTTACAGTCTAACTAAGATCCTCCATGCCGTATCCAATGGCGTGGAGGCTTTTTACATTCGTCAGTAAAATGATTCTGAATAAATAGTATTGCCTAAAACATATCGAAATGGTACAATCAACATCTGTTTCATTTTATCCCCAACATCTCATCGGAAAAATAGGACGCAAAATACACAAAATGGAGGACTATCTATGCAGAAACATCCCGATTTTGAGTTTGAATTGCAGCGCCTTAACTACACGAAGCACTACATGCAGAAGCTCTTAGAAGAGTCGATGCGTGATGTGCAATCCTCACAAGACGAAATCAGACACGCGATGGCCGACTTGGACTATTTGGATTCCAGTTTGAGCTACATTAACATTTTAACGAATACCCGGTTCTTCGAAATGGCACGTTCTCAGAAGGAAGGACTCGAAGCGATTCAGCAAAAACCTTATTTCGCTCGCATTCATTTCCAGACGGAAGGGGAGAAGGATGAATTCCTCTATATTGGAAAAACATCTGTCTTTCATCAAGAAACACAAGAACCTATCATCGTCGACTGGCGGTCACCTGTCGCAAATGTTTACTATGATGGCAGATTGGGAGACTTGACATATAAAGTTCGGGATGAAGAAATAAGTGGTCATCTGTTTTCGAAGAGGCAGTATAAAATTGAAGAGGGTGAACTGCTCGACATCCTTGATATTGATTTGACGACGAATGACGAATTGTTGCAAGAAGCTTTAGCCGGGAAGGCAGATGTCCGGTTAACTGAAATCGTTTCGACAATTCAGGCGGAGCAGAATGCTATTATCCGCGCGAATTTAAAACAGCCAATCATCGTTCAAGGAGCTGCAGGCAGCGGAAAGACGACGATTGCGCTACACCGTATCTCTTATTTCCTTTATACGATGGGTACCGATTTCCCGTCGGAGAAACTAATGATTTTAGCACCGAGCAAGCTGTTTATGGAGTATATCGGAGACGTACTTCCTGAACTCGGCGTAGGCCGTATTTGCCAAACGACCTTTGCTGAATACGTCCTAAACGCTACAGGCCTGAAGCTGAAATTGGCCGATCCGAATAAAAAGCTCGAGTTATTGACATCAACCGATTCCGTGAATGAAGAACAACTTTTCATCGCGCGAATGAAAGGGACGCTTCACTACCGGGAAATTATGCAAAAGTATGTCGATAGGCTGGAACAGGAGACAGCAGCACTGTTTGAAGACGTCTACATCGAAAAATATCGGATTATGCGGGCATCCCGCTTACGAAAATTATTTCTGCAAGACTTCAATTATATGCCTCTTGAGAAACGGATCGAGCGTATCAAGCTTATAATGCAGACCGAAGTGAACCGGAAACGGAAACAGCTATATAAGCTCTTATCCGACAAGTATGAAGAAGCGCTCGATAAAGCACTATACGGCATCCGGGACGATGAGAAACGAAAAGCTCGCATTACAAGAATCATGGATGAGCGGGACGAACGGCTTCCTTTAATTGAAAAGGAAGGGAAAAAGACCGTCTCTACTTATATGAAGAAATTTAAGAAGTATAATATTAAGTTCTTGTACAGGGATTGGCTAACGGATCCACAACTACATAAAGAGCTGGCATGCCACTGGTCCGATTCAGAAAGGGATGCTTTTTTTGCCGCGCACGCTAGTGATGTGTGGGAGACGGAAGACTTGGCAGCTCTCTATTTCCTTCACGCCAAATTGAAAGGCGTTGCGGATCAATGGAAAATGCGTGTCGTGTTCATTGATGAAGTACAAGATTACAGTGAATTTCAACTAGCCGCTTTGCAAGACGGACTTGAGACGGATATGTTCACGATGGTCGGGGACCTTGCACAAGGAATCCATAGTTACCGAGCGTTGACGTCATGGGAGCCTGTGCAAAAAATGTTCCCGAGAGCGACGTATACGACGTTACAAAAAAGCTACCGAACGACAATTGAAATTATGCAGTTAGCAAACAAAGTTCTTGAACGAATGGATGAAGACTTGCCATTAGTGGAGCCGGTCGTCCGCCATGGAAGGGAGCCGGAGTTTTACGGAATGTCTTCTCTTGATTCAATGAAGGTGAAGGAAATTCATGAGACAATACGTAACAGGGGACACCGATCGATTGCGTTAATTTGTAAAACACGAAAAGAGTCTGAGAAAATCTTTAGGCAACTTGAAAGGGCGGGCGTGCCTGTCCAATTACTCGGCGAGGATTCTGATATAGACAGCAATTGCCTCCTGATTGTGCCAAGCCACTTATCAAAAGGACTAGAGTTCGACGCCGTCATCATCGCCGCTTTCGATGAACCGTTCAGAGACCATCCAATAGATCGAAAGTTGTTGTATGTGGCGATGACAAGACCGATGCACGAACTGCATTTGCTTTCTGACTCTTTACTACCGTTGATAATGCCTGAAATGCATAGTTAATGAAGGGGTTCTCCATGGGAGAATCCTTTTTAATGCCAAGAGCTCTCGTTCCCGCGCAAAGAGTTCTCATTCATATGCATGGAAAACAGGTAATGCAAGAGAAAGATATTAATAATTTAAAATTATAGTATAATACTAGGTGGGGAGGATGTTGCTATGCCACATGTTCAATATTTCTGGGGAATACCTGATGAAAAAATAACGGATGGGATTTTGCATTTACATGATCAAATTTTTGAGAATGCGAATGAATTGGTAGAGAAGGCTTCATTACGACAAAACGTCCTTTTTGTCGTTGCAGTCGAAGACAATTTAGTAGTCGGCTATAAGATAGGCTATAGTATCTCGGCGGACCGCTATTATAGTTGGTATGGGGGTGTTCACGAGGAATATAGAGGAAGAGGAATTGCCTCCAAGCTTATGGAGCTCCAACACCGCATTGTCAAGGAAGCAGGATATGAAACGATCGAAACGAAGACTAGAAACAAATGGAGAAATATGTTGATATTGAATATAAAACATGGCTTTGATATAACGGAAACTTTTGCTGATGATGAAGGGATTCATCGGATCGTATTGGAGAAAAAGTTGCGAGATACTGATTAAGAAAGGTGAGATGGAATTGAGAAAAGCTTTAGTTGGGTTATTTGTCATTATGATGATACTAAGTGGCTGCGGCAAGGGCTATTGGGTTTTAGATAAGAAGAGATTGGATGAAGATCCTGCTGTCAGGCAGTATGTTAACTACTTGCAAAATGAAAAAACGGACCGAAAAGGCTTTAAACTGATTGATATTGCCGAGGGTAAAAAGTTGGTCGTTGTGTCAACTGGCACGAATAAATTTGAACTAGAAGCGGTAGGCGTTGAAGTGTTGGATGATGAAACGATTGTCACTGTTAGGGAAGTGGAAGCGGATAGTGATGAAATCAACCCGTATATATTAATCGGCCTAGACCGTAAAAAAGGCAAGTTGAAAGTTGTTAATGAAGATGGGGAAGAATATGAGATAGGATTTTAATTATAAGTATTTCTTATCCACCTGTATAATAACTATCGATTTTCCTAATGAACATCCAAGGAGTATACTAGAAGTATATAGGGGGTGTTCAGGATGGAATACATTTCACTCTTTTTCATTGGCGCAATTGCAACGACAATCGGGACGTTGGCAGGTGGCGGCGGGTTAATTAGTCTTCCTGCAATGCTGCTGCTAGGGGTGCCTATTCACTCTGCAATCGGTGCGAATAAAGTATCGAACACAGTTAGCTCGTTCTCAAGCTTTCTCGTCCTTTTGAAACGAAAACAGATTTCATTGCGTGAATCATTTTGGGTCATTCCTGTAAGTCTTGTAGGTGGAGTAAGCGGCGGATTCATTGCAACGATGCTTTCGGAAAACAACTTATATATTCTGGCGATTATTCTTCTATCGTTCGCATTTATCACATCGTTCATCGGAAAAGGGGATTTCGATGGGGAGGAGAAATTGAAATTCAGTAAAGTGAGTGTGCCAGGATTGTACGGAATAGGGATTTACGATGGACTATTCGGGCCGGGGCAAGGCACGTTAATGCTTTATTTATTCGGCCATTTGAAAGTTGCTTATATACGGGCTGTCGCATATGTTCGCCTTGCAACATTCTCAAGCTGTTTCGGTGCGGCGATTACGTATATTGCAGCTGGTAAAATCATTTGGCCGCTTACCCTTATGCTAATGTTAGGGTCAATTACTGGGGCACAAATGGGCGTGCGCATCGCAGAGAAATTGAAACCGAAGTTTGTGAAGCCGATCTTACGTGTTGTAACGGTCGCGTTGATTGTACAAATCATAGTAGAAAATATCGGTTAATAAAACAATGTGAAAACTTCTACTCTAGTAGAGGTTTTTTTATTTTGGAGTCCAAAACGGAATAAACTTGAACGAAAATGAATAAAACGGTTGAATAAACAGAATAAACATGCAACAATAGGAATATATTCGAATATAAATAGAAGGAAAGTGAGGTGAAACGTGAACAAACGGGCAATGGTGCTTGAATATAAAAAGGGAGGAAGAACAATGTTTACAGAAGAACGAAGGGAAAAAATCTTGGAAATGCTTGAAGAGAAAGGCCGAGTACTTGCGAAGGATCTTGCCAGTGAGTTTGGTTTATCGATTGATTCTATCCGACGTGATTTAACGATTATGGAGGAGCAGGCATTATTGAAACGTACGCACGGTGGCGCTATTCCAATCGGCAATGTAAGAACATTGCCTCAACCGCCATCTATTCGCTATGGGGAAGGCAATGCTTATCAAAACGCAATTGCAAAAGAAGCGATCTCGTATATCCAAGAAGGGCAAACCGTTTTCATCGGAGGCGCTTCAACTCACTTTGTCATGCTGAAGTATTTGCCACGAAACATCCAATTCACGGTTGTGACGAATTCTGTAGAAGTCGCTTATCATTTACGAGAAGTGGAAAATATTCAAACGTATCTCATTGGGGGCTATGTGAAGAGTTCAGGGAATATGACAGACGCAATCGCTAATGAGTTGGCACGCCAATTCACGATTGACGTATGCTTTGCGACAGCTGGAGGATTATCGGAAAAAGGTTTAAGTACAGCGACTCCTGAAGTGGCGGTATTCCATAAGACGGTCTATGACAACTCAAAAAAGCTTGTGACACTTATCGAGCATTCGAAATTCGGAGTAGACATGTTCATCAAAATGTATCCTGTTGAAAAGCTTGACGTTGTCATTACTGATGAAGAGACTACACAAGACAAGATTGAATCAATGAAAGTGTTCGGGGTAGAGGTTGTAATAGCGAACTTAGAAAAGTGATTGTAATTCCATGAATGGTATGAAAAGAAGTGGTCGGTAAAAAAACTTTTAACAATTGGTACTTAGTTCAGTGACACATTAAAGCAATTGGGGGTGCGGAAATGTTTTATAGGAGAAAATATTACAATATAAAAAGTGTTTTTGTTGAGAAATTTAATGAACATTTTAATAAAACAAATTTACCTAATCAATTAAAGCACGGAGCACGATTAATAGGACGGTGGATGAGGGAGAACGAAAATGATACAGTAGAAATTTTCGCTATTTGGGAATATGACAGTTATGAAGATTATATAGAAATAGAAACTAAAGTTAGAGGCGATTCTGCTCATGTTCAACGAATAATACGTTGGTATGATGATAACGGCGGTAGAGAACATATTTATAATAAGTATATTTTAGAAGTTAGAAATGAAGTTCTAGCGTGTACGATAAATAAGTAAGGTGCAGTCTGACAAGTCTGCCTGCCACTTTAAGTATGTTGTGGACTAATTAAACAATCCCGAATTCCTTTGGGCCTTTTCGAGGCGACGCCCGTGGAAAGCATCCGCTTGGAGTGGAAATCAATGTTTAACAGAGCTAGTTAAAATAAGGATGCCGCAGAAAGTCAGTTTTCACTGACTTTCTGGACAGCCCAAATTGTGATCAGTGCTCCTTTAATTCCGAAATCGAAACTTCCGACCTTTCCTCCATCGCTTGTCTCAAATGAACCGTAGCAGTCCGATCATCATCATGGACCTTATCAATCCAGACAGAAACTCCATTATAACTTACCATGATCTCATCCGGTGACGACACAATCTGACGTGCTCGTTGACTATCCAAAGCAAATCCCTCCAATCGAATTTATAGCTATCCCTCTTACTATGAGTGAAAAAGTGAAACTTACTCATCCCTCATATAGGTATATTGTATTCGACTGTGGCCACGTCATTTTTTCTACGTACAATTCCCAAACAACAAGCATAGAATAATTTACAAGTTGTGAAGGGATTGATTAAAATTAATATGTATTATGTTCCGAATATGTGTCAGTGCCATAATCCATACTGCAATAATAGACCGATGTTTCACTATGGTGGGCAGTCTGGATACTGGGCGAGTCCTGTAATGACACAAAATCCAAACTTTCGTTCATCCGACGGCGAGGCCGGCATTTTGTTAAAAGATTATGGGGATGATCCGTTTGTTGTGAATATTAACGAAGCTACGAAGCAAAACAATACGTACCGTACCGCTTTATGGACAGGAGATAATCTGCAGCTTACGTTAATGAGTCTCAATGTCGGTGAAGATATTGGGTTGGAAATGCATCCGGACGTTGAACAATTCATACGTGTTGAACAAGGTCAGGGAATCGTTCGAATGGGCCCAAGTAGAGACAATTTAAACTTTGAAAGAAATGTATATGATGACTCTGCAATATTGGTACCCGCTGGAACATGGCACAATGTAATTAATACAGGTGCTATTCCATTAAAAGTTTATACAATATACGCTCCACCTAACCATCCATATGGAACTGTGCACAAAACGAAAGCAGATGCAATGGCTGCCGAAGAAGAACACGGTCATCGCACTTCGTATTATTACAGATAGTAGAAAAACGACTTGGTGAAACATCCAAGTCGTTTTTCATTTTCTCAATACTATATTCTTCGTCGAATGTAGGATGTTCGAGCAAAATGGTTATGATACGTTAAGGACAATTATTCGATTCGGGCTAAAGGAAGCTCATTTCAATCGAAAAGAAGGTGAAAACATGATCCGAACAATGGGATTGACGACGGACGATGAATTCATTTATGACTTTCCGGTACATGAAATCGCTGAGCTCGCATTGCAATGGTATTGGGTTGACTTCGATCAGCCTGATGCGGAAGAGGCATTACTACTTCAAACATTATTTAAGTTTCATCCGTTAGCGTTAGAAGATTGTTACGGTCGCCTTCAACGTCCGAAATTGGATCATTATGATGGGTATACATTTTTTGCCCTACATTCCATCTGCCATGAAGACTTGAATGCTGAGGAATTGAATTTATTTCTAGGCGAGAACTATGTCGTTACTTTTCACTATACACAATTACAGGAAGTCGAAAAGGCGAGAGAAACAATTATTCAAAATCCGACACAATGGGAACGTGGACATGTCCATGTCACTTATGAAATCATTGATAAACTTGTCGATCAATATTTTCCGATTCTCTACAATATTGAAGACCATTTGGACGACATTGAGGAAAAACTTTCACCTACAACGGTGCAATTATCGATGGATTACGTTTTTGAAGTGCGCGGCGATTTGTTACGCCTACGAAGGACAATCTTTCCGATGAGGGAACTGTTGTACAGAATGCTTGAGTCCAAAACATTAAACTTCATTCCACATGAGTACACGTACTTCTCGGATATTTACGACCATCTCATCCGATTGAGTGAAATGATCGATTCCAACCGGCAATTGACTTCGGATATCCGCGATAGTCAATTGTCCATTAACTCAAACCAAATGAATAGTGTCATGATGACGCTGACGATCATTTCTTCCGTCTTCATTCCGTTAACATTCATTGCCGGTGTGTATGGCATGAATTTTGACCATATGCCGGAGCTGCATTTGCGTTACGGATATCCTGTTGTCCTTATTGTAATGCTCATAATTGGAATCGCGATGATTGGTTGGTTTACGTACAAAGGTTGGTTTCGAATTAATAAGTCGTAAGGAACCCTCTCTTGTTGAGAGGGTTCCAGACTGTAGACAAAAGGGTTGGAAATCATAGATTTCCAACCCTTTTGCTTAAACATGTACATTTTAACTGTCAGTAGACTAAAATAACGTTGATTTCCGTTCCGGGCGGACGCTTTCCGGGGGGCTTGCCCTCAGCCTCCTCGGATGTGCTCCCAACGCTTCGCTTTTGGTCGCAAAAGCCGTTCTTCGTAACGGCTTTTCCTGCGGGGTCTTCACGCTGCGCTGATCCCCCAGGAGTCGCCGCCCTGCACTCCAATCAACTGGAAATCCTTTAAGACAAGGGTATCATTTCAGCCTCCATAGCCGGCGCTCTCCACGTCCAACTGGCCAGCTTCTTCAAATTTATGGCAGCAAAAGTTAGCATCGCCTGCATGGACATTTTTTTAAGTCCCCGGAGGGTTGTCCATCGCATGTAACGGGTTCGGTTGATGGGGAGAAAAGTGTAATTAACAACGTAAATAACAGGTTAATCAGCATATATTTCAACAGTGAATTAGTCATATGAAAAATAAGTAAAAGCGCTCAGGTTTGAGCGCTTTTTAGCGTAATATTCTACTATCCTTATTGAACTAAAGCGCGCGTTAGTTTAAGTGAAATACTTCACAATATTTGAAGTTGCTTTCATTTAGTTTTGATTTGCCTTTTGTTCTAACTTTGAAATAGCTTTAAGAACCACATCTCGATTTTTTGCAGATTTTATCCACAAAGGTAGCCTACTTTCTACACTTAGATAATAGGGATGGTTTTCTCTTAGTTCAGCTTGAACATAGTTTTTAAGATGCTCTAAATGTTCGAGATTATATGCCCATAAAGTCTGACCGCAACAAGGTATTTGTAAATATAAAGGATATCCAAAATACCAATCAAATGTCCCTCCGATGTTTATAAAGCCATCATTCCACTTACTACCGTATGAAATTATAGATTGGTTAAAACAGTTGTTCTTGGGTACAAATTCTTTGGTCATTCCACAGTGTAAACAGAGAAACCTTCTTATAATTCCTGTTCCATAAGGGGAGTGGTCTCCCAATGAAATAACCTTTGATTTACTATTACAATTGGGACAAACTACAAGAAATTCATAGCCAAAACTTTCTAACATTCGGTGCTGGTTTTTAAATTGTTTTTTCATTTAGTATGACACACGCCTTATCTTGGATAAATTGATAATTCTACAAAATTGGTAGTAACTCCTTCTTCAATTAACCTGCTCCGTTAGTAGAAGAGAATCATTTCTTAAACTTCAATATATTTTAACATAGATTTCTCATCTTCCTTCTATATTTTTCTCTTCAATAACCAATCAGCACGTATTTTAACAAATGAATTAGCAAGTGAATTAGCAAAGGCACATAAATTTATGCGCTCTTGTTAATCCCTGTGCTAATTGCGGTTCCAGTTCGTCTAAGTAAATCATCTAAACGTTGATATAGCAACAAAAACGGGGACACCAATTCATATACGAATTGTGTCCCCAAATGCTGTGTTTTTTATTGTTTTCTCCTCATCAACCGAACCCGTTACATCGCATGCATCAGCAAAGACGCACTCGATCGTCTCTTTGCGTTTTCCGTATATTTCCTTGATTTCATGGTTATGTCGCAAGTCCTCAGCTACATCCAAATAGTCCTGCCAGATATGCCGTTTAATCATCTTTTGTTGATTCTTACTTTGCGTGCATTGGCCAATCACTGGACACGCGGCACAAATAGAAGGCGTCGATGGATACTGGCGATATCCTTCCTTCGTTGTTGTTCGGTAGGTTAGCAACCGGACTGAGAAGCCCACGGTTTGCCATCTCGTTTAGAACCTTATAGAAGGTCTGCTCAAATAGATCGGTATCTGCAAATCGACGGACATAGTTCTTCTCGAACGTGGAAAAGTGAGGAACCTCAGCGTGAAAGCCGAAGCCTAGGAACCAGCGATAAGCCACGTTCGCTTCAATTTCATTAATTGTCTGGCGCATGGAGCGGATGCCGATGGTATACTGAATGAATGTCATCTTGATGAGTACGACAGGATCAATGCTAGGTCGCCCAATGGTTGAATACAGATCTTCAACTAATGGATAGATGAAGGAGGAATCAAGGGCTGCATCCAGTTTGCGAACCAGATGGTCCTGAGGAACCAACTGTTCTATTGTAAGCATATCCAACTGTTCGCGTTCATTAATTTGATTCTTTGTCATCATATCCATCACCTCATTCATTTAATAGGAAACACCGTTGATTGGAGCGGAGAGCGGCGACTCCTGCGGGAACAGCACGAGCTGAAGACCCTGGACTGAGCGCAGCGAGGGAAGCGGCTGAAGCCGTGCCCGCGGAAAGCGTCCGCTCGCAGTGGAAATCAACAATTTTAGCTTTATCTCTATTTTAAAAGAACCCTCTCTTATTGAGAGGGTTCTTTTAATGAAAAAGATTGAACGGCTTCATATTTTGGCGTTTTTGACGGATGGATTCGAAAGAGAGAAAATTCTTTGACGTGAAATCGAATTGGTGTACAAGTCTCTTTTTGAATTGGGAACTCTTCAACGATTTTGCGCTTTTTGGCAATCGTAATATGAGGAGTGAAACGATTATCGGGTTCGATGTTCAACTGATCGGCTCCGATTGACGTAATCGATCGTTGCAACGCATTGAGCTCGTTGGATTGCTCGACGGACAAATATACGACACGTGGACCTTTAGGAGATCCGAAGTAGGAAAGTCCATCTACGGTCAAATTAAAGCCGCTATGTTTGTCGGCTAGCGTAGCAAGATGGTGTTGCAAAGGTGCAAGTTGCTGATCTGGAAGTGCACCGATGAACAGCAATGTAATATGCAAATCATCCATATGGGGAATGACTTTATACATGTTGGACAAACTGTATTTTTCCCTGTAAAGCTTAACAAGTCCTTCAATTGAAATGGGGGTTTTAATTCCAATAAAATAATGATGGTGCATCGCTTGCGCCTCCTTACTAACTATCTCGTCTCCTATTGTAGCCTAATTCCGTTTTGATGAAACATAAGGAAAGTGCCCGGAACTTAATATAATGCATATAAATAGGAGTGGTGACTTAGAAATGTACGAAAGGGGATTTCGTGGAGAGAAATAAAAATGCGAAAGATGCACAATTAGAACAGTACCGAGTGAATAACTATGGAAAGAAAATGACGACGAACCAAGGTTTGAAAGTGTCTGATGATGAAAATTCATTAAAAGCGGGAGTACGCGGGCCGACATTGTTGGAGGACTTCCATCTTCGGGAGAAGCTAACCCATTTCGACCATGAGCGAATTCCTGAGAGAGTCGTCCATGCGAGAGGGTTTGCAGCTCATGGAGAGTTCGAACTGTATAAATCGATGAAAGAGTTTACGAGAGCGAAATTCCTTCAAAATCCAGGTTCGAAGACGCCTATATTCATTCGGTTCTCAACAGTTGTCGGAAGCAAAGGATCTGCCGATACAGTAAGGGACGTACGCGGATTTGCCATTAAGTTTTATACCGAAGAAGGGAACTTCGATCTCGTCGGCAATAATATACCTATCTTTTTCATCCAAGATGCCATCAAGTTTCCGGACCTCGTTCATGCCATTAAACCTGAGCCGCATAATGAAATACCGCAAGCATCTTCGGCTCATGATACGTTTTGGGATTTTGTCGCAAACAACCAAGAGACCGCCCATATGATTATGTGGCTCATGTCCGATCGGGCGATTCCAAGAAGCTTTCGGATGATGCAAGGGTTCGGTGTCCATACGTTCCGTTTTGTTAATGAAGAAGGAAAAGCCAAATTCATTAAATTCCACATAACGCCTGTCCTAGGTGTCCATTCGCTCGTCTGGGATGAAGCACAGAAAATTGCCGGGAAAGATCCGGATTTCCATCGGCGCGATTTGTGGGAAAACATTGAGCATGGAAATGTCGTCGAGTATGAAATCGGTGTGCAGATCATTGATGAAAAAGATGAGTTCATGTTTGACTTCGATATTTTGGATGCGACAAAGATTTGGCCAGAGGAAATCGTCCCCGTCCAGATGTTCGGCAAAATTACGTTGAACCAAAATGTCGATAATGTTTTTGCCGAAACCGAACAAGTCGCATTCCATTTAGGAAATGTCGTCCCGGGAATTGATTTTACAAACGATCCTCTTTTGCAGGGAAGATTGTTTTCCTATTTGGATACGCAATTGCTGCGACTTGGAGGACCAAATTTTGTAGAGATTCCAATCAATCGCCCAGTTTGTCCATTCCATAATAATCAACGAGACGGATTCAGCCGTCAGCGGATTGATGTCGGAAAAGTAGCTTATCATAAGAATTCGCTTGCGAATAACACGCCGTCGACTTCTACGTGGAAAGAAGGCGGGTATGTCCATTACGCCGAAAAAGTTGAAGGTCGCGTTATTCAAGCACGAAGCGATTCGTTCAAAGATCATTTTTCTCAAGCTCGATTGTTCTGGAACAGTATGACGCCACCTGAAAAGAAACATATAACGGACGCATTTATCTTTGAAGTAGGAAAAGTGAAATCCGCTGATGTAAGGCAGCAAGTGGTCGATATGTTTGTTAACGTGGATAAGGAGTTAGCGACTAAACTTGCTGATGCGGTCGGAGTAAATCGTCCGAAAGGCCAACAAGTCAATGTTTCAGCAGCTTCCCCAGCACTTAGCCAAGCATCGACGCCGAGATACCCGAACACGCTCAAAGTAGGAGTTCTAATTGGCAGCGGATTCAATGGTAAAGAAGTGAAGGCGGTTGTTAAAACATTGATGAATCATGGAGTCGTCGTAGATATTGTAGGCGAGCATTTAGGCAGCCTAACGGGAGCAGACGGTGTGAAAGTTATGTTGAATGAAACCTTTCTCACAGCGTCGCCTGTCCTTTTCGATTCGTTATATGTCGTTGGTGGAAAAGCGAAGAACCAAGCGAAATTTGAAAATGATATCGAGCAATTCATTAATGAGGCGTATCGTCATTATAAACCGATCGGTGTCGCTACGACAGGGGAAGTCATTTTCAACAAATCCGATGCGAAGCCTGGCCCAGGCATTGTAATTGCATCCAAAGCTGGAACCGATTTCTCAAATGATTTTATTCAAGCGATTACGCAACAACGCTTTTGGGATAGAAATATTTATTCCAATTGACGTGACCGCTCCAATTCCCTTTTGGAGCGGTTTTTCTGTATAATCAAGCAAAGGGGGAAGAAGATAGATGATCCGTACAATCATATTTGACTTAGACGATACGCTTTTATGGGATGAAAAAAGTATTGCGACGGCATTTGAAAAGACATGTCGTTATGCGGCTGATAAGCTCGAACTTAATGCAGTGGAATTAGAGGCGGCGGTCCGCGAAACAGCACGGGAGCTTTACGCAACGTACGATACATATGCATTTACACAAATGATTGGCATTAATCCTTTTGAGGGCTTGTGGGGCGTATTTGACGATCCTGGTGAACAATTTCAGCGAATGAAGGAGATTATACCGGAGTATCAACGTAACGCGTGGACGAAAGGGCTTGCGAAACTCGGCATCGTTGACGAGGAATATAGTAAGGAACTCGCAGCACGATTCATTGAAGAACGAAAAAAATCGCCATTCGTTTACGATGAGACGTTTTCCGTCCTTGATCGGTTGAAAGGCAACTACACGCTCGTTCTTTTAACGAACGGCTCTCCGTCCCTTCAAAAAACGAAATTGGAAATTACTCCGCAGTTAGCTCCGTATTTCGAACGAATTGTCATTTCGGGTGCATTCGGAAAAGGGAAGCCTGACCCATCTATTTTTGAGCATGTTTTGGAGGAAACCGGAAGTACGGCAGACGAGGCGTTAATGGTCGGTGACAATTTACTAACCGATATTTTAGGTTCATCACGCATAGGAATGCGTTCAGTATGGATTAATAGGGAAGGGAAACCAGGAATACCGGACATCCAACCGACTTTTGAAATAAAGAATTTAGATGAGCTGTTTCCGATTTTGGACAAGTAAAAAGGGTGAGTCTCCTTTCGAGGAGCTCACCCTTTTCCGCACAGTAGGTTAAAGATCAATTGCTTTTACTTCATATATATCCGCTAGCTCAGTCAAATGCGCAAGCTCCGAAAGTTCCACTTGATTGTCAATCGTAAGCATCATGATAGCATCTCCGCCGACTGTTGAACGGCCTACTTGCATCGTTGCAATATTAACGTTTTTCTGTGCCAGTAACGTCCCTACACGTCCGATTGCTCCAGGCTGGTCTTTATGTTTAATAAATAGCTGATGACCTTCAGGGACAACGTCGACTGCATATTCATCGACCTTGACGATTCGCGCTCCGAGCCCGTTCAGCAACGTACCTGCTACTCGATGCGTAGATTTTGCAGTGACGATTTCCGCAGTAATTAAATTTAGGAACCCTTTTCCGGTTGTCGTTTTATGCTCATTCACATTAATGTCGAACCGGTCGGCTAAGTACCTCGCATTGACATCATTCACATGGTTTCCGAGGTTGCGTTTCAAAATGCCTTTCACCGTATTGCGAGTCAATGCGCGAACATCATAGTTGGCGAGCTCACCGGCGTATTTAATATTCACTTCTTCAATCGCGTCGTCAGTCATCCGGGAGAGGAAAGCTCCAAGTTTTTCAGCCAAATCGAAGAATGGCGCAATTTTTGCTAATACATCTTTCGAGACAGAAGGTAAGTTGACAGGATTTCGGACGGCTTCCCCATTAAAGAAGTTGACAACATCGACGCTGACATCGATTGCAACACTTTCCTGCGCTTCTACCGTGCTAGCCCCTAAATGCGGCGTCGCAATCACTTCCGGCAAGGTGAGAAGCGGATGGTCGACAAACGGCTCCGTTTCAAATACGTCAAGCGCCGCTCCAGCGACTTTGCCGGACACGATTGCCTCGTAAAGAGCATCTTCGTCGATAATTCCACCTCTCGCGCAGTTAATGATCTGCACGCCATCCTTCATTTTCGCAAATGCCTGTTCATTAATTAAATGACGTGTCTCTTTCAATAAAGGAGTGTGAATCGTTATGAAATCAGCTTCTTTGAGCACATCGTCGACGGTTCCGAAACTAATCCCCATTTTTTGTGCTTTTTCCGCTGTTAGAAACGGGTCATACGCGATGACATTCATTCGTTGGCCTTTCGCACGGGCGGCCACTTCCGCGCCAATCCTTCCAAGTCCGATAACACCAAGCGTTTTGTTTTTCAATTCGACACCAATGAACGATTTACGATCCCATTTGCCGTTTTTCAATGAGTTGAACGCTTGAGGGATTTTTCTAGCCAAGGAAGTTAGCATTGCAATTGTATGCTCTGCAGCGGAATTCGTATTGCCATCAGGTGCATTAACGACGATAATGCCGTGTTCCGTTGCGGCGTCCAAGTCGATATTATCGACCCCGACACCCGCACGACCGATAATTTTCAAGTTGCTAGCGGCTTCAATTACTTCCCGTGTCACTTGCGTTTGACTGCGGACAAGCAATGCATCGAAGTCCTTAATCTTTTCGAGCAATTCTTCTTTCGGCAAATCGGTCGCAATTGTAATTTCCAATCCATCCGCTTGCCGCAGCGGGTAAATGCCTTCTTCGCTTAATGGATCCGCTATTAAAATATGGTACGTCATCAATGATTCTCCCCTTTTTCCAAATAGAGTTGCTGCGCTGCCGCTACACCTTTGCCGAGTTCGATATTTTTTCCGGATTGAATCAAGCCGATTTCTATCATGGCGAGCGTCTGCAAAACATCAGCAGGGGAGCAGTAGCCCATATGTCCGATTCGGAAAATTTTACCTTTCAAATGTTCCTGCCCACCGGCAACTGATAGTCCGAATTTGTTTTTAATCACTTTCCGGAACAGTTCCGCATCAAAATCCACTGGCTTAACAGCAGTAACCGTATCGGATGCATCTTCATCATTTGTTAATAAAGGGATGTCGAGAGCTCGAAAAGCTTTACGAGTCATCTCTTTCATAAGCTTATGGCGACTATACACGTTTTCTAGCCCTTCTTTTTCCATTAGTTCAAGTGCCTGATCGAGCCCGAAAAGAATGGAGAGTGCAGGGGTAAAAGGTGTTGTATCCTTTTCTAAGTTATTTCTGTACTTTACTAAATCGAAATAGAAACCACGATTACGGTTTGAATGAATAACGTCCCATGCCCGCTCGCTTACCGCGATAAACATCAAACCAGCAGGCAACATGAACGCTTTTTGCGAGCCTGTTACCATAATGTCAATGCCCCAATCATCCATTCGAGTTTCAACGCCACCGACACAAGAAACACCGTCCACAATAATAAGTGCATCTGACACTTCTTTCACTGCGGCAGCTAGTTCATGAACTGGATTCATGACACCCGTCGACGTCTCACAATACGTTGCAAATATCGCTTTGACATTCGGGAAGTTGCGAAGATGCTCTTTAATTACAAGTGGATCAAAGGCTTTTCCCCACTCGACCTCGAATTTGTGGACGTGAATTCCATATGCCTCGCAAATGTTGACGAAGCGTGCACCAAATGCGCCGGTTACAATGACGAGCACTTCATCGTTCGGTTTAACAGTATTAACGACAGCCGCTTCCAAGCCCGCAGTTCCACTTCCGGTAACAACCATGACGTCCTGATTTGTCCCAAATACGTTGTTTAAACGTGGTTTAATAGAGCGGAGTAACTCGGATGTTTCATTCCCACGGTGGCCAATCATTGGTTTAGCCATTGCCCGTTGAACAGATGGCGGAATGGGAGTTGGTCCTGGAATTCGTAAGTATTGTTGATCTTGCAACATGTCAATCTCCTCCTTGAAATATAAAAAGCCTTTCGTCCCTTGCAATTATATGCAAGGGGCGAAAAGCTATTAGCTACGCGGTGCCACCCTTTTTCGCTGTCACGTGGACAGCCTTCATTGCATGCATAACGGGCATGTGCCGGGTGAACCTACTGAACTAACTAGAAAGGAAGTTTCAGTCCACCGATTCAGGAGTGCTACTCTACGTTAGAAACACTGATTCCCACCAACCATCAGCTCTCTTAAGATTCCAATTCGTAAAGCTTATCTCCGTCAAAATCGATCAAGTTATTTAATTATTGACAATCATAACATACAGTTTCGTAATGTCAACCCATTATTCGTTTATTTGCAAAAAAACATGTTGAGCCACTTGATAAATAGATTGAAGTTCATTTAAAGCCGAATAAATATCAGTGGTGATAGAGTAATGTTCGTCAAATACTTGTTGTCGAGAGTGCGAATTGCATTAATAATAAGATTGCTTTGTATCTTATCAAACATTTTGAAAATGTCAATCGAAATTTCGTAATCGCCAAATAGACGTATAAAATACTGTAGTTTACACATCATAACTGCAGTTCCATCTTTACAATGGAAAAGTTTAAGAAATGAGGGAGAACATTTGGGTATTTTAAGTGGAAATCCGAAAGAGCAGCCACTGCACTATGGCGAGGTAATCGGATGTTGGTCGTTTGTAGGTGCGAACAAAGGGTTGATTAGTGGATATGAGGCTTTTATTAACCATGCTGGTGACAAAGAACTAATTGGTCTTTTGAAAGAAGCAGTAGACATGATGAAAAATGAAAACAAGGAAGTCGAGAAAGTATTAAAAGAGAACGGTGTAACACCTCCTCCAACATTGCCTGAACGGGCGGACGCAAATGCGGAAGATATTCCTCCAGGCGTGCGTTTCATGGACCCGGAAATTAGTGCAGCCGTTTCTATCAACGTAGGACAAGGACTTGTTTCATGCAGTATGGTAATTGGCCAATGTTTACGAGAAGACATCGCTATGATGTTTAGTAAATTCCATGCTGATCGGCTTTTATTTGGATCGAAATTACTTCGTCTAAACAAAGAAAAAGGTTGGATTATTCCCCCTCCAATGCATGTTGAGCCTTCATCGAATGATTAAAATGAAGCAGCTGATTTTTAGTCAGCTGCTTTTCTTATGCTCACTTTTCTGAACAATGTGGTAAAATGTCAATTGTAAGACTTTAAAGGGGGATATGTAATGGTGTTATTCACTAGAAAAGATGATGTAATTGAAAATTTTCATGGAACCGATATTCAGGACCCATACAGATGGCTTGAAAATCCAGAAGATGCGGAAGTGCAACAATGGGTTGATAATCAAAACAAACTAACTCAAGATTTCCTCTCGACATTTCCTGATCGAGAAAAAGTGAAATCGAAGTTGACGGAAATGTGGAATTACCCGAAGTATACAGTGCCTCGTAAAGAAGGGGATTATTATTATTTCCATAAAAACGATGGTCTCCAAAATCAAGCCGTCTTCTACCGTACAAAGGATCTTCAATCCGATGAGTTGGAAGTCGTGTTAGATCCAAATACGATGAATGAAGAAGGTACTGCTGCCATTACGAATCTATCGTTCACAAGTGACGGCAAGAAGTTAGCGTACGGAATTTCATTCAACGGAAGCGACTGGCAAGACATTAAAATTCGAAACTTAGAGACAGGAAAAGATGAAGTCGACCTTATTCGTTTTTGTAAATTCTCAAGCATTGCTTGGAATAAAGAAGGGACAGGCTTCTACTATAACCGTTTTCCTGATCCGTCGACGGTTTCGGCTGAAGAACAAAGCTATTACAATAAAGTGTATTGGCATGAAGTAGGAACATCTCAAGATGAGGACATGCTCGTTTATGAAGACGTTCACAACAAGGAATTTTCCTTTAATCCGATTATGTCGGATGATTACCGTTATCTGATCCTAAATGTTTGGAAAGGAACGGAAAATAAAAGCCGGATCTATTTCAAAGATCTCGTGGAAGACGGGGAGTTCGTCCATCTATTCGGAAAAGGAGACGGTGAGTATTCGTTCATCGGCAATGAAGGACGCACTTTCTATTTCGTGACGAATGTCGATGCGCCACGTGAAAAAATCATTGCGGTCGACTTGGATAATCCATCGAAGGAAAACTGGATGGATATCATACCGGAAAAAGAAGATGTATTGGCCTTCGGAAAAATGATCAACCACCAACTCGTCGTCGGCTATTTGCATAATGCACATTATGAACTGAAGATTTTCAGTTTGGACGGCGAGTCTGAGAGGGATGTCCAACTGCCGGGATATATTTCACTGACCGGTTTGACGGGGAAGAAAGACGAAGAGTGGATGTTTATCGGATATACATCATACTTGGCACCGAGTTCGATCGCAAGCTATGATTTCGCTCAAGGTGGACTAACAGAAGTGTTTCAAGACGAGAATAAATTTGACACAGAACGATTCGAGACGTCCCAAATCTTTTATGAATCGAAGGATGGGACAAAAATCCCGATGTTCCTGACCTATAAAAAGGGATTGGTGAAAAATAACGAAAATCCAGTACTTCTCTACGGATATGGCGGATTCAATGTTAGTTTGACACCGTCCTTCTCACCTGCTGTGCGCATGTGGATCGAGCAAGGTGGTGTTTACGCCGTTGCTAACTTGAGAGGTGGCGGTGAATTCGGGGAAGAGTGGTATAAGGCGGGGAAGCTTGAACGGAAACAGAATGTCTTTGATGACTTCGCGGCGGCTGGCGAATGGCTCATATCAGAAGGCTATACGAAGAAGGAAAAACTTGCAATTATGGGAGGTAGCAACGGCGGATTGCTCGTTGGGGCAAGTATTACGCAGCGCCCGGATTTGTTCGGGGCGGCAATTTGCCAAGTGCCTGTCATCGATATGCTTCGCTATCATAAGTTCACGGTTGGACGCTATTGGGTGACGGACTATGGAAATGCCGAAACAAATGCCGATGATTTTGCATTCATGATCAACTATTCGCCGCTCCATAATGTGAAAGAAGACGTTGACTATCCGCCAACGTTAATTACAACAGCTGATACAGATGATCGTGTCGTTCCGGCCCATGCGATGAAATTCGCAGCGACGTTGCAAGCGGCGTATTCTGGAAAACATCCGATTTTACTCCGTGTAGAAAAGAATGCAGGACACGGACTTGGAAAGCCGACCGTCAAAATCATTGAAGAACAGACAGACGTCTTTTCATTCCTCTTCAAAACATTAGGTGTTCAAATTTAAAAAGAAGAGGCTGGCTCACTGTAGAGGCAGCCTCTATTTTTGTCGTTCCCAATTGCGAAGGGCAGGGAAAGGGTCAAAAGACCATTCTGTCCGGCCGTTATATTTATACAGTCCATAATGGAGATGTGGAGGGAATTTCCCTGACGTTCCTTCTTTCCCGTATCCAGTGCTTCCAATAAAACCGAGAAGCGTTCCAGGTTCAACAATATCCCCTTCTTTAATGCCTTTATCAAAATAAGCTAAATGGGCAAAGTAATGATACGTGTTATGGTTGTCACGAATACCGACTCGCCATCCACCGTATTCATTCCAACCCATTATCTCTATGACGCCGTAAGAAGTTGCGACGACTGGAACACCGTACCGAGCGAAAATATCCGTTCCTTCATGAATTCTGCGTCCTCCCCATCCGCGGCTCGAGCCCCAAGTGCTACGATACGAATAATGATGCCCTTTTGGGATAGGAAATACATGCTTGTCGAGCTCAATCGTTTCAAAGTGTTTGTACAGCTTGGCGATTGTTACTATTTGATTGACAGTTGCTTCTCGTTTGTAATAATGCCATAATGCTGCCTTGAAATCATCTTCATCGGGTCCATACATCGCTAAGTGGGAAAAAATCGTCAAAAGCACATCCGTCGGATTAGATTGGTCTGCGATTCCGTCCCCATTCCCATCCGATCCGTACCCGCCAAAAAACGCGATCGTATCCGGAGAAGTGTCGGTTACATTAGGATTTAATGCACCGAACCAATGCTCAATGGGAAATTGGATAGAAATTGGTCCGTCTACTTTTGGAAGATCAGGGCGTACTTGCTGGATATTACGTTCGTATTGATCAATTGCAGCGAGGTGATACCACGGAACGAGTTCGTTTGCAAATTGCAAATATAACCCCATCCGCTCTTCCACAATTTCCATTTCAGTCGGTTGTTCGGAAGCGGTGACAATGTTGTGAGGTAAACTTAAACAAATCGTTGCACATAAGGAAGCAGTAATAAAATGGGTACGCAAATGGAAACCTCCTTTGTTGAATGATTAGAATTCCCCGTTCGGTTCAATTCATGAATGTTTTGTTTGCATTTTTTCAATCTTCATCTTATGATGGATTTCTTTTTGGGTGATATACTCTAAGAGAGATGAATTAGAAGGGGAGAAGACGAATGGAAAAACTTCAATCGATTGAGCAGTTTGAGCAGTTGAAAAATGAGGAACGTACAATGTTTATGTTTTCGGCGGATTGGTGTCCGGATTGTCGGGTAATCGAGCCATTTTTGCCTGCACTAGAAGCGGATTATCCGGAGTATCAGTTCATTTATGTAGACCGTGATGATTTTATTGAGGTTTGCCAGCAATTAGATGTTTTTGGCATTCCGAGCTTTATTGCATTTAACAACGGTGAAGAGGTCGGTCGTTTTGTGAGCAAGGACCGGAAGACGAAGGACGAGATTGAGGCGTTCATTAACAGTTTGGATGCATGAAAAAAAGAGATGTCGCTAATCCTAGAAGGGATGGCGGTATCTCTTTTTATAATTGGGCCGGATTTCCGTTCAAGGCGGACGCTTTCCGGGGGGCGGGCGGTGAGCCGCTTCCTTCGCTTCGCTCCGTCCAGGGTCTCACCTGTCCCGCTATTCCCCCAGGAGTCGCCGCCTTTCACTACAATCCTTCTCCACCCATTTTTTATTTGGAAGATAATGATGTAAACATTTTTTCCGGGTAGTCAGTGAACATGGCTTGGACTCCGGCTTGTTTTAGCGTCATTGCATATGTTTCGTCGTTGACGGTAAATGTTCGGACCGGCATGCCGCTTTTAATGACTTCGGCTATGGACGGGCGGATGGCTGCAGGGAATAGGATATGAAGGGCGTCCGCCGGGATTTTGCGTAAATAGTCCAATGGGTGGACGAGTACTTCCATGAATAATGCGGCCGTCTCGATTCGAGGGTTGAGTTGCTTAACGAATTGGACGGCTGTGTGATCAAATGACGAAATAATGACGCGCGGTTCCATTTGCCTTTCTGCAATCAAATCGAGCACTTTGCTGACCATCCCCTCATACGGGAAAATATCCGATTTCAATTCGATGTTCAGTTTATGTTCCGTTAAATGAAAAATATCAAGGACTTCATTCAGCGTTGGAATCGTTTCATCTTGGAAATTGGATAAAAACCAGCTTCCAAAATCATACTTCTTCAAGTCCTTCAAAAGTATGTCTTTCACATAGCCTGTTCCATTCGATGTCCGATCGATCGTTTCATCGTGGATGACAACGAGTTCGCCGTCCAACGTCATATGTACATCGAATTCAACGCCGTATATTGGAAGGCGAGCTGCTTCCTTGAATGCAGCGATTGTGTTTTCTGGATAGTTCCCTGAAGCGCCCCTATGCGCAAAAATCTCCATTTAACATCCTCCGATTTCATCTCACTTACCTTTGCCTGAAGCAAAGGCATAGTCCCCGGAATTGTTATTCCCAAGTTTTTTGTTCTTGAATTTCTCTCAAAAGAATTTCGGCACCTTTAGGGCTAATGTACATGCCATTTGAAAGCTTTTTGTTTTTATTAGTAATATCTCCTGTTACGATACATGCTGAATCTACCACATACTTCCGAAGGATAATCATGTCGTCATCAACGAAAATCTCCATTGGAGCTCCTTTATCGATTTGTAATGTAGTTCTCAGTTCCTTCGGGATTACAATTCGGCCAAGATGGTCAACTTTTCTAATAATACCTAAACTACGCATAATATCCTCCTCAACACTAGTTTTATTGTACAAGTACCTATTATTATAGCAGTAAATTAGAAAGATACAAAAAAATAAGTTTACTTTCTGGTGATAACCTATTCTTTTCACACATTGCTACTAACGTTTTCTCGTTACGTTTTTTCTGATAGAATAGGTAAGTCTTCTAAGAAAGGGGAACGTATCATGTCATTCATCCAGAAGAGGCCAGTCGTTTTCGACTATGTCCAGATCATCGTGGGAGCAACATTAGTTGGGCTTTCATTCAATATTTTTTTATTGCCATCACGCATAGCGGCCGGTGGAATCTCGGGCGTTAGTACAATTTTGTATGAATTATTCGGATACAATCCTGCTTATGTTCAATGGCTAATTAATATTCCACTTATCGTGTTAGGGTTGTTGCTTGCAGGGAAGGAATTCAGTGCAAAAACAGTTGTCGGCACTTTTTTTGTTCCATTTGTTATCTATGTAACGAGCGGTTTCGAACTTTCCGTTGATAATCCACTTCTCAGTTCAATTTATGGCGGTATTATGCTTGGTATTGGACTTGGAATTGTTTATAGGGGAAATGGATCGACAGGCGGAACGGCATTGGTAGCCCAGCTTTTGAAGAAGTATACGGGCATTTCGAGTGGTTTTTCTCAATTAATTGTCGATGGAATTGTCGTTGTTACTTCAGCTTTCGTCTTCAATTTTGAACTTGCGTTATACGCCCTCATGTCGATTTATGTGACGAGCAAAGTAATCGATTTTGTCCAATTGCAAACTTCGCCGACAAAGTTAGTCCTCATCATTACCGAACATGAAGAGAAAATTCAATCGGTTATTCAAAATGAAATTGATAGGGGATTGACGAAAGTGAAGTCGACAGGAGGCTATTCAAACAACGAGAAGACGATGATTTTCTGCGTTGTGGAACAGTCTGAAGCGGTCTATTTAAAGAAATTGCTTTTAGCCGCCGAACCGTCATCATTTGTCATCTTCCTCAATGCTTCGGAAATTTTAGGACTCGGTTTTTCAAAAGCGAAAGTTCATCGATAAAAGAAATTAGTATACAATTCTCGCAACAATGATATAATAATCACAATTGAATAATTCTTATCAAGAGAAGCTGAGGGATTTGGCCCGATGAAGCTTCAGCAACCTCTGCAATTGCAGGAAGGTGCTACCTCCAACAAGATGTGAATCTTGAGAGATAAGAACGGAGAAATAGATGCAAATCCTCGTTCCTATCTTTAGGAACGAGGTTTTTTATTTAACGAAGGGGGAGCAGACATGCCAATCAATATACCGGAACAATTACCGGCACGGGAGCTGTTGAAGGAAGAAAAGATTTTCGTTATGGATGAAGGGCGGGCGATGACACAAGATATACGACCGTTAACTATCCTCATTCTTAATTTAATGCCGGAAAAAGAAAAGACGGAGCTTCAATTACTTCGTTTGCTCGGCAATACGCCATTGCAAGTAAATGTATCATTCTTGAATACAGCGACGTATGAATCAAAAAATGTGAGCAAAAATCACTTGGAATCTTTTTACACGACATTCGAGCATGTGAAGAATAGGCGTTTCGATGGGCTAATCATTACAGGGGCTCCGATTGAGCATCTTCAGTTTGAAGATGTCGCCTATTGGGATGAATTGAAACAAATTATGGACTGGTCGACGACAAATGTAACTTCAGTACTGCATATTTGTTGGGGAGCGCAAGCCGCACTTTACCATCATTACGGTATTGATAAGTTTGAGTTGCCGAAAAAACTGTCCGGCATCTACTCTCATCAATTAACAGATCCAACTGTCGAATTGGCTCGCGGTTTCAATGATCTATTCAACGCCCCGCATTCACGATATACGTCAGTTTCAATCGAAAATATCGAACGGGAGCCGCGCCTTCAATTATTGGCGGTTTCAGAAGAGGCCGGTGCATTCATCATCCTTTCAAAAGACGGCAAACATATTATGATCACCGGCCATTTGGAATATGATGCGTGCACGCTCGCTGAAGAATACGAACGTGACTTGAAGAAAGGGATCGATATCGATATGCCGGAAAACTATTTCCCGAATGACGATCCGAACAAGCAGCCGTTAAACACATGGCGCTCTCACACGCATTTACTTTTCTCAAACTGGTTAAATTATTACGTTTACCAAGAAACACCGTTTGAATGGGAATAACTATTAATTAATAAAGCAGAGCGGGAATTGTGACTTCCTGCTTTGCTTTTGTTTTTTCATCGTATATGGTTATCGTTCTATCACACACTACTGTTAGTGGAGGTGTGTATAAAAATGATATCAGATGCAATTTCAAACATTAATTTTTGGGAAATGTTACTTAGAACAACTTTTGCTTTTATCATTCTTATGATACTCGCCAGATTCATGGGGAAGAAACAGATTTCACAACTCACATTTTTTCATTACGTTACGGGAATTACAATCGGATCTATTGCAGCAGAAATTTCCGCTCAAACGGAAACCCCTTTTTTAGATGGTGCCATTGCAATGATTTGGTGGGCATTATTAACGGTAGTTGTAAACTTATTAACGATTAAGTCGAAAAAAGCGAGAATTTTATTTGATGATCAACCAACGATCATTATTCACAGAGGTAAAATTAGTGAACAAGGGATGAAGAAAGCCCGTCTAACATTGAACGATTTAAATATGATGCTGCGCGAACAAAGCATTTTTGCGGTTGCGGATGTGAACTATGCAATACTGGAAACAAATGGCCAATTAAGTGTTTTGAAAAAAGCTGGCCAAGAGTCAGCTACAAAACAAGACGTGAATGCGCCTGTCAATGACCCAAAATATATCCCGACAGAAATCATTTCGGATGGGAAGTTAATTAAAGAAAACTTGACCGAACTAAAGCTAACAGAAGAATGGGTGTATGAACAACTGAAGAAAAACGGAATTGGAAAAGTGGAACAAGTGTATTATGCGGAAATTCTTACAGACGGGAAGCTCCATATCGACTTGCGTACGGAAGGTAAATAGGTGTTTTAATGAAGTGCAACGTCATATAAGGGGGAAGAAATTTTTCCCTCTCTTTGTGCTCCAAGGCCACTTGGAGAATTTTATGTTATAATGAATGACAGTCATTCAGCGGAAAGGTGGAAGGCATTTGAATAAGAAGGAGAGAATCATAAATGCGGCCATAGAAGTGTTTCGCAAACAAGGGATCGAGAAGACAAAGATATCTGATATCGTGAAAGTGGCAGGGATTGCTCAAGGAACGTTCTATTTATATTTCCCGTCAAAGCTGTCTCTCATGCCGGCAATTGCCGAAGTGATGGTCGCAAAAACCTTGGAAATTGTCATGGATAGGGTATCGGATGATGCACCATTTCCAAAACGGATGGAGCAGCTCGTCGATGCAATTTTCGAAGTGAATGAAGAATATCATGAAATTCTAGCGCTCATTTACTCAGGCCTAGCATCAACCGAGCATTTGAAAAATTGGGAGACGGTATATGCTCCGTTCTATAAATGGGTGAGTGAAGGCCTTCAGCAAGCGATTGACGAAGGAGTAATTCGGAATTCCGTCCATCCTGATAGAACAGCAAAGCTCGTTATCGGTCTTGTGGAGTCGGCGGCGGAACAAATTTATTTATACGACACCGACAAGGAAGATGAAGCTGCTATCCAAAAGAATGAAGTAAAGAATTTTTTGAAGCATGCCCTTGGATTTTAAACACCTATTAGGGAAGATATAATTTTGGTAGCTTGTCATTATTAAAAATGAATGACAGTCAGTCATCGAGTTGGGAGTCAATAGTAAATGAGCAAGTCATGGATTTATGTAGGGCTAACAAGCTTTTTTGAATTGGTATGGATATTCGGTTTCAATGTTGCCTCTGAATGGTGGCATTGGATTCCAATCGTCTTTTTCATCTTAGTCGATTTTCATTTCTTAGCGAAAGCCTGTGAAAACCTCCCGACGGGAACAGTATATGCCGTCTTTGCAGCTGTTGGAACAGTAGGGACCGCATTGATGGATGTCTTCTTTTTCGGAGAAACTCTAGGAGTCGGTAAGATATTCTTCATTACAATTTTAGTTTTAGGTGTGATCGGTTTGAAAATTGCGGATGGAGCGGATGAAAAGAAAGGATTTGTTAAGTGATGGGCTGGTTATTTATAGTCGCAGCGGCTATAAGCGAGTTTGTCGGCGTTGTCGGTTTGAATAAATATAGTAAACAGAAAACATTCTTCAATACAATTCTATTTGGGGGAGGATTTGCAGCTGCATTCGCGTTTCTATATATGTCTTTCAACTATTTGCAAGTGAGCACGGCATATGCGGTATGGATAGGTGTCGGAACAGCAGGTGCTGTGCTTATCAACATGCTGTTTTTCGGTGAATCCAGAAGTAAAGGGCGCATTGCCAGTGTAATACTAATTGTTATTGGCGTTGTTGGGTTGAAGGCGTTATCGTGAAGTTCTTCGTATAGTGACATATTATAATAAGAAAGGTTTGGATTGGTCTCAATCCAAACCATTACTCTAAAATACGCTGTTTAACAAATATTTGGAGGGCCAGGGTGAACGTTTCGATCCATTATTACGGATGGAGGGGTATCATGTATATACGGAGGAGCGGGATTAAGAATTGGTTTCTTCCCGAATGGAACAGGGTTCTCAACATATTTGAAGACCCCTTCGCCATCCATACTTGGCCCATGTGCCCAACGACCTTCGGCACTTTGATTACCTAGTGAATAATTGAATAAAGTATAGGAAACCTGCCGTTTCTCCAAAGCTTTTGGGAAAGTGCTTGGTACTACTACATTCTCTTTCGCTTCCAATTCATGAATGGCAGCAATCCATTGATTTTGATGCATTGTATCCCGGGCAATGAGCCAGGAAAGCATATCTTTTACTCCCCGGTCATTTGTCGCTTCGTAAAGTCTCACGGCCTGTAGTCTTCCTTGTGATTCAGCATTGAGATTAGCCCTGAAGTCAGCAAGAAGATTACCACTTGCAGCGATATAGTCAGCTGTCCATCTGTTTCCTACACTGTCAGCAGGCATTGCTCCCAATCCCGAAACAATCGCATGTTGAGGATTCATTCCTCCTAAAATTGCTCCGATGACTGGATCCTTTGCTGCATCTTCCAAATCCCCGACAGGTGCTCCATCTAATAGCCTGGCAATCATTGTAGCCAGCATTTCAATATGCGCCAATTCTTCCGTCCCTGTATCCATTAATAAATCTTTATATTTTCCGTTTCCCCTAACATTCCACCCTTGAAATAAATATTGTAATGCTACGGATATTTCACCAAACTGTCCTCCCAAAATCTCCTGTAATTGTTTTGCGAAAAGCGGATCTGGTCTTTCTGGTTTGGCATGGTATTGCAACTCCTTAACATGATAGAACAAATTATACCCTCCTATATTTGCCTATACCTATCATGCTAGTGTATTAAGTAATCAGTGTTTTTGATACAATTCTTAGATTGTAAGCATATAAATTGGAGGTTAGGATTCACAGGACTGTCCAATTTCTCTCCGCAGCAATCCGCTGTAATCGCTCCTCAGGTTTAACTGCAACCGGATTTCCGACTAGCTCTAATACAGGAAGATCCGAATAGCTATCTCCATATGCAAAGCTTTGTTCCCAATCAATCTTCTTGCCTTCTAACGCCTCCATAATCATTTCGGTTTTCCGTTGGCCTTGAATATGATAAATTTCCGTTTTTCTATCAAACGCGCCATCAGTCGTAAACGGTAAATCAGTTCCGATAACTGTGTCAAACACAACGCTGTCTGTCACTGCATGCAATAATGGTGTATAAGCGCCGGATACAAGCATGACATGCATGCCTTCGTTATGGTGCTCTCGAACTTTTGCTACGACGTCCTCGTTAAAACCTTGCTCCATGCTATCCTTTAATTCAGCAAAATAACACTCAAACTCTGTTTTAGACAAAGTATCCAATGCATTCACATAAATTTGCATTGAGCGCTCTTTCATTTTTGTTTCTGGAACAATTTTCATCTTATAGCCAATGTAAATAGGAAGAATATTACGAAAGAAGCGTTTATAATTGGAGCTGTGTGTCGGATGTTGCTTCAAATGATCCATCAATAATTGAAAAGTTTCTTTCGAATAGAGCGTCCCATCAAAATCGAATATCGCAACTTTCATCAAATACGTCCCCTCAGTTAACAAAATTATTTAATGATAATGATAATGATACAGCGTTTGAAATGAAAGGGCAATTTGTGGATAATTGATGGAGAGAGTGAGGAGACAGGACATGCATAAAAATCAAAAGAAGAGAAGGGATGATTCGTTCCTTTTCACAGTGACCGAAGAAGCGGAGTTATTGCCGTTTTTATTAGAAAACATAAAGAAAAACAGTCGGAATTCCATCAAGTCAATGTTGACGAGAGGACAAGTCTCTGTGAACGGCAAAACAGTGACGAAGCATAATTATCAACTGTTGCCTGGACATAAAGTGGAAATCCTCGCGAATAAAGCTGCGTTAAACGAAAGCAAAATGACTGGTTTGACGATTATTTACGAAGACGACGCAATTGTCGTCATCGATAAGGAAGCAAGCCTTTTATCGATGGCGGCAAAAGATAAAAACGAACGGACAGCATTCAGTGAAGTATCCGCTTATGTAAAAAGGCAGGATCCACGCCAAAGAGTCTTTATCGTCCATCGTTTGGACAGGGATACGTCCGGTGTCCTTTTGTTTGCGAAAAGTGAGCAAGTAAAAATGACGTTGCAAGATAATTGGGATGAAATGGTGAAAGAAAGAATCTATAACGCATTAGTGCAAGGGAATGTCCGAAAAGAGTCAGGCACAATCAAATCTTGGCTGAAGGAAACGAGAACTTTCAAAGTCTATTCAAATCCTACAGATAACGGAGGTCAACTAGCAATTACGCATTACCGGAAAATTAGGTCGAACCGTCAGTATTCATTGCTGGAAGTTATGTTGGAAACAGGAAGGAAAAACCAGATTCGCGTCCACATGGAAGAAATCGGCCATCCTGTCGTCGGAGACAAGAAATACGGCTCAACCGTCAATCCGATTAAAAGGCTCGGCCTACATGCGACCGCATTGACAATTATTCACCCGGTCACTAAAGAAGTAATGAAATTCGAATCCCAAATTCCATCTTCATTTATTAATAAATCATTATAAAAAAGCTGCCTTGACGTAATGTCAGGGCAGCTTTTCCTTATTGAACCGTACGATTCGACATGCCTTGTTGATCTGCCGAAGGGGCGTACGCATTTAAAATTGCTTGCATGTCTAGTTGGGCAAGCTGAGGTACTTGGTAATAATGGTGTTTGTTCTGATAAATCGAAAGTTCATACGCCATCTCAATACAGTTAGGTACCGAATCTGCCAATACACGTCTGACAACAGGGTTCGTCACTTCAAGTGCAGCCATCGCTTTTGCCGACGCACCTGCTTTGGCTGTATTGAGGAGGAAGCCAGAAATGATTTCATCATTAATTTCATTCGCGTTTTGCATCGGCTTCTTCGGTTGTGATTGCTTCATACCGTAGACAAAATCGTTTCCTTGTTTCATTTTGTAACTACCTGTTGGATGGGATGGATCCTTGCCTGTTTTAAAACATTCCACCGTAATATTATACTCGTCCAAAGTAAAACGGTATTGCCTATCCAAAATATCAAGCAGCTCGGGATCTTTTACGTGGGGCCGTAAAATCATTGCCTGATTCAATCCCGCGATCGTGCCTGAAAGCACTTCATGAACATCGAACAACTCATGGCCTCCGTGATTCATCTGTGGCGGAACTGCCCCTGTATGCATGTTCTGATGCGTTTCACCAAACTGGTTTTGCGTCAATATAGGTGTCCTCCTTTTGTTAATGGTTGTCAATCGAAAATAGTATGGCTTTAAAGAGAAGCTGTATGCGTGAGAAAATTTCTAACTACGCATAATTACTCGCTTTCAAAAATAGCATAGGATAAAGGACATTTTGTCAATGAAAGGCAGTGGGGAAATTGCAAATACATGTCGTGCAACAAGGACAAAGTCTTTATGGCATCGGGCAAGCGTATGGCATTCCATACGAGGAGATTGCCAAGGCGAATGAATTGATTGACCCTTCCCGAATTGTCGTTGGCCAAGCACTCGTCATTCCAATTACAGGTAGTTATCATTGGGTTCAGCCTGGGCAATCGCTTTATATCATTTCCAGATTGTATGGAACGACGGTGGAGGAGCTTGCGAGAATTAACGGCATTTCACCGAACAGCATTTTATATGTAGGGCAACGATTAGCGATTCCTCAAAGAAGAAAGTCAATCATCGATGTTTTCCTATATGTAGAACCACGTGAGGCGACGATTGATTCTACAGTTCAGGAAGTGAGGAACAGGGTAGAGGATTTGACGTATTTAGGTATGTTCAGCTATGAGGCGCAGCGGGATGGATCGTTGAAAGCTCCTCCAATTGATGACATTCCAGAAATAGCTGCTCAATCTGGGGTGTTAAATGCAATGGTCGTTAGTAACTTGGAAAATTTCGCATTCAGTCCAGATTTAGCAAATGTCCTCTTTACAAATCAAACGGTTCAAAATAGACTATTCGAAAATATAGTAGCAACTGCTAAAAGAATCGGCTATACAGACATCCATTTTGATTTTGAATTTGTTAGACCTGCCGACAGGGAATTGTACAATACGTTTCTTCGAAATGCACGTGCTCGTTTTCGTCCAGAGGGTTTGACATTATCGACTGCTTTACCACCGAAAATGTCAGACGATCCGACGGGAGTTTACGGAGGGATCGATTACAAAGCGCACGGGGAAATTGCTGATTTCGTTACATTAATGACGTATGAATGGGGGTATTCCTATAGTGACCCGCAAGCGGTTAGTCCCTTGAACCAAGTGCGCCGAGTCGTTGAATACGCAGTCAGTCAGGTTCCGCCGGAAAAGATTTTTCTAGGGCAAAATTTATATGGCTATGATTGGACGTTTCCGTACCCACCAGAAACGGGGGTTGCGGCAAGAGCGCTTAGTCCACAGCAGGCGGTCAATTTGGCAATTAGCCGAAATGCAAATATCCAATTCGATCCAGTAGCCCAGGCACCTTTCTTCCTTTATTGGGATAATGACGGTGTACGCCATGATGTATGGTTTGAAGATGCCCGCAGCATCCAAGCAAAATTCAATTTGATAAAGGAATTCAATTTGCGTGGAATTATGTATTGGAAGCTTGGATTAGCATTCCCACAAAACTGGCTACTACTCACCGACAACTTTACAATCCGAAAACGATAATACAAAACGAACCATATGTGCTGGCACATATGGTTCATTTGATGGGGCGCATTATTCTTTTGAAATATAATCAATTACGCTTTGGAAAAAGTCTACATCAGGATCAATTAACAGAGCAGGTAGGAATGCAAAAGCCATTAAAATCACTACATTGGCTCCTATTATAGTGCGCAGCATTTTACTAAATTTCAAAAAGCATCTCCTCTTTCTCTTTGTAGTTGTTTTCCAAATCGTAGAAATCCGGCCCGTAGATGTACCTACTAGTAATCTATGTTTCGAGCGGTGCAAATGACTTTATTATCGTCCAACGAATTTCGACAAACTTTATTAATTCGACAAATAAATTAACGGTGGATATCCAAAAACTGAAAAAAGTTGTTGTATATATTCATGTTTTCAGTAATACTAAATAAAAACGAAGAAATGATTTTGAAATATTAATTTACAGGAAGATTCCAATACTATCCATTATTTTCTTCGCTATTTTCATGAAAGGATGAGGCAAATGACAAATATGGAGAATACGCGAGACAACCGAAGCCGGGCAAATGACTACGTACATGAAGTATATGAACTTGTAAAGAAAAGAAATCCTGATGAAAAAGAATTTTTGCAAGCGACGAGAGAAATATTTGATTCACTTCGTCCTGTATTCGCTAAGCATCCTGAATATATTCGAAACGGAATATTGGAACGTATAACGGAGCCCGAACGGATTATTTCTTTCCGAGTCGCCTGGGAGGATGACAAAGGAAAAGTGCAAGTGAATCGTGGATTTCGCGTGCAATTCAATAGTGATCTCGGTCCGTACAAAGGCGGCATACGCTTTCATCCTTCCGTAAACAATAGTATTATGAAATTTCTTGCTTTTGAGCAAATTTTCAAAAATGCATTGACAGGGCAACCAATTGGTGCGGGAAAAGGTGGCTCTGATTTCGATCCGAAAGGGAAGTCGGAGAGGGAAATTATGCGGTTCACGCAAAGCTTTATGACAGAGTTAAGCAAGTACATCGGGCCTGATATTGACGTGCCAGCAGGTGATATAGGTGTCGGTAAACGGGAGATTGGCTATATGTTCGGCCAGTATAATCGTTTGAAGGGCGGCTATGAGGCGGGCGTTCTGACTGGAAAGGATCCAAATCACGGTGGCTCGTTAGGGAGGAAAGAAGCAACCGGATACGGTACCGTCTATTTCGTAGAAGAGATGTTGAATGAAAATGGACTGTCTTTCAAAGATAGCACGGTCATTGTATCGGGATCGGGAAACGTATCGACGTATGCGATTGAGAAAGCTCAGCAACTCGGAGCAAAAGTCGTCGCATGTAGCGATTCGAGCGGATATATTTATGATGAAAATGGTATTCATCTAGACACGTTGAAACGATTGAAAGAAGTTGAGAATAAACGAATCTCGGAATATGTGAAAGAACATCCCGATGCTAACTACTATGACGATTGCTCGATGATCTGGTCCATTCCGTGCGACATCGCCTTACCTTGCGCGACGCAAAATGAAATCGATGAAATTGCAGCTCATATGCTCATTGCAAACGGCTTGAAAGCGCTCGGAGAAGGCGCGAATATGCCGTGCAATATTGAAGCAATCAATATTTTCCTCGAGAATAATATCCTTTTTGCTCCTGCAAAAGCAGCGAACGCGGGCGGAGTGGCTGTTTCAGCGATGGAAATGTCGCAAAATAGCATGCGGCTCGCATGGACGGAACAAGAAGTCGACATGCGCCTGAAAACAGTCATGGAAAACATTTACGCAAGTTGCAAATCCGCAGCCGATCGATTCGGCAAACCCGGCAACCTCGTCATGGGAGCTAACATTGCAGGGTTCCTAAAAGTCGCCGATGCAATGGTTGCACATGGGATTCGATAATGCAAAAACTACCTTACTTATAACGGTAAGGTAGTTTTTTAATCCCAAAAATAAATTCTTCATACAAACTATTGATATTCAAATTATGTGTGGTATTATAAAAATACACAAAGATGAATAAAGATGCAATTGGATACATGAAGGAGGACGAAAAGAATGGGAAATAAAAAAGTCGTATTGGCGTATTCGGGTGGTCTTGATACTTCGGTGGCGGTGCAATGGTTGACGGATAAAGGATATGATGTCGTCGCTTGTTGTTTGGATGTAGGAGAGGGGAAAGACTTACAGTTCATTCAGCAAAAAGCATTGCAAGTCGGTGCGGTGAAAAGTTATGTTATTGATGCGAAAGAGGAGTTTGCGCAAGAATATGCATTGCTTGCATTACAGGCACGTACGTATTATGAAGATAAATATCCTCTCGTTTCAGCGTTGTCACGTCCGTTAATTTCCAAAAAGCTAGTTGAAGTGGCACATAAGGAAAATGCGACTGCAGTAGCGCATGGCTGCACGGGGAAAGGAAATGACCAAGTACGTTTCGAAGTCGCTATCAAAGCGCTTGACCCGTCGCTTGAGGTAATCGCCCCTGTCCGTGAATGGAGTTGGTCGCGTGAAGAGGAAATCGCATATGCGAAAGAGAAAAATATCCCGATTCCAATCGATCTTGACAGTCCTTATTCAATTGACCAAAATTTATGGGGTCGAAGCAATGAGTGCGGCATTCTTGAAGACCCGTGGGCTACGCCGCCTGAAGAGGCGTTTGGGTTGACCGTATCGATTGAAGATGCACCGGATACGCCGGATGTCATTGAAATTGAATTTAAAAAAGGCGTACCAGTCAGCATTGATGGAACAGAGTACCCATTAAGTGAACTCATTTTGAAATTAAATGAAATCGCCGGAAAGCACGGAGTAGGGAGAATCGACCATGTCGAAAACCGTCTCGTCGGCATCAAATCACGTGAAGTGTATGAATGTCCAGGTGCCATTACATTATTGAAGGCACATAAAGAATTAGAAGATATTACGCTCGTTAAAGATGTCGCGCACTTCAAGCCGATCGTTTCCCAAAAGCTAAGTGAACTAATCTATAATGGGCTATGGTTCTCGCCGCTCCGGAATGCGTTGGAAGCTTTTGTGAAAGAGACGCAGCAATATGTTAATGGTGTTGTTCGTATTAAATTATTCAAAGGGCATGCGATTGTCGAAGGTAGAAAATCATCTAATTCGCTTTACGATGAAAAATTGGCGACGTATACGTCTGATGACGAATTTGATCAATCTGCAGCTGTTGGTTTCATCCACCTATGGGGTCTGCCGACAGAAGTGCACAGCACGGTGAATAAACAGCAAAAGGTGAAAAACTAATACCATTACCTCCTGTAGAGTATTGCAGGAGGTTTTTCCTGTTATTGGCGGCGGAATGGAACTTATAGTGAGCAAATTGCGTTTAGATGGTAAGTGGTATGAGGACGATTTTCCGCAAAGTTTTCATATACTAAAACTGGCGTAAATAGGTGATTACGTGAAGAAAACAAAGAGATTGGGGATAACAATCGGGATTGTTGTGGTGTTATTCAGTATAGGAACTTGGCTGTTGTTAGGCAAATGGATGACAGATGGTCAGAAACCTGTAGCAAATGGCTCATATGAATATGCAATCGTCCTCGGGGCAAAAGTGAATGGGGAGACGCCTTCACTCACGTTGCGCTATCGTTTAGAAGAAGCATTATCCTATGCAGAATCACACCCTAACGTAAAATTTATTTTATCGGGCGGTCAAGGCCCGGACGAAGATATTGCCGAAGGGGAAGCGATGCGCAAATTCCTTGTGGAAAGAGGCGTAGCGGAAGAAAGACTGCTGCTCGAAACCGAGTCGACCTCGACTTACGAGAACCTTCTTTATTCAAAGGAGCTGCTGCCAGAGGATGTAGATGCTCTCACAATCATCACAAGCGATTTTCATTTAGCGCGTGCAAGGATGATTGCAGACAGCCTCGGTCTGGAGACGGACGCCTTGCCAGCAAGGACTCCAGAATCGGTAGTAGCACAACAGCATATAAGGGAAAGGCTCGCTCTTATAAAGACGGTAATTATCGGAAAATGAAATTGATGTAACAGGCCCGCGCCAAAAGCGGGCCTTTATGCGTCCAAAGCAAGCGTTCCCGCGCCCAAGCAAGCGGTCCGCTGATCTTAAAACTTAGAAATTGGATGGAAAGTCGGTTTCAGCCCTTCAAATGTCGCTATATAATCAAATCCAAGCGAACGTAGCAACTCAATTGATTCCTCAAAATCAAAAGCAATATCATCTGGCTTATGCGCATCTGATCCGAGCGTAATAATTTCCCCGCCACATTCCTTATACAGCTTCAACACATCATCACTCGGCAATCCGTTCGACAGACCGTACCGGACACCGGACGTATTCAACTCAATCCCTTTTCCATCAGGAATGATAACATTAAAAATTTCACGCAATACATCATGGAAATTAATATCGACGACCTCAGGCGCATACCGTTTAATCAAATCAACATGTCCTAAAATGGAATAGTTCGTAAAATTCTTCACGCAATAGAGCAATTCATTGTAATACTTCAAAGAGGCTTCCTCCACCGAAATACCCTTGAATAGATCCCCATAATGCAATCCTTTCCGCTCGACCGTATGCATCGAGCAAATGATAAAATCAAACGACTCCGCCTTCAGCATTTCATCATAGCGTTCCAATAAATGCGGCTGTACACCGATTTCTACACCTTTCCGGATACGGATCTTGCCCTCGTACAGATTACGTAATTCATTAATCCGCTCGCTATATTTCCGTTTATCGAAATCAAATTCTATTGAATCATCGGGATAATCATAATCGATATGTTCCGTAAAGCAAATTTCTCTAACGCCTTTTGCAATCGCCCCTTTCACCATTTCTTCCATATCGATATTGCAGTCTCCTGAAAACGAACTATGCATATGGTAATCAAACATTAAAAAAATTCCTCCTATTAGTTGACAAATGATGAATATAGATTTATAGTACGTTATAACTTTAACGTAGTAAAGCAATAAAGTTTTCAAGCGAGGTGATTTGAAATGATTCCCGATTTTTTAGAAGCGGAAAAATTCGAGCAAGTAATTAGTATGTTATGCAAACGATTTTCTTCATATGGATTTCAGCGGATTAAAACACCTGCTTTCGAACGGTATGACTTATATTCCAAAGTGACGAGTTCTGTTAATCGGAAAGAAATGGTGAAAGTAATTGATCCGTCAGGTGAGGTTTTCGTTCTGAGACCTGATGTGACCATTCCGATTACACAGGAATTGTCTCACTTACACCGCAAGCTGACAAGTGAACACCGGTTTTATTATGTACAGGAAGTGTTTCGGCGATCGTCCGACCTAGCTGAAAAAACAGAGCGGACACAAGCGGGTATCGAATATTTTTGTAAAAGGTCACCGGAGGTTGATGCGGAAACGATTTTATTGGCACTGAAGACGTTAAAAGACTTGAAGTTTGAGGACATTAAAATTGAGATTGGGCATACCGCCTTCTTCCATGAAATGATTTCTCAGCTTCCGTTAACAGAATTACAAAGCGATAGGTTAAAAGCGTTCATACAGGCAAAGAACAGTGTTGAAATTGAGGCGCTGCTGTCAACCGTGGATGCAGATGCCGCAATGAAACATGCCGTCACGCAAATTCCAATGCTTTATGGAAAAACAGAAGAAGTGCTGAAGCGCGCAAAAGAAGTCGCCATTACTTCACGCATGCAAGAAACTCTTTCCTATATTGAGGAAGTGTATCGGCTGTTAGCAGTCCACCGTTTTGAGGAGCATGTCGTCATCGACTTTGGTTTGATTAACCGAATGGACTATTACTCTGGCATTGTTTTTCAAGGGTATGTCGGACGCTTCGGCAAACCGGTAGTAATGGGTGGACGATACGATCGTTTGGGGGATGCATTTGGGGCTGATCTACCGGCAATTGGATTCGCTTGTGAAATCGAAACGTTGCTAAAGGCTTCCGATAATCAGCAAGTATTTAATGAACAGATGAACGTATAGAAGAGGGGGATGCTGGATGGAATATTTGACAGTCGCAATGGCGAAAGGGCGGATTGCAAACGAGGCGATATCCTTACTAGAAAGCGCGGGAATCCTCTTTTCGGATTTTAATGAAAAAAGCAGGAAACTTATCTTCACGGATGACGACCGGAACATTAAGCTAATTTTCGTGAAGGCCGTAGACGTTCCGACGTATGTGGAACTAGGTGCCGCTGATATTGGGGTGATTGGCAAGGACGTCCTTCTTGAGGACCCGAAAGATGTGTATGAATTAATGGATCTAGGCATCGGAAAATGCAAACTATCGGTTGCGGGATTTCCGAGCGATCAGTTACTAGATAGGTCTCAACTAACTGTTGCCTCGAAATACCCGAATCTCGCAAAAATGTATTTCGATCAAAAAGGCATCCGCACTGAAGTCATTAAGCTAAACGGTTCGGTTGAATTGGCACCGCTCATCGACATGGCGGATTGTATCGTGGATATCGTTGAAACCGGTGCGACGTTAAAAGAGAATGGATTAGTTGTGCTCGAAGATGTTGCGAACGTAAGTGCTCGACTGATTGTGAATAAAGCGAGCTTTGCCATTAAGACAGAGCGCATCCAACAGTTCATTGCCGATGTCAAAATAGGGTTGGAGGTGTATTTATGAAAGTAATGTCCGCGACTGCATTTGCGAACGAAATTGAGAAACGGAACGAACAGTCTGTCGATTTAGAGTTTGACCGAAAAGTATTGTCGATTATTAACGACGTTCGCTTAAACGGGGATGCAGCTTTACATATGTATACCGAAAAGTTCGATCGTGTGAAATTGGCGAATCTCATTGTTACAGATGATGAATTTGATGAGGCATATACGCTCGTTTCGAAATCCTTCATTACATCTCTACTGAAAGCGAAACAGAGAATTACAGTATTCCATGAACAACAGATGGAACGTTCTTGGTTCATCCGACAGGAGAAAGGCGTTATGCTCGGACAACAAGTGACACCGATTGAAAGAGCAGGAGTTTACGTACCAGGCGGCAAGGCAGCTTATCCGTCCACTGTCCTTATGAATGCTGTTCCTGCCAAAATTGCAGGAGTCGGACATATCGCCATTGCAACTCCTCCACAGCCCGACGGAAAAGTGAATCCGTACGTATTGGTGGCGGCGAAGGAAACTGGAGTAGACGTCGTCTATAAAGTAGGAGGGGCACAAGCAATTGCGGCGATGGCTTATGGGACAGAAACAATTCGGAAAGTGATGAAAATTACCGGACCAGGCAATGCCTATGTTGCACGTGCGAAGAAGTGGGTATTTGGAGACGTTGGAATTGATATGATCGCAGGTCCAAGTGAGATTTGCGTATTGGCGGATGACACCGCAAACCCAGCATTCGTTGCAGCAGATTTATTGTCTCAAGCAGAACATGATGAGCGGGCGGCAGCCATTTGTGTGACGACAAGTGAATTGTTTGCAAGGAAGCTTATAACGGAAGTGGAAAAGCAACTGCCCGAAATGGATCGCGTGGACATTGCGAGCTGCTCCATAAATGATTTCGGCCGAATTGTCGTCGTAAATTCGTTGAATGAAGCGCTCGACGTAGTAAACGAAATTGCACCGGAGCATTTGCAAGTCATGGTGGACAATCCGATGGCGGCTTTGCCGTTCATCTGGAATGCGGGTGCTATTTTCATCGGCCCGTTCTCACCGGAAGCATTAGGCGACTATATGGCGGGGCCAAATCATACGTTGCCGACTAGCGGAACAGCGGCTTTCTCGTCTCCGTTAGGCGTTTACGATTTTATGAAAAAGTCTAGCATTATTCATTATACAAATGAAGCGCTTGAAGAAGTAGCGGATGACATCATTGTATTGGCGGAAGCGGAGCGATTGACGGGCCATGCCGAATCAATCCGGTTGCGGAAGGGGGAGCGAAATGAGAAGTGAACAAATTTCGAGAAGCACTGCGGAAACTTCAATTGAACTAGAATTTGCTATCGACGGAACAGGAAAAACGGATATTCGGACGGGTGTCGGCTTTCTCGATCATATGCTTACCTTGTTTGCGAATCACGGAAGATTCGATTTGTCGGTTACGTGTGATGGTGACCTTGAGGTCGATCAGCATCATACAGTAGAGGATATTGGAATCGTTCTAGGCCAGGCGTTCAACCGCTGCATCGGAAGTAAGGAAGGCATCGAACGGTATTCAATGGTGTCTACGCCGATGGATGAAGCATTATCTACTGTATCACTCGATATAAGTGGCCGTTCATTTCTTGTCTATAATGTCGAAGGGTTGAAAGACAAAGTCGGCGAATTCGATACGGAATTAGTCGAGGAGTTTTTCCTTGCCTTCACGAGACATGCAAACGTGACATTGCATATTAATTTGCAATACGGAAGAAATAGCCATCATATAATTGAATCCATTTTCAAAAGCTTTGGAAGGGCATTGCGCATTGCGAGTTCAATAAATCCTGAAATTGAGGGGATCCCCTCGACAAAGGGCATTTTATAAGGGGGAGTGTCACAATGATTTTATTTCCGGCAATCGATATTAGAGGGGGAAAATGCGTCCGTCTCAAACAAGGCGACTACTCCCAGGAAACCGTATACAATGATTCGCCATCTGATATGGCGAAAGAATGGGAAAGGCAAGGTGCCGAGTATATACATGTCGTCGACTTAGACGGTGCGAAGACCGGCAATTCATTAAATAGTGAAGCGATCAGGCAAATTACGAAGGCTGTAAATATCCCTGTTCAAGTCGGCGGAGGGGTCCGGACGATGGAGACAGTCGATGCGCATATTGCTAACGGAGTAAGCAGGGTTATTATCGGAACGGCCGCCATTCAAGATCCAAGCTTTGTCAAAGAAGCGGTCGCTAACTATGGCGAAAAAATTGCAGTGTCAATTGACGCGCGAAATGGATTCGTTGCGACGGATGGTTGGACGGAAACGACGGATGTCAAAGCAGTCAAATTGTTACGATGGCTAGACGATATCGGCGTCAAAACGATTGTATATACCGATATATTGAAAGACGGTATGCTACAAGGCCCGAATTTTGATGAATTATATGTAATGAACAAAGCATCTGATTTAGACATTATCGCTTCCGGCGGTGTTTCGACAGCTGAAGATATCGTAAAGCTGAAAAATATGGATCTGTATGGTGCCATTATTGGAAAAGCGTTGTATGAAGAGAACTTATCTTTTGAAACAGCATTGGAGGCGGTAGGAAATGAAAAAACGAATTATTCCTTGTATGGACGTCGATAATAGGAAAGTCGTGAAAGGAAAGAAATTCCTCGACGTAATTGAAGTTGCGGACCCGCTTACTCTTGCGAAAAAGTACGTAGAGGATGGCGCGGATGAGCTAGTTTTTTACGATATATCGGCCTCTACGAAAAACAGAGATATGTTTCTTGATTTAATTGAAGAAATTGCAAAAGAAGTTCCGATTCCTTTTATCGTCGGTGGCGGTATTCGTACGATTGATGACGTCGAAAAAATACTCAGCATCGGCGGGGACAAAGTGTCCATTAATAGCGCTGCTTTGCTAAATCCGAAACTAATCCAAGAAGCGGCAGTGAAATTCGGTTCAGAACGGATTATCCTCTCAATGGACGTTAAGAAAACAGGCTCCGAAAAATGGAACGTCTTTGCAAAAGGCGGCATGGAAGATACGGGACTAGATGCAATTGAGTGGGCGAAACAAGGGGAAAAGCTAGGTGCAGGGGAACTCGTCGTCAACAGTATTGACGAAGATGGCGTGAAAGATGGCTACGATATTGAACTTTACAAAGCGATGGCAGCTGCGGTAAGCATTCCCGTTGTTGCAAGCGGTGGAGCCGGGAAGCGAGAGCATTTCGTGGACGTATTGACGGAAGGTAAGGCGAGTGCTGCACTTGCTGCGTCTGTATTTCACTTTGATGAAATCAATGTCGGGGAATTGAAGACGTTTATTGAAGAACAAAAAGAAGTCGTTGGGAATGAATGATGATGAACATTACTATTGATGCACTTATCTTTGATGAGAACGGTTTAATTCCAGCTATCGTCCAGGACGACCGGACAGGGGAAGTACTTATGCTTGCCTATATGAATCGGGAATCGATCCAAAAAACGATTGAAACGAAAGAGACTTGGTTTTACAGTCGCTCGAGGCAAGAGCTTTGGAATAAAGGCGCGACTTCTGGCAATCGACAAATCGTTAAAAGGGTATCAATCGACTGTGATCACGATACGCTCCTTCTTCAAGTAGCACCTTCAGGACCTGCATGCCATAAGGGAGAAACATCATGCTTTCATTCCATCGCGTTTGAAGAGGAGCGGTCAGTGCGCAACGTCGTGCATGAAATCGCCGATGAAATAAAGGAACGGCGCGCAAACCCAATCGAAGGCTCTTATACATCGTATTTATTCCGAGAAGGGATCGATAAAGTGTTAAAGAAAATCGGGGAGGAATCGACGGAAGTCGTCATCGGTGCTAAAAACCGGGATAAGGAAGAATTGTCGAATGAACTTGCCGATTTGACGTATCACACGCTCGTCCTTATGGAACTGTTGGACGTCTCAATCAATGACGTGAAGACAATTCTTAAAGGTAGACGACCAAACAGTAGTGAGGTGTCACAAAATGAATAAGTTTTGGAGTGAAATGGTAAAACGAGCAGAACCGTACGTACCAGGCGAACAGTTAAACAATCCGGACGTTATTAAATTGAATACGAATGAAAATCCCTATCCACCAAGCCCACTCGTAAGAGAAGCGATATTGGAAGAGTTAGAAGGGCAGCTTCGGTTGTATCCATCTCCGACAGTTGACAAATTGCGTCTTGCGATTGCAGAAACATACAATGTCTCAAAGGAAGAAGTTTTTGTTGGCAATGGATCGGATGAAGTTCTCGCCTTTTCATTCATGGCATTCTTCCATCCTAGGATACCGATTCGCTTTCCGAACATTACGTATAGCTTTTACCCGGTTTACGCAAAATTGTTTGACATTCCATATGAGCCTATCCGTCTGAATGAAGACTTCACTTTGCCTGTAGAATCGTTTTTCGAGTCAGAAGGAGGCGTCATTTTACCGAATCCGAATGCCCCGACGAGTTTGTATATGGAGCTTTCTTGCATCGAATCGATTTTACGTAATAATCCTAATACAGTCGTCATCATCGATGAGGCGTATATCGATTTTGCGACGGCTTCTGCCGTAGAATTGGTACAGTCGTATAATAATCTCCTCGTTGTCCAAACGACATCGAAATCGCGCTCACTTGCAGGGTTGCGAGTCGGTTATGCAATCGGACATCCCGATTTAATCGAAGCGCTTAATAGAATTAAGGATTCCGTCAATTCCTATACAGTAGACAGGCTTGCAATTTCCGGGGCGATGGCTGCATTTAATGACCGTGAGTACTTCAACAACACGATAACGAAAATTAAAGAGACAAGGGATCGATTTATAAAATCATTACTACAATTAGGCTTTCACGTTTTGCCATCACAGGCAAATTTCGTATTTGCTTCACATAGCGATAGGGCAGCCGCTGATTTGTATGGACAATTGAAAGAGGATGGAATTCTCGTGCGCCATTTCAATCAGCCTGACATTGACAATTATTTGCGCATTTCGATCGGCACGGATGAACAGATGGATCATTTGTTAGGAAAATTGGAGAAATTGCTTTCCGTTGATAGCTGAAAATAATAAAAGGATGGTAATGCGGGATAGGGAACTGCTATACTGTTGTCACATGGAAGTTTTGGTGTAAAGGAGGAACATCCAGATGAAGGCATCGAAGTTCATCGATCTCGCAATGATCGTCTTATTAAGTTATTTTGCAATTGATTTTTTCTCAAAAGGAAAGACAGGCCTCGCAATCTTCTTCGCCGTCTTAACAGTGATGAATGGATTTATTTTCACGATGAAAATAAAACAGGATAAAGATAAGAAAATGAGCCAAAATAACGAAAGCTGACATTATACAATGCAGCTTTTTTTCTTCTGTTTTTATTCGTTTCATGATATACTGACTGAATGCAAAAGTGAGAAGTGAGGAATTGACATGAAAAAATCAATTTACGGCTTGACGCTGGAACAGCTAACAGCTTGGCTAATCGAAAACGGACAAAAGAAATTCCGCGCTGCACAAGTGTGGGACTGGCTTTACAAAAAGCGTGTCACTAACTTTGCGGACATGACAAATATAAATAAAGAATGCCTTGAATTATTGGAAGATAACTTTGTAATCCAAACACTTGAGCAGTCGGTGAAACAAGTTTCTGATGATGGTACGATCAAATTCCTATTTAAAATGCAAGACGGAAACTTAATTGAAACCGTTTTGATGAAATTCCCATACGGGCATTCAGTATGTGTGACGACACAAGTTGGATGCAATATCGGATGTAGTTTTTGCGCCAGTGGTTTATTGAAGAAAAACCGGGATTTGGACGCTGGAGAAATCGTCGGTCAAATAATGAAAGTGCAACAGCATCTTGACGAACTTGGCAATGGGGAACGTGTCAGCCATATTGTCGTCATGGGAATTGGCGAACCGTTCGACAACTATACGAACCTAATGAACTTTCTGCGTGTCATTAATGACCAAAAAGGTTTATCAATCGGTGCTCGCCACGTCACCGTATCAACGAGCGGCCTGACACCGAAAATCCGTGAGTTCGCAGAAGAGAACATTCAAATCAATTTGGCAGTATCTCTTCATGCACCGAATAATGAACTGCGGTCGAGCATTATGAAAATTAACAAAGCATACCCGATTGAAAAGCTAATGGATGCAATCGATTATTATTTGGAAACGACAAACCGTCGAATTACATTCGAGTATATTCTATTGGATGACGTGAATGACCACGTTGCAGAAGCTGAGCAATTGGCGAAACTGCTGTATAATAAACGTCATTTGTCTTACGTCAACCTTATCCCGTACAATCCGGTTGATGAACACGGCCAATATAAGCGAAGCAAACCTGAAGCGATTAAGTCTTTCTACGAAACGTTGAAAAAGCGCGGCATTAACTGCGGCGTCCGACTCGAACAAGGTACGGATATCGACGCTGCATGCGGACAATTGCGAAGCAAGCAAATTAAGAAAGATAAAGTAACGAAATAAATAACAAAAACGCATGCTAGCAAATAAAAGCATGCGTTTTTGTATGTGATGAAATAGATATATATGCGGCGCGCAAAGGCTATTCTTCAGCCTACGCTTTTATGCTTTTGTTTTCCTCACTTATTAACTCTCCATTTTCCGATAACGGAGCAAAACGCGCATTGAAGAAGCGTAGCGTAGGTGGCTCGTAGACCATACTCAACCCGCAAATGGCATCTCTCTTCTCATATAACGCCAAAATCGAATCGACAACGACGTCCATATGATTATTCGTATACACCCTGCGAGGAATCGTCAATCGCACAAGCTCAAGATTTGGCCGATTATGTTCACCTGTCTGTATATTTCGTCCTGCAGAAACGATGCCGCGTTCCATACTGCGGACACCGGAATCCAAATAGAGGGCGGCAGCAAGTGCTTGCGCTGGAAACTCGTCCTGACTTAAGTGGGGAAGGAAAGCACGTGCATCCAAAAATACCGCATGTCCGCCAATCGGCTGCACAATCGGAATTCCTGCATCCAACAACTGTTGTCCTAGATGTCGCACTTGGCCGATTCGATGCTCAATATAATGATCATCGACTGCTTCCCGAATACCAATCGCCATTGCTTCCATATCGCGGCCCGCCATTCCACCGTAAGAAGGCATTCCTTCATACACGACAACGAGCTCACGTGACCGGATATAAAGGTCTTCATCATTCATCGCGAGGAATCCACCGATATTCACGAGGCAGTCTTTTTTCCCGCTCATCGTGCACCCGTCTGAATAAGACATCATTTCCTTCAATATTTCAGAAACAGGGCGGTTCGCATAACCTTCCTCACGCTCTTTAATAAAGTAAGCGTTTTCAACACAACGCGTCGCATCGAACATGACATCGATATTATGTGACTTGCACAGTTCATATACGTCTTTCATATTTTGCATGCTGACTGGCTGACCTCCTGCAAGATTCACCGTAACTGCAATGCAAACATACGGAATCTTGTCAGCACCGACTTGTTGAATCAACTTACGTAGTTTATCCAAATCGACATTCCCTTTGAAAGGAAGGTCAATAGATGGATCATGCGCTTCGTCAATAATGATGTCGACGAACGTTGCACCATTCATTTCCTGGTGGGCACGCGTCGTCGTGAAATACATATTGCCTGGCACATAATCGCCTTCTTTAATTTTCAGCTGCGACAAAATATTTTCGGCACCTCGGCCTTGATGTGTCGGCAATACGTATCGATAGCCATAAACATCCCGGACAGCTTGCTCCAATCGCTTCCAGCTCTTACTTCCAGCATACGCTTCATCACCTGTCATGAGCGCTCCCCATTGCGCATCACTCATCGCCGTCGTTCCGCTATCCGTCAACAGATCGATGTACACATCTTGCGAGTCAATTAAAAACGTATTGTAGCCTGCGCGTTCAAGAGACTCTTTGCGTTCCTCGTAAGATAGCATGGAAAGCGTCTCCACACTTTTAATCTTATACGGCTCTGCTGTTCTTCTTTTCATAATAACATCCCCTTTTGAAAAAGATTTTCCCCATTTCACTATATCGCTTAGAAACCTACTATTCAATAAATTTACACAATAAAAGGCCGCCATTCATATATATGTGGCGGCCAATCAATAAATCCTATTTCTTTAATTTTCGAATACCAATGACGATAAACTGCACAATTATGCCAAGTCCGAATCCGAACGTTGTGATCATGAATAATGAAAGGACGCCAATCAAGTCTCCGAAACCGTTCGCATCCATAAGGAAATTTCTAAAAAACTCGGCGAAACCTAAAACAAGACCTGCCATGAAAATCCGGAAGGCAATTTTCATTTTATAGAACAGCATAGTAGAAGCCAAAATACCGACCGTCAGACTAAATACGCCAAATGCCACGTAATTTTTGAACTCCAATTCTGTCCCTAAAATAGTTCGAACCCCTAATATTAGCAGTACGAAGGAAGTTAGGCTTGTGAAAAATCCTATTTTCCATAACTTTTTATCCATTGAGTTACACCCACTTTCAGTATATATCATAACGGAAAAAGGGTGAAAAGTGTTAGTTAATAAGCGAAAGGATCCCCTTTAAGTCGCTTGTAAGATTGAATGAATTCATGTGGGTTTTCATTTACACCGAATGTAAAAACACCGCGGTTTGTATGGAGATAGAAAAGCCCAGTGCCATTAGAAAATGGCCGATAGGAGACATCATGGACATGATCCAATGTAAACGTATGATCTGATGATGTGATCGATTCCTCGAACAGCTGTAGAGTGCGGGCTGTTTGACGATGGTTCTGATTAAACCAATCGATAGACCGCTCGACTGTAAAATAGGTTAAAGAAGAGATTGATTCTTTCAAGCGGATTCCTCCTGGATATTCATGTTGCATCCATGCTACCAGTTTTCTGTTCCGACGCCAATCAATCCGTCATCATTTCACTAAGCGTTTTACTTCAGTGAAAATCTGCTCTTCAAAAGCCTCTTCGATATAACTAACTTCATACACAATATATCCTTTTTGATTAACAATATAAAAGTTCGACCCATGAATGACTTGACCTGATTGTTGAGGCTTCTGCACGATTGTTTGGAACTGATTCAATGCAAGTTTTCCGATTGCATCTTGTGAATAGCCAGTCAATAAATGCCAGTTTGAGTCATCTTCCGAAAACTGTCCGACGAATTCTTTCAACACTTGAGGGGTATCGATTTCGGGATCGACAGTGAATGACACGAACTCTACTTCGATGCCTAGCTCGTTAAATGTTTTTTGAAAATCAGCCATTTTATGGGACATTGGCGTACAAACTGTGCTGCAAGTCGTGAAAATGAAATTCGCAATCCACACTTTCCCAGTAAGTTGATCAGTGCCGAATGGATCACCGTTTTGGTCGGTAAACGAGAAGGAGGCAACTTGCCTTCCTGGATGTTTTGAAACGCCGCAAGCAGATAAAAGGGATAAGGCAACGAAAATCGTGGATAGCAATTTAATCGTTTTCATTATTCATCCCCATCTTGTATATTATTTGCAAAACGGATCGTCACGGTAGTTCCAGTTACCGAATTACTTCTAATGGAAAAAGTGCCACCATGTAGGCGAATAATTTCTTTTACGATTGAAAGGCCAAGTCCTGTCCCTCCAGTCGTCCGGGTCCTCGCTTTGTCAGATCGGAAAAAACGCTCTCCAATTCTCTCTATATCGTCTTCCGGTATGACAATTCCTTTATTCGTCACGTTGAATTCGATAGTCTCTCCTGCCGATTTCAACTGAATGTGTAACAATCCTTCATCGAAGGAATATTTTACGGCATTATCAATAATGTTGTAGAACACTTGTTGAATTCTTTTCGGATCGCCAATTAGTATAAGGTCCTCTTCGATGTCGAGTTGTACATTCAATCCTTTTTCAGAAATTAAGATGTTAAACAAATCAAGCGTGTCCCAAATGATTTGTGCGATAACAATCGGCTCTTTCACGAGCACATATAAATCTTCTTGCAGATGATTCAACTCAATGAGATCGTTAATGAGCTTATTGAGGCGTTCAGTCTCCTTTTCAATCGTCGTCAAGTAGCTTTCTGCCTCTTCGGGCGATGAATAGACCTTTTCCTTCAAGGCATGTGTATATCCTCCGATATACGTCAACGGTGTCCGTAACTCGTGAACTAGATTGGATGTGAATTCTTTCTTCCGTTCTTCTTGTTCTTCCAATGATAAGCTCATCAAGTTAAACGCATTCGTCAATTGGCCAATCTCGTCTTCGCGATCGGTTTCGATACGCTTGCTATAATTTCCTCGTGAAACTTCAGCCGAAAGTTGTTGAAGCTCTTGCAACGGCCGAAACAGTGATTGCCATGCACGGTTGAGAATGAGGAACAGAATGAAAAAGAATAATGTTCCTACAGTGGACAGAAGGGGAATGCTTTCCCGAAAGACATCTTGAATAGCTGCGAGCGGCACGTATATGTAAATAAAACCGATTAATCCTGTTTCGCCCTTTATTGGAAAAATAGCTCCTAAGATTTCGCGGTCAAGCTCCTCGACATATCCTTTCTTCAAAATGTAAGCCCCTTTGTTGAGACTTTTGTAATCGTCATCGTCTACTAGATTTTCATAATCAATCTTATAAGGAAAATATGACGTTAAATCATCTAAATGGTCTACGACGATAACTTCGTATTCGGAGACAATATTATACCAATGAATCTTTTCAATAATTTCGTCACTTAATTCACCATAATGGTAATGGGATGCAGTCCGCTTTCCTTGATAGACAATCGATTCTTCTATGCTTGAAAGATACAGTTTTGAATAAAGGAAGTGAATGAAGAAAAATGAAAAAAGGATAGTGAATGCAAGGCTCGATATAAAAATAACTAATATTTTTTGGCTCAATGTGAGCTTTTTCATTATTTCACCTCAAGCTTATATCCGATTCCCCAAACCGTTTCAACCATGCTTCCCGCTTCCCCTAACTTCAATCGCAATGTTTTAATATGCGTATCAATCGTTCGGTCTGTGCTTTGATGATGATCTCCCCATACAAGACTTAAAATTTGATCCCTTGTAAAGACACGGCCCGGTTTTCTAGCGAGTGTCTCAAGAATGCCGAACTCTTTCACTGTCAATGAAATGGGATTATTATCCACAGTAACTTTATGCGCAAGATGATCGATGACGAGAGGACCAACTGTCAATACTTGTGTTCTTCGCTGGTGTTGATAGGTTCTTCTTAGAACAGATTCAACTCTTGCAATTAACTCGCCTGGCATAAACGGCTTGACGATATAATCATCGCCTCCGATTTTAAGTCCTTCAACTTTATCCCATTCTTCACCTCTGGCAGATAAGAAGATAATTGGGATATTCGTCGTTCGTTTCAACTCTTTCGCAAAGTCGAATCCATTCATATACGGCATCATGACATCGACAATGCATAAATCGGGCTGCAGTTTATACACTTTAGACAAAGCATCCATGCCATCTGTTGCCTCTTCGACGACATATCCTTCCGGGATGAGGAAAGTGCGCACCAATTTTCTCATTTGTTGTTCATCATCTACTATTAAGATCGTATATGGATTCATATATTTATCCTCATTTCACACATATATTCTAGTATACTATACGAAATAGTTGTGAAATACTTATGAAAAGGTCCACTTCATAATTACTTCGCATTTACTTGATAATATCATATCTAACAATATACTCGTCAAATGGTAGAAAGTGGAGGGTGTATAATGAAAAAACTATACATAATGCTCAGCTTGATCATTGGGCTAGGAGTTTTAGCTGCTTGTGGGAAAGACGTGGATGACGGATCGACGGTGGAAGTGCTGCCGTTTGAAGTCGAATTGACTGTAACCGAACAGGCGGAAGTCGGTGACACAGTGAAAATGGAAGCCCTTGTCACATACGGTGATGAAAAAGTAGTTGATGCCGATAAAGTCGTATACGAAGTTTGGGAAGAAGGAATGAAAGGCGATTCGATCATGATTGACGCTGTCAATGAAAAGGACGGCACGTATACAGCGGAAACTTCATTTGACCATGACGGACTCTTTCATATCCAAGTACATGTGGACGCAAAAGGATATCATTCGATGCCGGTAAAGCAAGTGACAATTGGTGAGGGCGCTGAATACAACGATCACGATGACGACCATGGACATGCTGACGGTTTTGTAGCCCATTTTGTTATACCGGAAAATGCGAAGACTGGTGAAGAAGTGGAATTGATAACTCATGTACAGATTGATGAACAGCCCCTTGTAGAAGCGGATGTTCGTTATCAATTTTTAAGTGAGGTTCTTGGTAACAAGCCTCTTTGGATTAATGCTGAAGAAACGAACCAAGGAGAATATGTTTCGGCATATTCATTCGAAAAGGCAGGTACTTATACCGTCATCATTCATGTACAAAATGCAGACGGTCTGCATGAACATGAAGAATATACATTCGAAGTGAAGTAAGAAGCTCTTTATTATCCCAATGCAGCGATTGTGACTGCATCGTGAAATTCCTAGTGGAATAAGAGGCGCTCGCAACTGCTGCATATGGAATTTTTGAACGGGAATCGATATGATAGATTCAGAGATTCAGAAAAGGAGCGGTGCAGTATGAATAAACTACCTGAAAAGACATGTTCGGTTGAGCGGCTTGTCACTGTTTCGGCGGACGTCGAGAGAGTATTGAAAGGTGAAAAAACAGCGACGAGACGGAACGGTGTCTATGCATATCCGGATGAAATTATGGTGTTGGAAGGAAAAGAGTTCAAAATCGATAGGCTTTACAAGCAAACGCTCGGTGAAATGACCGATGATCATGCGAAGCAGGAAGGGTTTGCGAACATGGAAGAATACAAGCAATCAATTCTTGATTTGCACCCGAATATGCCGTGGCTTTCGACAATGAGCGTATGGGTTCACGAATTCAGTCCTGTCGCAAAAACCGATGCTTTAGTGAAATGAATAAGGATAACATAACAGGGATGTGCTCATAATTGAAGCACATCCTTTTTATTTGATTACTAATAAGATAGACAATTCTACTTTTTACATCTATACTTCCTAGAAAAGAAAAGGGGAGATTCAAATGGAATTTGTTCAATACGAAGACGCGAAGCAATTTGCTGAAGTAGCAGAACCAATTATAGCGAAAAATGAGGATGTGTTTAGCCTGTTCTTTGGCATTTTACAGGCGATAAAAGCAGGGAAGTACGAAAATCCTTTCATGGCAGCTGTGACGGATGAGGGAGATGTGCTTGCGCTGCTACAAATGACCCCGCCGCATCCATTGAATCTTATCATTGTAAATGAAAGCAGGAAGGATGAAGCGATCGATTTCGTTATACAGGAATTACGTGTTAATTCGATTGCGATCCCATCCGTCATCAGTGTGAAGCAATGGGCGATTTCATTCGCGAGTGCTTGGGAGCGTCACACAGGAGAGACGCAAAAATTGCTTATGGATCAAGGTCTTTATCGATTGGATAAAGTTGATGAGTCACTTGAAATGAGCCCGGGAACGTGGAGGTTTGCGACCGATGCAGATGCTCCGTTAATTGAAAAATGGTTTGCAATGTTTGAGGAAGACACGAACTTGAATCGAACATCACCAGAACTTGTTAAAGAACGAGTGGCTACTTTCCTTGAAGCCCGCGAAGTTTTCTTGTGGGAGAATGAAGGCAAAGTCGTCTCGATGATGAAGAAATCACGACCGACTAAAAACAGCGTCACAGTCTCCCTCGTCTTTACGCCGAAAGAGGAGAGGAAAAAGGGGTATGCACGAACGATGGTCGCGCAAGGTTCGAAGGAACTGTTGAAGGACTATAAATTTTGCGTGCTGTATACGGATATGATGAACCCGACGTCGAATAAAATCTACAAAGAAATCGGCTATCAACATATTGCCGATTCAATCCATATCGGTTTTGAGAAATAAAAATAGGGGATGGCATGCCACGCGCTCAAAGCGGCTGGTCCTGCGCTCAAAGCGGCTGGTCTCGCGCTCAAAGCGGCTGGTCTCGCGCTCAAAGCGGCTGGTCTCGCGCTCAAAGCGGCTGGTCTCGCGCTCAAAGCAGTGTGTCCCGCGCTCAAAGCAGCGTGTCCTGCGCTCAAAACAAGTGGGCTCGCGCTTAAAGCAGCAGGTCTTGCGCTCAAAGCAGCATGTCCCACGTCCAAAATCGTCATCACACAAAAGGCCGCCTCTCATCTGCAGGCGGCCTCGTTCATATTATGCTTCACTCACTGAAAATATTCCCAACTTTTCAATTCTGCGAACCGCCTCAGCAATGCGTTCTTCGCTCGCCAAAAGACCGACACGCACATAACCTTCACCGTGTGTTCCGAAACCGTGGCCTGGAGCGACGACGACTCCCGCCTGATGAAGTAGGATATCCGCAAAAGACTCACTCGAATAACCCCGCGGAACAGGCAACCATGCAAAAAAAGATGCTTTTGGCGCTTCTACGTCCCATCCGATCCGCTTACATTCGGCAATTAATACATTTCTGCGTTTTTCATACATTGCAGTCAGTTCGCGGACACAAGTTTGATCCCCCGTCAATGCAGCGATAGCGGCATGTTGGACTGCCGGGAAAAGACTGATGAATAAGTGGTGTTGGAGTTCATTAATCGCCTCAATCATTTGAGAATTTCCGACCGCAAAAGCAACTCTCCAGCCGGCCATGTTGTATGTTTTCGATAACGTGTACATTTCAATACCAATTTCTTTTGCGCCTTCTGCTTGCAGGAAGCTGACAGGCTTTTCGCCATCGAAACCAATTCCGCCATATGCCATATCATGCAAAATAAAAATATCATTCTCCTTTGCAAATGAAGCGGCTTCATTAAAAAATGGGACCGTTGCTACTGCGCTTGTCGGGTTGTTCGGATAGTTCAAATACATGATTTTTGCTTTCTGTTTCACTTCTTCGGACAGAGCATTAAAATCGGGCATGAAACCATTTTCCTTTAAAAGTGGCATCGTTTTATATTCGACATTGGCGAGACTGACCCCCGATAAATAATCGGGATACCCGGGATTGGGCAGCAAAAGCAAATCTCCTTCATTCATCATCGCCATAGGAACTTCAACAAGCCCTATTTTGGACCCGCCTAAAATCGCGACTTCTGTTTCAGGATCGATATCAACGTCATATTCCCGCTTATAAAATTCCGAGATGGCTTTTCTGAACTCAGGAATGCCGGTGAAAGGCGAGTACCCATGTGTTTCCGGCTTCTCTGCAGCTTGTTGCAAAGCTTTAATAATATGGGAGGGTGTTGGTTGATCGGGATTGCCTCTCCCTAAATTGATAATGTCTAATCCTGTAGCTTTTGCGGCGTCCACTTTTTTCACAAGCGACGAAAAGAAATGGGGTGGCATGTTTTGTACACGATTTGAAATCAACATGTAACGACCTCGTTTTCGTATTTTTTTGACTCGTCTGACTATCATTTGCTTTCATTCTACTATATGCGTCATAGGAAACTCAACATGAATTTTTACACAAAAGGAAAAAGCTGCAACCCGCATGGAAACGGGTGCAGCTCTATTGATTTCGATGCTGTTCCATAACGAAAGTCAATAGGGAAACCCAATGGTCGACTTGATGTTGCAGCTTTTGATGTTCGGTGGAGTCCCTTTTCAACCGCTTATCGAGATTTGAATAGAAACGAATAATACGAACCGGCTTTTTCTCGTCATCGACAATTAGTTTCATTTCAACGGTAGCAATTCTACGGTGGATTGCCTTTTTCGCAAAAGGAATTTTATTAGTAATAATTTGGGTGACGGATTGTCCGAGAGATTCAATACGTTCCATTGTCCCTTCGGCTTCCTTCACAACTGTTTTCTGTCGTGTGCCGTTTTCGTATATTTCAACTGCTAATATAGCGGAATATGGATAATCTGAGAGTATGTAAGGCATTTGTTTAAATGCTTTTTTCACGATCTTCCCATCAATAAGGGGAGCAGGCTCCCAAAAATGGATTCGACGATTTTTTTCGTCAACAGTAATTTTGGAGAGTAAATCATCGGCAACAAAGGCGTGCGATTCGTTATAATTCGATGCTTTCGGTTGGAATGTATTCAAATAGTCTCGCTGGTTTGCCTTCAACTTTTCTTCCGTCCGTGTGGAGAGCAATAAAAAGAGTGCAGCAAATCCGAAAAACACCGCGAAAAAAATAAAGCCGAGTAGGAACGCCTCGCGCTTGATGAAATAAAACATGGCAACTATTCCGATAATTGGCGCTAGACAGCCAAGTCGAACATACCAGTTGGATTGTGTAGAAGACAAGTAAATCCCTCATTTCAAAAATAGTTACAGTAAATAGATTTGTATTTATCATATCGGAAGGTAAAGCGAATAACAACGGTCAACATAAAAAGCTGTCCCCTCTGTTTGTGGGGACAGCAAATTTAAAATTAGTTTACTTGTGTAGCTTCTATCTCTTCCGTCAACTGTACGAGCTGATCAATTAACTCGCCGATATACGCAATTGTATCGAGCAACGGCTGTTCTGTCGTAATATCGACTCCCGCCATTTTGGAAAGCTCAGCAGGTGATTTCGTGCCGCCTGCTTGCAACACTTTCAACCACTCCTCAACGGCAGGTTGTCCTTCCTCCAAAATACGTTTTGATACTTGTGTAGAAATTGTCAATCCAGCGCTATATGTGTACGGATACAAGCCCATATAGTAATGTGGCTGGCGCATCCATGTCAATTCAGCACCTTCATTAATTTTTACGTCTTCTCCCCAGAACTCTTCGAGGACGCCGCGCTTCAAGCTGTTCAGCACATTCGCATTCACACTGCCACCAGCATCGATGCGCTCGTACACTTTACGTTGGTATGCCGCTTCCAATAGATGTGTGACGAAGTTATGGTAATACGTACGCGCTACGATGGAAGAAATGACCCAACGCTTAAACTTCGGATCATCCGAATTGGATAGCAAGTGGTTCGCCATCAACATTTCGTTCATCGTAGATGGAGCTTCGATGAAGTACATAGATGGGCGTGAATTAAAAATGTTCTGGTGTTGGTGAGCATTGTAGAAGTGCCCCGCGTGGCCAAGCTCATGCGCCAAAACAAACACATCTTCCATGCTTCCTGTCCAAGAAATTAAAATATAAGGGTGGACGCCGTAAGGGCTCGAACAGAAAGCGCCTGTCGATTTGCCAGTGTTCTGTGCAAAATCGGTCCACCGCTCTTTATAGGAACGATCAATCATGTTCATATAATCGTCACCCATAATTGCAAGTGCATCTTCAATATATTTCTTTGATTCTTCAATTGTAATTTTCGGCTCATAGTTCGGATCTAAAGAAATCTTTAAATCTGAGAACGTCATCTCTTCGAGTCCGTGAACTTTTTGAAGAAGCTTTGCGTATTTGCGCATATGCGGTGCAAGATGTTGCATAATCAAGTCGATTTGGCGGTCATACATAGTGCGATCGACTTTTTGATTGAAGAGAAGATAATCGAAGACTGTCTCATGTCCTCTTAGGTCGGCGGTTGTTTTTTCCTTTTGCAAATGCATATCGTACGTCTTTGCAGTCGTATGCTGATACTCTCTCAATTTTGCATGGAATGCATCATACGCGGCTCTTCTCTTTTTCGTATCTGTTTCTGACTCCCATACGCCTTCAAATGTCGTATAGCTTAATGGGTAGTTTTCTCCATTAACTTCAAAATCATTAAAGTTCATGTCGACTAATTTTGTCGTATTATACAATCCATATGGTGCGTTCAGAACAGAAGAGAATGCTGCCAACGTTTTCTCTACTTCCGGATGAAGCTTGTATGGCTTTTGACGGATCAATTCTTCAAGATAGTTTTTATACTCCTCGGATTGATTCATCGCGTTTTCCAATAGCTCACTTGACAATTCGGAAAGCTCACTTGTAAAGAATGAAAGCTGGCTTCCGAGTTTGGAAGCAATTGAGCCATATTTACTTGCGCGCATTTGTGCTTCATCATTTGTTTGGTCGACACTATGCGAAAGACTCGTATACGTCCCGATTGGTACCATCTTGCCCATGATAGATGCATATCCATCTAAAGCTTCGATGATTGCTTTCTCATTAGTAATATTCCCCTTGAAGCGTTCTTCGAAAGAAGCAACTTCACTTTCAAGTTCCTTAATGGCTGCATTATATTCCTCTTCAGTTTTGAAAAGGTCTTCCAAATTCCATGTCTCTTCGACGTTCACTTCTGAACGTGATGGTAAACTTTTCACCATTCTCATCTCTCCCTTTTAATTCTAATTATTACGGATATCGAACTAATGATAGTATATAGCAAACTTATAGAAAAGTAAAAATGAATAGGTAGTTCTTAACTCTTTTCGTTTGTTACTTTCTTGACTGTCGTTCCATCTCATCTGCGACAACAAAGGCGAGATCTTCATTGCCGAAAAGTTGAAGGACGTCGAGCATTGTTTCATTGTCGATATGGAACTCTTCAAAGCCATCATCGCTTTCGATTACTTCTTGTAAGGCTGCATTTTCCATTTGATCTGGATATGCCTTTTTATAAACTGTATGAGGATCTAATTCATTGTTCGAGCACCATTGCACAAACAGGCGAATCATAAGTGTTTCATCCTCCTTGTATTGTTGAATGATTTGTTCATTGATATTTCTGAATTCCACTGTCCATCCCTCCGGTCATAAGCTATGATTCTAAGTATATACGAGTAGGGGGGAGTTCAATAATGAATCGTGTAGATGTTGTATATTCAGTCATTTTGAAAAAGGGAAAAGTACTTATGGTGAAGAATAAGAAATATGATAATTGGACGTTGCCTGGAGGTGGCGTGGAAAAAGGAGAGACGTTAGAACAGGCAGCGCAACGTGAAGTATGGGAGGAAACCGGACTTAACGTGAAGGTTGGTAAACTGCTTACGGTGAATGAGGCGTTCAGGCAAAAAGAAAATAATCATGTGTTATTTTTTACGTTTTTAGCAGAAGCGTTTGATGGGGAAGTAGTTGTCCAAGATAAAGGCGGGATTTTAGATGCGGAATGGAAAGATCTTTCATTCGCGAATGAAGCGGTGCCGTATTATGAAGGCGGGATAGAAGGACTGCTCGAAACATCACTCTCATATAATTTTCAAGGAGTGCAGGCTTGAATAGGAGATGTGAAAAATATCCAAGGGCAAAAGTAATTGGCATTCTGGAATCTGGACATCGAATATTAGTTGAAGAATTTGAGGGAAATCATTCTAGAGGGAACGGAATGTATTATCGTCCTATTGGTGGATCAATAGAATTTGGGGAGAAATCAGCCGAGGCGCTTATTAGGGAATTCAATGAAGAATTAAAGGTAAATGTGGAAATTGATAGGTTTATAGGATGTATTGAAAACATCTTTATAATCAATGAGCAAATTGGCCATGAAATTATCCTAGTATATAAGGTCAACTTTGTAGATAAGGAAAACTATAACCGAACTCTATTCAATATACAGGAAAACGAGAACGTATCATTTGCTAAGTGGATTAACATAATGGATTTCGTAACAGGTGAAAAAGTGTTGTTTCCTAATAGTTTAGCTGAAAAGCTTGGAAGGGGAATTTCATGAACCAGCAGCAGATGAGTGAAAGAAATAAAATAGGATGGAATCAAAACGCTTACCAGGCATGGGTGGCACGACATGGTTCACCTAAAGACTACGCAAACGAATTAAAGGCAGATCCGTCTAAAAAGGTCAGCTATTACTTAGACGTAATTGGAGATGTTGATGGAAAAAGAGTCCTTAATTTACTTGGTTCAAAAGGAAATAAAGCAGTCAGCTTCGCACTCCTTGGTGCAGATGTCACAGTTGTTGACCTATCCAATGAAAATCAACGATATGCATTGGAATTAGCAGAAGCGGCAGGAGTTTCGCTAACTTATATCGTCAAAGACGTACTCGAATTGGAAGTTGAAGAAATGTCGCTATTCGACATCGTCATCCTTGAAATGGGAGTACTTCATTATTTCGTGGATTTACATCCTGTATTTGAAAAGGTGTCCAAACTGTTGAATGAGACAGGGATTTTTATCGTAAGAGATTATCATCCCTTCGTTTCAAAAACGATGCGCTTTTCAAACGGGGAAACGATTGTAGATGGTGATTATTTTAGAGAAGAATACTTAGAGGTCGACGTTGCCTACGCAGCCCTTTTGCCAAAAGAAATGCAACAACAGTTAAAGGAAAATGTAATTAGACAATGGACGTTATCTGAAGTGGTCAATGCTTTTATTAACTCTGACCTGAAATTAATAAAAATGAAAGAAGATAAAGGGGTTCATTGGGCATTTCCGGCAGGTTCACCAAAATGTATTGCTGATAAGCTTCCAGGAACATTTACAATTATCGCAACTACGTGAATTGCTTTTGTAACTCTGCGAATAATGCGCACGCTGATATTTTTTACGCACTATTAATTTAATTCATTATAGAAGGCATTGCGTTATGTTAATTGACAAAAAGGGGAATGAGTCGTGGGGTATATTGAGGATCTGAGAGAAATGATTGGGAACCGGCCGTTATTGCTTACAGGTGCAGGGGTAGGGGTGTTCAATGAAAAAGGGGAAATCCTACTTCAAAGAAAATTGGATGGACGATGGGGCATTCCAGGCGGCTTCATGGAACTAGGAGAGTCTGCAGAAGAGACAGCTCGGAGGGAAGTGCATGAGGAAACGGGCATACAGATTGGAAAGTTGGAGCTTGTAACCGTTGTCTCCGGCCCACAAACACATACCGTTTTGAGCAATGGCCACGAATATTTTTCGGTGACAATAGTTTATGCAACGAATGACATTCGTGGCGGTGAACTAAAAGCGGACGGCATTGAGACATCAGAAGTCGGGTTCTTCCATTTGCACAAGTTACCGGAAAACTTGAGCCCGTTCATACGATCGATGATTCAGCAATATGCGCAAAAGCGAAAATAAGAACGTGTTTCCGCATACATGCTGCAACTGTAAAATACCTTTAAAATTTATTGCTAACGAAAAATCGAACAATCCAGTCGACATCGAGTGGGCCATCGACGATTTCATAATAGAGTTGTTCGTTTTGGATGATGAGATTTTCTGCAACGATGATTGTCATGCTGTTTCCATCTTGGTCTTTTAAGCTAATTGTTAATTCATCGATATTGTCATCAGGGTTAATTTCTTCCGGCTTCAATTTCTTAACATGATAATTTTGTAGGAATTGAAGCAATTCTTCCACCTGTTGGTTGTCATTGACATTCCATGTTGCGGCGGGATTACCGTGCATCGGAGGAGTATTGAAAGTGAGCGAATTGAAATTGGCATCGATCGTCTCCAAAAATTCACTAAAGCTTTTTTCGTTAAATTCATTAATTGTTTCAATCATTACATACATGCCGCCAATCATGAGTGAAAGAAGCAAGATAGCTCGCAGTTTCATGTTCAATTCCTCCTATCTTCGTTTGTATAGTATACGCAGTAGGTGCTTAAATGGAATAGTACTCATGCTATGATTCTCGCGAAGGAAAAATTAACGACTGAGCGGGGAAAGAAAATTTAAAAAATCGTGAAGGTCTCTTAAGAGATGCTTGAAAATTAATGTTATACTAGTATTCGAACTATATAGAATATACGGAGGGTGAGAAATGGCTAAAGTTGAACATGCAATTCAAGATTTTTATGCAGATGATTTCGCTTGGTGTTTCGGGTGTGGACGGCTGAATGAGGATGGGTACCATTTCCGAACGGGTTGGGATGGGGAGAAAACGGTTACATATTATGAGCCTTTGGAAAAACATATGGCGATTCCGGGATTTGTATACGGCGGACTCATCGCATCATTCGTGGATTGCCATGGAACGGGGTCGTGCGCTCTTGCTTTGCATCGGAAAAATGGGAATGAGCCAGGAGACGGAGCTGAAGTTCCCCGTTTTGTCACCGCTTCGTTAACCGTGAATTTTTTGAAGCCGACGCCTCAAGGGGAAAAATTGAAAGCAGTCGGGACAGTTGAAGAGATTCACCCGAAGAAATGGAAAGTGAATGTAGAAGTGTTTGCGGATGATGTCCTCTGTGCAACAGGAGAAGTCGTCGGGGTTGTTATGCCGGCTACGTTTGCAAGAAATTAAACAAGTAATAATGGAAAGGATAGGTGAGTACAGATGTTATATGTAATGGGAATTGTAGCAATCGTCATGTGTGTACCGATAACGGCGATCATTACAGATTATAAGCGGAAGACGATGAAATTCAAGGCAGATATGGTTCGTGAAGAAATCGAACTTGAGAAAATGAAACAGCAAAACTTTATTATTGAAACCGAAAAGATGAAGCTTGAGTTAGAACAAATGAAGCTCGAGTACACGTCTGGCAAAAATGATCTACTAAAAATCGATGAAAGAGTGAGATAAGAATGTCCGATAATTCGATGCCTCCATACAATGATCTAATCGGAGATATGTTGAAAAAACGTGAAGAGGAAAGCGGCATGGAAAATTTGAAAGGCTTCGGAAAACCATTGCCAAAAGAATATTTTTCTGGCGACACTTTCCAGCATTTTCAACGGATTGCAAAAGATGCGGGCTATAAGCCGCATTGGTTGAAGTTGCAGCACGAAATTAGCAGTATGATCAATGAAATTTCAACTCTTTCATCGAACGGCGAACAGGGCGATTTACAACAACTTGTAAATGAAGTGAATGAAAAAATTGCCGAGCATAATCGACATTGCCCCCCTCCGATGTTGAAAGGTCGTATTTCATTGGACTCCCTCGATAAGGCAAAAGAAATTTGGAGGTAGTTCGGATCAATCCGGTGCGCTGTCGTACAAGGCTATATTTAATTTGCATACTCATTCTTTTAACGGGATGCAGTCCTGCAGTACAACAACCCGCTAAACACACACCATCATTCAGCGAGAGGGCACAAGTGACGGAGTTACCGGAAATGACAATTTCCTATGTTGATTTAGTAATGGATGAGATGACGCTAGAAGAAAAAATTGGCCAGTTGCTCATCGTCGGCATGGAAGGAAAGACGTATGGCGACGAGTTAGACCGTCTTATTCGTAAATATCATGTTGGGGGAATTATTTTATTAGGAAGAAACAGTTCGTACCCGGCTGGAATACTGAATTTATTAAATGAAAGCAAAAAAGCGAATGCCGATTATAACATACCGTTGTTCATTTCTGTTGATGAAGAAGGTGGTCGTGTATCCCGCTTGCCTTCCAGTATGAAGAAGTTGCCTGCAGCAGACTATTTTGGTCGAATAGGTGATGAAACGCTCGCTTATGAAACTGGTGCTTATCTCGCGGAATTGTTACACGCCTTCGGCTACAACATGAACTATGCACCTGTTTTGGACGTCCATAGCAATCCGAGAAATCCCGCCATCGGAGACCGATCATTCTCATCCGATCCCGATGAAGTCGCTCGTATTGGCATGGCTGTCATGAGGGGGATGACGGAAAATGGAATCATTTCCGTAGTCAAACATTTTCCGGGGCATGGGGATACGCATGTAGATTCTCATCTGTCATTGCCTGTTATTAAGAAGACATTAGTAGAGCTATATGAAACCGATCTAATTCCTTTTCAACGGGCAATTGACGAACAAGTGGATGTTATTATGGTAGCGCATATTATGTTTCCTGAGCTTGATAGCACATATCCTTCCTCTTTATCGAAAAAGATCATAACAGGTTTGCTTCGAGAAGAAATGAATTTTGAAGGTGTAGTCATTACGGATGATATGACGATGGGCGCAATCGTCAATGACTATACAGTTCCTGAAGCTGCTTTACAGTCTTTCATTGCAGGCAGTGATCTGTTATTAATTGCCGGTGATTATGAAAACCAGGTCGGTACAATAAATGCATTACTCTCTGCTGTACAGGTGGGGACAATTACGGAAGAACGGATCGATGAAAGCGTAAGGCGGATTCTGAAGCTGAAGGAACGTTATCAACTAAAAGATATTCAAATTGAAGAAATTGACTTGAATGCTATCGAACGTAAATACAATAATTTAATTGAATGAAAGTGAAACTTCCTTATTCGTTGTCCGTAAATAACTTACAGTAGAAAACAAGGAGGTGAGCGATTGGAAAAGATAGGTTTGAAAGTGCTCGTTCATGCTAGCGCGTTTTTTGCTCCATTCCTTGTTCCGTTCATCATATTTTTAGTTGTAGATGATTCAGAAGTGAAAAGATTGTCCATCCAAGCACTGTTATTCCAATTAGTGATGGGTGCACTAATTTTCATCTCGGCACTTTTGGTTCTGTTAATAATCGGCATTCCGATGCTTATCGTTTTCGGGCTGATGACAATTATTATTCCAATCATTGGAATTGTGAAATCGTTGCAAGGTGAAACATACAATTATCCGATTGTCGGCAAATGGTTCTGATCGGCTCCCCTTTTCGCGAAAGCGTTCTGGGGGCTTTTTTTATTGTCTGTTTTCATTCATGTTATGCACGTGAGTTGTATATGTTGGTAGTAGCAAGGTAACGTACAATTTCAAGAAAGGGGAGAAGAATGAAGATTAAATTCAATCTCGTGACACAGATTTTTATCGCCTTCGTATTAGCCGTTATTTTAGGCAGTTTGTTCGGAAGTTCCATTAATTTTCTGAAGCCGTTTGGGGATTTATTTTTACGATTAATTAAATTCATCATTGCTCCGCTCATTTTGTCTACATTAGTCGTCGGCGTTGCTGGTACTTCTGATCCAAAACAACTCGGAAGGATCGGGGTGAAAACGGTCGCTTATTATTTAGCGACTACAGCTATTGCAATCATCATCGGTCTTGCTATCGCATTTTTAATATCGCCAGGTAAAGGGTTATCAATTTCATCCGCCGGCTTGGTCGCTCCAGAATCCGCGACGAAAGAACCGCAAAGTGCAATTACGACATTACTAAATATCATACCGGAAAATCCATTTACCGCCTTGGCAACGGGCAGCATTTTGCAAATCATCTTCTTTGCGTTGTTCATTGGGCTCGCCATTACACTAGTCGGAGAAAAGGCGCGTCCTGTCTATTCGTTTTTTGAGGCCTTCTCCGAAGTGATGTATAAAATTACAGGGATTGTCATGAAAGTGGCCCCAATCGGGATTTTAGGTTTACTTGCGCCGGTTATTGGTCAATACGGTCTATCTGTCCTTTTGCCGCTCGTCAAAGTGATATTGGCAGTTTACATCGCGTGTATCCTTCATGCGGTCATCATTTACTCGACGGCAGTTAAAACGTTTGCCGGAATGAGCCCGAAAAGATTTTTCAAAGGAATTTCTCCTGCGGCGTTAGTCGCTTTTAGTACCGCAAGCAGTTCAGGGACATTGCCAGTGACAATTAAAAATACGAATGAAAACCTCGGCGTTCCAAATAAAATATCGAGTTTCGTCCTCCCGCTCGGCGCAACTGTCAATATGGACGGTACAGCTATTTACCAAGGGGTTGCCGTCATTTTCATTGCACAGTTCTACAGTTTGGAATTGTCGTTCCTCCAGCTGCTGACGGTTGTTCTCATTACCATTTTAGCGTCAATCGGTACAGCTGGCGTTCCAGGGGCAGGTATGATTATGCTTGCAATGGTTTTGACGTCAGTGAATATGCCACTTGAAGGGATTGCATTGATAGCCGGTATTGACAGAGTGCTCGATATGATGAGGACATCGGTGAATGTCGTCGGAGATGCTTCTGCGGCAGTCGTTGTTGCGGGTACGGAAAAAGTGTTGGATAGTGAATAAAGAAGAGACCGGAATCCAATGGGAGATTCCGGTCTCTTTTTATCGTACAAAATTATTCCCGCATTACTTTGTTTACTTCTCGGTTTTCACTTCGTAGTTTTGTAAAGCCTATAAACGCATCGATAATGGTCGTGACAATCGAAGCGAGACCGACGACGATGACTATTAAATGGACTTGCGGAATAATATCGTCAGGCGACCGTTGGAATACATCCGCGATGACATCTGCAAGATGCGGCAAAACGAGAGACGGATTGAGAAGGAGGATAATAATTAGTACAGTCCATGCGACGTTAATAATGAGATTGCCATACGCCAGCCCTGTTGTCCACTTAGGGGAAGTTGATTTGTAGGAGACTAGGACGATTTCCATAGTGAGCAACAGGAGGGTAATCGGAAACAACGTCATTAAAGATACATTTCCGAGCGCTGTCATTTCAACTTCAATCCTTTCGAATGCTAGTACTGTGTAATCTACCCGGAAATGCGGTGACTTAACACAGAAAATCGTATGTTAAATGATTTTTTCAGATTCTTAACATTCGAACTTCTAATTGCTGTATACTGGAATTATTGTTGAAATTAATAAAAAAAGCGTGGGGATTTTATTGACATCTATTAAACAGACAGAGCATACGAACAACCCGGCATATCCGATTATGTTCGCTATCGGGGCTTGCCATTTATTGAATGATACGCTTCAAGCAGTCATACCGGCGATGTTTCCGGTGTTGGAAAAGGAAAGAGGATTAAGCTTTACTCAACTCGGTTACATCTTTTTTGCATTGAATATGGTAGCTTCCGTCCTGCAGCCTGTCGTCGGCTATTTCAGCGACAGAAAGCCGATGCCATATGCACTTCCTATCGGAATGACATTTTCCCTCATCGGAATGGCAGGTTTGGCAATCGCGCCAAGCTATTGGCTCATTCTCCTGTCGGTCATTATATTAGGGCTCGGTTCCGCGGTATTCCATCCGGAAGGCTCCCGCGTATCCTTCTTAGCGGCGGGGACAAAAAGGGGACTTTCACAGTCGATCTACCAAGTTGGTGGGAATACTGGACAAGCATTGGCTCCGCTGATCAGTGCATTTGTTTTAGTGCCACTCGGTCAAAAAGGGGCAGCCGTTTTCATTGCGGTGGCGGCACTCGGAATTTTTATATTGTCTAAAATATCCGCTTGGTATAAAAGGCAGTTGGAGCTAGACAAGCAGAACAATCGTAAAAAAGTGCTCCTTTCCTCAATCGGTAATTTGACAAAAAAACAAATTGGGATTGCACTCACGTTACTGTTAGTAATCATTTTTGCCCGTTCGTTTTACTTCACGAAAGTCACTAGCTTCTATATCTTTTACTTAATGGATGATTATGGATTGAAAATTGAGATAGGACAGCTATACATATTCCTTTTCATGGCGCTTGGTGCTGCAGGTACATTTTTCGGAGGTCCGATGGCGGATCGAATTGGAAGAAAAAACGTCATCGTCTTATCGCTTTTAATTCCTGTGCCTTTCTGCTTCCTGCTTCCGCACGCTCCACTTTGGGCAGTAGGAATCTTGCTTGCAACAATCGGATTTTCCATTATGCTTAGCTTCACGGTCACTGTCATTTACGCACAGGAGCTAGTACCGAGCAAAATCGGAACAATGGCCGGTTTGACAGTAGGCTTGGCATTCGGGATGGGAGCGATCGGCGCGGTTGTTATTGGGAAATTGATGGATACGATTGGTATCTTCCCGACGATGGTCATCGCCTCGTTCCTACCATTGATCGGCCTTGTAGGACTGGCTCTACCTAAGGATCAGAAAATCACGTCACCAACTGCGAATTAATGGCGTAACGCTTCACCGTCGTTTTGATGGTGGGCGTTTTTTTATTCCATTGGCTACTTTCAACAATTAAGGTGACTTCTGCAAATAACCTGTTTATAATAGTAGGTCTGTCTATTGAGAAGGAGGTTGGGGGAACTTGAATAAAGACCAACGAAGAAAATTGATTATTTTAATGATCAATATGTTTATTGCTGTCGGGAGTTTCGGAATCATCATTCCGATTTTGCCGGCGTATTTATTGTCAATTGGGCAGGCTGGAACAGCGGCGGGCTTAATGATTGCTATTTTTGCTGGTGCACAGCTTGTGATGTCTCCGATTGCTGGTAGATGGACGGATCGGTATGGTAGGAGAATTATGATTATTTTTGGCCTAAGCGGATTGGCATTGTCCATGTTCGTCTTTTATTTTTCCGATTCAATCGGTGTCTTATATTTGTCCAGGGTAATTGGAGGGATTGGAGCGGCGTTACTTATTCCTGCGATATTTGCGTATGTAGCTGATATTACAACGATGGATCAGCGCGCGAAAGGGAATAGCTTCATTTCCGCGTCTATGTCATTGGGCATTGTGATCGGACCCGGAATCGGCGGTTTCTTAGCCGATTTTGGTTTGAAGATGCCGTTGTTGATTTCTGCAATTATTGGACTTGTAGCAGTTGTATTCTCCGCCGTCATGTTACAGGAGAGCATGGACGAGAAAAAGGAAACTTTGGAGTTCAAGCCTGAACCGATGGTGAAAGAAATTGCGCAATCTTTTAGCAAGCCATATTTCATTCCGCTCGTGATCACACTTGTCATGAGCTTCGGATTGATGGCATACGAATCGGTTCTTGGACTTTTCGTCGATAATGAATTCAACGCTACGCCAAAGGATATTGCTATAATGGTAACGTCGACAGGAATTGTTAGTGTCATCATTCAACTTTTTGCAGTCGATTGGATTGTGCGCAAATATGGCGAAAGGAAAGTGCTCAATATTTTCCTCGGTTTGACTGCTGCAGGTTTTCTACTTTGTATTTTTGCTCCGAATTATGTAATGTTCTTCGGTGTAACGATGATTATTTTCTTAGCAACATCGATTTTACGTCCTGTTTTAACTACGCTTATTTCTAAGACTGCGGGGGAAGAACAAGGGTTTGCAATGGGGATGAACAATTCGTATATGAGTATCGGCAATGTCCTCGGTCCGCTTTCTGCAGGATTATTGTACGACGTGCATCATTTATATCCATTCATTTTAGGGCTAGTCGTCCTTGTTGCAACGATGGGCGTCTCGATTGTTTGGAAAGGTGTGAAAATTCAACATCTAGGAGAATGACTTCATGACTCATAAAGAACCGATTTGGACGAAGCCGTTTATTAGTCTGTTTCTTACGAATTTGTCCGTTTTTATTGTGTTTTATGGATTAGTATCGACTTTGCCGTTATATGCAAAAGATGCTCTCAGTCGAACGGACGAAGAAGCAGGGTTATTAATGACGATTTTTTTACTGTCTGCCATCATTGTCCGTCCGTTTTCTGGCAAACTGCTCGATATTGTAGGCAAACGGAAAATGCTGTTGATTGGCTTATTTTTTTATCTTGTATGCACTATACTTTATTATTTTATTACACCATTTACAGGTTTGCTTACGTTGCGTTTCTTTCAAGGAATATGGTTCAGCATCGTGACGACAGCTGCTGGTTCACTTGCTGCAGATATCGTGCCGAAAGCGCGGCGCGGGGCAGGGCTTGGCTATTACGTCATGTCGACGAATTTAGCAGTCGTTGTCGGACCATTCATCGCCCTTTTCATTATCCAATCATATTCCTACGATGCTTTGTTTATCGTAATGAGCATTCTAATGATTGTTGGAGCACTTGTAGCATTGCTTATTCCTGAAGTGGAAATTGAACGGATTGAAAATCGACCGAAAGGTTTTACATGGAACGACCTATTTGAGAAAAGAGCAATGCCAATTGCTTTACTGGCAAGTTTAATCGCATTTTCGTATGCTAGTGTTTTATCCTACTTATCGATTTATGCTCAAGAGAAGGGTTTGTTGCCACTAGCAAGCTTCTTTTTTGTTATCTTTGCGGCGGTCATGCTCGTTACTCGGCCTTTCACAGGAAGGATTTTTGATGAAAAAGGTCCAGCATATATATTAATTCCCGGTTTTCTGTTGTTTTTCTTCGGCCTGCTCCTCTTATCTTTCATGAGCACTCCTGGCTTATTTCTTATTGCGGGAGCCTTTGTCGGGCTTGGCTATGGGGCGCTCGTACCGAGTATGCAGACACTTGCTATCCAATCGACGACCTATCAACGAAGTGGGTATGCGACAGCGACATTTTTCACTTTATTCGATTCAGGTCTGGCTGTCGGATCATATGTGTTAGGAGTTGTCGCGGTTTATTTCGGTTATCGGAATCTGTATTTACTGGCAAGTATTCTCGTGCTTGCAGTGCTTGTTTTTTATGTATTTGTCATTCGAAAACGACATAATTGAAGGTGAAAAAGAGTGGAGGTGTCCGAATGAATTAAACTCATTCACACCTCCACTCTTTTTCAATTAATCAATTTTTATAAAGTCGATTCAATGCAGCTTTGAATGCGGGCTTAATGTTTGTTTCGGGGCGGATTGTTCTTGTCATCAGTTCTGCTTCCTCAACATTTTCCGCTTTGCCTAGTTCAATCAGCGTGGCTGCCGCCAATGTACCGCCGCGTCCTCTACCTGTATTGCAATGAAAATAGACGTTTTTTCCTGACTTATAAGCTTCCAACACTTTGTTTACAGCTTCGCGTATCGATTCGTCCTGCGCTTCGGCATCGTCTAGCAACGGTTGATGAACGCTAATAGTACTTGGTAGTGGACCGTCTACTTCAGCGCGAAGGTCATAGATGACATCTATTTTTTCACTCGCTAGCAACTCATCGATTGCATTTACGCCACCGAAAAAAATTCGATCTGTTACTAACGCTTTATATGGCTTGTTTGTCATATGTTTCTCCTTCTCACTAGTATTTCGGATAAGGGCTAATTCTTCAGTAGAATCACCCACCCGACGACAATTTTCATGAATGTATTCACTAATAATGTTACCATTAATTAAATAATCATGAAAGTAAGAGGAGGATGCTTATGTGTGGCCGCTTCACTTTATTTGCCCCTTATTACGAAATCATCGACCGATTTACTATTGAATCGGCATTTGACGAAAGCGATTATATACCGAGCTATAATATTGCTCCTTCCCAACAAGTAGTAGCTATTATTAACGATGGACGTAAAAATCGTTTAGGTCATCTTCGTTGGGGCTTAATCCCTCCGTGGGCAAAGGATGAGAAAATCGGTTATAAAATGATCAATGCTCGTGCCGAAACGGTAGCTGAAAAACCAAGCTTCCGAAAAGCTTTCCAAAAACAGCGTTGCATTCTTCCTGCTGATTCGTTTTATGAATGGCAACGAAAAGATGGAGATAAAATTCCGATGCGCATTAAGCTAAAGAATGATGAACTGTTCGCAATCGCAGGTTTATGGGAATCTTGGAAGTCCCCTGAAGGGAAAATTATTCATACATGTACCGCCATTACGACTAAGCCGAATGCATTAGTGAAACCAATCCATGATAGGATGCCTGTCATTTTACGAAGGGAAGATGAGGCAGCGTGGCTTGATCCACACAATAACGATGTAGATTTACTAGGAAGTATGTTGCAGCCGTTTGATGAAAAACAAATGGATGCGTATAGTGTCTCATCTGCGGTAAACTCACCCAAAAATAATGAAGCGTCTCTTATTCTACCGGTATGTTAATTGAAACTTGAAACGAAACTCAAATGGCTACGTCTACTCCTTATAGGGGAGGGGTTAACTTGAGAGTAAGCCATGTAATGATCATTGGACTCATGTTCATACTATTATTATGGTGGAAACCGTTAGAGGCTTCTGCTTGCTCATGCATAATGCCACCGCCACCGGAAGATGCACTAGATCAGGCGGATGCAGTATTCAGCGGGGAAGTTGTGGAAGTAATAGAGAACGGTAAACTTGTCGGAGGATATGGCAAAACAGTTCATTTCAAGGTCGATGAAGTATGGAAGGGAATTGATGAATCCGAAGCGGTTATTACGACAGGTCTTCATGATGGTGATTGTGGAATTCCTTTTGTAAAGGGTCAAAAATATCTCGTGTACGCTTCAAAGAGTGATATGTACGTGAAAAACACGTTATCTACTACAATTTGCCATCGAACGACTGAACTGGCCTATGCAACAGAAGATTTGAATGCATTAGGTGAAGGCCAAGAAGTAAGCAGTTCGGAGGAAGTTATCGATGAAGATGAAGCTGTTATTCCATGGTTGACATTCGTCATTTTCGTTGTTGGATTAATTGCCATTTTCATCGCATTCCGTTATAAAAAAACACGTAGCTAAAGCCGTCACGAAGAACGGCTTTTTTACGTAAATGACATCATTCGATTTAGTGGACCTTGAGGTTTAATGATATCCGTGATATCAAGTATTGCAATCGGGAAGTAAGGGAATCCCCATGCATATGCAGTGATTTCATATAGCTGGAAATAAATGATGACAGAGGTGTCTGCAATATAGAAATCCTGATCAGGTCGGATTTCTTTAAATGGGGGATCGAGTAATGGGATGTCCCATTTCTTTATGTCAACACGGATGATATCAGACAGCTTCTTCACATAATCGCTTCCGGGTTTGAATAAATCCTTCAATTCATATTGTTTACCGGTTTTCACATTAAACGTAAGAGACTTAATTATTGTCATGCCATGGGCACCGCCTGTGAAAGAATACACGATTAAATTCAGGCTAAGTATTCCGCGCTGATTGTTTTTTATTTCGAAGGTAGCGAGCAATTCGACAAGTGCTGGATTGTAAAACTGCTGTTCGATAAGGATTTGATTGAGAGTATGAATGATAATGTTATTTATTTTCCGTTGAACGATTGAATCCTTCATTTGTGTCACAACTGGGTAATAGACATTGATGGTAGGCGATGTATGGGGAAGCTTCTTCGTCAAAATAGAAACTGGAAAATCCATCAGTGCAACGTCCTTTCTATTTCGTAAGTCCTCTAGTATATGAGAAGAAAAATGACAAATGACTACTTTTGGACAATACGGCAACTGTAGCTACCGGTAGTTGTATCACTCAAGTGTTTATGCGTGGATAATAAAAGTATAAGCATGCTACAAATACTATTGATTTCCGTTCCGATCGGACGCTTTCCGCGGGCACGGCTTCAGCCGCTTCCCTCGCTGCGCTCGGTCCAGGGTCTTCAGCTCGCGCTGTTCCCGCTGGAGTCGCCGATCTCCACTCCAATCAATCGGATATACGTGAAATCCTAAACTGCAAAGTAATTAAAGGAATGAAAAAGGGTTCTCTTCTACAAGGAGAGAACCAATATGTTTATAATAACCACTGCCCTTTTAGCATCTATGTTCGCATTGAAAGACAGTTTGGAGATTTTAAAATCACTAGTTAGCACGATGCCAGGCTAGCTAAAGGATGCAATAGAGAGCAAGTCGCCGAAACAATAGGTGGAAAAGCTCAAGAGTAGTATTCGAGAAGAAACAAGGGACAATATCCGGTATTTACAGTAAGTCACGGGAAAGCCTATCTATTTCTTTGTGAGCAAATACCTATAATACTCTCGTGGATTATTATGATCAATTGAAAAAGCAACCTCAGAGTAAGCCTCATAAGGTCAAGTCTATTTGTCAAATTCATTTATATTTGAAGCATCTGTTGCTTGGAGTGTAGGCGCTCGACTCCTGCGGGAATAGCATGAGTCTTGAGACCCCGCAGGGAGCACGCTTTTCGCGACCGAGGAGGCTCAAGCCATGCCCGCGGAAAGCGAGCGCCGGAACGGAAAGCAACACGTCCTAGTTTCTACTTCTACATTATAAAAGCGATTTTGTACTTGGAGAATAGCACGATAAACTTTAATTATATTAGAAAAGTTCTATTCGACATAAAACATACCCAAAAAACTTGACTCAATCGCGGTAGCTTTACATTTCGCATTCCGTCCGAATTGTGGTAGGATTTATATTCACAAAAAAAGAGGACGTGAAAATGAATGATCTCAATCACAATACCGAATCCTGATGTAACGATTCAGCAACGTCAGCAAGAAATGAAAGCAGATGAAGCGCCAATCAAGCCTATCAACGGTTTTATCGACCTTCATGAAATCCCTCGCGATAAAGGCGGTCTTATCCTTTTTTACAATAAAAGTGACGAACTGCTTTTTGCAGGCAAAGCCCGAAAGCTACGCCAACGAGTAAAAAAACATCTTGAAGACAATGTGTCACCAGTGAAAAACCACCGGAGTGAAATTAATAAAATCTCCGTCATCATTGTCGATGATCCGATGGAGCGCGAAATTTATGAAACGTATATCATCAATACATTACGTGCAAAATATAATGTAGAAAAAGTGTTTTATAAAGACTGAAATAAAGAAACCCACATTCCAGCTACAATGTAGCCGAAATGTGGGTGATTTTATTAAGCATGAGTCCTTGTGCTTTTGTCCATTATTTGCTCAGTTCATCATGTATCAGATTGATGTTGTAATACAAATACTTTACATACGTATCGACTTCATCACCTGGACTTCCAATTTCATCTGAATAAATTTTCTTATTAGCAATACGGACGCCGGTTTCGTTAGAGACTGTTTCCATCGGTCGTGGGTCTACGTTTGATTCCATAAACAGGACCGGTACTTCATGTTCTTTAATAAATGTAATCAAATTTTTAATTTGAGTCGGTGAACCGTTCTCTTCCGTATCTATTTCCCAAATAAAGGCTTCTTTTATTCCGTAACGGGATGTCATATACTGGAAGGCGCGTTCACTTGTGACCAATACGCGCTTTTTTTCTGGGATGTCATTAATTCGCTCTTCGTATTCATTAACGATTTCTTTCAAGCGTTGGACATACGCATCCCCACGTTTTTGAATTTCTTCACTTTTGGATGGATGTTTTTTCATAAGTGCATCTCGCATATCCTCTGCCATTTTCACTCCAACAGACGGATCTATGAATGCATGTGGATTGATTTCTTCTTCACGGCCATCTTCGTCTGTCAAATACATCGGTTCTACACGCTCAGTTAAGCTAAATATATTCTCTTCTTTTTGATTGACCGTATGAATCATTTTATAGAACCATCCGTCTTTTCCGCCTTCCAAGTTCAATCCATTATAGAAAAGGACGTCCGCATCGGTTGCAGCTTTGATGTCAGCGGGCAATGGTTCATATTCATGTGGGTCCGTTCCAGTTGGTACAAGGTTATGGACTTCTACTAAGTCCCCACCAATTTCTCTCGCCATATCAGCGATGATTGTAAATGACGTTACGACTTTCAGTGGTTCGTCGCCTTTCGGTTCTTTGCTTTCTGATTTCCCTTCATCTCCACAAGCTGCCAGTAAAAAAACAGACAGAAGTGATAAACCAATCCATGTAACTAACTTTTTCATTCCAAACTCCACTCCTTATTCAATCCATTAATTATGCAAGTTTTTTTCGGTTAAACGATTGAACCTTCCTGAAAACGATCCCTTGTTTAGGGGAAAACAAAAATGCTAAAACGAAGAACGCTGTCGTTACAAGTGCAATGACTGGTCCGGATGGCATGTTGTATTCAAAACTAAAATATAACCCGATGACAGCTGATAACGCACCGAAGATTGCTGCAAGTAGCACCATTATCGATAGCCGGTTCGTTAAGAGGTAGGCTGTAGAAGCAGGTGTGATGAGCATCGAGACGACAAGAATGACACCGACTGTTTGTAAGGAGGCAACCGTTACGAGTGTTAGTAAAAACATGATCGCATAGTGAATGAATCGGACATTCAAGCCATACGCGGCGGCCATCGTCTCATCAAAACTCGACACGAGCAATTCCTTGTAGAAAATAATAACGACAAGAATGACTAAGCTACCAATGCCTAATGTCAACCACATATCTGATGTCCTCACTGCTAAGACGTTACCGAAAAGAATTTGTGTTAAATCGGTTGCGCTTTTTGCCTGGGTTATTAATATAATTCCGAGCGCGAAGAATGCAGAGAAGACAATTCCGATGGATGAATCACTTTTAATACGACTGTTTTGCGTAATAGCTCCGATGCCGAAAGACGTTAAAATACCCGTGAACACTGCGCCATAGAAATAATTGATGCCGATCATGTAGGAAATAGCAACTCCAGGTAAGACAGCATGTGCAATAGCATCTCCCATTAACGCCATACCACGGAGGATAATAAAACTACCGATAACCCCGCAAATGATGCCGACCATTATGGACGTGACAAGGGCCTTTTGTAGAAATGCATACGTTTGTAAATCGTGAAGAAAATCCATTACATTTGAACCTCCAAATCATTCAACATTGAGAAAGGCCGTTCGTATGCTCGAGTCATATTTTCGGCTTGGAAAACTTGTTGAACCGGGCCGGCATCAATTAGTTGCTTGTTGATTAAAACGAGTTCATCAAAATAGTTTTTTACTTTTGTCAAGTCGTGGTGGACGACGAAGACAATTTTCCCTTCGCTTTGTAATTTCTTCAGAATACCTATGATTACTTCCTCGCTGGAAACATCGATTCCAACAAATGGTTCATCCAAAAAGAAATAATCTGCTTTTTGAGCGAGTGCGCGCGCAAGAAATACACGTTGTTGCTGACCACCTGACAATTCACCAATTTGGCGATTAGCAAAATCCTGCATGCCTACTTGTTCTAGACATTGCATTGCCCACTCTTTATCTTTTTTCTTTGGTCTACGAATCAGTCCTACTAACGGATACGTGCCAATCACTACAGTGTCCCTCACTGTAATCGGGAAATTCCAGTCAATGTTCGAACGTTGTGGTACATACGCAATTCTCTTTCTGAAATCCTTAATAGGTTTTGAATTGATTTCAATTGTTCCATTGTCTTTTGGAATTAATCCGAGCATCGCTTTCATTAATGTCGATTTACCTGCCCCATTTGGGCCGAGTATGCCGATTAAATTACCGGATGTGAATTCAAAACTAACGTTTTCCAGTACTTGTTTTCCGAAATAGGAAACTGAAACGTCTTTCACAGATATTTTCTCTGTCATCATTTTTCCTCCTAATGATTTTAGGTCAGGTAATAAAAAATCTTTCCCTCGTGCAACTTTATGAGTAAAAAAATAGTAGCAGAATGATAGGTGTCACATATCTATGACATGTAAATTAGTATATTGCCGATATGCTTCAAAAGTGAATGGGCAATTTACGTAAGTGTCAAAAAGTTTCCTCCGTGCAACTTTTTTTTAATTATAGTATAGAAACAAATTTGAGTAAAGCTTTTTTCTTCAACAAATTTCTACCGGAATTTCACTGAATTGGATTAATGATTTTTAAATAATACTTCTCCTTTTTTCTTGCTATCACGTCCACAAAAGTGATTTTCCTGTAAAATAAAAGGTAGAATGAAAATTGGGAGGCGGGGGAATTGAAGTTTTTCCATACGGCAGATTGGCATTTAGGCAAACTGGTGAAAGGTGTATATATGACAGACGGGCAGCGTTATGTGCTTCGGCAATTCATCGATGCAATAAAAGAGGAGAAGCCCGACGCTGTCATTATCGCGGGAGATGTATATGATCGCGCAGTTCCACCAACAGAGGCGGTTACTCTGCTCGATGAAGTACTCCGAGAAATTGTCGTTGATTTAAAAACGCCGGTACTTGCTGTTGCGGGGAATCATGACAGTCCTAGTCGATTGGAATTCGGCAGTGATTTACTACGTAAGAATGGTTGCTATATTGAAGGTAGGATGAAGCGGAATGTTAAGCCAGTCGTATTGAAAGATTCATTTGGTGAAGTGCATTTTCATCTTGTCCCTTTTGCGGATCCGTCCATATGCAGACAAGTTTATGAGGATGACAGCATAACTGATTTCAATCGTGCAATGCAATGTGTGATTGATGGGTTGGAGTTTAAAGAAGGGGCACGTCATGTGTTTGTTGGACATGCTTTCGTCACTCCGTTTGGTGAAGAAGAAGACAATACGAGTGAATCGGAGCGACCTTTAGCAATCGGGGGAACGGAATACGTGTCTGCCCAGATTTTTAAGCCGTTTCATTATACGGCTCTTGGCCATTTACATCAGGCGCATCATGTTCTTAATGAAAACATTCGCTACGCGGGTTCGCCGATGAAATATTCGATTTCAGAAGAAAATCATGCAAAAGGATTTTTTATCGTGGAAATGGACGGCGAGGGCAATGTTGAGGTCGAAAAGAGAGAACTCACTCCGCTATATGATATGCGTTCCGTTGAAGGAACGATGGAAGAGATTCTTGCACATCCTCCGAGTGACGATTTTGTATTTGTTACGCTCCATGATGAAACACCTATTTTGTTTCCAATGGAAAAAGTGAAGTCCGTGTTTCCGAATGCGATGCACATCGGAAGGAAACTGTCGAAGACAGCGGCTACAATTGAGAAATTTTCATCGAAAGCGGCAGAAAAGCCCGATGATCTGACATTGTTTCGATTCTTTTATTCTGAGATGAATGATTTGGAACCTGACGCCGAAACAGAAAGGTTATTTTCGGAAGTATTGCTAGAAGTGAAAGGGGGCGATGAGAAATGAAACCAATCCAGTTGACGATGACCGCATTCGGACCGTACAAAGGGACAGAAACGATTGATTTCCGCCGACTTGGAGATCACAAACTGTTCGTCGTTTCAGGTGCGACCGGAGCAGGGAAGACGACGATATTTGATGGAATTAGCTTCGCTCTATATGGACAGGCAAGCGGGGAGGATCGTACGGATTTCCGCTCAATGCGAAGTGATTTTGCGGATGACGCTGTCCAGACAGCTGTTGAGTTGATCTTTGAACTAAACGGCCGCACATTCCGGATTATGAGGCAAGTTCCCTACACAAAAAGTGGCAATAAAACTGAAACACTAGCTCGATGTGAGTTTTTTGAATTAGTCGATGGTGGAGAAGTTCCATTTGTCGATCGTCAAATTGTTTCGGAAATTAATCGAAAAGTCGAGGAGCTTGTAGGCTTTACACAAGCCCAATTTAGCCAGATTGTTATGCTGCCACAAGGCGAATTCCGTAAATTTCTAACGTCTGACACGGAAAATAAAGAAGCGATTATGAGAAAAATTTTCAAAACAGAAGATTATCGAGAAATCGTCAATCGCCTGAAGATGCGAAAAGACGAAGCCAGTCAACGATTGATGGACGAAAAACGGAATGTAGATGGCTTGATTCACCAAATTTCAACGATTATTCCTCCTAGGGAATCATTTCTCTTTGAGGTTTTATCACAAGAATATATGAACACTGAGCAAGTGATGGACGGGCTTGAACAGGAAATCGGTCACTATGCAATGAAACGCGCTGAAGATGAAACGAAGTATACAATTGCCTATCAAAAGCACGCAGAAATGTTGGAGACATACCACGCAGCCAAAAAGTACAATGAGCAGTTTGAACAGCTCGCACAACGTAAAATCATGCTTGAGAAGCTCAAGGAAGAACTTCCGACTATTCATTCCAAGGAGAAGCGAATTGAAGACGCGGAACGGGCAGCAATCATCCATGAAATTGAAAGTCAATACCGAATGTTGGCAGACGAAGCGAAGTCGAAAGGGAATGAGTTGCAAACTGCAATCGTTGCAGTACAACAGGCAACGAAATGGCTGGAAGAGAAGGAATCTGTATATAAGGTGGAAGAGGGGAAAGAACAGGAGAGAGGCGTAGTTGCTGAACAGCTTATTCGATTGCGCGATCATCTTCCTGCCGTAACGGACTTGGCGGTAAAGGAACAAAGTGTTCAAAAGTTAAAAGTTAATATTGGAAAGCTAGAAGGCGAATTTGTCACGACTTCTGAAAAGGAGGAAGTTGCGAAGCGAAAAGTAGCTGACTTCCGTGTGCAAATTGAGAGGGCTGAGCAAGCAATTACTCCTTTGGACGAGCTACTTGAACAATTGAACACAATCAGATTGCATTACAAGACTGTTCGGGACTTTGAAAAACTAAAAAAAGAATACGGAGTTTGCCTAGAACAGAAAGAAGCTGCATCCGCTAAATTTATTCAAACGAAAAACGAATTCGAGCAAATGCAACATGCATGGTTAAATGACCAAGCTGCACATTTGGCGATGTCATTGAGGGAAGGAGACCCATGCCCTGTTTGTGGAAGTGAACATCATCCTTCAAAAGTTACCGGGCATAACACGATTGCTGTTTCTCGTGAAGAACTTGATTTGAAAAGGGCCTATTTGACGGACGTTGAAAGTGCATTTCGAACTACCGAGGCGAAATGTGCAAGTATTCTTTCGCAAATAAAAGAAATAGAACAAGAAATGATGGACCAACAAATAAATGATGGGCTTGAAGTGCTTTTTAATAGAGGGCAGGAAGTGGCAAAGAAAGTAGAGCAACTTAGAAATGTACGTGATTCACTCGTTTCATTGAAGGAGCAACTAAAGAGAGCCGATGGGGAAACGACAGAATGGACTTCGCGCAAGTCGGAAATTGAAAAAGCGTTGTTTGAACAAAAGACGTCATATGCGCAACAGTCGGCATTGTTGGAAAGAGAGTTAGCTTCGATTCCGGAAGGACTTCAAGATCTGTCACGGCTCCAAGCGGAAATTAAAAATACCGAAATCCGGAAACACCAAATGGATGAAGAATGGAAACGTGCACGAAAAAGTGTGGAAGAAGCAAGGGAGCGGCTCGCTACTACTATCAACTCCGAGCACCACTTGAGAAAATCAGTGGATGAATGCATTGAGAAAAGAAATCTAGCAGAAGACAGATTTAACAAAGCTTTAAAAGCCTCTTCATTCAATACAGAAGAGGAATACCGTCTAGCGAAAATGGCGGAAGGGGACAGGCTCCTTCTGAAAGAGTATGTCATGCAGTTTAAGCAACGACTTCATGCGACAAAGGAAGCAATCGAAGAGCTAGAAGCAGGCCTCATTGGAAAAGAAAAAACCAATTTGGATAGTCTATTAGAAACGATTCAAACATTGAAATTGGCCTATGAAGATGCGCTCAAAGAATGGAATAACTCCATCGACTGTGAAAAGGCGCTTGTCCGATTGAAATCGGAAATCGAAAAGGCTGCAAAAGATGTGGGAGATTTGGAAAGGAAAGTCGGCAAAATTACGGGCTTATACGATGTTATTCGAGGTCAAAATGAGTATAAATTGTCATTTGAACGTTTTATTCAAATCGATTATTTGGAACGAATTATTGAGTCTGCGAATGAAAGGTTACGAAACCTATCGAATGGACAGTATGAGTTGGTCCGGAGTGATCGTCAGGAAATGCGGGGAAGACAAAGTGGTTTAGGATTAGATGTGTATGATGCATATACCGGACAGAATAGAGATGTAAAAACGTTGTCCGGTGGGGAAAAATTCAATGCTTCACTTAGCTTGGCGTTAGGTATGGCGGATGTCATCCAAAGTTATCAAGGTGCAGTGTCGATCGAAACGATGTTCATCGATGAAGGGTTTGGCACATTGGATGAGGAGGCTTTACAAAAAGCCGTTGATACGCTAATTGATTTGCAGAAGTCCGGAAGAATGATCGGTGTCATCTCACATGTGGAAGAGTTGAAAACGGCCTTCCCGGCTATTCTTGAAGTTGAGAAGTCCAGGGAGGGGCATAGCGTCACGCGATTTGTTTTGAAATGAAAAAGAGCAGGCGGATAAATACAACCGCCTGCTCTTTTACTATTAATATCTATTCTCTTGGTTAATAAATAATATATTCCAAAAATATTTTACTATTGCATTTTACAATCAAAGGGTTTATTATAAAAAAACGCGATATATTGCATACATCATCTAGCGAAAATTTCAACAAGAAGGGATTTAAACATTATGCAAAATAAACTATCTTTTTCTTCTTTTCTAATTATTGGAGTTATGCTGTTCGCTCTTTTCTTTGGTGCAGGAAACTTAATCTTTCCAGCCCAATTGGGGCAAAATGCAGGTTCAAATATATGGCCTGCAGTAATCGGTTTTCTCATTACAGGTGTAGGATTACCGTTTCTTGGGATACTCGCAATGGGTTTTTCAGGTAGCAAGAACTTACAAGAGTTAGCAAGTCGAGTTCATCCCGTTTACGCTGTCTTATTTACATCTTTATTATACTTGACGATTGGGCCGTTCTTTGCAGCTCCACGGACAGGAGCCGTCGCATTTGATATCGGTATTTCCTCATTCGTTCCTGAAGGTTCTATGCATATCGCTTTGTTCATCTTTACACTTATCTTTTTCGGGATAACATTATGGTTATCGCTTAACCCGGCAAAAATTGTTGATCGAATCGGGAAATTCATGTCACCCGCAATTATTGTTTTATTGCTCGTATTGCTAGTCGTTGCGTTCATCAATCCGATGGGAGCAATTCAATCTCCAGTTGATGCGTATGCGAATGGAGCGTTCATGAAAGGTTTCATGGAAGGGTATAACACGATGGATGCATTGGCATCACTCGTATTTGGAATTATTGTCATTAATGTCATTCGTTCTATGGGTGTTACAGATAACGTTCAAATCCTTTCGGCAACAGCAAAAACTGGTTTCGTTGCATCCGGATTCCTTGCACTTTTATATGTAGGAATCGCTTATCTTGGAGCAACGACTACAGAGAAATTCGGTATTCTGGGCACAGGTGGTCCAGTGTTAAGCGGCGCAGCGTCCTATTATTTCGGCACTTTCGGATCGGTCATGCTAGCGGTAGTTATTATTCTGGCATGTTTAACGACAAGCATCGGTTTAGTTACCGCTTGTGCTGAATACTTCCATACAATCATTCCTAAAGTGAGCTACAAAAAGTTTGTTTTAGTCTTTACAACATTTTGTTTTATCGTATCAAACTTCGGATTGTCAAATATTATCACGTATTCCATTCCGGTGTTGATGTTCTTGTATCCGCTCTGTGTCGTTCTTATATTGTTGACGTTCACGTCGCCTTTGTTCAACCATTCAAGATTCGTCTATGTCAGTGCAACGGCTGTAGCGTTTTTAATAAGTGTAATTGATGGAGTGAAAACTCTTTACGGTACGTTAGGATTCGTTGAGTCTGACTGGCCAAATTGGTTAACATCTATCGTAGGTTTCTACAATCAGGTATTGCCTCTCTACAGCGATGGCCTCGGCTGGCTTCTTCCAGTAGTGATTGTAATAGTTATCACTGGAATTATTGCTAAATTGTATCAGCCCTCAGTACGATTAAATAAAAATTAATTTTAGTTTTTGAAAGACGCTTAATTCAATAAGCTACAACAAAAAAGGTATAATGCCCGTTCATTCAAGGGCATTATACCTTTTTGCTGTCTTTACAAAAAATAAAACATTGTATTAGTCTGATTTCTTAGAGTTGAATTCATCGATAGCGCGGAGCCAGTTTTCGCGCATAATTGCGGACACTTTTTGTCCATCGCCTTCTTTTAACAACTTAATAATATCGTTATGCTCTTCAATCGATTTTTCCGTCAAGATAATGGAGTTATGAAAGAATAGCCGTCGCACATGAGTTTGCAACGAAGCGACAATCGTATGGATATATGGATTTGATGCATTATCGACGATGATTTGATGAAACTCTTCATCGATTTTCAATGCAGTAAAATAATCCTTTTTCTTAACGGCTTTGGCAAAACGGTCATTCGTTTCTTCTAATTGTTTTACAACAGTATCATTCAAATTTGGAATTGCAAGTTCCGCAGACAATGCTTGCATGGCGGCTAGTGGAGGAAGTAAGTCGTTGATCGACTCTTTGTCTACCTCTGTCACTTGTGTCGCTTTCCCCGGATACATTTTCACGAACCCTTGGACTTCGAGCAATTGAAGCGACTCGCGTATTGGCGTTCTACTTACACCGAGTGCTTCAGCCAATTCAATATCATTTAATTTTTCTCCTGGCTGCAATGTTCCGTCGATGATCCATTGCTGTAATTGAGTAAAGGCGTTTTCTTTCGCTGTTTTCCGTGTCGGCATCTTATGCCCCGAAGGTATCGGCATTACGGATCACCCTCCTGCTGCAATTTGAATAACATGGACTTCATTTCTAGCACTATTAGTATACATTAAAAGAATGAAGGGGGAAAGTTTTGATATGCAATATATCGGTTGGGGTGTAGTTGGAATAGGCGATTGGACTATTTACTACAGCGATAAGAGGATGCGTATTTTGTCGATTGTTGTGCCATTCTGTGTGATGCGTTCGACATTGTAACAATTCTCTACTTGACGCTCAATAAAGGCTGTCGAGAGCAACTTTTCCCTATTCGTTCATTGTAATATTCACTTTTCTTTTGTAATGATAATGGATGCAAACTGTAACACCTGTGTAATACTTCCCTGCTAATCTATGAGTAGACTAAAAAGGCGGGGAGTAGAAAACTTGAGAAAACATATTGTGACGCTTATTTTTACAGTAGTTTTATTGATCGGCAGTACGACCGAAAGTTTTGCAGCTTCTTCAACGTATACGGTCAAAAAAGGTGATACGCTTTATAGTATTGCGGCAACGCATAATATCACTGTGAAAGAATTAAAAACATGGAATGATATTAAGTCCAACATCATTCATCCAAATCAAAATTTGAAGGTCGTTAAAACCGATACAAACGTTAATACAAAACCATCATCAAAAAAGGTTACTAAAACACCATCGCGATCCGACGATAATGTAGTTAAGGAATTTACGGTTTCTGCAAGTGCGTATACAGCGAACTGCAACGGCTGTTCAGGCATTACTTCTACAGGCATCAATTTGAAGCGTAACCCCGATGTGAAAGTCATTGCTGTCGATCCAGATGTTATTCCGTTAGGCACGAAAGTGTACGTGGAAGGATACGGGTATGCTATTGCTGGCGATACTGGCGGCGCGATTAAAGGAAATAAAATTGATGTCTTTTTCCCAAGTAAAAGCGATGCGTATAAATGGGGAAGGAAACAAGTGAAAATTAAAATATTGGAATGACTAGTTTGCTAATCCTTTCGTATTCGAGAGGATTGGCTTTATTAAATGCTCCAAACTCCTATCCATCATGGTAAACTGATGTAAAACGTGTGGAAATGGGGAGTGAAGATGGAGAAAAGAAGACTGATTATCGGTTTAATCGCTATTATTGCAATCGCATTGTACATTTGGATTGCTTATTTCGAGATTCCGGCAAAGGTGAAAATCGGGGAAGATAAGTTTCAAGAGGAATCATGGATGGCGGAAATCGACGCTTATATGAAGGGGGAAGACTGATGAACGTCTATATTGTTACGGGTGCATCAAGAGGAATTGGTTATGAATTGATGAGACAGTTGAAGTCGAGAGGGGACAAGGTTATCGGCATCGCCAGGACGAATGAAAACAAAGATGACGATATATTGACTGTCAATCTTTCACAGACTGATCACTTAGCTGAAATTGTTAGTAGCATTGTGGAAGAAAACATTTCAATCGCGAAATCATTCACACTTGTTAATAATGCGGGGACAGTTGAGCCGATTGGATTAGTTGGAACGATTGACGAAACGATGCTGAGTGAAGCACTTGCTGTTAATTTAACAGCTCCGATGATCCTTACGAATACTTTCATTTCAGCGCTTGAAAATTTTGAAGGCGAAAAAAAGGTTGTCAATATTTCTTCAGGGGCTGGTAGAAACCCGTATGAAGGATGGGGCGTTTATTGCACAACAAAAGCGGGTCTCGATCATTTCTCTCGTGTCGTATCGTTGGAGCAGGAAAATGCTAAATACCCGGTTAGCATTATTTCGATTGCCCCAGGAATTATTGACACAAGTATGCAGGCAACAATTCGGGCGAGCAATGCTGATGATTTCCCGCTACATAATCGTTTTGTAGACTACAAACAGCAAGGGCAGTTAAGCAGTGCGGAAGAGACAGCAAGAAAGCTTATTATCGTAATGGATCGCGATGACGTTAGCAAGATTGGTCCGGTAGCAGATATACGTCAAATTAGTGAATGAGAAAAGCTTGGAACTAAAACAGTTCCAAGCTTTTTCTTACTCCTCGACCCGTTCAACTTCATCAAAATCCCTTACTTTTTCGATTGCGATCAAAAATGGGGGATTTTTTCGTTGGTTGAGTAATTCATAACGGATGACGTGAACATCGGCTTGGTGGAGGGATTTTACATAGTCGAGCAATGCATCACGTTCTTCTACTCCGCCTTCATGGCCATCATAGACGGACACCGTAATAATTCCACCTTTTTTAAGCATGCCGAGTAGCTTCTCAATCGCTTCGATCGTAGAATCAGGTTTTGTAATAATGGACAAATCATCGCTGTATGGAAGATATCCTAAGTTGAACATCGCTCCACCAATCGGCTTGTCGATGTACTGATCGACATTGGCATGGCTGTCCAAAATCAATGTCGTACGGTCATTTAGTTTGTCCAATCTGTTTGAAGTTGCTTCGAGCGCTGCTTGCTGAATATCGAAAGCGAAGACACGCCCTTTTTCACCTACGAGTTCCGCTAGAAATAACGTGTCGTTCCCGTTTCCCGCAGTTGCGTCGACGACCGTTTCGCCCGGCAAAACAGTTTGACTAATGAGCCGTTTCGAAAAAGGCAAAACCCTGTGTAATAAAATCTCACTCATAACCGCTCAACCGCCTTTACGTAAAACTTTCCTTGATAGCTGTCTCGGCGCTTCAGTTCATTGTCGATGCCGTTAAGCACATCCCATTTTGATGCGCTCCACATCGGTCCAATCATTAAATCGAGCGGACCGTCTCCGGTAATTCTATGGACAATCATCTCAGGCGGTAAAATTTCAAGCTGATCAACGACGAGGTTAATATATTCATCCATTTCAAGGAACTCCAGCATTCCCTTTTCGTACTGTCTAACCATCGGCGTACCTTTCAGTAGATGCAATAAATGAATCTTAATGCCTTGCACATCAAGCTTCGCGACTTCTCTAGCTGTTTCCATCATCATTTCTAGATTTTCAAGCGGCATTCCGTTTATGATGTGGGTACAGACACGGATACCGTGCTTCCGCAATTTCTCTACACCTTCCACGTACGTCTTGAAATCGTGGGCTCGGTTTACCAATTTAGCGGTTTGTTCATGTACAGTTTGCAAACCTAACTCAACCCACAAATATGTTCGTTCATGTAGCTCGGCTAAATAGTCGACAACATCATCGGGCAGGCAATCAGGACGTGTACCGATGGATAGGCCGACGACTCCTGGTAGCGCAAGGGCCGCTTCGAACTTCTCTTTTAAAACGGGCAGCGGGGCATGTGTATTCGTATACGCTTGAAAATACGCGATATACTTACCGTCTTTCCATTTTTGGTGCATCTTATCACGGATTTCTGCAAATTGGACTTCGATTGGTTTTGCACGGTCTCCTGCAAAATCTCCAGAACCCGCGACACTGCAAAACGTGCAACCCCCGTAAGCGACTGTACCGTCGCGATTCGGACAATCAAATCCAGCATCTAGTGAAACTTTAAATATTTTCATTCCAAATTCGTCTTTTAAATGTCGTGACCATGTATGATACCGTTTCCCTTCTGTTGGAAACGGGTATATAAATTCATTCATTAATTTCAACTCCTCTAACAGTACATTGTACCACGTCGAATTCGATCAGTGTCATCTGAATTGTGGAACATATTTCGTTTTTGTTGTCTGAACTAAGGAAAAGGCATACACTCGAAATGGCTTTTTCTTATGGTTCATAGAGATTGGAGACAATAGTAATGCTTAAAATGGAAATACCTCATAAAGTTTGGTTGTTAATTATAGGAATGTTTGTAAACGTAATTGGAAACTCATTCCTCTGGCCTTTAAATACGATCTATATGCATGAATACCTCGGAAAATCGTTGGCGGTAGCTGGACTTGTTTTAATGGCGAATGCCGGTGCTGGTGTCGCTGGGAATTTGCTTGGCGGTTTTTTATTCGACAGAATCGGTGGCTATAAGTCAATTATGGTTGGTGTCATTATTTCGATTTTAGCGCTCGCTTATCTTGTGTACGATCATGATTGGTATCCATATATTATTTTGCTTACGGTGTTAGGATTTAGCGGTGGTATTATATTTCCGAGCATGTATGCGATGGTTGGATCCATTTGGCCTGAAGGCGGCAGGAAGGCATTTAACTCGATCTATTTAGCACAGAACGTCGGTGTCGCGATTGGACCCGCGCTTGCAGGTTTAATTGCCTCCGTTCAAATCGATTATATTTTCTCAGCGAACTTGATCTTTTATGTTATTTTTCTTTTCATTGTCTATTTTTGGTACAAAAAGCTGGAAATTACGCCTGGTCGTCATACAGACGTTATCCGTGAGACAACACGGATCAACAATAAAGCACCGTTTTATGCATTGCTCATTTTAGTCAGTGGTTATTTGATTACGTGGCTCGTATATACCCAATGGTCAACGACGATATCCACTCATGCATTATCGCTTGGCGTGACACTACGGGAATATAGTTTCATTTGGACGGTTAATGGATTGCTTATCGTTATTGGACAACCTCTCATTAAACCGCTCATTAAGCGACTTGAGAAGCAATTGAAAGCACAGATGGTCATTGGAACGGTCATTTTTATCATCTCTTTCATCGTTGTCAGTTTTGCAGGCTCTTTTAAAATGTTTATCGTGTCAATGGTCATTCTCACATTCGGAGAAATGATTGTTTGGCCGGCTATTCCAACTTTGGCTAGTAAGCTTGCACCTAAAGGAAGAAATGGATTTTACCAAGGTGTCGTCAACTCCGCAGCGACAGTTGGTCGGATGATTGGTCCTTTGGCAGGGGGAATCCTCGTTGAAATTTATGGCATGAAAATGATGCTTTTGCTTTTGACGAGCCTCATGGCTATTACAATCGTCACGACACTTCTATATGACTGGCCATTGAAAAGGGGACAAAAACCGGAAGTCCAATAGGGCTTTACGGTTTTTTTAGTTGTCCGAGATTGCGTCTAGACCAATAGTTTGATTAAATGAATAGTAGGTAGTTGTTTTTTCTAAAGGATTTAAAGGGGGAATGTTAGATGAAACCGATTTATACAACAGCAATGGAAGCGATTTCGCAAATTGAAGACGGCTCCACGATAATGGTTGGAGGCTTCGGACTTGTCGGAATCCCGGAGCAACTCATTTTGGCACTCGTCGAAAAAGGCGTTAAAGATTTGACGATTATTTCGAATAATTGTGGAGTGGACGAATGGGGTCTCGGCCTATTATTGAAAGAAAAGCAGATTAAAAAGATGATTGGTTCGTATGTAGGAGAAAACAGGGAATTCGAACGCCAAGTGTTATCAGGCGAAATCGAAGTCGAACTGACTCCACAAGGCACACTCGCTGAAAAGATTCGTGCTGGCGGCGCAGGAATTCCTGCATTTTACACACCGGCTGGAGTAGGAACGACAGTAGCGGACGGAAAAGAAATAAGAGTGTTTAACGGTAAGGAATATGTCCTTGAAGAAGCGCTCGTCGCTGATTTTGCACTGATTCGGGCAGCGAAAGCGGATAAAATTGGAAACTTGATTTATAACAAGACTGCCCAAAACTTCAATCCGATGATGGCGGCGGCAGGAAAGATTACAATTGCAGAAGTGGAAGAAATCGTTGAGACAGGGGATCTTGACCCGGCAACAATTCATACACCGAGCATCTACGTGCAAGGCCTTTTACAAGCGGAACAGGAAAAACGAATAGAGCGATTAACGACTCGATAAGGGAAGGGGATGTTCACAATGAATTTCAGAGAGAGAATTGCTAGGCGTGCTGAAAAGGAAATCAATGACGGCGATTACGTAAACCTTGGCATTGGAATGCCGACATTGGTCGCTAACTATATCTCAGAAGACAAGACGGTTGTGCTTCAGTCGGAAAACGGCCTCCTTGGTATCGGTCCATATCCGACGGAAGACGAAGTCGATCCTGATTTGATTAATGCGGGCAAAGAAACGGTAACGACAATCCCAGGATCCGCATTTTTCGATAGTGCAGAATCGTTCGCGATGATCCGCGGAGGCCATGTCGATGTGGCGATCCTTGGCGGCATGGAAGTGTCCGAAAAAGGAGACTTGGCGAACTGGATGATTCCAGGAAAGATGATCAAAGGAATGGGCGGGGCGATGGACCTCGTACATGGCGCTAAAAAGATCATCGTCATTATGGACCACGTCGCGAAAGACGGCTCTCCAAAGATTAAGAAAGAATGCACATTGCCGTTGACAGGAAAAGGCGTCGTTCATAAAATTATTACGGAACGTGCCCTAATCGACGTGACACCGGACGGATTAGAATTGAAAGAAGTATTCGAAGGATTTACAGTTGAAGACGTTATTAATTCGACAGAAGCGGAATTGAAAGTGAATATTAATTGATTGTCACATACCAAGTCCTCACTTATGGACTTGGTATTTTTTAATCTATTAAATTCATGGAGTTGTAAAATGTAACACTTTCGGGTACACTACAATAAACTGAATTCAAATAGCGTTGGCGTTGATGAGGAATAGTAATCGGTCCGGTCGGTTGAAGAGAGCAGGCGGTTTGGTGCAAGCCTGTACGACTACGGTGAACTCGCCTTTGAGCCTGCATCGGTGAATGAAAAGTAGCCAGTGCCGTTTTCCGCGTTAAGGAAACAAGTTGGGCGGCATTGCCGTCAATTTGGGTGGCACCGCGGGAGTACATATACCTCTCGTCCCTTATCTTTTAAGGGACGAGAGTTTTTTATTTCCGCAAAAACGCGATTTGAATGTAATGGAAGGAATGAACAAAGATGAGTTATAAGCATGTAGAGATTGAAAAGAAATGGCAACAATATTGGAACGACAATAAGACGTACAAAATGGTCAACGACGATTCGAAGCCGAAGTTCTATGCGCTCGATATGTTCCCATATCCTTCTGGAGCAGGGCTTCACGTTGGTCATCCACTAGGGTATATCGCGACAGATATTTTAAGTTCATTCAAACGGAAGCAAGGCTATAATGTCCTTCACCCGATGGGATGGGATGCTTTCGGATTGCCGGCTGAACAATATGCGATCGATACGGGGAATGACCCGGCGGAATTCACTGCGAAAAATATCGCGACGTTCAAGCGTCAAATGAACGATCTAGGTTTTTCTTACGACTGGGATCGTGAAGTGAATACGACAGATCCGAAATATTATAAATGGACGCAATGGATATTCATCCAATTGTATAAAAAGGGCTTGGCGTACATCGATGAAGTGCCTGTCAACTGGTGTCCGGCACTTGGAACAGTCCTTGCGAACGAGGAAGTAATCGACGGTAAGTCTGAGCGTGGCGGTCATCCGGTTGAACGCCGTCCGATGCGCCAATGGGTATTGCGCATAACGGAATATGCAGATCGTTTGCTTGAGGATCTTGACGAACTTGATTGGCCAGAAAGCTTGAAAGATATGCAGCGCAACTGGATTGGACGCTCTGAAGGTGCTCAGTTGACGTTTGACATTGACGGAACGGATCTTTCATTCCAAGCATTCACGACACGCCCGGATACAATCTTCGGTGCGACGTATGCTGTCCTTGCTCCTGAGCACAAGCTAGTTGAACAAATTACGACAGCAGAGCAAAAGAAAGCTGTTGAAGCGTATCTCGATAAAGTGAAAACGAAAAGCGACTTAGAGCGTACTGATCTTGCGAAAGAGAAGACGGGCGTGTTCACTGGCGCTTACGCAATTAATCCTGCAAGCGGTGAAAAAATGCCGATCTGGATTGCGGATTATGTCCTTGCAAGCTATGGAACGGGCGCAATTATGGCGGTTCCTGCCCATGACGAACGCGATTACGAGTTTGCAAAAGAATTTGATTTGCCAATCGTTGAAGTTGTTGCGGGCGGAGATATTTCAAAAGAACCGTATACAGGCGACGGCGAGCATATTAACTCTGATTTCTTGAACGGGCTAGGGAAAGACGAAGCGATTGAAAAAGCGATTGCATGGTTCGTTGAAAATGGTAAAGGCGAGAAGAAAATTACGTATCGTTTACGCGATTGGCTATTCTCCAGACAGCGTTATTGGGGTGAACCGATTCCGATCATCCATTGGGAAGACGGCTCAATGACTCCTGTCGATGAATCTGAATTGCCGTTAATGTTACCAAAGACAGATAACATCAAGCCGAGCGGAACAGGCGAATCGCCACTTGCGAATATTGAAGAGTGGGTTAATGTCGTCGATCCGGATACCGGCATGAAAGGCCGCCGGGAAACAAATACGATGCCGCAATGGGCAGGAAGCTGCTGGTACTACTTGCGCTATATCGATCCGGATAATGACGAGATGCTAATTGATCCGAAACTTGCAGAACGTTGGTTACCGGTCGACATTTACGTCGGTGGCGCAGAGCATGCGGTACTTCACCTTCTATATGCGCGCTTCTGGCATAAAGTGCTTTACGATATCGGAGTTGTCCCGACGAAAGAGCCATTCCAGAAGTTGTTCAACCAAGGAATGATTCTTGGAGAAGGCCATGTGAAAATGTCCAAGTCGCTTGGCAACGTCATTAATCCTGACGACATCGTTCATTCACACGGTGCAGATACACTTCGTTTATACGAAATGTTCATGGGACCGCTTGAAGCTTCAAAAGAATGGTCGACAAACGGCTTAGATGGATCCCGTCGTTTCTTAGATCGCATTTGGCGTCTATTCGTCAATGAAGACGGAACGCTAAGCTCGAAAATTGGCGGAGAGCCAGGCGGGACGCTTGAAAAGGTGTACCACCAAACCGTGAAGAAAGTGACGGAAGACTTTGAAGGAATGCGCAACAACACTGCCATTTCACAAATGATGGTGTTCATCAATGAAGCTTATAAAGCCGACTCAATTCCAAAAGAATTCGTCGAAGGCTTCGTCATTATGATTTCACCAATCACTCCGCATCTAGCTGAAGAGCTATGGGAGAAGCTAGGCCATAATGAAACGATTTCGTATGTCGCATGGCCGACGTACGATGAGTCGAAACTATTCGATGACACAGTCGAAGTCGCGGTTCAAATTAACGGAAAAGTCCGCGCGAAAATCGATGTCGCTAAAGACATTACGAAAGAAGAGCTTGAAAAAGTGGCTCTTGCTGACGAAACTGTGAAGGAATGGATTGACGGGAAAGAATTGAAAAAAGTCATCGCAATTCCGGGCAGATTAGTTAACATCGTAGCTATCTAATTGGAAATAAAGAAATCCGCGGAAAAGGATACGTCCTCTCCGCGGATTTTTTTATTTATTATTCACCATTCGCAAACGCTCCGGCATTCATTCCGGCGATTCGTCCTGTAACGAGAGCGGACGTAATATTATATCCACCCGTATAGCCATGGATATCTAAAATCTCTCCGCAGAAATATAGCCCATCTTTTTTCCTCGATGCCATCGTTTTCGGCTCAATCTCCTTCGTTGAGACGCCTCCGCCTGTAACGAACGCTTTTTCAATCGGTTGCGTTCCATTTACAGTCATCGGGAACCCTTTCAGCAATCCCGCAAGCTTGCGAATCTTTTCATTGGATAAGCCAGCACCGATATCGGCTTGGTCGATTCCTGCTCTATCAAATAAAAATAACAGCCACCGCTCCGGCGCAAGACCTTTCAAGCTGTTTTTAACAGCTTTTTTAGGATCTTCTTTCAACATCGCTTGAATCATTTGGAAAGCCTTTTCCTCATTCATCGATGGCAACGAGTCAATACGCATATCGACCGGCTGTTTGCCGTTTTTCATCTGCTCCTTTACTACAAACTGGCTGCATCGTAAAATCGCGGGACCGCTTAACCCGAAATGGGTGAATAGCATATCCATCTGATGGGTAATTAGCGTTTTTCCTTTCGCATTTAAAACGGAAACAGCCACATCGCGCAACGCCAGTCCTTGCAATTCATTCGTATGGATAAAAGGCTCGTCCGATAATAACGGCACCTCTGTAGGATACAGGTCCGTCACAGTATGGCCTGCCTTTTCCGCCCACGGGTATCCGTCACCAGTACTTCCGGTTTGCGGAACTGCCTTTCCACCTACTGCGACAACGACCGCCTTCGAACGAATTTCTTCACCGTCTTCTAGTCGTACGCCTAAAATCCGCTCATCGTCCATTAATAATTTTTTCACACGTGTCGACAACCTTACTTCTACATGTAACCGATCCATTTCTGAAAGCAACGCATTGACGACGTCCTTCGATTTATTCGAGACAGGGAACATTCGGCCATGATCCTCTTCTTTCAATGGAACGCCTAGCCCTTCAAAAAATGCAATGATATCCTCGTTATTGAAGACGGAAAATGGGCCGTATAAAAACCGTCCATTGCCAGGGATGTTTTTCACGATTTCTTCCAAAGGCAAACGGTTCGTTACATTACACCGTCCACCGCCAGAGATGGATAGTTTATTTCCAAGCTTTTTCCCTTTATCTAGAAGAAGGACTTTTCTTCCGTTTTCAGCTGCAGCGATCGAGGCCATCAGTCCAGAGGGACCCCCGCCGATGATTATGACGTCATACATATATGGAACCACACTTTCAGTTTTTCTTCATTATACATGGATAAGCTCGTTAATCATTGTGAAAAGTCCCGCCGGGGGGTAAACTAGTTAGTAGCTTTGTTGAGCAGTTCTTAAGATTGGAAGGATCAAATATGTCATCAAACCTTGTGAAAGGCACGGCTATTTTAACGATCGGCCTGTTTTTATCGAAAGCGCTCGGTCTTTTGTACGTCATTCCATTTTATGCAATTGTAGGGGAAGAGAATATTGGTTTGTATCAATACGCTTATATCCCATACAATTTAGCTTTGGCGGTTGCAATTTCTGGAGCGCCGCTTGCGATATCAAAATTCATATCAAAATATAATGCGATGGGCGATTATGCAACGGGCCGGAAGTTAATGAAATCTGGGATGCTTATTATGTTGCTGTCGGGCGTCCTATCGTTTTTGGTTCTCTTTTTCATGGCGGAACCGATTGCCCATCTCGTACGGAAAAGCGATGATCAGATTTTCACTATTGAAGAAATTACATCTGTCATTCGCTGGGTTAGCTTTGCGTTGCTGGCAGTTCCATTAATGAGCATCGTTCGCGGATATTTGCAAGGGAACCAGAAATTCGAGCCGACATCCGTCTCGCAACTTGTCGAGCAGATTGTCAGAATACTGGTAGTTCTTATCGGCGGTTTTATCGTAGTAAATGTGTTAGATCTGTCTCCACGGACAGCGGTGAATTTCGCTGTGTTTGCAGCATTCATCGGTGCGCTTGCCGGTCTCGTCGTCCTATATCGATATTGGATGAAGTACAAACCGGAATTCAGCAAGCTTTATGAAAGTAGTCCACCTGCTAGCAATGTCACTTTTCTCGATATGTATAAAGAAGTAATTGGGTATACGATTCCGTTTGTCCTCGTCGGTGTTATCAATCCTTTATATCAATTTATTGATATGATCACGTTCAATGGTGCGATGTACTCTATCGGACTCGATGCAGTAACGGATGTTTATTTAACGATGCTAAACTTTCTCACCCATAAAGTCGTTATGATTCCAGTTATGGTCGCGACAGGATTTTCAATGGCGCTCATTCCAGTCATTACGGGCTATTATACGAAGAACGATCAGAAGGGCATAACGCGTTCATTGGACCAGACATTTCAAATCATGCTCTATTTAACCGTTCCAATGGTTCTTGGACTAATCGTCCTTTCGAATGAAATCTATACATTCCTTTACAGTAAAAGTCTTGTCGGTTCGGGTATATTAGCGTCATATGCACCCGTCGCAATACTGTTCGGCCTTTACTCAGTGACTGCAGCAATCCTCCAAGGAATTGATAGACATAAATGGATTGTTTTCACTTCACTGACGGGACTATTATTCAAAATGATTTTGAATATCCCGCTCATTAAGCTTTTTCAAGTGAACGGGGCGATTGCTGCTACGGCGATCGGATATGCAATTGCTGTAGGTATTAATATTTATGTTATTTCAAGAGTTCTTCATTACCGTTCGAATATGGTGTTCAGGCGACTGATTCTCATCGGTATTTTTAATGTAATTATGTTCATCGCTGTTCACTTTACGTTGAAAGGTTTGCTTGCTATCAGCCCTGTTGACGGTAAGATGCAGGCGTTCCTTTATGTTATGATTTGTGCGTTCGTAGGAGTAGTTGTATACGGAGCGCTTTCGTTGAAATCGGGACTAGCGCAAAAGTTGTTCGGCGACCGATTGACGAGGATTACAAAGAAGTTTGGTTTTGGAGGGTAAACGATGCGTCTCGATAAATTATTGGCAAATATGGGATATGGATCCCGCAAGGAAGTACGTCAGCTATTGAAGAAAGGCGCGGTACGTGTGAATGCCGAACCGGTAAAAGACGCGGCGCTTCATGTAGATCCGGAAAAGGATGAAGTAACAATCCTCGGTGAACGGGTTGTCTATAAGGAATTCATCTATTTGATGTTAAATAAACCACAAGGCGTCATCTCCGCGACGGAGGATGACAGAGACCGTACTGTTATCGATCTGCTGGATGGGGAACATCGACATTTCGAACCGTTCCCAGTAGGGAGACTCGATAAAGATACGGAAGGGTTTTTATTAATTACGAATGACGGCAAACTTGCGCATGAATTATTATCACCAAAAAAGGAAGTTCCAAAGACGTATTACGCCCATATTAATAGTCCGGTCGATGAAACGGATATCGAAAGGTTTGCAGAAGGGTTAACGTTGGACGACGGCTATTTCACAAAGCCAGGGCAGCTTCGCATCTTACATTCAGGTGATACGTCGGAAATTGAGCTGACGATTACTGAAGGGAAGTTCCATCAAGTGAAGCGGATGTTCGAAGCGGTAGGAAAGAGGGTCGTCTACTTGAAGCGTTTGTCGATGGGACCGTTGGAGCTAGATGAATCATTACGATTAGGGGAATACAGGGAGTTGACTGAAGACGAAGTCGCGATGCTCCGCAATGAAAAAGGCTGAACCTAAATGGGGTTCAGCTTTTTTCGTAATTGAAGTGTCATCTAGCTACGGGTGGCAACTGCTCGGGTCATAAGTCAGCATCGCTGCACGGCAAAGTTCGCCGTTTTGCGAATCCGCCTTATGCCTGTCACAGTTAACCGCCACCCTCCGCTTTTGTTACGAGGGTAATTTAACTTTTTTCTTAGTTGTCGTCCATTTTCCGCGTGATGGGCTTGTAATAAGCTCGTTGTATTCAAGGACATTTAAGTCCCTTTGCGCTGTGCGGTTTGTAATGCCAAATTCTTCAACGACATTTTCCGTTGTGACAATACCCCTGTCAAGGATATATAAATAGACATCCTTGATGCGGGTAAGCATACGACCAGTAGCTGGATTCAACTGTGGAACCACTCCTTCATCTTCATTTTCCAAAAACGATGGGCATGAGACTGTTGAATGTACCCTAGGTTAGTTGAAATAGCCCCCGACAATGCACTCCTTTCATCAGAATGTTGCTCGAGATGCAATGTTCTGACAATATTATTATAACTCATTTTTGTTAATAGTGCATGAATTTTTTGTAAAAGTTTTTGTTAGAACGTTTAGCACTTTATTTTCTTAGCTGAACGTGTGAAAATAGGGTATTAGGAAAGAGGTGCTTGGATTGGTGAATTGGGAAGAAAAAGTGTTAGGAAGAGAAAGCATTCTACTTAATGATTTGAAACAATTGGTTGCCATTCCGTCCGTACTTGATGAAAGCTTGGCGACTGAAGATGCACCGTTCGGACCAGAGCCGAAGCGAGCGCTCGATTGGCTTTTGGAGGAAGGTAGAAAAGCAGGATTCACTGTGAAGAATATTGATAATATGGCTGGCCATATTGAAATGGGTGAAGGGAATGAGTTGCTCGGAATCCTTTGTCATGTTGATGTTGTACCAGCTGGCGGAAACTGGACATACGGCCCATTCGACGGCACTGTGAACGACGGGAAATTGTTCGGACGTGGTGCAATTGATGATAAGGGGCCGACAATCGCTGCTTGGCATGCGATGAAATTGGTGAAAGAAGCTGGCATTCCTTTACATAAGAGAGTCCGGCTCATTATCGGAACAGATGAAGAAAGTGGCTTCCGCTGTGTGAAGAGGTATTTTGAAAAGGAAGAGATGCCGACAATCGGGTTTGCTCCAGACGCTGACTTCCCAATCATCAACGCTGAAAAAGGGATTTCGACGTTGGTCTTTACTCAAAAGGTAGAAAAAGCGGATGACCAGCTTCTTCATTTCAAATCGGGGGACAGGACGAATATGGTTCCTGATCATGCAGAAGCAGTTATTAGCAAACCGCTTTCAGAAATCGAAGAGCAATTTAACAGCTTTATGGAAAAATATGATTTCGCAGCTTCTGCTCTTGAAGACGAGCCTAGTACTACAGTCATACGCGTGAGCGGCAAGTCCGCGCATGCGATGGAACCTGATAACGGCGTAAATGCAGCCGTACACCTTGCGTCATTCTTGAATACAATCTTCGTAGAAGGTGAATCAAAGCAGTTCACCCAATTCATTGTTGACGCGTTTGGAACGGAAACGCGTGGAAGATATTTAGAATTAGCTTATAATGATGAAGTGTCCGGCGATACGACATTAAATGCAGGTATCGTTTCGTTCAATCCAAAAGAAGGCGGCCAAGTGCATGTGAGTATGCGATATTCCGTCACGTATCCGTTTGACGAGAAAATTGGAACTTGCAACGATCGACTGAAAGGGACATCATTTACTATGGAAGTGAAGTCCAACTCGAAGCCGCATCATGTCGATGCAAATGACCCATTCATTCAAACTTTGCAAAAGATTTACACGTCTTATACGGGTGAAGAGGCTGAACTATTGGCAATTGGTGGTGGCACATATGCGCGTGTACTTGATAAAGGAGTCGCGTTCGGCATGCTCTTCCCAGGAAGGGAAGATGTCGCACACCAAGCGGATGAATATGTATATATAGAGGACTTATTAAAGGCGACAGCTATTTACACGGAAGCAATTAGCCGTTTAGCGTCCAATGAAGGGGAAGGGGAAAACAAATGACAATTTATTTTATTGATGGCCAATTTACAAAGAAGGATAGCTTGAACATTTCGATAGATGACAGAGGATATTACTTTGGCGATGGGGTTTATGAAGTCGTAAAAGTGTATGACGGTGAACTGTTTACTGCTGAAGAACATATCGAGAGGCTATTTCAAAGTGCATCGAAAATTAAGTTAGCAATTCCATATTCGGAACAGCAGCTAATCGACATTGCAAAGGAATTGGTAAAGGCGAACGATGTTAAGACTGGCCATGTTTATATGCAAGTTACGCGCGGCGCATCTCCGCGGGTTCATCAGTTCCCTGAACTTGCAGTGACGCCTGTTGTGACCGGCTACGCAATCCATAGTCCAAGGCCTATAAAAAATATTGAAGGCGGCGTTTCGGTGAAAACGGTTGAAGATGTCCGCTGGCTCCGTTGCGATATTAAAAGCTTAAACTTACTGGCTAATGTCCTTGCGAAACAAGAAGCTCACGAGGCGGACTGTACAGAAGCAATCTTCATCCGTGATGGAGTTGTGACGGAAGGGTCATCTTCCAACGCATTCGGTGTGAAAGATGGGGTAGTTATTACACATCCTGCAACGAATCTCATTTTGAACGGAATTACAAGACGAGTTGTATTGGAGCTTTGCAAGGAGTTAGGCATTTCTGTTGAAGAGAGAGGATTTACGCACGACGAGATGAATGAGATGGATGAGTTTTTCATTACGTCAACGACATCCGAAATCACTCCTGTCGTCAATATCGACGGAAAAGCGGTTGGTTCTGGTACACCAGGAGACGTAACGAAAAAGCTACAGGAAGCATTCGCGAGGCAGATTCCGTTGTCCGTAGCGCGTGATTGAAGAACATTGTCATACTGATCGGAGTGGATGAAATTGGCGCAACTCGTCAAACTGCTTGATTATGTATCTCGCTACGAAAGTGATCTATCACGCTATCCGACACAATATATTCGATTGAAAAACGCCCAATGGGAACGGATGAAAACTCAATGGGAGCATGGAGTGGACCTTTCTGATAGGACGCCTATCCATGAAGAAACTGAGGAGCAAGCCGAAGAGGGGAAATGGTACACCCCTCTTACCCGTTTGTTCGGCAGTCGAAAAGGACGTGCAGACGAAGAAGAGCTGTTAGAGACGAACAATGATGGACAAGATGATGTAAATGGATTAGATTTTAATCCACATATTATTTACAATCCTGAAACCGTTATGGAGCTTCGAAAGTTGTATTTGGACCAGTTATTCCATTTTCAATTGAAATGGGCAAGCTCGACAATGATGGAAAAATCCAATCTGGATGCGGCTTTTATGAGGGATTCACTGCTCAGAAGCTTCACCCAACAACTTCCTGACAGCTATCTTCTGTTCTATTATCCGATTTTGAAAGTGAAAAAAGCACCCGTTGAACTCGACATTATTCTCATTACTCCGATTGAATGTTTTTGCATCACGGTGTTGGAAGCGGAAAATGCCGCAGCATTTATCGGAGATGGAGATCGGTTTTGGACGAAGAAATACGGGGAAATGGAATCTAGAGTATTGAATCCCCTAATAGGGTTGACCAGGATGGAGAAAATAGTTTCGGGGATTTTTGCGGCGAAAGAAGTCGATTTCCCTATAAAGAAAATGGTCATTTCAAGAAATGGTTATATCGACTATCCAGGGGTTCCTTTTGATACACATATAATAGATCGAAGAACGTACGAAGATTGGTTCGCGTCCATCCGGAAATCGACAGTACCAATGAAGTTTAACCAATTTAAAGCTGCACAATCGATATTGGATATTGGACAAACGACTGCAGTGAGTAGGCTATTTGAAGAGCAGATAGAGCAAGGACAACATGAAACTAATGAATAGAAATGAGTGTAATGATTATGCGGCTACGCAATAAACCGTGGGCAAAAGACTTCATGGCAGAGCATCCCGATGCCTTAATCCATGAAGATGAAGGAACAGCAAAAGATTGGCAAAAAGTCTTTGGTAATGAAAATCCGATCCATGTAGAAGTCGGAACAGGTAAAGGGCAATTTATTATCGGAATGGCTCTAGCGAATCCAGACGTCAACTATATCGGAATCGAACATTTTGATAATGTCATCGTATCCGCTTTGGAAAAGGTCATCGAGGCAGAAAAGCCTGCAAACCTAAGACTTCTAAGAGCTAATGGCGCGAATTTGGAGGGGTTATTCCAAGCTGGAGAATTAGACCGAATCTACTTGAACTTCTCTGATCCATGGCCGAAATCTCGCCATGCAAAACGCCGATTGACCCATGAATCATTTTTGGCCCGCTATGAGACCGTGCTGAGAAAAAATGGGGAAATCCACTTCAAAACTGACAACAGGAAGCTATTCGAGTACTCGCTCGTATCCATGTCAGCTTACGGGATGATTCTGCAAGACGTGTCACTCGACTTGCATGAGGAAATGCCTGAAGACAATATTATGACTGAATATGAAGAGAAGTTTTCAGCGAAGGGGCAGCCAATCTACCGTTTGGAAGCAATGTTCACTAATTAAGGCGCGAGAAAGGGGATGTTTTGTTTGGATACATATACTTTTCACGATATGAAACTTGTTTGGCTTGATGGGGGAGTTAGCTTTCTCGACGGCGGCACGATGTTTGGGGTTGTTCCAAAAGCGCTATGGTCGCGTAAATATGAAGTCGATGAAAATAATTTAATAGAGCTACGTTCGGATCCTATATACATTTCCTACGAAGGGAAGCATATCCTCATAGACTCAGGAATTGGAAAAGGGAAACTATCGGACAAGCAGAAACGCAATCTAGGTGTCCGTGCTGAAACGAGAGTGGAAGAAAGTTTGACGGAACTCGGACTGACGCCTGCCGATATCGATATTGTCCTTATGACACATTTGCATAACGACCACGCTGCAGGATTGACAGCTTGGGCGGACGATAATGAGCTTGTGTCGGTTTTTCCGAATGCGGAAATTCATGTTTCACAAGTCGAATGGGATGAGATGAGGAATCCTAATATCCGTTCGAGAAATGCATATTGGAAAGAGAATTGGGAGCCTATCCAGCATCAGGTGAAGACATTCGAAGGTAAGGCGGAAGTCTTGCCAGGTATCGAAATGATCCATACCGGAGGCCATAGTGACGGACATAGTGTAATTAAACTGACCCAAAACGGAGAAACAATCTTGCATATGGGTGACATTATGCCGACGCATGCCCATAGCAATCCGTTATGGGTGTTAGCTTACGACGATTACCCGATGACTTCAATATTCGCGAAGGAAAAGCTTATGAATGAAGCGTTACCAAACGGGTATCGTTTTATCTTTTATCACGATGCGGTTTATCGTCTCGTCCGGTGGGATGAAAGCGGCAAAGAAGTTACTGAATCAGTCGAATGTACATTATAAGGCATAATAAAAAAGGAACAGGTGGAGGAGAACATTTTTATGTTCTTTCACTTGTTCCTTTTGCTTTTTACTTTTGAACCAATTCAACGACAGTGCCTGTTTGCGCGTTTGCCGCAAATTCAAATTGCTCCAGTTCGCCGTTCCGGATTCTTGTAATTCCGCCACGATACACTTCCATCGACAGGACATTGTTTGTAAATGGTTCCGGCTTCATGACAATCCACGAACCATCAATCGGACCTTCTTTTTTAAAGGCATCCTTCACTGCATCTAAGACATGTTCCGCCGGAGTGTTCGGGTTCATCTTTCCAATTGCCTGATTGACAACAATTCCGGCAGCTACACCTGTTAAAATTCCTGCTACGAAATCTTTCACTTTCATATCTGTGAAACCCCCTCCATCAATCTTCCCCAAGTGTACCATATTTCAAAAAAATGTTTAACTACGGATAGAAAGATTATCCCTTGCACATTTTTTTAATCTCTCACTTAGAAAATTAGTTCGGAAAGCTAAATATTATGATGGAAAGTTTTAAATACGTGCTCTATACTAGAAGAAGTACATATATCGAATTGGGGGAAATTTCTTATGAACAATGAAACGATGACGATGTTCAAGACGTTGACCGAATTGCCTGGTGCACCAGGGAATGAGCATATGGTACGCAACTATATGCGGGAAGAGCTCGGTAAATATTCCGATGAAATTATCCAGGACAACCTCGGAGGAATCTTCGGAGTTCGGAAAGGCCCTGAGAACGGCCCACGCATCATGGTTGCTGGACATATGGATGAAGTAGGCTTCATGGTCACTGCAATTACCGATAACGGCATGCTTCGCTTCCAGCCGCTAGGAGGATGGTGGAACCAAGTGCTGCTAGCGCAAAGGGTCCAAATTATTACAGACGAAGGACCGGTCATTGGAGTTATCGGCTCCATTCCGCCACATTTACTAAGTGATGAAATTCGAAACAAACCGATGGACATTAAAAATATGCTTATTGATATTGGCGCAGATGATAAAGAAGACGCGAAAAGAATCGGCATTCGCCCAGGCCAGCAAATCGTGCCAATCTGCCCATTTACACCGATGGCGAATGACAAGAAAATTTTGGCGAAAGCTTGGGATAACCGCTACGGTTGTGGTTTAGCGATTGAGCTATTGAAAGAAGTTCATGGGGAAACGCTACCGAATACCCTTTACTCCGGAGCAAACGTAATGGAGGAAGTTGGATTACGAGGAGCGCAGGCTGCTGCCCGAATGATTAATCCTGACTTGTTCTTCGCTTTGGATGCGAGCCCAGCGAACGATGCTTCTGGCAATAAAAATGAATTTGGTCAGCTTGGTAAAGGAACATTGCTACGCATTTTCGATCGTTCGATGGTGACGCACCGCGGTATGCGCGAATTCATCCTCGATACGGCAGAATCGAATAATATTCCATACCAATATTTCGTCTCCATGGGTGGAACGGACGCTGGACAAGTTCATATTTCAAATGAAGGTGTTCCAAGCGCGGTCATCGGAATTTGCTCACGTTACATCCATACGTCTGCTTCCATTATTCATACTGATGATTATGCTGCAGCGAAAGAGCTTCTCGTCAAATTAGTGAAAGCTTGCGATAAAACAACCGTTGAAACAATAAAAAGCAATGTTTAAACAAAAGCGGAGGGCGCTTGATAGCTGCGACAGGCATAAGACATAGATACGTAGTGGCGGTCTTTTCCACGCAGTAGCTTTGGCTTATGACCCGAGCAGCTAGCGCCTGGAGTCTAGACGCTAATAATGAGTAATAAATACGGCCATCCTTTCAAAAAGGGTGGCTTTTTTACGACTAGAGAGGAGAACAGCATGAAATTCATCATTGGTTCTACAAACCAAGCGAAAGTGAAAGCGGCACGAGCGGTGATCGAAAGCCATTTTCCCGGAAGCGAATTATTCGAAGTAAACGTTCCATCCGGTGTGAACAATCAGCCTTTTGGCGACGAGGAAACAAGAACTGGAGCATTGAACCGTGCAACACGTTCAGCGAATAAACAAATTGGTGCAATCGGTATTGGCTTAGAAGGTGGGGTGCGAATTGTTGGAGATGAAATGTTCGTTTGTAACTGGGGCGCTCTCGCAATGCCTTCAGGAAAAACATTTACAGCCGGAGGAGCTCAAATTCCTTTGCCAGAAGAGATTGCTTCTGAAATAAATAAAGGACGAGAGCTCGGAGTTGTCGTCGATGAATATTTCAAAGTGAATGGAATTCGAAATAACGAAGGTGCAATCGGGATGTTCACTGCACAGACAATCACTCGCGACAAGTTATTTGAACATGTTATGCAATTATTGATTGGTCAATTAAAATACTTCGAAAACGGTTAATTTGCATAAAGGCGCGATTATCTTTAAAATAGGTAACGGTATTTGAATAAAACTGTACAATTGGAGGAAGCAGAATGGTCCGTTTATGGAAATTTTTATTCTTGGCACTCCTATCCATAACTGCATTAGCCGCATGTGGCAAAACTTTCGAGGATCATGCGAAAGGTGGCATTGTAGCGGCAACAGAAGCTTTTCAATTGCAAAAACAACATGTGAATGAAGAAGTTCAAGGCGTTTCATTGTACAAACCGACTGGATTTACGATTGAGGAGAAATCCGATGCCCAAAATATTGTTATGAAAAAAGGCAATGATACGTTCCTCCTTTTCATTAATCCGAATGAAGAGAAGGATAGCAGACTCTTTTACGACTTGTTGAAACAAACAGAAGATGAAGAGCGATTTGTAGAAGTGTTCACCGATGACGATGGGTATTTCGGGTTTGCATCGATTACTAAAAAAAGTGAAGATCAGGTTGAGCTCATTGCAAGTGTCGGTGGTGTTAAAATGACAACAATTACGAAAGTCAATAATAGTGAAGCGAATATAGGTAAAATGATGGAAATTGTACGTTCCATCCAATAACGCCTATAGTCAATGACGATTCGGTCACCCGGCGCAATTGCGGCGAGCGGCCGTTTATTTTTGAAGAAAGGGTGAAGGGCATGAATTCACAACAATTAGTGGAACTTTTGAAAGAACAGCTACCATCCGAACATTTGCAATGGCGTTTCGATCGAAAAACCGATAAAGTCCGTTTGGAGCATTCCATTCTAAAAAGAGGGATAGATATTTCCTTGCCGGAAATTCTTGCAAAATATGAAACAAAAAAAGACGCTGCTATTAATGAAGTCGTCTACACGGTACGCGAAACCTTCAACGCAATGGAGAAAGAACAGTCAGAAGGATTCGTGAAAGCTAATACAATCTACCCGGTCATCCGTTCGACCTCCTTCCCGCAAACGTCAAAAGCGGGAAATCGTTTTATTGTGAAAGACCATACAGCCGAAACAAGAATTTTTTATGCTTTGGACTTAGGTACTACATACCGTCTTATCGATGAATCAATGCTCGAATCGATCGGCATGACAGAGACAGAAATAATGGAATCTGCCATGTTCAAGGTAAGATCATTGCCGACAACTATGAAACAGGATGAAGTTGCGGGAAATCTATTTTATTTCCTAAATAATAATGATGGCTATGATGCAAGTCGAATATTGAACCAAACATTCTTAAAGGAAATGGAAGCGAAAATCGAAGGTCATATGACCGTTTCAGTTCCCCATCAGGACGTCTTAATTATAGGCGATATTCGAAATGATACGGGATATGACGTACTTGCACAAATGACAATGCAATTTTTCACAGTCGGTACGGTTCCGGTCACCTCCTTGTCATTTATTTATGAAGATGGTAAATTGGAACCGATTTTCATTATGGCTAAAAATCGGGTTGCTCGAAAGGAAGGAAAAAAGAAATGAATATATTTTACAATCAAAAAGCAGTGGGCGATGTACTTCTCGTTCAATTGACGACTGAACGCCCTGAAAATAGGGAAGTTGAAAAGAAGAATGATATTGCACTTATTAAAGACGCGGCAACGGATAAAGTTGTTGGGTTTAACGTCTTCAATGCTTCGAACTATGTGAAAACCGAAGTCGTTGGACAAGTTGAAACGACAGAGGAAATCGTCGTACAGTTGCAAGAAGCGCTTAAGGCGAATGACGTGGAGTTCGAACTTACTGTCGATTTGACGCCGAAGTTCGTAGTCGGGCACGTCGTAGAAAAAGAGAAGCATCCGAATGCGGATAAATTAAGTGTCTGTAAAGTCGATGTCGGGAATGAAACATTGCAAATTGTTTGCGGAGCACCGAACGTTGAAGAAGGCCAAAAAGTCGTCGTAGCAAAAGTGGGGGCTGTTATGCCTTCAGGAATGGTCATTAGAGATGCTGAGTTAAGAGGTGTCGCTTCCTCCGGCATGATCTGTTCAGCGAAAGAGCTTGGCATTCCAGATGCTCCTGTTGAAAAAGGGATATTGGTCCTTGCTGAAGAGGCGACGCCAGGTGAACCTTTTACAACATGAATTTGAAAAACGTACTGCCCAAAGCGGTACGTTTTTCTTATTTTGGCCATCCAATTGATTTAGCTAATGAAAACCTGCTAAAATAGATTGATCGACTTGAAAAGAGTGATAGATTTGACTTGGATTAAAAAAATGATGAACCGTTTATTTGATAAAGAGAAAAACGAAGAATACGAAGAGGTTTTTAATGAAATTGAGCAAGAAGAACAACAAGAGGAAATCCGAAACGAGAAACCGGTCTTTCGTTTTCCAATTATAACGGATGCTGAAATTTACGGATGGGAACCCGATCCGGATAACGAACAAAGAAAAACGGATAATTTTAAAACTGAGCTGGACGACGATGGTTTCGAACCTGTACCTCTATATAAAAATGAAAGATGGCCAGGTGGCGACGAAAAACCGACAATACATCGAGCTACAACACCGTTAAAGTACAATTCAACGGAAACGAATGAAACGGATACGCATTTGAACTATGGAAATGTGCCCGTTGAAGAAATCGAGCTTGGTAGAAAAGCAATCGTGCAGAAGCGCAATAACCGCCCGTTCACTCCAACAGAAGTGCCGTCGCCTGTATATGGTTTTTCTAGGCCAAAACAGGAACGGCCGAGAAGCATGAGGGAAGAAGTGGAAGTGGCGACTGAGGAAGTTGCAATGCAGAGTTCGATTGAAACCGCAAATGATCGACATGAAGTCGAACACGCAATTACAAATTCGGTAGATGAAATTGAAATTAGCCGCATCGATTTGGATGCTCATGCACATACTTCGGATAAAGAAATCTTAACCGAGTCTTTCGAAATGCAGACTGATGAAGTAGAACAATCGATTGTCGTTGAAATGGAGGAAGCGACCAATGAAATCGATGGTCCAGTAGTCGAAGAAGAGGTAGAAACTGTTTGTAATTTAGAACTAACAGAGATAGAATCATCTGAGCTTGAACAGACTCTGGAACCAATGGTCAAGGAAGCCGATGAGACAGCAAGTTCTCTAGAACTAATCATCGAAGAAGCCGATGAGACAGCAAGTTCTCTAGAACTAATCATCGAAGAAGCGGATGAGACAGCAAGTTCTCTAGAACAAATCATCGAAGAAGCAAATGAGGTAGCAAGTTCTCCGGAACGAATCATCGAAGAAGTGGATGAGACAGCGAGCTCTCCGGAACCGATCCTTGAGGAAGCAAATGAAGCTGCATCTGCACCAGAACAAAAGAAAGAGAAAATAGTACCTTTTAACGTCCTCATGTTAACAACCGATAAGCTGAAATACGAGGAACGTGAAAAACAACTTAACAGTCACCTAGGCGTTGATTACACTAAAAATGATGATGATGATGAGAGCATAGCTGCTGTTCAAACGAAATTGGAGCCGGGCGTCTCCGAACCCAATCTTGACGTAACTCCAGAAGAACCGGAGGAACAAGAACAACCTTATTATGCATTCCCTTCAAAGAGCTTTCTTATTCAACCTGAAGAGCATATAGAAGATACGGAATGGCTCGAGTCTCAATCAAAAAAGCTAGAAGAATCGCTATCCTATTTTGCTGTACAGGCAAATGTCATTGAAGCTGTACAAGGGCCGACTGTTACTCGATTTGAACTGACGGTTGGGCATGGAACGAAAGTGAGCAAAGTCCGTAATTTGACTGACGACCTGAAGTTGGCTCTTGCAGCAGAAGACATCCGAATTCAAGCGCCAATTCCAGGAACTAGCTCGATAGGTATCGAAATTCCGAACCGAAAGCCGAGAGCCGTTCGGATTTCGGAAGTTATTGAAACAGAACGCTTTCAACATTCGGAATCGCCTTTGGAAGCAGTACTTGGTCTTAGCTTAACAGGCGAGCCGGTAACATTGGATTTACGGAAGATGCCGCATGGAATGATTGCCGGTGCAACAGGCTCAGGTAAATCAGTGTGCATCAATTCAATTTTGATCAGTTTATTGTACAAAGCATCTCCAACAGATTTGAAAATGCTACTTATTGATCCGAAAATGGTAGAACTTGCGCCATTCAATGGAATACCACATTTGTTGAGCCCTGTCATTACCGATGTAAAAGCTGCGACTGCCGCTTTAAAATGGGCGGTCGGCGAAATGGAACGTCGTTATGAATTGTTTGCGCATGTCGGAGCGAGAAATATTGAGCGATACAATGAAATGGCTGAAAAAGAACGAAAGTTTTCATTGAAACTGCCTTATTTGCTCATCGTCATTGATGAGCTTGCGGACTTGATGATGATGGCTCCTGCGGATGTAGAAGTATCAATCGGTCGGATTACACAAAAAGCTAGGGCATGCGGGATCCATTTGATCATCGCGACACAACGCCCTTCCGTTGACGTCATTACCGGAACGATTAAAGCGAATGTCCCGACGCGTATCGCATTTTCTGTTTCTTCCCAGATCGATTCCCGTACGATTATCGATTCCCCAGGAGCTGAAAGACTTCTTGGAAAAGGCGATATGTTATATCTTGGTAACGGTAATTCGTCTGCAATGCGATTACAAGGTACATTTGTCACGGATGCTGAAATTGAACGTATAATAGAACACGTTCAGAACGAAGCGGAGCCTAATTACTTGTTCGGTCAAGAGGATTTATTGGCGAACATCATTGAGGAAGAGGAGTCAGATCCTTTATTCGCCGATGCTTGTCAGTTCATTATTGAACAAGGTAGTGCTTCTACGTCGTTATTGCAGCGAAACTTCAGTATCGGCTATAACCGTGCCGCAAAATTAATGGACCGGATGGAAAAGTTAGGTTTCATTTCCGAACAAAGGGGAAGTAAGGCGCGTGAAGTCTATTTGACGGAAAGTGAGCTTAATCATTTTTTAAATGGTAATGAAAAGAATATTGACATGTAATGAAAGTTAAATGACAGTTCGTTTAAAAAGAAATCAACTATAGAGAAATACTAAAAATGAATGGGGAATTGGCGAGTACGATTAGCTGAAGAACCAGAATGTGGGAACAGTTTTGATCCCGGGAGGTTGCATTATGACATTGTACCATTTTACAGGAATAAAAGGATCAGGGATGAGCTCCCTTGCACAGATCCTCCATGATTCATCTTATGCAGTACAAGGTTCCGACGTGGAGAATTACTTCTTTACGGAAGATCCGTTGCATGAGAGGAAAATTAAAATTCACCCTTTTGATGAAAATAATATTAAGCTAGGAATGACTGTAATAGCAGGGAATGCGTTCCCTGATAGCCATCCTGAAATTAAAAAGGCGCATGAATTGGGCGTTGAAGTGGTCCGCTATCATGAGTTTTTAGGTAATTATATGGAGAAGTTCACTTCGATTGGAATTACAGGGACCCACGGAAAGACATCGACGACCGGGTTATTGGCGCATGTTCTTTCTGGAAACGCCCCAACTTCCTATTTAATCGGAGACGGTACAGGTAAAGGTGTCGAGGATAGCGAATACTTTGTTTTTGAGGCGTGCGAATACAAACGCCATTTCCTCTCCTATGAGCCCGACTACGCCATTATGACGAATATCGATTTTGATCATCCGGACTATTTCAAGGATTTGGATGACGTACTCGATGCATTTGGTCAAATGGCATTGCGCGTAAAGAAAGCAATTATCGCTTGCGGTGATGATATTCATTTACAGCAAATTAAAGCGAACGTTCCTGTCGTCTATTATGGGTTTGACGAAGGGAATGACTTCTCCGCGAAAAATATTGTGAAATCGGAAAAAGGCGCCACGTTTGACGTGTATGTACGAAATGAATTTTACCATACGTTCACGATCGGATTGGCAGGTGACCACGGAATTTTGAATTCTTTGGGCACGATTGCATTATGCCATTATGAAGGGATACCTGTTACTGGTATCGAAGAGAGATTGGCTTCATTCAATGGTGTCAAAAGGCGTTTCACGGTAACGGAATCATATGGCCGGACGATTGTGGACGATTATGCCCACCATCCAACAGAAATTAAGGCGACTTTACAATCGGCTAGGCAAAAGTATCCGAACAAGGAAATTATTGCGATTTTCCAGCCGCACACGTTCACTCGTACTGCTGCACTGCTTCAGCAATTTGCAGACAGCCTTTCAGCGGCAGACCATGTTTATTTATGTGATATTTTTGGTTCTGCAAGGGAAAAATCAGGAGATTTAACAATTGATAACCTCATTGAAAAAATCCCTGGTGCAAAGCATCTAAAACTTGAAAACATCGATGTCCTCGACGAACACGGAAATGCGATCTACCTTTTCATGGGCGCGGGTGACATACAAAAATATTTGAATGTCTTTACAGAACATACAAAAAAAGAAGAAACAGCTTGATTCTATTCTGATCAAGCTGTTTTTTCTTCGTGTGACTATCTTATAATACATAATTTCCAGAAATAATTTATTTCGAGAAAAATGAAGGGGATTTGCAAAAGATGTCGAAAAAGGTTAGAGTAAGCGGCGTTTATTTACTCTGTTTAAAGGGTAGAAATTAATAATGAATGCTTACCGGGAGGAGGATTGCCATGGAAGTTTTACTGTATATTGCAGCTGTAGTCGCCGCAATCGCATTTTTGATTTTATGTATTAGCCTTGCAATGACGTTAAGTTCATTAAAAACGACATTAAAAAGCGTTTCCGAAACATTGGATGGCCTGACGAATCAGATGGAAGGGATTACGTCTGAAACGACTGAGCTACTTCAAAAAACAAATGCGCTTGCTGAGGATATTCAACAGAAATCTGAAAAACTAAACACTGTCGTTGATGCAGTAAAAGGGGTTGGAGATTCTGTTAGCGATTTGAACAGCTCGGTTCGCCGAGTTACTAACTCAATTACTGTCGAGGCCGAGAAAAACAGCGATAAAATTGCCCAAGTCGTTCAATGGAGCAACGTCGCATTCGGCATCATCGGTAAAGTGAAAGATATGAAGGCGGAAAAATCATCAGGTTGGACTGTCTATGAGCCGGTCGCAGATCAGAACTATTCAAACCCAAATAGACATTAATGCTAGCCGCTAAAAAATATTGGAGGAATTCATATGACTGAAAAGGTAAAACCTAATTATAATGACCCACAATACGACCACCATTACTATGGGAACGAAGAATATAAAAACACTTTCGGTGAATCATCCCGATTGCCAGTTAACTATCCATACCGTTCACATACGGATGATTTTTACGATGATGACACTTCCGGAGCAGGGAGCTTCTTGCTAGGCGCACTCGTTGGTGGCGTTATCGGTGCAGCTGCTGCATTGTTCCTAGCACCGAAAACAGGAAGAGAAATGCGCGATGATTTTTCGGAGCAAGCTGTTCAATTGAAAAACAAAGGAATTGAATTGACTGCTGTTGCGAAGGATAAAGCGACGGAAATTACGTCTGTGGCAAAGGAAAAGACGGATGGCCTGACGAAAACGATACAAGAGCAATCTGGCCAAATTGTCGATAAAGTGAAATCGATGGCGAACAAAACGTCATTACCTATGGATGATGGAACAGTGTCTTCCGAAGGTGAAGAGTCCGTCGCTTATGTTGGGGGTTCAACTGAACAAACAGTAGAGGACCAAACAACGAACAACAGCACTGTCGCTTATGACAATAGCGAGAACATCGGACAAGAAAAGATTGTGAATCAAAATCAAATTTCAGTTGAAAAAGAACAGTGAAAAAAAGCCGGGCAGCCCAGTATGGGTTGTCCGACTTTTTAGTTTAGGAGACAAATTTAATTTCCAATGCATCACCGCTAAAAATCTGATCATTAAAGCCAATCGGTTCTCCATTCCGTAGTAATTGGTAAGAAGTAGATACTGTTTTTGGTAATGAATAATCGATGAAACGAAAAACATCACTGAACAAAATAGGTCTTTGCGTCTCTTCTAATATCGTAAGCCGATCCCAGGGGTGGACAATTGTAAAATGATCCACTTGTTGACCGTTTAATAAAATCGAAACAGCCCTACTCGTAATAGTGACGGGCTCATCATTGAATGTAATAGTGATTGACGTCAACATCGTTTTATCTACTAAAGAGACGATATCTTTAACAGTAGGAAGATCTTGCGTCACTAGTTGAACTTCATCTCCGTCTTGAAGAAGATAATCTTGAGAAACAGGAATAGTATTAACGAAAAACTGTGTAGACCAGTTATCTAAAACGGTTTTATTGTTATTTATGTACACTGCGAATTGACCGACATTGTCCATATCAAATTGCAATAGTACATCATGTAATTTCGTTGAATGGGCATAACTAATTACATCCCTATCTTGCACTATCGTATCAAGTTCAACCGGAATTCCGTTGCTTTCGATGCTTGGCACGATAAGCGTTCTACTCCCATTCACAGTCACTTCTATCGGAGAAATATCGCCAATTAGATCTCGGATTGTGGCAAATGCATCTTGCCCGTCTTTGCCGCGTTCAAGCGTAATTACATCGCCATTCGTAATGAAGTCTTTCGTACTTGCAAGCTTTCCGTTTTTTAAGATTGCGGACGGTTTGCCATGCTCTCCTGGAATTGTCATTAGTCTGCCATTTAATGTAATTGACATTCCCATTCCAGGTTTGCCGTATAGTTGACGCGCTTTAACATTTGCAGCGAGCAAAGCATCTCCGACTGTCATCTCTTTTAATTCAAATAAACGGATTGCTTTTTCATTGACAGTAACCGACATATATTGAATAGGTGACCGTCTTGCGGCAATTGCAATCCCGATCGGTGTAACGAGGGCAGGCGTGGACGTAATTCCTTCTGATAAAGTTATGTCCGACAATGCATCAAGTCCACGGATGCCAACCCGGTTTTCAGGCAAATCGAGCCGACTGCTTAATTCCTTTGTTAAAAGGGGAGTGAGGCTTCCACCGCCGACTGCCATAACCGCTTGCGGTGATTTATTATTATTAAGTCTCTTAATTTCTTCTGCAATGCTCGAGGACAATTTCTCGATTGATGGTTTAATAACTGAAATAACTTCAGCAGAGGGCACTTGCTGTTCGAAACCGAGTATATCCGTTAACGTAATTGCTTCATCTGTCGCGAGTGAGCGTTTTGCAAGTTCGGCTACCGGAAAATCGAGTAAATAGTGGTTGCTAAGTGCTTCAGTTATTTCGTCGCCTGCGATAGGAACCATGCCGTATGAGACAACAGTATTATTATTTGTAATAGCGATATCCGATGTTCCTGCTCCGATATCGACGAGTGCGACATTCAATCTTCGCATCGAAGGAGGGATGAGGACGTTGATGGCTGCGATTGGCTCTAACGTCAACGCTTCCATCTCAAGTTCCGCCCGTTTCAACGCAGCGAGAAGCGATTCGACGACTACGCGAGGCAAGAATGTTGCAATGACTTCCGCTGTTGCAGTTCTGCCCGCCTGATCGATTAGACTGCCAATTTCATCGTTATCCAATTTAAAACGAAGAACCGAATAGCCGACACAGTAATAATAATCATCATCAGAGGTTGAGGCAGAAGATAATAATTTTTGCTGAGCTTGCTGCACTGCGGCCAATTCGAGCCTGTTCTTATCTTCGGAAGTAACAAGTGATTTTCCTCCAATATCAATTGTCATAGACCCTTCCAACGTTTTTAGAGCACGTCCAGCAGCCGCAACACTTACTCTTCTCAATGGTCCATGACGCTCTTCTAAAATCGATTTAATTTCAGAAATGACAGTTGCAACGCTTACAATATTATGTATTTGCCCGTCAATCATCGAACGTTCCTTATGTTCAATCGTAACAAGGTCAGCAACGTGGTACATGCCGTCCTCTTCAGTTAGGATAATGCCGACGACAGAACGGGTTCCGATATCAAGTGCAAAAAGTTTGTTTGACAGAATAATACACCTCTTTTTCGACAAAAACTGAGTAAATTTAACATTTCATAAAAATGACGTGACTTTTCAATTACTTTTCTTTATACTTGGACTATTATATAAAAATGTAACATAGAATTCCATCTTCGAAAAGGGAATGATATGTGCGGGGAGGAGTCATAATGATGAGACAAAATGAATTAGATCAGCTTAGAGGTCAGGTAGATGAGTTAAATACCAAAATTTTGGACTTGATTAATGAACGTACAACGGTCGTCCAGGAAATTGGCAGAGTGAAAGAAAAGCAAGGTGTCAACAGATATGATCCGATCCGTGAGAGGGAAATGCTCAATGCCTTAGTCGAATCGAATGAAGGCCCTATTCCAAACGGGATTTTAGAACAGATTTTTAAAGGCATCTTCATGTCAGCACTTGAAATTCAGGAAGATGAACAACGCAATGCATTGCTTGTTTCCCGTGAACGTAAGCCAGAAGATACAATTGTAGATGTGAATGGACAGAAAGTCGGAAATGGGAAACCGACATTCATTTTCGGCCCATGTGCCGTTGAATCATACGAACAAGTTCTTGCAGTCGCTCAGTCTGTGAAGGCAAAAGGATTGACGATGCTAAGGGGCGGAGCTTACAAACCGCGTACATCTCCTTATGACTTCCAAGGGCTTGGCCTTGAAGGGTTAAAAATCTTGAAACGTGTCGCAGATGAAACTGGTTTATCGGTCGTGACGGAAATTATTACGCCTTCCCACTTGGAAGAAGCGCTCGATTATATCGATGTTATTCAAATCGGGGCACGTAATATGCAGAACTTTGAATTGCTGAAGGAAGCAGGCATGGTGAATAAACCGGTCCTCTTGAAACGTGGATTGGCTGCGACGATTGATGAATTTATTAATGCGGCTGAATATATTATTTCCAAAGGGAATAGTCAGATTATGCTTTGTGAGCGTGGAATTCGTACATATGAGCGTGCGACACGTAACACATTGGACATTTCTGCGGTGCCAATTTTAAAACAGGAAACGCATTTGCCGGTATTTGTTGACGTTACGCATTCGACAGGCAGAAAAGACTTGTTGCTTCCGACTGCAAAAGCTGCGATCGCTGTCGGTGCGGACGGTGTCATGGCAGAAGTGCATCCTGATCCAGCTGTAGCTTTATCTGATGCGGCGCAGCAAATGGATATTAAACAGTTCGATGAGTTCTACGCTGAAATTGAAAGATTCATGAATACCTATCAAACTGTCTAACTTAATCCAGCCCGGCCAGGCTGGATTAAGTTAGACGCCTCCGGCGGATGTCACGGATTTTTAGGGGAGTTTATCGAGCAAGCTCGATAAAAATCCGGACGCAATTACGCCGAGGCGTAATTGATTAAGGGTCGCTACATTTGAATTATTCTATAAACAGCGCCGGACCTTTCATGGATCCGGTGTTTTGTTTATAATGAAAGTAAGCGAATACATAATGAAGGGAAGGAGATTCGTCAATGGCAGTAACAATATATGATGTAGCGAGGGAAGCGAACGTATCTATGGCTACGGTTTCACGTGTTGTAAACGGCAATCAGAATGTCAAGCCGGCAACACGAAAAAAGGTACTTGAGTGCATCGAGCGACTCGGCTATCGTCCAAACGCCGTAGCGAGAGGACTTGCTAGTAAAAAGACGACGACGGTCGGTGTGATCGTTCCTGATATCTCGAAAAGCTATTATGCTGAACTATCCCGGGGCATTGCGGATATTGCAACGATGTACGAGTACAATATTATCTTGTCAAACTCCGATAAGCGAGCGGCGAGGGAAGTTGAATTATTGGAAGATCATCTCGGAAAACAGGTTGATGGTCTCATATTCATGAGTGATTCTCTTTCAGAGGAAATAAAATCGGTTATGGCGTCAGCCAATATACCAATTGTTTTGGCTGGTACATTGGGAGCTGACACGGACTTGCCGACGGTGAACATTGACCACGAAGAGGCGGCATATGAAGCAGTAAAGAAATTAATTGATAATGGACATGAACGCATCGTCCATGTGTGTGGACCGATGTCTAGAGATATTAATCGTCTATGCAAGAAAGTTGGATATGAAAGGGCGTTGAATGAAGCCGGTCTTCCTCTCATTGAGGAATATTTCATAGAAACGGATAATACGTATGATGACGCTTATGACAAGTGGGCGGTCATACGAGATCTTGAAGAGAAGCCGACCGCTATATTTGCGGGCAATGATGAAATTGCTGTCGGTGTTTTAAATGGAATAAGAGATAATGGCTATTCGGTTCCGGATGATTATGAATTAATCTGTTTCCAGCATACATTGCTGTCACGCGCAGTAAGACCGCAATTATCTGCTATTATCGTTCCTTTATATGACCTAGGTGCTGTTTCGATGCGGTTGTTGACGAAGCTGATGAACGGCGAGGAAGTCGATGATGTGAACGTTATTCTTCCGTATCATAAGGAAGCACGCCAGTCGACGAAATGAAAAAAAGCTGTTCCGGACAAATACCCAGAACAGCTTTTTTCGTATTATTGCTGACTACGCACGAACTGTAACGCACGTTCGAGCATTTGAGCGTTTTTCTCCGTAATTTCCGCTTTCCGTGGGATCGGTTCGTACAATGGATCGGGATCCTCCCATGTTTCAATGAAAGGGATAGGGGACTCGGCTTGCCAAGCGTTTAGCCACTGTTCCGGCAACCTTCCGGAAGGGATTGGTAGTTGCTTCATAGCTAGCCAAATATGAGACCAAGCTCGGGGGACGACACGCCATATATCATACCCTCCACCTCCAACAGCGATCCATCGTCCTTCACAATAACGCTCTGCGACCTCTCGGGCAATACGCGGAATTTGTTCATAAAGTTTCATCGTTCCATACAAATGAGTGAGGGGATCGAAATAATGCGCATCCGCACCATTTTGGGTCAAAATGACGTCAGGTTTAAAAAAAGCGGCAACTTCTTCAATAGCTGTCTTGTAAACTTCAAGAAAAGACTCGTCTTCCGTAAACGCATCAATTGGAAAGTTGAAAGAAGTACCGTATCCTTTGCCAATTCCTCGTTCAGTCACAGCGCCTGTTCCCGGAAAAAGATATCTCCCGGTTTCATGGATGGAAAGTGTGCACACATTCGGATCATCGTAAAATGTCCATTGCACGCCGTCGCCGTGATGGGCATCCGTGTCAATATAAAGTACGCGAGCCCCATATTTTTTCTGAATATATTTAATGGCGACCGAGCTGTCATTGTAGACGCAAAATCCAGATGCTTTTCCTTGGAAGCCGTGGTGAAGCCCGCCTCCTAAGTTCAAAGCATATTTCGCCCTTCCCTCCATTACGACATCGACTGCAGTCAATGTCCCTCCTACAAGCATAGCGCTCGCTTCGTGCATGTTTGGAAAAATAGGAGTGTCATCGGTCCCAATTCCATATACGGAACCGACATCTTTGCTAATAAGACCTTGGCCAGCCTTTTTTACAATATCAATAAACTTCGGATCATGGACTAACAATAATTCCTCGTCAGACGCTATTCTTGGACTGACAATGTCTTTGTCGGATAGGGCATTGCTTTTCTTTAATAGATCCAACGTTAATATAATTCTCTTTTGATTGAATGGGTGGGTGTCTGAAAATGAATAGCCAAGTTGTTCTTCAGAAAAAATGAAAAGAGCATCTTTCTTCATGTGACAATGCCAGGTACATTCGGCCAAAGGACTTCAAATCCATTTTTACGTAATCCATTAATGATATTGAGCGGATTCATTGTTTTGACACGAATGACAAGAATTTTATTATTTTCATTTTCCTTATCAGGATAGACGAGAACACTTAGCACATTCAATTTATGCTCATGAAACACTTTTGACACTTCAAAGAGAATGCCGGGTATGTTCGGCACGCGGACTTCAATTTGGGAACCTGGTTGGTGAACGCCGGTCAATTCGATATATTTATAAAGTAGATCCGTCTCTGTTATAACGCCGACTAGCTCCCCGTTCGAGACGATTGGAAGACATCCAATTTTATTATCGTAAAAAATGACCGCTGCCTCTTCGACGAAATCCATCGGATGTCCGGTTATAGGATTTTTCGTCATAATTTCAGATAGAGATAATTTGTAAACGGTTACATCAGGAGCGTCGGAATAAAGGGAAGGGACCACTTCTTTTAAATCGCGGTCAGTCACAATACCGACCAGCCTCGTACCGTCTGAAACGATTGGAAGATGCCGGATTTTATTTTGCTGCATAATCGTTAACGCGTCGTTCACCGTATGTTCCGGTGAAAGGGAGATAACCTCCTTGCTCATAATCTCTTCAATTAACACGATAATGACCTCCCGTCAATATATGAACCGGTTCATGAAGCGAAGACTGTCAAACTGTTGGATTGATTCTTTATCGACTCTTTTACCGATTCTTGCCATGAGGCAATTTGCCGGATGCGAGCTAATTTCCGGGTCATCGGTCGCGTAATATTCTAATCCGCCAGCATTCATCATCTTCTCCATTACTTTTCGGTATTCCCATACATTAAGTTTTGTCCCTTTTAAATCCCAATGCCAATAATACTCCGTTGTAATAATGATGTAATCTTCCATGGCATCATCCATCATAGACAATTCAAGCAATGCCTTGCCGACTCCGCCGCCCCTATACTTTGGAATCACCTCAATAGCTCCTAGCTCAATAAGATTCTTCATCTTTCCTTTTGACCATCTTTCAAGTGGATCGGGATACAAATACGTTACATATCCGACAATTTGGTTATTGTCACTGACGATAATAATCCGACCTTCTGGAAGATCGGCGATTTCAATGAGTGCCTTATGCTGCTGTTCTGGCGGTCTGAAAGCTACTAAATGTTCATGGAATTCAAAGGTCGCCAATTCCTTTCCTGGAATCGGGCCTTCGATTACAAGACTGCCATTCTTATGTTGAAATTCCATCGCATTATACGTTTTCCTATGGATCAAACTAATCACCGTCCTACAATAATTAGATCTTACTCACAGTATACAACAAATAGGTACGGGGAACAGACCATCTTGTTAATAAATTAAAAAACAATACTAAAAAATAGAAATATATTAGCAATAGAAAGGAAGATATTGTAGAATAGTAGAGGTGAATGTTTCACGAAAGGGTGATCGGAATGGGAATGACGAGCGGAGAAAGAGTAGGACCTTTTGAAGTAGAAAGCAAGCTGCTAGAGCATCCGGCAATTGTTGAAGCTGTAGTCATAGGAAAACCAGATCCAGTCGACGGTGAAATAAATAAAGCTTTTGTCACCCTCCATGAAGGATTTAAGCCGTCAGACGAGCTGGAGGATGACATTAAACAATTTATTAAAACGGAGCTCGCCGAACGTGCAGACTTGAGGGAAGTCGAATTCAAGGGCGAGCTTCCGAAGACGAGAAGTGGAAAGATTATGCGACGAGTGTTGAAGGCATGGGAACTCAACTTGCCGACAGGCGACTTAACAACGATAGACGATTGAAAATAGATAAGAGAAAGGGACTTCCATTATACGGAAGTCCCTTTCTTTCATTACTTTAACTATTGCCATCATTGTCTGAAGGAGGATTGCTGTTTCCTCCATTGCTGTCCTCGTTAGTATTCCCGTCGTCGTTGTTCCCGCTTCCATTACCATTTTCGTCGCCATTTTCATCATCTATTGGTGGAAGTGTCGGGAATGTGTTCTCATCATCCGGTGTTTCTGTCTCTGGCGATTCAGGACCTTCAACAATTACGATGTTAGATCCGTTTGACAAAAGACCGGTAATGTCGACAGCTCGTACGTAATATTCGCCCGGCTCAATAGCAAGTGAAAGGGCTGCTCCATCAGCGACTGTCGCAATCCGCTCATTGTTACGGTATACATAATACCCGATAACGTCATCTGAAGGGGACTCTTGCCATGTTAACGTCGATCCGTCAAGAGACGCGGTAACTCCTTCTGGTGGTGCATCATCGGCATCGAACACTGCACCTGAGACGACGTTAGAAGAGAATGCTGACATGGATGGGAATAGTTTTGATGCATCTCCGCCCCAAGGTCCGAGCATTCTTTCGATGAATTCTTCGCTAACTCCTGTTCCGTCTGAAATAACAAATTCGGTCGGCGTAGAAGGAAGCGCCATATAACGGCTGCCCTTTACGGATACGTAAGAGGCATTAATAATGCTGTCATCTGGTTCAGTTGGAAGCATTACTTTCGAATTAAACAAATCCGAACGAATTAATCCAGCTGTCGTACAAGCTGCAGAAGGCGCTAATCCTGATATGCCACAGAAAGGTTTTGAAACGACCCCTTCAGGCTGTTTAAAGGTGCTTTCTGCTCGTACAAGATCAGGGCGTACTTCGTTTGCAATATTCATCAGTCTACCAAAGAGCATCGTTGTCCGAGTCGTCGGATGCATTTGCCCGGATCCACGAGTGTATAATTTCCGTGACTGGTCGTAATAGCCGAACCATAACCCAAGTGAAACATTCGGGTTATAACCGACGAGCCAAGCATCCGCGTATCCATTTGTTGTCCCTGTCTTCGCGGCCAAATCGGTTTTGAAATTCATAAAGCTAGGTAATTGCTGACCTGTACCTCCGGGTTTCAGAACATCCCGAAGCATGTCCGTCACTATGTATGCTGTTTCAGGGCTGAATACATCGACAGGTTCAATTTCATGTTGATAAACTACATTGCCCGCCATATCTTCGATTCGTTCAATAATATACGACTGTATGAACTTGCCGCCGTTTGCAAATGTGGCGAAGGCATTCGTGTTTTCCTCGACGCTTACGCCAACCTTCATTCCTCCAAAAGAGGTGGAGTAATTTGTATAGTCTTCTTTGTGAAGCTTTGTGAAATTCATTTTCTCCAGAAACTCAGCAGGTCGTCTGTCGACAATCTCCTTATATAAACGGGCTGTCGGCAAGTTCAGTGATTCCGCTAATGCTTTTCTTGCTGGAACAATTCCGTTTTCCACATTGGCATTATAGTTTGAAGGACTCCACATGCCATTATTGTCTGGTACTTCGAATTTTACGTCCACGACCGGACTTCCCGCACCGATGACACCATACTCAATTGCTGGTGCATAGACAAGAAGTGGCTTCATCGATGAACCGTTTGGTCGATGAGCTTGCGTAGCGTGGTTCGTATTAATAAGTTGATGATCGCGTCCACCGATGAAGGAAAGGATCCGACCTGTATTATTTTCAATCATGATGGCACCAACTTGAACAGGGTTATCCTTTAAAACGGTCTCCCCAGTGCTATAATCTTTCGCTTCACGAGTATACGTGAAACCGTAATGTTCAAATTCCTGACCAACTTTATTCATTGCATCGTAAAGGTCTTTTTCGACGGTCGAATAAATCCGGTATCCACCTGTCCGCATAGCGCGTTCTGCAAGTATCTCATATTTTTCTAGGACTTTTTTATCTTCCTTAATCCGTATTGGATCGATACCATCTTTTTCCGCCAAGATTTTCGCAAGAATCTCAATCGTTTCCGATTGGATTTCCTGTGTCAAATAAGGATATCTTTGAGTTGCGCGCTCTGTCTTTTCAGTAAAGTCTTTTGTAATATCATAAGTAATTGCTTCTTCATATTGCTCGTCTGTAATATAACCGGTTTCCTTCATGCGGAAAAGGACCGTCTTCATTCTATCGATTCCTGGCTTAATATTTTCATCTTTTTTCAAGCCACCGCCATAATAACTGCTCAAGAAAGGCGTGTACGCAAATGGCGCTTGTGGAATTCCTGCGATATAGGCTGCTTGAGGAAGATTAAGCTCTTTTGCAGTCAAACCAAAAATGCCTTCCGCAGCTGTTTCGATTCCAGCAATATTTTGGCCTAATGCATTTCTGCCATAAGGTATGATATTTAAGTATGCTTCAAGGATTTCTTCTTTCTCCATGAAGTGTTCAAGCCGCATAGCGAGAAGGATTTCTTTCGCCTTACGTTCATAGGATACTTCATTCGTTAAAATTTGGTTTTTAATAAGTTGTTGAGTGAGTGTTGAGCCGCCTGTCTGACTGGATGAATTCGTCACATCCTGAAATAGTCCGCGGAAAATCGCTTTTGGGACAACTCCTCCGTGTGTTTCGAAATATTCATCTTCCGTCGCCAAAACAGCATCAATGACAAATGGAGATACGTCCTCCAACTTCGTTTCTTTTCGTTCAATATCGGCATTTACTTTTCCTAAATAAATGTTATTAGCAAAATAGATTTCCGACGTTTCTTCATAATTGAATATATCTCCTCGCATTTCCGCTTTAGAGCGGAGCGGCTCTTTTGCGACGAGTGACGCGAAGTAACCTGCGCCGACTGAGGCTGCAAAAACACCAAGTGTGAGCCCAAAGACGAGGAAGAGAAGAAAGAGATTCCAAATGACTCCCGAAGTAATACGGACCCCTTTTGCCCAACCTTTTTTCTTTAACGATTCAAATTTTTCTTCTATAAGATCTATCCGGTTTTTTCGTTTTTCGCTCAAATTTCATCCCCCCTAAAATCCTTCCTATTATAGCACATTTCGTGGAAATCAATAGAAAATGTTTGACAAATCGATGTTTTAGACTACAATAAAGAATATATCATTTTTCACATGGTGAGAAAGCCGGAGTAGGAGCGGTCGATCCGTCTAGAGAGGCAGCGGTTGGTGGAAGCTGTCCGGTACATCGTTTACGAATTACAGCTTTGGAGTGTGACGCGCACGCGGCGATAATGCGTTTTAAGCGGAGAAGTATTTTATTCTCAAGCCGGGTGGTACCGCGTTAGTTAACATGTATCTAACGTCCCTGCATGATTCATTTGAATCGTGCAGGGACTTTTTCAATTTATAGGAGGGGTTACGATGACGAACGGATTGTTGGAGGATTTGAAATGGAGAGGCCTACTATATCAGCAAACTGATGAGGAAGGTCTAGAAAAAGTGTTGAATGAAGAAAAAATTTCTTTATATTGCGGCGTAGATCCGACAGCTGACAGTATGCATATCGGTCATATTGTTCCACTATTAACATTGCGTCGCTTTGCGTTGCATGGCCACCGACCGATTCTTTTAGTCGGTGGTGCGACAGGAATGATCGGTGACCCGTCTTTCCGTGCCGATGAACGCCAGCTTCTAACAGAAGAACAAGTAGAGCAAAATGTGTCTGGACTTCGAAAGCAATTCGAAAGATTATTTGACTTCAATGGCGAAAGTGGAGCAGTTCTCGTCAACAATAACGACTGGGTGGGCAAAATGAGCGCCATTGATTTTCTTCGGGATTACGGTAAGCTGCTAAGCGTCAATTACATGCTTGCTAAGGAGAACGTCTCCTCAAGGCTCGAAACAGGAATTTCATTCACTGAATTCTCGTATATGCTCATTCAAGGACTCGATTTCAACCATTTGTACAATAATTTTGGTTGCCGTGTACAAATCGGGGGTTCCGACCAATGGGGCAATATTACGACCGGTCTAGAAATTATTCGTAAAACACATGAAGAAGAAACGAAGGCGTTCGGTATTACAATCCCGCTCGTTACAAAAGCGGATGGAACGAAATTCGGAAAAACAGCTGGCGGATCAGTGTGGTTGGATGCAACAAAAACATCCCCTTATGAGTTCTACCAATTTTGGATTAATACGGCCGACGCGGACGTTATTAAGTATTTGAAAATCTTTACGTTCTTAGACCGTGAAACGATTGAAGCGCTAGAAGTTTCTGTTCAAGAAGAACCGCATTTACGCAAAGCGCAACTAGCGCTTGCTGAAGAAATGATGCGTCTCATCCACGGTGAGGAAGCGCTCGAGCAGGCAATCCGCATTTCAAAAGCATTGTTCAGTGGAGACTTGAAGGCGTTAACAGTTGGAGAAATGAAAGACGCATTCAAAGACGTGCCGACGTCCGAAATGGAGAAGGTGGATAAAAACATCGTCGACTTCATCGTTGAGGCAGGTATTTCGTCTTCTAAACGTCAAGCTCGTGAAGACGTGACAAACGGTGCCATTTCCTTGAATGGGGAAAGAGTGACGGATTTAGCATATGAAGTTACTGCAGCAGACCGTTTGGATGATGCGTTCACAATCGTGCGTAGAGGGAAGAAAAATTATAAAATGGTGAAATTCATCTAATGCAAAAAGGCCATTCTTAGGAATGGCCTTTTTTTGTGTGGAAAATGGGGAGTCGGTGGTAAAGTCTCGAGAGTCGGTGGTAATGTGACTCGAGTCGGTGAAAAATGCGTTAAAGTCGGTGATAAAGTGTCCCGAATCGGTGATAACCGCTTCTTTCTTATAAAAAATTACGCTTTCATCTTCGCCGCCGCGCGTTTCCGTGGCGCTGGCTTCTTCTTTTTCGTCTTATCGAGCGATGCTTGTAATGCCGCCATTAAGTCGGTTGTATTTGAAGGTGAAATCGCCTTGCTCTCCGTTTTTGTAACGGTTGCATTGCCCGCTTTCTTCTCTTCAATCAATTCCATTAGTGCTGTTCTATACTCGTCCGTATATTTGTCGGGATCGAAAGCGGTCGTTAACTGATCGACTAGTAGAAGCGCAGTGTCGAGTTCTTTTTTCACAACAGTACCTTCATCAGGAATATTCGGGACGTCCTGCACGTTACGAACTTCGTCGGGAAAATGAATCGTTTCCATTAACAAAGCATCTTTATACACCCGGACGACAGCCAGCTGTTCTTTCGAACGGATAATAATTTTGGCAACGCCAATCTTTCCGGAGTCTTTTAACGCTTTCCGTAATAATGCGTATGCCTTGCCACCATTCGTATCAGGTGCCATGAAATAGCTTCTTTCAAAATAAATCGGGTCAATTTCCTCCAACTTGACAAAGTCGATAATCTCAACGGACTTGTCTTCGTTTTCCTTCTTTAACTTTTCAAGTTCTTCATCATCGAGCACGACGAACTTGTTTTTTGTATACTCATACGCTTTTACAATTTCCTCGTTTTTCACTTCTTTATCACAAACCGAGCATACTTTTTGATAGCTAATTGGAGAATTGCACTCTTTATGAAGTTGGCGCAATTTAATGTCATTGTTTTCTGTGGCCGAATGAAGTTTAATCGGAATATTAACGAGACCGAAACTGATGCTACCTTTCCATACCGTATGCAATGCAATCACCTGCTTTTATTTTTAGTATGGAAAACTAACTCATTCCTATGTATACGAAATGCAAACCGTCAAACACTAATAACAAAAGTGCGGTCTATACGTAAAAACTTGGAGCGATATATATGAAGCCGATGTTAATGATGGATGCTAGTGAAATTCCTGTAGGGAAAGGTTGGATCTATGAAACGAAGTACGATGGATTCAGGGCAATTCTGCAATGGAATAAAGAAGGAATTCAGCTCTTTAGCAGAAATGAAAAAAACTTGAATACTATGTTTCCGGAAATTATTGAGGAATGTCGCCGCATTGAACATTTGATAGAGTCATTCCTTCCTATTACATTTGACGGAGAATTGGTCTGTTTACAAAACGAGTACCAAAGTGAGTTTTCTATCGTTCAAACGAGAGGGAGGATGCGAAAAAAAGAAGTGATTGCCCAACATTCGACAAATTTCCCTTGCCAATATATTGTCTTTGATCTGTTGACTTTAAAAGGGGAAGATGCAACTAGCAATACACTTGAAGAGAGAAAATCACAGCTGAGAAAGTGCTTTGAGCAAATCGGACTACCAACCACCGTCCATTATCGTCACGAAAGCTTAATCCAATTAATAGAAACGTTTACGGATGAAAACGAATTGTGGAATCGAGTTCGACTGAACAACGGAGAAGGGATCATTGCTAAGCGAAAGAAAAGTATTTGGAGCAACGAAAAACGGACGAATCAATGGTTGAAAGTGAAAAATTGGCGATTCGTCACAGTTATTATTACGAAGTATGAACAGGTAAATGGATTTTTCACAGGTGCTATTTATAAAGATGGTCAACTATATGACGTAACGACGTTTAAGCATGGAATGTCAGATGAGGAATTTAAGACGCTCCGAGAACTATTTATCAATAATGGACATCAAATCGAGAATGCCGTTTACGAAATAGCGCCATCCATCTGTGCGAATATAAACTGCATTAGCTTCGACGGAAAACATCTTCGCGAGCCTCGCTTTCATTCCTTTCAGTTTGGTATAGACCCTGAAGAGTGCCAATGGCGGCATTTGCTAAGGCAGGTGAACCCGATTCCCGAACACGTCCAAATTACGCATCCTGACAAGCCGGTTTGGCCGAAGGTAGGTTTGGAGAAGGACGACTACTTGCTTTATTTGCAAATGGCGGCATCATTCATGCTTCCATTTCTAAAAGAGCGGCATCTCACACTAATCCGTTACCCCCACGGCGTCCCTGGCGAGAAATTTTATCAGAAAAGCGTTCCTGATTATGCTCCTGATTTTATAAAGACGTCAAGAGATGAGGACATTGACTATATCGTTTGCAATGACATTACGACATTGCTATGGCTAGGCAATCAGCTTGCACTCGAATATCATATTCCATTCCAAACAATCAATACAACAATGCCAACAGAAATCGTCTTTGATTTGGACCCGCCTTCAGTAAAGGAGTTTTCGCTATCCGTAGAAGCTGCAATACGTCTAAAGGCGATATTCGACCAGTTCCAATTGACTTCTTTCGTAAAAACATCCGGCGGCAAAGGGTTGCAATTATATATTCCACTCCCAATCAACACATTTACCTATGATGACACACGTCTCTTCACCAAATTCATCGCCGACTTCCTTTGCGACCAAGAACCCCAATGGTTCACAACTGAACGCCTGAAAAAGAATAGGGGAAACAAACTATACGTAGACTACGTACAACATCACGAAGGAAAAACAATTATCGCTCCTTACTCCCCAAGAGGAAACGAACTCGCAACAGTCGCAACGCCTTTGAATTGGGAAGAGGTAAGTACTGCATTACGACCGGAACAATTTACAATTAACAGTGTAATGGAGCGAATGAAAACGATCGGAGACCCTTTTCGGGAATTTAGGATAGTAGGGGAGGGACAACCATTTGCAGTTGTGCTTGAGCAGTTGAAGGAGTTGCTAGGTGGAAAATAAAAACCCCGGAAATTGCAAATGCAATTCCGGGGTTTTTGTAAGGAAGCGATTAACGAGAGTAGAACTCAACGATAAGAGCTTCGTTAATTTCAGCAGCAAGTTCGCTGCGCTCAGGCATACGTACGAATGTACCGACTTTAGTGTCAGCGTTGAATGTAACGTACTCAGGAACATAGTTGTTCACTTCAAGAGCTTCGTTTACAACATCAAGGTTTTGAGATTTTTCACGAAGTGAGATCTCTTGACCAGGTTTTACGCTGTAAGATGGGATGTCAACGCGTTTACCGTCAACCATGATGTGGCCGTGGTTAACAAGTTGGCGAGCTGCACGACGAGTACGTGCAAGACCCATGCGGTATACGAGGTTGTCAAGGCGAGTTTCAAGAAGTATCATGAAGTTTTCACCGTGTTTACCAGGCATTTTACCAGCTTTGTTGAAAACAGTTTTAAATTGACGTTCGTTCACGCCGAACATGAAACGAAGTTTTTGTTTTTCTTGTAATTGCAATCCGTATTCGGAAAGTTTTTTACGTTGAGTAGGACCGTGTTGTCCTGGTGCGTAAGGGCGTTTTTCGATTTCTTTTCCAGTACCGCTTAGCGAAATGCCAAGACGACGGGAAAGTTTCCAAGATGGACCTGTATAACGAGCCATGAGAGACTCCTCCTCTGTTTTGGTTTTATTTTGTTGTAAAATAAGAACCAGATGTATTCAATCCGTGTGCCATTCTATAATCTTGCATCCTCGCCTCAGCAGCCTCGAGGTTACACGATGCACCTTACTAAAAGGAATAGACTGGACAGCATGGATCATACAACTGCTGCAACTATTTTACACAAGGAACATCATAACAATTATTCAAATGTGAGTCAAGCTCTTTCCATTACACGTCAAACTATACGTGAAGAATCGATTCAAAAACTATTATTCATAGGTTTTTTGTATTAGAATATGGAATAGGTATAAAATACGATGGACGTAAAACGAGGGTGATGGCAAATGAACGATCATGAATTGACGTTATATGAAGTGAAATGTGCCATGTTTGATTTATTATCAAGTCTAAACGAAGAAAATTCTTTGGAAGACAAACTCCAAAAGTCCAAAGAGATTTTCATGGACCACTTCGAAATTAAAGATGCGGAAATATTGCTGTACGACAATAATCGTTTTGCACCGTTGTTTAATCGTGGGACGGTGCGGAAAGAATGTGCGCCACTCCACGAAACGTATACGAAAGACCATCCGATCTTCAATGTATCATTCATGTCGCATGCTTCCGATAGGGAGTATGAGTTCGCTGACGATTCGCTCATCATTAGGGATACCGATCTTGCGCCCCTTGCAGCGTTCCTATTTAAAGCAAGTGAGAAATGGCATGCATTTGCCTTGACGCCCCACTTAAAAGAATTGAAAAAAGTGTTTGGCACATTCATTAGCCAAGCCGTACAACTGTATCAGCTTTCGGAGAAAGAGAAAACGTATCGTAATCTATTTGAAGTAGCTGAGCTTTTCAATTCTACGATGGAGAGCGATGTTATTCTTGAAGGGCTAATCGAGGCGGTAGCTGAATTGTTTCCGGCTTACGACGTCAATCTGCTCCTTTCGAATGAACAAAAAGGAAAATCGAACGAATACCGATTGTTTGACTATGCGAATGAAAGGGCGTCTGCTGTCGATGCGTTCCTTTCGGGCGAATTAACGATAGAAAATGCTTTGGACATTTCGAGCAGCTTAATGAATGCGCCAATTCGTGGAAGGCAAGGAATTTATGGTGTCTTACAAATTACGGCTCCACAAAATACGGAATACACAGTAACGCAGAAAAGTTTTATTCGATCGATTGCGAATGCTGCAGGTAGCGCACTTGAAAATGCTAGTCTATACGACCAATCCTATCGACTCGTCGATGATTTGCGTCTAGTGAATGAAGCGTCAAGAAAATTGAACAGCAATTTAGAACTTGACGAGATGATCGCGTTTCTGAAAGACCAATTCCTAAAAGCATTCCGTCCGGATGAGATGGCATTTGTGTATTATGGAGACGATTGTAGTAGCTATACAATTTCCCGGTCAAGCACAGATTTCTTCTTTAGTGATGCGGCGAAAAAATATATTGATTCAGTTTCAGCCCGCTTCAGCAAAGGAGAAGAAGCGGTTTTTGATGCAAATTCAAAGATAAACTGTAATGATGGACATCGGTTCAAATCACTTGTTGCTCTTCCAATAAGTAACGGTGGTGAAATGATAGGGTTCGTTATTCTTTTACACGAGGAAGAATACTTTTTCTCATTTGATAGTTTCAAGTTAATGCGTTCACTAATAAGCCATTCTTCGCTCGCAATCTCAAATATTATGCTTCGCGATCAATTACAGGAACTTGTCGATAAAGATTATCTGACAAAACTATTCACTCGTTCGTATTTAGATGAAGTTGTCACCTCTTCGATGGAAAAGGGAGAATCTTGTATCTTCCTGTTGATGGATGTTGATGATTTCAAATTGGTAAATGATACTTACGGGCATACGACAGGAGACTCGGTATTGCAGCAAATCTCGAGTTTCATCTTATCATTAGTGGATGGATGGGGAATTGCAAGCAGATGGGGAGGCGAAGAAATCGCAATTTTCATTCCGTCTGCAACAGTTAACGACGGTGTCAATTTAGCACGGAGGCTTGTAGAAGGAATTCCTGAAATGACAGACCCGAAAGTAACCGTTTCCATAGGAGTGAGCGGTTGGACTGTTGAAGATGGAAAATCATATAAGGAACTCTTCCAATCAACAGACCAAGCGCTATATTATGCGAAAAATCATGGAAAAAACCAGTTCATCCTTCACGGAGTAGCTTCGGCGAAATAATTCGCTGAAGTTGCTCTTTTTCTTTTTCGGAAAAGAGAGTAAAATGAAAATAAGGAATGTAAGTGCTTACAAAAAACTGAAGGGCGGAATGGGAATGAAAAAACGGACACTTCATCAAGACACGCTTGTAATCCACGAAGGCTATGATGATACGGAGCATCATGGCAGTTTAGCGGTGCCACTCTATCAGACTTCAACATTTTCTTTTGATAATGCAGTTCAAGGGGAAAAGCGTTTTTCGGGGGAGGAAGCAGGCAATATTTACTCAAGGCTCGGCAACCCGACTGTACGCATACTTGAAGAAAGAATTGCGGCACTTGAAAAAGGGGAAGATGCTTTGGCCTTTGGCTCCGGAATGGCGGCCGTTAGCTCCATCCTTGTCCATTTGACGAAGGCAGGGGACCATATTATTTGTTCTAGGGGAATCTATGGCTGTACGTTTGGATTACTTGGTATTATGCAAGAGAAATATAATATTACTCATAGTTTGATTAGCATGGTGACAGAGGAAGAAATTGAAAATGCGATAACACCGAAAACAGTGTGTATATATGTTGAAACACCGATCAATCCGACAATGGAATTAGTTGACTTGCAAATGGTTTGCAAAGTAGCACGGAAGCATGGATTAGTTGTCGTTGTCGACAATACGTTCACATCTCCATATTTACAAAACCCAATCGATTACGGTGCAGATTTCGTGCTGCATAGCGCAACGAAATACATTAACGGCCATGGAGATGTCATCGCAGGACTGCTCGTAGGAAAAGATACCGAAGAAATGAAAAAGCTGAAAATGACAGTTCAAAAGGACTATGGGGCAATTATGTCTCCGTTCGACGCATGGCTGCTCATCCGCGGATTGAAGACGTTACCTGTCAGGATGGAAAGGCATACGGAAAACACCGAAAAAATCTTTTCTTATTTAAAAGGTCAGCAACTTGTCGAAGACATTTATTATCCGTACGATCAAAGTAATCCGCAGTATGAAATTGCGAAACGCCAAATGAAAGCTGGCGGCGGGCTCATTTCGTTTACAGTGAAAGGCGGAAAGCGAAGCGCCCAAACGTTCATGGATAGCCTTTCTCTAATCAAAATCGCTGTTAGTCTAGGCGATGCTGAAACGCTCATTCAACATCCAGCTACAATGACACATTCAGGCGTACCGGCAGCGGATCGATTGCAAATGGGTATAACAGATTCGCTGCTCCGTCTATCTATCGGACTCGAACACGCAGACGATCTCATTGCTGACTTAAATGCAGCATTCATTGCCCTTGAAAAAAATCAGTCGACACATGCGTAATTCATATAACTACACAAAAAGGAACCGATAAAGGAATTGCGATACTCTCCTTTACCGGTTTTTTATTGAAGATTTTCGTATTAACTACCTTACTTAAATATGCTCAACAAGTACTTTCACGAATTGTTCAAGTCCTTCTTTATCGTCTTCATTGAAACGATCGTACTCTGGACTGTCGATGTCAAGAACACCAAGCACTTCCCCATCTTTAATTAACGGAACGACAATTTCAGAACGTGATGCAGCATCGCAGACGATATGTCCAGGGAACTGATTAACGTCCGGAACGAGAATCGTCTCTTTCTTCTGTGCTGAAGTACCACATACACCTTTACCAAGTGGAATTCGTATACAAGCAGGCAATCCTTGGAACGGACCAAGCACAAGCTCATTCTCCCCATCCATTAAATAAAAGCCGACCCAATTAATTCGGTCGAAAAATTGATTGAGCAAAGCCGAGGCGTTGCTCAAGTTTGCATAGCGGTTGCTCTCTCCGGAAAGCAACGCATCAAGCTGTTTTGTCAATTGCCCGTACTTCTCCTTCGGGTTATTCGAATAATTAGTTGCAGTAAACAAAAAAAGCACCCCCTGAATATAGTCTTCTCCAGTATACGTTCCTCATAGAAATTCGACAAATTTCACGTGATTTATCCAAGAAAACGCAATTCCCCCTATAATTCGTTCATTTTCACACGAAAATGCTTTAAACATGTTAGTATATAAGATAATATTGTTATAACTAGTGGTTAACAGTTCATTTTAGTGACTTCGGAATAGGGGGATCACAATGGTGAAATATTTCATCATTCCAATTATTGTTCTACTTGTACTTATTACCATCGCCTTTTTATTCAGGCGTAAACATATTAGTGAAATCAATAAACTGGAACATGAAAAGATGCAAATTCAAAACAAGCCAATTTTTGAAGAGATGATGAAGGTCAAACAATTGAATATGACAGGTGAAACAGAAGAAAAGTTTGAGCGGTGGCGCAATGAATGGACAGAAGTCGTTGACGTCCATATGCCAGCAATCGATTCATTGTTATTCGATGCGGAAGATCTTGTTGATCGGTTCCGTTTCAAAAAAGCGACAGCGGCTGAAAAAGAGATTCAAGAAAAAATTCGCCAATGTGATAAAAGGAAAAATGAAATATTGCAAGAGCTCAATGAGTTAATCGGTAGCGAGGAAAAGAACAGGATTGAAATTGAGAATCTTCGTGAGCAATATCGATTAGCTAGGAAAACCATTTTAGCTCATCAACACTCATTTGGAATGGCTGTCGGTCCTTTGGAAAAAGAACTCGAATCTTTCACTCCAAAATTTGAAGAATACGAAGAGTTGACATTAAATGGGAACTATTTGCTGGCACGTGAAATCGTTATTTCCCTTACTGCAAAAGGAGAGAGGCTGTCAATGCTTATCAATGAAATTCCAACGCTGCTGACGGAACTTCAAAATAAGATGCCTGCCTCCATTCGAGAATTACGCAACGGAATAAAAGAGATGGAGGACCAATCGTATAATTTGGCCCATCTAGATTTGCTGAAGCAATTGGATGAAATTGAAGAAGGGATCGGCGAACAATTGTCGAGGTTGGCCGAACTTGATATCGAAACAGTACGGAATAATGTAATGGAAATGAATGACCGGATGGATGCTTTCTATGATTCATTGGAAAATGAAGTGAATGCGAAGCATTACGTCGATTATCATTTTACTGACATCGAGGCATCGCTTGAAGCCATCATTCAGCTTACGAGAGAAACGTCCGATGAAGCTGTCTATGTCCAGCAGAGTTATCGTCTCGATGAAAAAGAAGCGAAATTGCCTCAATCTGGATTGAAGAAGTTAGAAGTGATTCAAAGTCGTCATGAGACACTGAAAATGATGATGGAGGAAGATGGAACCGCCTATTCCTACTTACAAGCGGAACTTAAGTCAATAGCTGACGAACTCGAGGAAATTGCGGAGGAACAAGAAAGCCTTGCGAATCGGATGAAAAATCTTCGAATCGATGAAAATAACGTTAGAAACAAACTGAATGACCTTGCACGTGAACTGCAAAATGCTGATCGGAAGCTGCAAAAAGGGAATATCCCCGGCATTCCCGATGAAATGGATGCCCGGCTTGAGGAAGCAGAGGAGCAACTTTACCTCGTAAGTCAAAGCTTACAGGAAGTTCCATTGAATATGACGGTTGCCGAAAGCTATTTGGCGAACGCCGAAGCCGCAGTGAAAGATGTGAATGCGAAAGTCGATGAGCTTCTCGAAAATGTCATGCTTATTGAACGGATCATTCAATATGGAAATCGCTACCGAGCGTCGAATCCGGAAATGCACGAAAGATTGCTTGATGCTGAAGAGTCATTTATGCAATTCCGCTATACGAAAGCGCTAGAAGAGGCGGCTACAGCAGTAGAAGCGATTGAACCGGGCGCAATGAAGCGAATTGAAGAGATGTTGAAAGAACAAGTTTAAAGTGGGTTGACAGTTACGAGCCACCGGCATACTAAGTGCGGGTGGCTTTGTTACGTAAACGAAGACAAACCAACAAGAAAGGGAAATTGAAATGATATATTTTGATAACAGCTCAACGACACAGCCAGATGAAAGTGTCCTCGAATCTTTCATGGCTGCAAATAGAAAATATTACGCGAATCCCGCTTCGCTGCACGTTTTTGGAAGGGAAGCGGAAGCTTTATTACAACGTTCAAAAGAACAGATGCTTTTGCTTGTAAATAATGAAAGTGGAGAAGTCGTACTTACATCGGGAGGGACAGAAGCAAATAATTTGGCTTTAATTGGTCTTGCTGAAGCTTACCGGTCAAAAGGCAGCCATATTATTACGACACAAATCGAACATCCTTCCATATTGAACGCGTGTCGTGAATTGGAGGAAAACGGATTTAACGTCGATTATTTGACGGTCGATTCCCAAGGTCTCATTTCATTGGAGGAATTGGAGAGTAAGCTAAAAAAGGAAACGATTCTTGTCAGTATTATGCATGTTAATAACGAAATCGGTACAATTCAGCCAATCGAGCAATGTGCAAAATTGATTAAAAAAAATAGCCGAGCAATTTTTCATTCGGATTGTGTTCAAAGTTTCGGAAAGTTGCCTGTCAAAATGGACTCTTTAGGTTTAGATGCGATTACTATTTCTGCGCATAAAGTAAATGGATTGAAAAATTCTGGTGCTTTAATTTTGAAAAAAGGTGTTACACCGAACGCTATCAATTTTGGTGGCGGTCAGGAAAAAGGAGTTCGAAGTGGTACCGTTTCCGTTCCGAATTCTGTTGCGATGGCAAGGGCGATGAGAATTAATTCTGTTGCCGACGAACGGACTGATTTTCGGGAGTGGCGCAATTTGTTAATGGAAGCATGTCGCCAGTATGAAAATATCCAAGTCCTATCGCCGGATTATGGTGCTCCGCATATTTTATCAATTGCATTTAAATCGATAAATGGGGAAGTCGCCGTTAATTATTTTCAAGAAAAAGGTATTATTATTTCGACGTCAAGCGCTTGCTCATCCAAAAATAAAAGTGCTGGACATGTCGTTGAAGCAATCGGTTTGGAGAATAAATTTAAAAACGGTGTCATCCGTGTTAGTTTCGGCAACACTAATACAAAAAAACAAGTAGATGAATTTATAAACGTACTAAAAAGCTTCATGGAATTAATCGAGAGGGGAATTTGACTTATGAAATGGAAAGAAATTTTAATTCGTTATGGAGAACTTTCTTTGAAAGGAAGGAATCGCAATCATTTTGTACGTAAATTGAAAAGCAATATTAAAAACGCTATGCGCGATTTAAAATCTATTCAACTGCGTGCTGAGCGGGATCGTATGTTTTTACTTGCGGATGACGAGTCAGATATGACCGAGGCGATTGAACGTCTGCCACATATTTTTGGTATCCAGTCATTCAGCCCTGTCGCGATGTGTGAAGCTAATCTCGATGCGATTAAACAGAAGGCACTCGAAGTAGTCGGAACTGAAGATGTGGCAGGTAAAACATTTAAAGTAGAAATTAAACGAGCGGACAAAACATTTCCATATGTTACTGCTGAACTACAACAGCTAATTGGTGGACATGTATTGCATCATTTCCCCGACCTAACGGTTCAAATGAAAAAGCCGGATATTTTGTTACATGTCGACATTCGAAAAGAAGGGGCCTTTCTTACATCTAAAGTGTATAAAGGTGCAGGCGGTATGCCAGTCGGTTCGAATGGACTTTCCTTGCTTATGCTTTCAGGAGGAATCGATAGTCCTGTTGCGGGATACCTTCTTATGAAACGTGGTGTGTCGATCGATGCTATCCACTTTGCAAGCCCGCCGTTTACGAGTGAATTGGCAAAACGGAAAGTGATGGATTTGACCGAAAAACTGTGTTCATTTGGCTCAACAGTTCGCTTGCATGTCATTCCTTTTACAGAGCTGCAACAAGCAATTGTTCAACAAGTCCCTGACAATTTAACGATGACGACAACGAGAAGACTAATGCTTCAAATCGCCGATAAAGTGCGCGAAGAAATCGGCGCATTGGCAATTGTTACTGGAGAGAGCCTTGGTCAGGTAGCGAGTCAAACGCTTGATAGCTTAACTGCCATTAATGAAGTGACAACTACACCAATTCTCCGTCCGTTAATTGCAATGGATAAATTGGACATTATCGATTTGTCTCAGCAGATCGGAACGTATGATATTTCAATAAGACCATATGAGGATTGCTGTACAATCTTTACCCCAAGTAATCCAAAAACAAAACCGAAACTTGAGAAGGTCCGTCATTTCGAAAGCTTTTTTGATTTTGAACCGTTTATTGAAGAAGCGGTGAGAAATAGAGAGGTCATTGAAGTTTGGCAGCAGCAGGAGAAGGATGCATTTGAAGATCTTCTTTAAGTGAGGCAATAATTACCACGGCACCTCCCGCATGAATTTCCGGAATCGGTTCATTCTAAATGCACAAGGAGGTGACAACGACATGCCAAACAACAACAGCTCAAACCAACTTCTAGTTCCAGGAGTACAACAAGCTCTTGATCAAATGAAAAACGAAATTGCATCAGAATTTGGTGTACAACTTGGACCGGACTCCACATCGCGTGCCAACGGATCCGTCGGCGGAGAAATTACTAAGCGATTAGTGCGTCAAGCCCAACAACAAATGAAGGGTTACCAACAATAACGAATGCTTGAAAGCTGTCCCGGATTTCCGGGGCAGTTTTTCTTTATTTCATTACAACACAGTCTGTACTTTAAAATATAGTTTATTCAAAAATATTGAAGGGAATGTGAATATGTTTTGAACCTTCATTGAACATGTTGTTATGCTTTGAATAATAAATAAAACACTTGTATAATTACTCCATACTAAAAAGGGGGAAAGTGGATGAATCGTGAACAATTACTTGCACCGGAAAACTATAATCTAATTTCTGAATTTGAAAAGTACGCGACTGGCAAAGGCGAGCGTGCACTTATCTATGTCAATTCCAATGGATACGAAAAGGAAATCACATACGATGAATTAATGGCTAGTGCGAATAAAGCAGCGAATGTATTTACTGAAAACGGCTTGGGAAAAGGGGATGTTATCCTCGTCATGGTACCCAGGACGATTGATGCTTATATAACGTATATTGGAGCATTGAAAGCGGGAATCGTTGTCATTCCGAGCTCTGAAATGCTTCGTGCCTCTGATATCGAATATCGACTGGAGCATAGTCAGGCGAAAGCGATTGTCGCTTTCGATGCTTTCATGGATCAGTTCGATGCCGTTACTAATTTACAAGATGTTCAATTGTATGTAATTGGAGAATCGCGTGAGGGCTGGAAATCATTGCCTCGTTTAATGGAAACGGCCTCATCGAATTTTGAAGCCCCTACAACTAAGAGTGATGATATGGCATTTTTGTCGTACACATCGGGAACGACGGGCAAACCGAAAGGAGTCGTTCATACGCATGCATGGGCATTTGCGCATTTGCGAACTGCGGGGCCGAATTGGCTAGGTATTGAAGAAGGGGATGTCGTTTGGGCGACAGCAGCGCCGGGATGGCAAAAATGGATTTGGTCACCTTTCCTTTCGGTACTAGGCAGTGGAGCGATAGGTCTTATCTACGATGGCAAGTTCGATGTGAAAACATATTTAAATTTAATTAATAAGTATTCTGTAAATGTGCTATGTTGTACACCTACAGAATATCGATTTATGGCAAAGGCCGAAAATTTACAGGACTATAATCTATCCTCCCTTCGCAGTGCGGTGTCTGCGGGCGAGCCTTTAAATCGGGAAGTAATCGATATTTTCGAGAAGACATTCAATCTTGCAGTGCGGGATGGTTACGGTCAAACCGAAAATACACTTCTTGTCGGGACGATGTTAGGGATGGAAGCAAGGCCTGGCTCGATGGGTAAACCGACACCGGGGAACCGTGTAGATATTATCGATGAGGAAGGCGAGCCAGTAGCTGCTGGAGAAGTAGGTGACATTGCTGTCCACATTTCCACTCCGGCCCTCTTCAAAGAGTATTTGAATGATCCTGAAAGGACAAAAATGCAATTCAGAGGCGAATATTATGTCACTGGGGATCGGGCACGACTTGATGAAGATGGATACTTCTGGTTCGAAGGCCGGGGCGATGATATTATTATTAGCTCGGGGTATACGATCGGACCATTTGAAGTCGAAGATGCATTGACGAAACATCCTGCAGTACGCGAGTGTGCGGTCGTCGGCAGTCCCGATGAAGTGCGTGGAAACGTCGTCAAAGCATTCGTCGTCTTGCGTAATCCCGAAATGGAGCAACAGGAAGAACATCTCGTCCAAGAGTTACAAGAGCATGTGAAAACGTTAACGGCTCCTTATAAATATCCACGGAAAATTGAATTCGTGAAGGAATTGCCAAAGACTGCTTCAGGCAAAATTATGCGCGTTGAATTGCGGAAGTTAGAGCAAAATAAGTAATCATTTCAGACCGTCCTATGCTGTAAAGGCTAGGGCGGTTTTTCTCGATGGGTTTACGAACGGTTTTGGAAGGACTATAATTGTCCTATTCGAAAGGAGGGTGCTGAATGCAGTCTGAAAAGAGTGGTATTCTATGGGTCGTCGGAGCCTTTCTATTTTGGGGGATCATGCCGATTTATTGGAAGCATCTTGAACACGTCCAAAGTGAAGAGATTTTAGCGGGTCGAATTATGTGGGCATTCGTTTCCACAGTCGTAGTTGTTTTACTAATTAAAAATGGAAAACAGCTTATTGAAGACATCCGGGAGTTATGGAAGAGCCAGTCGCAATTTTGGAGCCTCTTTATCGCAACCGTATTAATTACGGCTAATTGGTTCACGTACATATGGGCGGTCAATCATGATTACATAGTGCAAACGAGTCTAGGCTATTACATGAATCCTCTTGTATCCGTCTTACTCGGCATTTTCTTTTTAAAGGAGAAGCTTTCGTCCTCGCAAAAGATTGCTTTCCTACTTGCCTTTGCAGGAGTCCTCATTTTAACCGTTTCCTATGGGAAATTTCCATGGATTGCTTTATGTCTTGCCATTACATTCGCGGTTTACGGATTCATAAAGAAAAACATAAAATTGGATGCCCTTCGAGGATTGGCAATCGAGACATTATTCATTACGCCATTTGCAATCGGTTTTTACATCTTCTTATTCATGAAAGGGCAAGCTGTCTTTTTACATATGGATGTTAAAACAGATATCCTTCTTATTTTCACTGGCGTCGCAACCGCACTTCCGCTCGTCATGTACGCAAAAGGTGTACAAATGATCCCGTTATATGTGGCAGGGTTCATTCAGTATATTGCACCGACGATGATGTTGTTCATTGGTGTAGTCGTCTATAAGGAATCGTTCGGAGGGATTGAACTGTTATCATTTTCATTAATATGGGCGGCACTTCTATTGTTCACAGTTTCAAAAATATATCATTCGGTTTCAACAAAAAGAAGAGTACATGAAACTTCCAAGTAAAATGAAACATTTGCAAGCTTTAAACGTATACAATGGTGGATAGAGAAGGGGGAATTACAAAATGGCAATGAAACGATGGATAGCAATCATCGTAGCTGCGGTGCTTATTTTTATTTCAATAGGCATTAACTCACTTTCGTATTTGTTTACGAGGGATTTCAGTGGCTTCATGGAGGAGCTGACTGCAAGAAGCTCTGGTTATAGCGAAGTAGTCATCGAACAAGGAAGAGGCAGAGATCGAATAGCTGTCCTCAAATTAGATGGTGTCATCCAGGACGTCGGTAGTTCCTTGTTTGCATCGGGTATTTACAACCACCAATTATTCATGTCACAACTGGATGCTGTTTTGAATGATGAAACGGTGAAAGGTGTTGTCCTGTCTGTGAACACACCAGGCGGTGGAGTAGTGGAGTCATCGGATATTTATGATTCCATTCGAGCGATTCAACTCGAAAGGGAAATTCCTGTTTACGTAGCAATGGGCGGACTCGCCGCATCCGGTGGTTATTACGTATCTGCGCCGGCAGAAAAAATCTTCGTACACCCTGAAACGATTACTGGTTCCATTGGGGTTATTATGGAAAGCGTCAATTATGCGAAACTCGCTGAAAAGTATGGAATTGATTTTAATACGATTAAAACAGGTCCTTACAAGGATATAATGAGTGGCTCGCGTGAAATGACCGAGGAAGAACATAATATGCTTCAGGAAATGATTAATGATTCGTACGAGCGATTTGTTGCAATTGTTGCAGAAGGTCGCAACATGTCAACAGAACAAGTGAAAAAAGTGGCGGATGGCCGCATTATGAACGGCAGACAGGCAATTGAATCTGGCCTTGCTGACGATTACGGCAAAATGGGTGATGTCATCGATGCATTGAAAACTGATTACGAACTAGAAAACGCAACAGTCTTTGAATACTCGCCGATGGGTAGCTTACTCTCCATTTACGGAGTACAGGTTGGCAATCTATTCGGACGCAATATTGAGTCTGAACTGATTGGCAAATTGCTTTCCGACTATGATGCACCACGAATGATGTACTTGTATGGTGAAAAATAAGGAGGGGATACGGCATGACAGATCACACTATAGATAATCAGCCGATGAAAGATGCTCCCGAGCCTGCAGGCAATGATTCGAGCCGTCCAATACTTGAGCCGAATCGCCTCCCCGAATATGAAACCATTAAAACGGAGCGATTCATACCGAAATTTGCCGGCTTTTGGACACGTTTTTGGGCTTATATCATTGACTTAATCATCGTTTCATCGATAAGTGGAATATTTATTAAGCCGGTTTTCAGGATTTTAGACGTGAAAATATCTAATCCATCATTTCTTTTATTCAGTCCCTACAAAGTCACGCTCCTCATTCTATTTCTCGGTTATTTCGCCTTCATGACGAAAGTTGCCGGACAGACGGTTGGTAAAATGATTTTGGGAATAAAAGTCGTTCGACAAGATGGTGGAAATTTGACTTGGGGAACGGTTCTTTTTAGGGAAGTGATTGGCCGTTTCATTTCAAAACTCCTTACGATTCCTTATTTGCTCGTCATCTTTATGCCGAAGAAGGAAGCGTTACACGACCTTTTCGCAGACACATATGTTATCCATGAACAATCGTTTGTAAGGGAAGTTGTAGAGATGAGGCAGGAACGCGAGGGTGAAGAGTTGCACGCTGGAACAATTGTTTAGTAGAATGAACTGAAATGATAAGGAGGCGTCTTCATGGTAAATGTCACTTTTAAACAAAATCCGGTCACATTGCTCGGAAAAGAAGTAACAGTAGGCGATAAAGCTCCACATTTCTCAGTACTATCTAATAATTTACAACCAGTTACGCTAAACGATTCAAAAGGGAAAATCCGACTCATTAGTGTCGTTCCATCGATTGATACTGGCGTTTGTTCAGAACAGACACGGAAATTCAGCCAAGAAGCAACATCGCTCGGAGATGATGTAGAAGTGTTAACAATTTCCGTCGACCTTCCATTTGCACAAGCGAGATGGGGTGCATCGGAAGGAGTCAGCAACGTCCAGACATTATCGGATCATCGTGACCTTTCATTCGGGGAAGCTTATGGCGTCGTCATGAAAGAGTTTCGACTGTTAGCACGCTCTATCTTTGTCGTCGACAAGGATGATACTGTCACATACGTTGAGTATGTAAGTGAAGGGACAGACCACCCGGATTATGAAAAGGCAATTGCAGCTGTAAAAGAATTGATAAACTAAATTGACTGGCCCACTCGGTGACGGGTGGGCCACATTACCGTTATAGATGGTTGTGTTGAAAAGGCATATTTTGGATTAGAGGGATACTACATGGTAACAAATACAGAACAGATCTTTACATTTTTAAATGAATACGCAGAGTCTAAAAAGGATGACTTATACTTAGAAGCAGTGATTGAGGCTTGTCATGAATGGCTCTCAGGGGAAACGATGCCCCGCTTGACTCCAACTGTCACAAAAGAGGAAATCCGAAGAGGAATCCAGCTTGCTGTCCTTAAAGGAATGAAAGCGCAAGCCCAGCCAAATCATCAGATGACGCCGGATGCACTCGGAATGCTCATTGGACATTTTGCCAACAAGCTAATGCAACAGAAAGAGCAGGTGACTATACTTGATCCAGCGGCGGGAACGGGCAACTTGTTATTCACTGTCATGAATACAATCGGAGATAAAGCTACAGCGACTTCTGTAGAAATTGATGAACTATTAGTTAGATTGTCTGCAGTCACGGCTGATCTTCTCGAACAACCTGTCCATTTCTTTATTCAGGATGCGTTGCGACCTTTGCTAGTCGATCCTGTTGACTTAGTCGTATGTGATCTTCCAGTCGGCTATTATCCAGATGATGAAAATGCGATTAACTTTGAAATGATGCCTGCGGAAGGACACGCGTTTTCTCATCATCTGTTCATCGAAAAATCGATGGATCACTTACAAGAAGGCGGATACGCAATATTCTTAACGCCAGCAACCCTATTTGAGTCTGATCAATCAGCGGAACTTCACCGTTACTTGAAAAAGAATGCGGTTATCCGGGCAGTCCTTCAATTACCTGCGACTTTATTCAGAAGTGCTGCGCACGAGAAGAGCATCTTTATCTTGCAAAAGCCATACGCTGAAATGAAAGCGACGCCGGATGTGCTGCTTACAAAAGTACCGAATATGTCGGATAAGCTAGCGATGTCACGCTTCCTTGAACAGATTGATGACTGGATCAATGAATAATTACTAATTCTGTTATTATTTATATAATCAACTTAACCCCTTTGAATCCGTGCGAGGATTCAAAGGGTTTTTTGTGCTGTTCATTTATTTACGACAACTTTATATGCAAAATGCTATACTTGAAAAACAAACTTTGTTGATTTCATTTATTGAATTTGAGCTTGTTGAAATATAGAAGAAATTAGAAAGGGCAGGGACTTTGAATGATACGTTTTGAAAATGATTATGCAGAAGGTGCTCATAAGCGAATTTTGGAACGACTAATGGAAACTAATGAAGAGCAAACACCTGGGTATGGTATGGATGAATATTGTGAAAAGGCTAGAACATCTATTAGAAAAGCGTGTCATGTAGAGAATGCAGATATACATTTCTTAGTTGGAGGAACACAAACAAATACTACGATTATCTCTTCCATATTGCGCCCGCATCAAGGTGCAGTTTCTGCAACTACGGGCCATATTGCTGTACATGAAACGGGAGCAATTGAAGCCACTGGCCATAAAGTACTTACTTTGCCGAGTGATGATGGAAAAATTAAAGCAGAACAAGTTAAAGAATTATATGATGCTCATTGGAATGATGATGCTCATGAACATACGGTTCAGCCAGGATTAGTTTATATTTCCCACCCTACCGAAAATGGGACGACTTACAGTAAATCCGAACTGGAGGAATTAAGCAAAGTTTGCCGAGAATGTGGGTTACCTTTAATGTTGGATGGCGCTCGATTAGGGTATGGTCTCGTTTCAAAAGACAATGATTTATCATTGGCAGATATTGCTAGACTTTGTGATGTGTTTTATATCGGTGGAACGAAAATAGGAGCATTGTTTGGTGAAGCCGTAGTCATTATTAATGATGACCTGAAAAAAGATTTTCGGTATTTGATCAAACAAAGAGGGGGATTGCTCGCTAAGGGAAGATTATTAGGTATCCAGTTTGAAACGTTGTTTGAAGATGGCTTGTACTATGAAATTTCTAAACATGCCGTAGAAATGGCGATGTTAATTCGAGAGACGTTTGTTAAAAAAGGCTATTCATTACGATATGATTCCAATACAAATCAACAGTTTCCCATTTTGCCGAATGATGTAGTAGCAAAATTGGGCAAAAAGTATTCATTTTCCTTCTGGGAAAAAGTCGATGCTACTCAAAGTGTTGTAAGATTTTGTACGAGTTGGGCAACAAAAAAGGAAAATGTTGAAATGCTGATAAATGATATTAAGAAATTAGAATATAGATAAAGAATAACTTCTGTAGGCAAACATAATGTTTGTCAGCAATATGAAAGAACCTGCCCATCTACAGGGCAGGTTCTTCTTCTCAAACTTCTTCCGGAGTGCGTACGACAAGTACGTCGCAAGCTGCTGAACGGACAATATTCTCGGACACGCTGCCGATTAGGAAACGCTCCACTTTGTTCAAGCCAGTTGCACCGCAAATGATCAGATCCGCTTCAAGCTTCTTCGACAAGTCACGAGAAATCATCGTTTTCGGTGAGCCGTATTCAACAACAATATTTACGTTCTTTAAGCCAGCTGCTTCTGCCTCTTGCTTATATTCCGTTAGTAGCTCCTCAGCAAATTTATGAGCCCGTTCGGCGATGGATCGATCATACGTTTCGACAGCTGCATATGAACGTGTATCGATGATGTTCACTAAATTCAAAGTCGCGTCATTTCGCTCTGCGATACCCATCGCTTTTTTGAATGCCCATCTCGATTCCTTCGATCCGTCTACAGCAACTATGATTTGATTGTATTTCAATACCATACCAATCACTCCATCCTATAGATTATTATTTACATTTACTAAATTCGATAAAACTTCTGAAAAACCTTTTTACTCTCTAAGAAAATCAAACTAAAACTGACGGAATTTGGCGAATATGTGACAACTTGTATAGTTTTACTCCTTTTCTTTTCAATTCCTAATATAAAGTAGACCTAAGATTAATTAGTTGAAAATTTGTATATTATCTTTATAGAGCAAATTCTTTTTAATTCTGATAGAATTGTTAGTACATGGTCTTGTCGAACTGTCGATTTGTGGCCAATTAATTTTATGGAAAATGGGAGGATTAGAAATGCGTATTGGGATTCCAAAAGAAGTGAAGAATAATGAAAATCGAGTGGCGATGACACCTGCGGGTGCATACAACTTGAAGTCAGCAGGACATGAAGTGCTTATTGAGACGGGTGCCGGGCTTGGTTCTAGTTTTACTGATGAGGACTATATCGAAGCGGGTGCAACAATTGTAGCAACTGCGAAAGAAGCATGGGATGTAGACATGGTCATGAAAGTAAAAGAACCGCTTGCTTCGGAATATGGATATTTCCGTGAAGGGCTTATCTTATTCACCTATTTGCACCTTGCTCCAGAATTGGAATTGACAAAAGCTATGCTAGATAGCAAAGTTATCGGTATTGCTTATGAAACTGTGCAAGTGAACAATTCCTTACCGTTACTCGCTCCGATGAGCGAAGTGGCTGGACGTATGGCGACACAAATTGGTGCGCAATATCTTGAAAAGACAAACGGTGGAAAAGGAATTCTATTATCAGGAGTCCCAGGCGTTTCACGAGGAAAAGTGACAGTGATCGGCGGTGGACAAGCGGGAACGAACGCAGCGAAAGTTGCAGTCGGCATGGGTGCGAAAGTGACTGTGCTTGATTTGTCAGTAGAACGTCTTCGCCAGTTGGACGAAATGTTCGGCAATGACATCGAGACACTTGTTTCCAATCCGTTTAATATTGCTGAGTCAGTTAAAGACTCGGATCTCGTTATCGGTTGTGTTTTAATTCCGGGGGCTAGAGCGCCGAAATTGGTTTCTGAAGAAATGGTAAAATCGATGAAGCCGGGATCGGTTCTTGTTGATATCGCAATCGACCAAGGTGGAATTTTTGCAACATCCGACCGTGTGACGACTCATGATAATCCGACTTATGAGAAACATGGTATTGTCCACTATGCAGTTGCCAATATGCCAGGAGCAGTTCCACGCACGTCGACAATGGCATTGACGAACGTAACAGTTCCGTATGCATTGCAAATTGCAAACAAAGGCTATAAGCAAGCTTGCTTGGATAATGTAGCATTGCAAAAAGGCATTAACACTTTAGAAGGTCATGTAACATACAAAGCTGTTGCAGATGCGCAAGGCTTGGAGTATGTACCAGTTGAAGCATTATTGAATAAATAATGAAAACGCTGTCCGAAACGAATCGGACAGCGTTTTTTATGTTCATGGCTTGATGATCTGAAGTTCTTTCGGGAATTTCGTAAGTACTTCCACTCCGTCAGACGTGACGACTACATCATCTTCGATACGTACGCCAGTAATATCTGGATGATAAATACCTGGCTCAACAGTGAAGACCATTCCTTCTTCAAGTTCCATTTCATTCGTACCTGTAATTGAAGGGAATTCATGGACAGAAATGCCGAGTCCGTGACCGAGGCGATGGGTGAAATACTCACCGTATCCTGCTGCCGTAATGACATCTCTCGCAGCTTTATCCAAATCGCGTGCTTTCACGCCAGGACGAATCATGTCAATTGCCGTCTGCTCGGCTTTTTTGACCGTCTCATAAATTTCACGCTGTTTTTCGGAAGGCTCGCCGAATGCGACTGTTCTCGTAATATCTGAACAATATCCTTCGTACACGACTCCGAGGTCAAATAGGATGAAATCACCTTTCTGGATTTTACGGTCTCCTGGCGTTCCATGGGGAGAAGCAGTTTTCGGTCCGGACAATACCATCGTATCGAATGCCATCTTTTCCGCGCCTTTTTTCTTCATTTCAAACTCAATTGCCATGAGAATTTCCAGCTCGGTTTTGCCTTCAGCAATTTCCTTACAGCCTACTTCGACTGCGTAATCCGCTAGCTCCGCGGCTTTGCGCATTTTGTTAAGCTCTTCTTCGCTTTTAACATTTCTCATTTTGTTCAATTGCTCATCGATACGGGGGAATGCGGATCCTTCAAAAAGGTCCTCCATTCGCTCTAATCGTTCCACCGTTAAATGCGATTTTTCAATTGCGATGTGCTTCAAAGAAACGCCTCTTTTTTGCGTTGCAGCTGCAAGCACTTCCCATGCATCTTCCGTGTCTTGGTGTCCGACCGCCTCGAATGTCCATCCCGATGCTTTTAAGTCAGGCACTTCCATGAGAGGACAAATGACGAATGGTTCTGCTTCTTTAAAAATCATGACACCGAGCAGCCTTTCATGTGGTTCACTGCGGAAACCAGAAACGTAAAAAACATTGTCCGGAGTTGTAATGAACGCTGCATCTACGTTATTTTCCTGCAAGTAGCTTTTAATTTCATTAATTTTATCCAAACTTATCCCTCCTATATCAACACAATCACTATTTTATCAAAAAAGAGGGTTTTCAGGTTAAATATCGAAGTATGTATGTATGAACAGATTTGGAGGGATTTACAAATGAAGATTTCTTATCACGGACATTCTGTCGTGAAAATTGAAACTGAAGGAAAAACATTATTAATCGATCCGTTCATTACTGGAAATGAATTAACGGACTTGGATGCATCGGAGCAAACTCCTGATGTCATTTTACTAACACATGGCCATAACGATCATGTCGGAGATACATTTGGCATAGCGAAACGATGCAACCCGCTTATCGTCGCGCCGAATGAACTAGCCGTCTATTTAGGTTTGCAAAATCTAACTACCCATGGGATGAATATTGGAGGTTCTCATACATTCGATTTTGGAACAGTAAAATATACGCAAGCGTTCCATAGCTCTTCCTATATGACCGATCAAAATGAAATCATTTATACTGGAATGCCTGCAGGGATTTTGTTCACTGCTGAAGGGAAGACGATTTACCATGCCGGAGATACATCCCTTTTCGGGGATATGGCGTTAATTGGGAAACGTCATTCTATCGATGTCGCATTTTTACCGATTGGCGATAATTTTACAATGGGTCCGGAAGATGCCGCAGTTGCTGTTGAACTACTCAATCCGAAGCTTGTCGTTCCTATCCATTACGATACATTCCCGCCGATTCGACAAAACCCTCAAACGTTTAAGGATCTTGTCACTTCTCATGAAGTAAAGATTATGAAGGCTGGGGATTTACTAGAAATTTAAACAATCCGATCCGGACAGCAAAAGTGCCGGATCGTTTTTTATTCCACAGGGGTTAAATTAATTTTTCACCTCGAATCCCGCAAACACTATTCTTTCCAATCTATGATAAAATAGAGGCAGGTAAAAAGAGAAAAAGGTGAAATGATGTCGACAAAACATGAGCTGATATTACGCTATATTGAAGGATTGGAAGTTGGCGAAAAAATTTCTGTCCGCCAAGTTGCCAAGGCCTTATCCGTCAGTGAAGGAACGGCATACAGGGCAATAAAAGAAGCTGAAAACCAAAAGCTTGTCAATACGATTGAACGTGTTGGTACAATTCGCATTGAAAAGAAGAAAAAAGAGAATATTGAAAGGCTAACATTTGCCGAAGTCGTCAATATCGTAGATGGGGTCGTTTTAGGAGGGCGGGATGGACTTCATAAAACATTGACCAAGTTTGTCATTGGTGCGATGCAAATCGATGATATGAAACGGTATATAGATGCAGGGAGTTTATTAATCGTTGGAAACAGGCTCAGAGCTCACGAGTTCGCGTTAAACGCCGGGGCGGCGGTTCTTGTTACAGGAGGATTCGATGTTGCTGATGAAGCGAAAAAACTGGCCAACAAATTGAATTTGCCAATTATTTCATCGAGTTACGATACATTTACGGTTGCAACGATGTTAAACCGTGCAATTTATGATCAATTAATTGAAAAAGAAATACTACTAGTGGAAGATATTTTGACGCCGCTAGCCGAAACAATTACATTTTCACCTAAGGATAGCGTGGCTTATTTCAACGAAGTGAATCGGGAAACAGCGCACTCAGGCTATCCGGTCATCGATCGGAACAATAAATTAATTGGGATTGTCACTTCTCGTGATGCAGTCGGAAAGCCAAAGACAGACTTAATCGAGAAAGTGATGACCCAGCATCCGATTACTGTAAATGGGAAAACGAGTGTCGCTTCCGCGGGGCATAGTATGATTTGGGAAGGTATCGATTTAATGCCCGTTGTAAACGATAGTGGAATTTTAGATGGGATTATTAGTCGGCAAGATGTTCTGAAGGCATTTCAGATGACACAAAGGCAACCTCAGCAAGGGGAGAAAATTGACGATATTGTAAAAAGTCAAATGAAAGCCGTGTCCGACCAGCCGCAAAACGTCGAATTTACCGTCGTTCCTCAAATGACAAACCAATTAGGATCACTCTCATATGGAGCGATGACGACATTATTAACAGACGTTGGAAATCGTGCGATTAAAATGCACAAGCGTGGAGAAAGTGTCCCTGAAAATATGACAATCTACTTTATTAAACATGTCCAACTCGGCAGCACTGTAACTGTAGAACCTAGAATTCTTCATATGAGCCGAAGATTTGTAAAAGTAGACTTTGATTTATTCTCGGATTCTGAACTTATTGCAAAAGCGATGGTCATGTATCAGCTTTTCGAAAGATGACAGATGGAATGAAAAAACTGATGCGGTAATTCGCATCAGTTTTCGTTCAACTTTGTCTCTTCATCGATAAATTGTTTATAATGCTTTGCCGCTTTGTAATTATAGAAAATGATATAGGCGCCGAGTACGATAAATAGACTCGAAACGACATATGTTGCAACTCCTTCGAATAGGAGAAGCTGATTTAATCCGAAGAAGAATAGGAGTCCACCTAGAAATGACCCAGCTTTACTCGCAAAAAACTTTTTCCGGATTGGGAACACTTGACGAGTTCTGAATTGACGGGTCTTAAAATAAAAATAGTAGACACCTGACGCAATAATAAGAAAGACAAGTACTAGATTGAGTGTTTTCATAAAAGTGCCTCCATCAAAGAACTTCTTTCATTGTAACGACTTTTTAGGCAGAATGCGATAGAAATCATTGAAAAATGGAGGAATTGGAAATTGAGACGACAAATCATCGACACAATTGAACAATACGATACGATCATTATTCACCGACATGTTCGGCCTGATCCGGATGCGTACGGCTCCCAAGTTGGATTGAAGGAATTACTAACAACTAACTATCCTGAAAAGAACGTATATGCAGCTGGTACACATGACGACATGCTCACGTATTTAGCAGGTCAGGATGAAATAGGGCCAGATGATTATAAAAATGCACTTGTCATCGTTACCGATACAGGTAATACAGAGCGGATTGATGCGGAATTTTATGAGAAGGGCGATTTTCTTATTAAAATCGATCACCATCCGAATGTCGATCCATATGGAGACATGAGGTGGGTCGATACAGATGCCAGCTCCACTTCAGAAATGATTTACCTCCTATTTGAGGAAGGAAAAAAGCATTATGGATGGAAAATGTCAGATGCTTGTGCCCGTTTATTGTTTGCTGGAATTGTTGGAGATACCGGGCGCTTCCTTTTCCCGAGTGCAACTGTGAGGACGTTTGAAATTGCGAGCGGGTTAATTAAACACGATTTCGATCGGACAAAGCTGTTCGCAGAAATGTATGAAGAAGATCGTCGTTTGCTCCATTTGAAAGGGTATTTATACCAACAATTCACGATTGACGAAAACGGAGCGGCTTACATAAAAATTAATAAAGAGATTTTGGAAAAGTTTGATGTAACCGCGAGTGAAACTTCACAGCTAGTTGGAGCACTTGGAGACGTGAAAGGGATTTGCGCATGGGTCATTTTTGTCGAGGAAGAAGATCAGATCCGTGTCCGTTTCCGTTCGAAGGGGCCCGTTATTAATCAACTCGCTGCCGAATATGACGGAGGAGGACACCCGCTCGCTTCCGGGGCATCTATTTATTCATGGGAAAAAGCGGACGAGGTTATTGGGAAATTAAAGCAATTATGTGCGGTGAAGTAACGGTTCGGAGGGATTAACATTGGTGCTTGTCTATCCACAAATTGTGACCGGCGCTGATCTGCTGCGCGGCATTATTAAACTAGATCAGCTAGCCCCACTTCTGCAAAGGAGAGGGGCTAGATCCGTTGGCATCGTCAATTCAAAAATGTACGGAGTACGTTCGTTTTGTAAGGTGATGGAAAAGTACGGCATTCAACCGGTTATCGGGTTATCAATGAATTTGGAGTTGGAAGACGGAACAACTACGTTGCTATATGCATATGCGAAGGACGATAAAGGCTATGGAAATTTGCTGAAAATGAGCAGTGCAATTTCCGTCAGGGAGCCGGAGACGCTTCCGTTAAAATGGCTGCAAGCATATAGCGACGGATGTGTGTTCATTTGCCCGATGACGGATCGTTCATGGAATGATAAGCGGAGTGAGGAAACGATCCACACAATCCGGAAAGTTTGCCAAACAGTTTATATTGGCATTTCCCGGCCGGGCGGTGTTAAACATCATGCTGAGGATGAAATCGTGCACATAGCCGAACGGACGGAAACTACGATTACCGCCTATCATGAGTCAAGATATATTGCAGAAGATGATGCATTTGCGTTTGAAGTTGCAACCGCAATACGATCTGGTTATAAGTTAAATGATCCTTCCCGTCCACAAATAGACGTCTTTAACGCTTATGTACCGGAGGAGCAAGAGTTTCACAAATGGTTTTCCAATCGTCCTGAATGGATTACTACGATGGCTGAAATTATGTTGTCATGCAATGCAAAATTACCGCCGAGCCGCACGTTAATGCCTGCATTTCCCGTTCCGGAAGGGCAAACCTCTGCTTCCTTGTTAAAAAGAAATTGCGAGGAAGGATTAATCCGCCGTCTTGGAACCGTTAATCCGTCGTATTATGAACGGCTAAGAACGGAGCTTATGGTCATTGAAAACATGGGCTTCTCTGATTACTTCCTCATCGTGGAAGACTTTATGCGCTTTTCAAAGGAAAATGGGATATTGACAGGCCCCGGACGTGGTTCGTCTGCAGGTTCACTCGTCGCTTATTCCCTTGGAATTACGGATGTCGATCCAATCAAGTACGGACTCATTTTCGAGCGCTTCCTCAATCCTGGTCGAATTACAATGCCTGATATCGACATTGATTTTGCGGATAACCGTCGTTCTGAAGTTATTGAATATGTTGCGAAAAAATACGGGAAAGCGCATGTTGCGCAAATCATTACGTTCGGTACACTTTCATCCAAGTCTGTCGCGCGAAACGTCGCACGTGTTTTTGACTTCTCTAATGAAGAGATGACTTTCTTATCCAGGCAGATACAGGATGGACATAGCAAAAGGTTGGAAGAGTCCGTTAACCAGTCAAAAGCGCTTCAAGACTGGATTGCAATGGATCCAATCCGTGTCAAATGGTTCCAGGCTGCTAAAACATTAGAAGGTTTACCGAGAAACGCTTCCACACATGCTGCGGGCGTTATTTTGTCTCCAACTCCATTAGTCGAAAATGTTCCTCTTCAAAATGGAGGAGATGATATTTACTTGACGCAGTGGGCGATGGGGGACGTTGAGGAAATCGGCTTATTAAAAATGGATTTTCTCGGATTGCGAAATTTAACGTTAATGGATCGAATTCAATCAATGGTCTACTATGATACGGGTAAGGAGCTCCATTACGGGGATATTCCATTAGACGATGCAAAGACTTTCGACCTTTTCAAGAAAGGTGACATGACGGGCATTTTCCAATTTGAATCAGCTGGCATGAGGGACGCATTAAGGCTAATTAAACCGGACGAATTTAGTGATTTATACGCCATCAATGCGTTATACCGTCCAGGACCGATGGAAAATATCCCTCTTTATAGCCGAAGGAAAAACAATAAAGAAACGATAAATTATGTACATCCGCAACTGGAGCCGATTCTGCGGGAAACCGAAGGCATCATCGTATACCAGGAGCAAATTATGCAAATTGCAGTACAAATTGCAGGATTCACGATGGCAGAAGCAGATCTATTAAGAAGAGCAGTGAGTAAAAAAAATCGAGACGTGCTTCGGCGAGAGAGAGAGCATTTTGTAAGAAGTGCAGTTCAACATAATTTTCCGGAGCATTCCGCAACTGAAATTTATGATTTAATCGTGAAATTCGCGGATTATGGGTTCCCGAAAAGCCATGCAGTTGCGTATTCATTGATTTCCTATCAGTTGGCATACGTCAAAGCGAATGCACCTGCTTATTTTTACGCCGCACTACTATCAATGACGGCTGGCAATCAAGAAAAAACAATGGAATACATCAATGAAATTAGGGGAAAAGGTATTAAAATTCTTCCCCCTTCTATTCAAAAAAGCAAATACTCCCATATTGTCGAAAAAGGCTCGATTCGAATCGGATTAGGGGCGATTAAAGGTGTGACTCCTTCTTTTTATAACGTCGTAAAAGAAGCGCGAACAACCGATGGCTGGACAACGCTTTTCGACTTTTCCGTTGCAATTGGTGCAACTAATTTTACTGAAAAAACAATTCTTCCCCTCATAAAAGCGGGAGCGCTAGATGAGTTTGGAGAAAATCGTTCCGTCCTGCTTGCATCAATCGAAGCAGCCCGCAATCACGCACAGTTCGTCAGTCCTGATGGAGATGACTTGCTACACGAAATCATTTATTCGGTAGCAAAGCCGAAATATTCACCGGGAGGATCAATGCCTCGATTTGCCATGCTTGAATATGAACGGGAAGTGTTAGGTTTTTACTTATCTGAACATCCTGCGGTAGAAATGAAAAAGACATTAGGAGAACAGGTGGTGGACCTCGTACACGTTCCGGATGTAAAAGAACGTTCGATCGTAAAAGTGGCCGGCATGATAAGGGAAATTAAACGGATCCGTACGAAAAAAGGGGAAGCGATGGCGTTCCTTACTCTCCAAGACGAAACAGGAGAACTATCGTGCACAATCTTCCCGAGACAATACGCCGGAATGAACATCCATTTACAAGAACTTGCTATGGTGCAAGTGACCGGCACAACGGAAAAACGCAACGGCCAACCACAACTAATCGTCCAGCAGATTGTGAGGGTTTAAAGAGACATGTAGATGCATGTCTCTTTTTGTCGTTTCATCATTAATTATTAAAAATCACTTTACGATACGGGCACTTTTCTGTATGCTTATACAAAGAAGTGGTCTGACCACTCGGATTACGACATTCCAAGAGGGGCGCCCGTATGCAAAATACAAAACAATCATCTAAGATGTTTCTGGACATCGTCGAAGAACTCAGGCTGATGATTAAGGCGGAAGGCATCAGAGTAGGTGACAAATTACCGTCTGAACGTGTTTTGGCAGAACGTCTACAAGTGGGAAGATCGACAGTCCGCGAAGCACTACGAAGCCTTGAACTGCTAGGACTAATTGAAACCCGCCGTGGCGAAGGGACATTCCTTGCCGATTTCAAAAAACACCAGCTCGTTGAAGTGCTTTCGACTTTCGTCATGCAACAGCCTAAATCGGCAGTGGATGTGACAGATACACGCATCATTCATGAAAAAGCTGCAATACAAACAATTTGCGAAGACGAACATAAGCGGAATCTTCCTGTTTGGGAAGGACTACTTATAAAACTCGATGAAGACGGCGAGGTACTTCGGGAAAATATTGTACGAGAAATGATTGTAGCGACAGATAACAGATTATCATTGAAAATTTGGTTTATACTGAAACAATATAGCAAAGTTCCGTACGAACTAATGACAGATGTAATCGAAAATGATTTAGTACGAGCGTTACTTACTAATTTGATCGAAGGAAACGTCATAGAAGCGATCAATGCCTATGACAAGTGGATTGAACATATCGAGGGGGAAGAGAAAGAATGATCCGTGAATTTTTTACGAAAAAAAAGCAAGCAATAACGATACCTTCGGCCGATGCAAAAAACGACGTGCCGGAAGGAATTATGACGAAGTGTCCTGATTGTAAGCAAATTATCTTGACGAAAGATCTTATGAAAACAGCAAAAGTTTGTCCGAAATGCGATCATCATTTTAAAATGACGGCATGGGAGCGTGTTGAATGTCTATTTGATGAAAACACCTTTGTCTCGATGGACGATCATTTAAAGACGGAAAACCCATTGAACTTCCCGTCTTACACAGAGAAAATTGCATCTGATTCAGAAAAAACTGGACTAAATGAAGCAGTGCTTACCGGAATCGGAAAAATCGGTGGTAACGAAGTTGCAGTCGCTATTATGGACTCTCATTTCCGAATGGGTTCAATGGGTTCTGTCGTCGGTGAAAAAATTACGAGGGCAATTGAAGCTGCTACGGAAAAAAGTATCCCTGTCATCATCTTCTCGGCGAGCGGCGGTGCTCGTATGCAGGAAGGGGTTCTATCCCTCATGCAAATGGCGAAAACGAGCGTTGCTTTAAAACGTCATTCCGAAAAGGGGTTGTTGTACATTTCAATCATGACCTACCCGACAACAGGCGGTGTATCTGCTAGTTTTGCATCAGTTGGTGATATAAATATAGCTGAACCGAGAGCGTTGATTGGTTTTGCTGGAAGACGGGTAATTGAGCAGACTGTCCGAGAAAAGCTTCCGGATGATTTCCAGACAGCTGAATTCTTGTTGGAGCATGGACAAGTAGATGCAGTTATCGATCGTCGCGAATTGACGGAAACACTTGCAAAACTTGTCGGGCTTCATGTAAGGGAGGTAAACTAATATGAGCAAGACATTGGCATTTGAAGAACCGATTGTGAAACTTCGAGAAAAGATCAATGAACTTGAAGAATTCACAACAACGAATGATGTTGACTTATCTGATGAAATTGGCAAGTTAAAAACGAGATTAAGTAATTTGGAAATGGAAATATACGGTAACATGGAACCGTGGGATCGTGTGCAAGTGGCGAGACACCCGGAGCGTCCGACGACGAGAGATTATATTAACGAACTATTTGAAGACTTTATCGAGCTACACGGAGATCGTTCTTTTGGGGATGATGCAGCAATCATGGGCGGTATTGGCTCTTTTGAATCGACGCCTGTAACGATTATTGGCCATCAACGCGGGAAAGATACGAAAGAAAACGTGAAACGCAATTTTGGGATGCCACATCCGGAAGGGTACAGAAAAGCGTTACGCTTAATGAAACAGGCGGAGAAATTTGGCCGTCCAATTATCTGTTTCATTGATACGAAAGGTGCTTATCCAGGAAAAGCGGCTGAAGAGCGAGGCCAAAGTGAAGCGATTGCACGCAATCTCATTGAAATGGCTGGATTGAAAGTGCCAGTTATTTCGATTGTTATCGGAGAAGGTGGTAGTGGCGGCGCGCTTGCTTTAGGGGTTGCTAATAAAATCCATATGTTGGAGCACTCGACGTATTCCGTCATTTCACCTGAAGGTGCAGCTTCGATTTTATGGAAAGACGCAAGCCTTTCCAAACAGGCAGCAGATGCGATGAAAATTACAGCTCCTCATTTGAAAGAAATGGGGATTATTGATGAAATTATTCCAGAAGTGCTTGGCGGTGCACATCGTGATGCAAAAGCACAAGCAGTGGAAATGAGGATAGTATTGAAATCTTCATTGGAATCACTTTGCACGATGGATGCAGATGCAATTATAGAAGACCGATATAATAAGTTTCGTAATATCGGTATTTTTTCAGAAGGATGAGGTGCGGGCTTACCCCGCATCTTTTCGTATTATATTATACATAGTAAACAGAAAAAGAAGGGGTGATTGATGTGAAGAAAATTGGGGTTTTGACGAGTGGGGGAGATGCGCCTGGCATGAATGCAGCGGTTCGCGCAGTCGTGCGAAAAGCAATTTACGAGGGGTTTGAAATTGCTGGTGTCTTTAATGGTTACCAAGGACTAATCCAAGGAAAAATCGAAATGTTGCAGCTCGGTTCTGTCGGTGACATTATTCAACGTGGAGGGACAATGCTAAGGTCCGCCCGCTCTCCGGAATTTATGACTGAGGAAGGCCGAAAAAAAGCGGTAAGCCAGTTAAAGAAACATGAAATTGATGGCCTTGTCGTCATTGGAGGAGATGGCTCCTTCAGGGGGGCATTCGAGTTAGGAAAGATGGGGATTCCTTGTGTTTGTGTGCCTGCAACAATCGACAATGATATTCATGGCACGGAATTCACAATTGGCTTTGATTCCGCACTAAACACCGTCATCGATGCTATTGATAAGATACGCGATACTGCAACATCACATGAACGCACTTTTATTATTGAAGTGATGGGCCGCGATGCGGGGGATTTAGCGCTTTGGGCGGGTCTTGCCGGTGGTGCTGAAACGATTCTCATTCCTGAAGAGGACTTTAGTTTGTATGAGATTATTAGTCGATTAAAAAGCGGTACAGGGCGGGGTAAAAAACATAGTATTATTATCGTAGCGGAAGGTGTCATGTCCGGGTCGGCGTTGGCCGATTTGTTAAAGGAGAAAGCGGGAATTGAGACGAGAGTTTCTGTCCTCGGGCATATTCAGCGTGGAGGTTCACCGTCCGCACGTGACCGGGTTATTGCTAGCCAATATGGTGCAAGAGCGGTTGAAGTGCTACGGGAAGGTCGAGGCGGTGTAGCTATTGGTATGCAAAACCATAAGGTGGTAGACTATGATTTAGAAATAGTATTTGCGCCAACAGATCACACGTTGGATAGTGGACTGTATAAATTGTCCAAAGAATTGTCGATTTAACGAAGCTAACACTTTTAAAGAGTACACTACGAAGGGGCGTTTTGTGATGAGGAAAACAAAGATTGTGTGCACGATTGGACCAGCCAGTGAATCACCGGAACTACTTGAACAATTGATCGAGGCAGGTATGAACGTCGCGCGGCTGAACTTTTCACATGGTACACACGAAGAACACAAAGCCCGAATCCAAGCCATCAGGGAAGCGTCGAAGAAAACAGGCAAGGTTGTCGGAATTCTGCTAGATACAAAAGGTCCTGAAATTCGGACGCATTCTATGAAGAACGGACAAGTCGATCTAATTACCGGCCAGCATATTGATATTTCAATGAATGAAGTAGAAGGGTCCGACAATGTTTTTTCGGTTACATATGAAAAACTCATTGAAGATGTCGATAAAGGATCAATCATTCTTCTGGATGATGGGCTAATCCAACTGGAAGTCGTCGGAAAGGATTATGAAAGAGGACTAATTCATACAATTGTCGTCAATTCGGGAACGTTGAAAAACAAAAAAGGCGTGAACGTACCTGGCGTTTCGGTGCAGTTACCTGGAATTACCGAGAAGGACAAAGAAGATATTTTATTTGGAATTAACGAAGGTGTAGATTTCATTGCAGCCTCTTTTGTCCGGAGGGCATCAGATGTAATGGAAATACGGGAGTTATTGGAAAAGAACGGCGGAGCGCAAATCCACATCATTCCGAAAATCGAGAATGGTGAAGGTGTAGACAACTTGGATGATATCTTAATGGTTTCAGACGGTTTAATGGTTGCGCGGGGGGATCTCGGTGTAGAAATACCCGCAGAGGAAGTTCCGCTCGTCCAAAAGAAAATGATCGAAAAGTGCAATCAGGTCGGTAAGCCTGTCATCACAGCTACTCAAATGCTTGATTCGATGCAAAGAAATCCACGTCCTACACGGGCTGAGGCGAGTGACGTTGCAAACGCCATTTTGGATGGCTCAGATGCAATCATGCTCTCCGGTGAAACGGCAGCAGGTTTGTACCCGGTTGAATCAGTACGTACGATGGATAAAATTGCAAAAACCGCGGAAAACTCTGTTGATTATCGTTCGGTCGTTTCTACTCGTCGCCGTGAAAAACACGGGAATATGACAGAAGCAATCGGTCAGGCAGCTGCATATACGGCAATTAATCTGAAGGTGAAAGCAGTGCTTGCCCCTACGGAAAGTGGTCATACTGCCAAAATGATCGCTAAATATCGTCCAGGCTGCCCGGTAATCGCAATTACTGCTTCGGAAGAACGCTCGAGAAAATTGTCGCTTGTATGGGGAATCTATCCAATTATGGGCGAACGAGTGCATTCTATTGATGAAATATTAAAGGAATCCGTCGAGGAAAGTGTTAAGCACCAATATGTAACTCATGGTGATGTCGTCATCATCACTGCAGGCGTGCCGGTCGGTGAAGCTGGTACGACGAACTTGATGAAAATTCATGTCATTGGTGATATGCTTGCTAAAGGGCAAGGAATCGGAAAGTCGGTTGCATTCGGCCAAGCGGTTGTCGCCCGTAACGCCGAGGAAGCATTGGCACATGATATGGAAGGTAAGATTCTTGTTACGTATTCATCGGATCGTGATATGATGCCCGCGATTGAAAAATGCGCAGGTTTAATAACGGAAGAGGGCGGATTGACAAGTCATGCAGCGGTTGTCGGTCTCAGTTTAGGTATTCCGGTCATCGTTGGTGTAGAGAAGGCGACGGAACTTATTGTCGACGGAAATGAAATAACGATGGATGCGGAATCCGGAGTTATTTATAATGGCCACGCAAGTGTTCTATAACAAATTGTAACAAGGCTGTCTTCCGGTAAATTCGGAAGCGGCCTTTTTTAGAATTGGAGACGATGTAAATTGAAATGGCTATTACTTGCTTTTATTGTCGTGCCAGCGGCGGAAATTATGCTCCTCCTTTATTCCGGAAACACAATCGGTATTATGCCGACCCTTCTTCTTATCCTGTTAACTGGGGTTGGTGGAGCTTATCTTGCAAAAAGACAAGGGTTTAAAGCTTTTGTCGATTTACGTGACAGGATGGGAACGTTAGAAGCTCCCGGAAATGCAGTAATTGACGGGATTTGTATTTTCTTTGGCGGTATTTTATTGATCATGCCAGGTTTCATAACGGATATTGCAGGGCTTTTGCTATTATTTAATGGACCAAGAAATGTAATTAGGCCATTTATCGTCAGGTGGATTTATAAAAAAATGAAGCAAGGTAAAATTGTCATTCGGTAAATGCCGGATGCTTTTTTAATTTCATAGCTGCAAATAGTAGAAACGGTGTTAACAGAATGCCCGGTAATCCAAACAGATAGAGCGAGCAAATTGTGACGTAAAAAGCATGAATCGGTTTTACGCGAAATGCAGAAGCCCACATGTACGATTCAGCCATTTGTCTCGTCATCACGACAAAAATATAAAGAAGTACGAGTGAAAATCCTACGAAAAGTTGATTGGAATAAAGGAAGAAAGCTGCCATTGGTATTAGAAAAAGGCCGATACCTAACAAAGGTAAACTATCAGCTATGGAGACAAGGAATGCACTCCCAATTGGTGATTCGAAATTAAGAATTGAAAACCCTACACTTAGGATAATAAAGGTTATTAAAAATAATCTTGCCTCAACGAAAGCGAATGTACCGAACAATTCGCCAGACTTCGTAAAGACGCGCTTTGCTGATGCGCGCATTTTTACCGGAAAATAGACGAGGAACCAAAATTTGTTTTTGCCTGATTCCCGCAATGCGAAAAAGTAGGCGACGAGGAAAATGAACATGCTGAATATATGTTGGAAAAAAGAAGCGGTAAACGCAATGGCATGTTCGAGAAGTGCATGTCCGTATTCGACGATTTTATCTTCAAAGAAATTGATTACTTTTCCTGTCAAATCTGTTTTTCCAGTATACGAAGCTAAATGTTTTTCCAAAAGAGGTACTGTATCCATTAGTCCGTGCAAGGCAATGAACGAAAAGGTTCCTACGATGAATAAAATGGAAAACATGACGAAAAGTGTGGCGATTGTTAAAGGAAGTTTCGTCATCGCGCGAAATGCAAGTAAGATCGGAGCCGTAAAATAGGCTACAATAATTGCAATTCCTATTGGGGGAATTACAAATATGAAAATCCCTGCCATAATTGCCGGAACCCATTGCAGGACAAGTGATTTGAAAGTTTGTTGTTGTATGTTTTTTAGCAAGATTTCATCCTTTAATCTATTATTCTACAAATAAAACGAGCGTATCCATTCACAAAACTGTAATAATTGACTATAATGGTCATTGTAAGCGTTTCAGACAGTACAAATAAAAAGTAGAGTTGCCGGAATCTGCTAGATTTTGTAGCTTTACGGCAAAATTGACTGAAGGAGCGATTTTAAATGACAGCAACAAAAGGATTGGAAGGAATCGTAGCGACACAGTCCGCCATCAGTTCTATTATTGATGACACACTTACATACGTCGGTTACGATATCGATGACCTTGCAGACAATGCAAGCTTTGAAGAAGTTGTATATCTACTATGGCATCAGCGTCTGCCGAAAGCGGACGAGCTTGCTGAATTGAAACAGCAACTTGCGGATAATATGTCGGTTCCACAACCTGTACTTGATCATTTTAAGAATTATCCAATCAGTGAAGTTCATCCGATGGCTGCATTGCGTACAGCAATTTCCCTTCTCGGATTATACGATGAAAACGCGGAAGATATGTCTGATGAAGCTAATTACGAAAAGGCAATTAAGCTTCAAGCAAAAGTGGCAACGATTGTTACTGCTTTTTCTCGCATCCGTAAAGGCCTAGAGCCGGTTGCCCCTAAAAAGGAATTTGGCTATGCGGCAAACTTCCTGTACATGTTAACAGGAGAAGTGCCGGAAGAAGTTGCAATCGAAGCATTCGATAAAGCATTAGTTCTTCACGCTGACCATGAGTTAAATGCTTCCACTTTCACGGCACGTGTATGTGTAGCAACCCTTTCCGATATGTATTCCGGCATTACAGCAGCAATCGGAGCGTTAAAAGGTCCACTTCACGGCGGTGCGAACGAGCAAGTGATGAAGATGCTTATGGAAATAGGCGATGAGGAGAACGTAGAATCATACATTAAAGAAAAACTTGCTAATAGAGAAAGAATTATGGGCTTTGGCCACCGCGTATACCGAAAAGGCGACCCACGTGCGAAGCATTTACGTAAAATGTCTAAAAAGTTGACAGCATTACGTGGAGAAGAAAAATGGTATAACATGTCCGAAAAAATTGAAGCTATCGTGACTGGCGAGAAAAACATTCCACCGAACGTTGATTTCTACTCAGCCTCGGTATATCATTCACTTGATATTGATCACGATTTATTCACACCTATTTTTGCAGTTTCCCGAATCTCAGGGTGGGCGGCACATATTTTGGAGCAATACGCGAACAATAGACTCATTCGTCCGCGGGCAGAATATACTGGTCCAAATATGCAAAAATACGTGCCAATCAACGAAAGATAACTTGTACCTGGTATAAGTAGCCGGATTAACAAGGAATACATCGGGGCGATAGTACTATTATCGGCCCCCTCATTTTGAATTGGAGGAATAGAAAATGGCAAAAATCACAGTAACTGACGGCGTTCTTAATGTACCGGATCACGCAACAATCCCTTTCATCATCGGTGACGGAACGGGTCCAGACATTTGGCATGCAGCTTCACGTGTATTAGAAGCAGCAGTTGAGAAAGCATATGATGGCAAAAAGAAAATCGAATGGAAGGAAGTGCTTGCAGGTGAAAAGGCGTTCAACGAAACTGGTGAATGGCTACCGCAAGAGACTCTTGACACAATCGAAGAGTATTTAATTGCTATCAAAGGACCATTGACGACGCCAATCGGTGGAGGCTTCCGCTCTTTGAACGTTGCACTTCGCCAAGAGTTGGACCTTTACACTTGCTTGCGTCCTGTCCGTTATTTCGAAGGGGTTCCATCTCCGGTTAAACGTCCAGAAGACTGCGATATGGTCATCTTCCGTGAAAATACAGAAGATATTTATGCAGGAATTGAATACCAAGAAGGCACAGATGAAGTTAAGAAATTAATTTCATTCCTTCAAGATGAGATGGGTGTAAAAAACATCCGTTTCCCTGAAACTTCTGGAATCGGTATTAAGCCAGTTTCTGAAGAAGGTACAAAACGCCTTGTTCGCGGTGCAATCAATTATGCACTAAAAGAAGGCCGTAAATCTGTAACACTTGTCCACAAAGGGAACATCATGAAGTTCACTGAAGGTTCATTCAAAAACTGGGGTTACGAAGTGGCTGAGCAAGAGTTCGGCGATAAAGTGTTCACTTGGAACGAGTACGATAAAATCAAGGAAGCGGAAGGGACAGAAGCTGCAAACAAAGCGCAAGCTGATGCAGAAGCTGCTGGCAAAATCATCATAAAAGATGCGATTGCGGATATCTTCCTACAACAAATCTTGACACGTCCGAAAGAGTTCGACGTTGTTGCGACAATGAACTTGAACGGTGATTACATCTCTGACGCACTTGCAGCGCAAGTCGGCGGAATCGGTATTGCTCCAGGTGCTAACATTAACTACGTAACTGGACATGCGATCTTTGAAGCAACTCATGGAACTGCTCCGAAATATGCAGGGCTAGACAAAGTGAACCCATCTTCTGTTCTTCTTTCAGGCGTTATGATGCTTGAGCATATGGGATGGAACGAAGCTGCACATATGATTACCGCTTCCATCGAGAAAACTATTGCTTCTAAAGTTGTAACATATGACTTTGCTCGCTTAATGGATGGTGCGACTGAAGTGAAAGCATCTGAGTTTGCAGATGAATTGATTAAAAATCTATAATTAGGTAAACTATCAAAGAGGGGAGAAATCCCCTCTTTCTACATATTCGAACGAAAAAGGAAGGGTTTCTTATGACAATGAAGCGAAAAAAAGTCTCAATTATTGGTTCAGGTTTCACCGGTGCAACTACAGCTTTCCTTCTAGCTCAAAAGGAGCTATGCGATGTAGTACTCGTGGATATTCCACAAATGGAAAACCCAACAAAAGGTAAAGCACTCGACATGCTTGAAGCGGGTCCGGTTTTAGGGTTTGATGCTACTATTACTGGCACCTCAGATTATGCACATACTAAAGACTCCGATATTGTCATTATTACAGCTGGAATTGCTCGTAAGCCAGGTATGAGTCGTGACGACCTTGTCCAAACAAACCAAAAAGTCATGAAGGCTGTGACGAGTGAAGTTGTTAAGAACTCTCCGAATACTACAATTATTGTATTGACAAACCCTGTCGATGCAATGACTTACACTGTTTATAAAGAATCTGGATTCCCGAAAGAACGTGTCATTGGACAGTCTGGGATATTGGATACAGCTCGTTTCCGTACATTCGTAGCCCAAGAATTAAATCTATCCGTAAAGGATGTCACAGGCTTCGTTCTTGGTGGGCACGGCGACGATATGGTTCCACTCGTACGTTACTCCACAGCTGGTGGCGTTCCACTTGAAACGTTAATTCCAGCTGCTCGCCTTGAAGAAATTGTGGATCGCACACGTAAAGGTGGAGCTGAAATTGTTAACCTTCTAGGTAATGGCTCTGCATATTATGCGCCAGCTGCTTCCCTCGTTGAAATGGCTGAAGCGATTCTTAAAGACCAAAAGCGAGTGCTTCCTTCTATTGCTTATCTTGAAGGTGAATATGGACTTGACGGTATTTACTTAGGTGTGCCGACAGTACTTGGTGCAGGTGGAATTGAAAAAATCATTGAACTTGAATTGCTAGAAGATGAAAAAGCGGCACTTGCTAAATCCGCTGAATCTGTAAAAGCAGTCATGAAAGTTCTCGCATAACTCGTAATAAAACTACCGGACTTCCATGTGGACTGTCCGGTTTTTTATTGTAAAACAAGACATCAAACAAAGACACTTGCTCTTTTCGAGTGAAAATTGATACACTTTCTATAACACGAATTGTGTGCAGGAAAATGAAGGGGGAAGTAAGTTGATATTAGGAAAAAAAAGGCGGATTGGACGAGAAATAGAGAAGATTGTTGTCGGAGAAAAATTAAAGCTGACCGAAAAGATTGAGGATAAAGATTTACTTCTCTACCTCGGTTTAACAAATGATTCAAATCCGCTATACATGCAACATGATTATGCATCCAAAACCGAATTCAACAAGCCGATTGTGCCTACAATTATGCTTACCGGTATCGTCACTTCTGCCATTTCAAAATACTTGCCTGGACCGGGTTCGCATGTGACGAAACAACATTTGGCTTTTCCACATCATGTGCACCATTATGAAACAATCGATTTTCTATTTGAAGTTATTCAAGTAGAGAAAGAGAAACAGAAACAGTTCATTGTTGTTAAGGTGGAGGCAACGAATGAAGAAGGTCAATCTGTCATTTCAGGAACAGTAACAGTTATTCCGCCTTCTATTCGGGAAAGCCTGACAGCGGATGCAGTGAAAACTACTAACATTTTATGAATGCATTAATGAGATAGTGAGCATCTAAGGGGGCTTAGGAAACTATGCAGAAAATTTTAATTGTAGATGATGAGCAATCGATTCGAACATTACTGGATTATAATTTAAGACAATCGAATTATGAAACGATTATGGCGGCTGATGGTGAACAAGCGGTATTGAAAGTGGAAAATGAGAATCCCGATTTGATCTTGCTCGATTTAATGCTTCCTAAAATGGACGGCATAGAAGTGTGTAAAGTTTTAAGGCAAAGAAATATTAATACACCTATCATTATGCTGACTGCAAAAGGTGAAGAGCCTGACAAAGTGCTTGGTTTGGAAATCGGAGCGGATGATTATATGACAAAACCGTTCAGTCCGCGTGAAGTAATTGCTAGAATAAAGGCGGTGCTTCGACGTAGTGGAGAGCGAACGGGCATTGATGAGCAAGAACAGTCAAAGCTTCGTTCAGGATTGCTTACTGTATTTCCCGAGCAATATGAAGCGTACCTCGGAGAAGAGTCATTGGAATTCACTCCGAAAGAATTTGAGCTGCTCGTTTATTTTATGCAAAATAAAAATCGTGTACTTACCCGCGATCAGCTATTAAGTGCCGTTTGGAATTATGATTTTGCCGGGGATACTCGGATTGTTGATGTGCATGTAAGCCATTTGCGTGAAAAGATTGAAGAAAATACGAGAAAGCCTATTTTCATTAAAACAGTAAGAGGGATCGGATATAAATTTGAGGAGCAAAAATTGAAATGAGAGGTTTGTATTCAAGGCTTTTCATCGCTTTCGCCATCCTATTATTTATTTTATTAACTGGTCTAGGAGTTGTCCTTGGCCAGTTTTTCCATCTAATTGATAATGGTATAAATTTGCAAGTTCAGCGTAAGTATTGGGTTTTCCTTTTCGCCATTTTACTGACTGCCTATTTTATATCTATCGTCGTATGTGCTCGCGTTATTAAACAATATGCAAAACCGATTGATTTAGTATCGGAAACTGCTGAGAAGATTGCGCGTGGCGATTATTTAGCGAGGGCGCAGATTGATGATAACGGAAATCATAATGAGCTAGGCGTTGCGGTAAACCAAATTGCAAGAAACCTGCAGGAAACGTCAATCTTGCGAGCGATGGAAAAAGAGCGTCTAAAAACATTAATTGAAAGTATGGGAAGTGGGCTCCTTATGTTCGGAAGGGAAGGGTCCGTAAATTTAGTAAATGGTGTGTTTGAAAAGACATTTGGTTTTAAACGTGATGAGTTAATGGGAAAAACGTTTATGGATATCGGGTTGCCTGAAGGGATTGGAAGTCTGATTGAAGATGTATTCTTGACAGAAGAAGTGCATGAAAGGCAAATCCGGAACGACCAATCCCATTTCAATGTATATGGTGCACCAGTTATCGGGCACTATGGCAATTGGCTCGGTATTATTGTAGTGACGCATGATATAACGAAACTTGTAAGGTTAGAGGAAATTCGAAAAGATTTTGTTGCAAATGTTTCGCATGAACTTCGGACACCAATTACCTCCATTAAAGGATTTACGGAAACGTTATTGGACGGAGCGATGAATGATCCTGCTACATTAAAAGAGTTCCTTGGCATTATCCAAAAAGAAAGTGACAGATTGCATTTGTTAATTATAGATCTTTTGGAGTTGTCGGGAATCGAGAGGGAAGGATTCCAACTACAATATAGCAACGTCGTCATTTCAGATATCGTTGACAATGCGGTGGAAATCGTTAATGGGATGTTAGAAAAAAGGAATATGAACATCGTTACCGACATCCAATCGGAAATTTCAGTTGAGGCTGATTCAGACAGGTTAATACAAGTAATGGTTAATCTGTTGACGAATGCAATTAGTTATTCGAAGGAACATACGACAATTACTATCGAGGTATTCGAAACAATCGATGAAGCGATCATTAACGTAAAGGATGAAGGGATGGGAATTAATCAAGCTGAGCTGCCAAGGTTGTTTGAGCGATTTTACAGAGTGGATCGTGCGAGAAGTAGAGACTCTGGCGGTACAGGACTCGGTCTAGCTATTGTGAAGCATCTTATTGAGGCGCACGGTGGAAAGGTTACTGTTGAGAGTGAACTAGGAGTCGGGTCTGTTTTTACTATACGTTTACAAAAGAAATCCGCGTAATGCGGATTTTTTTGAAACTAAAACGACACCTTAGTCGTAAGTACTATAGATACATACATAAAGGGGGAATTTAAATGAGCACACGCCGAGCAACGGTGGCGGCAGGTCTTATCATTACTGGAGTGCTATTACTCGTTATTGCGTTTACTACGTGGTATACGGTTGATGAATCAGAGCAAGCTGTCGTCATCACTTTCGGAAAAGCAGCAGACACACCGGTTACAGAATCGGGATTACACTTTAAACTGCCTTGGCCGATTCAGCACGTTGAGAAACTGTCAAAAGAAACTTTTAGTCTTCAATTCGGTTATAAGCAAGATTCCGATGGAACTCTTGTCGCATATGACAAGGAAACGAAAATGATTACAGGAGACGAATATATCGTTCTTGCAGATCTAGTAGTCCAATGGAAAATAATAAATCCTGAAAAGTATTTATTTAACTCACAAAATCCAAAGGAAATTCTCCATGATGCGACTTCCGCTTCGATTCGATCGGTCATCGGAAGTTCGACAATCGATTCCGCTTTGACAGATGGGAAAGCGGAAATTGAAGCAAAAACACGTGAGTTGTTAACGACGCTTGTTACAAATTATGACATTGGTATCGCAATTCAAGGCGTTAAACTACAGGACGTAGAACTGCCAAACTCAGACGTCCGCGCCGCATTCACAGCAGTAACGGACGCTCGGGAAACTAGAAGTACAAAAATTAATCAAGCGGAGCGATATAAAAACCAACGGATGAACGAAGCAGAAGGTGAAAGAGATGCTATAAAATCCCGCGCAATCGGTCAAAAGACTGCCCGGATCGAGCAAGCGCTAGGTGACGTCGCCCTTTTCAACGATTTGCATGCGGAATATGAAAAAAACATATCAATTACCCGCCAGCGGTTAATAATCGAGACATTAGAGCAAGTTCTGCCAAAAGCAAAAATCTATATTATGAATGATGAAGGCGAAACGTTAAAGTATTTGCCGTTGCAGCAATTAGATAACCAAACACCACCACCTGCGGAACAGAAAACGGAAGGGGGCGGCAACTAATGACGAATGACAACAATCCATTCAGAAGCATTGAAGAGAAATTTAAGGAAATGCAAGGTGCCAAAAAGAAAAAGAATGTAAGTTCGGATAAAATTATTACTCCAAAAAAGCCATTCAATATGAGGAAGTTTGTAAAAACAGCAATTACGTTGACAGTAATTTTTGCGATAGCAGTTATCCTTCTTGCAAATGTTTTTGTAGTAAAAGAGGGAGAGTATAAAGTTGTACGTCAATTTGGTGAAATTAAACGAATTGAATATGAACCTGGGCTGAATATAAAAATCCCATTCATTCAATCCGTATCAAGCTTGCCAAAGAATCAAATGAAGCATAATGTTTCTGAAGCTGAAATTACTACGAGAGATAAGAAGCGGATCATTATTGATAACTATGCCGTATGGAAAATCACAGATCCTGCAAAAATGATTGCCAATGCGCGTACTATAGTCAATGCTGAAATGCGTATGGAGGAATTCATCTACTCTGTCATCCGGAACGAGATGGGAAGATTGGATTATGTAGATGTCGTCAATGATGAAAATTCATCGCGTGGAAGCTTAAATGACCGTGTAACAATGAAAGTGAATGAATTTCTAGATGAGGGGAATTTTGGTATCGAAGTAATCGATGTACGGATGAAACGGATTGACCTACCAGAAGAAAATGAACATTCCATTTACACTCGTATGATTTCAGAGCGCGAATCGACAGCTCAAGAATACCTTTCACAAGGGGATGCAGAGAAGAAGAGAATAGAGGCGGAAACGGATAGAGAAGTGCAAGAGATGCTTGCGACTGCGAAAAAAGAAGCGGCCGTCATCCATGCAGAAGGGGAAGCGGAGGCTGCTAAAATATACAACAATGCATTCTCAAAGGATCCTGAGTTCTACAACCTATACCGTACGCTGCAATCCTATTCCCGCACGATCGGGGAAGATACGATGATTATCATGCCAGCTGATTCACCGTATGCGAAAATATTGACAGGGTACTTAGAATAACAGATGACGTCATTTTCATTTACACTTGCCATCATGGTAAGATAAATGGAGATGACGTTTTTCATTGGATGATGAACGAACAAGGGAGTGGAGTCATTTTGTCGAAAAAGAAAATAGTGCTGTTAGATGGAAATAGCTTGGCATACCGAGCGTTTTTCGCTCTGCCTTTATTGACGAACGATACAGGCATCCATACAAATGCAGTGTATGGGTTTACGATGATGCTTCAAAACATATTGGAAGAAGAAAAACCAAGTCATATGCTCGTCGCTTGGGATGCTGGGAAGACGACGTTCAGGCATGCCACTTTCAGCGAGTATAAAGGCGGAAGGCAAAAGACGCCACCTGAACTTTCCGAGCAATTCCCTTATTTACGGAAATTGCTAGATGCTTATCAAATCCCCCAATATGAACTAGATCAATACGAAGCGGATGATATTATCGGGACGTTAAGCCAATCGGGTGATGAAGAAGGCATAGAGGTCGTCATCATCTCAGGGGACAAAGACTTAACGCAATTAGCGAGCGACCATACGACTGTGTGCATTACGCGAAAAGGGATTACAGACCTTGAAAAATACACGCCTGCGCATGTAATGGAAAAGTACGGTATTACGCCGCAGCAAATTATTGATATGAAAGGTCTCATGGGAGATCCTTCTGACAATATTCCAGGCGTTCCGGGCGTCGGTGAGAAGACAGCGCTCAAACTGTTGAAAGAATTTGGTTCTGTTGAAAAAGTATATGAATCATTGGATACTGTACCAGGAAAAAAACTAAAAGAAAACTTAACGGAAAACGAAGAGCAAGCATTCTTGAGCAAAAAGCTCGCGACAATAGAAGTGAATGCCCCCCTTACGATTGCAATAGATGACTTATCGTATCCGGGACCGGATGAAGAGAACGTCAAAACAATATATGAAGAATTAAAGTTTAAAACGTTGCTTGAGAAAATGGCCCCACAAATAGAAAGTGAACCTGTAGCAGAAATCGATGTCCAAATCGTCACCGATCCTGAAGCGATTGAACTTGCGGATGAGATGGCAATTCACGTTGAAATAATGGATGAAAATTATTTGGCTACGGAAGTTACAGGTATTAGCATGACGGACGGTGAACAAATAAAATTTATTCCTATAGAGGTCGTGCAACAGTCGGACCGCATAAAAGAATGGCTTCGCGATGAAAAAAACAGGAAATTCACGACTGATTCAAAAGCTGCATATGTTTCTTTGTTACGCTACGGCGTAGAAGTGAATGGTTTTGAATTCGATTTGTTACTAGCCACGTATATTGCAAATCCTTCTTCTTCATATACCGATGTCGCTTCTGTTGCAAAGGAATTCAATTATTTCAATGTGCAGTCTGATGAAGCAGTGTACGGAAAAGGTGCCAAAAAAGCTTTGCCTGAAGTTAACGTGCTAGCAGAACATGCCGGCAGGAAAGCTCAAGCAGTGTGGAAACTAAAACCAGTGCTCGAAGAACAGCTACGTGAGAATGAACAGTTCGAATTGTATCATGAACTCGAAATACCACTTGCGAAAATTCTCGGGAAAATGGAGTCGACAGGCGTTAAAACTGACTTAGGAATTTTACAGCAAATCGGCCTTCAGCTATCTACAAGATTGGCTGAGCTTGAATCGATCATCTATGAGATGGCAGGACAATCTTTCAATATTAATTCACCGAAGCAGTTAGGGGAAATTTTGTTTGAAAAGATTGGATTGACGCCAATCAAAAAAACAAAGACAGGCTATTCAACTGCGGCGGACGTATTGGAAAAGCTTGAAAGTGAGCATGAAATCATCAGTTACATTTTGACATACCGTCAGCTCGGAAAGTTGAACTCAACTTATATAGAAGGGTTATCAAAGGAAATACACGAGGACGGAAAAATCCATACTCGATTCCAGCAGGCATTAACGCAAACGGGTCGATTAAGCTCCATTAATCCGAATTTGCAAAACATCCCGATCCGACTTGAGGAAGGTCGGAAAATTCGTGCGGCATTCGTTCCGTCAGAACCGGGCTGGCTTATGTTCGCTGCCGACTACTCGCAAATCGAACTGCGAGTTCTTGCCCATATGTCCGAAGATGAAAAGATGATTTCAGCATTCCGTGAAGGAGAAGACATTCATACGAAAACCGCAATGGACGTATTCGGTGTGGATAAAGACAGTGTCTCAGCAGACATGAGGCGGACAGCAAAAGCGGTCAACTTCGGAATCGTCTACGGCATCAGTGATTACGGCCTATCTCAAAACTTGAATATTACCCGTAAGGAAGCAGGGAAGTTCATCGACACATATCTCGAGACGTTTCCTGGCGTGAAACAATACATGGAAGATATCGTCTCTGAAGCGAAACTGAAAGGTTATGTCGTTACGATGATGAATAGACGAAGATACTTGCCTGATATTACGAGCTCGAACTTCAATTTGCGAAGCTTTGCGGAAAGAACGGCGATGAATACGCCAATACAAGGGACAGCTGCCGATATTATTAAGAAGGCGATGATCGACATGGACGCAAGATTGACCGCAGAAAACATGAAAACGAGAATGCTTCTTCAAGTGCATGATGAATTAATTTTTGAAGCGCCTGAAGACGAAATTGAAAAACTGAAGAAAATTGTACCGGAAGTGATGGAATCGGCATTGGCACTCAATGTGCCACTGAAAGCTGAGTGGGCTTATGGCTCGTCTTGGTACGATACGAAGTGAGGGGTGAAAGAGAATGCCGGAATTGCCCGAAGTGGAAGGTGTCGTCCGCGAATTGTCGCCCGTCTCCATCGGGCGCACTATTTCCGACGTCAACGTTTCTGACGTAATACGGAAATCAAAGGAGTTGGGCAAAGAAGCAATCGTCAAAGGCAAAACGCTTGAAGATTTTATAGAAGAGCTTGCGACAATGACGATCGTGGACATCACGAGAAGAAGTAAATATATTTATTTTCATTTAGAGAAGGACGGGTTGCCGCACTTGCTCGTGAGCCATCTCGGGATGACGGGTGCGTGGTTCGTTGTGGATACGCTAGAAGCTATTACAGAACAGAAATTCAAAAACCATATACATGTCGTATTTAATATGGCTGATGGCGGGTTGCTCGTCTATTCCGACATCCGCAGGTTTGGGGAGTTACGGTTGTTGCAAAAGGAAGAGGACTATTTACCTTTGATGAAAATGGCACCTGAACCGTTTGAGTCAATTGCGGTTGACCATTTTCTCGCCATGGCAGCGTTGCCGAAGTATGCTCGGAAGCCTATTAAAGAGGTCATCATGGATGGTCATGTCATTTCAGGATGTGGCAATATTTATGCGACGGAAGCGTTATTTCGAATGAAAATCCACCCTGGACGAGCGACGGAACGAATTAGTGAGAAGAGGAAGCGGGAATTGTTCCAAGAAATTGTAGATGTCCTGCAAGAGAGCATCGATGCGGGAGGAAGTTCAATTTCGGATTACCGGAATATAAATGGGGAAGCAGGAACGATGCAAACTCGTCTGAAGATGTATGGCAAGAAAGTATGTGGAACGTGTGGCAAAGATACAAAAAGCATGAAAATTGCCGGCAGGACATCAGTATATTGTCCGAAATGTCAAAGGTGAGGAAAGGATGATTCCGATGATCATCGGTTTGACAGGTAGCATAGCGACCGGCAAAAGCACAGTGTCGCGTATGCTCAGACAGAAAGGGTACCCAATCGTTGATGCCGATGAAATAGCGAGGCTTGTCGTCAAGCCTGGAAGCCCTGTTCTTAATAGGATTGCAGAAGAATTCGGGTCTGACGTCCTTCTTCCGGATGGATCACTGAACCGGGAAAAGCTCGGTAGTCTCATTTTTAATGATGAAGAAAAACGAAAAACGCTGAACGGAATCGTCCACCCGGCTGTCAGAATGGAAATGATTCGACAAAAGGAAGACTGGTTGGCAAAAGGGGCAAACACCGTTGTCATGGATATTCCGCTTCTTTTCGAGAGTAAGCTACAGTCGTATGTAGATAAAATAATCGTCGTATCTGCAGCTCCGGCCGTTCAAAGAAGTCGCCTCATTGCTAGAAACGGTTACTCTCCTGATGAGGCGGACGCCCGGATCAATTCTCAGCTCCCGATTATTGAGAAGGAAAAGGGTGCGGACGCGGTCATTAATAATAATGGAACAATCGATGAAACAGAAAAACAGTTGGACGAACTATTGAAAAAATGGAATGCGAAAATCTGACCCTATTATCTGAAGAGTAGAACATCTCTATTTTGCTAACAAACTCTGTGCATCAAGGTAAATTGTGCTATACTAATTATCGATAAATGATAAAAAGTATATAACATTATGCAGGAGGGTTTTTTTTCATGACTACTTCGATAGCGATAAACGGATTCGGGCGGATTGGCCGCATGGTTTTCCGCCAAATTATTAAGAAGGATGACGTTAATATAATTGCGGTAAATGCTTCATATCCGGCAGAAACTCTAGCCCATTTGATTAAGTATGACACAAATCATGGAGTTTTCGATGGTGAAGTCGTTGTGGAGGAAGACGCCCTTGTTGTCAACGGCAAGCGGGTTCAATTATTAGCGGAGCGCGATCCGTCAAAGTTACCTTGGAAAGAGCTTGGTGTTGATATTGTCATTGAAGCAACGGGAGTGTTCAATGCACGTGATAAAGCGGCCCTTCACTTGGATGCCGGAGCAAAGAAAGTCATTTTGACAGCTCCAGGGAAAAACGAAGATGTCACGATCGTTCTAGGTGTGAATGATGACAAGCTTGATATTGAAAAGCATGATGTTATTTCCAATGCGAGCTGCACGACTAACTGTCTTGCACCGGTTGCAAAAGTGTTGAACGATACGTTCGGCATCGAAAACGGATTGATGACAACTGTTCACGCGTATACAAATGATCAGAAGAACTTAGATAATCCGCATAAGGATCTTCGTCGTGCACGTGCATGTGCACAGTCGATCATTCCGACTTCGACGGGAGCTGCAAAAGCGCTATCGCTCGTATTGCCTGAGCTTGAAGGGAAAATTCACGGAATGGCACTTCGAGTACCGACTCCGAACGTGTCATTGGTCGACCTAGTCGTTGATTTGAAGAAAGATGTAACAGTGGAAGAAGTAAATGAAGCATTCATGAAGGCTGCAGAAGGTCCGATGTCAGGAATCCTTCGCTTCACGACTGAACCGCTCGTATCCATCGACTTCAACACGACAACTGAATCTGCGATAATTGACGGGCTGTCGACAATTGTCATGGGAGATCGCAAAGTAAAGGTGCTTGCATGGTACGATAATGAATGGGGCTACTCTGCACGTGTCGTTGAATTAGCTATAAAAGTAGGAAATGCATTGAAATCCAAAGTGAATTCTTAATTGGAAATAAAAATCGTCCAGGTCGATTACGCGACTTGGACGATTTTCTCCTTTTTTTCAGTGAACTTCTGTTATAATCAATATACTATACGGAATTGCGGAGGAAGCAAAAATGATATGTCCAGCTTGTCATTATAATGGCACCCGAGTCGTTGATTCCAGACCTGCCGAAGAGAATCGATCTATACGAAGACGTCGCGAATGCGAGAAATGCGCTTTTCGGTTTACGACATTCGAGAAAGTCGAAGAGATGCCTCTCATCGTAGTAAAGAAGGATGGTACGCGGGAAGAATTTAGCGGTGAAAAATTGTTAAGAGGATTAATTCGTGCGTGTGAAAAACGTCCGGTTGATCTCGAAGCAGTGAAAAACATTGTTTATTTAATAGAAAAAGAATTGAGAAGCTCTGGGACGGTTGAAATCGACTCCAAAGACGTCGGTGAAATGGTCATGGAGAAATTAGCCGATATCGATGAAGTCGCATATGTTCGTTTTGCTTCTGTTTATCGACAATATAAAGACATTACCGTTTTTATAGAAGAACTGCAAAACTTGCAGAAGAAAAATGATGGAAATTAACCTTTATTAAAAGGAGAGGGGTTCCGACAAAATGCTTTACCAAGAATTACAACCAGTCGATACATTTACAATTAAATTGTCCCACCCATTTTCGGATTATGACCGGCAACTCCTCACATTGTTTTACCAACCATTAATTGGTCCAGATGCTATGAGTCTTTTCATGTCCCTTTGGGCAGATGCAGAGCGTGAAAAAGAAAATGAGTTTAATCATTATTATTTAATGAATTTATTAACCATGCCGTTAGTTAAAGTGTTTGAAGCAAGAATCACCCTCGAGGCGATTGGCTTGTTGCGGACATATTGTAAAATGGAAGGTCAGGATCGCGCTTTCTGCTATGAATTGTTGCAACCGATGGATGCGAAGTCTTTTTTCGAAGATCCGCTTTTATCGACTTTTCTCTTCAGTAAAATCGGTGAACAGGCGTATCGTAGTCTTAGGGCCCGTTTTGCGGTCGATGATCTTTTGGACGGGCAATACGAAGAAGTATCCCGTACCTTTTTGGATGTTTTTAAGCCAATTCGTTATAGTGCATCCGAAGGGATGGAAGAAGGCGGTCAAATGAAGGGACGCAATGAGTCAACTGGCGTTCCGTTTACTTATGATTTCGATTTCAATCTGTTTAGCGCGGGACTATCTGAACAGATGGTGCCTAAATCATCCCTCGCTACAGTGCCCAAGGAATTGATCGAGAAATTGGCTTTCCTCTATTCGTTAACCCCTCTTGAAATGCAAAAAGTCGTCATGATGGCGCTTGATGGAAATACAATGAAGATTCCTGAGGATCGACTTCGAAAAGCGGCTGTAGATTATTATAAGACGAATATTTCACAAACCGCTCCAATCCTTGAAAAAGTGTTCACGAAACAACCTGCTACGCCTAAAGAGGAACCGAAAACACGGGAAGATAAATTCATCTTCTATATGGAAAACACTCCGCCCCGAGAAATGCTGAGAGACTACACAGGAAAAGAACCGCTTCCTGTCGACGTTGAACTCGCAGAAAGACTTGTCACTGTCCATGGATTCCCAGTTGGCGTTGTAAATGTGTTATTGCACTATGTCATTATTCGTAACGACGGTAAAATTACAAAAAACTACGCAGAAAGAATCGCATCCCATTGGGCAAATAATAAAATTGAGACAGCAAAACAAGCTATGGAAATATCTCGGAAAGAACATGACCAATATATTAAATGGCAAAATGAAGGAAGTAAGAAAAAAACTGCATCCCGTAAACCATCTAGAGTTGAAAAAGTACCAGAATGGTTTCATAAAACAGATGATGAAAAGGAACTGCAGCCGACAGTCGATGAAGATCCAGCCATCGATGAAAAACGTCGTCAACTACTAGAGAAACTTGATGCAATGAGAAGTGGAGTGAAATAAGTTGGAGCGAATCGGAAATACATTGAAACGTGTATTCAATGCAACGGAACTGACAGAACGATACGAGCAATTAAGGAATGAAGTAATGGAGTCACCTGGCGTCCAGCAGTTCATTTCCGATCACTCAAGTGAAATTGATAAATCGGTCGTTGACAAAAGTTTAGGCAAATTATATGAGTACGTTACGGCTTCTCATAATTGCGAAAAATGCCCAAGTCTTGAAGGATGCGTGAATGTTATGAAGGGGTTCGAGCCGAAGCTTGTACTCCGTCATGGATATATCGATCTCGACTATGTCAAATGTGCATATAAACTTATTGACGATGAACGTCGCAATGTATCGAACATGATCGACAGCATGCATATGCCGAAAGATGTTATGAAGGCGCGGTTGCATGATGTGGATCTAGAGCACGATAATAGTAGGATTATTGTCGTCGAGGCGGCTGCGCAATTTTTAAGTGAAATAAGAGAGACAGGTGAACTACCAGAACGAGGGCTTTATATCCATGGACCATTCGGTACGGGGAAATCCTTCATCCTTGGTGCGCTCGCAAATGAGCTTGCCAACCTCCGCATTCGGACAGTTGTCGTTTATATTCCTGAATTTCTAAGAGAAATAAAGCAATCAATCCAAGATCAGACGTTGAATGAAAAAATCGACTTTGTTAAAAGGGCGAATGTGCTCATGCTCGATGATTTTGGAGCAGAGTCGATGTCGGCTTGGGCGCGTGATGAAGTGATCGGAACGATATTGCAGTACCGTATGGCGGAGAAGCTTCCGACATTCATTACTTCCAACTTTAATTTCGACGAGCTGCAACATCATTTGACGTACACGCAGCGTGGCGAAAAGGAAGAAGTTAAAGCCGCGCGTATTATGGAGCGTATTAAGACAATTTCTAAGCCCGTCCAATTAAAGGGGAAAAATCGTCGGAATGGGTAATAGGAAAACTCTCACTTGCAATTATCTGAGACTTTCCTTATACTAATGGATATCATATTTGAAAATGTGTTGAAGAGGACATGGATCGGTTCATCCATTTACAGAGATCAGGGTCGTTTGGCTGGAAGCCCTGAAGTGCAGAGAATCGATTTACCACCTTGGAGCAGCATCGGTGAACTAGTTGCGTTAGCCGATGACGGACCCCGGCCCGTTAGCCGTTTCAAGCTTCATCTTTCCGGTTGAATGATCGGATAGAAGGAAGAAGGGTGGAACCACGAGCAACAGCTTCGTCCCTTTTTTAGGGATGGGGCTTTTTTTGTTCAAAAAAATAGTGAGGAGTGTTAAAAATGGCAGAAAACATTCAATTAAAATTTCCAGATGGAGCGATAAAAGAGTTTCCGAAAGGCACGACAACAGAAGAAGTAGCAGGATCCATTAGCCCAGGGCTACGAAAAAGCGCACTTGCTGGTAAAATCGGCGACGAGCTTATCGACTTGAAAACACCAATTCAAGAAGACGGCGAGATTGCAATCATTACACCACAATCAAATGAAGCACTCGAAATCCTTCGTCATAGTACGGCCCATCTTCTTGCACAAGCCGTCAAACGGAAATTCCCGGACGCCAAACTAGGAATTGGCCCGGTCATTGACAACGGATTCTACTATGATATCGATTCGCCGACACCAATCACAGCTGAAGACCTTCCAGAACTTGAAAAAGAAATGAAACGGATCATCGGCGAAAATCTTCCAATTACACGAATTGATGTATCCCGTGAAGAAGCCGAAAAGCGATTTAAAGAAATTGAAGATCCATACAAACTTGAACTATTAGAAGCCATTCCGGAAGGCGAGCAAGTGTCCATTTACGAACAAGGCGAGTTTTTCGACCTTTGCCGAGGCGTTCACGTCCCTTCAACAGGCAAACTGAAAGAATTTAAATTGTTGAGCATCGCAGGTGCATATTGGCGCGGCGACTCAAAAAATAAAATGCTTCAGCGAATTTACGGTACTGCATTCTTTAAAAAGGATGAGCTCCAGGAGCACCTACGGATGCTAGAGGAAGCAAAAGAACGTGATCACCGTAAAATCGGGAAGGAATTGAATTTATTCACGAACTCCCAAAAAGTCGGCCAAGGCCTACCGCTTTGGTTGCCGAAGGGTGCTACGATCCGTCGCATTATCGAACGCTATATCGTCGATAAAGAAGTAAAACTTGGCTACGAGCACGTATATACGCCGGTACTCGGGAGCGTTGAACTTTACAAAACATCAGGTCACTGGGGGCACTACCAGGACGGCATGTTCCCTATGATGAGCATGGACAATGAAGATCTCGTTCTCCGTCCAATGAACTGTCCACACCATATGATGATTTATAAAAATGGCATCCACTCTTATCGAAACTTGCCAATCCGTATTGCAGAGCTCGGCACAATGCATCGCTATGAAATGTCAGGTGCGCTATCAGGTCTGCAACGGGTCCGCGGGATGACGTTGAATGACGCCCATATCTTCGTCCGCCCAGATCAAATTAAGGACGAATTCAAACGGGTCGTTCAACTTGTCATTGATGTGTACAAAGACTTTAATATTGAAGATTATTCGTTCCGTTTATCGTATCGCGATCCGGAAGATACTGAAAAATACTTTGACGATGACGAAATGTGGGAACGCGCACAAAGCATGCTGAAAGAGACAATGGATGAAATGGGCCTTCCTTACGTAGAAGCAGACGGCGAAGCTGCGTTCTATGGTCCAAAACTTGACGTACAAGTGAAAACGGCAATTGGCATGGAAGAGACACTTTCAACTGTCCAGCTTGACTTCCTCCTTCCTGAGCGTTTCGACCTCACATACGTTGGAGAAGACGGCAAGCATCACCGTCCTGTCGTTATCCACCGAGGCGTCGTTTCCACAATGGAAAGATTCGTCGCATTCCTAATCGAAGAATACAAGGGCGCATTCCCAACATGGCTTGCTCCAGTTCAAGTTGAAGTGATCCCAGTTTCACCAGAAGCCCATTTCGACTATGCAAATGAAGTGAGGGAAAAACTTGTCGCAGAAGGATTCCGTGTAGATCTTGATAGCCGTGACGAAAAAATCGGTTATAAAATCCGTGAAGCACAAGTCCAAAAAGTCCCTTACATGCTCGTCCTCGGCGATAAAGAAGTCGAATCCGGCGAAGTGAACGTACGAAAATACGGCGAACAAAAATCCGAAAGCATGCCATTCGACGATTTCATAAAGTTGATAAAAGCCGACGTATCACACGATAATTAATTATTATGGATGCAGAATAATTGTGTGTTGATTAAAAGGAATCACCGTTGATTGAAGCGGAAATCAACCGTTACAAATTTATCTATTGACAATGAAACTTCAAGATGATAGACTTATTAAGGTTAATGAATACAGTTTGTGGTATAAGAAGGAGCTACCCGCTTCTCACCTGATCGACGCATAACGTTGTTGACAGGTCAGCACATCAGTGAACGTGCCGTGCATTTATTTGCACGTACACATAAGCGGGTAGACAAATTTATATTTGTCTACCTTTTTTATTGTCCGGCTCTTTTTATCGAATGGACTAGGGACCGTCCGAATAGAAGACGGTATACCCAAACCGTGTATTCGCGAGACAACATTCGGAGGTGGATTACTATTAGCAAAGACATGTACGTAAATGAGGGCATCCGTGCCCGCGAGCTTCGTCTCATTGACCATAACGGCGATCAGCTTGGAATCAAATCACGCAATGAAGCACTTGATATTGCAGCACGTGCGAATTTGGATCTTGTCCTCGTCGCTCCGACAGCAAAGCCACCAGTAGCCCGTGTTATGGACTACGGTAAATTCAAGTTTGAGCAACAGAAGAAAGAACGTGAAGTGAGAAGAAACCAGAAAGTCATTAACGTCAAAGAAGTGCGTTTAAGCCCGACAATTGACGAGCATGATTTTCAAACGAAGCTTCGCAACGGCATTAAATTCTTGCAAGCAGGTGACAAAGTAAAGGCGTCTATCCGTTTCCGTGGTCGTGCAATTACGCACAAGGAAATTGGACAACGTGTATTGGACCGCTTTGCAGAAGAATGCAAAGAATTCTCAACGGTTGAAGTGAAACCGAAAATGGAAGGCCGGAGCATGTTCCTAATACTTGCCCCGACTGCCGAAAAAAAGTAACACGAACGATTTAGGAGGAACAGATCATGCCAAAAATGAAAACTCACCGCGGATCCGCAAAACGTTTCAAGAAAACAGCAACTGGTAAAGTGAAACGCGGCCGTGCATATACAAGTCACCTTTTTGCTAACAAGTCTACAAAAGCGAAACGCCACTTGCGTAAAGCTGCACTTGTTTCTTCAGGCGACTACAAACGTATCCGTGAAATGATCACTTACATGAAATAATCATTTTTTAAAATTCCGTTCAAAGAGAACGATGTACGAAGGCGTGGCGACAACCGTCAGCCCAAGTTCCATATCCTCTTTTTGAACCACTATTACAACATTCTTTAGGAATAGCAGGAGGTAATGAACTATGCCACGCGTAAAAGGTGGAACAGTGACGCGCAAGCGCCGTAATCGAGTATTGAAATTAGCTAAAGGCTATTTTGGATCAAAACATAGACTTTACAAAGTAGCAAACCAACAGGTCATGAAATCATTTAACTATGCATACCGTGACCGCCGTCAGAAAAAACGTGATTTCCGTAAACTATGGATTACACGTATCAACGCGGCAGCACGTATGAATGGTCTTTCATACAGCACATTGATGCACGGTCTTAAAGTGGCTGGCATCGAAGTGAACCGCAAAATGCTTGCTGACCTTGCAGTAACAGATGCACAAGCATTTGCACAACTTGCAGAAACAGCAAAAAAATCAGTCGCAAAATAAGTGACTGATCATAATATAGCCCCGCGCCGATAACCGGTAGCGGGGCTTATTGTTTTTGTAGAAAAACAGTAAGAAAACTTATGTGTTTTATATAGTTCTTCTTCCTAAGTTCATTCAATAAAGTGTAGAATAGAGACAGGGAGTTGACGATATGAATGTACTAATTATCACATGGATCATATTTATATCCATTTGGTCTTTCATAATGATGGGTTATGACAAAAAGCAATCGAAAAAACGAGGGCGCAGAGTGCCGGAGAAAACATTATGGCTATTTGCTATTGTCGGCGGAGGAATTGGTTCCTATTTGGGCATGATGGCATTCAGCCATAAAACACGCCATACACAATTTCGGGTTGGCTTTCTGTTCCTTGCGTTAATCTACATAGGAATTATCATTTATCTACTCGGCGTTAATCCATTCGATATGAACAGTGTATAAAAAAGAAAAGCCCGCTATATTAACGGGCTTTCATTAATGTCTCAATTGGGTTTTTCCAACTAATTTCAGCATTTGGATAATTGGATTGGATTTCAGAAGACAGGAAATAAAAATCGTCCTTCGTGAACCCTTGAAGCTTTGTCTCATCTTTCACCCATACGAAAATGGATACGACATCAAAGGAGTCTTCTGTCGTCCCTAAATATTTTTCACCTTCAAAAAGGGCGCCTTTATATGTAATAAAGAAATTCTTTCTTACATTTTTCACATCATCATAGAAATAATATTGCTCTTGTTCGTACGCCTCGTCCAATTTCCGTTTTGGATCCAGTAAATAACGGATACCACGATAAAACAAATAGACGATGAATGCAATGATGACAAAGCGGATTAGTAATCCCATAACAGCATCCCCCTACAAAAAAATAAATATAGTCTTCTACTTATACGGATAGGAATCAGTTTGGTTTCAAGATACATACGATTATGGAGGTTTTTTTATGGAACTAACAACTTTATTCAAAATGCAACGAGAACTGGATACATACATCCAAAAAAATCAATCGATTACCGAAGATGTTTTTAAAGAAAAAGGTTTGGCTCTTCTTGTTGAACTAGCAGAATTAGCAAATGAAACAAGGTGTTTTAAGTTTTGGAGTTCAAAGGGACCGTCGGAGAAAGAAGTTATTTTAGAAGAATACGTAGACTCCATCCATTTTATTCTTTCGTTAGGAATTGAAAAAGAGTTGGATTCGTTGAAGGAATGGCCAGTAGGCGAAGTTATGGGCGATTTGACTGAAGTATTTCTGAAAACAGTTACTGCTATTCAGGAATTTATCGCGAAATCAGATATGGAAAGTTATAAGAATGTTTGGATTCACTATGCTGCAATAGCGAAGAAAATAGGGATTTCCTATATTGAAATAATGCAGGCGTACGTGGAAAAAAATGAAGAAAATTATAAGCGACAGCAAACTGGTTATTAATGATTTGATAGAAAAATAAATTTTGATTGACAGAAGGAACTATGAAAAATAATATAGAGTTAAGTAAATAGGAGGAGGCATCACCGTGAACGATTGGAGTAAAGAAGACTTTGGTATTAGATTAAAGGCCTTAAGAGAGCAAAGGGGCCTATCAATGATGGCGTTCGGCGCAGCAATCGGCACATCGGCTAGTAGAATTAAAGATTGGGAGAAAGGTAAGAATGCCCCTTCCGCAGCATGGATTGCAAAAATATCCGAGAGATTTAATGTCTCAACTGATGAATTGATATTGGGAGACCCAAAAACGTCACGCGCATTTACTGCGAGCAGTTCATCGAATGTAGAAATGCTATATGAACGACTACGTGAAAACTTAGTCATCACAAAAGAAGCGGCTGAGTCGGATGAGAAGTTGGTTGAACTTTATAACTCCATTGATGCAGAGAATAAGGAGCGTTACCGAAGCGGCAGAGGAAGAAGGCTTGCGGAGCGAGAACTACTTTCCATTTTGACGGATTTACCGAAAAAGGATGTACTCGAATTATTAGAGCTCGCAAAAATTAAGAAACGTTGGCTGTAAGCTGAATGTCTGTACGAAAACGAAAGAGGCACAACGGCATCATATTATTCATTATTATAGTATTACTAGTTGGAATTTATCTTTATAAAGATAACACTACGATCGGGGTAACCTTCATTGAAATCGAAGCTTCCGGTCTTCCGAAAAGCTTTAATAATTATCGAATTGTCCAACTTTCGGATATCCATGATTCGAATTTTGGCGATAACAACTCAGATTTAGTGAGTAAAGTGAAGTTATTGTCACCGGACGTCATTTTCATTACGGGGGATTTCATTGATCGGAACAGATACGATTTGGAGCAAAGTTTAGAAATCGTCAAGCAGTTACACGGTGTTGCACCTTTCTATTACGTGACCGGCAATCATGAAATTTCTACGAATGACCAAAGTCGAATTAAAAATGAGCTAACGGCTTTAGGCGTTCATGTATTAACGAATGAATCATTAACAATTGATAGTGCACAAGGTGATAAATTTGTAATCGGCGGAATTGAAGATCCGCTGTCCAGTAATCTTGACGAGAAGGAATACGTCGAACAAGTTATTGACAAAACATTCAAAGACGCCCCGGATGAGCTGTATAAAATCCTTTTGTCGCATCGGCCAGAACAGTTCGATGTGTACGCGGACCGTCAAATCGACCTCGTCTTCAGTGGGCATGCCCATGGCGGTCAAATTCGGATTCCTGGCATTGGTGGCTTAATCGCCCCAGGGCAAGGATGGTTTCCGAAATATAGTTCCGGCGTCCATGAAATGGATCGGACTACGATGATCGTGAACCGTGGTCTTGGCAATAGTATTGTTCCGATACGAGTATTCAATCGTCCGGAAATAGTAGCTGTAACATTGAAATCTTCAACTAAATAGCAAAATACGAAAACGCAAAGAGATTTTTTCTTTGCGTTTTTTTATTATCAATGTGAAAACAATCTGTTAATGTTGTATGATAGGATAGTATACAATTCGTAGAATATTTTCAACGGGGGTTATTGTGTGAAAGCTATCATTCATGAAAATGGTCAGTTGAAAATTGGTGAAATGCAAGAGCCGATTGCGAGTGTTGGTGAAGTCGTCGTTGCACTGCATGCCGCGGGTATGAATCGAAGAGATATTAAAATACCTGAACGGCGGGGAGATGCAAAAGATCCACTCATACTTGGTTCAGATGGTGTCGGGATCATCGAATCAATTGGGGAAGGTGTGGACAACTGGTCAATAGGTGATGAAGTCATTATAAATCCATCGTTACGCTGGTTCACGCAAAGTGCTGCACCACCAGAAGGGTTTGACATTTTAGGCATGCCTGATCATGGTACTTTCGCTGAGAAAATTGTCATTTCTGCCGAGCAGATTGAAAAGAAACCTACTAACCTATCAATGGATGAAGCATCCGTGCTTGCTTTAGCTGCATTGACAGGCTACAGGGCACTATTCACACAAGGTCAATTGAAGAAAGGAGATACTGTCTTTATTCCAGGAGCGGGAAGCGGGGTTGCGACATATCTCATTCAATTTGCCAAAAACACCGGAGCTCGAGTTATTGTCAGTTCACGTGTGGAAGAAAAGCGTAAGAAGGCATTGGAGCTCGGCGCAGACTTAGCGATAGACACGAACAGCAACTGGAAAGAGGAGCTTGCGGGTGAAACAATCGACCTCGTCATCGAAAGTGTCGGAAGAGCGACATTCAATCGTTCTTTGGACGTATTAAAGCTTGGAGGAAGGATTGTCGTATTCGGAGCAACGACTGAAGATGTTATTGAGCTGGATTTGCGTAAATTCTTCTACGGGCAATATCAGCTTTTCGGCTCAACAATGGGCAGCAGGGAAGAGCTTCGGGCGATGTTAAAGCATGTTGAGGAGTTTGGAATAAAACCAGTCATTGATAAAGTGTATCGTCTCGAGGATGGCTTGGAAGCTTTCCGGAACTTAGAAAATAGTGAGCAGTTCGGAAAACTTGTTTTGCGCATAAAAGATTGAGTCATTTGTAATTTTCATCACAAAATAACGTTAGAGTGATTTTGAATACGTTATCATTAATGACAAAGAGAAGGATGTGGCCATTTTGACTGAAAAAGCAAAACCACTAACGGATTTAGCGATTGCTGCTTCTGCAGAAATGCAACCGATTGGAAATATCGCACGTAATGCGGGCATTCCTGAAGAAGCCATTGAACCGTACGGACGGTACAAAGCAAAAATTGATGTATCCAAATTGCCATCAACGAAATCTTTCGGGAAAGTTGTACTCGTTACAGCGACGAGTCCGACACCTGCTGGAGAAGGAAAATCGACAGTAACTGTCGGCCTCGCAGATGCACTTTCCAAACTAGGTGAAAAGTCAATGATTGCTTTACGTGAACCTTCCCTTGGTCCTGTCATGGGAGTGAAAGGCGGAGCCGCGGGTGGCGGATACGCACAGGTGTTGCCGATGGAGGAAATCAACCTGCATTTTAATGGCGATATTCATGCAATTACGACTGCGAATAACGCACTTAGTGCGATGATTGATAACCATATACATCAAGGAAATGCATTGCAAATTGATCCACGCCGAATCACTTGGAAACGAGCGATGGATATGAATGACAGATCTTTGCGCCATATTACAATCGGTCTTGGAGGTCCTGGACAAGGCGTGCCGCGAGAAGATGGCTTTGATATTACGGTCGCTTCTGAAATTATGGCAGTGTTCTGTTTGGCGACGAGCTTGACCGATTTGAAAGAACGATTATCACAAATGGTAATCGGATATACGTACGATAGAGAAGCTGTCACAGTAAGGGACCTCGGTGTTGAAGGAGCACTTACATTATTGTTGAAGGAAGCATTCAAACCGAATCTCGTGCAGACGATTGAAGGAACGCCTGCTTTAATCCATGGTGGGCCGTTCGCAAACATTGCACATGGATGTAACTCATTAATGGCAACGAATACGGCTAGACGATTGGCTGATATTGTTGTAACAGAGGCAGGATTCGGTTCCGACCTCGGCGCTGAGAAATTTATGGATATAAAAGCGCGAAAAGGTGGATTCGCTCCGGATGCAGTCGTACTTGTGACGACTGTCCGTGCTTTAAAAATGCATGGCGGAGTAGCGAAAGCGGATCTTGGTAAAGAAAATGTCCAAGCAGTAAAAGATGGTATCGTTAATCTTGAAAAGCATGTGGAAACCGTCCAATCCTTCGGTGTACAGCCTGTCGTCGCATTAAACCGATTCATTACAGATTCTGTAGCAGAGCTTGATTTTATTTTGAAATGGTGCGCAGGGAAAGGTGTCCGTGCGGCATTGACAGACGTTTGGGGACAGGGCGGTGCAGGTGGTCTTGACTTGGCGAAACAAGTGCTTGAACTGTTGGAGGAACCAAATGAGTTTGCGCCTCTCTACGATGTGGAGCAACCTGTTATTGATAAAATTACAGCAATTGTTCAAAAGGCGTATGGCGGAAATGGAGTTATCCTTACTGATAAAGCAAAGAAGGATTTATTGCAAATCGAACAGAATGGTTGGGATATCTTGCCGGTCTGTATGGCAAAAACGCAATATTCCTTCTCTGATGACCCTAAGAAGCTAGGAAGACCTTCAGACTTTACGATTACAATTCGTGAAATTATCCCGAAACTCGGCGCAGGATTCCTTGTCTGTCTAACGGGAGACATTATGACGATGCCAGGTTTGCCGAAGAAACCGGCTGCTCTTCAAATGGATATAGATGAAAAAGGAAATGCGGTAGGATTGATGTAATTCGATTGTAAAAGGGCTGCCTATTGGGCAGCCCTTTCAAATTATTATAATGATTTATCATCAACCGAATTTAACCATTGTTCAATTGTGCCGATGACAGACTCTACGCAGCCATCCGCGAACGGCGAAATCAAATTGGCCTCTTCCACTAATTCTGTAAACGGCTTCGATCCGCCAAGCTTACATAAATGTAAATAATCTTTCCATGCAGCCTCGCGATCCTCAAACGAACGCTTCCAAAATTGGAACGCGCAAATTTGTGCTAACGTATAGTCGATATAGTAAAACGGAACTTCATAAATATGTGACTGGCGCTGCCAAATGGATCCCGCTTCCAAATATGGATGGCCATCGTAATCGCGCATTGGCAAATATGTCTTCTCGATTTGCTTCCAAACAGCTTTCCGCTCTTCAGGTGTCATTTCAGGGTTTTCATAAACGGCATGTTGGAATTCATCAACAGCTACGCCGTACGGTAAAAATAGAAGTCCGTCGCTCAGGTGAGCAAATTTGTATTTCTCCGTATCGTCTTCAAAGAACAGTTCCATCCATGGCCAAGTGAAGAACTCCATACTCATGGAATGGATTTCGGCACCTTCATGTGTCGGCCAGACGTACTCAGGGATGCCGATATTACGGCTTGAGTACACTTGGAAAGCATGCCCCGCCTCGTGTGTAAGTACATCTATATCACCCGATGTACCATTAAAGTTCGAAAAGATGAAAGGAGAATCATAATTATCGATGAACGTACAATAGCCTCCAGTTTCTTTCCCTTTCTTCGCTTCTAAGTCTAGAAGGTGCTTATCTGTCATGTATTTGAAGAACTCATCCGTTTCAGGTGAAAGCTCAGCATACATCTTTTTCCCGTTTTCAATAATCCACTCAGGCGATCCTTTCGGTGTCGCATTTCCGCTCAAGAAATTAAGAGATTGGTCGTAGAACTTCAATTTATCAACGCCGATACGTTCTGCTTGGCGCTCGTATAACTTCGTCGCAAGCGGTACAATATAGTCTCGTACTTGGTCACGGAAGTTTTTAACCATTGCAGCGTCGTAGCCAATTCGGTTCATTCTTGCGTAGCCAAGTTCAACAAAGTTCTTAAATCCTAATTTCGTTGCGATTTCATGTCTCACTTTTACAAGGTCATCATAAATGCGGTCAAAAGTATCACCGTTTTCTGCATAGAATGAATAGAGGGCTTCCATCGCGGACTTTCTAACGCCTCTATCAGTCGACTCTGCATAAGGTCCAAGTTGTGCGAGGGTCAATGTTTTTCCGTCAAACTCAATTTGAGCGGAAGCAACAAGCTTGGCATACTCTGAGGTCAGTTTGTTCTCTTGTTGAAGAAGAGGAAGAACTTCCGGTGAAAAGGATTTTATTGCATTGTCCGCTAGGGCGAACAGCTGTGTACCCCATTTTTCCTCAAGTTCCTTTCGGAAAGGTGTCTTCACTAACTCTTTGTAGTAGGCTGTACCAAGTTCCTGAAATTCGGGGCCGATTTCATCGAAATAATCTCGTTCCTTTTGATAAAACTCATCATTCGTGTCGATTGACGAACGGATGTACATCAAGTTGGACTGTGTAGAATAATTGCTTCCAATTGCATTTAACTTTTCAATAACATTGTTTTGTTCTTCAAAGGAACTTGCAGAATGGAATTGTTCAAGCAAGCTATTGAATTCTTGTTTAATGTTGTTCATGTCGGGTCTTTTGTACTCAAATTCTTCAAATGTTAACATTTACATTCCCCCGTAATCTATTAGTGTGAATATAATTCACTATCATTATTGTTAACTAACCATTGCGAAAATGCAAAAGAAAGATAATATGTTTCGCTACAAATTTTAATGGAAGCGAATACGTGACCATTGCACGTCATTTGCTGTAATATAGGAATGAGAAATAATAGGCGAGGATGAGACTAAGTGGAAATTATTGAATATAGCATGATTGAACTTATTGACCCGACAGGTATTTTGACGGGAAATCGATATGAATTTCGCATATACGTAAAATTTGATGAGGAAGATGAGCTCTATAATGAAAAGGGGACAGGCGTACGTGTAATTTATTCGGTTGATGGAGGAATAGGGAAAGTAGCATCCTACCATCTGTTTGAACGGGCAACGGATGAAGTTCTCGATTTCGATCTTGACGATAACGAAATTGCTCAACTGGCCTCATTTTGTGAGGAGCATTTGGAAGAAGAATAAGCGAATTACAATAAAAATCGTTGAAACGGCTCCCTTCAAAGCGGGCATCCAGTTTCAACGATTTTTCATTTTAAAACGTAAAGCGGTTTACTTCTTTTTGTAGATTTTCGGCTAGTCCGGCTAGAGTTTGTGAACTTGTTGAAATCTCTTCGTTTACTGCCAATTGCTCTTCTGTTGCCGCACTTGTTTCTTGTGCAGTAAATGCAGTTGATTCTGCTAACTTTTTCACTTCCATTGATGAATGAGCAATCGTGTCAGTCATGGAGCGAATTTGCCTAATCGCTTCCGTAACAATCGACACATTCTCATTTACTGCTTCAACAGAAAGCTCGATATCATTGAATGTTAGTAGAGAACGGTTCGTAGCTGTTAATCCTTCCTTTACGCTGCTACTTCCGGTATTAATAGCATCGACTGCTTTTTGCGTCGCGTCTTGAATAGAGTGGATCATTTCGCCGATATCCGCTGCCGAGGCTTTGGATTGTTCTGCAAGACTACGCACTTCCTCAGCAACGACCGCAAAACCTTTTCCATGCTCGCCTGCGCGAGCCGCTTCAATTGCTGCGTTTAATGCGAGTAAATTTGTTTGTTCCGATATAGCTGTAATTAAAGAAGTGACTTGCTGAATTTCTTCGGACTGTTTGGCCATCGATTGAATAATTGAGGCTGCCTCTTGTATGATCGAGTCGGTATTTGACATTTGACCGGATAAGCTTTCTATCGTTGAAGAACCTGCTTCCACATGTGAAATAACCGTTTTCATCGCTTCGAGCATTGTCGAGTTGCTGTCCGCAATTTGATTAACATCTACAGTCAACTGAGTAACCGAATCGACCGTTTCATTTACTAAATCGGATTGGTTTTCGCTATCCCTCATATTTTTCTCGGAAGCAGAGGCGACCATTTCGGATGATGCGAGACTTTCCTCTGAACTTGCCGATAATTGCTCTGCCTGTGCTGCCAGTTCTTGTGAAGAGAAACGGATCTGTTCCATTAGGTTTTTCACATCGGCAGTCATTCTGTTGAATGCGTTCGCCATAGTGCCAATCTCGTCTTTATTACGGATGTTGACGCGCTCGACGGATAAATCACCCGTTGCCATCTTCTCAATTGCTACCGTCATTTTTCGGACAGGAATCCCAATACTGCGGCTAATCATGTAGCCGACAATTAATGAAATAAGGACTGCAAGCCCGATGAAAATGAAGGTGAGCAAATGAATGAAGTTTGTCATTTGCGATAACTCATTACGGGAATTTTGCATTTCGAGCTTTTGGTTCTCTTTCAATTCGGTTGCTTTTTCCATGATCTGTAAGTTGATGTTATTCGCTTCTCTAAGAAGGTTTCGATTCTGAGTCTCATTCGCCCTCATGAGGCTATAGCTAATTTCATCGACCATTTCACTAAATTGCATATGTAATTGATTTATTTCCTCGACGATTCCACTATCATTCGTATTTAGGAATGCTTCATCCAGCTCATTGATTAATCCTGTTGCATTCGCTGTCGACTCATCCCGCTGTGCAACAAACTCAGACGTTTTAAATAGAACATAACTGCTAATTGCAATATATCTTTCCTTTTGCGCACTGATTAGTTCATCGGATAAATTTACTTTATGCGCTCGGTCATCGATTAGTGTTGCAAACTCGTCATTCATCTTCTTCGTAGCAAAGAAAGAAGCGCCCCCCATGACAAGCATAATCGCAAGTAGAACGGAAAATCCCGCCCAAATCTTTTTGGATACTGATAAATTCATGTAATTAGTCCCCCCAATAATAAATCCCTCTTTGAAGTACATATATACTATTATACTTGCTTGAGAAAAAAATACTATATTAAAATTTAGAATAGTAGGCGTATACGAAAAATGCATTTGTAATTAATAAATTCGGTGCGCACTAAGTCAAATTATGTGTTTTTTATTGAAAAATAGTAGATAATGTGTAGAGTAGATATGTAGGGGATACGGATAAAAGGGATTTTTCTTACATCGATCCAAATTTAAATTACATTGGAGTGTTTATAGATGAGCAATGAGATTGTCGATATTACAATTGTAGGCGGGGGACCAACAGGGCTTTTTGCTTCGTTCTATGCAGGTATGCGGGAAATGTCGGTTAAAATTATCGATAGCTTGCCACAACTCGGAGGGCAGTTAATTGAACTATATCCGGATAAATTCATATATGACGTTGGCGGCTTTCCAAAAATCCTTGCAAAGGATCTCGTCGCAAACCTTGTTACTCAAGCACATTATTCGAAACCTGAAATCCATTTAGGGGAAACTGCACTTTCCGTAACTCGCGATGGGGACCATTTCATCCTTCAAACAGATAAGGGTGTCCATTTGACTCGCACAATTTTGTTGACTGCGGGAATTGGCGCATTCCAGCCACGTAAAATTGGATTGGCTGAAGAAAGTGAATTTGAAGGTAAGACATTGCATTATGGAATTAAAGACCTTTCTTTATTCAAAGGAAAAGATGTGCTCGTATGCGGTGGGGGAGATTCAGCAGTAGATTGGGCATTAATGCTTGAAGACATCGCGTCAAACGTCTCTCTCGTCCATCGACGCGAACGTTTTACTGCACATGAAACGAGCGTAAACCAATTGATGTCATCGAAAGTGAATGTACTCACTTCCCGTTCTATTAAGTCAATTGCAGGGGAAGATGGCAACGTTAAAGAAGTCGTAATCGCCCAAAAAGATGGTACGGAAGAAACGTTGAACGTGGACCACGTCATCGTGAACTATGGAAATATTTCATCTCTCGGCTCGATTAAAGAGTGGGGCCTTGAAATGGATCGTAACTCGATTGTCGTTAATTCCCGAATGGAAACGAATATAGAAGGTATTTATGCAGCAGGGGATGTCACAACTTACGACGGAAAAGTGAAGCTTATTGCCGTCGGATTAGGAGAAGCTCCGACAGCTGTAAACCATGCAAAAGCATATATCGATCCGAAGGCAAGACTGCAACCATTGCACAGTACAAGTGTCTTCAAATAATAAAAACCGGCCTGCGCCGGTTTTTTAATTTAAGAAAAATGTAATTACCAATATGACGAGCAATGGACCGAAGACAATTAAATAGCCAATTGGATTCCCGAAATTCAACGTCCACCCGACCCCGAACCTCTTTTCAACAAAGATGGAAGGGTCGTTTTTATTTACATAAAATACGCCTGCTTTCCAATAAGCGTCATCATCATAATCTGTCACACCCTCGATTGGTTCCTCGTCAATTTCGAGTTGAAGACGGGAACCCCCTTGGCCGACTTTGAATGCGTAAATTGCGGTTACGATTAATGTTATGAAAAGAAAGCCTAAAGGCATCGCCAACATAAGGATTGGCCCGCCAATATTTCCATGAATAGTCGTTAGCTGCAGGAAGCTGAAAAGGACTGTCATAGAAACAGACGTAAAAAAGAGCAGCCAGCTTGTGTACTTCCTAAATGATAATTGTTGAATACGTGACGTACTCTTTTTGGCCGCGTTTAGCTTCACCCCGGACTTTTTCGTAGACGCATTAATCGCGAGCATCATCCCTTGCATGACGAGAAGTACGAGTAGTAACGCGATAACTGAAAAAGGGTTTTTCTGTGTAAAAGCATCCGGTTGTCCATCAGGGCCCCAATGGGTTGGAATGAGATCCGGCATAGCGCCGTATTGGGCCGCTGTATAGCCGATTAGACCGAGTGTAATCGCGCTCGGCAATGCGAACATGAGAGAAGGCAACATTTCATCAGTAGAGCGGCTCGTCAAATCTGCTACGCGCACTCTTTTTAAGTTTTCTCCCCATTTATTATCGCGCTTTCTTTTCATCGTCTTAATATGGAAGTATAAGTAAAGCCCCATACTAATTAAAAGAACTCCGAACTGAATTATCAATCCTGTGAAGACAAGTCGCTCTTCATATAATTGATTTCCGACTCCCCAATTCATATAAGTTATCAGGCCAGCGATACCAATGAAGAAGATGATTGCAGAATATGTTTTCTTATAGTTTGCGAGCGCTATGTCATCTGTATGCCCTTCAGGAATCGTCACTCCGAAAACAATCGTCTTTTTCAAGAGGAAGGGGATAGCAGCCTGCATAACGGTCAAAAATAAAATGATTACCAAAAATAATGTAAGTACCAATGTTCATCCCTCCGTAATTTCCGAAATAATTGATGATGCGAGTGATAAAATCTGTTCCTTGTTCATTCCATACACAATTGACTCTGCAATGAGTGGTTTCAGATGCTGTTTTATGAGGTCTTGTTGCATTTCACTCGGACCTTTTGCGGATATTGAATTAATAATTGCGCCTGACTTCGGGATGATTTCAATGATGTTTTTCCGTTCAAGCTCATGATACGCTTTATTCACTGTGTGCATATTGACGCCAAGGTCGGCTGCGAGGGATCGGACGGAAGGCAATGCTTCCGAAGGCTTCAATGCTCCTGTAGCAATTAGTTCAACCAATTGATTCGCTAATTGTGTATATATCGGTATTTCTGAAGACGGTTCGATTTGAATGAACATCGTATTCCCTCCATTCTGTTCTAATACCATTATAACAGAAATTCGAGTTAAATTGTACTTATAACGAAAAAATCCCCTGAACAAAAAGTTCAAGGGGATGTATTTTCCAACTCAGCGACTGTGACAAAATCATAGCCTTCATTTTTCAAATAGGTGAGAACCGATTCGAGCCCATCGGCAGTCGATTGATGAATGTCATGCATTAATACAATGCTTCCATCTTTCACATGCTCCTTCACTACTCGAAGTAACCTGGCTGGATCGCGATACTTCCAATCGAGTGTGTCGACATCCCATAAAATAATCGGCAAACCTGTCATATTGTGGACAGTTGTATTGACAGCACCGTAGGGTGGTCTAAATGCTTCGACTTTTTGTCCAGATACTTCTTCGATAATCGCGGACGTTTTTTCAATTTCTTTAGCAATTCGTTCGGGCCCGAGTTTTGTCAAGTCTGCGTGCGTCCAAGTATGGTTGCCTAATTCATGGCCGGCTTCTATCATTTCATTAACGATGTCAGGATAATATTCGACACGGCTACCTAGCATGAAAAAGGTTGCTTTTGCATTGTGTTTTTGAAGAGTTTCTAAAATTTGTCTCGTTACTTTCGGATCCGGACCATCGTCAAATGTTAATGCAACTTTTTTTCTCTCGGTTTTAGCAGGAGGTGTAGTTTCAGTTTGTTCATCGTTTATTGCATCCGAATGAGTCGGTGTTTCTCCGAAGTTTTTATCGCCTTTTTCTTCGGTTGATACTCCTACCGAACCAATATCTGGAATTTCAATTGCATCATCATTATCTTTTGGCTTGAACTCGGAAGCTAAAAGGTCTTGAACAAGATCGCTAGACAGAGAGATGATAGGGGGGCCGACGATACGATCCGCTATCGTATTTTCGTCAAAATAAATAATAAGTGCATCATCCGTAATGGCGAAGTTTCTGTAGTTCATCCAAAGAGGTTCTGTAAATCTTTCCATTTCTTGTTGGAAAAGGTGTCCTTTTAATGAATCATCGTTTTGAATTGCAAGACGGACGAGCGAGGAAAGTGTTTGTAAACGAAGGAAATCACCTTCGAACAAGTCCCTAATAGAAAAGCTTTCACCGGTTTCGGGATTTAAGTGGAACGAACGGATTTCCATTTTGCCAACATCTTTATCACTAAAGATACTACTGTTCAAAAAGACGAAGGAATAGTTTCCTGATACATGCGGTAGTGTTTCGTAAGAGATATTCAATTCGCCTGTCGTTTTTTCATCGATTTGATGTTCTTCCATCATTGTAGCTAGATATGTAGTTTGAACGTGATCGATATAGTTCTTTACTTCCATATTGAATTCGTTATGTATACTTTGCGGATATTGGATGGCGAATGGAGCTCTTTTATCGTTTGATGTTTTTGTAATGATTTTAATGCCTGGATAATTTGAATCTATTTGTTCTGTTTCAACAGGGGCTCCTGCTCCCGTCGTCTCCTTAGTAGAAGATTTTGAAGTGGATAGGCCAATCTCCGTCATGAAAATGAGGTAGATCGCACTCATTGTTAAGAGGATAATAGCTATGGAAAATGTGATGTCGATCCAAATGGAACGTGATTTTTGACGCTTTCTTTTCATGTTGCGAGGCTCCTTTACGATTTTGTATAGCACAATTCTGTTAAACTTCCAGACTGATCTTCCTGTAAAGTTAGACGGAGTAACACCGTGGATAGTTTCGAAGAATCGGGAAAAATGTCGAATGTATTTACTAGTAGTATACTACAGTTATGTAATCATTTGGGATAGGTAAATAAGGGCAATTGGTATGAAGTTTACATATAGGGAGTTGAATGAAAATTGCTTTTTGATTAACTGATTTTATGTTATACTTTCAAATGCCCGGAACTTGCATATTACGGGCAAGCAGTTGTGTGTTTACAATCGGATATTGTAAAAACCGATCAGGGCTGTTATTTCTATTGCAAAGAAAACAAACAGAAGGTGGTCGAGGAAATGGAAAAAGGAGCATATCGGGTATTGTTGTACTACAAATACGTACACATTGAAGACCCGGAAGCATTTGCTGCCGAACATTTAGCTTTTTGTAAGGAACTTGGATTGAAAGGTCGCATACTTGTCGGTGAAGAAGGCATTAACGGCACATGTTCTGGAACTGTCGAACAGACAGATGCATACATGGAAAAAATGCATAGCGATGAGCGTTTTAAAGATCTTTGGTTCAAAATTGATGAAACAGATGGACATGCGTTCAAGAAAATGCACGTGCGCCATCGGAAGGAAATTGTCAACCTGAGCCTTGAGGAAGACATTAACCCATTGGAATTAACGGGCGAGTACTTGAAGCCTGAACAATTCCTGGAACGGATGCAGGATGAAAACACAGTCGTCTTGGATACGAGAAATGATTACGAGTATGATCTTGGTCATTTTAGAGGCGCTATTCGACCTGATGTTGAGACATTCCGGGACCTTCCAAAATGGATTCAGGAAAACAAAGAGCAGTTTGAAGGCAAGAAAATACTTGCATACTGCACTGGTGGTATTAGATGTGAAAAGTTCACCGGTTGGATGAAGCGTGAAGGCTTTGAAGATGTTGCTCATCTTGAAGGTGGTATTGTCACGTACGGAAAGGATCCTGTAGCGAAAGGACAACTTTGGGACGGGCAATGCTACGTATTCGATGAGAGGATTGCGGTTCCAATCAATCAGGTTGAACATGTTGTCGTTGGACGTGATCATTTCGACGGAACGCCATGCGAACGATATGTGAACTGTGCTAACCCTGAATGCAATGCGAAAATTTTGTGCTCTGAAGAAAATGAGCATTTTTATATGCGCAGCTGTTCGGACGAATGCCGCACACATCCACGCAACCGTTATTTTGTTGAACAAAATTTAACAGTTGAAGAATTCGACAAAAGAATTGAAGCGATTGCAAAAAAACGCGCTGAAGAAAAGTCTGCTATTTAATAAAATGTTTCACGCTTGGGCATGTGTTCCACTACCCAAGCGTGTTTTTATTTTAGATGTTTTTTGGAGAGTGAAAAACTTCAGATTGTATTTAATATGACTCATGGCCAACAGTAAATGGTATACTACTATCATTGAAAAGATATTGGAGGAACTGCAGAATGGAATGGAAGAACATTTATCGTGGATTCCTTATGGGAATTAGCGACTTGATTCCAGGAGTGAGCGGAGGAACAATTGCATTCATTCTTGGCATATATGATCGATTATTATTAGCAATTAGCGGTTTTTTCAGCCGTGATTGGAAAAAACATATTGGTTTTTTATTGCCATTAGGAATAGGAATTGGCTTAACATTAGTGCTATTTAGCAGGGTTATTGACTTTTTGTTGAAAGATTATCCAAAGCCGACCCAATTTTTCTTTTTAGGATTAATTATCGGAGTCGTTCCTTATATAGCGAGGCAGGCGGGTGTTAGAAAGAATTTTAAAATCGGCCATTTCCTCCTGTTGCTTGCGGTCGGTGCTGCGTTAGCATCTACAGCCTTCATTAAACCAGCAGAAACGAGCGTCATTACATCGTTAACGATGCAAAATACATTTGGTTTATTTTTTGCAGGGTGGCTTGGCAGTATGGCTATGCTTTTGCCTGGGGTGAGCGGTTCATTCATTTTGCTATTATTAGGTGTTTATGCAACAGCTATTAACGCACTTTCTACATTGAATCTTCCAATTATTATCGTCATTGGTGCTGGGGTCATTGTTGGCTTCATTGTAAGCAGTAAGGCAATCCATTTCCTTATGGCTAAATTCACTCATGCTATGTTTGCCATTATAATTGGATTAATTATCGGTTCAGTATTTGTTATTTATCCTGGTATTCCGGAAAGCGGGACGCCATTTGTCATGAGCGTTATCGCTCTTCTGACCGGTTTAATTGTTGCAAATATATTCAATGCGACTAGCCCATCGACTAAATGAATGCGGCTACTATAATGATCCATGATATATGGATGAAGATGACTAATGTATAGATGACAAGTGCAACAACGAGAATATTTCTGACGAGAAACGATGGTTTCATATAATGCATGAGTACAAATAGTAGAATTGGTAGACTTGCCTTTAGTAAATAGAATGCGATGACGTTCATGTCGTATACAGAATATACGAATGGATTTGCTTCTTTAATATGCCCTTGACGGATGCCGAAATCTGTAAATATCGCGTCAATCATGCATAAACAAAATAGAAGGAAACATGTATTTACTAACCGGTCTTTAGATGTTTGTAGTACCTTTGCTGATTCCATACGTATCACTCCTGAGATTCACTTTACAAGCTAGGATATGGAGTGATTGGATGATTTATTCAATCTGGTGGCGGAAAGATTTTTCGGCCATTACTACTTATCATTTTTCGGCAAGAAAAAATGCCAACGAAAGGAAAAATCCTTCCGTTGGCATTTTATTATTTACTTGTAGTTTCTTGTTTAGCCAATACATCATCCATTGAAATGCCGAGTGCAGCGGCAACACCTTCTCCGTATGCAGGATCTGCTTGGTAGCAATGGCGAATATGACGGTATTTAATTTCATTCGGTGCATCACCCATATTGCGAGCGGTGTTGCCGAACAATACTTCTTTTTGTTCATCGCTCATCAAGTTGAACAATTTGCCTGGCTGTGTGAAATAGTCGTCGTCATCTTCACGGAAATCCCAATGCGCTGCGTCGTCATAGATTTTAAGTGGTGGCTCTTTGAAGTCGGGCTGTTCTTTCCATTCCCCGTAACGGTTTGGTTCATACGAAGTTCTGCTTCCGTAGTTGCCGTCCACTCGCATCGCACCGTCCCGATGGAAGCTATGGACTGGGCATCTTGGTGCGTTGACCGGAATTTGGTGATGGTTAACTCCTAGACGGTAGCGTTGCGCATCACCGTAAGAAAACAGTCTTGCTTGCAACATTTTATCAGGTGAAAAGCCGATGCCAGGTACGATTGCTGCTGGTGTGAAAGCCGACTGTTCCACTTCAGCAAAATAGTTTTCTGGATTGCGATTTAATTCGAACTCACCGACCTCAATAAGAGGGAAGTCGCCCTTAGGCCAAACCTTCGTCAAATCGAACGGGTTATACGGCATATTGAGAGCTTGTTCTTCTGTCATCACTTGGATGTACATTTTCCACTTCGGGAAGTTGCCATTATCAATATTCTCCATTAAGTCACGTTGGTGTGATTCACGATCCGTCCCGATTAATTCAGTTGCTTGTTCATCTGTTAAATTTTCAATTCCTTGTTGAGAACGGAAATGGAACTTTACCCATACGCGCTCATTATTTGCATTGATCATGCTGTACGTATGGCTACCGAAGCCATGCATATGACGGTATGACTTCGGAATTCCTCGGTCACTCATAACAATAGTAATTTGATGTAATGCTTCAGGGAGGGAAGTCCAAAAATCCCAGTTGTTTGTCGCACTACGCATGTTCGTGCGTGGATCCCTTTTGACGGCATGGTTTAAATCAGGGAAATGGAGCGGGTCTCTAAAGAAGAAAACCGGTGTATTGTTTCCGACAAGATCCCAGTTACCTTCTTCCGTATAAAATTTAAGTGCGAAACCTCGGATATCTCGTTCAGCATCAGCAGCACCGCGTTCTCCGGCGACTGTTGAAAAGCGGGCAAACATATCAGTCTTTTTCCCAACTTCAGAGAAAATCTTCGCTCTCGTATATTGGGTAATATCATTCGTCACCGTGAACGTTCCATACGCGCCTGATCCTTTCGCATGCATACGTCGTTCTGGTATGACTTCACGGTCGAAATGTGCAAGCTTTTCAATCAACCAAACATCCTGTAAAAGGATGGGGCCTCTAGGACCTGCAGTCATCGAGTTTTGGTTGTCCACTACGGGAGCGCCGGCAGCGGTCGTCAATTTCTTTTGAGAATGATTATCATTGTTTGTCATTGATAATGCCTCCTTAAATGAATTGTCTGCTATCTTCCCTATAAATATAGCATATATTTACTATAGTATCCATGTTATTTATAATTATTACAGATAAATAATTAATATCTAGTGAATATTACTATACTCGACTGAAGGAATAGAAGAGTGTGAAATTTTTGTGAAGTTAACTCCTCTCGGTGGGATTACTTCACCCATTCTCCAACCGACTGACCCATTTTTACTTCGGAATTCACTGGAATGGTCGGACGAAATGATTCGTTATGTTCCAAAAATAATATGACGGTCGATCCAAATGAAAAGAAGCCGAACTCTTCTCCTTTTGTGCAAGCAGTGGACGAGTTTGAAATTTGGATACTGTTAACATTCAACGCTCCTACTTTAATAATTGCCATTCTTCCATGAGCCGTCGAAAGTTCAGAAATGATTCGGTAATTTGTTGCGAATGGTTTGTTGCCTAGCCGTAAGCCGAGATCATTTACCGGAAAGGAAGTAGTTCCGAGTGCATACCTCGATACAAGCTCCCCGTCATATGGATAATGGAAATGATGATAATGGCTAGGGGATAAATAAAAAATATAAAAGAAACCTTCCTTATATGGAATTGCTATCTTCTCATCTCCTAAAATCTCATTTATACTATAGAAATGGTTCTTTATCATAATCGTCTGATTCATATCAATTATCCCGTACTCGGTAACGACACCGTCAACCGGCGAAATTAATGTGCTTGAATTTAAGTTAATTGGCCGTGAACCCTTTTTCAAATTACGCGTAAAATAAGCTTGAAGGGTACTATAATAGTCGATTGGAAATTCGGCTTCATCTTCGTTAATACGGTATGTCGTTGCAAACGGTTTTATTAACTTCCGGCTTAAACGTGAACGTGCAATTGTTTTTAAGAGGGCGGAGGACAGGGGATGCCCTCCAAGTTCAACGAATCGGTTGAATAACATTTTTTTCATGCTATCAGTCTCCAATACTTTAAAATGGTTGATTAATACAGGAGGTGTTGTCATGTTTTTATCCAGATACTTTGATTATACGAAAATAAAAGGGCAATTGGCGAATGCAATTACAATTACAAACTTAAGTTTTGGGGTCATCGCAATCATATTAATAGCGCGGGATCTTGGCCATATGAGTTTAGCTTTCATTTTCCTTGCTGCTCTTTTCGATCGGTTTGACGGTTTGGTCGCACGACATTTTCAATCCGAGTCGTTGTTCGGCAAGGAATTGGATTCATTAAGTGACATCGTATCATTCGGAGTAGCTCCAGCGCTGTTAATTTATATGACGGATTTATCGGCTATGCTATGGGTAGGAATTGCGGCAACTGTTTTTTATATCGCCGCTGGAGCGATTCGTCTCGCGCGCTTTAACGTAAGGGAATTTGACGGTTCCTTTTACGGAGTGCCTATTACTGCAGCTGGTGTCGTGTTGACATTGTCTTACTTTCTGAGTCCTTATATTGGGCCACAATTTTTCGTCATTTTAAAGGTTGTTCTTGGTTTGGCGATGGTGAGTAATATCCGAATTGCAAAAGTATAAACTAAGTTAGACAACTATTTACGATGCCTTAATTTCTGCAAAAAACGCAGAAATACGGCAAATCGAACTCTACGTGGTTCGATTGGCTGAAGGGGGCTGACTCGAAATCAGCTAGGGCGTTCACGCGCCGCGGGGGTTCAAATCTTCTCGTCTCCGTATATGTTGATATGATGCGGTTTGTAAGCCTGCTGGCATACTTTTGGCATTAACTTTTTTGAAGTCGTTCTCCATTGTGAGTGCGACTTCTTCTTTTAGGTTTTGCTCCTAAATATAAATGAATATGACAAACAGACCTAACGAATATTTGTTTTTTCGCAAGTTCAAATGTGCTATAGTGGAGCGATTGTGTTTCGGTCTTCACTCTAATAAGCATATCGGCGAAGGTAATAAAAAAGAATTTTCCCAATTGTAACAGGTTCGGTTGATAGGGAGAAAACAATAAAAAACACAGCATTTGGGGACAATTCGCATATGAATTGGTGTCCCTATTTTTGTTGTTGCATTAACATTTGGATGCTTTACATAAAAGAATTGGTACCACAATTGGCGGGAATTAGCAGCAGCGCATAAATTTATTTGCCTTTGTTAATTCCGTTGTTAAAATACTTGCTAATTGGATATTGGAAGGAAAAATATAGAAGGAAGATGAGAAATCTATGTTAAAATAAATTAAATATTGAGAAATGAAGTTCTTCAACTAACGTGGCAGTTTAGTTGATTAACAAAGGAATTATTAAATGCGACAGGGAGGTGCTAAAATGGTCAAAAGGAAAATGTTGTCGTTTGTTTTGACTATAATAATTTCCACTCCTATTATTGGTTTATGTTATATGATTGTAGAAGGGAGTGACATAACCGAGGTACCAGCTTTAATGTTATTTGTACTTATTTTTGCTGCCCCAGTTGTATTATTCTTTGGAATTCCTGTAACAATGTTATCCGATCAAATAAATAAGAGGTTTAAGGGCAAGAAAAGAATGTATGCCTCATTAGTAACCCATTTATTCTTTGCCATCAGTTTCGTTGTTTTATTTGTTTTAATTACTGAATCTAGGTTTATTTTCACTGACTTTAATGGTTTTGATTGGTACTTTTTAATTCCAGCAACTGTTTATTCATCAGTACTCTGGTGTGTAGATGAAAGATTAAGAAAAAATAAAAATTGTCATCATTGTTTCACTCAGAATCTTCATTTAAAACTAATGTGACTATCGATTGGAGACTTGTCCGAATGTCTGTTATTCTATAGAAAAGCATCAAACTAAGAGGGTGACTTAAAGGTGAAAAAGCGCCGATATTGAGGTGCTTTTTTCAATACATATTAACAGAGGTGATTCCAATCGAAAAAGCAACATCCGTATTATCTTCCTATTTCGGATTTTCTTCCTTCCGTACAGGCCAGGAACAAGCTATACGAAATGTGTTAGACGGAAAAGATACGCTTTGTGTCATGCCGACTGGCGGCGGAAAATCTATTTGTTACCAAGTTCCTGCAATGGTAATGGAAGGTACGGTCCTCGTCGTATCCCCGTTAATTTCTTTAATGAAGGACCAAGTAGATGCCCTTCATCAAATTGGCATACAAGCAGCATACATTAACAGTACATTGTCGACTGAAGAATATTTCGGAACGGTTGAAAATGCATTGGAGGGAATGTACCGTTTGCTCTACGTAGCTCCGGAACGCTTCGAATCTCCTGCATTCATTCAACAAATTAGCAAAATGAATATCCCGATGATTGCAATTGACGAGGCACACTGTATTTCACAATGGGGACACGATTTTAGACCAAGTTATCGGATGATGAGTAAAGTTATATCCTCATTCGAACAAAAACCGGTCGTCTTAGCATTGACAGCAACAGCAACGCCTGATGTCCGCGATGATATTTGCGACCAATTGCACATTGGACCGGAACATACAGTTATGACAGGCTTTGAAAGAACTAATCTAACTTTCTCTGTCATTAAAGGGCAGGATAGGGATAAGTTCGTTAAAGAGTATGTTAGGAAAAACGAAGGGGAAGCTGGAATTATTTATGCCGCTACACGGAAAGCGGTCGATCAGATTCATGCGACGCTTGAACGGAGCGGGATTGCTGTCGCAAAGTATCATGCAGGATTATCGGATAGTATCCGGCAATCAGAACAGGATCGGTTCCTTATGGATGAGGCAACAGTCATGGTAGCGACGAATGCATTTGGAATGGGGATCGATAAAAGCAATATTCGATATGTTATTCATTATCAAATGCCGAAAAATATGGAAAGTTATTATCAGGAGGCGGGCCGTGCAGGAAGGGATGGATTGGATAGTGAATGTACGCTCTTGTTCTCCTCGCAAGATGTGATCACGCAACGCTTCCTCATTGACCAATCGCAGGATCAACAACGTATTCCAGCGGAGCTTGAGAAGCTTCAGTCGATGATTGACTACTGCCATACGGAATCATGTCTCCAAAAGTTCATCATTTCGTATTTCGGTGAGAAGGACGTTCAGGATTGCGGACGTTGCGCAAACTGTACGGATACTCGAGAACGTTTTGAAGTGACGGTTGACGTACAAAAGGTGCTGTCCTGTGTTATCCGTATGGGTCAACGTTTCGGGAAAACAATGATTGCGCAAGTTCTTACAGGCTCGCGTAATAAAAAAGTGCTCGAGTTCGGTTTTAATAAGTTGACGACATATGGTCTCATGAAAGGACGAAATGCGAAAGACGTTTCCGATTTCATCGAATTTATTATTTCCGAGAACTACCTTGGAGTAGAAAACGGCCAATTCCCAATCATTTATGTAACTGAACAAGGGAAGGACGTACTAAAAGGAAACGTGAAGGTTTATCGAAAAGGAACTGTCGAAACGAAGCAGATTGCTAAAGACGATCCGCTATTTAATCAGCTGCGGGCACTGCGCATGAAACTTGCCCAAGAAGCGGGCGTTCCGCCATTTGTCGTCTTTTCAGATAAGACGTTGCGTGACATGGCAGCGAAAATGCCGGTTACAGAAGAAGCGTTTTTAGAAGTGAACGGAGTCGGGGCGGCGAAGTTGGAAAGATACGGTGAAGCTTTCATGGAGGAAATCAAATCATTTACCGCTCAAACGATTTGAGTATATGAAAACAGGTGAAGGGTCGCGAAGCCGCGACATCCTCCACCTGTTTTTTTATTGTTCAATTCGGACGATAAAGTTCTCGCTCGAACATTCAACTTTGCAACGATACTGCCTCGCTCGTAATTTCAGGCTCCTTTTTCCTACATAAAGCAACAAGCAAATAAACAATCGGAGTATCTAAAACGGCAATAGTGAACTTGAAAATGTATTGGCTTGCGATCATTCCTAACAATACGCCAATCGGCATCGTTCCTGCAAAAGCGATTGTAATGAAAATCGTCGTATCGACGAGTTGACTAGCCATCGTGGATACATTATTCCGTACCCATAATTTTTTCGTACCGTGCTTTCTTTTCAATTTGTCGAATAAGGTAACATCTAAGTTTTGGCTAATGAGGTATGCAACTAAACTTGCAATTGTCACGCGGAATCCCGCAGTGAAAATCGTTTCAAATGCTTCTTGATGTTCATAGAAAGGGGCTGCGGGCAATTGGATGGCAATCCAGATGAAGGCAATCGCGAAAAGCTGAGCGATGAATCCTGTTTGTACCGTTTTCCTAGCAGCTTCCTTTCCATACGCTTCTGTTAGTACGTCTAAAATCGGATACGTGCATACATAAATAATTGCCGCCGCTGGAATGACGATCCAGCTACCGAGACTTATCAGTTTAACTGCAACGATATTTGATAATAGTAAAAGCCCGACAAAAATCCCGCTTAAATAATAGCGCATTTCATTGTTTCCTCCTTAACGGTTATCGATTTTTTCCGGGTACATGTCATGGTTCATTAAACGATGTTCCGCCATTTTTTCGTATTTCGTTCCAGGTTTTCCATAGTTACAATAAGGATCGATGGAAAGACCCCCACGCGGAGTGAACTTGCCCCACACTTCGATATAGCGTGGATCCATCAGCTTTATCAAATCATTCATAATGATGTTGACACAGTCCTCGTGGAAATCACCATGATTGCGGAAGCTGAATAAATACAGTTTCAATGATTTACTCTCCACCAATTTTTTATCCGGGATGAAACTAATGTACATTGTTGCGAAATCCGGCTGTCCTGTCATCGGGCAAAGCGACGTGAATTCAGGACAGTTGAATTTGACGAAAAAATCTCGCTCTGTATGCAAATTATCGACCGATTCCAAAATGGAAGGATCATACGTATAGGCATATTTTGTGTTTTGATTCCCAAGCAATGTTAAATCCGTTAATGTGTTTTCATCTCTTCCGGCCAATTAAAAAACCTCCATGATCATTTTTTGTCAGGGAGGGTCCATAGTGAATACGAAAAAAAGAAAAGCCATGTCGCTTAATGGACATGGCTCATTTCCGTCATCCATAGTTTTTTATAGAGGGTCGCTATGAACCTCTCCCGAACAGGGTTATTCATTTCGTGTAAAACTTTAACCTATCGCGGTTCTTCTGTCAATAGTAGACTTCTTTTCATTCCCAGAATTGTATAGATTGCAACACTCAATAGGATAATTCCTGTAAGCGTAAACCCGCCTTTAAATGTCAAATCTAAATAGCCGATGAGACTGGAGCCTGCGACGACACCGATTGAAAAGAATGCATAGAAATAGCCGTAAGCTTTCCCACGGAAATCCGGGGATGATGAGTCGATGAGCAAGGAGTTGATTGATGGGAAGAGGAATGCAAACCCTATTCCGTATAATATCATTGCCAAGTATAGAAACTGCAACTCAGTAACTTGACTGAGAAACAGCATGCTAATTCCCATCATTGAAATGCCGAAAGCTAATGTAATCATTGGACGGACTTTATCAAAAATACGGTTAATCGGCAATAGGAAAATTAGGATCGCAACGAGACCGAACGTACTGAGCAACATACCCGTAACTTTCGTATCGAATCCAAGAGCTTCAACTTTTAAAGGCAAGACTAAAGCTAATACACCTTGGGAAAACATAAGGAAAAAGGCACCTGCAAATGCACGGACTATGCCGGGATGTTTGAACAAATATCGGACCCTAAAATGTTTCACCTGTTTACTCTTATTCTTTTTCACAATAGAAAAGGAGCGTAATAGGAAAAACGCGGAAATCGCAAGTATGAACATGATGATGCCATTCACGGTCATAATAAAAGGAGCTCCTGTTTTTGAGGCGACAATTCCGCTGTAAGCAGGCCCAATAATTGCCGCCATTCCAACAAACGCACCAGAAATTGCCACACTTCGACCTCTCTTTGACTCTTCGGCACGATTGGCGAGGAAGGTAAATGCAGCAGGAACGATAAGCCCTTCCATAAAACCGTGGACGAAGCGAATCCCTAGAAGGGATACAGGGTCCGATGCGAATGAATAAAGAAGAAGGGAAATGCCTGAGGCGAATAGTCCGATAAGTAAAATGACGAATGGTCCTCTACGGTCCGTCATGAATCCAGAAATAACATTCCCAATCGTATTGGAAAATGAATACATCCCGACTGCCAACCCTGTCATAAAGGATGAAGCGCCTAATGATAATGCAAAAGGGCTCATAATTGGTAGTTGCGAGAATAAATCAAAGAAAGAAAAAAAGACGATAACATAAACGAAAGCGCGCATGTAAAATCCTCATTTCAATTAAGTTGAATCATAGTCTACTTTACCATGAATGCGAAAATAGGCAAAAGGACAACTTGTGAACAAAAATATTCGTAATCAGAATGGCGAAGCGATAAAATGAAAGAATACTTTTATAAGAGAGGGCTGATTAGATGGTTGAGAAAATTAAAATTGGAATTGTAGGATACGGTAACTTGGGAAAAGGGGTAGAGTCGGCAATTGCCCAAAACGATGATATGGAGCTTAAAGGGGTCTTTACCCGAAGAGAGCCAGGCGACTTAAAAGTGAATAGTGATACGCCTGTTTTACGTTTGAACGAAATTGAAAACTATGTGGATGATATGGATGTTTTAATTTTATGCGGAGGCTCAAAAGACGACCTTCCTGAACAAGGACCAGCACTTTCAAAGTTGTTCAATACCGTCGATAGCTTTGATACGCATGCGAAGATTCCCGAATACTTCGAAGCTGTTGATGAATCGGCTAAAATGAATGGGAAAACGGCCATCATTTCCGTCGGATGGGACCCGGGGTTATTTTCCATCAATCGATTATACGGTGAATCAATCCTTCCTGAAGGGGCAACATACACGTTCTGGGGGAAAGGGTTAAGCCAAGGACATTCAGATGCCGTAAGAAGGATCGAAGGAGTCAAAGGTGCTGTTCAATATACAATCCCTGTTGAAGCGGCTGTCGAGAAGGTGCGTAACGGATCACAGCCAGAGCTAGGCACACGTGAAAAGCATACGCGCGAATGCTATGTAGTGCTTGAAGAAGGTGCCGACAAAGCTGAAGTGGAGCGTGCTATCGTAACGATGCCTAACTACTTTGCAGATTATGATACGACAGTACACTTCATAACTGAACAGCAATTAAAAGAAGAGCATAGCGCGATGCCGCATGGCGGTTTTGTTATCCGGAGCGGCAAAACCGGTAATGCGAACAACCAAGTAATGGAGTTTTCATTAACATTGGATAGCAACCCTGAATTCACATCGAGTGTTCTCGTTGCTTATGCACGGGCCGCTTATCGATTGAGTAACAAAGGGGAAATTGGCGCAAAAACAGTATTCGATGTCGCGCCAGGACTGCTTTCACCAAAAACTCCAGCGCAACTTCGTAAAGAAATGTTGTGATCGTGAAAGAACTTCCATTGTTGCCATCTTTCATCTATACTGAATTTGTAGTTTTTATTTAGGAGGGCGAAATAAATGTCGAAACTAGATGATACATTGATCATGTTGAAAGATTTAACCGACGCGAAGGGCATTCCGGGGAATGAGCGTGAACCGCGTGAAGTTATGAAGAAATATATTGAGCCTTATGCAGATGAAATTGAATACGATGGACTTGGATCGTTAATTGCCAAAAAGAGCGGCGATGGTAATGGACCGAAAGTGATGGTGGCAGGCCATTTAGACGAAGTCGGTTTCATGGTGACAAAAATTGATGATAAAGGCTTCATTTCCTTCCAACCAGTTGGTGGATGGTGGTCGCAAGTCATGCTTGCTCAACGTGTCACGATCGTAACGCGCAAAGGGGATACAGTGACGGGCGTCATCGGCTCGAAACCTCCACATATCCTTTCTCCAGAAGCTCGGAAAAAGCCGGTTGATATTAAAGATATGTTCATCGATATTGGAGCGACTTCAAAGGAAGAAGCGATGGAATGGGGCGTTTTACCAGGCGATATGATCGTTCCGTATTTTGAATTCACAGTGATGAACAATGACAAATACTTGCTTGCAAAAGCATGGGACAACCGAATTGGTTGTGCGATTGCAATTGACGTTATGAAAGCGTTGAAAGATGAGCAACACCCGAATATCGTTTTTGGAGTCGGAGCAGTACAAGAGGAAATTGGCTTGCGTGGCGCAAAAACGGCTGCTGCGAAAGTGAAACCGGACATCGGTTTTGCTGTTGACGTCGGTGTTGCAGGAGATACACCTGGTGTCACTTCGAAGGAATCGACGAGCAAAATGGGAGATGGACCACAAATCCTTCTTTACGATGCATCGATGGTCTCCCATAAAGGATTGCGTGACCTCGTCGTCGATACGGCAGAAGAACATGGCATTCCGTACCAATTCGAAGCGATTCCGGGCGGAGGAACTGATGCGGGTTCAATCCATGTGAGTGGGAACGGTGTGCCGTCACTAGCCATTTGCATCGCAACACGTTATATCCATTCCCATGCGGCAATGTTACACCGGGATGATTATGAAAACGCAGTGAAATTGATTGTAGAAGTGATTAAAAAGCTTGACCGCGAAACAGTCGATAAAATCATTTTTGAATAATTGAAAGCTAGACCGTGCCTATTTGTAGGTGCGGTCGCAGACTGTAGACAAAAGGGTTGGAAATCTATGATTTCCAACCCTTTTGCTTAAACATGTACATTTTAACTGTCAGTAGACTGAAATAACGTTGATTTCCGTTCCGGGCGGACGCTTTCCGGGGGGCTTGCCCTCAGCCTCCTCGTCGCTTCGCTCCTGCGGGGTCTTCACGCTGCGCTGATCCCCCAGGAGTCGCCGCCCTGTACTCCAATCAACTGGAAATCCTTTAAGACAGGGGTATCATTTCAGCCTCCATAGCCGGCGCTCTCCACGTCCAACTGGTCAGCTTCTTCAAAATTTATGGCAGCAAAAGTTAACATCGCCTGCATGGACATTTTTTTAAGTCCCTGGAGGGTTGTCTACCGCATGCCATGCTTTTCTTTTGCATCAGCAAAGACGCGCTCGATCGTCTCTTTGTGTTTTCCGTATATTTCCTTGATTTCATGGTTGTGTCGCAAGTCCTCAGCTACATCCAAATAGTCCTGCCAGATATGCCGTTGAATCATCTTTCTGTAGATCTTCAACTAATGGATAGATGAAGGAGAAATCAAGGGCCGCATCCAGTTTGCGAACCAGATGGTCCTGAGGAACCAACTGTTCTATTGTAAGCATTTCCAACTGTTCGCGTTCATTAATTTGATTCTTCTACATCATATCCATCACTTCATTCATTTAATTAGGAAACACCGTTGATTGGAGCGGAGAGCGGCGACTCCTGCGGGAACAGCACGAGCTGAAGACCCTGGACTGAGCGAAAGCCGTCACGAAGAACGGCTTTTGCGAGTAAAAGCGAAGCGTTACGAGCAGATTGTAGCTGCCTTAATTTCTGCAAAAGGCGCAGAAATACGGCAAATCGAACCCTTCGCTGTTCGATTGGCTGAAGCCGTGCCCGCGGAAAGCGTCCGCTCGCAGCGGAAATCAACACTTTTAGCTTTATCTCTATTTTAAAAGAAAAAGACTGTAGGCAAACCCGGAAATTCAGGGTGTTTGTCTATAGTTTGAGACCGTGCCTATTTGTAGGTGCGGTCTTTTTTTATACATTCATTCGTGTATAAATGCATATTGGGAAAATCTCTAGAAAGCGTTGTGGATACTGTGAAAGTCAGGATTCATCCTGAGTAAAATTTATTTCCAAACTAATAATAATTCAATTGACTTTATAAATATACAGTCATATAATAATTTATACAATAAAAATTTAGGATGGAGATGATCATTTTGGTGAAAATGCATATATCCACAGTTAAGCCGATCAATAAAATTGAAAGCCAGCTAAAAGGCCGTGATCTTTTAACATTATTAGACTATACGAGTGAAGAAATCGATTATTTATTGCAAAAGGCTTTACAGTTAAAGGTGGATACGAAAGCAGGGAAGCTTCCCCCCATATTGCAAGGAAAGACACTTGGTATGATTTTTGAAAAACATTCTACGCGTACTAGAATTTCCTTTGAAGTCGGGATGATCCAGCTTGGCGGCCATGCGATGTTCATGAACGCAAAGGATCTACAAATCGGCCGTGGAGAGTCTGTATATGATACTGGAAATGTATTGTCCGGGTACTTAGATGCGGTTATGATTCGTGCAAATTCACATGAAATGGTAAAGGAACTAGCGAAGCATTCATCGATCCCTGTTATCAATGGACTGACTGATATGTTCCATCCGTGTCAAGCGCTTGCGGATTTATTGACGATAATTGAAGTAAAAGGAGAGTTAGTCGGCAAAAAACTTGCCTATGTCGGCGATGGAAATAATGTTGCCCATTCATTAGTTATCGGTGCGGCGCATATGGGAATGCACGTAGCGGTTGCAACCCCGGTAGGATTTGAATTCGACCCAATCCTTTTTGAAAAAGCCCAAAAGATTGCAGCGGCGAATGGCGGATCCGTCATGCAGACAAATGATCCGGTAGAAGCAGTAAAAGATTCGGATGTCGTCTATACGGACGTCTGGACGAGTATGGGACAGGAAGAAGAGGCAGCTGTCAGACTTGAAGCGTTCAAAGGGTTCCAAATAAATGACGAGCTCGTTTCCAATGCGAAAAACGATTATATGTTTTTACATTGTTTACCTGCACATCGTGAAGAAGAAGTTGCAACTTCAGTTATCGATGGACCAAATTCATATGTATTCCAGCAAGCAGAAAATCGATTACATGCCCAAAAGGCTGTATTGGCAACTTTGCTGTAGTCGTTTATGCACGATACTCTTCAGCCTGATTGAAAACGCTTGTCAGCCTAGGCGCGAAGTGGAGCGAAGACGCGAATAGAACTATAGTTCATGAGCGGACGAGCGACACGAGCAACAACGGATGCGAGCGTTTGTCAACAGGCTGACGTTAAAAGCCACTCCGATAAGAGTGGCTTTAACGTTCCATTATTAACCTGCAGAGAATGCTTGTGCAAGTTCGCCGGTGATTTTTGTTTTTTCCTGTTCATCGGCATTCACCCACAGCTTTTCAAAAAATACACCTAAACCTGGCAATAAATGCTCTTCGCCTCGCTGTAACGCATCCTCAACGACATTTCGAATATCGGTCGCCGAGTTATTCGTCATATTAGCAGTTATGGCGTCTCGAATTTGAAAATCCATCATATCATCCTCCTAACTTCATTTTGGACACATTGATCGCCAACTATACGGACATTTGTTACACTAAAAGAAAAAGGATGTCGCACAATATATGAAAAGAATCGAATCAACTCAGAATGCACTCGTAAAACATTGGAAAAAGCTAACTACCTCTAAAAAAGATCGGGATAAATCCGAAGAATTCATCGTTGAAGGCTTCCACCTCGTCGAGGAGGCATTAAAGACGGAAGGGACCATTCTTCACTTAATAATTAGGGAGGATCTTGAAGTACCTGCAAGTTGGAAGACCGATAATCTTCAACTAATTCAAGTGACAAAAGCAGTTGCAAAAGAGCTCGTCGAGACGGAGCAATCTCAAGGGATTTTCGCGCATTGTCGTCAGCCGGGACATACGGATGACGAAGCTGCTAAATGGAAAAAGCTCTTATTCATCGATGCTGTCCAAGATCCAGGGAATATCGGAACGATGATCCGGACGGCAGATGCTGCAGGGATGGATGCTGTTATTCTCGGAAAAGGTTCGGCGGATCCGTTCAATCCTAAAACGGTTCGCTCCGGTCAAGGTTCGCATTTCCATATCCCGGTTGTAAGAGGAGAACTTGGTGATTGGATTGAACGCGCGAAGTCTGCAGGCATTAAAATTATCGGAACAGGTTTGCAAAATGCTGTCGATCATTACAATGTCGGTCCGTTGAATGAATTTGCGCTCATCGTCGGAAATGAAGGTAGCGGAGTATCAGATGAATATTTATCAAAAGCGGACGATATTGTAAAAATTCCATTGTACGGTAAAGCAGAATCATTGAATGTCGCCATTGCCGCCGGAATCTTGCTTTACACGTACGGAAAACAATGATGTCCAAGTTGATGTACGTAACGAAATCGGGTATAGTAAAGTGTAAATAACTTTCGAAAAGTGATGACCGGGAAGAGTAAACAGTATGCAACCGACAGGAAATCGGCGCCTTGACTGAGAGCGCGGATAGGCGAAACATTGTTGAAGTTCACCCCGCGAGCTGCCGCTAGGACCAGTGCAAACTGTAAAGGCGTGCCGGTAGAGGGCCGTTATTCCAAATGAAGTGATTATGCGTTATGCGTATAATAATCAGGGTGGTACCGCGAACTCGTCCTCGTCCCTTTTTTAGGGGCGGGGATTTTTTATTTTGAAAGGAGAACTGACAATGGAGCAACAATTGCAGCAATTGAAAGAAGAAGCGTTGACGAAAATTCAAGAAGCGACGACCGTCAAGGAATTGAATGACGTCCGTGTCGCTTACCTCGGCAAGAAAGGTCCCATTACTGATTTATTAAAAGGGATGGGAAAACTTCCAGCTGAAGAACGTCCTAAAATGGGCGCTCTTGTCAATGTTATCCGTGAAGCAGTAACAGAATCACTCGAAGCGAAAATGACGAAGCTGGAAGAAGAAGCAATTAATGCGCAACTGGAAAAAGAGGCGATCGATGTCACATTGCCTGGCCGTCCGGTTCCAACTGGCAACCACCATCCGCTTACACGTGTTGTTGAAGAGATTGAAGACTTCTTCATTAGCATGGGCTATGAAATTGCTGAAGGTCCTGAAGTCGAAAAAGATTATTACAACTTTGAAGCGCTTAACTTGCCAAAAGGGCATCCTGCGCGCGATATGCAAGATTCATTTTATATTTCCGAAGAAGTTCTTCTTCGCACACATACTTCACCGGTCCAAGCGAGAACGATGGAGGCAAAAGGTGGAGGCGCTATTAAAATCATCTGCCCGGGGAAAGTGTACCGCCGGGATAGCGACGACGCGACGCATTCCCATCAATTTACGCAAATCGAAGGACTTGTCGTCGGCGAAGATATCCGAATGAGCGACTTGAAAGGTACACTCGACCTGTTTGCGAAGAAAATGTTCGGCGCCGACCGTGAAATCCGTTTGCGTCCTAGCTTCTTCCCATTCACTGAGCCGTCCGTAGAAATGGATATCTCATGCTTTAAATGCGGCGGGGACGGCTGTAATGTATGTAAGAAAACAGGATGGATTGAAATTTTAGGCGCAGGAATGGTGCATCCGAACGTATTGAAGATGGCGGGCTATGACCCTGCTGTCGTAACAGGATTCGCATTCGGTATGGGGCCTGAGCGGATTGCGATGCTGAAATATGGTGTGGAAGATATCCGTCATTTCTATACGAATGATGTGCGCTTCATATCACAATTCCATCGGACGGAAGCTTAAGGAGGAGATCACATGTTAGTATCAACAAAATGGCTAAATGAGTACGTTAATATAAACGGAATAGACCGAGCTGAGTTAGCAGAAAAAATAACGCGATCAGGCATCGAAGTAGATTCTATTATTGATCGCTCGCAAGGCATGACGAATATTGTCGTTGGCCATGTAGTGGATTGCGTAAAGCATCCTGAAGCGGATAAATTGAATATATGCCAAGTGGACGTTGGAGAAGAGACAACTCAAATCATTTGTGGAGCGCCGAATGTTGCACAAGGGCAAAAAGTTATCGTTGCACGACCTGGGGCGGTTCTTCCAGGTGGGCTGAAAATTAAAAAAGCGAAACTGCGCGGCGAACAATCAAACGGCATGATTTGTTCATTACAAGAGCTTGGAATTGAAGGGAAACTTGTTCCAAAAGCATATGCAGAAGGCATTTATGTGTTGCCGAAAGATGCAACACCTGGAGAAAATGCACTTCCATTGCTTGGCTTGGACGATACAGTTCTCGAATTCGACTTGACGCCGAATCGTTCAGATGCACTAAGCATGCTAGGCGTTGCATATGAAGTTAGTGCGATTTTATCCCAAGGGATTGCGCTACCAAAAATTGAGTATGCTGAAGCGGAAGAAAAAGCGGAAGATAAACTGAAGCTCCGCGTCGATGCATCTGTTGATAACCCGATGTATGTCGCGAAAGTCGTTAAAAATATTAAAGTGGCAGAATCACCGTTATGGATGCAAAATGCTTTAATGGCTGCAGGTGTACGTCCTCATAATAATGTTGTCGACATTACAAATTACGTTTTGATGGAGTACGGTCAACCGTTGCACGCATTTGACTATGACCGTCTCGAAACAGGCGAAATCGTTGTCCGTCATGCAGAAGAGGGCGAAACAATGACGACGTTGGATGAGGTTGAACGGAAATTGCAACCGCATAACCTAGTCATTACGAATGGCAAAGAGCCTGTAGCGCTTGCCGGTGTTATGGGTGGGGCGAATTCAGAGGTTCACGATGGCACAACAACAGTCGTCATCGAATCCGCATATTTCGCTCCTTCATCGGTACGTCGCACTTCAAAAGACGTCGGACTTCGAAGCGATGCAAGTACACGTTTTGAAAAAGGCGTTGATCCGAACCGAGTACAGGAAGCGGCGGAACGAGCAGCTCAGCTTATGGCTGAACTTGCTGGCGGTGAAGTCCTGGCGGGATCAGTCATCTTTGATGAACTTGATAAAACGGCTGAACGTATTACAGTTTCACCAGACTATATTAATAGCCGCCTCGGCATGAAAATTTCAATGGATGAAATGCTTACTATATTAGAGCGTCTCCGTATCCCGACAGAAGCGATCAACGGTCAGCTCGTTATCGATGCGCCAACTCGTAGGCAAGATTTGAAAATTAAAGAAGATATTATCGAAGAAATCGCACGTATGTATGGGTATGACGAAATTCCGAAGACGCTTCCTATATCCGAATCGACACCAGGTGGATTGACACCGTATCAGTCGAAGCGCCGGATAGTCCGCCAATTCCTTGAAGGAGCAGGACTTTATCAGGCAATTACGTATTCGTTGACGTCTAAGGACCAGGCGCAGGCATTTGCATTGGAAACGGCACCGGTGACGGAATTACTTATGCCGATGAGTGAAGATCGGAGCATACTGCGTCAAAGCTTAATCCCTCATCTGTTGGAGGCGGCTACGTATAACGTTGCACGTCGTACCGATTCTGTAGCCCTTTACGAAACAGGTTCTGTTTTCCTCGGAGAAGAAGAGGACGGCCTTCCACGTGAAGTGGAGCATTTGGCGGCAGTAGTAACAGGCAAATGGCTTGATCATGCTTGGCAAGCGGAGACGAAGAAAGTTGATTTCTTCGTTGTAAAAGGAATCGTAGAAGGGATGATGGATCTTCTCGGCTTGCTTGACGACGTTACGTTTGAGAAAGCGGTCATCGATGGCATGCATCCGGGAAGGACGGCGAACGTTCTCTTACGCGGGGAGCGAATCGGCTTGATTGGTCAAATTCATCCGACCGAGCAAAAGAAACGTGATTTAAAAGAGACGTACGTATTGGAATTAAATCTTAAGGCAGTTCTATCTGTTGATACGGATGAGCTTCTCTATGTTCCTGTACCACGTTACCCATCGATTTCACGTGATATTGCACTCGTTGTCGAGAGCGAAACTTCCGCAGGCATGCTGAAAACGATTATCCGTAAGGCGGGCGGCAAGCTGTTGAAAGAAGTTAAGCTGTTCGACTTATACGAAGGTGACAACGTAGAGGAGGGCAAGAAATCTCTTGCTTTCTCGCTAACATATCTTGACCCTGAACGTACATTGACCGACGAAGAAGTCGTCAAGGCACATGACAAGGTATTAAAAGCTTTAACTGAAGAAGCAGACGCACAGCTTCGTGGATAATACGAAAGACCGCTTATGGAGTGCAAATCTCCATAAGCGGTCTTTTTCATTAATGGCCGCGCGCCTAAAGCAATCTACCGCTTCATCGCTGCAATCTTTTTCGCTTTTTCTGCATTGGCAAAATGCCATTTAGTCATCGATTTCAAAGCGGTCTCTCCACTTTTCAATAAAATCCTCGCCGCAGCCTCGTCAACTCCTCGTCCTGCACCTTTAGGAAGTTGGACACCTGCAATGCTGCTCAATCGATCCATCTCTTCCAAAAACGCAACCCTTGCAATAATGGAAGCAGCTGCAACAGCGACATGCAGTCCTTCCGCTTTCGTCGAGAATAACACATTTTCCCGCACGATTTCCGGCTCGTTTTTAATATGATTATAATAAATGCCTCGCTCTGCAAACTGGTCAATTAAAATATAATCAGGCTTCTCACTATTCATTTTTCGAAGAACATGTTTTAATGCCTGATTATGAAGCAATGCCTTTATTTTCCCTTGCGACCATCCCTTTGCCTGCACTTCATTATACTTTTCATTCGTTAACGTGAGGACGCTATGAACGAGAGTTGCCTGTAAATCAGGTGCAATTCTTCTCATCAAATCATCATTCAACTGCTTCGAATCTTTGACACCTAATTCATCGACAAGCTCGATTTGGTCGGATCTGACAAAACAGGCGGCAACGGTAACGGGACCGAAGAAGTCACCAGTTCCTGTTTCATCCGAGCCGACTACCGATAACTCGGAGAAACGCTCGGGCAACGTTTCGCCTTTCGTATTTTGTTTTTTAGGTGATGGCTGTGCATCGACACTTCCCCAAAGTGCAGCCTCCCGCAGTGCACCACCACCTTGAAACAACACTTTCCCCGACCTATATGCCGTTATGGCTGCATCTGACAATTTTGCCGCAAAGATGACACCAGGTGCATTTCGAGCAACTTTAAAGGTGGCATAATGCAACATCAATTTATCTATCTTCTCTTTATCCAGCTGAAGAACACTTTGGCTCATATACTTCGTCCTTTCCCAAACCATCTTTCCATATTGTACAATAAATCAGTACGTCTGTAATCGAAACTATCACCTTCCCTTTTCAACTAAATCGATTTCATGGTATGATTGGTACAAAGTTTTTGCTTGGGAGGGTTTCAGCATTGATAGACGACCAGAAGACGCGCGTTGCGGTTGACATATATGGACAGACGTATACGATTGTCGGTAGTGAAACGAGCAGTCACGTCCGGCTCGTCGCTTCAATGGTCGATGAAAGGATGAGGGAGATTAGTTCTCGTAACCCTTATTTGGACAGTTCCAAAATTGCCGTCCTCACTGCTGTAAATAGTGTCCATGATTATTTAAAATTGAAGGAACGTATTGAGCTATTGGAAGAAGAATTGAATAAGTTGAAGGGTTGACGGTCGTATATGCTTGATTTACTAATTATACTCCTCTTTATAGGGGGGCTAATCACCGGATTTAGGCGGGGTCTCATCGTACAGCTTATACATATGACAGGCTTCATAATCGCGCTAATTATTGCTTACATATACTACATCCCATTGTCCGAGAAGTTTGTTTTATGGATTCCGTACCCAGGGGTGACAGCGGCATCTAAATTAAGTTGGACTGTTGAACAGCTTGATTTGGATCAGACGTTTTACAGGATGCTCGCTTTTGTCGTCATATTTATCGTAGTTAAGTTTGTGTTGCAGTTACTTGCATCTATGTTTGATTTCTTGAAGTTCTTGCCGATATTAGGTTTCCTGTCGCGTTTCGGAGGTGCTGTGTTAGGATTAATAGAGTTTTATATTCTCATATTCCTAGTACTCTATCTGTTGGCGATGTTGCCACTTGATTTCATACAAGTAGTGATCGGCAAATCACTTTTGGCGGAAGCGATATTCGAACATACCCCAATTATTTCTGAAACGGTGAAGAAATGGTGGTATATATATTTGAAGTAATGTATTGCAACTTGTGAAAAAACGCAGGCTGTTTCATACAGACGATTTGTACGGCTTCCCCCTGTTGGCGGGAAGCCTTTTTTCAAGAACGATCTGAATAAATGGAGGAGTGGTTATGTATGAACAAGAAAACAATCATTCGAACATTTGAGAAAATCGCATTATATATGGAATTGTTAGGTGAAAACCCATTTAAAGTAGGGGCGTTTCGGAAAGCGGCTAATGTGCTAGAACTCGATCCGCGGAGCCTCTCAGAGATGGATGATATTTTGAAATTAAAAGGGATTGGCAAAGGAACAGGTGCAGTCATTGTCGACTTAATGGAAAAAGGTGAGTCTGATTTATTAAAGGAGCTGGAAGAGGAGGTTCCTAAAGGGCTTATTCCATTATTGAAAGTTCCGGGTCTCGGAGGTAAGAGAATTGCCAAGCTAAGAGAAGCGATCGGTATCGATTCTATCGAGTCGTTGCGGCTCGCTTGTGAATCGAACAAAGTAAGCACCGTACCGGGGTTCGGAAAAAAGACCGAAGAAAAGATTTTGCATGAACTTGAACAGCTCGGCACTCGAAAAGCGAAGTTACCTGTATGGCAAATAGAAACGATTGTTAAAGCGATTGAGGAAGAATTAAGCGGAGTAGAGGAAATTACACGCTTTTCAGTAGCAGGGAGCTTCCGAAGGGCAGAAGAGCAGAGCAGCGATGTCGACTTCATCATTGTGACGGATGAACCTGCTGTAGTTCGGGAAAAGCTGATGGAAGTGTTGTCTATTGAAGAGACTATCTCAGCTGGCGATTCCAAGCTATCGGTCGTTCTTGATATGGCTGAACTGGTCGATGCCGATTTCCGCTTTGTGACGGATGAACAATTTGCGACAGCGTTGCACCATTTCACGGGCTCAAAAGATCATAATGTAAAAATGCGACAACTTGCCAAATCAAAAGGGATGAAAATTAGCGAATACGGCGTTGAATTGGAAGATGGAACAGTAAAGACGTTTGAATCGGAAACTGATTTTTTTGCCTTCTTCGATTTACCGTTTATACCTCCATCTGTACGGAAGGATGGTTCGGAAATCGATCGTGCTCATGAAATTTCGGAACTTGTTACGCTCGAGGATATTCGCGGCGACTTCCATATGCATACAACATGGTCAGACGGTGGTTATTCAATTCGGGAAATGGTAGAGGCTTGTAGGAACAAGGGCTACTCTCATATGGTGATTACCGATCATACACAATATTTACGAGTGGCAAATGGCTTGACACCGGACGAGGTTCGTCGACAAATTGAAGAGATTCGGAAGTTAAATGAGGAATATGATGACATCGAAATTTTCTGCGGGACGGAGATGGATATACTCCCGGATGGATCACTTGATTTTGATGATGACTTATTACAGGAGCTTGATTTTGTCATTGCTTCTATTCACTCGAATTTTAATCAGTCGCAGGAGCAAATTATGAAAAGGTTGTATGCGGCAATGCAAAATCCGTATGTTTCGATGATTGCTCATCCTACCGGTAGAATTATTGGCCAGAGGGATGGCTATAATCCCGACGTGCCTCAATTAATAGATTGGGCAAAGAAGTACGATAAAATACTTGAGCTGAACGGTAATCCGCACCGTTTCGACTTAGCGGTTAACTATTTGGAAATAGCGCAAGAAGCGGGTGTGAAAATTGCCGTTAATACAGATGCGCATACAATCGATCAATTGGAACATATGGAGATTGGTGTGAAATATGCGCAAAAGGCGTGGTTAAAAAAAGAGACGGTCGTAAATACATGGCCGCTTGAACAATTCATCCGTGAAATTATCCGGAAATGAAAGGAAGTGTAAGGCATTGGAAAACCGTGTCTTGAAAACACTTGAATTTGATAAAATCCGGGATGTCGTTGCAACATATTGCACGTCATCTGCTGGACGCACATATATGGAAAAGCTAGTTCCTGTAAGCGACTATGAAGAAGTTGTCCGATTGCTTGAGGAGATGGACGAAGGGCTCGCTATATTGAGAGTGCGTGGAAACGTGCCGATGGGTGGCATTAGTGACATTCGTCCGCATGCAAAACGAGCACAAATTGGTGGTGTGCTCAGTGCGTATGAACTGATGGAGACTGCGAATACAATTCGTGCGAGCAGGATTTTGCGACAGTTTATCGAATCGGTCGATGAGGATGAAGATATTGAAATCCCTCATTTTATTACCAAGAAAGAGGCATTACCGATTCTTACCGGACTTGAGCATGAAATTAATGCTGCAATAGACGAAAACGGGCATGTCGTCGACAGCGCTTCAGGCACGCTCCGGTCGATCCGCCAAAGCTTGCGTATCCAGGAAGGCAGAGTCCGCGAAAAGCTCGAAGGATATACACGTGGGCGGAATGCATCAAAAATGCTTTCCGACTCAATCGTAACGATTCGAAATGACAGATACGTAATCCCTGTAAAATCGGAATACCGATCTCACTTCGGGGGAGTTATTCATGATATGTCATCATCCGGTCAGACATTGTTCATCGAGCCGGATGCTGTCGTGCAAGCGAATAACGAAATTCGCAATTTGAAGATGAAAGAGAAAGATGAAATTGAAAAGATTTTGCAGGAATTGTCCGTGAAAGTTCAAGTGGTTGCTCATGATCTTTTCGTCCTTGTCGATATATTATCGGAAATCGATATTATCCTTGCCAAATCGAAATATGGGATTGCGAATAAATGTACAAAGCCAGAAGTGAATAATGAAGGGTATATTCGCCTGGCGAAAGCGCGCCATCCTTTATTACCGATTGAACAAGCAGTTGCCAATACGATTGAGTTTGGTAAGGATATTACTACAATTGTCATTACAGGCCCGAATACAGGAGGGAAGACCGTCACATTGAAGACGGTCGGACTATGCACGCTAATGGCGCAAGCTGGACTCCCGATTCCTGCATTGGACGGATCGGAAATTGCAGTTTTTGACTCTGTATATGCGGACATCGGCGATGAACAGTCTATTGAACAAAGTCTCAGTACGTTCTCATCTCATATGGTAAACATTGTCGACATCCTGAAAAAATTCGATTCCCGTTCGCTACTCATTTTTGATGAACTCGGCTCAGGTACCGATCCGCAAGAAGGAGCCGCATTAGCTATTTCTATATTGGATGAAGTGCATGGCACAGGAGCAAGAGTGATGGCGACGACCCACTATCCTGAGTTGAAAGCATACGGTTATAACCGTCCAGGTGTTGCAAATGCGAGCGTTGAATTCGATATTGATACGTTGAGCCCAACGTATCGTTTATTAATAGGAGTTCCCGGGAGAAGTAACGCATTTGAAATTTCCAGGAGACTTGGCCTTCATGAGCATATTATTAAAAGAGCGAAGACCTTCACGGGAACGGATCGTGGCGAAGTCGATTCGATGATCGCTTCATTAGAATCGAGCAGAGTCCAATCGGAAAAAGATGCCGAAAAGACACATGCATTGCTTATCGAAACAGAGAAGTTGAAACGTGAATTGGAGACGAAGCTTACTGAATTCGATGAACTGAAAGAAAAAATGATCGAAAATGCAAAAGAGAAAGCGAAAAAAATTGTAGACGATGCACGTGTCGAATCGGAAGCTGTCATTTCCGATTTACGAGCATTACGCTTAAATGCTGGAGCAACAGTTAAAGAACATGAGTTAATAGAAGCTCGTAAACGTCTTGAAGGTGCAGCACCTGAGGAGAAGAAGAAACAACCGAAAGCGAAAGCAGCTCCAAGACCTTTAGAAGCTGGTGATGAAGTGAAAGTCATCACATATGGACAGAAGGGGACACTTATCGAGAAAGTGTCTGCGAAAGAATGGATTGTTCAAATTGGCATTTTGAAAATGAAGCTAGATGAGTCAGTGCTGGAATATACAAAACCCGAAAAAGTAAAAGATACAGTTGTCTCCGCCTCTGTGAAAGGGAGAGACTCCTATGTAAAACTGGAACTTGACCTTCGCGGTGAACGATATGAAAATGCGTTGCTCCGTACTGAAAAATATTTAGATGACGCACTGCTTTCCAATTATCATCAAGTATCAATTATCCACGGAAAAGGGACAGGCGCTTTGCGACAAGGGGTTCAATCCTATTTGAAAAGCCATCCGCGTGTGAAAAGCTACCGTTATGGGGAAGCAGGAGAAGGCGGCCATGGTGTGACAGTCGTCGAGTTAAAATAAAGAATGTGTAGGAAATGAAACTTTCACGGCCTTCATTCGTAGATGATACGATGATATGAATTTCAAAGGAGTCAAAATGTATGACGAAAACCGGGTTTTGGAGTCATCCCCTTGTAGAAACTGCAGGCTACTTCAGTGTTGTAGTCCTATGCCTTATCTTGTCGATGGTTCTTTTTGAACTTGTTACGAAGTATAAGAATTGGGAAGAAATTCGCAAAGGGAATGTAGCGGTCGCAATGGCAACAGGGGGTAAAATATTTGGAGTGGCAAATATTTTCCGTTATTCAATCGAGCAACATACTACATTGCCACAAATGATCGGATGGGGTCTATTTGGTTTTATCCTGCTTGTTATCGCATACATCCTGTTTGAATTTTTAACACCAAAGTTTAATATTGATAAGGAAATTGAAGAGGATAACCGATCCGTTGGCTTCATTTCGCTAACGATATCGGTAGGATTGTCATTTGTCATCGGTGCTAGCATTTCATAGGAGAATCAGTATGGAGAGATTATCGAAAATACTAATCGTTGTTTGTGTTCTTTTTGTCCTCGTTGGAATCTACTGGATGTACACGAATACGCCTTGACTGAAACTTTCGGTCAAGGCATTTTTTCTCTCTGAAAATAATATTCTAATTGAAAGCGGATTCATTTACCGATATAATGGGTAAAGAAGGAATTTTCTAAGTATTGGAATGGGAAAAGGGGGGTTACAATGACAGGAAGACCTTGGCTGGATCTGTATCCGCCAGAAATACCGAAGACGATCGATTACGATCGGATTCCGTTACAAGAATTTTTGACACGATCGAGGAACAAGTTTCCAGGTAAGACGGCAATGCATTTCTTGGGGAAGGACATTAGCTACAAAGAGTTTCATGAATCGTCATTGAAATTCGCGAACTATTTAAGATCACTAGGAATTAAAAAAGGGGACCGGGTAGCAATTATGCTTCCGAACTGTCCTCAAGGTGCAATCGCCTATTATGGAATCCTCTACATTGGAGCAATTGTCGTGCAAACGAATCCGCTCTATACAGAGAGAGAAATTGCCTATCAGATGACAGATTCCGGGGCAAAGGCAATTATTACGCTCGATCTTCTATTTGGCCGGGTAACGAATGTCATAAAGGAAACGAAGTTGGAGCATGTAATTATTACAGGGATTAAAGATTACTTGCCGTTTCCTAAAAACATTATTTATCCATTCATTCAGAAAAGGGAGCATGGCGTTATTGTAAAAGTGGAACATCGGGGGATGAACCATCTTTTTACAGAAATTATGAAAATAGCAAAACCAGATCCGGTTTCATATGACTTTAATTTCGAAGAAGACATTGCTCTACTTCAATATACAGGTGGAACGACGGGGCCTCCGAAAGGAGTTATGCTGACGCACGCTAATCTAATTAGCAATGCGCAAATGTGTAATGCGTGGTTGTATAAATGTGAGGACGGCGAAGAGACTGTCATGGGGATTTTACCTTTCTTCCATGTGTATGGCATGACGACAGTCCTACTATTATCCGTTATGTTAGGAAATAAAATGGTATTACTCCCTAAGTTCGACTTCGATACTGCGTTGAAAGCAATCGATAAACAGAAACCGACACTATTTCCGGGAGCTCCAACAATCTATATCGGATTGCTCAATCATCCTAAGTTAGCGAAATACGATCTTTCTTCCATTAAGGCGTGTATAAGTGGATCGGCTGCATTGCCTGTCGAATTGCAGGAGGAATTCGAAAAGGTAACAGGTGGAAAACTTGTTGAAGGGTATGGTTTGACAGAAACTTCACCTGTTGCGATTGCGAATTTTGTATGGGAGAAAAGACGCGTGAAAGGATCTATTGGGGTTCCTTGGCCTGATACGGATGCACGCATCTTAGGTCCGGAAACGACAGAAGCACTGCCGAATGGAGAAGTTGGGGAAATTGCAGTGAAAGGTCCTCAGGTGATGAAAGGGTATTGGAATCGACCGGAGGAAACTGCCGAAACATTCCGCGATGGCTGGTTATTGACCGGAGATTTAGGATACATGGATGATGAAGGGCATTTTTATGTCGTTGATAGGAAAAAAGATATGATCATCGCTAGTGGATTCAATATTTATCCACGCGAGATCGAAGAAGTGCTTTACGAGCACGAAGCAATCCAGGAATGTGTCGTCGCTGGAGTTCCAGATCCATATCGAGGAGAGACGGTAAAGGCATATATTGTTTTGAAAACTGGGAAGTCGGTGACGGAAGAAGAATTGAATACGTATTGCCGGGAACATTTGGCGTCATATAAAGTTCCGCGCAAGTATGAATTCAGAAAAGAGTTGCCGAAAACTGCAGTCGGAAAAATATTGCGGCGCGCGCTCATTGAAGAAGAGAAAGAGAAGATGATGCAAACTTCCTAACGAAAGACTTGACGACAATCAAATAAACGATTAATATGAAAATATGAATGAACAGTCATTCATATTTTCTTCTTTTTGGTGGTGAAAACAATGAAACGTGATAAACCGAAATATAAACAAATAGTAGATGCAGCCGTAATCGTCATTGCTGAAAACGGTTACCATCAGGCCCAAGTATCGAAAATCGCCAAAGAAGCAGGCGTTGCGGATGGAACAATCTATCTTTATTTCAAAAATAAAGAGGACATTCTCATATCCGTTTTCCGAGAAAAGATGGGCGTCTTCGTAGATAACGTGAAAGAAATACTGAAAAAAGAGATTTCTGCAACAGAGATGCTTGCAAAGATGATTGAAAACCATTTCAGTTTGCTCAATGGCGATCGCCACCTAGCCATTGTAACCCAGTTAGAGCTACGGCAATCAAACAAAGAACTCCGATACAGAATTAATGAAGTGCTGAAGGAGTACTTAGTGCTGCTCGATTCCATTTTAACCGAAGGGATCGAAACAGGTGAATTTGATAAACGTATCGATATCCGTTTGGCGCGCCAAATGGTATTCGGAACGATTGACGAAACAATCACCTCGTGGGTCATGAATGATCAAAAGTACGATTTGATGAAGTTGGCACCAGAAGTCCATCGCTTACTATTAAATGGAATGAAAGCGTAAATCGGGATGATGGACGAAAAACGTTGTTAATAACGGGTATTTCGGAAAGGGTGGGGGAAGAATGGAATACTTGAAAATTACTATTGAAGACGGAGTTGCGACGGTCGCAATCGATAGACCACCAGCTAATGCATTATCGAGCGGTCTTATCCAAGAGATTGATCGAATGTTGGACAAAGTTGAAAATGATGAATCCGTCAGAGTGATCGTTCTTCATGGAGAAGGTAAATTCTTTTCGGCAGGTGCCGATATTAAGGAATTCACGACGGTGACGTCCGGTGAACAATTTTCAAAGCTCGCATCTGCGGGACAGGATGTGTTCGAACGGATGGAAAGCTTCAACAAGCCAATTATTGCTGCGATTCACGGTGCCGCACTTGGCGGGGGGCTGGAGTTGGCGATGGGATGCCATTTCCGAATTGTTGCAGCAAAAGCAAAGCTCGGCTTGCCTGAGTTGCAATTAGGGTTAATCCCCGGATTTGCCGGCACGCAGCGTTTGCCAAGATATGTCGGGATGGCGAAGGCAGCGGAAATGCTATTGACGAGCGATCCAATCACTGGGGAAGAAGCTGTTCGATTCGGTCTAGCCAATCATGCATATTCGGACGAGGAACTTCTTCCGAAGACAATGGACATGGCGAAGAAAATTGCAAAGAAGAGTCCGATTGCAGTAAAGGCGGCACTTCAAATGCTCCAATATACGAAAACAGCATCGTTCTATGAAGGTGTAAAGGCTGAGGCTGATTCATTCGGGGAGGTTTTCGTCTCGGAAGATGCAAAAGAGGGTATCCAAGCATTTATTGAAAAAAGGGAACCACAATTTAAAGGGAATTAAATAAGCGGGAGGTATGCGTTATGAACATTTATGCATTGGTGAAACGGACATTCGACACAGAGGAGAGAATCGCTGTATCAAACGGTAAAATCGTTGAAGACGGTGCTGAATTCATTATTAATCCTTATGACGAATACGCAATAGAAGAGGCGATCCAAGTACGCGATGAGCACGGCGGTGAAGTAACAGTCATTACGATCGGTGACGAAGAAGCTGAAAAGCAGCTTCGAACGGCGCTTGCAATGGGGGCTGACAAAGCGGTCCTTATTAATACCGAGGATGACTTGGATGAGCTAGACGAATTCACTGTTGCTAAAATCATTGCAGAATACTTGAAAGACAAAAATGCGGATCTTATCCTTGCGGGGAACGTTGCAATTGATGGTGGTTCCGGACAAGTAGGGCCGCGTGTTGCAGAACTGTTAGGCATCAATTACGTAACGACGATTACAAAACTTGAAATCGATGGAGCGGATGTAAAAATCATTCGCGATGTTGAAGGAGATTCTGAAACGATTGAAACTTCATTGCCATTGCTCGTTACAGCGCAACAAGGCTTGAACGATCCTCGCTATCCTTCATTACCAGGTATTATGAAGGCGAAAAGAAAGCCGCTTGATGAGCTCGAATTGGATGATCTAGATCTTGATGAGGATGACGTGGAAGCAAAGACGGAAACGATTGAAATCTATTTACCTCCACAAAAAGCGGCTGGACGTATCCTTGAAGGTGACTTATCCGATCAGGTGAAAGAACTCGTAGATCTTCTAAATAAAGAAGCGAAAGTGCTTTGATTGAACTTCAATGATTTTCATATCGTAATGGGAGGGACTCTATATGTCTAAAAAAGTAGTCGTACTTGGTGAAGCTCGTGAAGGGGCATTGCGTAACGTTTCATACGAAGCGATTGCAGCTGCCAAAAAAGTAGCGGACGGTGGCGAAATCGTTGGTCTGCTATTTGGTGACGCAGTTCACTCATTAGGGGAAGAAATGATTAAATATGGTGCGGATCGTGTCATTACAGTAGAGCATCCGCATTTGAAACATTATACATCAGACGGTTTCGGTCAGGCATTTATGGCTGTCTATGAGCAGGAGAAGCCGGAAGCAATTGTATTCGGTCATACTGCATTAGGAAAAGATTTGTCTCCGAAGATTGCTAGTAAACTAGCTTCAGGACTAATATCCGATGTGACGGCAATTGAAGGCGAAGGAGATGATGCAGTATTCATCCGCCCAATCTATTCCGGTAAAGCTTTTGAAAAAGTGAAAAATAAAGATGGCCTTCTATTCATTACGGTCCGTCCGAACAATATTGAAACACTTGAAAAAGATGAAAGCCGTTCAGGAGACGTTTCTTCTGTTTCGGTTGACATTACGAATCTACGATCAGTTATTAGCGAAGTCGTTCGTAAGTCAACGGAAGGCGTAGATTTATCGGAAGCGAAAGTCGTCGTCGCTGGAGGCCGTGGAGTGAAAAGTGCAGAAGGTTTTGCACCTCTTGAAGAGTTGGCACAATTACTTGGCGGTGCGGTCGGTGCTTCCCGTGGAGCGTGTGACGCGGATTATTGTGATTACTCTTTGCAAATCGGTCAAACAGGTAAAGTTGTGACGCCAGATTTGTACATCGCTGCTGGAATTTCAGGCGCAATTCAACATATGGCCGGAATGTCCAACTCCAAAGTAATTGTCGCGATTAATAAAGACCCGGAAGCAACTATTTTTAAAGTAGCAGACTACGGAATCGTCGGAGATTTGTTTGAAGTTATCCCGATGATGATCGAAGAAATTAAGAAAATCAAAACGAATTAACAATTATGAGGCCCTGTTTAAGCGGGGCCTTTTTAAGGTAGGCAGATGTTTCGCTCGGATATATTTGACATGCTATAATGCAAACATAGTTGGATTTACTAAAGGAGGAAATAATCAAATGGCTATTGTTCATGCAACAGACCAAGACTTTAAAGAACAAACAAAAGACGGTCTCGTCCTCGTTGACTTCTGGGCAACATGGTGCGGACCTTGTAAAATGATCGCTCCAGTATTGGAGGAACTCGACAACGACCTAAATGGAAAAGCGAAAATCGTCAAAGTTGACGTCGATGAAAACCAAGCAACTGCTGGTGAATTTGGCATTATGTCAATCCCAACACTCGTCCTTTTCAAAGACGGAGAAATTGTCGACAAAGTTGTCGGTTTCCAACCGAAAGAACAACTTGCTCAACTGATTGAAAAACACGCGTAATGGATTACTTAAAACCGGGAACCTTCATAGGAACCCGGTTTTTTGGTAGGTGAGAATAATGAATGAAAAAATAGAGCATAAACTATCCTTGCTGCCTGACTTGCCTGGCTGCTACTTAATGAAGGACCGACAAGGGACAATCATCTACGTAGGTAAGGCGAAAATATTGAAAAACAGGGTCCGTAGTTACTTCACGGGAACCCATGATGCAAAAACACAGCGCCTCGTTGGAGAAATCGAGGACTTTGAATATATCATTACATCGTCTAATATTGAAGCACTCATCCTTGAACTGAACCTCATTAAACAACATGACCCGAAATACAATATTATGCTGAAAGACGATAAGACGTACCCATATTTAAAAATCACCTCGGAACGCCATCCTCGATTGATCATTACAAGACAGCTGAAAAAGGATAAAGGGAAATATTTCGGTCCCTATCCGAATGCAACTGCGGCGCATGAAACGAAAAAATTGCTCGATCGGTTATATCCGTATCGGAAATGCCATCAGCTGCCGGACAGGGTCTGTCTTTATTATCATTTAGGGCAATGCTTAGCTCCTTGTGTGTATGAAGTAAAACAAGAAACATATAAGGAAATGGTGGACGATATAAGCCGATTCCTAAATGGTGGATATATGAGTGTAAAAAAAGAGCTTACTGAAAAAATGTCTGTCGCAGCCGAGAATTTAGAATTCGAACGAGCGAAAGAATATCGGGATCAGATTGCTAATATCGAAGCGGTTATGGAAAAACAGACGATGATGATGAACGACTTCACCGACCGTGACGTATTCGGATATGCGGTTGAAAAAGGATGGATGTGCGTCCAAGTATTTTTCGTCCGACAAGGGAAATTGATTGAAAGGGATGTATCCATTTTCCCTTTATATCAGGATCCTGAGGAAGAGATGTTAACGTTTATCGGGCAATTTTATGGAAAGACGGGCCACCTTTTGCCGAAGGAAATATTATTGCCGGAAGGAATTGACCAGGAAATCGTTCGGCAACTATTGAACGTAAATGTATTTATTCCGCAACGTGGGAAGAAAAAGGATCTTGTTAACTTATCAAGTAAAAACGCGAAAATCTCTTTACGTGAAAAATTCCAGCTTATAGAACGTCAGGAACAGAGAACGATTGGTGCTTGCGAAGAACTTGGAGAAGCGCTAAGAATCTCAACTCCGATACGAATAGAAGCTTTTGACAACTCCCACACAGGTGGCGTAGATCCGGTATCCGCGATGGTTTCGTTTGTTGACGGAAAACCGAATCGTAAAGACTATAGAAAATATAAGACGAAAACAGCAGCTGCTCATGACGATTATGGAGCGATGCGTGAGGTGATCAGGAGGCGATACGTCCGTGTGTTGAAGGAGCAGTTGCCGTTACCAGATCTCATCATCATCGATGGAGGAAAAGGGCAGATGGAAATAGCTCGTGAAGTTATCGAGGATGAACTAGGGTTGTCTATACCGATTGCAGGACTTGCCAAAGATGACAAGCATCAGACCGCGCAATTGCTGTACGGGAATCCAGTGGAGGTCGTCCCACTGAAACGCACAAGTGAGGCATTTTATATGTTACAACGAATACAAGATGAAGTGCATCGGTTTGCTATTACATTCCATAGAAAACGCAGAGATTCCAATTCATTGACGTCCGTTTTAGATGGATTGCCGGGAGTTGGCCCGAAGCGAAAACAGCGTCTGTTAAAACATTTTGGTTCAGTAAAGAAAATTAGAGAAGCGACTGTAGCCGAGTTAAATGATGCAGGTTTACCGATAAAAGTCGCAGAAACTGTAATGGAGTATTTTAAGAAAGAAAAATGAAAAGCGGGCTCAATCGAATATCGATGAGCCCGCTTTTCGTGAGAAGTAGTCCATTATTCTACTTTGGAAGGATAGTTTGTCGCAACTACGTTCATAGTTTAGTTTTTGAGTCCCATTTCACACGGAAACGTACGTGGTTCTCTTTGATAATTTTTTCGCCGTAGCATTCAGTGAGGAATCCATTTAGTTTTTGAAACTGCTCCGCGATAAAACCTGCTTCTAGCTGGTAAGATCTATTTTCGAGCAACGTCATATCGCCTACATGAAGAATGAATACCGCTTCGTCTTTTGCAGTCTTCCCTTTATGAGAGGAGAGGGGTCCCCATCCTGCTTCCGAAAAGAAGTCCGGAAGTTCGTCGACTGAAAATATGGGGAACTTCCTCGCCACTTCTTTTCCAGACCAATAAAGGATTTCATCTTCATGCTTACCTAAAATGTTAGGGAGTACATGATCTCTAATAATCTCATATCCTAATTGTGTCGGAACTTCTAATGTATGTTTATCCAACGGTTATACAGTCCTTTCAAGTGAATCAAGTCGTGTATGAACTTTTTGATTATTGTCGTCAAAAAGGTTTCCTTACCTTGACCTCCTCATAGGTGAGGAGTACAATGAACATGATATCATAATGATTCAGTAAGAGAAATGCCGCGAACGTCTATCATTTGTACAAATAGTGGCGGTGTTTTCGGCATCTCTCATTCATAAGGGAGGGTAAAAGACTTGTCGAGAGAATCAGATTTTTACTTGCGCCGACTGCATTCATTGCTCGGAGTTATTCCGGTTGGGTTGTTCCTTACTCAACACTTGGTAATCAACCATTTTGCAACACGCGGTGAAGAAGCATTTAATAACGCTTCCAATTTCATGGGGAACTTGCCGTTCGTCCTGTTTTTGGAATGGTTCATTATCTATATTCCGTTAATGTTCCATGCGTTTTATGGTGTGTACATAGCTTTCACTGCGAAAAACAATGTTCAGCGCTACGGCACATTCCGTAACTGGATGTTCCTATTACAACGTGTAACAGGTGTTTTCCTCGTCATTTTCATAGCATGGCATGTCTATGAAACTAGAATTCAAAAAGCACTTGGCGCAGAAGTGAACTTCAACATGATGGAAGAGATCCTATCTAATCCATTCATGCTTGCATTCTACATTGCGGGTGTTTTGGCAGCAACATTCCACTTGGCAAATGGCCTATGGTCATTCGCTGTGACATGGGGAATTATCCAATCGCCACGCTCACAAAAAATCGTTACTTATATTACGATCATAGCATTCTTCGTTTTGTCGGTAATAGGTATACAGGCCTTATTGGCATTCGTCTAACAAAAAGATTCATAGAATTTCAAGTACATGTATAATTTGAGGAGTGAAACAATAATGGCAAAAGGCAGATTGATTGTCGTCGGTGGCGGACTAGCTGGCTTGATGGCAACTATCAAAGCTGCGGAAGAAGGGGTCGGGGTAGACCTGTTCTCACTCGTTCCGGTTAAACGCTCCCACTCCGTTTGTGCGCAAGGCGGCATTAACGGCGCAGTGAATACGAAAGGTGAAGGCGACTCGCCAGCAATCCACTTTGATGACACTGTATATGGTGGCGACTTCTTAGCGAACCAACCTCCTGTCAAGGCAATGGCTGAGGCAGCTCCAGGAATTATTCACTTAATGGACCGAATGGGTGTTATGTTCAACCGAACACCTGAAGGATTATTAGATTTCCGTCGTTTTGGCGGTACATTGCATCACCGTACAGCTTTTGCTGGTGCTACTACCGGCCAACAACTCTTGTATGCTTTGGACGAGCAAGTACGTCGTCATGAGGTAGCGGGACTAGTTCAAAAGTATGAACACTGGGAATTCCTAGGGGTCATCATGGATGATGAAGGGATTTGCCGAGGTATTAAAGCACAAAACATGAATTCGATGGAAATTAAAGCATTCCGTGCTGACGCGGTCATTATGGCAACTGGCGGCCCTGGTATTATCTTCGGAAAATCGACGAACTCTGTTATTAATACAGGATCTGCAGCTTCGATCGTTTATCAGCAAGGTGCGAAATATGCTAACGGTGAATTCATCCAAATTCACCCGACTGCCATCCCTGGAGATGACAAACTTCGTCTCATGAGTGAATCTGCTCGTGGTGAAGGCGGTCGTATTTGGACATATAAAGACGGTAAGCCATGGTATTTCCTGGAAGAGAAATATCCAGATTACGGTAACCTAGTGCCACGAGACATTGCAACTCGTGAAATTTTTGATGTGTGTGTTAACCAGAAATTAGGGATTAACGGGGAGAACATGGTGTATCTCGACCTTTCCCATAAAGATCCGAAAGAGCTTGATATTAAACTCGGCGGAATTATTGAAATCTATGAGAAGTTTACTGGGGATGACCCACGTAAATTACCAATGAAAATTTTCCCTGCGGTCCACTATTCAATGGGCGGACTATGGGTCGATTATGAGCAACAAACGAACATACCTGGTCTGTTTGCAGCTGGTGAATGTGACTACTCCCAGCACGGCGCAAACCGTCTTGGTGCAAACTCCTTATTGTCTGCCATCTATGGTGGGATGGTTGCGGGCCCGGAAGCGGTTAAGTATATGCGCGGCGTAAAGCGTACTGCGGACGAACTTCCTTCGACATTGTTCGATGCAGCTGTGAAAGACGAACAGCAAAAATGGGACGAAACATTGAAGATGGATGGCAACGAAAATGCGTATATGTTGCATAGAGAACTCGGGGAAATCATGACAGATAACGTAACGGTCGTCCGATACAATGATAAATTGCAAGAGACGGACAACAAGCTTCAAGAGCTTCTCGAACGTTATGAAAAGATTGATATTGTCGATACTCAACGATGGTCAAACCAAGGCGCGACATTCACCCGCCAGTTGAAAAACATGCTCTATTTGGCACGCGTCATCACTTTGGGAGCATTGAATCGTGATGAAAGCCGTGGAGCACATTACAAACCAGATTTCCCTGAACGTGACGATGAAAACTTCTTGAAAACGACGATTGCAGAATTCGACGGGAAATCTGCGCCGATCCTTTCCTATGAAGAAGTGGATGTATCCTTGATTCCGCCGCGTAAACGTGACTATTCAGCGAAGAAAGGAGATTGACATAAGTGACTGAGCAAACATCAGCTGTCCTTGAACAGCAAACTGCAGAAAAAACGGTCCATTTTGAAATTCAGCGACAAGACACTCCTGATTCCAAACCGTATTGGGAAAGCTTTAAAATCCCGTACAGACCGAACATGAACGTCATTTCCGCTCTCATGGAAATTCGTCGTAACCCGGTGAATGCGGAAGGAAAGAAAACGACACCTGTTAACTGGGACATGAACTGCCTTGAAGAAGTTTGCGGCGCTTGTTCTATGGTGATCAATGGACGCCCTCGCCAATCTTGTACGGCTTTGGTTGATCAGCTAACACAACCGATTCGCCTTGAGCCGATGAGGACGTTCCCTGTAATCCGTGACCTTGTTATCGATCGTGAATTTATGTTTGACTCACTCAAACGAGTCAAAGCTTGGATTCCGATTGACGGAACGTATGACTTAGGTGAAGGTCCACGTATGCCTGAACGTAAACGTCAGTGGGCTTATGAATTGTCTAAATGTATGACTTGTGGTGTTTGTCTTGAAGCTTGTCCGAACGTGAATGACAAAACAAACTTCATCGGGCCAGCGATTCTTTCACAAGTTCGCTTATTCAATTCACATCCAACAGGTGCTATGAACAAAGACGAACGCCTTGCGACAATTATGTCTGACGGCGGAATTACTGAATGCGGTAATTCACAAAACTGTGTCGTCGCATGCCCGAAAGGAATTCCTCTGACAACATCTATCGCTGCATTGAACCGTGCAACGACAGTACAAATGTTCAAAAACTTCTTCGGAAGCGACCATATGGTTGACTAATAAAGTTTTCTTATGTAATTAATTTGCGAGTATGGGGATGAATATCATCCTCATACTCGCGTTTTTTATTGTATAAGCCGTGGCTTTTATATACTAGTTCATTTTCTTCCTAAAAACTAATCTACCTTGTCAACAAAGTGTATTTTACTGGCATATGCAACAATGTGCAAGCAATTATTTATCCCGTTTGCTATAATAAGAGAATGAACATTCATTCATTTTGAAGGGGAGTGGGTCTGTTGAGGATTGCTTATATTGAAGATATGGAAAAGTGGATGGAAGAATTCACATTTTCCGTACCCGTATCCGTTCGTTTTTCTGAAACGGACATGTACGGCCATTTAAATAACACAGTTACATTCGCATACTTTGAATATGCGCGGATCGAATATTTGAAACATGTCGGTCATATGGAAGACTGGCTTGACCCGAACGGAACGACAATACCTGTCGTTGCCGATCTTCAATGCGACTATATGAAACAAGTATTTTTTGATGAGAAACTGTCGATTTTTGTCAAAGCGGCGTCTATCGGTACTAGCTCCGTCGACATTCATTATATGGCAAAAAATGCGAAGGACGAAGTAGTATTTACGGGAAGGGGAACGATTGTCCAAATCGATAGAAAAACGGGCAAATCTGTTCCTTGGAAGAGCAATCAAAAATCCGGTTTTTCCTTGTAAAATGATGAACGAGCCGGCACAGCCTAAACCATCCTCACATATTGTAAAGTGAACGTGGATAGGAGGGGGCGCGTCTTGACAGGAGAAATGAAAAACCGTTCTTTGCTTACAGCAAGGGAGCGAGAAATCTTTCATCTATTAGTGGATGATCATACGACGAAAGAAATCGCAGGACGGCTCGGCATTAGCGAAAAAACCGTCCGGAATCATATTTCGAATACTATTCAAAAATTAGGAGTATCCGGAAGGGCACAAGCGATTGTCGAATTGTTGCGATTAGGGGAACTGAAACTGAATTAAACAAATCTATTGTCGTTCCTTACTATAATAGACTCGATATGATCCGTCATATACATCTAAATATACAGCTTCCTGAAAAAAACATTATATACTTATTATCCTTTTTTAAAAAATGTTGCGTTATATGACGAAAAAGGTGACAATAAGTAGACAGTATTCGTTTTCAGGGAGCTGGTATATATGGCGGAACATAACGCAATGAGTCTTGACGGCGCCGAGAACATTGCTCGGATGGAAAAGGAACTTCGATATATATCCGGAATTATTAAACAGCAAGGCCGGAAAATATTAAGCAATTATACGATTACACCTCCCCAATTCATTGCGCTGCAATGGTTGTTCGAGCATGGGGACATGACGATTGGCGACTTGTCGAATAAGATGTATTTGGCATTCAGTACAACTACGGATCTTGTCGATCGCATGGAAAACAACAAGCTTGTGAAGAGAGTGCGTGATGAACAGGACCGCCGTGTCGTACGCATTCACTTGTTAGGTGAGGGTGAACGCATTATCGAAGAAGTAATAGACAAACGACGGAAATATTTAAATGCAGTTCTCGAAGATTTTTCAGAAGTGGAAATAAACGAGTTTTCCCGATTGTTGACAAAACTGCACAAAGAGATGATTAAGGATTGAGAATACCGAATGATGCACCAATCGGAGTCATAGATTCCGGTGTTGGCGGATTGACCGTCGTAAAAGAAATGTTACAATTTTTACCCGCTGAAACAATTATTTATATAGGCGATGATGCGCGTTGTCCATACGGGCCACGTTCAGTTGAAGAAGTAAAGGAATTTACAATGGAGATGGCTACTGCACTTGCCGAAATGGGAGTCAAAATGTTGGTAGTCGCTTGCAACACGGCTACTGCTGTGACGCTAGACATATTGCGTGAACAACTGCCTTTTCCGGTTTTAGGAGTTATCGAACCAGGGGCAAGAGCGGCTGCGCACGTATCAACTACCGGAAAAATTGCGGTGTTAGGTACGGTCGGCACGATTAAAAGCAAGGCGTATGAGTATGCCATCTCCGCCATTTCGACAGATGCGGACATTATTCCGCTTGCCTGTCCGGAGTTTGTTCCTCTTGTTGAAAGTGGTCAATACAAACAAATGAACATTCAGCATATAATGAAAAGATCTTTGCAGCCGATTGCTCATTTGGAATTCGATACGGCTATTTTAGGCTGTACGCATTATCCACTTCTGCATGATCAAATTCAAGAACAATTACCCGTTGGCGTGAACATTGTATCATCGGCGTATGAAACTGTGCGGGATGTGGAAAACACTTTATCCGGATTAGACCTTGCAAACATCTCTGGTGAACGGAAAGCGCCAATATTTTACACGACTGGACAATTGGAAGTGTTTGAATCAATTGCTATCGATTGGCTCGGCATTAGAAGTCCTGATGTCAGACATATTGTTCTAGGTAAACCCGGCTGCCAATAAAGGCAACCGGGTTTTTGCTATGACGAAAATGAGTATGGTAAGATGGATGCTGAATTTAAATAGTGGAGGTTATCCAATATGAGGCATGATGGAAGAACTGCAAATACGGGAAGGCCGGTAACGATTGATACGGATTATTTAATACATCCGGAAGGATCGGTACTCATTTCTGTAGGAAATACGAAAGTGATTTGCACTGCATCCATTGAGGAAAGGGTTCCGCCGTTTCTAAGAGGAAGTGGACAAGGATGGGTGACTGCGGAGTATTCTATGCTCCCTCGTGCGACGGGTCAAAGGACTCAACGGGAATCTTCACGTGGAAAAGTAGGCGGAAGAACGATGGAAATTCAACGTTTAATCGGACGTGCAATGCGTGCGGTAATTGATCTTGGTGCGCTAGGAGAGCGGACGATTTGGATTGATTGCGATGTTATCCAAGCGGATGGAGGCACGCGGACAGCATCTATTACGGGGGCATTTGTCGCCATGAGTATTGCTATCTCCAAATTGGTGAAAGAGAAAGAATTGAGCACTTTTCCAATACGTGACTATTTAGCCGCGATTAGTGTAGGGAAGACGGCTGAAGGCCAGCTCATTCTTGATCTTGATTATCCTGAGGATTCGGCGGCCGCTGTCGATATGAACGTCGTTATGACTGGTGCAGGAGAATTTGTTGAATTACAAGGAACCGGTGAGGAAGCGACATTTACAAGACAGGAAATGAACGATCTCGTTGAGCTAGCCGAATTGGGCATTCAAAGACTGATTGGCATTCAAAAGGAAGTGCTTGGAGAAATCGGTACGCTTATTGGCGGAAAGGAAGACGAAGAACGATGAAGAAGATATTAATTGCAACGAACAATAAAGGGAAGGCAAAAGATTTTGAAACACTTTTTAGCCCATATGATTTTGAAGTGCAAACGTTAAATGATCTCGAACAGGACATTGATGTAGAAGAAACGGGAAGTACTTTTGAGGAAAATGCAGTCTTGAAGGCCGAGACTGTGTCAAAGTTATTAGGAATTATGGTCATTGCAGATGATAGTGGTTTGGAAATCGATAAGCTACAAGGGGCTCCAGGCGTCTATTCTGCGCGTTTCGCGGGCGAGCCGAAGAATGATGATGCCAATATCGACAAAGTGCTGTCAGAGCTGCAAGGAGTGCCTGAAAATGAACGTACGGCGCGTTTCCGTTGTGTCCTCGCTGTTGCGGGGCCTGGGGTAGAGACTGTCACGTTTTCGGGAAGTTGTGAAGGTATAATATTGGAAGAAAGAAGAGGCGTAAACGGCTTCGGTTATGATCCCATTTTTTATTCTCCTGAAAAAGGTAAGGCGATGGCTGAATTATCACCGGAAGAAAAAGGTGAGATTTCACACCGAGGCGCAGCCCTTCGGCAGTTGAACGAACATTTGCCGCAATTGCTACATTCGTTAGGTGAACAGCAATGAGAGTCATTGTTATGAGCGATTCGCATGGCGATAAGGAAACGGTGAATGCCGTTTCCGCGTTGCAAGCGGATGCAATTTTTCATTGCGGAGACAGTGAATTAGCATGGGATGATACATTATTGACTAATATCCACATCGTAAAAGGTAATTGTGATAGGGACCATCGTTTCCCTGATTCGGTTATCGTTGAAGTCGGCAGCAAGAAAATTTGGATGGTGCATGGTCATGAGCATGATTGTAAACGTACAATGTTGCCGCTCTATTATCATGCGCTTGAACTAGGTGCGGACATCGTCCTATTCGGTCACTCTCACTCCTATGGGGCTGAATTGAGGGACGGGATATTATTCGTCAATCCAGGAAGCACAATTCTCCCAAGGGAAGGCAAGCAACCTACTTTCGCAGAGATAGAATGGGAGGATAATTACCGGGTTTACTTCAAAAACATGTCAATGGAAACAGTAATTACGGTGGAAATAAAAAATATCGCAAATAACCGTTGACTTTTCGATTGAACCTGTCTATAATAAAATTTGTCGTTAGGTAATCACTAGTTCCTAACAACATGTCTCAGTAGCTCAGCTGGATAGAGCAACAGCCTTCTAAGCTGTGGGTCGGGGGTTCGAATCCCTCCTGGGACGTACTTAAAAAAGCGGTACAAACGTTGAAGCAAAACGTTTGTGCCGCTTTTTTTTCTGTTCTAAGGCTAATCCATTTTCCGCATTATTATCGCCGAACATCATTTATATTATATGAATTACTAATCTCTTTAAGGAATGCTAGTAATATGGACAACTTTGTGAGGAATAGATTAAGACGTATGTATTCTTACAAGGGAGGAATTGAAATACATTGGAATGAAGAGCGTCAAATGGAAAGTACTAACATATCGCCAATGGAGTTTGTGGAACGGTCATTAGAAGAAATACGATTTTGGTCAAGGATTATGAAAGAACATTCAATGTTTCTAAGACTAGGGTTTAGGGCCGAAGATACGCAGTTAATTGCAGAAGCCAATTACTTCTTTCAACTATTTGAACGGATTGAACAACAGTCGCATGCTTTTACGAATCAAACAGACCCTATGACAATTAGAAGGTTCAATTCGGAAGTTCAAGTGGCGGCAACGAACATTTATGCTTTCAAACGGAAAGTGTTAGGGTTAATACTTGCTTGTCAGTTGCCTGGTGCTAACAATTTCCCCCTGTTAGTAGATCATACGAGTCGAGAAGCAAACTATTTCAGAAAGCGACTCATAGAGTTGAATGAAGGTAAATTAAAACCACTTGCCGATGCGATTATTAAAGAGAATGTGTTCTTTTTACGTATTATGGCCGACCATGCAAAGTTTATTGGGCATTTGCTCGACCCTTCGGAAAGAAAGCTAGTCGATATGGCGAGAAACTTTAGTAATGACTTTGATGAGTTGCTGTTCCAAGCTAGAGATTTAGACGGGATGAGACCTTATTCTCAAACGGTTCCTTTGTTGGATCAATTCCTAGATCAAAATCGTGTGTCTGTCGCTTCATTACGAGATTTTAAAAAGACTGCAAGAGAATTAATTGAAGAATGTAAAATTAAGAGTATAATCCATCCATTACTAGCAGACCATGTTTATCGCGAAGCGGATCATTTCCTTACGATTATCGATATGTTCGATGCACATCTTACAGAAGTGAATGTATAAATTATTCATAGAAGGATGGCAATAGCCTTGAAAAATCAAAGGTTAACTCGAATGGGGAATATATGCCCCATTACGGTATGTATGGCAAATAGCCGTCTATTCTTTGTTTAAACATCGAATAGCCGGCTGTTTTACTTAAGCCAGGTTAAAGGAAGAATTTGCGCAGTAACACTCACAACTAATAACAATTGCACTTTTATCGCTCGGTTAATTATAAAATTCGATCATGGAGAGTGAAAACTGTTAGATATTTTATACTAATATTGCAAATGTGATTTATATTGACGGAATAGGAAAGATTGTCTACTATAGGGGTGAGGGTATTGGTTAAACTATACATAAAAGCGAATGAATTGTAGGCGATGAACAGCAATATTTAATTGGGCACTTGACTGACTTGGAGCGATAGTGTGCAACCGACACTATATGTCCATAGGTGTCGGTTTTTTTTATGGAGTATGTTAGAGACTAGAAGAATAGGAGAGTAGAAGAGGAGTAGTGAACTTATGCGACCAATGAGTCCATTGGAAGAAATCAATATGGATAAAGATGATTTGTTAAAAGAATTAAATGCCATCAAATATGCACTGGATCAATCTTCCATTGTTGCAATTACCAATCATAGAGGCGTAATTCTATATGTCAATGACCGTTTTTGCGAAATCTCCCAGTACAGCCGAGAAGAACTAATTGGACAAGACCATCGCATCTTAAATTCATCCTATCATCCGAAGGAATTTTTTCAACAAATGTGGGCAACGATTGGCAAAGGCGATGTATGGAAAGGCGAAATCCGAAACAAAGCGAAGGATGGATCATTCTACTGGGTCGATACAACAATCGTTCCATTTTTAAATTATGCTGGAAAACCGTATCAATACATATCAATTCGTAATGACATAACTAATCGAAAAGAAATGGAAGAAGACATCCGGAAAAGTAAAGAGAAATATCGTCTCATTACCGATCATACATCGGACTTAATATCGATTATTAATAAAGATTGGTACTTAAAATATGTATCCCCTTCCCACGAGGCTATTTTAGGGTACACGTTAACAAATATGGATTCCCGTCATCTTTTCGAATACATACATAAAGAAGATGTAAAAGTCCTAGAAGTCAAGTTGACTTTGCTAGCTGCCAGGAAGGAAACGGCAGCGCAAGTTGAGTTCCGTGTGAGAACAATAAGCGGCAAGTACAGGCATGTAGAAACGAGCATCAATCCAATTTTCGGTGCAAATGGTGCCCTTAACGATTTTGTATTTATCATGAGGGATATAACAGAACGAAAGCAATCAGAGATGGAAATTTATCATTTGTCCTATTATGACACGTTGACTGGACTCCCGAACCGTAAAATGTTCATGAATCTTTTACAGAAAGAGATCGAAGTAGAGGAATATTCTACGGACAAACTCGCTTTAATGCTTATCGACATTGACCATTTTAAATATGTAAATGATGTGTGGGGGCAGGAGCGTGGGAATTCGTTGCTCAAGGAGGCAGCTCGGATAATCGAAAGTACAATTAGCCCGACTGATTTTGTTGCCCGGCTAGGCGGTGATGAATTTGCGGTATTAATAAAAGATTCATCAAAGGAAAGATTCGAGCGTGTAGCGAGTCAAATTATCGTGAATTTCCAAAAGACGATCGATTTCGGAGAAGATCAGTATACACCGTCTTGTAGTATAGGTATATCGACCTTTCCGGAACATGGAGTGAATGCCGATGAATTACTGAATAAAGCAGACACAGCGTTAAACTCTGTAAAACGGCGTGGTCGAAAACAATTTGCGTTTTTTCATGAAGAGTTGCGAGATAAGTCATTGGAGCAGACGTTGCTCATTAATGAATTGGAAAAGGCTATTCAACTAGGGCAGTTTAAAATTGAGTACCAACCGAAGATTAATCTCTTAGAACATAAAATGATTGGAATGGAAGCGCTCGTTCGTTGGAATCATCCTGAATTAGGTGTGATCTCACCTGGCAAGTTTATTCCGTTAGCCGAAGAAACAGGATTAATTCTTCCTCTTGGTGAATGGGTGCTTCGTAATGCTTGTCAACAAATTATAAAATGGCGAAAAATAGGTCTACAACCTTTTAGATTGTCGGTGAATATGTCAGCTCGTCAAATCGCTGATCCTGACATCGTTACACGAATTGAAGAGATTTTAACGGAAACAGGATTAGAGCCGGGATGTCTTGAAATTGAAGTGACAGAAAGTGTATTTGTAGATATAGAAAATGCCTCAACTGTCCTTCAAAAGATTAGAAAATTAGGTATTCTAATTTCGATTGATGATTTCGGTACCGGTTACAGTTCATTTAGATATATAAAACAATTAGCTGTTGATGAGCTTAAAATTGATGCTTGTTTTATTCAGGATATTCACCACAATGAACAAAGCAGAGCAATTGTCAGGGCTATATTGACAATGGCGAATACACTTGGCATTGAAGTGATTGCTGAAGGGATTGAAAGTGATAAGCAGCTTGAAGTTCTACTAGAAGAAGGTTGTAGCCAGGGGCAAGGGTTTTTATTTAGCAAGCCATTGTCCGTTCAAAACTTTGAGGCATATCTCGAAAAGTCTGGCATGGGATTCCTAACATAATGAGTTCATAAAAGGTTGAGGGGGATACTGATGAGGTTATTCACTAGAAAAACGAAGCCGTGGACTGAATATCTAGACAACAATACTACAGCTAAAGAAATTTCTTTCATGGAGGAAAGAATATCAAATAAACTGTTATTTATGGGTGTTACGCAAGAAACTATTGAGCATGTACGAGATGTATTGCCGATACTGTTGCCGCATAAGGAAGAGATTGTTGAAAGATTTTATAAGGATATTACAACAGTAGATCATTTGAAACAGTTAATTACTAAACATTCCACAATTGATCGTTTACGAATGACGATGGAAAAGTATATCGACCAACTTCTCCATGCGGAAGTCGATATGGAGTACATACAGACGAGAATTATTGTCGGCCAAGTGCACAGTCGTATTAAGTTGACGGCTGAACACTTTATTGCAGCGCATCATTTGCTCATTCAAATAATAAATACAATTTTGATGGAAAAAATTCATCATCAACCATCGAAAATGATCAATTCCGTCCTCGGAATTAGTAAGCTAGCTGCCTTCGATCAGCAACTGATCGTTGAAGTGTATATGGAGGAAACATTTAAATCATTTCTGTTTGACGTTTCGGATGTACTGAACGATGTGACAAATTTGGATACGACGAAACTACTTATTACCGAAATGGATAACATCGTAATTGAAAGTCAGAATATTACAGCCGCTACTGAAGAAATGTCCGCTTCCATTATGGAAGTAGCCGACCAATCTATTAAAGTGGCGGAAAATACAGAGGAAGCGGTAGATACAGCCGCACAAAGTAAAGATATTATTAATAAAGCATTGGAAGATATTCAAGAAGTCGGCAATGTGTATGCCGATGTCATTCGACAAGTCGATCAGTTGAACTACGAAATTGAACAAACGCAAAGTGTAATTAAAGTTATCCGAGAAGTTACGGATCAAACGAATTTGCTTGCTTTGAACGCGAGTATTGAGGCGGCAAGAGCAGGGGAACACGGAAAAGGTTTTGCGGTCGTTGCTGAAGAAGTTAGGAAACTGGCGGAACATACAAAAACCCAGACGATACAAATAACGGATAATCTGGAGTCGTTGCAAAGTGTATCCAGGCAAGTTACACGACAAATTCGGGATACCGAAAATTTGGTAGATCGAAGCGTTGCTGAAGCGCGAAATGCTGATGAGGCGCTAGAAAGAATTGTTTCTACGATGCAAACAATTAACGAATCGACTGCGGAGATTGCTGCAATGACGGAAGAGCAGACATCTGCAATTATGGATATTGCACATCGAAATTCAGAGATGCATGATCTTGGCTTACTTTCCCAAGAAGTGGCGATGGCAACTGCTAATGTTATTTACGATTTAAGTATGGAAATGGACGAGTATCGCCGGACATTCTTTGAAACAAATATTAGGTTGAATGACAAAGATATTATTACTGTTGCGAAAACCGACCATCTTCTTTGGAAATGGCGAGTGTATAACGTATTGTTAGGATTGGAAGCACTCGAATCACAACAGGTTTCATCTTATGAAACGTGTAGGCTTGGTTTGTGGTACTATGGAGACCTTTCTCCGGAAATTCAAAACCAGTCTGTATTCCGACAGTTGGAAGAGCCTCATAAAGCTGTGCATAATTATGCAAGACAAGCTGTCCAAAGCTATGAACAAGGCAATTTGACTGATGCTGAAAATGCTTTTGAACAGCTTCAAAAAGCATCCGATCAAGTCATTGCTTTACTTTCTGAGTTGGAGAAAACGTTGTAACAATATACAGCATAGCGTCGGTCTTGTTACGATAAATGGCAGTATTGCATTGTACGTACCATGCATGCTAATAGTTATGTTTGATGCCCTTGTTTCTAAGGCGAACGTATAAAAAGATAAATAAGTATGGCATTAATCCTTGAATATTCTAAGGTTAATGCCATCTTTTTTGTAGCAGCTATTATGAATCGTATTATTCATGTGATTCTATGTAGTATAAACATAGTCCAATTACCTATAAACATTTTACAGCGAGAGGAAAGAGCAACCGCAATAGTATGAGTGAGAATCGTTGGAGGAGAAAAAAATGGAAAGATTATTTAAAGGTATTTCGAATGAAATGTACAGTTCAATCCTTATTCATAATCCAGATCCTATCTTCTTGTTGGATGAAAGTGGGAAAGTGCTTGATGTGAATTATGCGGCTACTGATTTATTCGGCTATTCGACTTCCCACTGGGCGAACATCAATTATCAGGAGCTAATTGTCCCCGAAAGTACTAGTAATGTAGAGTGTTTATTCGCTGAAAGCTTGAAAGGTGAATTTTGTTCTTATCAGGCTAGTGCGTATGATAAAAAGGGGAAATTGCTTCATTTGCAAGTGAAACATATTCCTTTAATCAATCAAGTGCAGCATTCTCAAAACATAATGATTGTCATTACGGACCTATCGGATCTCATCGAAACGAGAAACAAACTACAAAAAACAACAGAACAATTGAGGTTCTTTTATGAGTCATCCGCCGAAGCGATGGATATTATAGATTTAGATGGCAATGTCGTACAGGTGAATAAAGCCTTTGAGGAAATGTATGGGTGGAAAGCTGAGGAGGTAATAGGAAGACCAATGCCGACAATACCAGCTAAACAAACGGAACAAGTAAATAGAGACCGTGCACGTTTGTTAAATAACGAAAGTATACGAGGGTTGGAAGTAGAGTGTTTGAAAAAGGATGGAACATTGATTCCTGTAAGTATTACGCTGTCTCCACTTCATGATGAACACGGCAATGTTATTGCATTTTCCGGTATATCGCGTGATATATCAGAGAGGAAAAGGATTGAAGAAGCGTTAATTAGCAGTGAAAAAAAATATCGTTTAATTGCCGAAAATATGACTGATTTAGTGACAATCATAGATGAAAACGGGGTAATCACCTATGCATCTCCCTCAGTCACCCCAGTTTTAGGATTTCCTTTGGAATATTATGAAGGGGAAAATGTTAGTGATAGAGTGCATCCGGAAGATTTGCCGGAAATCATAAGGCGGTTATATTCTTTATTTCAATCACGGGGATCCGCCGAAATTGAGTTCAGGTGTGAACATAAAGCAAAAGAATGGATATGGCTTGAAGCGAAAGGGACATATTTTGTCGACGGAAAGAGCGATGAAAGTTTCCTATTGGTCGTTTCTCGAGTTATCGAAGAAAAAAAGATGATGCGAGAGAAGTTGGCGCACATGGCTTTCCATGACGAATTGACAGGGCTGCCGAATCGGAGATTGTTTAAAGATATTGTGACTCAAACTTTGAAGGAAGCTAAAAGAAATAAAGAAGAGTGCGCTTTGCTATATATGGATATTGATAAATTCAAATGGGTAAATGATAATTTTGGCCATTCAATCGGTGATAAGTTATTGAAACTTTTTCCCGAAAGAGTTAGCCTCTCGCTTCGTAAGAGTGATGTGCTTGCACGTCAGGGTGGTGATGAGTTCCTCATAATTCTTCCTGATACTAATGAAAAAGAAGCTATCAAGATCGGAAAACGTATATTGAATAGCTTGCAGGAGGAATGGCAAATCGGAGAGCACTGCTTTACAACAACTTCAAGTATTGGCATCGCTACATTTCCAAAAGATGGTACTGCTATGGAGCAGTTAATGGCAAATGCCGACACTGCCTTATACAAAGCAAAAGAATGCGGCCGTAATAGATATATGACATACTCAACTTAGTGTACAGCTGCCAAGAAAGTGGTGTAACATAACTTTCTTGGCAGCTTTATAGTTGTAAAAAATTAGAAGTGAATGATTCATTTTCGGTTGGGGAATGCAAGATATTGGCTTGATCTCCCAAGACGTTGCAATGGCTGTCCAATATTACGAACAAGGCAATATAATTGAAGTGGAAAATGCTTTTGAACACCTTGAAAAAACAGCCAATGAAAAGTCATATTACAAGCATTTTAGGTAAATCTGGAGTTGCTGATCGTTCGCAAGCGATTGCGGTTTAATAGAAATAACATTTGCCAAGGGACTTTGCCATCTCTTGGCGCTTTTATTAATCTGCAATGGTTCTAAAGGTGGTTTTATGTTATATTAAATAAGTCCTAATGACCTATATAAAAAACACCACTATATCTTTTGTGCTAGTTATAGGAGTTAGTGTTGAATACTACACCTAAGAGAGATGATGAATATGAAATATATCGTGACAAAAGGAAAAACGATTAGCGAAGCGATTTATTCTGGTTTACGTATTTTGGGTAGTACGAAAAATAGTGTGGAGATAGAAGTTTTACAGAAAGAAAAAGAACGATTATTCTTTTCGAAGAAAGCAATTGTGAAATTGACAAAGAAAGAGAAACAAATACGAGAAGGCATCTCAAATTTTGTAGATGACTTTTTTATTTTACAGGAATATGAATGTGCGAAAGCATTAGAACAAGAGTCTGCTGATGAAACGGAAGGGAAAGCGTGGATAAAGGACGGAAAAGTATTATGCAAGTCGACAAAAGGGGTATTTCCAACGTTAACGATTCCCGAAAAAATGACTGTTTTAATAAATGGAAAGGAGTTTAACGAGAAAACTATTATTTTATCAGATAGTGAGAAGTATGAGATTCATTCCGAAGAAACCCTACAAGAGACTGAATGGAAAGTTTCTATGGATCCAGACAAGTTGAAAGTCGATTTGCATGTAAAACCGGGGTTTCGAATGAATTATCAATTAATGGACTCTGAACCTAAGCAACATCTCACCCCGTCTGTTATCGATAATAAGCAAGTTACGAACAGTTTACAATTACAAGAAATAATTGCTGAATTGAAAACACTGCAAGTAACGACAGGCTTTCGTCATGCGGAGATGATAGAAGCGACAGAAGCAATTGAAGAAGGAATGTTTGTAATTGCTTCAGGAAAACCTCCACAACAAGGTGAAAATGGTTGGTTTGAGTTAATGGTCAATACGGAAATGGAAAAAGGGTTAAAAGAGAATGAAGATGGAAAAGTAGATTTTAGGGAAGTGAAAAAAATCCCAGTTGTTGAGAAAGGTTCTTTAATTGGAATCATTCATCCTCCTACATTAGGGAAAATCGGGTATACGGTAACGAATGAAACGATTCCGTGTAAACAAACCTATCCTTTGAAAGTTCAAGCGGGGAAAGGGATCATTATCCTTAATGATAAAGTGGTTGCAACACAATCGGGAAGGCCTCATATCGAGCAAAGAGGTCTATTAGTTAATGTTTCAATTATACAGAAGTTTACACATGTAGGAGACGTAGATTTGTCATCAGGAAATATTACATTCAAAGGGGATGTTGAAGTTTTTGGTGAAGTTACCGATCATATGTGTGTAGATGCATGTGGCGAAGTTGAAATCCACAAATCCGTAAACAATGCAACAATTAACGCTAATGGAAGTGTTAAATTACATAGCAACTGTAATGGGTCAACGATTGTCGCTGGTGAAAAGGACTTACTAGTAAAAGATTGGATTGCTGGCTTAACAAGAATTTCTACAACTATGGACAAGATTTTAGCAATGCTAGAAGCTGTAACCAATTCCGAATCATTCAAAAATAGTCCATATAAAAATAATATACAACCTCTTCTACGTTCGCTTATTCTAAAGAAATTCCACGGATTCCCAGATGAAGTAAAGTCTTTTGTCGACACGGTTCATACAGAAAAAAGCCATTTAGTAGATGATACGTGGAAAAATATTAGAAGTGATTTGCATAAGTGCTTCTTATCTTTAGAAATAGATATAAAATTTGAATATCGCCTTCAACAATTGCATAACGAAATGAAGGATTTATTGGAAAGTTATGACGAGATGAAGTCAACAGAGTCGTGCATGTCGGTACCAAATGCGATGAACAGCAATTTCTTCTGCACAGGTGACTTACACATATCGGACAAAGGCTGTATAAATACTAAAATACAGTCAGGTGGATATGTACATATTACGGGTGTCGTTAGAGGTGGAAGAGTTTATGGAGAGAAGGGCATTACAGTCGGGGAAGCTGGGTCAATTAATTCTTCGTTAACGATACTCTCAACCTCCCATGATCATTCCATTACGATCGGGAGAGCAATGGAAGGGGTAGTGTTGAGAATTGGTAACGAAACATACCGATTTACAGAAGAGGTGTTTAATGTCAGGGCGTTTATCAATAGTGATGACAGGATGATCGTCAATTACAAATGAAACGATAATTGAACAAAAGTAGGGAGAATTGACAAGCAAGTTGTATAACACAACTTTCTTGTCATCTTTTTATTATGCACATATAAAATTAAGAAGTGAATAATTCATTTCCGGTTGGAAAATGCTATATGATATAGTTGATGGATGAGAGAGGGTGAAATCCAGTGAGACATAGATATGGAAGGCTCATTAAAAAGGATAACATCGTCGTGTTTCCTGGCGCCTTAGAACGTCTAATTGAAAAAGGGCTCGATGCCGTTGAAGATACAGACTACGCGGAAGCTGTCGAGGCATTCGCGCAAGCCTATCATTTTGAACCAGATAATACGCGGATATTGGCACCTTACGCAGTTTCATTGTATGAAACAAAAGACTTTTCATTAGCGAAAGAAGTGGCAACAAAATTATTACATAGCGGAACGACAGATTATCTTGACGCGATGGAGTTGTATTTGGCGATTAGTATCCAATTGCAGGACTACGAAGAAGTCGAAATGACAATTGAAACGCTCTTCGACGAGGATATTATTCCGCCAGACATGGTGAAGAAATTCAATTATTTGAGGGACTTGAATAAAAGACTTTCCTATAGATATATCCGAGAGGACGTGGAGCCGCAAAAAACCAATACGGTCACCTTAGAGGAGTTTATGGAAGGAACGTCTGAAGCGCAGCAACAGATTCTTGCTGTTTTTGAGAACAGTGAATTGGATGAAACAACTAAAAATCTTCTGTTGCAAATTGTGGAAAAGGAAAGTTTGCATCCAATCATCATAACGTATGCACTCGTCCTCCTGCGTGAATCTGGCTTTGACGAGGAAGTGACGGTCCGGAAATTCGGACTGACAAAACGTGTCATTCCTGCTGAGCTCGAACTCCCGAGTCAAGATGAACGCTCTATTAAGGTCGTCAATCAATTGGGTGGGCTTTTTGAGAAGGATCCAACCCGTATGCAAATGGCAATTGATGCAAGTCTTCGTTACGGGATCCTTGCATATCCGTTTTGCTGGGACGGTTTTTCAACTGATGAAGTTGTAGAAGCGTATATGCAATACATAGAAAGCATGTTTACAGGGAGCCCGATAATTTCGACAGATTTGAATTGCATGATCAAAACCGTCGATGAACAACCGGAGAAGTAATGTACAGTAAATCTGTTGAAAGATCGAAAGACTATGATATACTGTAATGGTTGTAAATAGCGTATAAACGTGAGAAAATATATTGGTCATAATGATTCGGAGGTATTTAGTATGTCTGTTAAATGGGAAAAAGAAGAAGGTAATAAAGGAACGCTCACAGTTGAAGTTCCTGCTGAAAAAGTAGATGCAGCGATCGATGAAGCATTCAAGAAAGTTGTAAAGAAAGTGCAAGCGCCTGGATTCCGTAAAGGGAAAATGCCACGCAAAATGTTCGAAAGAATGTACGGTGTCGAGTCTCTTTATAACGACGCTCTTGACATCATCCTTCCAGAAGCGTATTCCAACGCACTAGACGAAGCAGATGTAGAACCAATTGCTCAACCTGAAATCGAAATCGATGAAATGGAAAAAGGCAAAGCGCTCGTATTCAAAGCGCACGTTACGTTGAAGCCTGAAGTGAAGCTTGGTGACTACAAAGGTCTTGAAGTAACTCGTCAGGATACTGAAGTGACAGACGAGGAAATCGAGAATCAATTGAAAGACCGCCAAACAGCATTAGCTGAAATGGTTGTGAAGGAAGATGGCGCTGTTGAAGATGGCGACACAGTAAACCTTGACTTCGAAGGATTCGTTGATGGCGAAGCATTCGAAGGCGGTAAAGCTGAAGGGTACGACCTTGCAATCGGTTCTGGTTCATTCATTCCAGGATTTGAAGAACAAGTTATTGGTATGAAACAAGGAGAAGAAAAAGATATCGAAGTTTCTTTCCCTGAAGAGTACCATGCAGCTGAATTAGCAGGAAAACCGGCTGTATTTAAAGTGAAAGTGCATGAAATCAAGACAAAAGAAGTTCCTGAGCTTGACGACGAGCTTGCAAAGGAAATCGATGAAGATGTCGAAAGCCTTGAAGCACTTCGTGTAAAGATGAAAGAGCAAACAACTGAAGAAAAGAAGAAAGCTGCTGAAACAGCTATGCGTGATGAGCTTGTAGAAGCTGCAGCACGAAATGCTGAAATCGATATCCCTGAAGTGATGGTCGATTCTGAAGTAGACCGTATGATGGATGAGTTTGGTCAACGCCTACAAATGCAAGGTATGAACCTTGACTTGTACTTCCAGTTCTCTGGTCAAGATGAAGCTGCACTTCGCTCACAAATGAGAGACGATGCACTTAGCCGTGTTCGTGTTTCATTGACGCTTGAAGCAATTGGTGCTGCTGAGGATATTAAAGTATCCGAAGAGGAAATCAATGCTGAGCTAGAAAAAATGTCTGAGCAATTCGGTATGGAAGTAGACCAAATCAAACAAACACTTGGTGGAACGAAAGTGCTTGAAAACGACATGCGTTTCAACAAAACAGTTGAATTCCTCGTCGAAAATGCAAAAGTCACTGAATAATAAGTAATGAAAAATGCAAGGTGCGGAGTTCCGTGCCTTGTTTTTCATAGATGGGGATTTATTGGCAAGTTGTAGCTGGTAAGTTCTAAATAGTTGAAAAAACCGGGGGAATCTTGTAAGATTGTCACTTGAATAGGGGTGAGCTTGATGTTCAAATTTAACGATGAAAAAGACAATTTAAGTTGTTCGTTTTGTGGTAAAACCCAAGACCAGGTGCGAAAACTTGTTGCTGGTCAGGGTGTTTATATTTGTGACGAGTGTGTTGAACTTTGTGCGGAAATTGTCGAGGAGGAAGTTGGCCTTGATGAGCACTTCGAGCTGAAAGATGTTCCAAAACCACGTGAAATTCAAAGCATATTGGATGAATATATTATTGGCCAGGATCGTGCTAAAAAGTCGTTGGCTGTTGCGGTTTACAACCACTACAAGCGAATCAATACGAACAGTAAAGTAGATGATGTAGAAATTGCTAAATCGAATATTGTTCTAATTGGTCCTACTGGTAGCGGTAAAACGTTGTTAGCACAAACGTTGGCGCGTATTCTCGATGTTCCTTTCGCAATTGCGGATGCGACGTCTTTAACAGAAGCGGGATATGTCGGTGAAGACGTAGAAAATATTTTATTGAAACTGATCCAAGCAGCAGATTTCGATATCGAACGTGCTGAAAAAGGGATTATCTACATTGACGAAATTGATAAAGTTGCCCGGAAATCGGAAAACGCATCGATAACGCGTGACGTATCAGGTGAAGGTGTACAGCAAGCCCTCTTGAAAATTCTTGAAGGTACGGTTGCAAGCGTTCCCCCGCAAGGCGGCCGTAAGCATCCACACCAGGAATTTTTGCAAATTGATACGACGAATATACTGTTCATCGTCGGTGGTGCCTTCGATGGTATGGAAGAAATCATTAAACGCCGTACAGGACAGAAAGTCATTGGCTTTGGTACGAATATTGAGGAAGAATCAAAAGACGAAACTTCCTTGCTTTCAAAACTAATTCCAGAGGATTTGCAACGTTTCGGACTGATTCCAGAGTTCATCGGTCGTTTACCAGTCATTGCAACGTTGGAACAGCTGAATGAAGAAACACTCTACCAAATCCTAACGGTACCGAAAAATGCAATCGTTAAGCAATACCAGAAGATGGTTGAGTTAGATGGCGTTGCATTGCGATTCGAAGAGGATGCGCTTCTTGAAATCGCGAAAGAAGCGATCGAACGGAAGACAGGTGCTCGTGGATTACGTTCAATTATTGAAAACATTATGTTAGATATTATGTATGAACTTCCTTCACTTGATGAAGTGACTGAGTGTATCATTACGAAAGATTCTGTCCTGAAAAAATCAAGTCCAATCCTTTATCGAGAAGATGGAACCCAAATGGAACTCGATCAGAAGAATACGGCTTGAAAACTGGAGGATTGAAGCTGACTCCGACGAAGCGAACTTTTCGCTCTTCGGTTGTCGGCTTTTTCCACCTTATATGAATGTACATAATGGATATACATAACTTATGGAGGTGACTTCCGCATGTCGAATCGAAAAAAGCAGAACGTGCCTTTATTGCCTTTGCGCGGGATGTTAGTATACCCGACGATGGTCTTACATATTGACGTTGGGAGAGAGCGCTCCGTATTCGCGGTCGAACATGCAATCGCGAACGACAACTATATTATGCTTGCTTCCCAAAAGGATACGAGCGTTGAAAATCCAGAAGAAGCCGACTTGTATCAGATCGGTCTTTTAGCTTATGTGAAGTCATTGACAGAACTGAATAACGGAACTTACCGCCTTCACATTGAAGGGATTGAGCGAGCTGAGTGGTCAAACTATGAAGAGGCAGATCTCTACCCTGTCGTAGATGTGGTAAGTATTCCGGATGCTACAAAAGTTGATGCCGAAACGATTGCTCTTATGCGAACTTTACGTCCTTACTTCGAAAATTACACGAAATACTCTGCCAAAGTGTCTCAAGAGACATTCGACTCCATTGTCACTATCGAAGAGCCGGGACGGTTTGCGGACATGATTGCGTCCCATCTACCGTTAAAGTTATCTGCCAAACAGGAAATTTTGGAAATTACAGATGTTAAGAAGAGGTTGGAGTTTTTAATTAATAAACTTCATGATGAGCAAGCGATTCTTAAGCTTGAACGGAAAATAAACACTCGAGTAAAAGAAGCGATGGAACGTACGCAAAAGGAGTTCTATTTGCGTGAGCAGATGAAAGCGATCCAAAAAGAGTTAGGCGATAAAGATGGAAAAAGCATCGAAGTCGTTGAGTTGACGCGAAAAATAGAAGAAGCTGGTATGCCTGAAAACGTGAAGCGAGCTGCAATGAGTGAATTAGACCGATATGAAAAAGTTCATTCCGCATCCGCTGAAAGTGGCGTGATCCGGAATTATATTGATTGGCTCATCTCATTGCCGTGGTCAGACGCATCGAAGGATCAGCTCGATATTAAACGATCTGAAGAAATACTGAACCGTGATCACGAAGGTCTCGATTCAGTCAAGGAACGTATATTGGAATACCTCGCCGTCCGTCAATTGACAAATTCGTTGCGGGGGCCAATCCTTTGTCTCGATGGACCTCCAGGAGTCGGGAAGACGTCTTTAGCTCGTTCAATTGCGGAATCGTTAGGCCGTGAATTTGTCCGAATTTCATTAGGGGGAGTGCGAGATGAATCTGAAATAAGAGGACATCGCCGCACGTACGTCGGTGCAATGCCTGGCCGTATAATTCAAGGTATGAAAAAAGCAGGGAAAATTAATCCTGTATTCCTACTTGACGAAATTGATAAGATGTCTAATGACTTTAGAGGAGACCCGTCATCGGCGATGTTGGAAGTTCTTGATCCAGAACAGAATTCAACGTTTAGTGACCACTATATCGAAGAGCCATACGATTTATCTAATGTTCTATTCGTCGCAACTTCAAACGATTTGAGCTCCATCCCAGGTCCTTTAAGGGATCGAATGGAGGTCATCTCTATTCCGGGGTATACGGAACTTGAAAAGCGGTCCATTGCAAAAAATCATCTCATTCCGAAACAGTTGAAGGAGCATGGGTTAACGAAGTCGCAAGTACGCTTTAATGACGAGGCGATCCGCAATATTGTCCGTTATTATACACGTGAAGCGGGCGTACGCGGTTTGGAGAGGGAAATCGCAAGAATTTGCAGAAGAGCAGCGAAGCAAATTGTAATTGGAGAGAAGAAGAGTGTTACAGTGAGCGTTAATACACTCGAAACGCTATTAGGAAAAAGAAAGCATACGTATGGACAAGCAGAAACGAAAAATCAAATCGGTGTAGCAACTGGTTTAGCCTATACGACTGTCGGTGGCGATACGCTGCAAATCGAGGTTTCCTTGTCTCCTGGTAAAGGTAAACTCATATTGACCGGTAAATTGGGTGATGTTATGAAGGAATCAGCCCAAACTGCATTATCTTACGTTAGGTCGAAGGCTGAGGACTTTCATATTGACCCGAATTTCCATGAATCAAGCGACATCCATATTCACGTTCCGGAAGGTGCAGTCCCGAAAGACGGACCGTCAGCAGGTGTGACGATTGCGACAGCGCTCGTTTCTGCCTTAACGAAACGGCCTATTCGTCGCGAAGTCGGGATGACGGGTGAAATTACGCTTCGTGGCAGAGTGTTGCCAATTGGGGGCGTGAAGGAAAAGTCTTTGAGTGCGCATCGCGCAGGCTTGACGACGATCATCTTGCCGATTGCCAATGAGCGAGACATAGAGGATATACCAGAAAGTGTACGTAGCGAGCTGACATTTAAGCTTGTCTCGGACGCTGAAGAAGTATTGGCATACGCATTAGAGGAGGTTGCCAAATGAAAGTCAATCAAGTTGAAATGGTAATAAGTGCGGTTAAACCTGAGCAGTACCCAGATGATGGGTATCCAGAATTTGCTTTGGCAGGCCGTTCAAATGTAGGCAAATCTTCATTTATTAATAAAATGATTGGACGAAAAAGCTTAGCGCGTACGTCATCGAAGCCGGGAAAGACCCAAACGTTGAATTTCTATAAAATTGAAGAGAAATTGTTTTTTGTCGATGTTCCGGGTTATGGGTATGCGAGAGTGTCGAAGTCGGAGCGAGAAGCATGGGGGAAAATGATCGAAAGGTATATGACCGGTCGTGAGCACCTGCGCGCAGTTGTTCTCATAGTTGATCTAAGACATCCGCCGACTACAGACGATTGCCTTATGTATGACTTCTTAGGCCATTACGATATTCCGACGATTGTCATTGCGACGAAGGCGGATAAAATTCCGAAGGGCAAATGGGAGAAACATAAGAAAATCGTTAGAAATGAATTGAATATGCGTGCTGGAGATCCGTTAGTCCTTTTCTCATCAGAAAAAGGGATTGGGATGGATGAAGCATGGCGTGAAATTGAAAATAGAATGTAATCGTAATCCGGATGAAATTAACGTTCATCCGGTTTTTCATTTTTAAAAACATAATTGTATTAGAATTATTACAAAAACGGGGATTGAACCGTTGATAATTCAACAGTTAGTCACAAAGTTCTCCGTTTCATAAAATAGAATATGTTATAATCATAATTGTTAAAAAGAACGGGAGAGGTGTGAACACCTTATGTATACAATCGTGGTCGGTGTCAATCACCGGACGGCTCCAGTAGAAATTCGGGAACGATTATCTTTTGTAGAAACCGAACTGCCGAAGGCGATGCAAGCATTGCAAAAAGAGAAAAGTATTTTGGAAAACGTAATTATCTCTACTTGTAATCGCACTGAAATTTATGCAGTGGCTGATCAATTACATACTGGCCGTTACTATGTAAAACGTTTTTTAGCAAATTGGTTCGACATGGAACTTGAAGATTTATCCCCTCACTTGCTCATCTACGAAAATGATGCAGCAATTGAACATTTGATGCGTGTATCAGCAGGGATCGATTCGATGGTACTAGGCGAAACTCAAATTTTAGGACAAGTCCGTAACAGTTTCCTTGAGGGGCAAAATATCGGGACGACAGGAACAGTCTTCAATGAGCTATTTAAAAAGTCGATTACACTTGCGAGGCGGGCACATACAGAAACATCGATAGCTGATAATGCTGTCTCTGTATCGTATGCGGCAGTTGAGCTTGGAAAGAAAATTTTCGGATCATTGAATGGAAAGCACATAGCCATCCTTGGAGCTGGGAAGATGGGTGAGTTGGCGATGAAGAACTTGCACGGCAGCGGAGCCGGCAAAGTGACTGTCGTCAATCGTACACTTTCTACGGCGGAAGAGATGGCAAATCAATTTGGAGGCGTCGCTAAGTCAATGCAGGAATTGCAATGCACATTATTGGAAGCGGACGTGTTAATTAGCTCTACGGGCGCCACTGATTTTGTTATTGACTTTGAAATGATGCAATATGTTGAAAAACTACGTAAAGGAAAACCGATCTTTATGGTAGATATCGCGGTTCCTCGAGATTTAGATCCTCGAATTGGTGATTTACCGAATGTTTTCCTATACGACATTGATGACTTGCAAGGAATCGTCGAAGCGAACTTAGCGGAGCGTAAACGTGCTGCTGAAGAAATCGGTTTGATGATTGAAGAGGAGATTGTTGAGTTCAAGGAATGGATTGCGACGTTAGGTGTCGTACCGGTTATTTCCGCGTTACGGGAAAAAGCGCTCCATATTCAGGCACAGACGATGACAAGTATTGAAAATAAAATGCCGAACTTAACCGAACGCGAAAAGAAACTTTTGAACAAACATACGAAGTCAATCATAAACCAAATGCTAAAGGAACCGATTCTACAAGCTAAAGAGCTTGCATTGGACGGGCAGGCAGATGAAAAACTGGCCTTGTTCAAGCAAATATTCGGATTGGTTGAGAACAGCGAGGAAGAAGATGTTGTCCGTGTAGAAGCGAAATCAATTTCCAGTACGTCTGAATTAGCCGAAGTATAATGAGTCGCTATATATTTATGTGAAAGGCAGAGGTTGCATCATGGCCGAAATGACTATGGCGAGATTCCACGAAGTGATCGTCGTCCTGTATGCGGTGAGCCTCGTATTTTACTTCATTGATTATTTAAATAATAATAAACTCGCCCGACGTAGTGCTTTTTGGATTTTGACGGTTGTCTATTTAATGCAAAGCAGTTTTCTAATAGCTCGGGCGATTGACACACAGCGATTCCCGGTCCTATCCCTTTATGAAGGGGTATATTTCTATGCTTGGCTCCTTATATCGCTATCAATGATTCTCCAAGCATTTTCAAAGGTCGGGTTCGCTGTTTTCTTTTTAAATGTCATTGGCTTCATATTCATGACCATTTATACATTCGCGCCGACTCAGATTGAGAAATCCCCAGTCGGTGAATCACTTATATCGGAATTGCTTTTTATACATATTACATTTGCGATTTTATCGTACGCAGCATTTGCGATGTCTTTCGTTTTTGCCATTCTGTATTTGCTCGTCTATAAAGTGCTGAAGCAGAAAAAGTGGACAAAGCAATTCGGTCGTTTACCATCCCTCCAACAATCATTATCAGGGATGAAAGCATCAATTTATACAGGAATTCCAGTGCTATTCATTAGCCTCGTACTTGGAATACAATGGGCGATTGTAGCATTAGATGATTGGTCGATTTCCGACATGAAAATTATCGGGTCTTTCCTCGTTATTATCCTTTATAGTTTAGTATTGTTTTTGCAAAGAAGAGGTAGTGTGACAGCGAACGATTTTGCATGGGCGAATGTCTTCGCTTTTCTTTTTGTCATTATCAACTTTTTTCTTGGAAGCAGATTATCGCAATTCCATTTTTGGATTTGACAGTGAGAAAGCACAACAATTGGGAGGAAAATCATTTTGAGAAAAATTATCGTAGGCTCAAGAAGGAGCAAGCTCGCCTTAACACAGACAAATTGGTTCATTGACCAGATGAAAGCTGCGGGTGCGCCTTTTGAATTCGAGGTAAAGGAAATTGTTACAAAGGGCGACAGAATTTTAGACGTAATGCTTTCTAAAGTAGGAGGAAAGGGATTATTCGTTAAGGAGATCCAACAAGCTCTGTTCGATAAGGAGATTGACTTTGCTGTTCACAGTATGAAGGATATGCCTGCAGCTCTTCCGGAAGGATTGATGATTGGTTGTATTCCACCACGGGTCGATGCTCGAGATGCATTTATATCGAAGGGGCATGTGAAATTTATGGACCTGCCGGTAGGAGCGGTCGTTGGTACATCGAGCCTTCGACGCAGTTCTCAGCTACTCATGCTCCGTCCGGATATTGAAATAAAATGGATTCGCGGGAATATCGATACACGCCTCAAGAAGATGAACGAAGGAGAATACGATGCGATCATTCTCGCTGCCGCGGGCTTAAAACGGATCGGTTGGAGCGACGATGTCGTTACTGAATATTTGTCAATTGAAGACTGTATTCCCGCTATCGGACAAGGTGCATTGGCGATTGAATGCAGAAGTGACGATGACGAACTGCTTGCAGCACTAAAGGAAATATCTGATGATAAAACATGGTTGGAAGTCGAGGCAGAACGGACATTCCTTTCCGAAATGGATGGGTCTTGCCAAGTACCGATCGCCGGCATTGCGGAGTACGATGGTGAAGAGATCGAGTTTACAGGATTCATCGCTTCTCCGGATGCGAAACAAGTTTTCAAGAAAACGGTACGGGGTACAGATGCTGTCGAAGTTGGAAAGTCTGTCGCATCGGCTTTGCGTGCTGAAGGGGCTTCAGAAGTAATTGAGAAAGTGAAGGCGGAATTGGATGCCTGAAGTAGGTCCGTTACAAGGAGAAGCCGTCATTTTCACGGGGACGCCGAAGTCGCTAGATGTTTTCGATCTCGTCAGGCAGTATGGAGGTACACCTTACTCTATGCCGCTTATTGAAGTGAATGAAATCGAGGATTTGACCGATGAAAAAGAACTGAAGCGATGTATCGATTTTGATTGGTTAATCTTTACAAGCCAAAGTGCTGTAAAAGCATTTCATTCGAAAATGGATCGTTTCCACATGACATCTCAACAAATTCCATCTAAAATAGCTGCTGTCGGTACACAGACTGCTGCTGCATTGGAGAAGATTGGTTTCACTGTCGAATTCATTCCGTCTATCTTTAGCGCCGATGTTTTTGTAAAACAATTTAAACCATCGGAAGACCGGAAGCTTCGCGTCCTGTTCATAAAAGGGAACCTTGCCGGAACTATTATCCGGGAAGAGCTGCCCTTTCAAGTCGAGGAATGGACGGTCTATGAAACAGTAACCAAACTAAATTCAGTACAATCAATTATTGAAATGCTGCAAACATCGAAAAACAGCACCGTCTTATTTGCCAGTCCTTCAGCGGTACGTGTCTTTGAGGAAGGCGTAGTTCCAGTTGTTGGTTGGGAAGGCTATTTCATCGGTGCGATTGGACATGTTACTGAAAAGGCATTACACCATGCAGGCGCTAAAGTCGATGTGAAGCCTGAAATTTACACTCTTAAGGAACTCGTCATTGCGTTGGCGAGACGAAAGGAAGAAATCCAATGACCCAATTGCAATTTCGACGTAATCGTCGACTACGCAACTCATCAACAATACGCTCAATGGTGAGGGAAACAATTTTGCGTAAAGAGGATTTTATTTATCCGATGTTCGTCATTGAAGGCGAGAATGTGAAAAATGAAATTAGGTCAATGCCAGGCATTCACCAATTGTCACTAGACCGTTTAATGGAAGAAGTGGAGGAAGTCGTTTCATTAGGCATTCCTGCTGTCATCCTTTTCGGTATTCCCGCTGAGAAAGATGCGAAGGGTACGGGGGCTTTTGATGACGAAGGAATTGTCCAGCGTGCAACACGTCTCATTAAGGAAAAGCATCCAGAGCTCGTCGTCATTGCTGATACTTGTTTATGCGAGTATACAGACCATGGACATTGTGGGGTCGTGCATGACGCCGACGTATTAAATGATCCATCCCTCGACCTGTTGGCAAAAACCGCGGTTAGCCAAGCGAAAGCAGGTGCAGACATAATCGCACCATCCAATATGATGGATGGTTTCGTCGTCGCCATTAGGCAAGCGCTTGATGAAGCGGGCTTCGAAAATATTCCGATTATGTCCTATGCGGTCAAATACGCTTCTGCATACTACGGTCCATTCCGCGATGCTGCTGAATCGGCACCACAGTTTGGAGACCGTAAGACGTACCAGATGGACCCAGCTAACCGGATGGAAGCACTTCGTGAAGCGGAATCGGATGTCATAGAAGGTGCGGATTTCCTAATCGTCAAGCCAGCTTTGTCGTATTTGGATATTATGCGTGATGTGAAAAACAACGTCCTTCTTCCTGTCGTCGCATACAATGTGAGCGGTGAATATTCAATGGTGAAGGCAGCCGCACAAAACGGCTGGATTAATGAACAAGAAATTGTATTAGAAACTTTGACAAGTATGAAACGCGCAGGTGCGGACCTTATTATGACGTATCATGCAAAGGACGCAGCGCGTTGGCTGGAGGGAAAATGAATGGGCAATAGTTATGAAAAATCGAAGCAAGCGTTTACGGAAGCAGTAAAAGTAATGCCAGGGGGCGTGAACTCTCCTGTTCGCGCTTTTAAATCGGTTAATATGGATCCGATTTTCATGGAAAGTGGAAAAGGACCAATTATTAAGGATATCGATGGCAATGAATACATCGACTATGTCCTTTCATGGGGACCTCTAATTTTAGGTCACGCAGATCCTGATGTCGTAAAAGGCATTAAGAAAGTTGCCGAGACAGGTACAAGCTTCGGAGCGCCTACATTGTTAGAAAATGAACTTGCGAAAATTGTTATTGACCGTGTACCTTCCATCGAGGTTGTCCGCATGGTTTCGTCAGGGACAGAAGCGACGATGAGTGCATTACGTTTAGCTCGTGGATATACAGGACGCAACAAGATTTTAAAATTTGAAGGTTGCTACCATGGCCACGGCGATTCACTTCTCATTAAAGCGGGATCTGGGGTCGCAACGCTTGGCTTGCCGGATAGCCCGGGAGTTCCGGAAGGCATTGCGAAGAACACGATAACAGTCGCGTACAATGATATGGATGGCGTCCACGCTGCATTTGAGCAGTTCGGAGACGATCTAGCAGGCGTCATCGTTGAACCAGTTGCCGGAAACATGGGAGTAGTCCCACCGGAGCCAGGTTTCCTTGAGGGATTGCGTGAATTGACCGAGAAGAACGGTACGTTGCTTATTTTTGATGAAGTTATGACTGGCTTCCGTGTAGATTATAATTGTGCACAAGGCTACTTTGGAATTACTCCAGATCTTACGTGCCTCGGTAAAGTAATTGGCGGCGGTTTGCCTGTCGGAGCATATGGTGGAAAACGCGAAATTATGGAAAATGTTGCGCCGGCTGGAACTGTTTATCAAGCAGGTACATTATCCGGAAATCCACTTGCGATGACAGCGGGCATTGAAACGTTGAAAAAGTTGACGCCAGCTTCTTATGATCATTTCAAAAAGCTCGGTGATTTACTAGAGGCTGGCTTCCGTGAAGCGGCGGAGAAATACAATATTCCGCATACTGTAAACCGGGCTGGCTCGATGATTGGATTCTTCTTCACGAATGAAAAAGTGTTCAATTATGATAAAGCGAAAACTTCCGATTTGGAACTGTTCGCGGAATACTTCCGCTTAATGGCGGAAGAAGGAATCTTCTTGCCGCCATCCCAATTTGAAGGCATGTTCCTTTCCTCCGCCCATACGGAGGAGCATATCGAACAGACAGTTCAAGCATTCCACAAAGTCTTCGCCCAATTGGCGCGATAATCCTACACCATCCATTGTCGAATTGTCGACGATGGGTGGTGTTTTTTTATTCTACGAATGCTGAGTGATGCATATAATGGCAAGTGAATGAAACAGGGGAGGGAAAATGGAATGAAAAAGTTACAGTGGAATATGGAAGAGGTATTTTATTTCCCAGAGAATGTTGGAGTGCCGAAAGATGCACGTCTTGTTAAAGTGAAAGCGGGATTCACGGAAAAACGGTCTGATGATGCGGTCCGGCTATCTGGCATTTATCACATCGCTGCAAAAGTCGACTTTACAGAAGGGCAACGAAGCGAGGCAATCCCCGAAGATGCTACCTTCGTCGATGATGTGGAGCTTGACGGGGCAACAGGTTATTTTGAATATGCAGTACCGCTATATATCGATTTGCCACCAGAAGTCGAGCACCCATTGCATATTGAAGCGACTGATATCAAATCGACTTTTGACGGACAAGGTTCGTTTACGGTTGCTTGGAATGTGAACTGCATGTATGGGCAGGCGCCTTCCGATCAAACTGTTAGTAAAGAAACTGCAGGCAATGAAGCAGATAGTAAAGAGAAAGCGGTAATTCAACAGCAAAAACAAAACGATCAAGCTTCTAAATTTAGTCAGTCTGCCGATACGCAAAAACAGGTTATTTCGGAGCCTGTCCATGCATCCCATACGACTGCGACGCATGACAGCAGCGCATCGGATAACCAGGATGATATACTGTCATACATTGCAGCGTTGCCGGATGAGTGGACGACGACGCGGTTCCGTTCAAATGATATCTTTGTAAAGGAGGAAAGCTAATCCTCCGAGGGCGCATAATAGAAGGAAATCGCCAGTCGTAGGAACGATTAAAAGCCTAATTAATTGAAAAACAGCAATTGGGATGATAATTCCTTTACAGTAAAACCTTGTTTTCCGTAACCACGGTGGCAATAAATAGGGATTGTATCCCTTTCTCATACTACCTTCCTTTCGTAATATACTTGACGAAATCTCCTCTAATCGAATATAATACTCATAACTATATAATGATGCTTTGAACGGGAAAGTACGCGATTTTCATTTATCCAAGAGAGGGCGCCATCGGTGGGAGGGCCTATAAATGATTTTGTGGAAAGTCACCCGGGAGCAGTTTTCGTGAAATTCGAGTAGCGGAAGCCGGTTTGAAACCGTTATTTATTATTGAGGTGCAAACGTTTTTTGTTTGCGCGAATAAAGGTGGTACCACGGATAACTCCTTCGTCCTTTTTGACGAATGGAGTTTTTTTGTTTTCACTTTTATTTTTAGTTGTAAGTGTAAGTAATGAGGAGGAGTTCATATGTCAACAGAAAATTTGTCAATGCCAACGAAATATGAGCCGCAGTCGACTGAAGCGGGCCGTTATGAATGGTGGCTAAAAGGGAAGTACTTCGAAGCGCAGCCTGAAAGCGGGAAAGAGCCATATACGATCGTCATTCCACCGCCGAACGTCACTGGTAAGCTCCATTTAGGGCATGCTTGGGATACGACATTGCAAGATATTCTCATCCGAATGAAGCGGATGCAAGGGTATGATGCCTTATGGCTACCAGGAATGGACCACGCGGGCATTGCGACACAGGCAAGGGTTGAAGAAAAACTTCGTGAAGAAGGGAAATCTCGCTACGATCTTGGCCGAGAAAAATTCCTTGAAGAAACATGGAAATGGAAAGATGAATACGCTGGCCATATTCGGGCGCAATGGGCGAAGTTAGGTCTCGCGCTTGATTATTCGAGAGAGCGATTCACGTTAGATGATGGATTATCAAAAGCGGTCCGTGAAGTATTCGTCAAGCTTTACGAGAAGGGATATATTTACCGTGGTGAGTATATTATTAACTGGGATCCGGCTACGAAAACGGCACTTTCCGATATCGAAGTAATCCATAAAGATGTTAACGGTGCATTCTATCATATGCGTTATCCACTGGCAGACGGAACGGGTAGCATTGAAATTGCTACGACACGTCCTGAAACGATGCTAGGCGATACTGCGGTAGCTGTTCATCCGGAAGATGAGCGTTATAAACATTTGATCGGAAAAATGGTTAAACTGCCGATTGTTGGACGAGAAATTCCGATTGTCGCAGATGATTATGTCGACATGGAATTTGGAAGTGGCGCTGTTAAGATTACACCTGCTCATGACCCGAATGACTTTGAAATCGGCAACCGTCATGACTTGCCTCGTGTTCTCGTTATGAATGAAGACGGTAGCATGAATAAACTTGCAGGCAAGTACGAAGGAATGGACCGCTTCGAATGCCGGAAAGCGATCGTTAAAGACTTGCAGGAGAGTGGTGTTCTATTCAAAATTGAGGACCACTTGCACTCAGTAGGCCATTCAGAACGTAGTGGGGCTGTCGTTGAGCCGTATTTGTCAACACAATGGTTCGTTAAAATGGCGCCACTTGCAGAAGAAGCGATTAAACTTCAGCAATCTGAAGGGAAAGTGAATTTCGTACCAGAACGTTTTGAAAAGACATATTTAAACTGGATGGAAAATATTCACGACTGGTGTATTTCACGTCAGTTATGGTGGGGACACCGTATTCCTGCTTGGTACCATAAAGAGACTGGAGAAATCCATGTCGGCCACGAAGCGCCTCTAGATATCGAAAACTGGAAGCAAGAGGAAGATGTCCTCGACACTTGGTTCTCATCTGCGTTATGGCCGTTCTCAACGATGGGCTGGCCGGATATCGACAATGAAGAGTTCAAGCGCTATTACCCGACAGATGCACTCGTAACTGGATACGACATTATTTTCTTCTGGGTATCCCGAATGATTTTCCAAGGAATTGAATTCACGGATCAGCGTCCATTTAAAGATGTATTAATTCACGGGCTTGTTCGTGCTGAAGATGGCCGAAAAATGTCGAAATCACTTGGGAACGGAATCGATCCGATGGAAGTAATCGACAAATACGGTGCAGACGCATTGCGCTATTTCTTAGCAACTGGGTCTTCACCAGGTCAGGATCTACGTTATTCAACGGAAAAAGTAGAAGCAATCTGGAACTTCGCAAACAAGATTTGGAATGCATCTCGCTTCGCTTTAATGAATATGGATGGCATGACGTATGATGAAATCGACCTTTCTGGTGAAAAATCTGTAGCGGATACATGGATCCTTACACGTTTGAATGAAACGATTGAGCAAGTGACGAAACTTGCCGAGAAATATGAATTCGGTGAAGTTGGCCGTGCGCTCTACAATTTCATTTGGGATGACTTCTGTGACTGGTATATTGAAATGGCGAAATTGCCATTGTACGGAGAAGATGAAGCGGCGAAGAAAATGACTCGTTCAGTTCTCGCTTACGTTCTCGATAACACGATGCGCCTCTTGCATCCGTTCATGCCGTTCATTACGGAAGAGATTTGGCAAAACCTTCCTCATGAAGGGGAGTCAATTACAGTGGCGGCATGGCCAGTAGCTGATCCTGCATTGACGGATAAGGAAAAAGCATCGGATATGAAGTTGCTCGTCGACCTTATCCATGCGGTCCGTAACATCCGTGCGGAAGTAAATACGCCGATGAGCAAAAAAGTTCCGCTTTACATTGCAGGGAAAGACGAAACAACTGTTTCCGTTTTGGAAGCGAACCGCAACTATATCGAGCGATTCTGTAATCCGGAAACGCTTGAAATTGGAGTCGGCATTTCAGCGCCGGGCAAATCGATGTCAGCTGTTATTACAGGAGCTGAACTATTCCTTCCGCTTGAAGGATTGCTTAATATTGACGAAGAGATCGAGCGATTGAAGAAGGAATTGGCGAAATGGGAAAGCGAAGTGAAACGCGTCCAAGGGAAGTTGTCTAATGAGCGATTCGTTTCAAAAGCTCCTGAAGCAGTAGTTGAAGAAGAACGCGCGAAAGAGAAAGACTACTTGGAGAAAAAAGCAGCAGTCGAACGCCGTATTGAGGAATTACAAGAGATTTAATGCAAGCATAAAAAGAGTTGGTCCTCCTAAATAGGAGTTGACCAACTCTTTTTGTATAGTTAATTGTGTGGGTGCTTATAACCTTCTAATTTCTTCCTTACATAATCCATCACCTTTTCGGCAACCGAAAAGTCATGGGTCACATAAAGTGATCTTGCGCCGACAGGGTCTTCGATTTCATTCAGCATCCAACCGCCGTCTGGCAATAAAAGAAAATCGATACCGATATAATCACTTTTTAAAGCTTTAGCAATTTTACGCACTTCATCCTCCTGCCAAGAGGAGAGTGTATACTTCTCTACGGAACCGCCGAGCGTATAATTCGACTTGAAGGAACCCCTTCCTGTCCGCTTAACCGCTCCTAAAATGTTCTCCCCGAGCATAAACACTCGTACGTCCGTAGAATTGGATTCGATGTGCGGCTGTACTATTAACTTTCTACTAGCAAATTTAGAGAGAAACTGTTCTACTTCTTCTTTCGTAGTACAAAGAAATACTTCATTCCCACCATGGCCATCAGTTGTTTTTAAAACAACAGGTAGGGGAGGGAGGTCTACTAACGATTTGAATTCCTTCGTCTGCACAGCAGATACGCCTAACAAAGTAGCAAATTCAAAAGTCTTCAATTTATCGTTAGCAATCTTATTAACGTCTGATCGATTAATTACTTGAAATCCTGCAGACTCCCATTTTTCCGATAGCTCACCATTTCGATCGCGGAATATAATAAAATCCGCGTCATCCATCGGTTGCTCATCGTCCAGTAGCAGTACTAGTTCAATATATGATTTCTGTGCATGGGTCATCAAATCATCGATAAATGCTCGATTACGTTCCGCTTCCGTCGCGGAATAATACACATATCCCTTCATCCTAATTTCCTTAAAATATAGCTTATCATTCGATCAGCGACATTAATGCCGGTTACGTTGTAAATATTACGGATGTGTGCAGCAGCATTCACTTCACAGACGAGCGGTGCTTCATTTTCCCCAAACAACAGATCGACTCCAGCAAATTCAGCACCGACTGCTTCAGCTGCACGGATTGCTAATTCTTTTTGTTCTAGAGTTAGTTCAATAACGCTAGCTTCTCCGCCATTCGTAATATTTGCCCGGAAATCGGTTTCAGAAAAACGATGCATCGCCGCGACAACTTCACCCCCGACAATATTTACGCGTATATCCCGTCCCCTACTCGTAGCAATGAACTGTTGAAATACATAATCGACTCCACGCAGTTCGTCCACTTTCACATAGAAGTCTTCTTCTGTTTCAATTAAGTACACTTTCATCCCAAAGGAACCGTGTCCTTCTTTAATAATCATTGGGAAGCCTAGCTTTTCAATAACCTTTTCATAATAGCCTGATCCTTCAATTGTAAACTTCGGATACACTTTAGGTGCAATAATTGTTTTCGGCATCGCAATATTATTTTTTGCCAGTTGGATATACTGTTTTGCTTTATTATCACACGTCTCAATTACTTCGGGGTCATTGAAGACGGGAATGCCTGCATTTTTCAAAAACGTCGCAAGAAGGATATCCTTGTCGAGAAATACGACAAAATCGGGACGTTCTTCAAGCTTTTCACTCAGGGCCATTTGCACTTCATAATTTCTCTTCACTGTTGCTGCCACACCTGCTCGAATAGCAGCATCTTTCACAAGTTCCGCCTGATCGCGGAATTTATCGCTCGTCAAACTTCCGTTATAAATGACCCAACATTTTTTCATATCGTTCCCTCCGGCCGTGATATACTTAACCTATGCTGATTTTACCATAAGGGGCGAGTGTTTTGATTCCGAAATTTGATGAATATAAAGAGCGTTTTGAAGTCGATAGTGACGATGTAATTAAACCGGGGCTCGATAGTATTCGTGCTGCGCTTTCAAAAGTTGGGAATCCTGAAAAGAGCTTGCAAGTAATTCATGTTACGGGTACGAACGGAAAAGGTTCGACGATTGCTTTTATGGAATCTATTTTAAGAGAGAGCGGATTTACAACAGGTGTCTTTTCATCTCCTGCGTTAGTCGACGTACATGACCAAATCCGCATAAATGGCGAGCCTATCAGTCCTGAAGAAATGGACAAGACGTTCGTAGTTATGAAAGAAGCAGGCCTTAGCGGTACGTTGACAGACTTTGAATTGTTGACAGTTGCGGCATTTATCACTTTTGAAAGGATAGCACCGGATTATGTTCTGCTCGAATGTGGTATGGGAGGGAGCATGGATAGTACGAATGTCGTTAAGCCACTCGTCTGTACGATAACATCGATCGCGTTAGACCATGTCGGCTTTCTTGGCGAGACGATTGAGGAAATTGCTTATCATAAGGCAGGGATCATTAAAGAGGACACGCCTATAGTCGTTGGGCCATTGCAAAACGAGGCGATGCATGTTATTCATGAGAAGGCATCTAGTGCGAACAGTAAATTAGTTAGATATGGAAATGGTTTCTCGGTCGTTCAAGACGAGTTCATTAGCAAAAAAACTCATGTGTCAATCGGAAAGCGTACGATGATAGGGCCTCATCAAGCGATAAATGCAGCACTTGCAATCGAGTCATTGCTACAAGCGGGTGTAACGTTGAATGAAAGATCTATTGCAAAAGGGGTTGCGACAGCTTCTTTACCATACCGATTCCAACAAATTGCAGAAGGTGTCTATGTTGATGGGGCACATAACCCAGCCGCTGCCAAAATGCTAACCGAGACGATTAAATCGGAATTTCCAGGCGAAAAAGTTGATTTTGTTATCGGTATGTTAAAAACAAAAGACATAAAAAACACGCTTGATGAATTAATTCCGGTTGCTGCATCCTTCATATTCATCTCATTTCCACATCCGCAAGCTGCAACCGGGGATGAATTAATGTCTAGTTGTCAGTATAATAGAAAAAGGGTGACAAAACTGGAAGATGATACTATAATACTAAGAAGAGAGAATGACAGGAAGAGAATAGTCGCAGGGTCTCTTTATTTGATTAGTAGTCTTTTGAACTAATTTGTTTAATGTGAAATATAGTTATATTTACTATTTATAATGTTTATTTATTTTTTTCGAGGCATGGGGGGTGTCAGAAATAAAGTGGTCTACAATTAGTCTATTCGTTGCTTGGTTGCTCATTGTTCCACCCGGAATCGTATATATTCTTTATACACAAATGCCAGAAACCATCAATGTACTTTACTTGATGTTTTTTATTATTTTTGGAGCATTGACGGTGCTATTCCCAATTAAAAGGAACGGACAACCAATTACTTTAATAATGTGGATGACATTACCTGCCTTTCTTATGTATGGAATTGCAATTGAAATAATTGTTATGCAAGTGTCGATAATTGCAACATTATTTGTTACGAAAAGGGAGGAGAAGAACTCCCGTCGATTTTTCTTGAATTCGATTATGATGTTCATCTTATCCGTCGTCTCGGCAAGCGTATTTTTCACTCTAGGTGGGAAGATAGGCTCGATGGACTTTTGGCCTCTCGTGTTTGGTTTAGCGTTGTATAGACTTGTCCATACAACAGCTAACGTAGGTTTAATGAGTGCATATTTTAAATTAATGAAAGCAAAAAGCCCGTATACGAAAAAGGATCTCGCTTTTGAGTATTCAACTCTCATCATCATATTGCCTTTGGCGTTGACATTTTATTTTATGTTAAATATGGTTGGCATCACTTCCTTTTTACTTTTAGGGTTTCCTTTTTTCATGACAATCATTATTATTCGTTTATATAGCCGTTCTGAGAAGATTAATGACTATATAAAAAAAGCCGGGGAAATCGGGAGTGACCTTTCCGTCATGACAGATGAAGAGTCTGTGTCGACACAGTTCATAAAAAAAACGAGTGACTTATTCAAGGCTGATTACGTATTTCTGTTCACGAACCATGACGAGTGGCTAGAACTTGAAAAATGGTATGAAAGAAGTCGTTTTGTGGATCGACCATTTCAAACAGTTCAAATTGGGCAAGGAATTGCAGGGATGGTGTTGGAAAAAGGTGAGCCGGTCATCTATTCGAAGCGGAAAGACTGGGAGCATTATGCTACAACTTCAGCACCAGAGGAATTAGAAAGTGTCCTTTGCATTCCGTTGACACATAACAATGAAACGAACGGTATCCTTCTATTAGGGTCCAATCGAAAATCAGCTTTCGGTGATCACCAACTGAAGATATTGGACTTGCTTAGTTCTTATTATATAGTCGCACTTGAAAAGGCGAGATATGTGCAAGAGGCATTGCAGCGCAGTGAACGATGTGCATTAACAAATCTATACAATTATCGGTATTTGGAAGAGCGATTGCATGCGGAAATGGATCGGATGCGAATGGGGGATATTGACGACTTATCCGTCATTATGCTCGATATCGATCATTTTAAAAAAGTGAACGATACATACGGCCATCAAAGCGGAAATGATATTTTGTATGGGCTTGCAAGGATTTTGGAAAAAGAGTTGCCGGACCACGGGACAATCGGTCGATACGGTGGCGAAGAGTTCGTGTATTTATTGCCTGATTTTTCGAAAGAGGAAGCTGTCGATTTTGCAGAACAGCTCCGGTTGCTCATTAGGCAACATGCATTTACAATTATTCCTGATTTAGGTGAGGACAAGTACCCTGTAAAATTGTCCATCACATCGAGTGTAGGCGTTACGAATGCACCGACGGATACGGACGAAGCGATGAGTCTATTACGAAACGCAGATCGTGCGTTGTACATCGGAGCAAAGCAAGCCGGAAGAGACAGGGTAGGAGAATACGTAAGATGACAAGGAGGGAACGGAAATGATTGTGACAGCTAAACATAAAAGAGTAGCTTATTTATTATGGCTAATTGTTGTTCCGTTCCTGTTTTTTCTAGCATTTTACCGCTTTCCTATAATGCCATACGATTATGCGAATATGGCCATCTACTTGGCTTTCCTCATTGCAACAATGACAACTTCAATTTCATTGGATAGGGCTAGTTTGACGTTGGAAAAATGGGTTGTTTTTTCAGTCTTTTTCCAGTATGGAGTCCTCGCCGAAATGATATTCATGCAAATTGCAATGTTTGTATCGCTCTTCTTGAGTAAATCACCGACACCAAAACTATTCCGGTTTGCTGTAAATTCAATTAGTTTCGCTGTCATTTCCATCGTGAGTAGCTCTATGTTTTATCTGTTCGGTGGTTCCCTGCTGGAAATGAAATTAGGTACATTTCTACTTGCGGGATTTGTATATGCATCCACCTATTCGCTCATCAATAGCACCTTCATGTACTTGTTATTTAAATGGTTTAAACGTAACACGTCGGTATTAAAAAAGGTGTTCTGGTGGGATTATGTTGCGACAATTCTACTGTTGCCGTTTGCTATTACATTTTGGCTTCTTACGCGGCAGTTCGGCGACAAAGCATTCTTGCTTATCGGCGTTCCGTTTTTAATTGTATTACTCGTCTCTAGCAAATATATGAAGTCGAATAAACTAAACGATATGTTGTCATCTTCGACCGTCATCGGCCATCACTTGGCGGATAGTCTACGGGTAGACGACGTCTTTCATACATTCATCGATAAAATTAAAGATGTAATTCCTTATGATAACGCATATATTGTCGATTTGAGGGTAGGTGGGAATCTTGTCATGCTTGCATATAAAGAAGGAGAATTTAGTGACGGCACTCCGACAAGGTTTTCATTGCCACTTAAAAGGTCCGAAGGGGATGGCTTGGATTTGGAAGTGACGAAAATACTCCTCACGAAAAAAAGCGTTGCCTCACTCAACGGATATACGTTTGACTCGTCCGTGGAAAGTGTCATAACTGCACCGATTAAGCGGAATCAAAAGACGGAAGGCTTTCTTATATTAACTTCAAATGAACGATACGCATATGAAGATGTGCACATTAAAATGGTCGATTTATTGACTGGATATTTTGCAACTGCAGTGGAAAAAGCTAGGTATTATGAGCGGACAGTAGAAAAGAGCGTTACGTGCGGCTTAACGGGCCTCTATAATTTTCGCTATTTGGAATCAAAGCTCGATGAAGAGGTAGTCCGCTATCATACAGGTGAAGTTTCGACATTATCTACGATTATTTTCGATATCGATCACTTTAAGTCCATTAATGATACATACGGACACCAAAGTGGGAATGATTTGCTATGCGCATTCGCAAAACTATTGCAAAGTTACGAAATGGACGAAATGACGTTGGCGAGATATGGCGGTGAAGAGTTTGTCATGATCCTGCCGAATTATGAAAAAAGAGAAGCGATTGAACTTGCTGAAATGATACGTAAAGAAATGGAACAATCGAGTTTTGAAATCATACCAGATTTATCCGAAAACAGGGAACCGACTATCGTTAACATGACAGTAAGCATCGGGGTTGCGACGTTGCCAATGGATGCGAAAGACGGTAAGGAGTTGCTGCGCAATGCAGACCGCGCACTTTACATCGGTGGCAAACAGGCAGGCCGTAACCGGGTAGGGGTTTATGAAGAAGAAAGTGAAAATGTAGTTAGTTAAAGACCGGCAATGCCGGTCTTTTTATATGAGGTTTTTCCTATTTTCATTGGTTAGTTGATTAGTGTTAATTGATTTTGTATGCTGTAAGTAATAGATATAAACGAAGGAAGGCGATGTTAATGAGGAGCCAAAGGATAAATGAAAAAGGGATGACCCTTGTTGAAATCTTGGCCGCCCTCGTTATTTTAGGCATCGTCTTTATTGGTTTCATAACAATCTTTCCGCAAATGACGAACTTTAATGAGAGGACGGAAAGTAAGCTCGAGACGATGAATTTAGCGAGAAGAGAATTAGCTGAACTTAAAGACGTTACAACTGAACGAAATAACGAGTTTCAAGACTATATAAATAGCACTAAAGGAAAGAATGCAAACAAAATTAGTACATATACATATGAAAAAAACGGCTATCAAATACGAGTAGACTATTACGAAGATGAAGATTTAAAGAAAAATAGTCATCCTAATTCGAAGCAGCTACATAAAATTCATATTCAAGTAATAAAAGAAGGAAAAGTAATTAGTGAAACGTTTGGTTATATCGAACAATAAGGTAGAGGGGGGGACGGGAAGATGAAAAGAGACGAACATGGCATGACCCTCGTTGAAGTTTTGGTTACCCTTGTCCTCGTCACCTTAGTAATAGCCCTTATTTGGACGACTGTAGTGGTGAGTATGAAATACAATATTGTCGAGACAAAGAAGCTGCGCTGGCAGCAAGAAGCTAATCGAATCATTACAGAAATTCAACAATTACATCGGAAATGTGAAACGTATAATTTAACGGCAACCCATGAAGAAATACGAATTGAGCAGTGTATAGTAAATGGAGTAGATCAAGGTACGAAGCAAATTGCCTCTGACTTTTATTATGAAATATATGTAGATGGAGATACGGACGTTGAAGAAAGTAAACTGTATTTAATTGATGCAAAAGGGTATAACGCATCCTATGATTTAACAATTGTCATGCGAGATCCCGATAAGAAAAATCCACATGTAACGATTGACTCTAACATTTCACGCTATCAGCATAACTAACGATTGGAGTGATGAACGGTGAGAAAAACAATGGAAAATGAAAAAGGATATGCGTTACTCGTCGTTTTGTTTTTAATTGTTTTTATCATGACAGTCTCAGCTCTGTTTATGCGTGGAAGCTTGAGCAATGCAAAGCAAGAGCAGAGAGTGGATCAGAACCATTTGTCAGTTGTTGCTGCGGAGATGGGTGTGGATTATTATAAGTCGCAATTCTTGAATGCATATTACCCTATAAGAGATGATAAGTGGAAAGAGTTTTCAGATGGGAAACAAGCCATTCTTAATGACCCGAATGAAAAGGATCCACAAGGGAAGATTGAGCGTTTAGCGAGTCAAAAAAGAATTGAACTAGTAGGTAAGCTTCGAAATGAGTTTGAAAATATTATTCAAAAGGAATTATCACCTCATAAAATACAAGATTATTTAGAGTTTAGCTATCATGACTTTAAAAGTAATTCGGCGACTGATTCACATGAGGTTTCTGTGAGTGGAAAGGTAATAGGCGTTTATAACCCGGTAAATGGAGATGGAGAAAGTGAGAATGTTTTGTCACTGAACGTCTTTTTTGAAATTCCTGAATTTATATCGGGAGAAAGTAATTTATCGAACCGCGGTACAAACAGTATTGATTTAAGTTGGATTACAAATACTGATAAGTTTCCATTTATTGAGAAGCCAAGTTTGCCGTGTAATACTCCTAATAACGGAAAACTTCCTTCTAATGTTATTTGTATTGCAGAAGATATAGACAAAATAAAAAAAGCTAATAACAGTACTTTATATTTCGAGCATAATATTTCGAAGAATAATAAAGGAAATGTTGCACCACATATTGTAGGTGCTAAAATTTATGTGCAAAATAATGTTGAAGGTTCATTTAACATAAATGGTGCTACTAATCTTCAATTCTATGTTAAGGGTTCATTGAACGAATATCATAATTTTAAAGATTTTTCAAAGAGCAAGTATTTTGCGCTAGGAAATATGAAAGTGCAACAACATATGGATATTAATAATTCAATAATAGTAACACGTGGGGATTTGGACAGTAAACAGTCTTTGGAAGTCAATAACAAGTCAATAGTTATTATTAATGGAAAACTAGTTAGTAATGGCAAAGTCGCAAAAGTTACTGGAGGGTCAAAAGTCTGTGTAGGGGGACCTGTCAATTTAAATGAAGTTTCAGGAGATAGTTCTAGTTATCTTTATTATGTGCAAGGAAATGGTAACCCACCAAGGAATAGTAATTTAAATTATATTCCTATTAGTCCGGAGGCATTTAGTAAAGATCCTAACGTGCTATTTGAAAACTGTGCTGGTGCAAGTATAAAAGATATAGATGAACCAACATGGATTAATCCAGTCGTCGATGTAACGTATTAAAATAGAACTGAAGTCAATGTGAACAGCGCGTTTTGAATAGGAGGTATCCTTACATGCAAACTAGACGTATTTTTGTAATTACAACTAGTATTTTAATTGCAGTACTAATTTTTTCAGGTGTCTATGCTACAGGAGCCTTCGCAGGTAATAGCTTCATCACCAACAATAAATTTACAGACCACACGTACATCGGCCCTTTCAATATTTCCAACAATAAAACGAAACAAGCGAAGACTAAATTAGCTTCAGACTTTGCTGAGCTCCAAACTAAATTGGAAGTGAACCTACTTTACCAAGACATTCAATTCTCGCTTCCACCCGAAATAATCAAATTTGACATCGACATGACGCTTGCGAATGCGAACTCAGGTGAGGACAATCCAATCATTGCAAACGTTTCGCGTGAAGGGTTACGTACAGTCCTCAGCCAGCAACTAACTACTATTACGTTGTCAAATGATGCAGTCAATTCAGTTGCTGCGGGCATTGAAAAAGAATTGCAAACCGGTATTATGCCTAGAAATGTCTATATTACTGACTATCTTGGAAACAATAAAATAGAACATGTATTGTTGGCATCATCCGACTATAGCATTGACGGAATAGCACCTGCATTATCAAAAGCGCTAAATGCGCTAGACGATTTAGTTATTCAACCGTTTGAATCATTTTCAATGATGGAATTGCTGATGGGCGATCATGTCGACCCGCTTAGTGATGAAGAAATGACATTGCTTGCTTCTATACTGTATAACGCAATTTTACAAACAAACTTCCAAATTGATGAGCGCAATATTAGTACAACCCTCCCCCAAACGATTCAATTAGGATTCGAAGCGGCGATGAACCAAACATTAGGGCTCGACTTCAAGTTTACAAACATAAACAAAACAGAATTCACCATTCGAGCAGCTTGGTCGGCTGGGGCCATTCATCTATCAATTGAAGGCCTGCCATTCTTTCACACATATGTACCTTCCATTTCAACTGTAGAGACGTATGAACCGGAGACAGTCCGGCAATATAGCGCATTCGTAAACGATGGACAAGTTGTCGTTTCGCAAGTAGGTGAAGCAGGTATGGAAGCAATCGTGACTCGGACGCTCACCGTCAATGGAACTATCGTTAACAGTGAACATATTTCCGAAGACTTTTATGCGCCGGTCCATCGGATTGAAATCCATCCATTATCTAAAGGTGATTCCGTGACGAACGACATAAATGATGAGGAAACTAATCTGACTCAAACTGGTAATGCGAATTCAGATACGGGAACGAAAACAGCCAATTCGGGACAGGTAGAATCCAACAACTCCGTCAATGAAGAGTTGGGAGAAGGGGATACCATTTACGACAAGAGTGGCCTTCCTATATCCGGAAAATGATTGAAGTCTAGTAGTGAAAGAGGGATGAAAATGGCGACGACACGTAAACGATTGGGCGATTTGCTCGTTGAATCAGGACTCATTACGGAAGCGCAACTTCAAACAGCATTGGAAGAAAAGCCGCGTGATCAAAAACTCGGTGACGCACTTCTTCAAAGAGGCTATATTACTGAGCAACAATTAATTGAAGTATTGGAATTTCAACTAGGGATTCCTCACGTTAATCTTTTTAGATACCCATTCGATCCGAAGCTGTTCAACATCGTTCCGAAAGAGTTTGCGAAACGAAATCTTCTCGTGCCGTTGAAGGCTGATGGAGATAGATTATTTGTAGCAATGTCTGACCCGATGGATTATTTGGCAGTCGATGATTTGCGGTTGTCGACGGGTTTCCATATTGAAACGGCAATCGCTTCTAAAGATGATATTTTACGGACATTATCGAAGTATTACGAAGATGATCTGCTCGAAGACTTTTTTGTCGAACAGCCAGAAGAAACGAGGGAGCAGCAAGATGAACTTACGGATCTTGATTCCCCAATTGTCCGGCTCGTCAATCAGTTATTATCTTCGGCTATTACACAAAAGGCGAGCGACATTCATATTGACCCGCAAGAGCATCAAGTCGTTGTCCGCTACCGGATCGACGGGATGCTAAAGACGGAACGGTATTTACCAAAACATATGCAGGCGATGCTTACCGCGCGGATTAAGATCATGTCGAGCCTCGATATTACGGAGCATCGAGTGCCGCAAGATGGGCGGATTAAAGCGACAATCGATTTTAGGCCAATTGATTTACGCGTGTCGACATTGCCAACCGTTTTCGGCGAAAAAGTTGTTATGCGTATTTTAGATTTGAGTAGCTCATTAAATGATTTAACGAAATTGGGCTTTAGCCCGGTGAATTTAGAGCGGTTCATGCGGGAAATTGAACGACCGAATGGAATTGTTTTAATATCTGGACCGACTGGCTCGGGTAAATCGTCGACGTTGTATGCAGCGTTGAACAAATTAAACGAAGAAGAAGTAAACATTATTACGGTAGAAGATCCGGTCGAATACCAACTAGAAGGCATTAATCAAATTCAAGTAAATCCGGCAGTCGGACTCACGTTCGCAACCGGTTTGCGATCAATTTTACGGCAGGATCCGGACATTGTCATGGTCGGTGAAATTCGTGACCGTGAAACTGTAGAAATTGCCATTCGTGCGTCATTAACCGGTCACCTCGTCCTTAGCACGATCCATACGAATGACTCGATTGCATCGATTACGAGACTCATTGATATGGGTGTAGAACCGTTCCTAGTAACGGCTTCTGTCAATGCGATTATTGCACAACGGCTCATCCGCCGCGTATGCCGAGATTGTGGGCGGGAAATGGCAGCGACGAACCGTGAAAAAGAGATATTCGCAAAACGTGGAAAAGACATTGAAACGATCGTCCGCGGACCGGGCTGCGCCGCTTGCAATATGACCGGATATCGCGGAAGAGTAGCGATTCATGAAGTGCTTATTATAAATGACGAAATGCGTGAAGTGATTAATAACCACGGCACGCCCGCGATGCTGAGGGAAATTGCGATGCGGAATAACACTGTATTTTTAATTGACGATGGACTTGAGAAAGTGAAACAAGGCATCACTACAACAGAAGAAGTGCTGCGTGTTTCACTTATTGAATAGGGGACCTAGCTATGAATGAAACAATAGATCATATTTTGATAAAAGCATTTGAGTTGAACGCGTCAGATATCCATTTGACGGTCGGCGTGCCGCCTGTTTTTCGCATCCACGGAGAGTTAAAACGATTCGGAGAAGTGGTCATTGATGACACTTACACGGAACGTGCCGCGAAATCGACAATCCCAGAGAAATTATTCGATACATTCCTTGAAAAAGGACAAATCGACTATTCGTATGAATTAAAAGGTATTGCTCGTTTCCGTGTCAATGCATTCCAACAACGTGGCTCGATCTCGCTCGCTTTCCGGACAATCCCAACTATCATTCCGTCAATTGATGAATTGCAAGTGCCGGGGGCGTTAAAGTCGTTAGCTGAAACACCACAAGGGCTCATATTAGTTACTGGCCCGACCGGTTCAGGAAAATCAACGACGCTTGCAGCGATGATCCGTTATATGAACGAAACGATGCGAAAACATATTATTACACTCGAAGATCCAATCGAGTATGTTCATTCTCATCAATCTTCTATTATTGATCAACGGGAAGTTGGATTTGATACAAGTTCTTTTGCGGATGGGTTACGTGCATCTTTACGTCAAGACCCCGATGTCATTCTAGTTGGAGAGATGCGGGACCTAGAGACGATTTCAACTGCTATTACTGCAGCTGAAACTGGGCATCTTGTCCTTGCGACACTTCATACGTGGAGCGCGGCTTCTACGATTGACCGGATTATCGATGTGTTCCCGCATGGGCAACAATCCCAAATTCGTGTTCAATTAGCTGGTGTACTGAAAGCAGTATTATCGCAACGGCTTTTCCCGACAGTCGATCGAAAAGGGAGAAGAGTAGCAACCGAATTAATGATCAACAACCCAGCGATATCCAACTTAATACGCTCAGAAAAGGTACATCAAATCCCGAATGTTATCCAGACGAGCAAATCTATGGGAATGCATATGATGGAAACGTCGGTTAGGCACCTTCTTGACCGTGGCCTTATTACGTACGAAGCGGCAATGCCGTACATCGAAGGTGAGCATTGACGATGGCAAGATATAAATACGAAGGCCGTGATGCAAAGTCAAAAAGATCCGGCGTTATAATTGCGGCGAATAAACGAGAAGCTGCATTGAAATTGAAAAACCAAGGAATTCGTGTAACGAATTTGACCGAGCAAGCCGAAACGGTTCTTACGAAAGAGATTCACCTCGGAAAACCGATTAAACGGACACAATTCATTATGTTTCTCCGACAATTTTCAACATTGCTTCGTGCGGGAGTAACGATCGTGGAATCAATCCGTATTCTATCCTTACAAGTTGAATCGAAGCTATTTCAAAAAATATTAGTTTCTGTCGGGGATGAGCTACGGGGAGGCGGCTCATTATCCGATGCGCTAACGAAACATCCGAAAGCGTTTGAGCCATTAGTCATTAATATGGTGAAAGCAGGTGAAATGTCCGGTACGGTAGACGATTCATTAGACAGGCTAGCAGACCATTACGAAAAAGCACATATGACGAAGCAAAAAGTCATTTCTGCGATGTCGTACCCGATTGTCGTAGGCGTTGTTGCAATTGGCGTCATCATTTTCCTACTTGCTTTCGTCGTTCCGATGTTCGTTGATTTATTTGCAAGCGTCGGCGGCGAGCTTCCATGGCTGACACTGTTCGTCTTACAAGCAAGTGATTTCATCGTGAAGTATTGGTATGCATTTATCCTACTAGCGGCCGCACTCGTTGTTAGTGTACTACTGTTGCGCAGCAATAAGGAAGGGAAATTTATTTTAGATTCCTTCCTTTTGCGGCTTCCGATTTTCGGCGATCTTATGAAGAAATCAGCGCTCTCCACATTGACGAGAACGCTCAGTTCTTTATTTTCGAGCTCCGTTCCGATTTTGCAAGCATTGACGATGACGGAGAAAATTGTCGAAAACGAAGTCATTTCACGGGTCGTTGGCGAATCGAAGAAGTCGCTCGAACAGGGCGGCTCATTAACAGACCCAATGTCCGGGCATTGGGCGTTCCCGCCATTAATTCCCCATATGATTGCAATTGGAGAGCAAACTGGGTCGCTTGACGCGATGCTTGAAAAAGTAGCCGATTTCTACGAAAAAGAAGTCGACGCCTCGACAGATCGGCTAAAAGCATTGATTGAACCGCTTATGATCGTCCTATTAGCAGGGTTAGTCGGTACAATAGTCCTGGCGATTCTGTTACCGATGTTCAGTCTCTTTACAGAAATGGACAATTTGTAGCGAATTATGTCGAAGTATAAAAATAGTCTTGCAAATATAGTTTGATAGTTTCATTTAAACTAGTAGTTTGGTATTCTTAAATTGAATAAAAAGTAAAATAGGCTAGGGAGGAATTAGAATGAAAAAGTGGTTGCAGAAACGTATAAATAACGAAAAAGGACTAACGCTTGTCGAGCTTTTAGCGGTTATTGTCATTTTGGGGATTATAGCAGCGATTGCGGTGCCGTCGATTGGTGGGGTTATTGATAATACAAGAATTAAAGCAGCAAAAGCTGACGCAATAAATGCGATTGAAGCAGCTAAATTATACTTTGTGGATAATGATACAGATAGCGTTACTTTAACAGTTCTTAAAAATGAAGGTTATATGAAAGATCTTGGTACATTAGAAGAGGGTGCTGGAGATGGAGCCGGTAAGGTGTTTAAAGGTCTGACTGGAAAGGATTTTAATATTTCAGCGACGGCTAAAACAACGAACGGAAAAATTATAACTTTCAATAATGCGACAATTAAAGAAATAAACGAGAGTAAAAATTCGGATATTGTCCCAGTTCCTAATAATTCTTAAGTGAGACGTGATTTTATTAATTCTAATTAGGAGTTATTGAATATGATTCTATTCAACCGCCGCAAACAGCCGGCTACACTTACAATTGAAGATGATGCCGTCCGTTTTGTTCGGTTGAAGTCGACGGAGCCGCTCGTCGTCGATGTTGCGGAGGAAGTGAAGCTTCCTCCGAACACGGTCGTTGAGGGGAAGATTGTTGATGCGGAAAATCTTGTCGACATTTTGGAAGGTGCTGTGAAGGAGTGGGGCATTGCGAAGCGTGATGTGCAGTTCCTCGCTCCTGATACATATGTGATGATTCGAAAAGTACCGTATCCTGAAGATATTCAGCCGGATGAACTGAAAGGGCATTTCTTTATTGAAATCGGGTCAACGATTTATTTGCCGTTTGATGATCCGGTTTTTGATGTTGTGCCGTGCACGTTGAATGAAAATAGTAAAGAAGCGATTTTAATTGCATCAAAGGAAAGCATTTTGGACAAGTACGAAGATGTGCTCGAAGAGGTGAAGTTGAATCCTGTCGTTGCAGACATCGGACCGCTTGCGCTGTACCGTCTTGCTTACAAGATGTATCAATTTGACGGGCGTGAGCATGTGCTCATAGCTGATATGCATGACGGGGTTTTGACTGTGTCGATTTTCCATAAGCATTATCCGCTATTCATCCGGCCTGTCGATTTGACGCAATCAGCAGATATTTCGATTGTTGTGGACGCCGATTCGGATTCCCATGCGATTACGCCAACAACAATTATGATGGAACTTGAAAAGTTGATGAATTTTTACCGATATAATTTACATAACAAAACTGCTTCCATTACGCATTTGCTCGTCAATGGCGAGTATAGTGAAATGGATGATTTATTGTCTACGATACGGGAACGGTTTTCTATCGAAGCGGAACGATTGTTGAAAAAGCCGCTGCAGCTTCAGAATGGACAACAATTGCCCGCAACGTTCAATCGGACGATCGGATTGGCATTGAAAGAGGTGTAGTCATGCTCGTTGATATTAATCTATTGCCTGAAAAGGAGAGGGAGCGGTCGACACTCCTTATCGCTGCACTCGTCATTTTAAGTGCGGCTATTCTTTTTTGGGCGTCTCTTTTTATGTTATCCCTTTCTTTAAAGAAGGAGACAGTTCACGTGGAAGGGCAAATAGCCGCTTTGCATGCAAGCCAGGAGGCTATCCGAGAAAACATTAAACTTTCAACTCATGCAGATGACCGGGAAAAACTCGCATCGACCGTTGAATGGGCAGAAGCATATCGGTTTAATACATTGCCATTGCTCCGTGACCTCGTTGCTTTATTGCCGGAAAGAGGTTTTTTTGTCTCGTTCGAATTTACTGCCCCTCACGAGTCGACAGTCGTTGTCCAGTTTGATCATCAATCGGAAGCTGCCTACTATTTGACGAGGGTAAAATCGTCCGGAATTGTATCGGCAGCAACGCTACAGTCGGTAGTCGCACATCGTCTAGATGATGAAAGTGTTGACGCGCTTCCACGATTCGAAGCGTCTTATTCTATTACATATGTGGATGAACGTAGTGCTGTCGTGGACGCTGACGAAATGATAGAAACAGATGGGCAGGAGGATGGCTCCGATGAATAGTTTGACAAAACGTCAGAAGGAGATTGGGCTCTTCGTTTTGGCGATTATCTTCCTATTAGCTCTTGCTACTTATTCGTATTTCAATGTTTATGCTCCTGCTAAACAATTAAAGGAGCAGGCTACGCAAACATTGGCAAATGAAAGGGATATTCTTTTCGCATTGCAACGTCAAGAGGCACGGCAAAGTCAAGGTGGATTATCGAGCTCGCGACGATTGCAGGAGAAAGTGCCTGTGAAGCCGCTTGAAGATTTAATTCTCCTTCAAGTGTTGAAAGCAGAAGTGAAATCAGATGTACGTGTACACGAAGTGAGTTTTTCACTTGAGCCCATCGGAATTGAAAATCCGCCTGAACAAGTTGAAAATGTACAAGCTGTCATAACGGACGTGCGCGTAGTGGCAAATACATACAGTCAAATTGATCAATTCATTGAAGAAATCGAATCAATGGAACGGATTTTCATTATAGATCGAATTGGATTTACTGCTCCCGAGGAAGTTACATCATTCGAACAAGAGAACGAAATTATCGAGCTAACGGTTACATTCAAAGCGTTTTATCGATCGCATTTAGGGAATCTTGAGGATGAAGCGCCGAAAGTAAACGCACCCGAGTCGTCCCGTAAACTAGATCCGACGCCGGTGAATCAATTGCCTCAAATGGGGGATCGTGAATGAATGTCGTTTGGCTACTTTTGTTTTTCATATACGGATCGATATTCGGCTCCTTTTTCAATGTTGTTGGACTACGTGTTCCGAAAAAAGAATCGATTATTTCTCCGCCATCCCATTGCACGAAATGCAATCGAAAGCTTCGTCTGTTGGACTTAATTCCGATCATTTCCTATGTTATTCTTCGCGGGAAATGCAACGGATGCGGACAAAAAATTAGTCCGCTATATCCGCTAATCGAGTTTGTAACTGGCGCTTTATTCGCATTTACGTTTATTCGTCTCGGCTTCAGTTTGGAATTAATTATCGCATTGCTTTTCGTTTCATTGCTTGTCATCATTACCGTTTCAGATTTAGCTTATATGATCATCCCCGATAAAGTGCTTCTGCCGTTCGCTATTGCGTTTCTACTCCTCCGGTGGGTTATACCAACGTCGCCATGGTGGGATAGCTTATTAGGGGCCGTAGTCGGTTTTGCGGTGCTTTATCTCATTGCCGTCGTGTCGAAAGGTGGAATGGGCGGTGGGGATATTAAATTGTTCTTCGTTATCGGTCTCGTGCTTGGAACGGTAAACACGCTAGTAACATTGTTCTTAGCCTCACTCATTGGCTCTGTTGTTGGCATTTACATGCTGAAAAAAAACGGGAAAGGGAGGAAGACGCCTATCCCATTTGGGCCAGCAATCGCAACCGCGGCTGTCATTTCGTACTTCTTCGGAGCAGACTTTGTCGAATGGTATCAGCAATTATTCATTTAAGTCGATAAATTTTTTTGGACAAGGCGACATACGTCTTGTTCTTTTTCATGTCGGATTTGGTAAGGTTACTAAAAAACGGGGTGATCTGGCATGAATTTTAAGAAGAAATATTCAAAAGTAACAGTTGCAATGGCGATGCTGCACGGCGTTGTTATTGGAATCGCTGCAGTGGCCATTGTTGGTTTTCTTATTATCGGGACAAATGGACAAGGGAAGGAAAAGACGGCAGAAAACAAAATTGTTGCAACAGACCCGCCTGTTTCTACTGAAACGACTCCTTCCACTAGTGAAACGACCCCTACATCTGGTCCGGCGATTTCTGGAGACACGGACCGACTCAAATTGTTTGCAAAACAGCATGGCGTGTTTTCGACAGTACAATCCGCGCAAGATTTTGTGGCGCAAGATGTAAGTCTCGCGAAAGCAGCAATTCTTGAAATCGGAGGACAATTTTATGTGTGGAGTGCAGTCGGCATACAGGAAGATGAAGTCGAAGTGAGTGAATACGAGGGTACGTTCAGGAAGCCATTTTTTGTCGATGCCTCTACGTGTTCTACGGTTGGGGCAGGGAAGTTGAGAAGCGCTCTGTCGGAAACGGAGTTATCGAAAATTAAAGTTTTGACGACTGTCTCGGAAGAGGAAGCTGAAGATGAAAAATTAGCTGATTTTCGCAAGAATGTAGTTGCTGTAACGGCATTTACATCAGATTTGCGCATTATCCGCCTTCAGTTAATATCCCATTATTCGCATAACAACGGCTGTGTGAAAATCAATTTTTAAAGCCGGAAATGGGGGCAAATTCAAGTTATTGCCGATTTATGAAAATTTTCATTGTGCACCTTCTGCAGTATGATAAAGAAAAAGGAGGTTGCTACTATGGAATTCATGACAAATATGCCGATTGTTTTAGCATCCGGTTCACCAAGAAGAAAAGAATTGCTCGGAAATCTTGGCATTCCATTCGAAACAATGCCGAGTGATGTCGAAGAAGATGCGGAATTAGTTAATGGGGATTTTAATGATTATGTCCAGAAACTTGCAAAGAAAAAGGCGACTGCGGTGTCTCAAATTCGAACGGATGCCGTCATTATCGCGGCAGACACAATTGTCGTCTTTGGCGGGGAGGTTTATCCGAAACCGTCATCAATTGAACAGGCTGAGAGCTTTTTACGAACGTTCTCAAGTAAAACCCATTCTGTTTTTACAGGTGTCAGCATTCTCGGAAGCGGATTGTCATCTGTCTTTTCTGTAGAAACGAAAGTGACTTTCAAGGAACTTGATGATCAGCTAATCCGAGCGTATGTCGAATCAGGGGATCCGATGGACAAGGCTGGTGGATACGGTATTCAAACGGCTGGCGCTTTACTAGTCGAAAAGGTAGAAGGTGACTATTTGAATGTAGTCGGATTACCGTTAGCAAAATTGGTAGAAACGTTACGAAAAGAAGGCATCGTCCAGTTGAAGGTAGGTGAATAATCCTTTGACAGTCGATGTGAAAAAGCAGATGATGATCCGGGATGTACATATCGCGGATAGACCTCGTGAAAGGCTTATCCGCCAAGGTGCTGGAAGTCTATCAAATCAGGAGCTTATCGCCATTTTACTTCGAACAGGGACAAAAGAAGAATCTGTATTAATGCTCGCCAACAGAATATTAAAGTCGTTCGATAAGATTCAAGACTTAAAAGATGCGACTTTGGAAGAGATGACTGCTGTTAAGGGGGTAGGACAAGCGAAAGCTGTCCAAATTTTAGCAGCTGTTGAGATCGGTAAAAGGCTATATCGCAAACATTCCGAAGGTCGTTATGTAATTAAGTCGCCGGAAGACGCAGCCGCTTACTTGATGACGGATATGTCTTCCCTCGTTCAAGAACATTTCGTCGTTCTTTTTTTAAACGTGAAAAATGAAGTGTTGCATAAGCAGACGATCTTCATCGGTAGTCTAAACTCATCCATCGTGCATCCTCGGGAGATTTTCCGAGAAGCGGTGAAACGGTCTGCAGCTTCCATTATTTGCGCACATAACCATCCTTCGGGAAATCCTTCACCTTCCCCGGAGGATATCGAAGTGACAAAAAGGCTTGTTGAAGCGGGTTCTATTATTGGAATCGATCTTCTGGATCATCTTATTATTGGTGATCATCGATTCATTAGTTTAAAAGAAAAAGGATATATGGGTTAAATAGAGTCTAGTAAATGAGCTAAATCACCCTTCCGGGAAAAGATGGCGTTAGCATCAAAAAACTTCCTATTGCTATTGACACTGTGAATTTGTTCTCCAATCCGTTATAATGTGGTGTATGATTTCAAGAAGACCATATTAAGCGGTCGCAATAGAAAGGAAGAACAGATTTGTTTGGATTTGGATCAAGAGATGTCGGGATTGACCTCGGCACAGCAAATACATTAGTTTTCATTAAAGGAAAAGGGATTGTTCTTCGGGAACCGTCCGTCGTAGCGAAAAATACAGTGACGAATGAAATCGTAGCAGTCGGCTCAGCGGCCAAAAATATGATTGGACGGACTCCTGGTTCTATCGTGGCGACTCGCCCGATGAAAGATGGTGTCATCGCTGATTTTGAAATAACGACAGCAATGATCGAGCATTATATGAAAGAAGCGACAAAAGCTGCAGGCAGTGCTTGGAAAAAGCCAAATGTCATGGTTTGCGTTCCTTTCGGCATTACATCTGTTGAACAACGTGCAGTTATTGACGCTGCAAGACAAGCTGGGGCAAAAGATGCATTTACGATAGAAGAACCGTTTGCTGCAGCTATCGGTGCTAATTTACCAGTTTGGGAACCTACAGGCAGCATGGTCGTCGATATTGGTGGCGGTACAACTGAAGTTGCAGTCATTTCACTCGGTGGAATCGTTACGAGCGAGTCAATCCGTGTAGGTGGAGACTCGATGGACGGTGCAATTATCGGTTATATTCGTAAAATGTATAATTTGACGATCGGTGAACGTACGGCTGAAGCTATTAAAATTGAAATCGGTTCGGCGAGAGTTTCTTCTAAACCAGAAAAAATGGAAATTAGAGGCCGTGATTTATTGACTGGTCTTCCGAAGACATTGGAAGTTTCTTCAGATGAAATCGTTGAAGCACTCCGGGAATCTATTTCGCAAATTATTGAAGGTGTTAAGAAAACATTGGAAGCTACTCCTCCCGAACTTTCTGCGGATGTTATGGAACGCGGAATCGTCTTGACGGGCGGGGGAGCATTACTTGAAAACTTGGATAAAGTTATTTCAGATGAAACGAATATGCCTGTGTTCATCGCTGAAGACCCACTTGATTGCGTAGCGATCGGAACAGGGAAGGCGCTAGATAACTTCGAAGTAATTAAAAAGATGCAAGCTAGGTAATGAGGGAGGATTTGGGCAATGCCGCGATTTTTTTCAAATAAACGGTTAATCTTACTGCTTGTGGGCGTTATTGTCCTAGTGGCATTGATTTCATTCTCCTTAAAAGATAGGCAGAATGCCACCCTTCCTGAACAAATTGTGAAAGATGTCGTCGGTTTCGGGCAATCGCTTTTCTCGAAACCGGCACATTATATTACAGGCACTTTAGATAAAATTGATGGTATATTGAATACATATGAAGAAAACAAGCATTTGAAAGCGCGATTAAAGGAATATGCTTCTACACAAGCTGAACTGTCCGACGTGAAAGCGGATAATAAAAAGCTGCGTGAAATTATCGGAAAGCAAACTAGTCTCCGTGATTACGAGCCGATCCAAGCAACGGTCATCTCCCGAAATCCCGATCAATGGGAAGAAAAAATTATCATCGATCAAGGGTCGGTAGAAGGCGTGGAACTGAATATGGCTGTTATTACGGCGAACGGACTTGTCGGAAAAGTAGTGCTCGTCACTCCTTTCACATCGACGGTCGAATTGCTTTCAACTGAAAACCGCAACTTCCGAGTGGCGGCAGTCATTCCAGGTGAAGAGGCGATTTTCGGTTTAATTGAAGGATATGATCCAACGCGTGGCGAATTAATAATGAAACGTATCGATTCAAACTTTGATGTCAAGGAAGGACAGAAAGTTGAGTCATCAGGATTAGGCGGCATTTTCCCGAAAGGATTGCTAATCGGGGAAGTGACGGAAGTATCGACGGACGATTACGGATTGACGAAGCTGGCGTATATCCGACCAGCGGCGGACTTTTCTATGTTGGACCACGTCATGGTCGTGAAACGGACGTTGGGCATTGCGAGTGGCACGGACGGAATAGTAGAAGTCGAACCCGAAGGTGAAGAAGAGGGGGAGGATGGATCGTGATCAGGTTCATAATCCCTCTTATTTCTGTCATTTTATTTTTCCTTGAACCGGTTTTCAGTCTTTTCTCGCCCGTATCGATTGCGGAAGTATCGTACACGCTTGTACCCCGTTTCGTTATCGTCTATCTGATTTTCATTACCGTTTACTACGGACTAAAGCGCGCAATCCTCTATGGAATCGTACTTGGACTCTTGTATGATATGTATCACATTGATATTATTGGAGTATACACTTTTTTATATCCGGTGATTTGTTATGTTGCATCATTAATTATTAGGCAAGTTCACCGACATGTTATTACCGTCATGTTTTTATCATTGGCGATGATAGCATTGCTCGAATTGCTGTCATTTATTTTCGCGAGCCTGATTGCACTTACATCAATCGGCTTTGAAGAATTCATCGTGCTTCGACTCATGCCGACAATGATTGCGAATTCTATTTTTGTGGCGATGTTCGGCTATTTTTTCAAACGGCTAATCGATGAAAGAGGACTGCAAAAGGCCGGGTTATAATTAAGAAAACTGTGAGGGACGCAAATGACGAAACAGCACTATGTAACAATAAAAGGGACAAAAGACGGGCTTGTCCTCCGACTTGACGACAAATGCGCTTATTCGGACATGATTGCAGAACTCCGCAAAAAAGTGAGCGAGAACAGTCTGGAAGGGCTCGCTGAAGTGAAAGTGCATACCGGTAATCGTTTTTGTAATGAAGAAGAGTTAAAGGAAATTATGAATGTCGTTCACGAGTCGCCACACTTACGGGTTTCCAAGATTCAAAGCGAAGTCATTACGATTGAAGAGTGCAATCGTAAAGTACTTGAGAACCAATCGGAGACGTTTATCGGCATCGTTCGGTCAGGACAAGTTGTAAAGGCTGAAGGTGACCTTGTCGTCATTGGTGATGTTAACCCGAACGGTCGTGTTGTAGCTGCGGGAAGCATTTATGTGTTAGGTAGATTGAAAGGGATCGCTCATGCGGGAGCGACTGGCAATGAAGAAGCGGTAATTGCGGCTTCTTGGCTTGAAGCGACGCATTTGATGATAGCGGATAAAATGGAAACGATGACAGACGAATTGACGATATTGTCAGAACAACCGGAGATGGAGTGCGCATACATACATCCAAACGGACTTATTGCCATCGACCGTTTACAAGAGCTTCGGATTCTCCGTCCTAATCTGTCGACATTCAAAGGAGGGATCTAATGTGGGTGAAGCAATCGTAATAACGTCTGGAAAAGGTGGAGTCGGTAAAACGACGACATCTGCAAACCTTGGGACTGCATTGGCTCTGCAAGGAAAAAAAGTGTGTCTCGTTGATACAGACATCGGCCTCCGAAATCTGGACGTCATCCTCGGTCTTGAAAACCGTATCATATACGATCTCGTCGATGTGATCGAAGGCCGATGCAAGATCCATCAAGCGCTCGTTAAAGACAAGCGTTTTGAAGATGGACTCTTTTTATTGCCGGCAGCTCAGACAACGGATAAAAATGCAGTCGAACCTGAAGATATGAAAGAATTGATCACTGAATTGAAACGTGATTATGATTACATTTTGATCGACTGCCCGGCTGGGATTGAACAAGGATATAAAAATGCTGTTGCAGGTGCAGATCGTGCCATCGTCGTTACGACACCTGAAATTTCTGCGGTGAGAGATGCGGATCGTATTATCGGCCTGCTGGAACAAGAGGATATTGAGCCGCCAAAATTAATCATTAATCGGATTAAAAGCCGACTTGTCAATAGCGGCGACGCTTTGGATGTGAATGAAATTACGACCCATTTATCGATTGATCTACTTGGGATCGTTCTAGATGATGAGCAAGTCATTTCCTCTTCAAATAAAGGAGAGCCGGTCGTTATGGATCCTTCGAACCCGGCGGCAATTGGCTACCGTAACATCGCTCGACGAATTTTAGGCGAATCGGTTCCGCTCATGTCTCTCGACGAAGGAAAACCCGGATTCTTCGGGAAGTTGAAAACATTATTTGCTAAATAACTAAGAACCCTTGTGAACAAGGGTTCTTTTTTTATACGCTCGAACAGGAAGCGGTTCCTATTCATATTAAACTGTTAAGTTGGACATTTGCCCATAATATTCATAGTACACCCGTCATATACTGAGAAAAAAGGTGGTGTGGCGGGGTGAAATGGAAAACAAAATGGGTCATTGCAATTATAGTAGCAATTAGTGTATTCAGCTTTGCCAAATTGGAGGAAGTCGGAATCGTGAGCAAGCCTGTTACCCAATATATAACGACAGGCAAAGATTTCATCGTCATGAAAAAGTGGGTTGCCTCAATAATTGGAGACTCAGACGAGGAAACGATTACTGTTTCTGCTGATTCCGTAGAGGAGATTCCCTTTGCTGCTTACGAATCAATGCAACCTTATAAGGATGGTGTCATCGCTTCTTATGCTCATCCGATGCCGATTACAGCCCAAGGGGACGGGCTTATCGTGTTTACGGGATTTACACGGCAATCAGGTAAGACAATTACCGTCTTGTACGATGACGGAGATGAAGTAACATATGGATTTGTCGGCTCAATTTCAAAACTTCCTTATTCGACTGTGAAAAAGGGGGACACGCTTGCCCTCATGAATGAAGAAGCGATTTACTTGAAAGTGAAGCGGGAAGGGATTGTGTTGGAAGCATCTGTTTTGGCTACTTATTTCTCGGAAAATCCGAAATGAAACTTCGCCTTCATCCAATTTTGGCGCCTTTTTTCCTCGTGCTAATGATCACAGGAGGATTGGCGTTTTACTCTATTGTGTTCATCTCCCTTCTATTTCATGAGGCTGGCCATGTTGTTGCCGCGAAAATGTCAGGAGTGAAAGTACGGTCATGTACGATTATGCCGTATGGAGGAGAACTGCGTATCCCTAATCGGTACTCATACGGAAAGCGGCAAAGAGTGTTCGTTGCAATCGGCGGACCCATCGCAACGTCGATTCTTCTCCTTTTGCCAATACTGTTTAACTTTCCTGGAGATGAACAATTTTTACGAATCCAACTCGTCATTTTATCACTCAACTTATTGCCTATATTACCGCTTGACGGTGGACAGGCAATCAGCGCCACGCTTGAGACAGAAGAGAAGAAATTTGAAGTACGAGCCGCATATCTCGTCTTTTCCATAGTAGTACTTATAGTTGCCAGCTTACTGCTCATTTTGGAACTTCCGGAAACTGTACTTTTTCTTGCGTTAGCTTTATTTTTACTGTTTCAAAACATTTCCGCGTTCAAGTTCAGGAAATATGAACAAGCATATGAACGGTTAAAAAGAAAACAGTTGACGCCATGACCCGCGCGTGGTAATATTTTAATGTTATTGTTTGTAGCGCACCTGTGCTACAACCGCACTGACAAGGTACAAGCATCCGAAAGGATCACCTTAGAAGGCGAGTCTGAGTCTATTGAGGAGGTGCAAGTATGTACGCAATTATTGAAACTGGTGGAAAACAAATCAAAGTCGAACAAGGCCAAGAAGTCTACATTGAGAAAGTAGTCGGCGAAGCTGAAGAAACTGTAACATTCGACAAAGTTTTATTCGTTGGTGGAGAAGACGTGAAAGTTGGCGCTCCATTCGTGGAAGGTGCTTCTGTAACGGCTAAAATCGTTAAACAAGGCCGCGCTAAGAAAATCACGGTTTTCAAATACAAGCCGAAAAAGAACTACCACAAAAAGCAAGGTCATCGTCAGCCATACACGAAAGTTGTCATCGAAGGCATCAACGCGTAAGCCGGCATGATCAAGATCAGTATTAATGAACAACCATCCGGCCGCATCAGCTCATTTGAGATGAAAGGCCATGCCGATTTTGCAGAACATGGAAAAGATCTCGTCTGTGCAGGCGCGTCCGCGGTTTCATTTGGAGCCGTCAACGCTGTCATCTCACTCACTGGCGTAACCCCGGATATCCAACAAGGGTCTGACGGAGGTTATTTGAAAGTGGTTTTTCCGGAAACGGAGAAAGACGACGATATCCAATTGATCGTGAAGGCGATGATTGTTTCATTACAGACGATTGAACAAGATTACGGGCAACATATAAAACTTATTTTCAACCGATAGGAGGTGGCACTAATGTTACGTTTGGATCTCCAGTTTTTCGCATCGAAAAAAGGGGTAGGTTCTACAAAGAACGGTCGTGACTCTCATTCGAAACGTCTTGGCGCGAAACGTGCTGATGGACAATTCGTTTCTGGCGGCTCTATCCTTTATCGTCAACGCGGAACAAAAATTCACCCAGGTGAAAACGTTGGCCGCGGTGGGGACGATACACTTTTTGCGAAAGTTGACGGCGTAGTTCGTTTCGAACGTTTTGGCCGCGACAAGAAAAAAGTGAGCGTGTACCCTGTAGCTCAAGAAGCTTAATGTTATTACTAACATTGAAAGGACTGCATTTTTCCGTGCAGTCCTTTTTATTTTTGGCGATTTTTGCGAGAGGGATGCTATACTGTAGTATATGAAACAGTTGGCGGTGAGAAAAATGGAATCGGAAAACCTGACGATTGGAAAAGCATTAAAGTTTGCACGCCATGATTTTTTGAATGACTTGCAATTGATGTTATTATATATGGATCTAGGGAAAATACCCGAAGCACGAAGGACTTTGTTGGAAGCGACGGAACGTATGCGGCACATATCTATGTTGGAAAACCTCCGCTTGCCGAAGACGGAAATCTGGCTCACCACATTTGAATGGAAACATACTGTGTTCACGAAGAAGCTGCAATGCAATATTACGGCTGGGAAACGGATAACAAGTGATGATGCAATTGTCGATTACTTGGAACGGCTAATTTGCATTATTGAAGAAGCAGTCGATCCGATGGATGAATATATCGTAAATGTAGCGGTGAATGCTACTGAAGATCATTGGTCGATTCAAATGACAATTGAAGGATCACTCACCGAATTACGAACATTGCCAGAAACAGATGGCGAGTTCGACGTGAGTGGAGTTTTGCAAGATAAGCAATGGACGTTCACGTTGAGTGGGCGATAGGAGGAAGAAAACATGTTTGTCGATCACGTTAAAGTATATGTAAAAGGCGGCGATGGCGGCGATGGAATGGTTGCATTCCGCCGCGAGAAGTATATTGCCTATGGAGGTCCCGCTGGAGGCGACGGTGGAAAAGGCGGCGATGTTGTTTTTATCGTTGATGAAGGATTGCGGACGCTTATGGATTTCCGCTACCAACGCCACTTTAAAGCCCCGCGCGGTGAGCACGGTGGAAGTAAGAACAGGCATGGTAAGGGCGGAGGAGATATGGTCGTCAAAGTTCCGCCGGGGACGATTGTAAAGGACCTAGAGACGGGCACTATTATCGCAGACCTCGTTGAGCATGGGCAGACAGCCGTCATTGCTAAAGGTGGCCGTGGCGGTCGCGGGAACTCACGTTTCGCAACACCTCAAAATCCGGCTCCTGAGCTTTCGGAAAAAGGAGAACCGGGACTCGAGAGGGAAATTACTCTCGAATTGAAAGTGTTAGCAGATGCAGGTCTTGTCGGATTCCCAAGCGTCGGGAAATCAACATTATTATCTGTCGTATCCGCAGCAAAGCCAAAAATTGCCGATTATCATTTTACGACACTCGTGCCAAATCTTGGGATGGTAGAGCTAGAAGGTGGCAGGACATTTGTTCTCGCTGATTTGCCAGGGCTTATCGAAGGGGCGCATGAAGGCGTCGGACTCGGCCATCAGTTTTTACGCCATATCGAACGAACTAGGGTCATTGTCCACGTCGTCGATATGTCCGGGATGGAAGGCCGAGACCCTTACGAAGATTTCATCACGATTAACGAAGAGTTGGAGAAATACAATTTGCGTTTAATGGAACGTCCACAAATTATTGTTGCGAATAAAATGGACATGCCAGAAGCTGAAGAGAATTTAAAGCAATTTAAAGAGAAGCTTGACGATGAAGAAGCGTTAATCTTCCCAATTTCAGCAATAACTCGGGAGGGCTTAGACCAGCTGCTGTTTGCTGTCGCAGATTTACTTGAAACGACGCCTGAATTTCCGATGCATGAAATTGAAGATGAAGATGAAGATCGTTCTGTCCTTTATAAGCATGAGGCTGAAACGGCGGACTTCAAAATTACTCGTGATGATGATGGAGCGTTTGTCCTGTCGGGATATTCGCTTGAACGTCTCTTCAAGATGACTGATTTCAACTTCGACCAATCTGTCCGTAAATTTGCACGCCAACTCCGGGGGATGGGTGTCGATGATGCACTCCGTGAGCGTGGAGCGAAGGACGGAGACACGGTTAGAATTCTCGACTTTGAATTTGAATTCATCGAATAGGAAACAATGGGTTATTTCATGATTTGTTGCAAGGAGGCATTCTATGAAGTCATTGGGGGAAGGGCAATATTACCTTGTTAGAGAAGATGTGCTTACGGAATCGATGCTAAAGATGCTTGAAGCGAAACGATTACTTGCGAGCGGGGAAGAAAGGACAATCCAGGAGGCAACAAAGCGGGTTGGATTGTCCCGTAGTGCATATTACAAATACAAAGATACCGTCTTCCCGTTCGAATCGATTGCTCGTGAACGCGTATTGACGATTTTTATTCAACTAGAGGATCGGAAAGGCTCGCTTGCGACGATTCTTGGGATTATATCGGAAGTGAAATGCAATGTGCTAACGATTCACCAGACGATTCCCGTGCAAGGTCGTGCGAATATTACATTGTCACTTGACGTTACAGAAATGCAGATTAAAATGGATGAATTCATGCAAAAGTTAAAAGCTCCGAATTTCATCGATTCCGTCCATTTAATCAGTTCGGGAGCTCTGTAAAAGCTTCGGGCGCTTGTTCAGTGCCCGGAGCTATATAGATATATAAGAGAAAGATGGAGGAACTGGAATGAGCGAAAAGCATTACAATCCGACGGTCGCCTATTTAGGGCCTGAGGCTTCATTTACTCATGTTGCGGCAACCCACCTTTTTGGTATAGAAGGATTAGTGCCCCAACCGACAATACCTGATTGTATCGAAGCAGTAACAAAAGGACATGTCGCATATGCGATCGTACCGCTTGAAAATGCATTGGAAGGCTCCGTGCCGATGACAATTGATTACCTGTTCCACGGAAGTGAGCTGTTCATTAACGCTGAAATTTCGATACCGATTGAACAGCATATGATGGTGAATAAAAAATGGAAGGATGACTTGGAAGGGCTCGAATCGGTCCACTCTCATCCACACGCACTTGCACAATGCCATAAATATTTGCAATATCATTACCGCCGTACACCGTTAATACAGACGACATCGACTGCAGCGGCTGCAAAGTTTATTTCTGAAAACCCGGAGCTCTGCGTTGCTGCAATTGGCAACCGTTTAGCTGCCAAAAAATATGACTTACATATCGCAGAAGAAAATATTCACGATTTTCATTTCAACCATACACGATTTGTCGTCCTGTCATTGCGCAAAGGGCATTTAGAAGTGCCAGGCCATTCCGAATCACCGAAAACGACGTTCATGGTTAAGTTACCAGAAGATGATCGTTCGGGAATGCTTCATCAAATCCTATCGGTGTTTGCATGGCGAAAGTTGAATTTAAGTAAAATCGAATCAAGGCCGATGAAAACAGGGTTAGGAAATTATTTTTTCATTATTGATGTGTTAGAAAACGAAGACCATACGATGATGAAAGGTGCATTGGAGGAGCTCGCTTCTCTCAACGTCTCAGTACGATCTTTTGGCTCTTATTATAGTTATGAACAAAAACCTTCACGCTAAGTAGCTTGGAGGTTTTTTTGATGACAAGTTTGTGCGCCACATTAGTATTCGAATGAATAATAAAGGCTTTTCCACAATATACATACTAAGAGAGGGCGTCTTTCTTAAATTTGCGTCACATAGACGGGCGTTCGTTCATACGATGGATTGATGGAAGGGGGATTTTGTTAGTGGATGTTCATATTGTAGTAAAAGGGGATACGTTGTGGAAAATTGCACGACAGTACGGTATCCCTTTTGAAGATTTGAAAAGGGTGAATGCCCATTTGGCAAACCCGGACTATATCGTTCCGGGGATGAAGATATTCTTGCCTGCGAAAAAAGCCGCTACTATGCCAAGTGAGAAAAGAAAAGAAAAAATGCCGGAGAAAGTGCAACGCCAGCCTGCGCCACCTTCTAAGCCACCGGTTCCACCAGCGACAGAAAAACCGAGATTCGAGATGCCGAAGCCGCCATCGGTACCAAAGATGCCATCGATACCGAAACAACCTATTCCAAGCACTCCAGTTCAAACGCCACCTCCTGCAGTAACGTTGCCGGCTGAACAACCTGCGCCACCTATGCCGTCCGCACCACCTGCACCAACTATGCCGCCTATGCAAATGCCGCATTTTTTCCAGCCGATGCCAATCATGCCAGTGCCTTGCGG